>NZ_JAUCZH010000001.1 GCF_030373185.1 Tabrizicola sp.
ACCCGAAAGACCCAAGGACCGAATCCTATATCACCGGGCGCATCGGGTAAGGAGCGACAGAATGAACAGTGCTCATATTGCCACGGCCTTTGACCGTGATCTTGAATCCGCTCAGGCGCTGGTCATGCGGATGGGGGGGCTGGTAGAGACCGCCCTTCTTGACGCTGCCGAAGCGCTGGATGCCCGGGACGAGGATCTGGCCGCAAGGGTGCGCGCAGGTGATGCGGCGATCGACGCGTTGGAAGACCAGATCAACAGTGAATGCGCCCGGTTGATCGCGCTGCGTGGCCCGACCGCTGGAGATCTGCGCACGGTGTTGACGGTGATGAAGATCGCCGCCGCACTGGAACGCGCCGGTGATTACGCCAAGAACCTGGCCAAACGCACCGCGATTCTCAGTCAGATGCCACAGGTGCCGGGGGCATCCGGGTCGATCCGACGGCTGGCGCGAGCTGTGGTGCAGATGCTGACCGATGCGCTGGATGCCTATATCCGGCGTGACGTGAAGCTGGCCGAGGATGTCCGCCAGCGCGACCGCGACGTGGACCAGATGTACAATTCGATCTTCCGCGAGTTCCTGACCCATATGATGGAAGACCCAAGGAACATTGGTCCCTGCATGCATCTGCATTTCATCGCCAAGAATATCGAACGGGTTGGCGACCATGCAACCTCGGTCGCTGAACAGGTGATCTATCTGGTGACCGGGGCGATGCCGGGGGATGACCGGCCGAAGGTCGACAGTACGACCGGCATTGCAGCGAGGGGCTGAAGATGGCGCGCAGCGGACAGCCAAGGGTGCTTTTGGTCGAGGATGAACCGGCGCAGCGCACGGTTCTGGCCTACAATCTTGAGGCCGAGGGCTTTGCGGTGACCCAGGCCGACAATGGCGAGGACGCGATGGTCCTGGTCGACGAAGAAGATCCCGACATCATCATCCTTGACTGGATGATGCCGAAGGTTTCGGGGATCGAGGTCTGCCGACGCCTGAAGATGCGGCCCGAGACGCGGGGCATCCCGATCATCATGCTGTCGGCACGGGCAGAAGAGGTAGACCGGATCCGGGGGCTGGAAACCGGGGCGGATGACTATGTGATCAAGCCCTATTCGGTGTTGGAGTTGATGGCGCGGGCGCGGGCGCAATTGCGCCGGGTGCGGCCTTCGACCGCCGGGGTGGTGCTGGAGCATGAGGATATCC
Organism: Tabrizicola sp.; assembly: GCF_030373185.1. Classification (GTDB taxonomy): domain Bacteria; phylum Pseudomonadota; class Alphaproteobacteria; order Rhodobacterales; family Rhodobacteraceae; genus Tabrizicola. Next base: position 1,199 of record NZ_JAUCZH010000001.1, read on the forward strand.
GGCTCGATCCTGAAAGCCACCGCGTCTATAGGGGCGACAAGGTGCTGAAGCTGGGACCGACGGAGTTCAAGCTTCTGGTCACCCTGATGGAACGGCCGGGCCGGGTGTTCAGCCGTGAGCAACTGCTGGACATGGTCTGGGGGCGCGACATCTATGTCGATACCCGCACGGTTGACGTGCATGTCGGCCGGTTGCGTAAGTCGCTGATGCAGTTTGGCGGTGACGATCCGGTGCGCACGGTGCGCGGCGCGGGCTACGCGCTGGGCTGATCCGGGCGAAAGTCTGATCGTTCGCGCAAGCGCGCGGGCCTTTGTCTTGCCTTCTGCGCGCCAGCGCGCAACCGGCTGCGGCTGATGGGGGCATTCTGCCCCCAAACCCCCTGAGAGTATTTGTCAAAAGAGCAAGTGGCAGGTCAGGTTCTGCCAAGAACCCGGTCGAATGTGGTGAGGAACTGATCCACGTTTGCCAGCGAGAAGGGCAGGGGTGGGCGGATTTTAAGGATATGGCCTTTGGGGCCGGTGGCGCTGATCAGGATGCCTTCGCGGCGCAGGTCGTTGACAAGGCGGCCAGCGCGAAGGGCATCGGGTTGGCCTTGCGCGACGATATCGGTGCCAAGAAAGAGGCCCGCCGCGCGGGTTTCGCCCAAGCCATCGTGGCGGGCGGCAAGGTCGCGCAGGCCTGCGGCGAAGGCCTTGCCTACGGTGTCGGCGTTTTCCATCAAGCCTTCGTCGCGGATCACGTCAAGGACGGAAAGGCCGACGGCGGCAGCAACTGCATTGCCACCGAAAGTGTTGAAATAGCGCGCCTTTGCGCCAAAATCGGACACGACCTGCGGTTGCACCACAAGGCCTGCCAGAGGGTAGCCGTTGCCCATGGGTTTTCCAAGCGACACCATGTCGGGCAACAGCCCGTGCCGTTCGAACCCCCACATATGCCCGCCGGTGCGGCCAAAGCCCGGCTGCACCTCATCGGCGATGAAAAGGCCACCGGCGGCGCGGATCGCGGCGACAGCGGGGGCAAGAAAGCCGGCGGGGTCCGGAAGGACTCCGTCTGACGAAAAGATCGTATCGGCGATCAGCGCGGCGGGCTTGAGGCCTTGGGCTGCCATACGATCAGCCGCGGCGGTGACAGCGGCGGCGAAGCCTGTGGCGATGCCTTCGGGGTAGTTCGTGGCGCTGGGGGCAGGGATGGGGAAAACCGTGGGGCCGGGGGCCGTTGCCGGGCCGATCGACATTGATGCCTCGGCGGTGGCGAGGGTGACGCCGTGATAGGCGTTGTCGGTGACGATGATGCCGGTGCCGCCAGTCTTGGCCCTTGCGATGCGAAAGGCGAGATCGTTCGCCTCGGACCCGGTGCAGGTGAACATCACATGGGCGAGGGCGGGCGGGAACAGGGCCAGCAGGCGTTCGGCATAATCAAGGATGCCATCATGAAGGTAGCGGGTATGGGTGGCCAGCGTTGCGGCTTGCCGCGTCATCGCCTCTACCACCCGGGGGTGGCAATGCCCGACCGAGGCCACGTTGTTGTAGGTGTCGAGATAGGCGCGGCCGTCGCGGTCGTAAAGCCAGACGCCTTCGCCGCGCACAAGGTGCAGGGGTTGTTCGTAAAACAGCCGGTAGGCCGGGCCAAGCAGGGCGGCGCGCCGTGCGATCCGGGCTTCGTCTTCGGCGGCGACCGGGGCTGCGCCGGGGGTGTAGACGTTAGGCATCGCGGGGGCGGTGGTCATGATGGGTATGCACCTTCACAGGCGGCATTTAGCTGCCGGGGGGTAAGACTGGCGGCGGCAGCAAGGCCAGCCCGGGCGGATGGGGCGTTTCGCAGGATGTAGGCGGCGTTTTGGGGGTAACGGGCCGCGCGCCATCCCGAGATGATCAAGGTGGTGAACATCCGCGCGGTGATCAGGCTGGGCAGAAGCCGGATCTCGGCTTCGGTCAGGGGCAGGTGGGCGTGATAGGCCGACAGGAGCGGTGCCAGCAGATGCAGCGGATCGGCAGGGTCGATCTGGTAGGAACAGGCCGTGGCAAGGTCGCAGATCTTGTGGCTGCGCACCATGTCACCGAAATCAAGGATACCGGTCAGCGTGTCGGGCCGGGTCGGGTCGGCCAGCAGGTTGTGCGGATTGAAATCGGCATGGACCACTTGCTTCGGCAGGCGGGCAAGGGCGGGCGCGACCTCGGCCTTGAACTGGTCGAGGAAGGCTGCTGCCCCGGGCTGAAGGTCGTGGCCAAGATCGGCGGGCAGCGCATTCAAAAGCGGGGCAAGCCTGGGGAACTGGCGGATATCCCAAAACAGGACATGGTCGGCGGCCCGGTGGTCGAAACTGGCAAGGGCTGCGGTCAGCCGGGCCAGCGCGGCACCTGTGGCCCAGGCAAGGGCCGGCGTGCGCGGCAGATGCGCGACCGGGGTGCCGGGACACCAGCCAAGCAGGCGAAGCGCCCCTTCGTCACAGCGCAGGATCGGGTGGCCGTCGCGGGTGGGGATCACGCGCGGGGTCGGCAGGTCGGGGTCGGCCACGGCCGCATGCAGCAAGGCCCTGGTCTGGAAATCCGTCAGCTCTGATGGTTCTGCCGGGTTGGACAGCTTGACGGTGAAGCTGGCCGTCGCGGTGTCTAGCCGGTGGTTCAGGTCGCGCTCAGAGGTAAGCTGGGTGTAGCTGCCGGTCAGCCCCCAGTGATCCTCCACAAGTCTTGCCAACCGCCCCGCATTCATCCGGGGCGGGGGGAGGCTTAGAAGCTGGCCTGCGGGGTCTGGGTCTGTGGTCATCAGTGGCGTTTCCGCCGCAAGGATAGCGGTTGCAGCGGCGGGGGCCAGTAGAATATGAGCATCCGGTGGCTTGACAAAGATGAGTGAAATACTCAGGATAAAAAAATAACCCAGCCAGTTCCTGTTTCCGCAGGAGCGCGCCCGGTGTCCTTCAAACAGGTGGAGTTCACCATGCCCAGACCCGAGCCGGCCCCCCGTTCCGAATTTCTGGATCTTTTCAAGGCCGCAGCGCATGTGCCGTTCCCCGGCGCTTTGCTTGAAGCAATGATTGCGCGGCTGGAGGCGGGGAAATGAACGCCCAACTGGATATCTGGCTGACCGCTGATGCAACGCCAGTGCATGAAGCGCGGGTCTTGACCGAGGGCGGCAGTCTGGCCCGTATCACGCTTGACGGGCAGGTCTACAGCCTGCGGATCACCCGGGCGGGCAAACTGATCCTGACCAAGTAATCGCTGGCAGTCCTGGGCGGGCGGGTTTTCCGCAAGGGCCAGCCCTCGGCAACGGGCATTATCCGACAGCTGAAATCAGCAAGGCTCAGCCGCCGGTGTGGCTCATGTGGCGGGACATCTGGCCTTTGATGGCCTGACGGGAATAGTCGAAATCGTGGCCCTTGGGCTTGCGGGCAATCGCGGCGCGGATCGCCTGTTCAAGGGGCTCCGCGTCCGGGCTGGCGCGCAAGGGGGCGCGCAGGTCCGCCATGTCTTCCTGACCAAGGCACATGTAAAGTTCACCCGTGCAGGTCAGCCGTACGCGGTTGCAGCTTTCGCAGAAGTTATGGGTCAGGGGGGTGATGAAGCCGACCTTCTGACCAGTTTCTTCCAGCCGGACATAGCGGGCGGGGCCGCCGGTGCGTTCGGCAAGGTCAGTCAGAGTGTAGCGCTGGCCGAGCCGGGCGCGCAGGTCTTTCAGCGGCCAGTATTGATCAAGCCGCAACCCGTCGCCCATGTCTTCGCCCATCGGCATCACCTCGATGAAGGTAAGGTCATGGTCATTGGCGGCGCACCATTCGGTCAGGCTGAAAAGTTCATCCTCGTTGAAGCCCTTCAGTGCCACGGCGTTGATCTTGACGCGCAGGCCGGCGGACTTGGCGGCGGCTATCCCGTCAAGCACTTGCGGCAGGCGGCCCCAGCGGGTGATTTCTGAAAACTTCCGTGGGTCCAGCGTGTCCAGGCTGACATTGATGCGCCGCACGCCAAGAGCGGCAAGAGGTTCGGCGAACTTCGCAAGCTGGCTGCCGTTGGTTGTCAGCGTGAGTTCCTTCAGGGCGCCAGATTTCAGATGGCGGCTCATCGCTTCGAAGAAAGTCAGGATCCCCTTGCGCACCAAAGGCTCACCTCCGGTGATCCGCAGCTTTTGCACACCCATGCCGATGAAGGTGGTGCAGAGACGGTCAAGTTCCTCAAGGCTGAGGAGATCGGCCTTGGGCAGGAAGGTCATGTTTTCGGACATGCAGTAGCTGCAACGGAAATCGCAACGGTCGGTGACCGAAACACGCAGATAAGAGATCGCGCGGGCGAAGGGATCGACAAGTTGTTCCATGCGTTGAAGGTAAGACTGGGCGGATGGGCGCACAAGGCGGAAAGCGCCGATTGCGAGTGCTGGGGTGGCAGGTTAGGCTTTGGGCCATGATGAGAACCATTGTTTCCCTGCCGCTCCTGATCGCCCTTGCAGGATGCGCCGCGCTGGAGCCGAAAGGTGGCCCTGCACCGGGGTCGATCACGGGAACCCCGGACCCAGAGGCCGCAGCCGGGACGATGCCAGCCGCAGGGACCACGGGCTTGGGCGCGCGGGCGGTGCGCGCAGAGACGCTGGATACCAGCACCGCCGAGGAAAAAGCAGCCGCCCTTGCCGCACCGGCAGCCAGCGGCGAGCGCAACCTTGGCCGTGTCATTGTCGCCCTTGGTCCGCCCGCCGAACAGGGGATCTGGCTGAAGACCAGCCTTGTCAGCCAAACAGTTCAAGGCCGGATCGTGACGGCGGCGGGGAAAAGCCTTGCGGTCGAGTTGCGGCCCGGCACCGGCGGCGCGCTTCTGTCGCTGGCGGCGTTTCAGGCACTGGGATTGAGCCTGACCGGATTGACGGAAGTGACGGTTTTCGGGCCATGAGGCCGATCGGGCAGGGCGGTTTGCGCGGCTGACTTCGCCGGGGGTTCCACCCCCGGACCCCCGGGAGTATTTGTGAAAAGAGCAAAGTGCAGGCTTAGGTCAGTCGGCTTCGCCCGGAAGGTGGCGCGCCGCTTCGTTGCGGGCGAAGGGCTTCAGGTCCGGAGCATGCGCTTCAAGGAAGGCGCGCGCACGGGGGGCGTCATGCTTTGACAGGTCGCGCACCCACCATGCTACCGCTTTCTGGATGAACCAGTCGGGATCGCGGGCCAAGGTGGCGCACCAGCCAAGCACACGATCACGGATTTCAAGGTCTTGGGGCTTGGGAAAATTCTGCTTCGTCCAGGGCAGGGTCATGACCAAAGCCGCGCGGCGGGTCCACATGTGGGGTGAGGTGACCCATGCCTCGACCGTGTCAAGGCGGGCGGGATCTGCGACAAGGCGCTTTTGACCAGCGATGCTGGCGTGATCGGCCAGCGCCCAGCCGTCGAAATCGGGAACCCATGACTGGATCAGAGCCCAGGCGGCATCGTCAGGGCGGAGACGGGCCTGCGTGAGCAGTTTCGCGGCAGCGATGCGGGCCTCGTGGACGTCGGTTTGCCATAGGCTGGCAGCAAGGGCGAGGCGGTCGTCAAGCGAAAGTTCGGCCCGCCATTGGGTGGTCAGGCTTTCCACCTCTGGCACCGAAACGCCCAGATAGCGGCGCGGGGCCTTGTGATAGGCCTGCATTTCCAAGGCTTTGCCTGGGTTTCCCAAGGCCTCGATCTGTTGGAAAGGGGTCACAGGTTGGCCTCGATCCCCGTGGCGATACCGTCAATGGTTTCGCGGTTGCGGTTGGCCCAATAGTCGCGCAGGCCATCGGGGCCTTTGTCCTTGGCCCAGTTTTGCAGGACCGGGCGGTCTTCCCGGAAATCCATGAAAGGGACGGCGAAGCCACAGGAGCTTTGGACAAGGTTGATGCGGACATCGATGATCTGCCGCGCGCCGGGTTGGTCGGGGAGCTGCGCCTTCAGTTCGGGCCAGTCGGCATCGCCATGGTGGATGGCGCGAGCGGTGCCATAGGCGCGCAGGATCAGCGGGCGGGTGGTAAAGCTGCACCACATCAGCGTGATGCGCGGATCCAGCGCCAGATGGGCGGCGGTTTCATTGCCTGACCCGGTCAGATTGAGCCACAGGATGCGGGTCGGGCCAAGGATGCGGAGCGAATCCATGCCTTTCGGTGAAAGATTGACCCGGGTGCCGGGGGCAGCGGTGCCGACGAAATAGAGGTGCTGCTGGCCGATGAAGGCGATCTGATCGGGTTGCAGGTCGGGGTAACGCTTGCCCATGGGCGGTCCTTTCGGCTGGCGGCGGACTGGAGGGTTTCACACCCTCCAGACCTCCCGTGGGATATTTTTTCAGAGAGGAAGGCGATTTTTAGATAAGTTTTAAGCGGTTGGCTATTCAACCGTCACCGATTTCGCGAGGTTGCGGGGTTGGTCCACATCGGTGCCTTTCGCAATGGCGGTATGATAGGCAAGAAGCTGCGCCGGGATCGCGTAGAGGATCGGCGCCCAGAGGGGCGCGACTGCGGGCAGCGTCAAGGTCTTCCAGGTGCCGGTTCCGGCGGCCTCGATTCCCTCGGCGTCAGAGAGAAGAAGCACCTTGCCGTTGCGAGCCATCACCTCTTGCATGTTGGAGACGGTCTTGTCGAAAAGTGCGTCCTTCGGGGCAAGGACGATCACCGGAACCTGCGCGTCAATCAGCGCGATGGGGCCGTGTTTCAATTCACCCGATGCGTAACCTTCGGCGTGGATATAGCTGATTTCCTTGAGTTTCAATGCGCCTTCAAGCGCCAGCGGGAACATCGGGCCACGGCCAAGGAACAAGACATCCTGCGCCTTGGCAAGATCCTTGGCGATCCGGGCGATCGGGTCTGAAAGGGCCAGCGCCACGTTCATCAGCCCGGGCAGGGCGCGCAGGTCGTCAAGGCGCTGTTTCAGGGTGGCGGGGTCGATCTGCCCGCGATCCTGCGCCGCCTTCAGGGCCATGAGCGCAAGGGTGACGAGTTGGCAGGTGAAGGCCTTGGTCGAGGCGACGCCCACCTCGACCCCGGCCATGATCGGCAGCGCCAGATCGGATTCGCGGGCGATCGACGACGTGGGGACGTTGATCACCGACACCACGCGCGCCACCTGTTCGCGGGCATAGCGCAGGGCGGCAAGGGTATCTGCCGTCTCGCCCGACTGGCTGACGAATACCGCCATGGAGGCGGGGGAAAGCACCGGGTCGCGGTAGCGGAATTCCGAGGCGATATCGATATCGGCAGGCAGGCCCGCGATCTGTTCGAACCAGTATTTCGCGACATGGCATGCGTAGGAGGCGGTGCCGCAGGCCACTAGCGTCACCCGATCAATGTCATGAAAATCAAGCTCTTGCGGCAGTTCCAGCGTGCCTTTGGATGAGGTGTAATGCTTCAGCGCATCGGCAATGACGACGGGCTGTTCGGCAATCTCCTTGGCCATGAAATGCTTGTAGCCGGCCTTTTCGATCCGGGCGCTGTCCATCTGGACCCGGGTTTCGGCCCGGTTGGCAAGCCGATCCTCGGCGTCGAAGATCTGGGCGCCTTGCCGGGTGATCACGGCCCAGTCGCCCTCTTCCAGATAGGTGATCCGGTCGGTCATCGGGGCAAGGGCGATGGCATCGGAGCCGACAAACATTTCCCCGACCCCGTGGCCGATGGCGAGGGGGGAGCCTTTGCGAGCGGCGATCATCAGGTCTTCCTGCCCGTCGAACAGGAAGCAAAGCGCAAAGGCGCCGTGCAGCCGTTTGAGGGTGGCGCGGGCAGCTTCAACGGGGGAGGCCCCACGGTCGATCTCGCGCCGGGCAAGCAGGGCGATGGTTTCGGTATCGGTCTCGGATTCCTGCGCGTAACCATCGGCGGCAAGTTCGCTGCGCAGGTCGCGGTAGTTTTCGATGATGCCGTTGTGGACAACCGCGACCGCGCCGGCCTTGTGCGGGTGGGCGTTCACCACCGTCGCGGCGCCATGGGTGGCCCAGCGGGTATGGCCGATCCCGGCCTTCCCGGCGAGCGGTTCGTGAACCAGAAGGTCCGACAGGTTCACCAGCTTGCCAACCGCGCGGCGACGGTCAAGCTGGCCCTTGTGAACCGTGGCGATCCCGGCGGAGTCATAGCCGCGATATTCAAGGCGTTTCAGCGCCTCCACCAGAAGGGGGGCTGCTTCATGGTTGCCCAAGACACCTACAATACCGCACATTTTTACTGCCCTTTTGCCTTGGCCGCCTTGATGGATTTCAACTTTTCGAACATTCGCGTCGCAAGGCCGGGTTTTGTCACCTGACGCGAGCGTCCGATGGCCACGGCTTCGGGTGGGACATCCTCGGTGATCACCGAACCCGAGGCGGTCAGCGCGCCATCGCCCACGGTCACCGGGGCCACCAGCATGGTATCGGACCCGATGAAGACACGCTTGCCGATCGTGGTGCGGTGTTTCATCACCCCGTCATAGTTGCAGGTCACGGTGCCTGCGCCGATGTTGGTAAATTCCCCCACATCCGCATCGCCGATGTAGGTCAGATGGCCCACCTTCACGCCTTCATCAAGGATGGCGTTCTTGATTTCCACGAAGTTGCCGACATGCACATCTTCCGCCAGTTCCGCGCCGGGGCGGAGGCGGGCAAAGGGGCCAACCTGTGCGCCCCGGCTGATGTGGCAGCCTTCCAGATGGCAGAAGCCCTTGATTTCGGAACCGGATTCAACTGTGACGCCGGGGCCGAAGATCACGTTCGGGCCAATCACCGCATCCCGGCCGACATGGGTATCCAGCGCGAAGAACACGGTTTCGGGCGCGGTCAGGGTAACGCCGTTGTCCAACGCCTCGGCCCGGGCGCGGGACTGGAAGGCGGCTTCGGCCTCGGCCAGTTGCGCCCGAGTGTTGACGCCCAAAGTCTCGGCCTCGTCGCACAGTACAACGCCGGCGGAAAACCCGCGCGAGCGTGCCAGTTCGACGATGTCGGTAAGGTAATATTCCCCGGCGGCATTGTCGTTCTTCACCTCGGCCACCAGAGATGACAAGAGCTTGGCGTCAGCGCAGATCACGCCGGAATTGCAAAGGGTTATGGCGCGTTCCGCATCGGCCGCGTCTTTCCATTCGGTGATCTTGTGCAGGTTTTCACCATCGGCAATCAGACGGCCATAGCGGCCGGGATCGCGGGCATGAAAGCCAAGCACGACAACGGCATGGCGCGCGCGGGCTTCCAGCATGGCGCGCAAGGTCGCTTCGCGGATCATCGGCGAGTCTGCGTAGATGACGATCGCATCGCCCTCGGCATCGGCCAGAAACGGGGTTGCCTGCCGCACGGCATGGGCGGTGCCGTTCTGCGGGTCTTGCCGCACACAGAAGGCCGTCTCGTCAAAGGCAAGGGTGGCGGCGGTGACGTCTTCGCTGCTATGGCCGGTGACGACGACAATGCGGGCTGGCTCAAGGCTGCGGGCGGTTGCAAGCGCGTGGTGAAGCAGCGGTGCCGCGCCCATCTTGTGCAGAACCTTTGGCAGGTCGGAATTCATCCGCGTGCCTTGTCCCGCCGCCAGCACGATCACTGAAACCTGCATTCCGCCTCTTCCTTTATTGTTGCGCCCGTTTTACCCCCGTGGCGCGGGCTGGCAAGGGGCCATGCCTCACGTCTCGTTACAGGATTGCTGCAAATGCGCTGCGTTGTTTTCGATCTGGACGGAACTTTGGCGGATACCTCGGCTGATCTCTTGGCGGCGGCGAATGCCTGCCTGCCTGCGCCCATGCTGGGGCCGGAGGATGCCTTGTGCGCCTTTCACGGTGGGCGGGCGATGCTGCGCCTTGGCTATTCGCGGCTGGGGCGGGACTGGTCCGAGGCGGATGTGGATGCGGCCTATCCGGTCTTGCTGGAGGCTTACGGCCAAGCCATCGCGGTCCATACCCGGCTATACCCCGGCGCGATGGAGGCGGTGGAGCTGTTGAAATCGCAAGGTTTCGCGGTGTCGATCTGCACCAACAAGCCCGAGGCTCTGGCGGAAGAACTTTTGCGCCAGCTTGGGGTGCGCGGGGCATTTGACGCGATGATCGGAGCCGATACGCTGCCGGTCCGAAAGCCTGATCCGGCGCCCTATGTGGCGGCAGTCGAACGGGCGGGGGGGGCCGTCGCGCGGTCGATGCTGGTGGGCGACACGGAAACGGACGCAAAGACCGGGCTTGCTGCGGGCGTGCCGGTGGCGTTGGTGACCTTCGGCCCGGAAGGTGCGGGGGTCTGCCGGTTCCAGCCTGCCGCCCTTCTCGATCGGTATGACGATCTGCCTGACCTTGCCGCACGATTGTTGCGCTAAGGGCGGGGTGGATGAACGTGGCGGCAGGCATCGGGATGGTGGCCTTTTTGACGATACTCGGGCATGTCTTGCCGGCAGCAGCGGCTTTCCGGTTGTCAGGCCCGGTCTATCTTGTTGCGGAAGATGTGCGGGTCGGGTTGGTTAAGCCGTTCTTGACGGTTACACTCCGACCGGAGGCAGGATGATGGAACGGTTCACGGGCAGCTTTACCCAGCAAGAGCCGATCCCCGAGGCGGGGATCGATGCAGCCTTGGCGGTCCTGCGCCACGGGCGGTTGCACCGCTATAACATGGCCACCGGCGAAGTGGGCGAAACCGCGCTTCTGGAAGAGGAATTTGCTGCTTACCTCGGGGCAAGATACTGTCTGGCGCTGGCGTCGGGCGGGGCGGCGATGGCCTGCGCCTTGCGCGCGTTGCAGGTCCGCCCCGGTGAGCCGGTTCTGTCCAATGCCTTCACCCTGGCACCGGTGCCGGGGGCCATCGCCTCGCTTGGAGCACGGCCGGTCTTTGTCGAGGTGACCGACGATCTGACGCTCGACCTTGCCCATCTGGAGGCGCAGGCGCAGGCCACGGGCGCGCGCGTCCTGTTGTTGTCGCACATGCGCGGGCATGTGGGGGACATGGACGCGCTGATGGCGCTTTGCCACCGGCTGGGTCTGCGGGTGGTCGAGGATTGCGCCCATACCATGGGCGCGCGGTGGAAGGGTGTGGCCTCGGGTCGCCATGGGGCGATCGGGTGCTATTCCACCCAGACATACAAGCACATGAATTCCGGCGAGGGCGGCTTTCTGGTCACCGATGATGCGGAGCTTGCGGCGCGGGCGGTGCTGTTATCCGGGTCATACATGCTTTACGCACGCCACCGGGCGGCGCCCGGGCCAGAGGTGTTCGAGGGGTTGAAGCTGGATATCCCCAACGTCTCCAGCCGGATGGACAACCTGCGCGCGGCAATCCTGCGGCCACAGATCGGGATGCTGGATGACCGGCGGGCGCGCTGGCGCGCGCTTTATCAGGGGATGGAGTCGGGGCTTGCCGGCGTGCCGGGCCTGCGGCTGATCCCGCGCCCGCAGCATGAGGATTATGTCGGCTCGTCCTTCCAGTTCCTGCTGCCGGGCTGGGATGCCGCCCGGATTGCCGCACTCGTGGCCGGGGCCGCCGCGCGCGGGGTGGAGCTGAAATGGTTCGGTGCGGCCGACCCGCAGGGCTTCACCAGCCGCTATTCCCACTGGCGCTATGCCGCGCCCGAAGTACTGCCCCAGACGGACCGCCTCCTTGCCGGGCTGATCGACATGCGGTTGCCCTTGACCTTCACGACCGATGACGTGGCGCAGATCGCTCGTATCATCGGCGATGAGGTCGCCCAGGCCGCGCGGGCGGATCGGCCAGGGCTGGTCGTCGCCCCGGCGGCGGATTGAATCGGATGGCCGTGTTTCGCCCCGCAAGACCCCCCGGCCCGCTGGTCCGGCTGTTGCGGCGGCTTGTGGATCCGCGCTTCTATCTCAAGCTGGTCATGGTGGGCGCGCTTGTCGGGTTGCTGATCGTGCCGACGCTGGCCGACCTTGTGAACGCGGCGATGCGGCCCATCGCCAGCGCCGAGGGGGCCTGCCGGATCATCCGGATCGTCGACGGCGATACGGTCACGCTGATCTGCCCCGAAGAGGGGATGCAAAGCGCCCGGCTGCTTGGCTTCGACACGCCCGAGAAATATGCGCCGAAATGCCTCGACGAATTCCTTGCGGCGGAACGGGCAAGCTGGGGCTTGCGGACGCTGATCCAGAAAGCCGACCGGCTGACGCTGACCCTTGACGGAAAGGACCAGTATGGCCGGGCGCTGGTGCGGCTGGAACTGGATGGGGTGGACGTGGCCCGGCTCATGATCCGCGCAGGCCATGCCCGAACCTATGGCGGCGGGCTGCGCGGGGGCTGGTGCTGATGCGGATCCTTCGTGCAGGCAAGCGGTTCATGACCATCGAACTGGCGCAGCTTCAGGTCACGATGCTGAGCGATGGCGAGACTGCGATGCCGCTGGACTGCCTTCTGGACACCGAAGGCCAGCCACTTTCCCCCGAAGCCCTTGCCGGGGCCGATCTGGTCGAGGGCGGGCTGCGCCTTCCGGTGCGCGCTTTTCTGGTCAAGGGACCAGCCGGGTGCCTTCTGATCGACGCCGGCGCCGCGTCGTCCTGGCACAAGGGGCTGGGCCAGTTGCAGGCCGCGCTGACCGAGGCCGGCTTCGGGCCACAGCAGGTGACGGCCATCGCGCTCAGCCATACCCATGTCGATCATCTGTCTGGCCTCGTCGATGCCGACGGCGCCCCCGCCTTTCCGAACGCGATGCGGGTCTTCGTGGCGATCGAGGAGACGATGGCCTTTCGCGCCAATTCCCGGATGCAGCCGGTGATGCCGCGGCTCGTGCCGCTGGAACAGGGCGACGGGCCGTTTCCCGGCGTCACGGTGATCAACGCGCCGGGCCATTCGGCGGGGCATATGGCCTTTCTGGTCGAAGGGCGGCTGTTGATCTGGGGCGATCTGGTCCATCATGCGGCGATCCAGTTTGCCCGCCCCGAGGTCGGATGGAAGCATGATGCCGATCTGGCCCTTGCCCGGCAGTCGCGGCTGTCGCTGATGCGGCTGGCCAAGCGCAAGGGCCTTCTGGTCGCGGGTGCGCATCTGCCCGACCCCGGCATCGGCCATATCTTCCGGCAGGACGGCAGGTATCACTTCCGGCCCGTGCGCCGCACCGTCTGAGCAGCCCGTCGCTTTGCAGGCCGCAACGCAGCCGATGTCCGACCGCACCAAACCATGGCGCGGTTCCAGAATGGCGATCCGAACCTCGAAAGCGGCAATGTCAATCCCGCTGACGCCGGCCTGAAGCGGCGGAGCCGTCAATGACGCAAAGAGGCATGTCAGGGCAGAACGCAGGATCGCACCGTTTCATATGGGCAGGGCCGAAAGGGCGCCGGGACACAGATCGGGTCATGTTGGGGGAACCAAACCTCGCAATGGTCTTTCGATCCTTGGGCCACTCCGATCCAGGCTTTTGAAGTCCTGACAGAAATGACACCCTTTTCATGATTTCTGCACCTGCATGGTTCGAAATCCGCTCCGGTCTTGGTTGACCCGGTCGGGGGGCCAGAGTAAACGGGCCGAGAGACGAAGCGGGCCGACAGAGTCCGCGTTGCTCGCGTGTCGCCAGCATCAAGGAGTCCCTCGTGGATCTGCTTCTCCGAGAGTATCTTCCCATAATCATTCTCATGGCCATTGCCATCGGTCTTGGCCTTGTCCTGATCCTTGCCGCCGCCGTCCTTGCGGTTCGCAATCCGGACCCTGAAAAGGTCTCGGCCTATGAGTGTGGGTTCAACGCCTTCGACGACGCGCGGATGAAGTTCGACGTGCGCTTCTATCTGGTGTCGATCCTGTTCATCATCTTCGACCTTGAGGTCGCGTTCCTGTTCCCGTGGGCGGTGGCCTTCGGGGAACTCAGCATGGCGGCCTTCTGGTCCATGATGCTGTTTCTGGCCGTGCTGACCATCGGTTTCGCCTATGAATGGAAGAAGGGGGCCCTGGAATGGGAGTGATGGCGGGTGCCAACACGGCAGGGGGCGACCATGAGGTTGCGGTTCAGGCCCTGAACCGCGAACTGGCGGACAAGGGGTTCCTGCTCACCTCGACCGAAGACATCATCAACTGGGCGCGGATCGGATCCCTGCACTGGATGACGTTCGGCCTGGCCTGCTGCGCGGTCGAGATGATGCACACCTCGATGCCGCGATATGACCTTGAACGCTTCGGCACCGCGCCGCGGGCGTCCCCGCGCCAGTCGGACCTGATGATCGTGGCCGGCACGCTGACCAACAAGATGGCCCCGGCGCTGCGCAAGGTCTACGACCAGATGCCGGAGCCGCGCTATGTGATCTCCATGGGATCCTGCGCCAATGGCGGCGGCTATTATCACTACAGCTATTCGGTGGTGCGCGGCTGTGACCGGATTGTTCCGGTAGACATCTACGTTCCCGGCTGCCCGCCCACCGCCGAGGCGCTTTTGTACGGTATCCTGCAATTGCAGCGGAAAATCCGCCGCACTGGCACATTGGTAAGGTAAGTCATGAGCGAAGCCCTCCAGGAACTTGCCGCCTTCATCGGCTTGAAACAGCCCGACGCGGTGCAGTCCTCTGCCGTAGCCTTTGATGAGCTGACACTGGTCGTCAACCTTGCCAATCTGGAAGCGCTGGTCGAATTCCTGCGCGACGATCCGGCTTGCCGGTTTTCGTCGCTTGTCGATATCACTGCCATCGATCACCCCGAGCGCGCCGCGCGGTTCGATGTGGTCTATCATTTCCTGTCGATGTACCGGAACCACCGCATCCGTCTGAAAGTCGCGGTGCGGGAAGATGACATGGTGCCGTCGATCCATGAGTTGCACCCAAGCGCCAACTGGTTCGAACGCGAGGTGTTCGACATGTTCGGCATCCTGTTCAGCGGCCACCCCGACCTGCGGCGTATCCTGACCGACTACGGTTTCCGGGGTTATCCCCTGCGCAAGGACTTCCCCACCACGGGTTACACCGAGGTCCGCTATGACGAGGCGCTGAAGCGTGTCGTGTACGAACCGGTCAAGCTGGTGCAGGAATACCGCCAGTTCGATTTCATGAGCCCGTGGGAAGGTGCCGAGTACATCCTTCCGGGTGATCAGAAGGCCGATGCAAAGCCGGGAGCCAAATAGATGGACGGCGATATCCGCAAGAACACCTATGACGACGGCTCGACCGATTTCGAGACCGGTGAGCAGCGTATCCGCAATTTCAACATCAACTTCGGCCCGCAGCATCCGGCAGCACACGGAGTGTTGCGTCTGGTGCTGGAGCTGGATGGCGAGATCGTTGAACGCTGTGATCCGCATATCGGCCTTTTGCATCGCGGCACCGAAAAGCTGATGGAAAGCCGGACCTATCTGCAAAACCTGCCCTACTTCGACCGGCTGGATTATGTGGCCCCGATGAATCAGGAACATGCCTGGTGCCTCGCGATCGAGCGGCTGACCGGCACGGAAGTTCCGCGCCGTGCCAGCCTGATCCGGGTCTTGTATTCCGAAATCGGCCGGGTGCTTAACCACCTTCTGAACGTTACCACGCAGGCCATGGACGTGGGTGCCTTGACCCCGCCGCTCTGGGGCTTCGAGGAACGCGAGAAGCTGATGGTGTTCTACGAGCGGGCCTGCGGGGCGCGTCTGCATGCGGCCTATTTCCGGCCCGGCGGGGTGCATGTCGACCTGCCCGATCAACTTGTCGAGGATATCGATCAATGGGCGGTCGAATTCCCCAAGGTTCTGGACGATATCGACGGCCTTCTGACCGAAAACCGCATCTTCAAGCAGCGCAACGCCGATATCGGCATCGTGACCGAGGCTGACATCCAGAAATGGGGCTATTCGGGCGTGATGGTCCGCGGCTCGGGCCTTGCATGGGATTTGCGCCGGGCGCAGCCCTATGAATGTTACGACGAGTTTGATTTCCAGATCCCCGTCGGCAAGAATGGTGACTGCTATGATCGCTACCTGTGCCGCATGGAAGAGATGCGCCAGTCGACAAGCATCATCCGCCAGGCCTGTGCCAAGCTGCGGGTGGAAAAGGGCGATGTTCTGGCGCGCGGCAAGATCACCCCGCCGAAACGCGGTGACATGAAGACCTCGATGGAGGCCTTGATCCACCACTTCAAACTTTACACCGAGGGTTTCCACGTTCCTGCCGGCGAGGTCTATGCGGCGGTTGAGGCGCCCAAGGGCGAATTCGGCGTCTACCTCGTGGCCGATGGCACCAACAAACCCTACCGCGCCAAGATCCGCGCGCCGGGCTTCCTGCATCTGCAATCCATGGATTACATCTGCAAGGGCCACCAGTTGGCCGATGTCTCTGCCATCATCGGGACGATGGACGTAGTCTTCGGGGAGATCGACCGGTGATCGCCACCGTAGGCCTTTTCAGCCTGTTTTTCCTGCTGCCCGTTCTGCCGGGGGTCGCCCCTTTCCTGCCGCTTCTCCTTGCCGGGGGGCTGCAATGACACTGGCAACCCTTGTGACGGTCTGCGCGGTGATCACGGTGATGATTCTGGCCAGCCTTGCCTTTGCCTTCTGGTCGAATCCCGCGCGCGGGTTGGCCCAGACCACGCATCGGATCGAGCTTCTGCCCTTGGTCCTGGCCGACCGCTATATGGCCTTTGCCCTTTTGGCGATGGCGGTCCTGTTTCTGGGCGATCTGGCCTTGATGGCGGTTTTCTTCGCGGTCTGCGCCTTCATGGGCTTTGCCGATGGTCTGATTTATGCCCGGGCCGGGCATCCACATATGAAACACACGATCTCGGGGGTGTTGTCGGTGATTGCGCTGGGCGTGACACTGGCCGCCCTGATTGTCGAGAAGGGACTCTGATGCTGCGCCGCCTTCATCCCCATCAACCGGAAAGTTTTGCCTTTACCCCGGCCAATCTGGCCTGGGCCAAGGGTCAGATCAGCAAGTATCCCGAGGGTCGGCAGGCCAGCGCGATCATCCCGCTTCTTTGGCGCGCGCAGGAACAGGAAGGCTGGCTT
Source organism: Tabrizicola sp. (assembly GCF_030373185.1). GTDB lineage: Bacteria > Pseudomonadota > Alphaproteobacteria > Rhodobacterales > Rhodobacteraceae > Tabrizicola. The sequence goes on from NZ_JAUCZH010000001.1 coordinate 17,996, forward strand.
TCCCGCCCGGCCATCGAACATGTCGCCGACATGCTTGGCATGGCCTATATCCGCGCGCTGGAAGTGGCGACGTTCTACTTCATGTTCCAGCTTCAGCCGGTGGGTTCGGTCGCGCATATCCAGATCTGCGGCACCACGTCCTGCATGATCTGCGGCGCCGAAGATCTGGTGGCCGTCTGCAAGGAACTTATCGCCAAGACTCCGCATACCCTTTCTGAGGACGGCAAGTTTTCGTGGGAAGAGGTTGAATGTCTGGGGGCCTGCGCAAATGCGCCGATGGCCCAGATCGGCAAAGATTATTACGAAGACCTGACCCCGGCTGGCCTGCGCAAGCTGATTGCGCGGTTCTCGACCGGTGAAGTGCCGGTTCCCGGCTCGGAAATCGGGCGCTACGCAGCTGAACCTGCGGGCGGGCTGACCTCGCTGACCGAGTTTGAAGCCGGGCGCAAGCCTTACAATGCCAGCGCGCAGCTGGCGGTCGACCTTGGCGATACGGTCAAGCGGATCGACGGCACCGAAGTGCCTTTGACGACACCATGGCTTGGCAAGGTGGCCAAGCCAGCCAAGGCACCGAAGGCGGCCCCCAAAACCAGTGAGAAAGCGGCCTCCAAGCCTGCGGCGACCAAGACACCAAAGGCATAAAGGAAGGACGACGCAAGACTGCAACAAGGCTCGCAAAGGGCGCCAGAGGGAGAGACACGGAAAATGCGCAAGGCAGAGAATGTGAATGCCCCTAATCTGTGGGGATGGGCCATCGGGGCCGCGGCCGGGCTTGTAGCTTTCGGCGTGCTGGTCATTGTTGGCAAGTTCGACCTTTTCCCCGCTGCGGCGATGGCCGCTGCCGTGGCTGGTGTGGCCGGGATGATTCTTGGCATGCCCTGGGGCGGTTCGGCACCCTCGGCGACGGCACCTTCCGTTAAGGATGTGGCCCCGGCAAAGCCTTCTGTGCAGGCGCAAGTGCCTCCTCAGCCAATGACCGAGGCTGTCGCGGCACCCGCCGCTGTCGTTTCCGCCCCTGTAGCGCAAGACACGCCGCCGCCGGTGGCAAAGCCCAAGGCGGCCAAGCCAGCTACCAAGCCCAAGGTGGCCAAGCCCGCAGCAATGGCAGAAGGTCCGCGGCGCCTGAATGCCCCGCGCAAGGGCAAGGCTGACGACCTCAAGGAAATCGAGGGCATCGGCCCGGCAATGGAAAAGCTGGCCAACAGCCTTGGATTCTACCACTTCGACCAGATCGCAGGATGGTCTGACGCCGATGTGGCGCTGGTCGATGCCGAGATGAAGGGCTTCAAGGGCCGGATCACCCGCGACAAATGGGTGGCTCAGGCCAAGATCATCGTTTCCGAAGGGCTTGAGGCGTTCCGTGAACGTGCCAAGACCAACAACTACTAAAGGCTGACCGTGCAAAAGCGCCCCGATCCCTCTGACCTTGCCCGCGCCCGTCAGGCGCGGCTGGTTGGCATCGTCCTTGCTGTGACGATGATCCTGTGGATGGGCGCGCAATGGCTGGGCAGTCGGTTCGCTTGGGAAACGCGCTTTGCGTTTCTTTTCGATTTCGTCGCATTGGCCGCATTCCTTTGGGCCATGGTCGTGACGTATCAGATCTGGCGTGGACGCCGGGGTTAGGAAGACTGTGATGCTCAAGGATCAGGACCGCATTTTCACCAACCTCTACGGGATGCATGACCGCAGCCTGAAGGGCGCCATGAAGCGCGGGCATTGGAATGGCACCGCCGAGATCATCAAGCGCGGCCGCGACACGATCATCGAGCAGGTCAAGGCATCCGGCCTGCGCGGGCGCGGCGGCGCGGGCTTCCCGACCGGGCTGAAGTGGTCGTTCATGCCCAAGCAGTCGGATGGGCGGCCTTCCTATCTGGTGATCAACGCCGACGAGTCGGAGCCTGGCACCTGCAAGGACCGGGAAATCATGCGCCACGATCCGCATACGCTGATCGAAGGCGCGCTGATCGCGTCTTTCGCGATGAACGCCAACGCCTGCTACATCTACATTCGCGGCGAATACATCCGCGAGCGTGAGGCGCTTCAGGCCGCGATTGACGAATGCTATGACGCCGGGATGCTGGGCAAGAACGCCGCGAAGTCGGGCTGGGACTTTGACCTTTACCTGCATCACGGGGCAGGGGCCTATATCTGCGGCGAGGAAACGGCGCTTCTGGAAAGCCTTGAAGGCAAGAAGGGCATGCCCCGAATGAAACCGCCCTTCCCGGCGGGGTCTGGCCTTTACGGCTGCCCGACCACGGTGAACAACGTCGAATCCATCGCCGTTGTCCCCACCATCCTGCGGCGCGGTGCGGACTGGTTTGCCAGCTTCGGTCGTCCGAACAACACCGGGACCAAGCTTTTCGGCATCTCGGGCCACGTCAACAACCCTTGCGTGGTCGAAGAGTCGATGTCGATCCCGCTGAAAGATCTGCTGGAACGGCATTGCGGCGGTGTCCGTGGTGGGTGGAAGAACATCAAGGCGGTCATCCCCGGCGGGTCATCGGTGCCATTGCTGACGCAGGCGCAATGCGATGACGCGATCATGGATTTCGACTGGCTGCGCGAACAGCGGTCGGGCCTTGGCACGGCGGCGGTTATCGTGATGGACCAGTCGACTGACGTTATCAAGGCGATCTGGCGGCTGTCCAAGTTCTACAAGCACGAAAGCTGCGGCCAGTGTACGCCCTGCCGCGAAGGCACCGGCTGGATGATGCGGGTGATGGACCGTCTGGTGCGCGGTGAGGCGGAGGTCGAGGAAATCGACATGCTGCTTTCCGTGACAAAGCAGGTCGAAGGTCACACCATCTGCGCACTTGGCGATGCGGCCGCATGGCCGATCCAGGGCCTGATCCGCGCCTTCCGCGATGAGATTGAGGACCGGATCAAGGCCAAGAAGACCGGCCGCGTCTCTGCGGTCGCGGCCGAGTGATGCGCGTGGCGCTGGCCCTTTCCCTGACGATTGCCCAAGGGGCCTGCGTGGCTGCGGTGCCTTCGGCACCCGCCACCTCTGGCCCGTTGCGCGTCTCGAACGGTGGCCAGCCTTTCGCGATGTGGGACGGAGCGGCTGCCCGCACGGCGGCTGATGCCAAGTGCGGGCCGAAGGGCGTGCGGTCCTCGATCTATGACCGCTTTGACCGGGCGACCGGTGAATGGGTCTATCCGGGGGGCTGCGCATGACCGGTTATGTCATGGCAAGTCACAAACCGCTGATCGGGCGGGTTTGTCATGGCATATCAAGGGGGTTCTCCCCCATCTCTGCGGCAGTTACAGCCAAGGAGACCATGATGAAACGCTTCACTCTGACGCTTGCTGCTCTTGTGATTGCCGCGCCTGCCTATGCGCTGATGCCAATCAACGAAGAACCGATGATCAACAATACCCTGTTGCAGGGCTTTATTGGTGACGCAATCGCCGACAATTGCCCCACGATAGAGCCTCGAAAACTGCGCGCGCTGGGTGAGTTGAACAAGTTGAGGGATTATGCCCTGAAGCAGGGCTACAGCGCGGCCGAAGTGCGCGCCTTTGTCACCGACAAGGCTGAAAAGGCGCGGGGCAAGGCTCTGGCCGCCGAATGGCTGAAGGAACGCGGGGCCGAACTGGGCAACCCGGACGCCTATTGCCGGATCGGTGAAGAGGAAATCGCCAAGGAAAGCCTGATCGGCTATCTTTTGAGGTCGACAAAGTGACCTTGGCAAAGACATATCGCCGGGCAGTTTGCTGCCCGGCAGGCAAGGGCGCAGAGGGGCCAGTCCCCATGTGCCGGAAGGACGGCGGAGCAAGGCCATGACCAACCTCAAGAAGATCAGCATCGACGGCATCGAGGTCGAGGTTGATGGCGCAATGACCATCATCCAGGCGGCGGAAGTGGCCGGGGTGGAAATCCCGCGCTTTTGCTACCACGAACGCCTGACCATCGCCGGGAACTGCCGGATGTGTCTGGTCGAGGTTGTGGGCGGCCCGCCCAAACCTGCGGCCTCCTGCGCGATGCAGGTCAAGGATCTGCGCCCCGGCGCGAATGGCGAGGCACCGCTGGTCAAGACGAAATCCCCCATGGTCAAGAAGGCGCGCGAAGGGGTGATGGAGTTTCTGCTGATCAACCACCCGCTGGATTGCCCGATCTGCGATCAGGGTGGCGAATGTGATCTTCAGGATCAGGCGATGGCTTACGGCGTGGACTTTTCGCGCTACCGCGAACCGAAGCGGGCGTCGGAAGACCTGAACCTTGGCCCCCTGGTCGCCACGACCATGACGCGCTGCATTTCCTGCACACGTTGCGTCCGGTTCACGTCCGAGGTTGCTGGCATCACCCAGATGGGCCAGACCGGGCGCGGCGAAGACAGCGAGATTACCAGCTATCTCAACATGACGCTGGATTCGAACCTGCAAGGCAACATCATCGACCTTTGCCCGGTGGGCGCGCTGACCTCGAAGCCCTACGCCTTTACCGCCCGCCCGTGGGAACTGACCAAGACTGAAACCATCGATGTGATGGACGCGCTGGGGTCGAACATCCGGGTTGATACCAAGGGCCGCGAAGTCATGCGCATCCTGCCGCGCAACCATGACGGCGTGAACGAGGAATGGATTTCCGACAAGACCCGCTTTGTCTGGGATGGCCTGCGCCGCCAGCGGCTTGACACGCCCTATGTCCGCGAAAACGGCAAGCTGCGGAAAGCTGGCTGGGGCGAGGCGCTGGAAATGGCCGCCGCCGCGATGAAGGGCAAGAAGGTTGCCGCACTGGTGGGCGATCTGGCCCCGGTGGAAGCCGTGTTCAGCCTGAAGCAACTGGTCGAAAGCCTTGGCGGCCATGTCGAATGCCGCACCGACGGCGCGCGGTTGCCGATCGGAAATCGGTCGGCCTATGTCGGGTCGGCCGCGATCGAAGACATCGACAGTGTGAAATCCATCGTGCTGATCGGTACCAACCCGCGGGTTGAAGCCCCGGTTCTGAACGCCCGGATCCGCAAGGCGTGGAGCCTCGGCGCCGATGTGGAGCTGGTGGGGCAGGCGGTTGACCTGACCTATGACTACACCCACGCCGGCACCGACCGCACCGCGCTTGCGGCGCTGGTGGAGGGCGCGAAGAAGACCGGGCCGGACGGCAAGGCTGGCCTCGTCATCGTCGGCCAAGGCGCGATCAATGAAGCCGATGGCGAAGCGGTTCTGGCCCAGGCCATGGCATTGTGTGATGCGTCGGGCGCGAAACTTCTGGTCCTGCACACCGCCGCCTCCCGCGTCGGGGCAATGGATGTGGGCGCGGTGACCGAAGGTGGCCTTGCGGCAGCAACCGACGGGGCCGAGGTGATCTACAACCTTGGCGCCGACGAAGTGGAAATCGCTGCCAGAGATTCGGGCGGCCCCTTCGTGATCTATCAGGGTAGCCACGGCGACCGGGGTGCCTCGCGCGCGGATATCATCCTGCCGGGTGCTGCCTGGACCGAAGAAAACGGGCTTTTCGTCAACACCGAGGGCCGCCCGCAACTGGCGCTGCGCGCCGGGTTCGCTCCGGGCGAGGCGAAGGAAAACTGGGCCATCCTGCGTGCGCTTTCGGCCGAACTGGGGGCGACCCTGCCTTGGGACAGTCTGGCCGCCTTGCGCTCGGCACTGGTCAAGGCCCATCCGCATCTTGGCCGGGTGGATGAAGTGGCTGCGAATGACTGGCTGGCCTTGGCGGTCAAGCCGCTGGGCAAGGCGGATTTCCGGAATGTGATCAAGGACTTCTACCTGACCAATCCGGTCGCGCGGGCGTCAACTGTCATGGCAGACCTGTCGGCCATGGCCAAGGCGCGGGCGGCACAGCCCCTTGCGGCGGAGTAGGCCCTTGCATCACCCTCTGACCCTGCTGGCCACCCTTGGCACCGCGACAGTGGCGCTCGGGGCTTGCACGCAAGGTGCAGAGGTGACAGAGGGTCGCGGCACGCCGGTCTATGACGGGATCTCGACGATCCTGCTCGACACGGACCTTGTCAGCGTCAGCGTCGCGATGCGTGGCGCGGCTGAAAAGTCGGATGTCGAGGCTTATGGCCGCTGTGCCGTTGCGCAATATGCGCTGGATCAGGGAAACGGGTTCGCACGGCATGTGCGGACCATCGTGAAGAAGGACGGGCGGACATGGGTTGGGGATGCGGTTTACCTCATCTCGGCCAGTCAGCCCGAGGGCCTGCGTACCATCGACACCAGATTGGCGGTGGCGGAATGTGCAGAGCTTGGAATACCGACGGTTTGAGGATGAGGGGCTGAGATGGACGGGTTTCTTTCCACGGGGTTCGGAACGGCGGTGCTGATTGCGGCGCAGGCCCTTCTGATCGTGGCATTCGTGATGATCAGCCTGCTGTTCCTTGTCTACGGCGACCGGAAGATCTGGGCCGCCGTGCAGATGCGGCGCGGCCCGAACGTGGTTGGGCCGTTCGGCCTTCTGCAATCGGTGGCCGATGCGCTGAAATATGTGGTCAAGGAAATCGTGATCCCGGCGGGTGTTGACCGCCCGGTGTTCTTCCTTGCGCCGATGCTGAGCTTCGTGCTGGCGATTCTGGCCTGGGCGGTGATCCCCTTTGATGATGGCTGGGTGCTGTCAAACATAAACGTGGCGCTTCTGTTCGTCTTCGCCGTTTCTTCGCTTGAGGTTTACGGCGTAATCATGGGCGGCTGGGCCTCGAACTCCAAATACGCGTTCCTCGGGTCGCTGCGGTCGGCGGCGCAGATGATTTCCTATGAAGTGTCGCTGGGCCTGATCATCATCGGCGTCATCATCTCGACCGGGGGCATGAACTTCTCGTCCATCGTCGCCGCGCAGGATGGGGACTGGGGTCTGTTCAACTGGTACTGGCTGCCGCATTTCCCGATGGTGTTCCTGTTCTTCATCAGCGCCCTGGCCGAAACCAACCGCCCGCCCTTCGACCTGCCGGAAGCGGAATCCGAACTCGTCGCCGGGTTCATGGTGGAATACTCCTCCACCCCCTACCTTCTGTTCATGGCCGGGGAATACATCGCCATCTTCCTGATGTGCGCGCTGATGAGCCTGTTGTTCTTCGGTGGCTGGCTGTCGCCCATCCCCGGGCTGGCCGATGGCTGGTGGTGGATGGTTGCCAAAATGTGGCTGTTCTTCTTCATGTTCGCCATGGTGAAGGCCATCGTCCCCCGCTACCGCTATGACCAGTTGATGCGGATCGGCTGGAAGGTCTTCCTGCCGCTGTCTCTGGGCTGGGTGGTTCTGGTGGCGTTTCTTGCAAAATTCGAAGTACTCGGCGGCTTCTGGGCGCGCTGGACCTTGGGGGGCTGACAGATGAGCAACATCGACTGGACCCGCGCCACGAAGTATTTCCTCCTGATGGACTTCATCAAGGGCTTCGGCCTTGGGATGAAATACTTCTTCGCGCCGAAAACCACGCTGAACTATCCGCACGAAAAGGGCCCGCTTTCCCCCCGCTTCCGGGGCGAACATGCGTTGCGCCGGTATCCGAACGGCGAGGAACGCTGCATCGCTTGCAAGCTGTGCGAAGCGGTCTGCCCGGCGCAAGCCATCACCATCGACGCCGAACCGCGCGAAGACGGCAGCCGCCGCACCACGCGCTATGACATTGACATGACCAAGTGCATCTATTGCGGCTTCTGCCAGGAGGCTTGCCCCGTGGACGCCATCGTCGAAGGCCCGAACTTCGAATTCTCGACCGAGACGCGGGAAGAGCTGTTCTACAACAAGGATAAACTCCTTGCGAACGGTGACCGCTGGGAAGCCGAGATTGCCCGCAACCTTGAAATTGATGCGCCGTACCGCTGATGACCGACGATTTCGCCAAGATGTTCGCCGCCATGATGGAGCAGGGGCAGAAGATGGCCAAGGCCTTTGCTCCGGCCATGGAAAACGTCGACGTGAAGGCCTTTGAAAAGATGTTCCCTGCGATGCCGAAGGAACTTCTGGAGATGTGGTTCGGCAAGACTTTCAACCCCGAAGGCCTTGATGCCCGCACCCGGTTTCTGGTGACCATCGCCGCGCAGACCGTGCTTGGCCCCCTGGGTGAGCCGCAACTGCGCATCACGATCAAGAACGCCCTTGCCGCCGGGGCCACCAAACGCGAGATCGCGGAAGTGATCTGGCAGATGTCGATGTTCGGCGGTGTGCCGGCGATGCAGAAGGCGCTGGAAATCGCGCAAGGCGTCTTTGCCGAGACCGATGAGAATTCTGGGGAGAAAGACGCATGACCGTCTTCGATTTTGCCTTTTATGCCTTCGCCTCGGTTACCGTGGCGGCGGGTCTGATGGTCACGATCAGCCGTAACCCGGTGCATTCGGTCCTGTGGCTGATCCTGACGTTCCTTTCGACCTCGGGGCTGTTCGTGCTTCTGGGGGCCGAATTCGTGGCGATGCTTCTGATCATCGTCTATGTGGGCGCGGTGGCGGTGCTGTTCCTTTTTGTCGTCATGATGCTGGATATCGACTTTGCCGCGCTCAAGGGTGAACTGGCGCGCTACATGCCCTTGGGGCTGCTGATCGGCGTTGTTCTGTTGATGCAGATCGCCATTGGCGTCGGCGTCTGGCAGGCCGCCCCGGAAGCCGAGGCTTTGCGCAAGGCCGTGGCCCCTGCCGCCGCTGATGTCGAGAACACCCGCGCCCTGGGCATGCTGCTTTATGACCGCTACTTCCTGTTGTTCCAGCTTTCGGGCCTGATCCTTCTGGTGGCGATGATCGGTGCAATCCTGCTGACCTTGCGGCACCGCAAGGATGTAAAGCGGCAGAACGTGCTGCAACAGATGTGGCGCGATCCGGCCAAGGCGATGGAACTTAAGGACGTGAAGCCGGGCCAAGGGCTGTGATCGGTGCGCTTCGGCGCACCTTGGGCAATCGGGGCGCAAGCCCGAAGGAATGAACGGGCTTTAGACCCGGAGGGAACGTGAGATGGTTGGACTTGAACATTACCTGACGGTGGCGGCGGCCTTGTTCGTCATCGGCATCTTCGGGATCTTCCTGAACCGCAAGAACGTGATCGTCATCCTGATGTCGATCGAGTTGATGCTCTTGGCGGTGAACATCAACCTTGTCGCCTTCTCATCTTTTGCCGGTGATCTGGTGGGGCAGGTCTTCACCATGTTCGTCCTGACCGTCGCCGCCGCCGAGGCCGCGATCGGCCTTGCCATCCTCGTCGTGTTCTTCCGCAACCGCGGCTCGATCGACGTGGAAGACGTGAACGTGATGAAAGGCTGACCCAGATGGCAACGATCATCCTTCTTGCGCCGCTGATCGGCGCCCTGATCTGCGGGTTCGGCTGGCGGTTGATCGGCGAGAAAGCCGGTCAGGTCATTGCGACCTCCTTCATCTTTCTTGCCGCAGCGCTGTCGTGGTGGATCTTCCTGACCTTTGACGGGGAGACCCAGCGGATCGTCCTGATGCGCTGGATCGAATCCGGCACGATGGGCAGCGAATGGGGCATCCGGCTTGACCGGCTGACCGCGATCATGCTGGTCGTGGTGAACTCGGTCTCCGCACTCGTCCACCTCTACAGCTTTGGCTACATGGCGCATGACGACAACTGGCATGAGGGGGAGCATTACAAGGCCCGCTTCTTTGCCTACCTGTCGTTCTTCACCTTCTCGATGCTGATGCTGGTGACGTCGGACAACCTGGTCCAGATGTTCTTCGGCTGGGAAGGCGTGGGCGTCGCGTCTTATCTTCTGATCGGGTTTTACTACCGCAAGCCCTCGGCCAATGCCGCCGCGATCAAGGCTTTCGTGGTCAACCGCGTTGGTGACTTCGGCTTTGCGCTTGGCATCTTCGCGCTGTTCTATCTGACAGACTCGATCCGCTTTGACGATGTCTTCGCCGCAGCCCCCGCGCTGGCCGACACGAACCTGCGCTTTCTCTGGGCCGATTGGAACGCAGCCAACCTGATCGCTGTCCTGCTGTTCATCGGGGCGATGGGCAAATCGGCGCAGCTTTTCCTGCACACATGGTTGCCGGACGCGATGGAAGGCCCGACCCCGGTGTCAGCTCTGATCCACGCCGCGACGATGGTGACGGCCGGGGTCTTCCTGGTCTGCCGCATGTCGCCGGTGATGGAATACGCGCCGGAAGCTATGACCTTTGTCACCGTCCTTGGCGCCACCACTGCCTTTGTGGCGGCGACGATCGGCCTTGTGCAGAACGACATCAAGCGCGTCATCGCCTATTCGACCATGTCCCAGCTTGGCTACATGTTCGTGGCTGCCGGGGTGGGTGTCTATTCGGTGGCGATGTTCCATCTGTTCACCCACGCCTTCTTCAAGGCGATGCTGTTTCTTGGTGCGGGCTCGGTGATCCATGCCACGCACCACGAACAGGACATGCGCAACTATGGCGGGCTGCGCAAGAAGATCCCCTATACCTTCTGGGCGATGATGATCGGCACGCTGGCCATCACCGGCGTCGGTATTCCGCTGACGCATTACGGTTTCGCCGGCTTCCTTTCGAAGGACGCCGTGATTGAAAGTGCCTTTGTCGGCAGCCAATACGCCTTCTGGCTGTTGGTGGTGGCGGCCTGCTTCACCAGCTTTTACAGCTGGCGGCTGATGTTCATGACCTTTTACGGCACCAGTCGCGCCACCGGTCATGGCCATGGCCACGACGCACACGGCCACCACGACCACCACCATGAACCGCATGAAAGCCCGCTTGTCATGCTGATCCCGCTGGGGGTTCTGGCCCTTGGCGCGGTGTTCTCGGGGATGCTTTGGTACAAGGTGTTCTTTGGCGACGAAACGGCCGTTCGCAACTGGTTCGGCATGGAAAGTTCTGCCGCGCATGGCGAGGTTGACCAAAGCCATGATGCCGCCGAGGGTGAGGCTGCGGCCACCGATACCCATGGCGGGACGGGGGCGGACGCTGCCACGGACACCGCCCACGCCGCCCCGGTTGCTGGCGTGGCCCCGAAGGGCGCCATCTTCATGCACCCCGACAACACCGTGTTGCATGATGCGCATTATGTCCCGGTCTGGGTCCGGCTTTCACCCTTCATAGCCATGCTGATCGGTCTGTTCACCGCGTGGCTGTTCTACATCCGCCGTCCCGACCTTCCCGGTCGTCTGGCGGCACAGCATCGGCCACTTTACCTGTTCCTCCTGAACAAGTGGTATTTCGACGAGCTGTACGACTGGGTCATCGTCCGCCCTGCAAAATGGCTGGGCAACTTCCTGTGGAAGCGCGGCGATGGTGACGTGATTGATGGCTCGCTCAACGGGGTGGCGATGGGGATCATTCCCTTCTTCACCCGACTCGCAGGCCGTGCGCAGTCCGGCTACCTGTTTCACTACGCCTTCGCGATGGTGCTGGGGATCGTCATTCTGGTGACCTGGATGACGCTTTTCGGCGGCGCGAAGTAAGGGGCGCACGGAATTATGGAAAACCAGCTTCTCTCGATCATCACTTTCCTGCCGCTGGTCGCGGCGATCATCCTTGCGCTGTTCATGCGCGGTGATGATGCGGCGGCCCGGCAGGGGGCAAAGTGGCTTGCGCTGTTCACCACCTCGGCGACCTTCCTGATCTCGCTCTTCGTCCTCTTGCGGTTTGACCCGTCGAACACCGGCTTTCAGTTCGTGGAAGACCGGCAGTGGATCATGGGACTGAGCTACAAGATGGGGGTCGACGGGATCTCGATCCTGTTCGTGATGCTGACGACCTTCCTGATGCCGATCACGATCTATTCTTGCTGGAATGTCGAGACGCGGGTGAAGGAATACATGATTGCCTTCCTTGTGCTTGAAACGCTGATGCTGGGCGTGTTCTGCGCGCTGGATCTGGTGCTGTTCTACCTGTTCTTCGAGGCAGGGCTGATCCCGATGTTCCTGATCATCGGCATCTGGGGCGGCAAGGACCGGATCTATGCGGCCTTCAAGTTCTTCCTTTATACCTTCCTTGGGTCGGTCCTGATGCTGGTCGCGATGATCGCGATGTATTTCGACGCCGGCACCACCGATATCGTCGACCTTCTGGTGCATGACTTCGGGTCCGAGACGTTCAGCCTGTTGGGCGTTCAGGTTGTGGGCGGCTTGCAGACGATGCTGTTCCTTGCCTTCTTTGCCAGCTTCGCGGTGAAGATGCCGATGTGGCCGGTGCATACATGGCTGCCCGACGCGCACGTTCAGGCGCCGACCGCGGGGTCGGTCGTGCTGGCGGCGATCCTGTTGAAGATGGGCGGCTACGGTTTCCTGCGCTTTTCGTTGCCGATGTTCCCGGTCGGGTCGGATGTAATGGCGCCGCTGGTGCTGTGGATGTCGGCGATTGCGATTGTCTATACCAGCCTCGTGGCGCTTGCGCAGACCGACATGAAGAAGTTGATCGCCTATTCGTCCGTCGCCCACATGGGCTATGTGACCATGGGGATATTTGCCGCCAACCAGCAAGGCATTGACGGCGCGATCTTCCAGATGCTGTCGCACGGCTTCATCTCGGGTGCCTTGTTCCTTTGCGTCGGCGTGATCTATGACCGGATGCACACCCGCGACATCGACGCCTATGGTGGCCTTGTGACCCGGATGCCGGCCTATGCGCTGGTCTTCATGTTCTTCACCATGGCGAACGTCGGATTGCCCGGCACTTCGGGCTTTGTCGGTGAATTCCTGACGCTGATGGGCATTTTCCAGGTCAACACCTGGGTTGCGGCTGTGGCGACTTCGGGTGTGATCCTGTCGGCGTCCTATGCGCTGTGGCTCTATCGGCGAGTCGTCTTCGGCGACCTGATCAAAGAGGCGCTGCGCTCGATCACTGACATGGACCGCCGCGAGCGGATTATCTTCGCGCCCCTGATCGCGATGACCCTGATCCTTGGCGTCTATCCCAGCCTTGTGACCGATATCATCGGGCCTTCCGTGACGGCCCTTGTTTCCGACTACAATGCCGCGCTGCCCGCCGATGGCGCGCAGTTGGCCCTGCACTGAGGTTCCGCCGATGACGTCCGCAGATTTCCAGACCCTTCTGCCCGAGATCGTGCTGAGCGGTTATGCCATGGCCGCGCTGATGGTCGGGGTCTACACGACCAAGGACAAGCTGGCCCCGGCACTGGTCTGGGCGACGGCGGGGCTGTTCGTGGCGCTGGCGCTTTACATCGGAGCTGGTGGCAGCGGTGAGCGTGTGGTCTTTGGTGGCCTGTTCGTCGATGATCCATTCGCCCGTTTTGCCAAGGTCACGATCCTTCTGGCCGCCGCTGCCGTCCTGGTGATGGGGCAGGATTATATGGTCCGGCGCGACCTTCTGCGCTTTGAATACCCGATCCTGATCGCGCTGGCGGTTGTCGGGATGATGGTCATGGTCTCATCTGCCGACCTGATGACGCTTTACATGGGGCTGGAACTGCAATCCCTGTCGCTTTACGTCGTGGCCTCGCTGCGGCGTGACAGTGCGAAATCTTCCGAGGCGGGCCTGAAGTACTTTGTCCTTGGCGCGCTGTCGTCGGGGCTTCTGCTTTATGGCGCCTCGCTGGTTTACGGCTATTCCGGCACCACGCAGTTTGCGGGCATCCTGTCCACGGTGAAGGATGGCGTGCCACTGGGCCTTCTGTTCGGCCTTGTGTTCATGCTGGCGGGGCTGGCGTTCAAGGTCAGTGCCGCGCCCTTCCATATGTGGACGCCGGATGTCTACGAAGGCTCGCCCACGCCGGTCACGGCATTCTTCGCTACCGCCCCCAAGGTCGCCGCCATGGCGCTTATCGCGCGGCTGGTGCATGATGCGTTCGGCGGCGTTCCGGGCCAGTGGGGTCAGGTGCTTGCCGGTCTTGCCGTAGCCTCGATGGCCCTTGGTGCCGTGGCTGCCATCGGCCAGAAGGACATCAAGCGCCTGATGGCCTATTCCTCCATCGCCCATATGGGCTATGCGCTGATCGGCCTCTCCGTTGGCACCGCCTACGGTGTTCAGGCGACGATGATCTACATGGCGATCTATGTGACGATGAATGTCGGAACCTTCGCCTTCATCCTGTCGATGGAACGCAACGGCCGCCCGGTCAGCGACATCGCCAGCCTCAACCAGTTTGCCAAGGTGGAACCGCTCAAGGCTCTTGCGATGCTTGTCTTGTTGTTCAGCCTTGCCGGTGTGCCGCCGATGCTGGGGTTTTTCGGCAAGTTCTATGTCCTGAAGGCTGCGGTTGATGCGGGGATGGTCTGGCTGGCAGTCGTTGGTGCGGTGGCGTCGGTGATCGGTGCCTTCTACTATCTGCGGCTGGTCTACTTCATGTATTTCGGCGCAGAACAGGAACCGGCCGAAAGCCGGATGGCCCCGGTGCAATGGGTCATGCTGATGGCTGTGGCGGCGATCATGCTGGTCGGTGTGATCAACCTGTTCGGCATCGAACCCGCGGCCGCCACTGCGGCCCAAGCGCTTGTCCGCTGAGTCGCACCAATGGGCAGGGCGTCTCGCCCTGTCCGAGATTGACAGCACCAACGCCGAAGGCTTCCGCCGGGCCGCTACCCTGGACGGTCCGACGTGGATCGTGGCGGGCTTTCAGACCGCAGGCCGGGGCCGTCGGTCAAGGCCGTGGGAAAGCCCGCGTGGAAATTTCCACGCAACCCTTGTGCTGAAGCCGCAAGAGCCACCCGAGGCTGTCGCGCTCCGCTCATTCGCCGCTGCACTAGCGCTGCGTGACGCGTGCGCAAGGCTGACCGGTCTTTCTGACAGCTTCACCCTGAAATGGCCGAACGACGTCTTGCTGAACGGAGGCAAGTTGGCCGGGATACTGCTGGAAAGCGCGGGCCTTGGCACCGCAAACCCGGTCCTGTGCATCGGCATCGGCGTCAACCTCATCGCCGCCCCGGACGCGTCGCTTGTGGAACCCGGCGCGGTCCCCCCGGTCTCACTTCTGCATGAGACCGGTCACCGCATCACGCCCGAGGCGTTCTTGGATGCCCTCGCCCCCGCCTATGCTGCGTGGGAGGCGATCTTCCAGACCGAAGGTTTCGCCCCGCTGCGCGCCGGATGGCTTGCCCATGCCGCCCGCAAGGGAGAAATCATCCGCGCCCGTACCGGAACCGAGACCCGTGAAGGCATCTTCGAAAGCATCGACGCCACCGGCAACCTGATCCTGCGCACCGTGACCGGAACCCTTGCCATTCCCGCTGCCGAGGTGTTCTTTTGATCCCGCCCAAGGCTTTCTCTTCTCGAAATATCCCACGGGGGTCCGGGGGTGTGAAACCCCCGGTCCGCCGCCAACCGTAAAGCGCGCGCCATGCTTCTCGCCATCGACTGCGGCAATACCAACACGGTCTTTTCCATCTGGAACGGCACCAGCTTCATCGCCACCTGGCGTATCGCGACCGACCACAAACGCACGGCGGATGAATATTTCGTCTGGCTCTCCAGCCTGATGATGCTGACCAAGACCGAGGCGCATGTGACGGCTGCGATCATCTCCTCCACCGTGCCGCGCGTGGTATTCAATCTGCGCGTCCTCTGTGACCGCTATTTCGGCTGCCGCCCTTTGGTGGTGGGCAAACCCGAGTGTCGGCTGCCCGTCGCGCCACGGGTCGATCAGGGAACCACGGTCGGGCCGGACCGGTTGGTCAATACCGTCGCCGGGCATGATCGGCATGGCGGCGACCTGATCATCGTCGATTTCGGCACTGCCACCACCTTTGACGTCGTTGACCACGATGGCGCCTATGTTGGCGGGGTCATTGCGCCCGGCGTCAACCTGTCGCTGGAGGCGCTGCACAACGCCGCTGCCGCCTTGCCGCATATCGACGTTGCAAAGCCCGACCGGGTGATCGGCACAAATACGGTGGCCTGCATGCAGTCCGGCGTGTATTGGGGCTATGTCGGGCTGGTCGAAGGCATCGTGCGCGAGGTTCGCCGCGAACGCGACCGCCCCATGAAAGTGATTGCGACCGGGGGCCTCGCCTCTCTGTTCGCACAAGGAACCGCGCTATTTCATTCCATCGAGGATGACCTGACGATGCATGGCCTCGTCCTGATCAACGATTACAACAAGGAAACCGCATGACTGTGAACCGCCTGATCTACCTTCCCCTCGGCGGCGCCGGAGAGATCGGCATGAACGCTTACGTCTACGGCTATGGTCCGGCAGGCAAGGAACGGCTGATCCTGGTGGATCTGGGCGTGACCTTTCCCGATATGGATACCTCGCCCGGGGTGGATCTGATCTTGCCCGATGTCAGCTGGCTTGAGGCGCGGGTTGACCGGCTGGAAGCGATCTTCATCACCCATGCCCATGAAGACCACATCGGCGCGATCGGGCGGCTGTGGCCGAAGCTGAAAAAGAAGATCTACTGCCGTCGCTTCACCGCCACCATCGGGCGGCTGAAGTTCGAGGAAACCGGCCTGCCGACCGATCAGATCGTGACTGTCGAACCCCGCCCCGCCACGGTCGAGGCCGGGCCGTTCAAGGTTCAGTTCGTGCCGGTGTCGCATTCGATTCCCGAAAGCTCGGCCTTGGTGATCGACACGCCCGCAGGCCGCATTTTCCACACGGCGGATTTCAAGATCGACCACAACCCGGTGGTGGGCGAAGCCTGGGATGATGCCCGCATTGCCGAGATTGTCGCGGAACGCCCGGTCAAGGCGATGATGTGCGATTCGACCAACGTCTTTTCCAATCACGAAGGCCGGTCCGAGAGCACGCTTGGCCCGGCGCTGACCGAGCTGATCAAGGGCGCCTCCGGCATGGTGGCGGCCACGACCTTCGGGTCGAACGTCGCGCGGCTCAAGACCCTGGCAGAAGCCGCCCGTGCAGCGGACCGCACGATCTGCGTTCTGGGCCGGTCGATGAAGAAGATGATTGCCGCGGGGGAAGAGGCGGGCGTTCTGTCCGGTTTTCCCCGCACCATCGGCCCCGAAGAGGCGCTGGAGGTGCCGCGCAAGAACCTGATGCTCCTGGTCACCGGCAGTCAGGGCGAACGCCGCGCGGCCTCGGCGCAGCTGAGCCGGGGCAAGTATCTGGGCATCCAGATGAAGGAAGGCGACACGTTCCTCTTTTCGTCCAAGACCATCCCCGGCAATGAGCGCGAGGTGCTGCGGGTCTGGAATGCCTATTCGGAAATGGGCGTCAACGTCATTGATGACGCGGGTGGCAAGTATCACGTCTCGGGTCACGCCAACCGGCCGGACCTTGAACATGTCCACCGTCTTGTGCTGCCCGATATGCTGATCCCGATGCATGGCGAACACCGGCATCTGCGCGAACATGCCCGCATCGCAACCGAAGCCGGGATCGCGGCGCAGGTGGCGACGAACGGCATGATGATCGACCTGACCGGCGATGTGCCGGAAGTGGCCGAATATGTGGAAACCGGGCGGGTCTATCTGGACGGCACGGCCCTTGTCGGCGCGCTGGACGGCGTGGTGCGCGACCGGATCCGCATGGCGTTGAACGGACATGCACTGGTCACGGTGATGCTGGACGAAAACGATCAGCCGATGGGGGAGCCATGGGTCGAATTGATGGGTCTGCCCGCCAAGGGCCGGGGCGACCGCGTGCTGGCCGAGACGATCGAAGCTGATCTGGCCGAATTCATCGACCGTGCAGGTAAGAAACTTCTGAAGGACGACAAGAAGCTGGAAGATGAGATCCGCAAGGTTCTGCGTCAGGTCGCGATGGAAGAGATCGGCAAGAAGCCCGAAGTGACCGTGGTGATCAGCCGCCTGATGGCGGAGTGATCTTGCTGCCGGAATGACAAAGGCCCCGACTTTCGTCGGGGCCTTTTGCATTGCATCAGGTCGGCTTAGCCTTCGGTGCCGGTCGCGGGTTCATCCACCTCGTCGGAGGCGGAAGGCTTGATGGCAAAGCTGCGCAGGATGAAATCCGGTACATGGTCGCCCATGCCCACGACGGAAGGCCCAAGATCCCGGTCGCGGCGATAGTCGCGGCGATCTTCGCGCGGGGCGTCGCGGGGCGCATCACGCCGGTCATCGCGGCGCTCTTCCCGAGGCTCGCGCCGGTCATTGCGGCGATTTTCCGTCCGTTCGGGCCGGGCTTCGCGTTCCGGCCGTGCTTCCGGCTTTGGTTCGGACCGCACTGGGCGGACGTCCTCGACAGCGGCTTCCGGCTTTGGCGCAACCACGACGGGTTCCATCGCGGCCACCTCGTCATGCGGCTTTGGCGCGCGGTCGCGATCGCGGCCCCGCGGGCTGCGCTCGCGGTCCCGCCCACGCCCGCTGCGCTCTTCGCGCGGACGTTCGGGCCGGTCTTCTCCCGCGTCCGGCACATAACCCTCGGGCAGGGTGCCGCGCGGAATTTCCATTTTCACCAGACTTTCGATGGCCTTGAGGTATTTTTCATCCGACGGCACCGAGATCGTGAAGGCCTTGCCCAGACGCCCGGCCCGGCCGGTCCGGCCGATGCGGTGGACGTAATCTTCCGGGTGCGACGGCACGTCAAAGTTGAACACATGACTGACGGCCGGAATATCGAGCCCCCGCGCGGCCACGTCCGAGGCGACCAGCAGGTGAAGCGAGCCATCGCGGAAGGCATCCAGCGTCTTCATGCGCTGCGACTGCTCCAGATCGCCATGGATAGGGGCGGCGTTGAAACCATGCGATTTCAACGATTTCGCCACCACATCCACATCCATCTTGCGATTGCAGAAGATGATCGCGTTGGTGCAAGCCTCACCCTCGGCCCGGATCAGGGCGCGCAGGACCGAGCGCTTTTCGCCAAAGCTGCGATCCTTGCGGGCCGGCTTCACCTCGATCAACGCCTGCGTGATGGTCAGCGACGCCGTCGCCTGCCGCGCAACCTCGATCTTGGCCGGGTTGGTCAGGAAGGTGTTGGTGATCCGCTCGATCTCGGGTGCCATGGTGGCGCTGTAGAACATCGTCTGGCGGGTGAAGGGGGTCAGCTGGAAGATGCGTTCGATATCGGGGATGAACCCCATGTCGAGCATCCGGTCAGCTTCATCGACGACCATGATCTGCACGCCGGTCAAGAGAAGTTTGCCGCGCTCGAAATGGTCCAGAAGCCGACCCGGCGTGGCAATCAGCACATCAACCCCACGGTCTATCAGCTTGTCCTGTTCCCCGAAGGAAACCCCGCCGATCAAGAGCGCCTTGGTCAGCTTGGTGTGCTTGGCGTAGATGTCGAAGTTCTCGGCCACCTGGGCGGCCAGTTCACGCGTCGGTGCCAGCACAAGGCTGCGCGGCATCCGGGCGCGGGCGCGGCCCTGACCCAGAAGCGTGATCATCGGCAGCGTGAAGCTGGCGGTCTTGCCGGTGCCGGTCTGGGCAATCCCCAACACATCGCGCCCTTGCAGCGCATGCGGGATCGCCTGTTCCTGAATCGGGGTCGGGGTTTCGTAGCCGGCTTCGGAAACGGCCTGAAGTACGCGCGGGTCAAGCGCGAGGTCGGAAAATCTGGTCATAAGCGTCCTATGGATGCGGTATCGGACCGCATGAATGATGGGACGCTAGTTTCCGGGCGCCCCGGCGTCTCGGCCCCAATGGCCGCGCCTCGCGATAGCTGAAAAGTGGCGAGGGGTCAAGGCATGCACCGGCTGCCTTGGTTTTTCACCCGAACTCTGTTAAGATTTCGGCCATTCAGACGATGCCAATTTTTGCTCGCTCACCTAATTGCAGGTGCATCATGAAGATATTTCTCCTGTTTGCCGTGTTGGTGGTCATCATGGGTCAGTCGTCGCATGCCGACCACGGCGGATGTGACCCGGAAGACTGCCGGACCGAGTTTCGACTGTCATCGACATCTGATCTGAGAAAATACGGAATCCTGATCGTGGCACCCAAGGACGGCTGCCATCGCATGCGATTTCGGGTTCAGGGTGAGAGCGAGGTCTGGCTTGGCCACACGCCCCCTTTGGGTCCAGGTGAACTTGCCGTCGTGCGCATGGGTCTTGGGTTCCCGCCCGGAGACCACGTTCTGACCATCACGGCCGTCGGTTGCGATGCGTTTCCGGCAACGCTGCGGCGCGTGACCCTTGCAAAGTTCTCGCCAGATCATGGTTGGCGCGCGGCGATGGCCGGCGGGGGCTAGACCATCATCTCCTTGGTGGCCGTCAGCTTTACTGCCGGATAGTCTCGGGTGACACGGTCGATATCCCATTGCAGCCGGGTCAGGAAAACAAGGTCGCCATCGCTGTCATGGGCGATATGGCCCTTGTTGATGCTGACCAGCTTTTCGATCTCGGCCTTGTCGCCGGAAATCCATCGGGCCGAGGTAAAGTTGGACCCTTCAAACCGGACAGGCAGCGAGTATTCCTGTTCGATCCGGCTGGCCAGCACATCGAATTGCAGCGCCCCCACGACGCCGACGATATAGCCCGAGCCGATCATCGGCTTGAAAACCTTTGCTGCGCCTTCTTCGGCAAACTGGGTCAGGGCCTTCTCCAGATGCTTGGCCTTCATCGGGTCCATCGCGCGCACGGTCTGTAGCAGTTCGGGCGCGAAGGACGGGATGCCGGTGAAGCGCAGAGCCTCGCCTTCGGTCAACGCGTCACCGATCCGAAGTTGCCCATGGTTGGGAATACCGATGATGTCACCGGCCCAGGCCTCTTCGGCCAGTTCGCGGTCGGCGGCAAGGAACAGGACCGGGCTTGCAATGGTCATCGGCTTTTTTGACCGGACGTGAAACAGCTTCATCCCGCGTTCGAAATGGCCCGAGGCAAGGCGGACAAAAGCCACCCGGTCGCGGTGTTTCGGGTCCATGTTGGCCTGCACCTTGAACACAAAGCCGGTGACCGGGGTTTCGCTGGAGTAGACCAGGCGTTCTGCGGCCTTTTGTGGCTGGGGTTCGGGGCCATATTCGCCGATGCCGTCCATGAGTTCCTTCACCCCGAACGAGTTGATGGCTGACCCGAACCAGATCGGGGTCATCGAGCCGTTCAGAAAGGCCGCACGGTCAAAGGCGGGCAGCAATTCGCGCGCCATTTCAAGTTCTTCGTGGAACTTCTGCAACAGTTCGGCCGGGATATGTTCAGCCAGTTTGGGATCATCCACACCGCTGATCTGGATCGATTCCGCCACCTTGTTGCGGTCGGCGCGGTCCATGATTTCCAGCCGGTCGTGGAGCAGGTCATAGGCCCCGACAAAGTCTCGCCCGACGCCGATCGGCCAACTGGCAGGCGTCACGTCGATCGCGAGGTTTTCCTGAATCTCGTCGATGATCTCGAAAACATCGCGGGATTCGCGGTCCATCTTGTTGCAAAAGGTCAGGATCGGCAGGTCGCGCAGCCGGCAAACCTCAAACAGTTTGCGGGTCTGGCTTTCCACGCCCTTGGCCCCGTCGATGACCATGATCGCGGCATCAACGGCGGTGAGGGTGCGGTAGGTGTCTTCGGAAAAGTCCGAGTGGCCGGGCGTGTCGACCAGATTGAACCGGTAATGCCGGAAATCGAAGGACATGGCGCTGGCGGAAACCGAGATCCCGCGCTCTTGCTCCAGCTTCATGAAATCTGACCGCGTGCGCCGGGCATCGCCCTTGGCCCGGACCTGACCGGCCATCTGGATTGCGCCGCCAAACAGCAGGAACTTTTCGGTCAGCGTGGTCTTGCCGGCGTCGGGGTGCGAGATGATCGCAAAGGTCCGGCGTCTGCGGATTTCAGGATTGGCAGTTTCGGCGGAAAGGGGGGCATGGTGCGACATGGCCGTCCTATAGGATGTGCTGCGATCCGCCGCAACGAAAAGCGCTGAGCGTTGAAGGGCCGGGATTTGGACAAGCCGCCGAGTTTTAATGAGCGCCCGTTCCGGGCGCACACCACTTGTCTTACCTCTGCGCGCAACCGGCGCGGATATGCGCTCTGCGCGGCCTTGTTCCTGCGTCGGGCGCTGCTAGGCTTGCCGCAAAGAGGAGAGATGGCGATGGATCTGGGGATCAGGGGAAAGCGGGCGCTGGTTTGTGCGTCGTCCAAAGGGTTGGGGCGGGGCTGTGCCGAGGCTTTGGCCGAAGCAGGGGTCGATCTGGTGATGAACGCCCGCGGGGTCGAAGCGCTTGAGGCGACGGCGGCGGACATCCGGGCGCGGTGTCAGGTCAGTGTGGTCACTGTGGCCGGGGACATCACCTCTGAGCCAGGCCGGGCGGCGGTGCTGGCGCATGGGCCGTTTGACATTCTGGTGACCAACGCAGGCGGACCGCCGCCGGGGATGTGGTCGGACTGGGGGCGTGAGGATTTCATCAAGGCGCTGGATGCCAACATGCTGACGCCGATTGCGCTGATGCAGGCGGTTTTGCCGGGGATGATGGCGCAGGGCTGGGGGCGGGTGGTCAACATCACCAGCGTTTCGGTGAAGGCTCCGGTCCCGGTCCTTGGCCTGTCGAACGCGGCCCGGGCGGGGCTGACGGGGTTTGTTGCGGGGACGGCGCGACAGGTGGCGGGAAAAGGGGTGACGATCAATAACCTCTTGCCGGGAATCCACGCCACGGACCGGGCGATTGCGCTGGATGGGGCCGTGGTCAAGGCGAGGGGAATCAGTATGGAGGACGCGATTGCCGAGCGTGCCGCGACCATTCCAGCGGGGCGCTATGGCACAGCGGGCGAGTTTGGTGCCGCCTGCGCTTTTCTATGTTCCCAGCACGCGGGGTTCATCGTGGGGCAGAATGTGCTTCTGGATGGCGGCGCGACCAATACGACCATGTAACCTTGAAGCGCAGGGGCGGCACTGGTAGGGAAAGCCTGAGAAAATCGCTTGAGTTTCATGCCCGACGCCACACCCCTACGCCTTGAGGTTTCACATCTGAGCCGCGCTTTCGGGGGGCGGTCAGTGGTGGATGATGTGTCCCTTGCGGTGGCGGCGGGGCAGGTGACCTGCCTTCTTGGGCCGTCTGGTTGCGGTAAATCCACCACCTTGCGCATGATTGCGGGGGTGGAGCGGGCCGATAGTGGCGAGGTTCGGATCGATGGCCGTCTGGTCGCCGGGCCGGGGGTGCATCTGCCGCCAGAGCAACGCTCGGTCGGGCTGATGTTTCAGGATTTCGCGCTGTTTCCGCATCTGACAGTGGCCGAAAACGTGGGTTTCGGTCTGCGGGTAGATCGGGCCGAAAAGACGAGGCGGGTGGGTGAGCTTCTTGAAAGGGTAGACCTTTCGGGATTTGGCCCGAAGCATCCGCACCAGCTTTCAGGTGGCGAGCAGCAGCGGGTCGCATTGGCCCGTGCGCTGGCACCCCGGCCTCGGGTCATGCTGATGGATGAGCCGTTTTCCGGGCTCGACAACCGGCTGCGCGACGGTATCCGTGACCGGACGCTGGAACTGTTGAAAGAGGAAGGCACCGGGGTCTTGCTGGTCACGCATGAGCCGGATGAGGCGATGCGCATGGCCGATGAGATTGCCCTGATGCGGGCCGGAAAGATCGTGCAGCGGGGCGCGCCCTATAACGTCTACAATGCGCCGGTCGACAAGGCCGCGGCGGCGTTTTTCAGCGATATCAACGTGATCCGCGGCACGTCTCGTGGGGCGCTGACAGAAACCCCGTTTGGGGCCTTTCTGACGCCCGGCCATGCCGATGGCGGCGCGGTCGAGATCGTGATCCGCCCGCAGCATCTGCGGATCGACTTTGACCGGGGCGGCAAGGGGCCGCATCCGACGCCCGAAGACGGCACTCCGGCGCGGGGAACCGTCTTGCGCAGCCGCTATCTGGGGCGCGAAAGTCTGGTGGATTTCGCGATGGATTTTGAAGGGGCGAAGCTGACAGCTTCGGTGCCGGGGGTGTTCCTGCCAAAGCCCGGCACGGTGCTTTGGCTGATGATCCGGCGGGATCGGTGCTTTGTGTTCGGCGTCTAGGGCGCAACCATCGCGCGCCAGTCGGCAAGGCTGCGGCCCGGCTCGTCAGGGAAGATGTCACCAGTCGGGACAAGACGGTCAAATCTGTCCACCCGGAAGCTGCGGAAATCACCGCGCGTTTCGCACCAACTGGCCAACGTCCAGACCCGGCCCCAGAATTCCAGGCCCAAGGGGCGGATCAGCCGGGTTGTCGCTGCGCCCTTGGTGTCACGGTAGCTGACCCGCAGGCGCTCACGCAGCCGGATCGCGCGGCGCAGGCTCGGCAGGTGGCGGGCTGCGGCCATCGCTTCTTCGCCGGGAAAGACCCAGGTGTCCTGGCCTGCATCGGCCATCAGCCGGGCGGGCAACACAGCAGCGATCTTGCCGTGAAGTGAGGCTGCTGCCCCGGCAAGCGAGGGATCGGCCCCTTTGGTCACCAGTTGCAGGCCCAGCGTCAGGGCCAGCACCTCGTCCGGGGTAAGGGTCAGAGGCGGCAGATTGATCGGCTCGCGCAGGATGTATCCGACCCCGCGTTCGCCCTCGACCGGAAGGCCCGATGCCACAAGCGTGGCCATGTCACGCCAGATGGTGCGGACCGACACTTCCAATACACCGGCCATGTCGCGGGCGGTGTGCAGCCGCCCGTCGCGCAGGATCTGGATCAGGTCGAAGAGGCGGTCGGTGCGGCGCATGGCGGCAAGGTGCAGGTGGCGCGGGCTTCGGTCAATCCATCTGCCACAGAACCGGATCATGGCGCATCTCGACCGTCTGCCCGTCGATGAGCGCCATGAAGGGGCCGAATGCCGGGTTGGCCATCATGGCATCTGCCCCCGTCATCGCCGCTGCCGTTGAGGACCAAAGGACGTGGTCCGTCCAGACCCCGGCATCGCTGCGGGTCAGCGTGCGGCCAAGAAAACCGTTCTGGCTGCGCAGCGGATCTTCGGTGCCAGCGGCTGCGGCAAGAAAATCTGCCTCAGTTGCGCCGGCGACAAGGCGGAAGGTGACGATCTCCATTACCCTGCCATCGCCGCCTGCTCGGGCAGAGTCAGCAGGGGAAAACAGGATCATCACGGCAAGGGCTGGCAAAAGGCGCATCGTCATCTCCATTCGTTGTGATGGAGGTCTTCTGACATGGTCCAACTGACAACACCCTGTCAGCAGTCTTTCGGTGGCAGGTGGGTCTGGGGATCAACCGTCCCTGGGGTCCGGGTCGATCCCGGTCTGCGGCAAAAGGGTCGCCACCTTGTAAAGCAGGCTTCGGGCTGCCTTGGCGCGGGGGTTGCCGTCCTGACCGACATGGCGCAGGCCTTCGACAAGGGCCTCCAGCTCCTCGGGGGTCAGCATGGTCGGTGGCAACACCAGGGGCGAGCGCAGGATGTAGCCCAGACCCCTTTCGCCTTCGACCGGCAGGCCGGTAGCGGCCAGCATCTCCATGTCGCGCCAGATCGTGCGGGTGGACACCCCCAGTCCGCAGGCCAGTTCTGCCGCCGTGTGCAGCCGCCCGTCACGCAGGACTTGAACGATGTCGAAAAGGCGGGCGTCGCGTTTCATTGGCGGGTCTTGCGGCTTTCAGGGTGGGTAGGGCCGGCGATTTTGCCGGGCCTACTGACAAAATACTGTCAGTAGAATGCACCGCGCAAGCAGCTTTGCCCTTGGAACCCGCCGTCGACCAGCCCTATTTTGCGGCAGTAACGGAATCCGCCCCGTGATCGGGGCCATGGATGGAGTGGTTCGCATGCTTAACAATATCGGTTTACCCGGCATTCTCCTGATTGCGGTTGTCCTTTTGGTCCTGTTCGGTCGGGGCAAGGTCAGCTCGTTGATGGGGGAGGTGGGCAAGGGCATTACCGCCTTCAAGAAGGGCGTGAACGAAAGCACGGCCGAGATCGACGAGGCCAAGGCCGAAGCCGCCAAGGACGTGACGCCCGCCGAGAAGGACAAGGTCTGACCGTCTGACGCGCGTTCGGGGGACGCAGGATGGACTTGAGCTGGTCCGAACTTCTGGTTGTGGGCATTATCGCGCTGATCTTCATCGGCCCGAAAGACCTGCCCGGCATGTTCCGCGAACTTGGCCGCTTTGCCGCCAAGGTCCGTGCCATGGGGCGCGAGTTTTCGCGTGCGATGGAGGCGGCCGCAAAGGAAAGTGGCGTCAAGGATGTGGCCGCTGACCTGAAAAAGGTTGCCAATCCGAAGGCGATGGGCATGGACGCGGTGAAATCCGCCGCTGACAAGTTCGAAAAATGGGATCCGCTGAAGCCGGCTGCGGCCAAGCCAGCCGCCTCGTCGCTGACCCCTCCACCGATGCCCGCGACGCCGACGACGGCCCCCGCGGTGGCGCCGTCAGGGCCCGCAACCTCGGCGCTGGCCGAAAAGGTTGCAGCAAAGAAGGCCGCCTCGGTCGAGAAGGTGGCAAAGCTGCGCGAAGCGAAAGCTGCGCCTGCAACGGCCGCCGCCAAACCCGCTGCGGCCGAACCAGCCGCGGCCGAAGCCCCCGCACCGAAACGCGGTGGCCGGGTCCGCAAGAAACCCGCAGCGGGCGCAGGTGAAGACGCATGACGACCAAAGACGAGATCGAAGACAGCTCGGCCCCCTTGGTCGAGCATCTGGCTGAACTGCGCAACCGGCTGATCTGGTCGGTGTCGGCCTTCCTGATCGCCATGGTCCTGTGCTTTGTCGTGGCCGATCCGATCCTTGATTTCCTGTTGCAGCCGATCGAAGGCGCGATGCGGGCGCTGGGCAACCCGAACCCGGTCATGCAATACACCGCGCCGCAGGAATACTTCTTCACCTTGATCCATATCTCGGTCGTGGCCGGGCTGATGATAAGCTTCCCCGTCATCGGCTACCAGCTTTGGCGGTTCGTGGCGCCCGGGCTTTACCGCAATGAAAAGCAGGCGTTCCTGCCGTTCCTTCTGGCCTCGCCGGTGCTGTTCTTCCTTGGTGCCGCTTTCGCGCATTTCATCGTGACGCCCATCGCGATGAGCTTCTTTCTGGGCTTTGCCGACACCTATTCGGTGATTGCGGCCCTGGTGCCAAGCCTTGGTGACGCCTCGGGCGTAGAGGTGGCCGCGCCGGCCGAAACGACCGGAATCGCCATCGTCTTTCAGGGCAAGGTCAATGAGACGCTGGATATCAGCCTGAAGCTTATCCTTGCCTTCGGGCTGTGCTTCCAGCTTCCGGTCCTCTTGACGCTGATGGGCAAGGCGGGGCTTGCGACCTCGGCCGGGCTGGCGGGGATGCGGAAATATGCCATCGTGCTGATCCTTGTGGTCGCGGCCCTTGTCACGCCGCCGGATGTGATGAGCCAGCTGATCCTGTTCGTGGCGGTATACCCGCTCTACGAAGTGTCGATCTTCCTGATCCGCCGGATCGAAAAGCGCCGCGAGGCAGAGGCGAAAGCCGATGGCACATGGGTGGAACCGGAGGCGGAAGAGTGAGCGACCCGATGGACCGGATTGCCGCCGCGCTGGAGCGGCTGGCCCCTGCGCCGTTGCCCGCGCCCGATCTGGACGCCGCCGATGCCTTTGCGTGGCACACCGGGCCGGATCGTCTGGAACCGGTCACCAAGGTCGCGCGGGTGGATATCGGGCTTTTGATCGGGGTCAACCGTTCGCGCGATACGCTTCTGGAAAACACCCGACATTTCGCGCGGGGTCTGCCTGCCAACAACGCGCTGTTGTGGGGCGCGCGGGGCATGGGGAAATCAAGCCTTGTCAAGGCGGTGCATGCCAAGGTGCGGTCTGAGGGCCTTGCGCTGAAGATCGTTGAACTTTCCCGCGAAGACCTGCCGTCCGTCCAGCGCCTGCTGCACCACCTGCGCGCCGCTTCCCATCGTTTCCTGCTATTTTGCGACGACCTCAGTTTCAGCCATGACGACCAGCATTACAAAAGCCTGAAGGCGGTTCTGGATGGCGGGATCGAGGGGCGGCCAGAGAATGTGTTGTTCTACGCGACATCGAACCGCCGCCACCTGATGCCGCGCGACATGATCGAGAACGAGCGCTCCTCCGCGATCAACCCCAGCGAGGCGGTGGAGGAAAAGGTGTCGCTGTCAGACCGTTTCGGTCTGTGGCTGGGCTTTCATCCGTGCAGTCAGGATGAATACGTTGACATGATCCGTGGCTATTGCGCGGCGCATGGGGTGAAGGTGCCGGAAGACCGGCTGTTCGCCGAGGCGATCGAATGGCAGGCGACGCGCGGGTCGCGGTCAGGCCGGGTGGCCTGGCAGTTCTTCTGTGACCTTGCCGCGCGCGAAGGCGTGCGGCTGGACTGAGGCCCCATTCGGCGGGGCCGCAAGCTCAGCGCAGATAAGTCATCGGGTCCAGACTGTCGACGCCCTTCCTGACTTCGAAATGCAGGAACGCAGGGTCAGCCTTGCGCACCGCGCCGATGGTCTGGCCGCGCTTGACAGTGTCGCCCTTCTTGACGGTCAGGCCGTCCAGCCCGGCATAGACGGTCAACAAACCATCAGTATGGCGGATCACCACGATCGGCACCTGCCCGGTGTCGCGGGTAATCGCGGCAACGGTGCCGCTGGCGGCGGCCTTGACCGGCGTGCCTGCTGCTGCGGCAATATCGATGCCCTGATTGCTGCGCTTGTCATAGCCGCGGATGATCTTGCCTTGCACCGGCATGACAAAGGCGCTGGCCGAGGCCCCGGTCGTGCCGCTGCCCAGATCGGGCGAAGGCGGGGTGGCCTTGGGTTTGCTGGCGGCGGCTTCGGTCTTTTCGTTCGGCAAGGGCTTTGAGGCCGAGGGTGGTTCGGGGGTGGGTGATCCTGCGCCCGGCGACGTCGGCACGGGTTCGCGGTTCGGCGCAGGGGCGGTGGCGATCGGGATGATAAGCGTCTGCCCCTCACGGATCGCCATGTCAGAGCCAAGCTGGTTCCAGTCGGCCAGCGCCTTGGCTGATACATTGTAGGTCCGCGCGATGGTGAAGGCGGTTTCGCCCCGGGCAACGCGGTGAGTCGAGGGCTGTGCGGCGACCGGTTTCGATGCGGTCGGGGCCGGGGCCGAGGACGGGCCAGCGGAGTCCAGCGCGGTGGTGGCAATCGCGGTGATGTCGACAGGTCCGCTGCCACCACCGATCGTGGCGGGTTGCGGTGCCGCCGAAACGCGCTTTGGCAAAAGCAGCAACTCGCCGTCGCGCAAGGGGTCGGTCGGGCGCAAGGCGTTGGTGCGGGCCAGTTCTTCAGGGTTCAGGCCCAGCCGCCCTGCCATGGCCGCCACGGTGTCGCCGCGCCGGGCCTTGGCAAGCTGATAATCGGGATAGGACAGGATGCCGTTTGCATCCGGCCTTGGTGCGGCCGCAGTGGACTGTCGGGCTGCTTCGGATGTAGAGCCACCACCCCCGCGCAGATCCCAGTCCAGCTCGCCGGTATTAACGCAGGCCGACAGCGCCAGCGCACTTGCCCCAAGGACCAGACCGGTCCGAATTCTGCCGTTGATTTTCTGCATGGCCCCACCGCCTCTGTCATGCTGCCCGGGTTGGCCCGGTTTCTGGGCCGGTATCCTACTCGGACCCGAGCCCTTCGACCAGAGGCACAAAGCGCACTGGGCGAAGTTCTTCGTAATCAAAGCCGGTGGCGGTGCGGGTGACCTTGATCAGGCTTTGCACCGCATCGGACTGGCCGACCGGAAGCACCATGATCCCGCCGGGCTTCAACTGCTCCAAAAGCGGGCCGGGGGGGTCTTCGGCGGCGGCGGTCACGATGATCCGGTCGAAGGGGGCCTGATCGGGCAATCCGTGCGACCCGTCGGCGGTGATCGTGGTGATATTCGCAAGGTCCATCTGCTGGAACAGGTCTGCCGCTTCGCGCGCAAGGCGGCGGTAGCGGTCCACGGTGTAGACCCGGCGCGCCAGCTGCGACAGGATCGCGGCCTGATACCCGGATCCGGTCCCCACCTCCAGCACCGTATCGCGCGGATTGACGTGCAGCGCCTGCGTCATCAAGCCCACGACCGAGGGCTGGCTGATGGTCTGGCCGCAGGCAATGGGCAGGGGCATGTCCTCATAGGCGCGGTCTGCAAAGATGCCGCGCACGAAATGTCCGCGGTCGACCCGCTCCATCGCGGTCAGAACCCGCGCGTCGGTCACGCCGCGTGAGCGGAGCGCGAAAAGAAAACGCATCTTGCGTTCGGCAAGCTCGTCGGAGGGGTCGAGGTGATCCTCCGGCCCTGCGGTCATGCCAGCCGGGCCTGAAGGTCGGCAACCAGGTCATGTGCTGTCAGGTCGGCGCGCATCGGGGTGACAGAGATGAAGCCTTCCAGATTTACCGCCGCGTCAGTGCCGGGAAGGGTGGGCATGTGCTGCGGCCCGCCCTTGATCCACAGGAACTTGCGGCCCGAGGGGGATTGGTGCGGTTCCACCGAAAAGGCCGTATCGCGGCGGAAGCCTTGCGGTGCCACCTTGATCCCGCGCGTGTCTGCGGCGGTCTGGGGCGGGAAGTTGACGTTGTAAAAGACCCGGTAATCATCCTTTGTCCATGTGCCACGGTCCAGAAGGGCGCGCACCACGGACGCGCCATGCGCGCGCGCGCTTTCGAACGGATCGGCAAGCCCGGCGTTTTCCGGCCCGAAGAACTGTGAGAGCGCAATTGCCGGCACGCCCTGCAAGGCCGCCTCCATCGCGCCGCCGATGGTGCCGGAATAAAGCACGTTCTCGGCCGCGTTGTTGCCCCGGTTGACGCCAGAAAGCACCAGATCAGGCTTGGCCCCGTAAAGCACGTCGTAAATCGCGGCCAGCACACAATCGGCGGGGCTGCCCTCGGCGGCAAATCGCCTTGGCCCCAGTTCGGCGATCATCATCGGATGGGTATAGCTGATGCAATGGCCGACGCCGGATTGTTCAAACGCCGGGGCCACTGTCCAGACCTCGCCCTTCGGCCCGGCAATGGCGGTGGCGATTTCGGTCAGCACCTCAAGTCCCGGGGCGTTGATGCCATCGTCATTGGTGATCAGAATGCGCATTTCAGGCCCCTCTTTCCCTTCTCTGATTAGACGAGCGGCGTTCCCCCTTCAAGCCGCGATGCCCTGCGGCACATTCTTGCAGGAAAGGCTTGCGCACCGCTGAATTGCACGTTCAGATAACAACAGTCGAGTGAGGCACATGGCAAACGGCAACCAACAGTCCCCCGAAGCGATCCGTGTCGCAGACCTGCACAAGAGCTTTGGCACGCACCATGTGCTGAAAGGCGTTTCCCTGACCGCGCATGAAGGCGACGTGGTGGCCATCATCGGGGGGTCCGGGTCGGGCAAGTCCACCATGCTGCGCTGCATCAACTTTCTGGAGACTCCGTCTTCGGGCCTGATTTCCATCGCTGGCGAAGCGGTGGCCATGCACCCCGACGGCAGCCCGTCAGACCGCAAACAGCTGGAACGCATCCGCCAGTCGCTTGGCATGGTGTTCCAGTCCTTCAACCTCTGGACCCACCGGACCGTGCTGGAAAACCTGATAGAGGTGCCGGTCCATGTGATGAAATGCCCGCGTGACGTGGCCATCGACCGGGCGCGCAAACTGCTGGCCCGCGTAGGCCTGGCCGAAAAGGAAGACGCCTATCCCGCCTTCATGTCCGGCGGCCAGCAGCAACGCGCCGCCATCGCCCGCGCGCTGTGCATGGAACCCAAGGCCATGCTGTTTGATGAACCGACCAGCGCCCTTGACCCCGAACTGGTGGGTGAGGTGTTGCAGGTGATCAAGGGGCTGGCCGACGAAGGCCGCACGATGATCCTTGTCACGCATGAGATGAAGTTTGCCCGCGAGGTGGCAAGCCATGTCATCTACCTGCACAACGGCCTGATCGAAGAACAAGGCCCGCCCGACCAGTTGTTCGGCGCGCCGCAATCCGACCGGCTGAAACAATTCCTGAAGTCCGTCGCCTGACGGGCGGAAACAACCAAACCAGCAAGGAGACCAACATGACCTTCAGATCACTCGTCGCCGCGACCCTTCTGTTCGCAGCGCCGGCCGCTGCGCAGGAAGTCAAGATCGGCATCGCCGCCGAGGCTTATCCGCCCTTCGCGTCGCCCGACGCCTCGGGCAACTGGGTTGGCTGGGAAGTGGAGCTTATCAACGCGGTCTGCGCCGCCGCCGAAATGCAGTGCGTGATCACCCCCGTCGCCTGGGATGGCATCATCCCGTCGCTGACCTCGGGGCAGATCGACGCGATCATGGCTTCGATGTCGATCACCGAAGAGCGCATGCAGACCATTGATTTCTCGGACAAGTACTACAACACCCCGACCGTTATCGTTGGTGCCAAGGGTGGCGACGTGGCCCCCACGCCCGAAGGGCTGGCCGGCAAGATCATCGGTGTGCAGGCCTCGACCATACACGCGGCCTATGTCGAGAAATACTTCGCCGGCACCGCCGCCGAGATCAAGATCTACCAGACCCAGGACGAGGCGAACTCTGACCTTGCCGCTGGCCGGATCGACGCGACCCAGGCCGACAGCATCGCGATGGACGCTTTCCTTGCCTCGGAAACCGGCATGGCCTGTTGCGAAACCAAGGGTGCGGTGGCCGATGACCCGGTGATCCTCGGCCTTGGCGTCGGTGCGGGTATCCGCAAGGGCGAAGATGAACTGCGTGAAAAGATCAACGCCGGCATCGCGGCAATCATCGCTGACGGCACCTATGACAAGATCACCGCCGGCTACTTCTCGTCGTCGATCTACGGCGGTTAAACCATGATTGCCGGGGCCGTCCTGGCCTCTACGCTGGATCTTCTGGCCTTGTCGCCCCCCGGTTGGGGGGCGACACTGCTGACCGGCCTGGCAAAGTCGGTGATGATCGCCCTGGGCGCCTTCGGTCTTGGGCTCTTGATCGGCACACTGGGCGCCTATGGCAAGCTGTACGGCGGCCCGTTGGCCCGTGACCTGCTGGCGATCTACACCACGATCGTCCGCGCGGTACCGGAGCTGATCCTGATTCTGATCCTTTATTTCGCCTTCACCTCGTCAATCAACAACCTCTTGCTGTCATGGGGGTTCGAGCGGATCCAGATCTCCGGCTTTGCTGCTGGCATCGTGGTCCTTGGCGTGGTGCAGGGCGCCTATGCGACCGAGGTCTTGCGCGGGGCCATTCTCTCTGTCCCTTCGGGCCAGATCGAGGCGGCGCGCGCCATGGGCATGCCGCCTTTGATGCTTGCCTGGCGCGTGACGCTGCCGCAGATGTTGGCCGCAGCGATCCCCGGTCTTGCCAACCTGTGGCTGATTGCCACCAAGGACACCGCGCTTCTGGCCGTGGTCGGTTTTGCCGAACTGACGCTGGTGACCCGGCAGGCGGCCAGCACGACAAAGGCATTCTTCACCTTCTTCATGGCGGCGGGCGCGCTTTATCTGATCATCTCCATCCTCTCCACCCTGTTGTTCGCCCGGCTTGAGGCCTGGGCGCGGCGCGGGCAAGTCAGGCCGGGAACAAGCTGATGCAAGCCAACCCGACCCCAAGCCAGACTGTCTCTGCCGGTCCCGCGCCGGTGCAGGGTTTCTGGGCCACGCGTCGCATCGTGCTGGCCCTGATCGCTGTCGCCCTGGTCGGCTGGAGTGTGACAAGCCTGAACTGGAGCTGGCTTGCCAACCCCAAGTATCAGGCCTTGCTGCTGCAAGGCGCATGGAACACGACCTGGATTCTGGTGGTGACCATGGTTCTCGGGATGCTGCTTGCGATCCCGCTCGGTCTGGCGCAGGCCGCTGGCCCCTGGTGGCTGGCCGCCCCGGCGCGCGCCTTCTGCGGGTTGATCCGCGGCACGCCGCTTCTGCTGCAACTTTGGCTCTTGTATTACGGCCTTGGCTCGCTTTTCCCGTCGATCCCGTGGATCCGGGAAAGTGACCTCTGGCCGATCCTGCGTCAGGCTTGGCCCTACGCGGTGCTGGCTTTGACCCTGTCTGTCGCGGGCTATGAGGGCGAAGTCATGCGCGGTGCCTTCAAAGGTGTTCCGCATGGTCAGCTGGAGGCTGCGCGCGCGATGGGCATGCCGCGCTTTACCATCTTCCGCCGGATCTGGCTGCCGCAGGCCCTGCAACGTGTCCTGCCCACATTGGGCGGCGAGACAGTGCTGACGCTGAAGGCCACACCGCTGGTTGCCACCATCACCGTGGTCGACATCTATGCTGTCTCCTCGCGGATCCGGCAGGATACATTCGTGGTCTACGAGCCGCTCCTCCTCCTCGCCGTGGTTTACATGGCGATTGCCGGGGTGATCGTGCTTTTGTTCCGCTGGCTGGAAAACCGGGTGCCGCAGCGCACCGCTTGACCTTGCACACCGCTTCCGTCCTGTCCGCTTGATCCTCTGAAGCGACATACAAAGTCAGACGTCGGCCGGAACCGCATTCGAGATCAGTCCAGTTCGCCGGACAGTTCACAGAAAGACCACGAAGCGTCTCAACTCTATCCCGGTTCGGTCATATTCGGCACAACTTTGGCGGGCATCCTCGACATATCGACAAAACCCTTAGGAGACCGAGATGAGCGCTGTACATTCCCTCCTGTTCTGGTTCCGTGGTTCCGTCAGCCTCGAAGACCGCATGCTTCAACGCATGGAGGGTATTCGCGGCTGCCGGCTTGATTGGTCAGACCCGACCGTTTCGGTCTTCGCGCGGCGGAAGGCGGCTGCCAGCCCCAGATAAGGCGCTTCGCAAGGCACCCGGCCAAAGCCGGCGCAAGCCGGCAAGGGCAGAAGGGGGTTTGGTCTTGCCCTGCATTTGCAGGATGCCGGTAACGTCGGGCCAATGATCGACCGATGCCGAACCTGCTGACCGGCGCTGTTCCACCAACCGCGTCAAGCCGTTTGGCCCCCGCCCTTCGTGGCAATCGTAAAGGCCCGGTAGCCGCCACCACCCAACCCAGCGAGATCAAAATGCCGGGAACTTCCTGCCGTGGGGCATGGCTCACGCATCCCGCGTGGCGATCCAGTCGTGGTCGGGATCATTCTGGAATCGCCACTTGCGCAGCGGTCCGGCCATGACGTTCAGATAGTAAAGCTCATAGCCATAAGGCGCGCCGCAGGGGTGATGGCCCTTCGGCACCAGCGTCACGTCATGGCTTTTGACGGCCATCGTTTCGTCCAGGCTGCCGTCCTCGGTATAGACGCGCTGGACGGCAAAACCCTGATCGGGGTTGAGGCGGTGGTAGTAGGTTTCTTCCAGATATGTCATGCGCGGGAAGTCGTCCTCGTCATGCCGGTGGCTGGGGTAACTGGACCAATGCCCCGCCGGGGTGAACACCTCGGTCACCAGCAGACTGTCGGCCACCTCGCGGGTTTCCATCGCGATGTTGTTGACGTGGCGGGTGTTGGTCCCCTTGCCGCGCGGGGTCAGTTCGATCCCTTCCGGCCCAAGGCGCTGGGCCGTGTGTCCCCCCACGCCCGGTGCCGAACAGACCGCCAGAGTGCAGGCCGTGGTCGCCACTGCCCGCCAGTCGTTGCCGCCCGGCACATAAAGACAATGCGGCGGGGTCTTTTCAAACACGTCCATCCGCGCACCCATCTCGCCCCAGTCCTGACCTGCGGCCTCGATCCGCGCCTTGCCCTCGACCAGCACCAGAATGACCTCACGGTCCGCGGTCACGTCCGCCGCCACATCGCCCGGTTCCAGCCGGTGAAGCGCAAAGCCCACATAGCCCCAGCCTGCGCTTTCGGGGGTGACGTCATGCACCTTGCCGCGTGTGCCGGTCGGTTTGCAAAGAAGATTGGCCATGGCTTGCTCTTTTCAAGAATACTCCGGGGGTCCGGGGGCTGGCCCCCGGCTCTGCCGCGGTCAGATCAGACCGGCTTCCCGCGAAAGCCGCTTCAGTGTCGCCAGACCCAGCGTCTGATAAAGCAGCGGATTGCGGACCTTGGGGTCTTGTTCCGCTTCGATCACGATCCAGCCGTCATAGTCTGCACCCGCAAGGATCTGAAGCAAAGGTCCGAAGTCGATGCCCCCCTCCTGATCGCCCGGCACGGTGAAGGCCCCGGCGACCACGCCTTGCAGAAAGCTCAGCCCCTCGGCCCGCACCCGAGCGGTGACAGCGGGGCGGATGTTCTTGGCGTGGAAGTGCCGCACGCGGGCAACATGGCGGGTCAGCACCGCCACCGGATCGCCGCCGCCAAAGGCGCAGTGGCCTGCGTCAAACAAAAGCTGGGTATGTGGGCCGGTGGCGGCCATCAGGGCGTCGATTTCCTCGGGGGACTCCACGATCGTTCCCATGTGGTGATGATAGACCAGCGTCAGGCCTTGCGCGGCAAGGTAGGCCGCAAACGCCTCAAGCTTCGCACCAAACGCCACCATTTCCGCCGCCGTAAGGCACGGGCGGTCGTTCACGGGCTTGGTCGGGTTGCCGTGGATCGCGTTTGACGTCTCGCACACAATCATCACGCGGCACCCGTTGTGGCGAAGCTTGGCGATATGGGCCTGTGCGGCCTTGATCTCATCTTCCACCGACCGGACCAGAAGTTCCGTCGAATACCAGCCCGAGATGAACTTCAGCCCATGTTCGGCCAAAAGCGCGCGCAGCGCCTCGGGGTCATCGGGCCAGCGGTGGCCGTTTTCGATGCCGTCAAAGCCGATCTGGCGTCCGGCTTCATCAAGGATGCGGGTTGTGGGGATATCGGCGCCGATGGTCTGGTCGTCGTCATTGGCCCAGGCGATGGGGTTGGTTCCGAATTGGATCATGTTCGTTCTCAGTTAAGGAGCCATTGGGCGCGCACGCCCGCTTCATAGCCCATGCGGGCCTCGTTCACTTCGGCGCGGGTCGATACTTCCGGCACCGCCACTTCCCACCAATGCCCACCAGCGCCAGTGCCGGGCGCGGGATCGGTGTCGATGACGATCACGGTCGGGATCGTGGCGGTCTTGGCAGCTTGCACGGCGGCCTCCAGTTCCGCGATCCCGGCGGCTTTCACCACATGCGAGCCCATCGACCGGGCATGGGCCACAAAGTCGATGTTGGCCGGGTTGACGTGATAGCTGTCGTCCAGAAGGTTGTTGAAGGGCGCGCCGCCGGTTGCCTGTTGCAGCCGGTTGATGCAGCCGTAGCCCCGGTTGTCGGTCAGAATGACGGTGAAGGGGATGGCCATCATCACCGCCGTCGCCAATTCGCTGTTGGCCATCATGTAGCTGCCATCACCGACCATGCAGATCACGTCGCGGCCGGGCTGGGCCATCTTGATGCCCATCGCCCCGGCAATCTCGTATCCCATGCAGGAAAAGCCGTATTCCATGTGATAGCCGCCCTGCGCCGCGCGCCACAGGACATGCAGCGCGCCCGGCATGGTGCCGGCGGCGGACATGATCAGGCTTTGCTTGCCCGCGTTGCGCTGGACCGCGCCGATCACCTGCGCGTCGGTCGGCAGTTCGTTCGATCCGGGGGCTGCGAACAGGCTGTCGGTGGTGGCAAACCACGCATCACGGGCCGCGAAGTCTGGGTCGGCAAAGCGGTGCGCGCCAAGCGCCGCACCAAGTTTTTCCAACGCGACTTTCGCATCGGCAACAAGCGGTTGCGCCGCGCGTTTATGGGCGTCAAAGCCGTGGATGTTGATCGACAGAAGCCTGCGGCCGGGGGCAGAAAACACTGTCCATGACCCGGTGGTAAAATCCTGAAACCTTGTGCCGACCCCGATCACAAGGTCCGCTTCCGCCGCCAGCCTGTTGCCGCAAGCCGTGCCGGTAACGCCGGGCGAGCCGAAGTGAAGCCGCTCTTCCCAATCCACAGCGCCCTTGCCGGCCTGGGTTTCGACCAAGGGGATGTTGTGGGCCTTGGCAAAGGTCAGCAGCGTCTGTTCGGCGCCCGCGTAAAGCACCCCGCCACCCGCCACGATCAGCGGGCGTTTCGCGGCGCGGATCGCGGCAATGGCGGCTTCCAGCTCGCGCTGGTCGGGTTCGGGGCGGCGGATGTGCCAGACGCGGGGCTCGAAGAACTCGACCGGGTAGTCGTAAGCCTCGGCCTGAGTGTCCTGACAGAATGCAAGGCAGACCGGGCCGCAGTTTGCCGGGTCGGTCATCACCCGCAAGGCGCGGGGCAGGGCGGTCAGGATATGTTCGGGTCGGCTGATCCGGTCGAAATAGCGCACAACGGGGCGAAAGCAGTCATTGGCCGAAACGGTCGCGTCGTCAAAATCCTCGATCTGTTGCAAGACCGGGTCAGGCGCGCGGCTGGCGAAGACATCGCCGGGAATGAAGAGAACCGGCAGGCGGTTGACATGGGCCAGGGCGGCGGCGGTGACCATGTTGGTCGCGCCGGGACCGATGGAGGAGGTGACGGCCATCGCCTTCCGCCGCCCGTTCGCCTTGGCATAGGCGATGGCTGCGTGGGCCATGGTCTGTTCATTCTGGCCGCGCCATGTGGGGATGACGTCACGGTGGGCGTGCAGCGCCTCACCAAGGCCCGCCACGTTGCCGTGGCCGAAGATCGCCCAGATGCCTTCGATGAAGCGGCTGCCATCTTCAGCCTGTTGCACGGAAAGCCAGCGCACCATGGCTTGCGCCGCTGTCAGCCGGATCGTGGTCATTTGTCGTCTCCTGTCGCACGCGCCTTGTCCCAGACCGCGCAAAGCCGGGCGTAGCGGTCGGCCATCATCGCAATGGCCGCATCACCGGTGATCTTGCCCTGCATCCATTCGCGTGCCGCGTCGGCAAAGATCGTGCGGCCGATGGCGAAGCCCTTGACCAGATCATGCCGGGCCGCCAGTTGCAGCGAGGCGGCAAGGTCGGCTTCGCTGGCGTCAAGGCCAAGAACGACGATCCCGCGCACATGGGGGTCATTGCCGCTGATCGCGGCGCAGGTGTTTTCCCATGCAACTTCGGTGGCAAAGGGTTCCAGCTTCCACCAATCGGGGTAGATGCCAAGGTCATAAAAGCGCTGGATGATGGCGGCGCTGGTCTGGTCGTCGGTGGGGCCAACCTTGGAGGGGATGATCTCCAGCAGCATCTCAAGCCGGTTGCGGCGGCAGGCGTGGAACAGCCGCAAGACGGTATCTTCCTGCTTTGCCTTGGTGTCCGCATCATCTTCGGGGTGGTAGAAGCACAGAACCTTGACCACATGTTCCAACGGCCATTCCGACAGGCCGCCGAAATCCGGGCCGATCTCTGGCTCCAGCGTCAAGGGGCGCGAGCCGGGCCATTCGACGGGTCGGCCGATCCACAGCCCGGTGCCAGCAGCGCGGTAAAGCGCGTCGCGGCCAAGTCGGCTGTCACACAGGATGCCATAGCCGGGCTTGCCGCCCGCAACCTGAATCGCCGCGTCAAGGCAAAGCCCCTTGAACGTGCCGATCTTCTGCGGGGTTGCTCCTTCCATCGCTTCAAGCTGCATCCGGTGGTCGAAGGCAAAGACGCGCATCGTTGACCAGTCCTTGTGGCGGTTGGTGGCCCAGTGGACCTGCTCCAGCGCCTGATCCTTGCGCAAGGCCGGGGTCACGACGCCGCGCTTGAGGAAGAACTGCAACTCCTCCCAACTGGGATAGGCGGGGGTGCAACCGTGGCGGCTGACGGCAAAGGCACCGCAGGCGTTGGCGTATGTCAGCGCGGTGGGCCAGGGTTCGCCGTCAAGCCAGCCTTTCAAGAGGCCCGACATGAAGCCGTCGCCCGCGCCAAGGACGTTGAACACCTCGATCGGGAAGCCCGGGCCGGTCTGGCCGTCGTCAAGGCTGTCGGGGATGGCGCCGGTAAAGGCGGCGGCCCCCATCGGGCCGCGCTTGCACACAAGGGTGGCTTTCGACACGGCGCGCACGGCGCGCAGGGCGGCGATGGTGTCGGTGGTGCCACCGGCGATGTGGAATTCTTCTTCGGTGCCGACGATCAGGTCGAACAGGTGCAGCGTCGCCAAGAGCTTGGCGGTGACGGCGGCACTTTCGATGAAACGGCTTTCGCCGTCGCCATGCCCGGCAAGGCCCCAGAGGTTGGGCCGGTAGTCGATATCCAGCGCGGTCTGCGCGCCGTGCTTGCGGGCAAGGGTCAGGGCCTTCAGCACCGCCGCCTCGGTCCGGGGATGGGAAAGATGGGTGCCGGTGGCCACAACCGCGCGGCTGTCCGCGATCAGGCTTTCGTCGATGTCATCTTCGCACAGCGCCATGTCGGCGCAGTTTTCGCGGTAAAAGATCAGCGGGAATTGCTTTTCATCGCGGATGCCCAGCAAGACCAGCGCGGTCAGACGTTCGGGATCGGTCTTGACGCCGCGCACGTCCACACCTTCGCGCGCCAGTTCTTCGCGGATGAACCGGCCCATGTGTTCGTCACCGACCCGGGTGATCAGGCCGGACTTCAGCCCCAGCCGCGCGGTGCCTGCCGCCATGTTGGTGGGCGAGCCGCCGATGTATTTCTGGAACGACCCCATGTCTTCCAGCCGACCGCCAACCTGCGCGCCATAAAGATCAACCGACGCGCGGCCGATCGTGATCACGTCCAGCCGCTTTGTGGCTGTGGTGCTGGCTGGTGCTGTCATCTTGTCCTCCGGCTGCGCGATCAGGCGAGTCGATCCTGATTTGGAACAAATATTCCATTTTGAGCCCGCTGCAAAGCCCTAACCTTGCCGCCGGGTGGCGACGGCCACGGCAAGGCTAAGGGCAAGTGCGGTGGTGGCCGACAGGGACCGGAAGGCGCCAAAGTCCACTTCGGCCACGGTCAGGACCAGATCAGCCTGCCGCAGTATCGGGGTTGCGGGGGGATCGGTCAGCACGACAACTGGCAGGCCACGCGCCCGCGCCTCGGCGGCAAGGGACAGGGTTTCGCTGGAATAGGGGGCAAAGGTGACCGCCAGCAGCGCATCCCCCGATCGCATCGCATTGCGTTGATCCAGCCCGCCAATCCCGGCATGCAGCATGGCCGGAATCGCCATCTTTTCGAAGACATAGGCCAGATAGGCCGCCACCGGAAGCGCCCGACGATAGCCAGCCAGATGGATCACCGAGGCCCGGGACAACGTATCAACCGCCTGATTCAGAGCGGTTTCATCAAGGTCTTGCGTCAGTTTCTCCAGAGAAAGCCTTCCTGCCTCCACGAATTCTGCCACCAGTGCCGCCGGGCGGTCCGCAGGACCGGATTTCAGGTTCGCAAGCCGGGTACCATAGTCGGGCAGGCCCAGCGACAAGGCGTTGCGAAACAGGCGCTGCATTTCGGAATAGCCTGAAAAGCCTAGGATCTGGCAAAAGCGCATGACCGCAGAGGGCGGCACCCCGGCCCCGGCGGCAATTTCGGCCACGGTGGATACCGCGATACTGTCCAGATGCGCTGACAGGTGGTCCGCGCATTGTTGGAGGCGGCGGGGCAGGCTGCCCGAAAGATCAGCCAGTCGGGCGCGGAATGCTTCAACCGTGGCCGGAGGGGGTGTGGCATCTGGCAAAGGGTGTCTGGTCATGATGGCTCGCTGTTGTTCGATGCCACCTTCCATCAAGCGGAATGAAAATTCCATAACCTTTTTCAGATCCGCAATGATGCCGCTGGCCGCTGGAGCCATTCCGGGCATCGCGTCCTGGCAGTTCAATCGGGTCAACATCGGTCCAGCATCATCGGGCAGGCCCGGAACATGAAGAAACCCCGCGTCCTGCGACGCGGGGTTCCTGATGGCCCGACCAGCGGAAAGGTTACTGGCTGAGCTTGTTGTACTCGGCAAGGCCGGTGGCAAGGATGTCATACCATTCGCCGGACTCGCGCATCTCGGTGATGCCGCGGTTCAGCATGGCGATGTAGACCCGGCCACGCGGATTGCTTTTCGCGGTGATGAAGTGGTAGCTGATGAAGGTCGCAAGCGCAGGGTTTGCCGAAACCTGATCGTTCGCGTTCAGCTCCTTGAAGTTCGACGCCGAGGTTTCGGCTTCGATCGAGTAAAGGTCAACTTCACCTTTCAGCAGCATTTCCGCGCAATCAAGCGGTGCCTTCGGGTGGACGTAGGACACCAGCGGCTCCACCAGACCCTGCACTTCAAGGTCGCTGATCGGCCAGGCTTCGGGGCGGCAAACCTTGGCACCGGCATAGTCGCTGAAAGCGCGGGCGTTGGCATACTTGCTGTCGGCCAGCGTATTGAACGAATAGGCAGTTTCATAGATTGGCAGCGAGAAGTCGAATTCGGTACACATACGGACCGAGAACTCGCCGAGGAGGTCCAGCTTGGTGCAGTCGGGGGCTTCCCAGGCGATCGACACGTCGAAAGCGCCGGTGGGCAGCAGAACTTCGATATGCGACATCCAGTCGTCAACATAGGACACGTTGTATCCCCGGTCGTTGCCGCCGCGCTGCATCGCCGTTCCGGCCATCCGCACGAAGATGCCACCGCCTGTCAGCGTCTCATCCGTGAAGGGCGCCCAGTCGTTTGAGGTCACGAACTTCAGCGGTGGTTCGTAGGAGTTGTTCGTCGTCCGCGCGGCGGCTTGACGCTGGGTCTCTTGCTCGATGATCGAGTTGAGTTCCGAGTCTGCGGTCAGACGACCGTCTTCGCAGGGCAGGACCAGTTGCAGACCCGCCGGCAGGTTGTTCGGGTTCGCGGCCAGCGCATCGCGGTTGGCGTTGAAGATCATCTGGTAGTCGTATGACCCGTAAGCTGCCTGCGCGATCGTGCCAAGCGTGTCGCCTGACTTCACGGTATAGGTGGTGCAGGCTTCCTGCGCAGACGCAATGGCCGGCAGGGCAACAAGCATCGCCGACAGGGCTGTCGAGCGGTATTTGTCAGATATAATCTTCATGTATGTCATGTCCTTCTGACGACTGTTTCTACCGGCAGTCATGATTACGTTTCCGAAACAATGTGCCTTCTGGACACAAGAAGACGGTCGGAAGTGGCACGAATAAGGCAATTCGAAGGATTCTCCGTTGCAAATCGCCTTTGAGTGGAAATGTGAACGCATTGTGGAAACAAACACTGGCATCTTGTCCTGGGGTTTTTTCCAGCGACCGCAGATCGGAAATGCATCGTCCGAAAATTTCCGGCCTGAATTGGCGCTGACCTGGCGAATTGGAGTGGGTCAGGCCATGCGGCGCGCCATTTTTGGTCTGCCTGGCCTTGCTTCTGGCCCTGCAACGGCGGATGGGCAGTGTTTTCTGCGCTGCGCCGGATCCGGGCATTCTGGCGACACCTTGTTTACTGTTCCGCAATAATCCTTCCCGTGCAGGTTGCTTTCGGCGGTCATGAAGTAACTAAGATGCGTGCTGTTCGTCTTGTCGCGCTCAGCCGCCAGAATGCCATTTGCTTGGCCGTCGTACCCCTGCGAACTGCATGTCCCATGCGCCGCAGAACCGAAAGCTGGCACCGGCGGCTCTGCCCGGCAGGTGTCCCGGCAAATGAAAAAGGACCGGCTGCCAGCCGGTCCCGCATCATGGAATTGCAATAGGTTACTGTCGCTTGTTGGTCTGTGAAAGCGCGGTAGAAACGATTTCATACCATTCGCCGGACTCGTACATCTCGACCAAGCCGCCGTCGAGTTGCTGAATCATCTCGACCGCGCGCGGGTTCGACTTGTGGGCGATGACATGCAGGCTTAGCAGCGTCGTAAGATGAGGATTTTGCAGAAAATCGCCAGTCATCCCCAGCGAGGCGATGGCTGAATCCCCGACCTCGGCATCGATCGACACCAGATCCACCTTCCCGGTCGCCAGCGCTTCGAAGCAGTCCGTCGTCTCCAGAGGGCGCAGAAGTTCGATGCGCGGAACGCTTAGGCCGACCGCATCAAGGACGCCTGTCGTATAGCCTTCCGGACGGCAGATGCGCTTGCCCTCAAACAGCGCGAAGTTGGTGGCTGACACCAGTTCGCTGTCGGCGCGCGCGAAAAAGCCGTCGACGATCTCATAATAGGGGGCCGAGAACTCGAAGTTCTCGCAGCGGGTCAGATCGCCTGCCGACAAGGTGGCAGGGACATCGCAATCAGGGCGCACCCAGGGAAAGCTGAGATCATAGGCCTGTGCGGGAAGCAGCGCATCGATATGGGCTTGCCAATCGCTGATGAAGGTCAGGTTGTAGGGAATGGCGGGATCGGCCCGAAAGATCGCCATCTCGACGATCTGGGTGAACATGCCGCCGCCTGGCAGCATCTCGTCGACAAAAGGCGCGTAACCGTTGCCGGTCAGCATTCGGACGGGAGCAGCCTGAGCTGCGACGGGTTCTGGAGCCGATGCAGCGACGGGCGCTTCGGCAGCTGCCTCGACCACCGTTGCGTCTGTCCCGGTGGCAGATGCCTGACCAGCCGCGACAACCGGCAGGTCCGGCACCACTTCGACCGGCTGCTTTGCAGGATCAATAACTCCGGTTGCAAGTTCGACGCCCGGTTGGATGGCTGCAACAGGGGCCGCACTAGCCTCGGTGTTGCGCGGATCGCATGGAATGACCAGCGAGGCACCAATCTCGATCAGGTCCGCCTTGGCACCGATAGTCGCGACGTTGGCCTGATAGATCACCCGGAACATGTCGGAATCGCCGTAGGCGCTTCGGGCGATGTAGCGCAGGTTGTCTCCGGCTGCGACGACATAGGTTGTGCAGGCCTCTTGTGCTTGCGCACCGGTCCCTGCAAGCAAAGTGGCCGTGCAGCCAATGCAGAGTGCCCTCGCCGAAGTCATCATAGCTATGCTCCTGTATGCCGCAGTCATGCGCATCATGCCCGGCGCGCGACCGGTGCGCTGGCCTTGATGCCCTATCCTCGGTTTCGTTTTCATGCTGGTTTCATTGTCTCGGCTGGGACGGACGCGCATCACGCCCCGTCTGCCGGGCAACAGCCTTGCCCAGCGCGTCGAT
Source organism: Tabrizicola sp. (assembly GCF_030373185.1). Classification (GTDB taxonomy): domain Bacteria; phylum Pseudomonadota; class Alphaproteobacteria; order Rhodobacterales; family Rhodobacteraceae; genus Tabrizicola. Next base: position 62,354 of record NZ_JAUCZH010000001.1, read on the forward strand.
CAGCGGGTCCAACCGGGCTGGAAGGACATGGGCCAAAGCGCCGGATGCCGCTGGCTGCGGGGAGGCCGCAGCTGTGCTTGCGGCGCGCTCGGCCTTCGTCATCCCGTTGATTGCCTTATGCACGCTACGCCTCACTGTCCGGCTTCAACGGCCAGTTGCATTGCCGCCGTCGCCAACTTGTTGTCCCGGATGATCGAGAACTCGGTCACGGTCGTGCCGGTTTCGACAAGGGCCTTCATGATGGTCTCAAGCGTTTCCGGACCGCTCAGCGCCAGACCGGTGGTCTTGTCGCGGAACAGGATATCGCCTTGCCGCAACTGGGTTGCATTTGGCGCAGTGACGCCCATCACGACGGCCTTCCATTCGCCTTCGATGGTGCTGATGCGAACGTTCACCCCGTTTGCCAGACTGACAAGGCGCGTCGCAGGGACGGTCATCAGGCCGGTCTGGCGTTCCAGCGACGAGCCGGCATACTCGACGACGACCCTTGCCTTGCCGTCCGGGTCCACCCGCATGGCGTTCAACACGGCGGTTGTAAAGTTGCCGGACTGCTGCACGTCCACGCCATTGACGGTGTAGAGCAAAAGCCCCGGGGCAAGCCAGTTGCCGGCTTCGGCAAGGTTGCTGGTCGGCAGTATGCGCGAGACGATGGCAACGCGCTGGCCGCCGATGATCCGGTTTTCTTCCATGAAAGGCATGGTCGCGTCCCAGGCGGCAAAGCCGATCTGGTTTGCACGCAGGTTGCCGGTCGGGGCTGGCAGGGCAGGGGCGACCGTCGCAGTTTCGGCTGTTACTGCCACCGTCTCGGCGACCGGCTCTGGTGCTGGCGTCGGAGTGACGATTGCTTCGGGTGTCGGCTCTGGTGCAGATGCCACTTCGGTTACCGGCTCTGGCGCTGGCTCTGCTGCTGCAGGTGCAGCCGCGGCACTGGCTGTGGCGGTTTCGGCAACAGCCGGTGCCGGTTCAACCGGCGTAGGCGCCGCAGCGGCTTCCGTGGCAGCCGATTGCACCGCCGATGCTGCCGGCGGAGGGGTATCCTTGCCCCCCATCAGCACAAATCCGATACCGACAAGGGCCAGGGCTGCTGCAACGCCGCCAATCACCTGTACCGGGCCCGCCCCGCGTTTCGACTTTGCCGCGGGCTGTTGCTGCGAGATCTTTCTCGCAAGCTGTGGCGGAGCGCCGAAATCAGACTTCTCGACTGCGTTCGCACCGGGCGCGGATTGCACGATGGTCTCGACCTGCGAGTCCACCACCATCGCATGTACCGCTGCGTCGATCTGGTCCAATTTGGACCCGGACAGAACGATAGATGAGTTGAACAGCGCCAACCATTCCTGCGCTGACTGGACACGCTGCCTCGGCAGCGTCTGCAAGGCATGGTCGATCGCTTCCAGAAAGCCCGGCGGATACCCTTCGAACCGGCCAGCCAGTGGGGTATAGGGATCCTGCCGGTCTTCGGCCAGTGCCGAAAGTCTGGCCTGACCGTTCACCGGCGCCTCACCAGTGATCAGATGGTAAAGCGTGGCGCCAAGCGCATAAAGGTCGCTCCACGGCCCCTGTTCGGACCCGGCGATATAGAATTCCTGCGGTGAATAGCCATCCTTGACCACGCGCAGCGCCGACATGGCGCGGCTTTTTTGCGATGCCTGTTCGCGGGCGGCACCGAAATCGATCAGGATCGGCTGGCCCTTCTGGTCGATCAGAATGTTGTCGGGCGATATGTCCCGGTGCAGCATGTCGTTTGAATGGATGAAGCCGACAGCCGCCAGCAGCTTTTCCGTAATCGCCACGATCTGCGCGGGTTTGGGGATGCTGGTCTGGCCTTCGATGATCTGTTGCAAATCGAGCCCGTCGATATAGTCGATCGCCATGTAGGCGGTGCCGTTGTCTTCAAAGACCTGATGCACGGCCACGATATTTGGATGGACGATCTTCGACAGGTGCCGCGCCTCGCGCACGAAAAGCTGCACCACGGACCGCAATTCGGCCGTATGGGCGCGAGATCGGGCTGCCACCATGGTCTTGCTGCGACGGCAGAAAGAGCTTGGAAAACATTCCTTGATCACGACATTGCGGTCGAGACTGTCTTTCGCAAGATAGGTGATCCCGAAGCCGCCGCTGTTGAGATAGCGCACGATGGTGTACTGGCCCTTGAGCAGCTTCGTGCCGGGCTGAAGCTCATCGACCAGATCTTCAAGGGTCTCAATTTCCTCAACCGGAACCTCGACAGCCTTTTGCTGTGCCATCTCGCCCATCCTTCCCCGCAAGAACCATGCGCCGCACAGAGCCTGTGATCCCTGACCCTTTGATCCCGGACTGCGGGCGCTTTGCCAGCCGTATTGCCGTCATCAAACAGGCATCGTCCACGTGTACGCACCAATCAACTGTACGATGCATGGTTGTCGATGACGGCGAAAATGGGGCGCTTGGATGGAATATTGAAGGATAGGCCCTGCAATCCTAAGGCGATTTGCCTTTCAGTACGGCCAACCGAACCCCCCGGATCCGATGGTCCGACCGGCCTTCCCAGCCACGCCCCCCAGCATGGCATTTGAGTCGCATTTCAGGGAACGCAGCCCGAAACCTGCTGCGCATTGTTTCGATCTGGCGCCTTATCCATGCCTGCGGCGCACGGTGACGGGCCGTCCCGCAAGTGACAGACGAGAGTTGTTGCGCGCCTTTTCAGCCACCACTTTCCCGCGCGACACGACGGCAAGGCGGTCCGGCCGCAGCCTCAGTGCCTCCACCGGGTGGCCGGCGTCCAGCACCACAAGGCTGGCCAGTGATCCAGGCGTCATCCCGTAGCCTTGCAGGTTCATGATCCGGGCATTGGTCTCGGTGACCATGGTGAAACAGCGCGCCATTTCGGCCGGGTGGGTCATCTGGGCGACATGCAGCCCCATGAAGGCCACGTCCAGCATGTCGGCGGTGCCAAGCGAATACCACGGATCCAGCACGCAATCCTGGCCCCAGCCGACGGGGATGCCCATCGCCTGCATCTCTTTCACCCGCGTCAGACCCCGGCGCTTGGGATATGTGTCATGGCGGCCTTGCAGGGTGATGTTGATCAGCGGGTTCGGGATGGCGGCCATGCAGCTTTCGGCGATCAGAGGCAGCAGCTTGGACACATAGTAGTTGTCCATCGAATGCATCGAGGTCAGGTGGCTGCCCGCCGCGCGCCCGCCGAGGCCGTGGCGTGTCACCTCGCGCGCCATGGTTTCCACATGGCGCGACATCGGGTCATCGGTCTCGTCGCAATGGACATCCCACATCAGCCCGCGGTCGGCGGCGATCCGGCCAAGGTCGCGCAGGCTTTCCGCGCCTTCCTCCATCGTGCGTTCGAAATGCGGGATGCCGCCGACCACGTCGACGCCCATGTCAAGCGCGCGCAGAAGGTTCTCGCGCCCGGTGGGGGTGCGGTAAAGCCCGTCCTGGGGGAAGGCCACCAGTTGCAGGTCAAGATAGGGGGCCACGCGGCGCCTGACCTCCAGCATCGCCTCGACGCCGCGCAAATGGTCGGGGGTTGTGTCGACATGGGTGCGGATGGCCAGAAGGCCCATGCTGACGGCCCAGTCGCAGTAGAGCAGGGCGCGCTCGACCATCTCATCGACCGTGGCGATGTCGCGCAGCTCTCCCCAAAGGCTGATGCCTTCCAGAAGCGTACCCGAGGCATTCACCCGTGGCAGGCCGTAGGACAGCGTGGCGTCCATGTGGAAATGCGGATCGACAAAGGGCGGGGAGACAAGATCGCCGGTTGCGTCGATCACCCGCCCGGCCTCGGCCTCCAGCCGGCCCACCGCCGCAATCCGGTCGCCCTTGATGCCGATATCGGCCACCGTGCCATCGGGCAGCGTGCCGCCCTTGACCAGAAGATCGAACATCTACCGTTCCCCCTTGTTGTAAGGCACCATCAACGCGGCTGGCACCTCGGCCCGGCGTGACATCAGCACCAGCGCCAGGATCGACAGGATATAGGGCGCCGCCAGGAAAAGCTGATAGGGCAGGACCGCCCCGATCGGTGTCTGTTGCAGCCGGATCTGAAGGGCGTCAAAGGCGGCGAAAAGGATCGCGCCCAAGACTGCCTTGCCGGGTTTCCACGCCCCGAAGACCACCAGCGCGATGCAGACCCAGCCGCGCCCGTTCACCATCTCGAAAAAGAACGACGAGAAGGCGGACAGGGTCAGGAACGCCCCACCGACCGCCATCAGGCCCGAGCCGACCATCACCGCCCCCATCCGCAGACCGGTGACGGAAAGCCCCTGCGCCTCGACCGCGGCCGGATTTTCCCCCGCCGCGCGGACGGCAAGCCCAAGGGGCGTGCGGTAAAGGACCAGCGCCACCGCTCCGGCCATCGCGAAGGCGGCCCAGGTCAGTGCGGTCTGGGAAAAGATCGCCTGCCCAAGGAAGGGCAGGTCGGACAGGACGGGAATGTCCAGCGGCTGGAAGGGCTCGATCTTGGGGGGGCTGGTGACCTCGGGCAGCATCAGCCGGTAGGCAAAGCTGGCCGAGGCGGTGGCAAGGAGCGTGATCCCAAGCCCCACGACATGCTGGGACAGGCCGAACGGGACGGTGAGTGTGGAATGGAGAAGCCCGAAGAGCATTCCCGCGCCCATCGCAACGGCCACCCCGCCCCAAAGCGGCAGGCCCTGATAGACCGCCATCCAGCCGGCAAAAGCGCCGATGACCATGATGCCTTCTATGCCAAGGTTCAGCACGCCGGCACGTTCGCAGATCAGCTCGCCCATCGTGGCAAGGATCAGGGGCGTGGCGATGCGGATCACGGCGGCCCAGAAACTTGCCGAGATCAGGATGTCGATGACCTCGCTCATCCCCGCACCACCCGGACCCTGGTCAGAAGGATCGCCAGAACCATGAACAGAAGGGCGGTGGCCAGAAGCATGTCGGCGATATAGGTCGGCACGCCTGCGGCCCGGCTCATCGCGTCCGACCCGACGAAGATCCCGGCAACGAACAGGGCCGACAGCACGACGCCAAGCGGGTGAAGCAGCGCCAGCATGGCCACGATGATGCCCGTGTAGCCAAAACCGGGCGAGAGGTCTTGCGACAGGTGACCCTTGAGCCCCGCGACCTCGGACCAACCGGCCAGTGCGGCAAGCCCGCCCGACAGAAGTGCTGTCTTCACCAGCACCGCGTTGACCGGCATCCCGGCAAAGCGGGCGGCTTCGGGGCTTTGCCCCACGGCCCGGATCTCGAAGCCCAGCGTGGTGCGGATCTGGATCAGCCAGACGAGGACCGCGGCGATCAGGGCAAGCCCGAAGCCCCAGTGCAGGCGCAGACCATCGACGATCCGGGGCAGGCGCGCCTCGGGTGTCAGGGCGGCGGATTTCGGCCAGCCCATGCCCATCGGATCCTTCATTGGGCCTTCCAGAAGGTAGCTTACGAACAGCAGCATGATGAAGTTGAGCAGTAGCGTCGTGACCACCTCATCCACCCCGAGCCTTGTCTTCAGCAGCACGGGGCCAAGCAGCAGCATCGCCCCCGCCAGCAACGCCGCCAGCGCCGAAACCGGCAGCACCAGCGGGCTGCCCAAAGCCCCGGTTCCCAGCACCACCGCCATGATTGCACCCGCGTAAAGCTGCGCCTCGGCCCCGATGTTCCACAGCTTTGCCCGGAAGGCGACGGCGACGGCAAGTCCGGTGAAGATCAGCGGTGTCGCGCGGTTCAGCGTCTCCAGGATGGCCAGTTTTGATCCGAGCGCGCCGGTGGCGATCTGGCCCAGCGCGGCGAGCGGATCGGCCCCCGCGATCCGGGCGAGAAGGGCTGCCACCGCAAGCGTGGCAAGGATGGCCAGTGCCGGATAGCCCAGCCGGCGGGCCGTTGTGGGATTTGCGATCGGCTCAAGCCGCATGGCGCCCCCCTTCGAATCCCTGTCCGGCCATCCAGAGGCCGAGGTCCGCCACCGCCACGCTGCCACGCGGGAAGGCGGGGCTTAAACGGCCTTGAGACACGACATGAATTACGTCTGACAACCCCATGATTTCATCAAGGTCTTCCGAAATAAGCAGGATCGCCGCCCCCCGGTCGCGCGCCGAGATCAACTGGCTTTGGACATAGGCGATGGCACCCACGTCAAGGCCCCGCACCGGCTGGTTGGCGAGGAGGATTGCCGGGTCCGGGGCCATCGCGCGGCCAAGGATCAGCTTTTGCATGTTGCCGCCCGACAAAAGCCGGATGCGGGTGTCCGGGCCGGGACAGCGCACGTCATAGCCCTTGATCAGCTCTTCGGCAAAGCGGCGCGCGGCGCGCCAGTCCATCCAGCCGCGCCGGGAAAAGCGCGGGGTGCGGTAGGCTTCCAGAACGGCATTTTCGGTCAGGTCGAAATCGGCGATGCTGCCGGTATGGTGGCGGTCTTCGGGGATGCGCCCCACGCCCATGGCGAGAGCCACGCGCGGCGACCAACCGACCACGGCGGACCCGCGCAGCGCCAACTGCCCGGAGGCCGGTAGTGCGAGCCCGGCAATGAGGTCGGCCAGTGCCGCCTGCCCGTTGCCAGAGACGCCGGCCAGCCCGGTGATCTGCCCGGCACAAAGCGACAGGCTGACATCCTTCAGCCCCGGCACCGCGCCCCGGTCGGGGGTGCTGACCCGTTCAAGCGACAAGAGCGGCGCGCCCGGCGTGCGGGCCTCGGCGCGGGGCAGGGTCAGCTCGCCCCCGACCATCAGGGCGGCAAGCTGCGTCTTGTCGGTGGTGTGGGTGTCAACCTCGCCCACCACCCGGCCATGGCGCAAGACGACACAGCGGTCGGCTATCGACATCACCTCATGCAGCTTGTGGCTGATGAAGATCACCGAAAGCCCAAGGGCGGTGGCGCGGCGCAGCGTGGCGAACAGCGCCTCGGCCTCTTGCGGGGTCAGGACGGCGGTGGGTTCATCCAGGATCAGGATGCGGGCATCGCGGTAAAGCGCCTTCAGGATCTCGACCCGCTGGCGTTCGCCTACGCTCAGCCGTCCGACCTTGGCCCCGGGGTCCACCACCAGCCCGAAATCGCGCGACAGGGCCTTGACCTTCGCCCGTGCTGCGGATTTGCCAGACCCGAGTGACCACAACCCCTTTGTGCCAAGGGTTATATTGTCCAGCACCGACAGGTTACCCGCCAGCGTGAAATGCTGATGCACCATGCCCACACCGGCAGCCAGTGCCGCGCGCGGGTTGCCGGGGGGCAGGGGGTGGCCAAAGACCTCGACCCCGCCTGCGTCGGCCACATAATGGCCGAACAGGATGTTCATCAGCGTGGTCTTGCCCGCGCCGTTTTCGCCCAGAAGGGCGACCACCTCACCCTGACGCAGGGTGAGGTTGATTGTGTCATTCGCCGTCAGCGCGCCGAACCGCTTGGTGATCCCGTCAAGGCGCAGGACCACCTGCGCCTTTTCTTCGGCGGTCATTTACGAGGACGTCGGTTCATCGTCGTTGATCTCGACGACAAAGGCCCCGCCGATGATCTCGGTCTCGCGCTGGCGCACAAGGGCCATCACCTCTTCCGGAACCTTGCCCTCGAAGGTGCCAAGCGGGGCAAGCGTGCAGCCGCCGTGGATCATCTGGGAATAGACCCCGTAATCCTCGGCCAGGAAGGCGTCGTCACGCACGGCGGCAATGGCGCGGTCAAGCGTCGGTGCAAAGTTCCACAGCGCCGAAGTGACCACGGTGTCGGGGTAATCGGCTTGCGTGTCGATCACGTTGCCGATCGCCAGCACGCCGCGTTCCTTGGCCGCGTCCGAAACCCCGAAGCGTTCCGCGTAAAGCAGGTCGGCGCCGCCGTCGATCATCGCAAAGGCGGTTTCCTTGGCTTTCGGCGGGTCGAACCACGAGCCGATGAAGCTGACCTGGAACTTGGCGTCTGGCTTCACCTCGCGCACGCCGGCCATGAAGGCATGCATCAGGCGGTTGACCTCGGGGATCGGGAAACCGCCGACCATGCCGATATTGCCCGCCGTCATGCCGCCCGCGACGATGCCGGAGAGATAGGCCGCGTCCTGGATGTAGTTGTCGAACACCGACAGGTTCGTGTTCGCCACCGGGTCGGGCTTGAAGGAAGAGCCCATCAGGAAGGCCACGTCGGGATATTCGGCGCAAACCTCGCGCGCTTCGGCCTCGGCCCCGAAGATCTCGCCCACGATCAGCTTGATGCCCGCCTCGCAATATTCGCGCATGACGCGGGGATAATCGGTGTTGGCGACGTTTTCGGTGTAGGTGTAGTCCACCGCGCCGGCAGCCTTGGCGGCCTCGGCGGCGATGTGGATCCGGCTGACCCATTGCTGTTCGACCGGCACCGTATAGATGCCCGCCATGCGGATCGGTTCCTGAGCCAGCGCCGCGCGGGGCAGGTTCGCCGCCGCTACTGCCGCTGCCCCGCCCAGAAGCAGGCCGCGTCTGGAAACCGTGAATGTCATGTTGGCCATTGTCTTCTATGTCCCTGTTGCTGGAGTGCGCCGTCTTTTTACCAACAGGTAAAAGAATTTCGCGATTCGGCACAAGGGATGGTTCCTTGCCGGGGTCTGGCCGGGTGAAATGCCCGCAAAACTGGCAACCCGCGCGACATCTGCTGCATATCGGGCAGGCGCTGGCAGGGACTTCCCCGGACGTGAGCATGAAAAAACCCCGGGCAGCGTCTGCCCGGGGTCGTGTTTTCGTGCCGAAGGTCAGTTCAGTTCGGACGCACGCTCGGCGCTGACGGCAGCCTCGGCCTCGGCCACGGCGGCGGTGAAGGCATCCAGCACTTCCGGCCCGCCGGTCACATTGGCGCGGAACCAGTCGAACACCGGGTCAACGGCTGCCTTGAAGGCGGCCTTTTCCTCGGCGGTCGGCACATAGATCTCACCGCCCGCTGCGCGGAAATCGGCATAGGCCTGGATTTCCTTGCGCTTGGGGCTGGCGAAGGTGGCCTGTTGCAGGGCGGCAAAGCCATCAACCACAACCTGCTGCTGTGCCGGGGTCATCGACTTGAAGCGGTCGTTGCCCATCCACCAGAAGGCGCCCATGTAGCTGTGGCCGTCCAGCGTCAGATACTTGATGCCGGCATCGGTGAACTTCATCGACATGATGTCGGTGATGCCGTTCGCGGTGCCCTCAACCACGCCGGTTTGCAGCGAGGTGAAGAGTTCCGGCCACGGAATAGGCGTGGGTGCCGCACCAAGGGTGGTGGCCAGCGTCTGCGGCAGGTCAGCCGGGACGGTGCGCATCTTCAGACCGGCAAGGTCAGCCGGTGCGGCCACGCGCCGCTTGGTGTTGGCGTAGTTCCTCCAGCCGCCGGTGTTGCCGATGGTCATCAGGCGGATCTTGTCGTCGCTGTCAGCCAAGGCCTTGGCGCGCAGGGCGGCGGTGAAATCGGTGCCGGTCAGCACTTCTTCGGCCACGCGGTCATCCGACATCAGGTAAGGCAGGTCGAGAACCTGGATATAGGGGAACAGCCCCGCAGCCCCGCCCGAGGTGGAGATATAGATGTCGATGGTGCCATCGGCCACGCCGGCAAGGCATTCGTCACCCTTGCCGCAAAGCTGGGTTCCCATGAATATCTCAACCCCGATTGCGCCGTTCGAGGCGTTCTCGACATAGTTCTTGAAGACGACAAGACCGTCATAATCCTCGTCGTTTTCGTTGGAGTTGGCGGTGGCGCGCAGCATGATGTCCTGTGCCAGCGCCACGCTGGCAGTGCCAGCCAGCAGTGCCGCCAGTGTCAGCGACTTCAGGGTCTTCTTCAGCATGGTATCCTCCCGTTTGTTGTTCTGAAGATCAGTTCACGAACCCGAAGAAGCGCGGGACCGTAAGGCTTATCGCGGGGATGTAGGTGATCAGGAAGATCACGAACACCTCCACCGCAAGGAAAGGCAGGGTGGCCTTGGCCACCGTCTCGACCCGCAGGCCGGAAACGGTTGAAGTGACGAACAGCACCAGTCCCATCGGTGGGGTCAGAAGGCCGACGGTCAGGTTCACCGCCATGATGATGGCGAAATGCACCGGGTCCACCCCAAGGGCGACGAAGATCGGCCCAAGGATCGGCCCAAGGATGATGATCGCGGGGCCTGCGTCCAGAAACATTCCGACGACGAACAAGAGGATGTTGATCAGGAACAGAAGGATCAACGGATTGTTCGACAAGGACAGGATGAAGTCGGCCATGATCTCGGGCGTATGGGCCAAAGAGGCGACGGTCTTGAACGCCATGGCCGCGCCGACCAGCAGCAGCACCACAGCCGAGGTCAGCCCGGCGCGGATCAGGATATCCGGCAGGTCGCGCGGCTTCAGCGTGCGCAGGACGAAAAAGCCGATGAAGAAGGAATAGCCCACTGCAACTGCCGCCGCTTCGGTTGGTGTGAAGATGCCGCCAAGGATGCCGCCAAGGATGATCACTGGGGTCAAGAGCGGCCAGACCGCGCGCAGGGACGCATTGCCGCGCTGCCCCCAGCTGGCGCGTTTGGTGGCGGCAGGCAGGTCGTAGTGGTCGGCCATGAAGTGGATGACCAGCATCAGCCCCAGACCGATCATCACCCCCGGAACGATGCCCGCAAGAAACAGCGCCGCAACGCTTTCGCCCATCACATAGGCGTAGATGATCATGATGCCCGACGGCGGGATGATCGGCCCGATGATCGAGGACGCAGCGGTGATCGCGGCGGCGAAACGGCGGGTGTAGCCCTGCTTTTCCATCGCCGGGATCATCATCGAACCCAAGGCCGACACATCCGCCACAGCCGACCCCGACAGCCCGGCAAAGAGCATCGACGACAGCACGTTCACATGCGCAAGGCCGCCGCGCAGATGACCCATCATCGCCTGGCTGAATTCCACCAGCCGCAGGGTGATGTTGGAGCGGTTCATCACCTCACCAGCCATCATGAAGAAGGGGATGGCCATCAGCGGGAAGCTGTCCATCCCGTTGTAGACGTTGCGGTACAAGAGAACGATGTCGCGCTCTTGCCCATTCAGCCACAACAGGATGGCGGGGGCCGCGATCAGGCCGAAGAACACCGGCAGACCTGCGAAGAGGAACAGAAGGAAAAGTGGAAGGAACAGGCTAAGCATCACTCTGCTCCCAGGCTGACGGTATCGGGAATGGGCTTCAGCCGGTCATCATGCCCGGAAAGTGCGATGATCTGGCGCAGCATGAGTTCGATGTTGACCGCGATCATCAGGACCAGCCCGACCACCAGGGACAACATCATCGTCCATTTCGGCAGCTTCACCCAACGGTCGAATGCAAGGCTGGCGGGGACACGCAGGCTGTCGGTTTCAGCCCGGCCGGAAAATCCGGTGACTTCGTTCCAGCCGATCTGCGCGCCCTTGACCAGAAGGACCAGCGCCAGAAAGCCGAGAACCAGCGCCAGCACCGCGCCGACCACCCTTGGCAACAACCGTGAAAGAACCTCGATCGACACAAATCCGCTTCGGCGGTAAGCGGTGGGGATCATCAACCCGGTCGCCCAAAGCATCAGGAACCGCGCCAGTTCCTCGGGCCAGGGCAGGGCGTTGTTCAGGACGTAGCGGAAAAACACCTGCACCAGGATCGCAATGACCATCAGCGCCATGCAGCCAGCCCCGATCCAGCGGCCAAGCGCCAGAAGCGCGCCGTTGATCCGGCCCAAGCCGTGACAGAATGCCAGAACTGCGGTCAAATGTCCTCCTCCCCCTTATACCCCCCTCTCCCAAGGGGGTGATGTCAGCCGTTGAAGCCTCCGAACCTGCCTTGTGCGAAAACCAGCGGCGCGCCCTCCTCCAGGGTAAGCCGCAGGACTTGTCCGACGATGATAAGATGATCGCCGCCGTCATGCGTGGCGTGGCGGCGGCAATCGAACCGCGCCAGGGCGCCGGGCAGAACCGGCACGCCTTCGGCGTTCAGCGCCGATTGAAGGCCGTCAAATCCCGCTCCGCCCCGGGAAAACCGGGCGGGCCAATCGGCCTGATCCTGACCAAGCACATGAATCGCATAGGTTTCCGCGGCCGCATAGGGCGCGTAACGCTGTGACGACCGGGCGAGCGACCACAACACCAGCGCCGGGTCCAGCGACAGGCTGGAAAAGCTGTTGGCGGTAAAGCCCATCGGGCCGTCCGGTCCCATGATCGTGATCACGGTCACCCCTGTCGCGTAGCGCCCCAGCGCATCACGAAACTGCCGCGCGTTGCTGGCGTCTGGAATGATCCCACCATCGGCCATCATGGCACCTCATGGCCTTGGGCAAGCGTGTAAAGCTCATACCAGGTCTGACGGTCCATCGGCACGCGCAACGCGTCCGAGATGGTGGCAATCCGTGATACAGTGTTGGTTCCCAGAACCGGGATCACCCGCGCCGGGTGATGCAGAAGCCATGCGACGGCGACGGCGGTCCAGTCCGTGCCAGCCTCTCGTGCAAGCACATCCAACCGGGCGCCAAGACCGTCACCCCCTGCGGCCCGAAGGGTGCCTCCGGCAAGCGGACTCCAGGCCATAGGGACGATGCCACGTTCCTGCAAAAAGGCGATGTCGCCGTTGGTGAAGGGCGCGCGGCAGTTCAGCGACAGTTCGATCTGGTTGGTAACCAGCGGAGTCGCCATCGCCGATTGCAGCAGCGTGAAATCCCACGGGCGGAAGTTCGACACGCCCACCGCCCGCACCTTGCCGGATGCCACCAGCGCATCCAGTGTGCGGCCGGTCTCGTTATGATCCATCAGCGGGTCGGGGCGGTGGATCAGCAGGAGGTCGATCCGGTCGGTGGCCATGTCACGCAACGACGCCTCGACCGAGGCGGTGATGTGGGCGGCAGAGGTGTCGTAATACTTCACCCGCGCCGCTGCATGCCGACCGACCGGGGCGACGATATCGCATTTCGTCACGATCTCGATCTGGTCGCGCAGGCCCGGTGCTGCCTTCAGTGCCGCCCCGAAAATCGCCTCGGCGACGTAGCCGCCGTAGATGTCGGCCTGATCCATCGTGGTGATGCCCTGGGCCAGGCAGGCCTCGACCTTGGCCTGCACATGGGCCGGCGATGTGTCGGGATCATCGCCAAGCCGCCACATGCCATAGACGATGCGCGACACCGAGACGGGGCCAAGGGTCAGACGGTCCATCAACGGCGCACTCCATTGCCAAGAGGGGTTGCCGGGGTGCTGGCCGGAACCCGGCCATAGGCATGGGGCAGCGAACAGGTCTTCAGTTCCGGCAGGACGCGGGAGCCGAAATGATCACATTCGTCCAGATGCGGATAGCCCGAGAAGATGAAGGCGCGGATGCCCATTTTCCGATAGTCCTCGATTTTCGACAGCACCTGATCGGTGCTGCCCACGAGTGCGGCCCCACATCCCGACCGCGCCCTGCCGATCCCGGTCCAGAGGTTCGGCTCGATATAGCCGAACTGGTCGGCCAGTTCCCGCGCGCGGGCCTGATGCGCCACACCAAGGCTTATACTGTCATGCGCCCGGTCGCGGATCAGTTTGCCGTATTCGTCGTCCAGTTTGGACACCAGATGATCGGCGTAGTCGCGGGCCTCGGCTTCGGTGTCGCGCACGATCATGTGGACGCGCAGGCCGTAGTCGAGGGTCCGGCCATGCGCCTCGGCCCGGGCATGCACGTCGCGCATCCGCTTGGCCAGCATGTCCATCGGTTCCGGCCACATCAGGTAGACGTCGCATTGCGCGCCGCACAGTTCCAGCGCGTCAGGGGAATAGCCGCCAAAATAAAGCAGCGGGCCGCCGTTCTGCTGATAGGGGCGGGCGGGGTCGGTGGTGACCTTGGAAATCTGGTAGACGTCGCCGGAATATTCGATGTGATCGCGCGTCCAGGCCTGACGCAGGATCTCCACCACCTCATGACTGCGCTTGTAGCGGTAGGCGCTGTCGGCCACCTCACCCGGGAAATCCGAGGAAATCACATTCAGTGTCAGCCGCCCTTGCAGCATGTGGTCCAGCGTGGCCACCGTGCGGGCCAGCATCACCGGCTGCATTTCGCCGCAGCGGATGGCGGCCAGAAAGTTGATCTTGTCGGTGATCGGCGCGCATCCGGCGACAAAGGACAGCGTGTCTTGCCCAACCTGATAGGAGGACGGGCAAAGGATGTTGCGAAAGCCCCGCGCTTCGGCCCGCTTGACGATGCCGGAACAATGCTCCCAACTGGATCGCAGGTCGCCTTCCGGCACGCCAAGGAAACGGTAATCGTCGGAACAGAGCGCCGCGAACCAGCTGACCTCGCTGGCCTCAAGATCGGGCGAAGTGATCGGCACGACCGTCATGATTCTCTGTCCTCTCCGACGCGAATTCCCTCTTGCGTAGCATTCGCTTTGATGTAGATCAATACTGGATCAATTTTATCGGAACACCCCGATGAACGCCCCCGGCTCTTTGCCGCTTTACCAGCAGATCGCGGAACTTCTGATCCGCGACATTGCTGCTGGCCGCCTTATCGAAGGCGAACGGCTGCCGCCGGAACGTGACATGGCGGCTGACCTTGGCATCGCGGTCGGGACGCTGCGCCAGGCACTCAAGTCATTGACAGAAAAGGGGCTTCTGGACCGGGTGCAGGGGTCGGGCAACTATGTCCGCGCCAAGGCGGATGCGGCCTCGGTCTACGCCTTGTTCCGGCTGGAGCGGGTGGAGGGCGGCGGTCTGCCTACCGCGCGCATCCTGTCGGTGGACCGCTGTGTCAAAGACCCCAGCCTGCCTGCCTTTGGCACCCATCCCGAAGGCCACCGCATCCGCCGCCTGCGCTTTTTGTCTGGGCAGGTCGCGGCGGTCGAGGAGATCTGGCTGGACGGCGCACATGGCGAACGGCTGTCGGCGAGCGACCTGTCGGAATCGCTTTATCTATACTACCGCCAGCGCCTTGGACTGTGGATTTCCCGGGCTGAGGACAGCATCGGACAGGGGCCATTGCCCGACTGGACCCCACCCGAATTCCCCCATGCCCCCGGCACGCCCCTGCCTCTGATCACCCGGGTCAGCTGGGCGCAAGAGGGGCAGTCGGTCGAAGCCTCGTTCACCTGGTATGACCCCGAAACCACGCGCTATGTCGCGCGCCTGAAATAGGATTACGTCGATGCTGCATTACGGGATCATCGGTTGCGGGATGATGGGGCAGGAACACCTGCGCAACATCGCCCTTCTGGACGGCGCATCCGTCGCCGCGATATTCGAGCCTGATCCCGCGATGCGCGCGGCGGCTGCGGCATTGGTGCCGGGCGCGCGGATGGTCGGGTCGGTGGCCGAGGTGCTGGCGGTGGAGGCGGTCAACTGCCTCTTGATCGCCAGCCCGAATTTCCTGCATCTCGAGCAGCTTGAAGAAATCGCGCTCATCCGCCCCCTGCCGGTCCTTTGCGAAAAGCCCTTGTTCACCGATCCCGCCGATGCCCCTCGCCTTGCCGCCTTGCGCGCCGCCTATCCGGCGCCGATCTGGGTGGCGATGGAATACCGCTACATGCCCCCAGTCTCCCATCTGGTCAGTGAGGCCGATGCCGCAACAGGTGGGATCAAGATGCTTACGATCCGCGAACATCGCTTTCCCTTCTTGCCCAAGGTCGGCGACTGGAACCGCTTCAACCGCAATTCCGGCGGCACGCTGGTCGAAAAATGCTGCCATTTCTTCGACCTGATGCGCCTGATTGCAGGCTGCAACCCGGTGCGGGTGATGGCCTCGGGCGGGCAGGCGGTGAACCATCTGAACGAGGTCTATGACGGCCAGACCCCGGATATCTGGGACAATGCCTATGTCATCGTCGACTTTGAGTCCGGCATGCGGGCGATGCTGGAACTGTGCATGTTTGCCGAAGGCAGCCGCTATCAAGAGGAAATCTCGGCTGTCGGGCCAAAGGGCAAGATCGAATGCCTTGTGCCGGGGCCGGGCCGGTTCTGGCCCGAACATCTGGGGCCAGCGCCATTGCCGAAGGTAATCGTAAGCCCGCGCCAACCGGCGGGGCCGGTGGAACTGGACATCCCGGTAGATCCAGCCCTGCTTGCCGCGGGGGACCATAACGGGTCAACCTTTTTCCAGCATCAGGGTTTTGTTCGCGCGGCATCGGGTCAGCAATTGCCAGAAGTGACACTGGAAGATGGCTGGTGGGCGGTGGCAATGGGAATGGCCGCACAGGAAAGCGCGCGCACCGGGCTTGCCGTGCCGATGGCAGCCTGCCCCTATGCCCCGGCTCAATTCAGAACGGCTGTCTGAGGCGCTGCCGATTGACGCTGACGCAGGTCTTTGCTTCGCAGGGTGGGCGGCCCCGGCTGTTCAGCCAGGCGCAGGCCCGCAGGCGGCAACTGACGGTCTTGCCGGGCATCGGATCATTGGGCCAGTCTTGTTGCCGCCAAGCCCAAGTCTGCCCCGGCGTTAAGGATTTCCGGCCAGCAACAGGCACATGGCTTTGGCTCGGAACCGCCTGACGTCCGGCCCTGTCCAATCTTGCCGGAAGCCCATTCTTGCAGAATCGATTCGCATTGCGGCGGCCCTGAATGCACGCCTTGGGCGCATTCTGAAGTCGCACAAAACTCTGGGTTGAGAGTTAATGCTGTTGCTTTTTCCGCAGGCCGCAAGATCAGTCGTTTTGAGGCGTGAATGTGGCAAATGGAAGTCCAATTGAGGTAAAATATTGACACTTATTGAGGGCGAGTTAATCGTCGTTCATGGGTGTGAAGCGTCTTGCAGCCTTTGGTACGCAGTTGCCTTCAAGTTTTGCTGCGGCCGCTTTCGCAATATAGTTTTTGTGAAAGCGTGGGTTACAGGGTGCGTCTGGCTCGGGTGATTGCTGACCATGGTTCGTTTGCATGGCAGGCCCGGCGCTGGACTAGATAGGTGGAGTGATCATGCGGGATCTTGTTGATGCCCCGGAGCCGATGGGTGCCGGACACAAAAAAGTCATAATTGTTGCCGGTGGTGCGGGGTTTCTTGGGTCTGCGCTTTGCGCGCGACTGCTCAATGCAGGCCATTCTATTGTTTGCGTCGACAACCTGCTGACCGGCGATTTCGCCAATGTCGCGCATCTGGCCACGAACCCGCAGTTCCGGTTCATCCGGCATGACATCATCGCACCGCTGCGCCTCGCCGGGCCGGTGGACGAGATCTACAACATGGCCTGCCCGGCTTCGCCGCCACGCTATCAGACCGATCCGATCCATACGTTCCGAACCTGCGTCGAAGGGTCGTTGAACCTTCTGAACCTTGCAGAGGAAAAGCAGGCCCGCATCCTTCAGTCGTCGACATCCGAGGTCTATGGCGACCCCGAAATCTCGCTTCAGGTCGAATCCTATCGCGGCAACGTCAACACGGTTGGCCCCCGCGCTTGCTATGACGAAGGCAAGCGCGCTTCGGAAACGCTGTTCTGGGAATACGGGGCGCATCGTGGGCTGGAAACGCGGATTGCGCGGATCTTCAATACCTACGGGCCGCGGATGCACCCCGAGGACGGGCGCGTGGTGTCCAACTTCATTGTTCAGGCCCTGCGTGGCGAGGCTTTGACGGTCTACGGCGACGGCTCGCAAACCCGCAGCTTCTGTTTTGTCGATGATCTGGTCGAAGGCCTTGTCCGGCTGATGGCAAGTGATGAAAAAATGCCGGTCAATCTGGGCAATCCAGGTGAATTCACCATGCTGGAGCTTGCCGACAAGGTGCTTGCAAAAATCGGGTCGGACCTGCCGGTCTGCTTCCGCCCGCTGCCCAAGGACGACCCACGCCAACGCTGTCCCGACATCTCGCGGGCCAAACGGATTCTGGGTTGGGAGCCTCGGGTGAGCCTTGATCGTGGGCTTGACCTGACGATCCCGTGGTTTGCCGAACGTCTTTCGGCCGAGCGGCGCAAAGGGGCCTTGGTTTCGTGAACGACGCCGGGGCAATTCTGGTCACGGGCGGGGCGGGATTCATCGGATCCCATACCTGCAAGGCCTTGCGCTTGGCGGGCTTTGTGCCGGTGACGTTTGACAATATGTCGACGGGTCGTGCAGATGCTGTCCGCTACGGACCTTTGGTGCGTGGCGATGTGCGTGATGCGGGCGCAGTGGCGGCAGCTCTGGCCAGCCACAAGGTGCAGGCGGTGATCCATTTTGCCGCCTCGGCCTATGTCGGGGAAAGCATGGCCGACCCGGGCCGCTATTATGACAACAATCTTGCCGGGATGACCGGCCTGTTGAAAGGGTGCCGCAGGGCCGGGGTGGACCGGGTGGTCTTTTCGTCCAGTTGCGCCACCTATGGCGTTCCGGACGTTTTGCCGATCTCCGAAACCTCGCCGCAACGCCCGATCAACCCCTATGGCCGCACGAAGCTGGTCTGTGAATGGATGCTGGCCGACCACGCTGCCGCGCATGGGCTGCGCTATGCCGCGCTGCGCTACTTCAATGCAGCCGGCGCCGACCCTGAAGGTGAGATCGGCGAACGGCACAATCCCGAGACGCATCTTCTGCCATTGGCGCTGCGGGCGGCCTCGGGGCAGGGTGACCCGCTTCAGGTCTTCGGAACGGATTATCCGACGCCAGACGGCACCTGCATCCGTGACTATATCCACGTCACCGATCTGGCGCAGGCGCATCTGCTTGCGCTTCAGCATCTTCTGGGCGGCGGCGACAGTCTGGCGGTCAATCTTGGCACCGGCCGCGGCCTGTCGATCCGCCAGATCCTTGCCGGGATCGAGGCGCTGACGGGCCGGCCGGTTCCGGTGGTCTGGGGGCCGCGTCGCCCCGGCGACCCGCCCGCGCTGATCGCTGATCCGTCCGAGGCGCACGCCCGTCTTGGCTTCACCGCCGTGCGGTCCGATCTGAAAAGCCTGCTGGCCGATGCCGCTCCGTGGTTCGGCCTTGTCCCGGCCGAGGCATAGGAGGCAACTGTGACCAGCCGCGGCCAGCCCAATACCAACGTTGCCAAGGCAGCGGCCACGCATCGGTGGCGCGAGGCCAAAGTGGAAGACAGCGGTCTGAAATCCGTGTTCACGCCACGCCAGCGCCGCATCTACTGGACGCTGTCGGCGATATGGGTGATCGCATCCATCTATTTCTGGGCCTGGTGGCTTGACCCGTCGCATTTCGTCGGCTGGACCGAGTTTCTGTTCGTCACCATCCCGTTTTCATGGATCACGGCGCTGCAACTGTTCTTCGTGGTGGTGCTGCTGAACGCATCCAGAAGTGCCGCGCCTGATCCGGCGCCGGGGCGCTGGCGGGTGGCGATGATCGTGACCAAGACGCCGTCCGAACCCTTCGAGGTGGTGGAGAAGACGCTGTTGGCAATGCTGGCGCAGGACTATCCTCATGACACCTGGCTTGCCGACGAAAACCCTTCACGCGAAACCCGGGACTGGTGCGAAAGGCACTGGGTGCGGATATCGACCCGCAAGGGTGTGGACGAATACCATCGCCCGGAATGGCCCCGCCGGGCGCGCTGCAAGGAAGGCAATCTGGCCTATTTCTACGATCATTATGGGTACCGGGACTATGATGTCGTCTGCCAGCTTGATGCCGACCATGTGCCGCAACCCGGCTACCTGCGCGAGATGTTGCGTCCCTTTGCCGATCCGTCGGTAGGCTATGTCAGCGCCCCGTCGATCTGCGCGGCGAATGCCGAAGAAAGCTGGGCCGCGCGCACCCGTCTGCATACCGAGGCCGGGTTTCATGGCCTGTTCCAGACCGGCTACAGCGGGATCTTCACGCCGATGTGCATCGGCTCGCATTATGCCGTGCGCACGCAGGCCCTGCATGCGGTGGGTGGGCTTGGGCCGGAACTGGCCGAAGACCACTCGACCTCCCTTTTGCTGAGCGCGGGGGGCTGGCGCGGCGTGCATGCGATTGACGCCATCGCTGTCGGTGACGGTCCTGCCAGCGTGGCCGATATGGTGACGCAGGAATTCCAGTGGTCGCGCAGCCTTCTGACGCTTCTGCTTCAGCATACTGGCCGGTATCTGGCCACCTTGCCGCCCCGGCTGCGCTTCCTGTTCGTCTTTTGCCAGCTTTGGTATCCGTTGTTCGCCGCCACCTCGGCGATGCTGTATTTCGCGCCGATCATGGCCCTTGGGTTTGACCTGCGCTATGCGAATGTGACCTATCCCGCCTTCGTGCTGCACGCCGCGCCGTCGGTGATCGCCTTGACGCTGATCGCCATGAAGGTCCGCCGGGACGGCTTCTTCCGCCCGATCGATGCGCCGGTACTCAGCTGGGAAAAGGCGCTGTTTCTGGCCCTGCAATGGCCTTGGGTCATGTGGGGCTGCCTGATGGCCTTGCGCGACAAGCTGACCGGCACCTTTGTCGATTTCCGCATCACTCCCAAGGGCTCGGCGGCGGCGCAGGTTCTGCCGATGCGGGTTCTGGCCGTCTATACAGTGCTCGCGCTTGGGGCGACGCTGCCGGTGCTGTTTTCCACCGAGCTGGCCAATGCCCGCGGGTTCCTGTTGCTCGCCTTGCTGAACGCGGTCCTGTACACTGCCCTTGTGGTGATCATCGTCTGGCGTCACCTCGCCGACACCGGGGCGCTTCGTCACCAGCCGGCGTTTGCGTCGGCTGCGCAATTGGTGGCATCAGTGGCGGTGATCGCAACAGTCGCCACAGGGTTTTCCTGGCGCGGGGTCGAAAGCCTGCATGCCCTGGCACACGGGCTGGAGCCGCTGCGGCTGGTCCGTGCCGAATACAACGTCGCCGGCGCAGGCCGGTCTGCCGCAGACACTGTCAACTTCGTCTGGGATCCGGGCTGGAACAGCCGGCCTGCGTTCCTTGATCTCGATCCGCCTCTCAATTGAAAGGAAGAAGGTGTACCATGCTTCCCACTGTTCCAACGATCAAGACCGCCGCGCGACTGCGCCTTGCGCAGGTCGCCCTGCTTGCCCCGATCCTGGCCCTGATCCCGCCGCCCTTGACTGCCGCGCCTCCGGGGCCGCTGCCCTTTGGTGTCTATGATCCGCAAGGTGACTTCATTTCCGATCCCGAAGTCAGCATCGAACATGTCTTCATGCCTTGGGAGGACGTAAGCCTGTCCTCGCTGCTGGAGGCAGACCTCTATGCGCTGGAACGCAACCGCGCCCTGTTGATCACCGTCGAGCCCTGGACCTGGACCCGTGATGAACGCAACACGGCCAATTTCCTGCGCCGTGGCATTGATGCCGGCTACTATGACGCCAACATGCGCAGCATCTGCAATGTCATTGCCACCCTGCAAAGCCCGGTGTCGGTGCGTTGGGGGCATGAGATGGAAACTGACGATGGCCAGTTCATCTGGTCGGCCTGGAACCCCGCAGACTACATCCGCGCCTATCGCAGGATGATTGACGTCTGCCGTGCCGCGGCGCCGGATATCAATGTGGTCTGGTCGCCCATCGGCCTGGAGAACGCGAACGACTATTACCCCGGCGACGATTATGTCGATCTGGTCGGCCTGTCGATTTTCGGGCTGGAGGCCTGGGAGATCGAGATCCTTGGCGGCGCGCTCAGTTTCGACGAGATCCTTGAAGAGCGCTACAACCGCGTCAAGGTCCATGGCAAGCCGGTTCTGGTGGCCGAACTTGGCTACTCCGGCAAGGCCGATTACGTCGATCTCTGGGAAGGGCAGGTCCGCAAACAGCGTCCGGAAATGCCGCTTCTGGTGGGGGCGGCCTACTTCAACCAGCCTGAGGTCTATGAGTGGCCGGATGGATTTGGCCTGCCGGATTGGCGGATCGACCAGCGCGTGTTGCCTTAAGATTGTCACAACCCTTCGCTGAATCGCCTGCACATCGACCCAATTACGCCTTAAATGGCTGGGCATCCTCGTTGCTGATCCGTGGCGCTCTTGCCGCGGCAGCGACGGGGGTTGCAAATGCGCAAGCTGGCAAAGGGGCAGATGCTCCCGCTTGTTCTTGGGGCGGTTCTGGCAATGTCCGGCGTGCCTTCCTGGGCCGAAACGCAAGGCAAGTTTCCGACCCGCGTTGCAAAGTCGGTGCGAAGCCTGCCGCAGCCCGCATTTGACTGGTTTGCCAATGGCAAGGCAAAGGCCGGTGCGGTTGATGCCGAAGCAGTCGCGCGCACCAAGACTGCGATCCGTCAGGCAAGGGCGCTTGGCGCCGGGGCAAGCTGGGTCTGCTCTCCCGCAGGGTCGGGCCGGACTTCGGTCTGCTACAAGGGCTGATCAACGGCAGGGACAGCAGCCGATCTGGCCCGGCCTTCCACCTATCGCATCACGAAGGGGTCAGGGATCGGCGCATCCGATGTGCGCAGCCAGACCGTCTTGACCGTGGTGTAATCCAGCGCTGCCGCCATTCCGCCTTCGCGCCCGTGACCGGAAAGCCCGTGGCCACCAAAGGGCGCGATGGGTGATACGGCCCGGTAAGTGTTCACCCAGACGATTCCCGCGCGTAGCCCACGGATCATCCGGTGCGCCCGCGTCAGACTGTTGGTGAACACCCCCGAGGCCAACCCGAACGCCGTGCCATTGGCCAGCGCCAGCGCCTGATCCTCGGTTTCAAACGACTGCACGGCAAGGACCGGGCCGAAGAATTCTTCCTGCAGGGCAGGGGCGTCCGGGGCATCGGTGCAGTCAAGGATCGTCGGCGGGAAGAAGAATCCCGCGCCCTGCGGCACCGCGCCGCCCGTCACCACCTTGGCCCCGGCCGTAACGGACCGGGCGATCAACGCCGCGATCCGTTCCCGCTGGCGGGAGGTGCAAAGCGGGCCAACCTCGGTTTCCATCCGGTCTGGCACGCCGATGGCAATAGCATCGGCCTTGGTTTTCAGACGGGCAAGGAAGGCATCCTTGACGCTGGCTTGCACCAAAAGGCGTGACCCCGCGACGCAGCTTTGCCCGGTGGCGGCGAAGATGCCCGAGATCTGCGCATTGGCCGCACTGTCAAGGTCGGCGTCGTCAAAGACGATGAAGGGGGACTTTCCCCCCAGCTCAAGCGAGGTGGAGGCAAGGTTCTCGGCGCTGGCCCGCAGGATATGCCGCGCGGTTTCCGGCCCGCCGGTAAAGGCGATATGGGCCACCATCGGGTGTGAGGTCAGCGCCTGGCCCGCCTCTGGTCCCCCGGTCAGGATATTGACCACGCCGGGGGGAAACCCCGCCTCATGCACCAGCCGCGCGAAATCCAGCAAGGGCGCGGGGCCGTCTTCGCTGGCCTTCAGCACCACCGTGCAACCGGCGGCCAGCGCCGGGCCAAGTTTCACGGCGGTCAGGAACAGCTGGCTGTTCCACGGCACGATGGCGGCAACCACACCCACCGGTTCACGGCGCAGCCACACCTCCATGTCGGGCTTGTCGATCGGCAGATGCGCGCCTTCGATCTTGTCGGCAAGCCCCGCGTAATAGCGGTAGTAGTCCGCCACATAGGCGATCTGGGCGCTGGTTTCGCGGATGATCTTGCCGGTATCGCGGGTTTCCAGCGCGGCAAGGCGCGGGGCCGACGCCTGCACCAGATCGGCCAGCCGATACAGCAGCCTCCCCCGCGCCGTCGCCGTCAGCCCGGCCCATGCCGGCGCGTGAAACGCAAGATGGGCCGCGCGCACCGCCCGGTCCACATCCGCCGCACTGGCCATCGGCATCCGCGCCCAAGGGCTGCCGGTTGCCGGGTCAAGGCTGTCAAACCCTGCGTCCCCGTCATGAAACCCGCCGTCGATATAGTGCTGGAAACGCTCCATCGCTGACCCCTCAGGCAAAGGCTGGCATCACATCATTGATCAGCCGTTCAAGCGAGGCTTTCTTGCGCTCGAAACTCATGCCTGAATCGATCCAGAGCGAGAATTCGTCATAGCCCAAAGCCTCGATCCGGCGCAGTTTTTCGATCACTTCGGGAACCTCGCCAATCAGCAGGTTGTCCCGAATGGCTTGCGGGGAATAGAACGGGTGCGCGGCCATCTCCTCGGCGGTCAGGGGCTCGATCAGGCCTTGGGTGATCGGCCGCTTGTTCAGGAACCACGCGCCGAAATAGCAGTAGAAAGCGTGAAGCTCCTCTGCCGCCAGATCGGCATCGGCTGCATCCGCCGCGACATAGCCATGTTGCAGGATCAGGATCTTCGGGCGCGGCACTTCGGGGTGCGCTTCGCAGGCGGTGTTGAAACGGGCCATCAGGCTGACCACTTCGTCATGCGGGTTGTGCAGGGGCGTCACCTGCACGTTGCACCCATTGGCCACGGCAAAGTCGTGGCTGTTCGGGTCACGCGCGGCAACCCAGATCGGCACGCCGGGGCTTTGCAGCGGTTTCGGGGCCGAAGTAGTCTTGGGAAACTGCCAGTATTCGCCGTCATGCGTGTAGTCGCCCGCCCAAAGCCCCTTCAGCGCCGGGATCAGCTCGCGCATCCGCCCGCCTGCATTCCAGGCATCAAGGCCCGGCATAAGGCGTTCGTATTCAAAGCTGTAGGCCCCGCGCGCAATGCCCAGATCAAGCCGCCCGTCCATGATGATATCGGCCATTGCCGCCTCACCCGCCAGCCGGATCGGGTGCCAGAAGGGCGCAATCACAGTGCCGGTGCCAAGCCGCACGGTCTTGGTCCGGCGCGCAAGGTCCACCAGATTGAGCAAGGGATTGGGCGCGATGGTAAAGCTCATCCCGTGGTGTTCGCCGGTCCAGATCGCATGCATCCCGCCTTCGTCGGCAATGCGGCAAAGTTCCAGCATTTCCTCGTAAAGCTGGCGCTCATCCTCGGCCGGGTTGACCCGTTCCATATGCACGAAAAGCGAAAATTTCATGGGTTTGGTCCTTCGCTCAGCCGCTGCACGCGGCCAGAGTCCTGTGTGCCGAAATAGATGCCATAGGCCCCGACGCGCGCCTCTTCGGCCAGGCGTTCCAGCATGATGCGCAAGGCCGGATCGGTCACATCGGCCACGCCGTCGCGCGACAGGTCCACATAGGTGCCGCCGACGGGCTGCCCTGGTTCGGCCGGGCAGCGCAAGGCGATGTGCTGGGTGCCAAGCCGGGCGTCTTCATAGACCGCGTAGATCGACCCGGCCCCTGCCTTCAGCCCGTGTCTGGCGATCAACCCGGCCAGCGCCGCCTGCACGCCTTCACGGCCCACCCGCGCCATCGGCACCGAAAGACCGCCGCGCCCGTCATCGACGAGAAGCACTCGGCCCTCTGCTTCGATCACCGCCGAGACGATGACATCCGGCCCTGCGGGCATTGCCGCCGCCGTTGCCGCCGGGGTGACATAGGCCCCCCTGTAATAGCCAAGCCCGGGGGCGGAGCCAGCCTCGAACGCGCCGATCCTGCCGATCAGAAGGGTGTGGTCCCCGGCGGGAATGGCCTGTTCCAGCGCACAGTCGAACCATGCCGAAACCCCGGCCAAAAGCGGCGAACCCACCGGCCCCGCGCGCCAGTAAAGACCGGCAAACCGGTCTTCAACCGGCTTTGCAAAACGGGCCGACATGTCCTTTTGCCCTTCGCTCAGGATATTGACGGCAAAGCCCCGGCCTTGGGTGAAGGCCGCCAGATTGCCCGATCGGTTGGCAATGGACACCAGCAACAGCGGCGGGTCGAGCGAGACCGAGGAAAAGGAGTTGGCGGTAAAGCCCAGTGGCCTGCCATCCGCAACGGTGGTGATCACCGTCACACCGGTCATGAAGCAGCCAAAGGCATCGCGCAGGGCGCGCGGGTCGGGGGCGCTGTGGGTGGCGTTCCGGACGGTGTCGGTCATTCTGCCGCCTCGCGCCGTGCATCGGCCAGCCAGTCCCGCAAGACGGCATTGACCGTATCAGGGGCGGTCAAAGGCACCATGTGGCGATGCCCGGGGATCACAACGGCCCGGCCTTGTGGTGCCAAGGCCGCCATCTCGCGCGCCATGGCGGCGCTTGAATTGGTGTCGCCGTCGGCCGTCAGCACCAAAAGTGGCCGGTTGATCGTCTTGACCCCGTCGGCATAGACCATGTCGCCCGTCGCAAAGGCGCGGTAGGCGGCGGCATAGCCCGCTTGCGGCACAGACCGCAGCCAACCCGCCACCTGCACCCGAAGGCGGCCGGTCTCATCCCCGAACCAGCGCGACAGCGGGCCGTCGATCCCGCCCCGCCCGACCGAGATTTCCTCGGCCCGGGTCAGCACCGCCGTCCGAGCCTCGGGTGAGCGGCGGTAGACCGGGCAGATCAGCGCCGCGCGGGTGATCAGGTCAGGCCGCTCCACCGCCAGCCCAAGGGCAATCAACGCGCCCATCGAGTGGCCCGCCACGGCGACAGGGCCAAGGTCCAGCGCCGTGATCAGCCGGGCCGCCCAGCCAACGTAATCGGGCAGGGCCGGGGTTCCGGGCAAGGGCGCGCTTGTGCCATGCCCCGGCAGATCGGCGGCAATCACCCGGTGGCTGGCGCCAAGGGCGGCGATCTGCGGCTCCCACACCTCGGCCCGCAGACCGACGCCGTGCAAAAGCAGGACCGGCGGCCCGGCACCTTCGTCAATCACATGGACGGCTTGCCCGTCAGACAGCCGCAGGGTTAGCGACATCATGGCCCAGATCCTTCAAGTCCTGATAGCGGTCGCCGATCCGGTGATGCGGACGCCCCCCGGTCGATGCGCCAAGCGCCACGACCAACTCATCGGCGGCCGGGGCGTCGGGGATGGCAAAATGCACCGTCTGGTAATGTGACCGCCGACCTTCGTCATGCTTGTCCATCAAGGGGATCATTACCGGCGTATTCGCCCCGCCCCGGACGTTGGTGAAGGCAAGGTAGGTCTTGGCCCCCACCGCCTGCCGGTAATGGTTGCCAAAGCGCAGGGTGTGGATCAACGCGTTTGCATGTTCCAGTTCACCGTCCAGACCCACGACGGCGGCCTTGCCATAGCCTTCTACCGCATCCGGTCCGCCAGCAGCCTCAAGCATCATCGCGGTCAGAAGCGCGCCAAGTTCGGGGGCCACATCGTTTATCTCAGGCTTCAGATCCTGAACAAAGCCGCGCCCGGCCCATGGGTTCTTCAGCACCGCCGCCACCGCGATCAGCTTCAACGGGCGCGGGGCGGCGCGACCGCCTTCGATCAGGATCGTTTCGACATAGGTCAGGGTCTTGCGAATCTGAGCGGGCATGGGTGTCTCCGGGTTGTTGGGAAAATCTTGGTATACCATCATACGACATGTCAAGTTCTTCTTGCCTTGCCCCTTGGCCCAGCCTAACTTTGGCGCATGGACCAGACCGACGACCTTCGCATCGACCACGCGCCCCTGACGCTTCGCGCGCTTGCGGTGGACCGGTTGCGCAGCGCCATCATCGCGGGCCGGTTTCAGGGCGGTGACCGTTTGGTCGAACGCACACTGTGCGATCAGCTTGGCGTGTCACGGTCTGTCGTGCGTGAGGCGATCCGCTACCTGGAGGCGGAAGGGCTGGTCGAAACCGCCCCCCGCGCCGGGCCGATCGTGGCGCGGCTTGACTGGGATCAGGCCCGGCAGGTCTATGCCATCCGCCGCCTGCTGGAAGCGGACGCTGCCGCCGCCTGCGCCCGTGTCGCAAGCCCGGCGGTCAAGGCTGATGTTGCCAGCGCGCTGGCCGGGATCGAGGCGGCTTTTGCAACCCCCGACAACCGCGACCTTTACGCCGCAACCACCGCCTTTTACCGCGTGATCTTTACTTCGGCAGGCCATCACATCGCCTGGGAAATCGTCCAGCGCCTGAATGGCCGGATTTCGCGGCTGCGGGCGCTTACGCTTGGGACGACGGACCGCAAACTGTCCGGCCCGGCCCATATGGCCCGCATTGCCGCCGCGATTGGTGCGAATGACCCCGAAGCCGCTGCCACGGCGGTCCGCGCCCATCTCGACGAAGCCGCCGAAATCGCCCGCCTGCTGCTTGAGGGGCAGGGATGACCGCCTACTGGATCGCCCATGTCACCGTGACCGACCCGGAGGCTTACAAAGGCTATCAGGCGCTGGCCCCTGCCGCCTTCGCCGCCCATGGCGCGCGGTTCCTTGCGCGGGGAGGAGAGGCGGAAACGCTGGAAGGCCCGCTTCTGGACCGCCATGTCGTGATCGAGTTTCCGTCGATGCAGGCGGCCCGGGCCTGCTACCACTCCGACGCCTACGAGACCGCGCGGGCCTGCCGTGACGGCGCTTGCGTGGCGCATGTGGTGATCGTGGAAGGCTTGCCCGGAACCCGGCCTTAACCCGGCAGGATCAAGACCGCGCGGAAGTCGTTCACATTGGTCAGGGTCGGGCCAGTGACCACCTGCGCCCCGATCATGCCGAAAAAGCTGTGGGCATCGTTGCGCGCCAAGGCGTCGCCTGCATCTACGCCCGCCGCCCGGGCTTGCGCCAGCGTATCCGGCCCGATCACCGCCCCCGCCACTTCGGCTGCGCCATCCACCCCGTCGGTATCGCAGGCGATGGCGTGGATGTTTGCGGCACCGTTCAGGGCCAGTGCCATGGCCAGACAGAATTCCGCATTCGGCCCGCCGATCCCGCTACCGCGCCGGGTAACGGTCAGCTCACCACCCGACAAAAGCAGCACGGGCCGTGCGCCGGGTTGCATGGCCTTGGCGATGTCCAGCGCCATCGCGGCCTGTGCCGCCGCCACCTCGCGCGCTTCGCCTTCAAGGCTGTCACCCAGAAGCCGCACGTCAAGGCCCGCCGCCCGCGCCACTTCTGCCGCCGCCGCAAGGGATTGCGCGGGGGCGGCGTAGATCACGTTCTCCACCCGCGCCAGCCGCGCATCGCCCGGCGCAATCACGCCCGACCGTGCCAACGCCAAATGCACCGAAGCCGGCACCGGCACCGACCAGCGCGCCAGCACCTCGGCCGCGTCAGCCGGGGTTGTCGCGTCACCCACCGTGGGGCCAGAGCCGATGAAGGCCGGGTCATCCCCCGGCACATCCGAGATCAGCAAGGCCAGCATCCGTGCCGGGTAGGCCGCCGCCGCCAACTGCCCGCCCTTCACCCGGCTCAGGTGTTTTCTGACCGTGTTCATCGCCGAGATCGGCGCACCTGACGCCAGCAAGCTTGCGTTCACCAACTGTTTTTCGGCCAGAGTTACCCCATCCACCGGCGCGCATAGCAAGGCCGAGGCCCCGCCGGAAATGAGCGCCAGCACGAAATCCCCTTCACTAAGGCCCTGCAACAGCGCCAGCATCCGCGCGGTTGCATCCGCCCCTGCCGCATCCGGCACCGGGTGCGCCGCCTCGACAATCTCGATCCCCCGGCAGGGGCGCGCGTAGCCGTAGCGGGTGATGACCAGCCCGTCACACGGCCCCCAGACCGCCTCCACGGCTTCGGCCATCCGGGCGCTGGCCTTGCCGGCACCGATCACCACCACCCGGCCCGGTGGCTTTGCCGGCAGGAAGCGGGCCAGTGACCGCATCGGGTCTGCCACCTCGACCGCCCGGTCAAAAAGGCTGCGCAGAAAGGTCTTGGGGTTGGAGATGGTCATGCGTGTCAGCCCATGCTTGAGGCGCGAAGGATCAGATCAACCGGGGTTACGGTTTCCGGCCGGGGCTGCGTGCCGGTTTCCAGCCAGCCCAGCACGGTTTCGGCCACCCCGCGCCCGAACCCCGCGATATCGCAGCGGACCGAGGTCAGCCCCGGCCAAACTTGCGCACATTCCTCGATGTCGTCAAAGCCGACAACCTTCAGGTCGTGGCCCACCCGCCGCCCGATCTGGGCGCAACCGGACAGAATCCCCAATGCCACCAGATCGTTGAAGCACAGGACCGCATCCACTTCCGGGTGTTCGGAGGCCAGCCGCAAGGCCGCCTCGCGCCCGAAGGCGCGTCCCGGGCGGCCGGGCAGGTGCAAGGGGGCCATGCCCGCCGCGGACAAAGCCGCCAGATAGCCCGACATGCGCTGTTCGGTCACCTCGCGCCCTTCCAGCCCGCCAAGGAACGCAATCCGCCGCGCGCCGGTGGCCAGCAGATGATCCGTCGCCATCCGGCTGCCCGCCCGGTAATCCGGCACAGCAAACGGAAAGCGCGCCACATCCGGCACCGCCCGGCGCAAGACCTGCATTGTCGGCACATTGGCCCGGGCGATGGCGTCAAATGTCGCTTCCACTTCACCATAGGCCGGCGACAGGATCAGTGCGGCCACGCCATGCTCCAGCATCGCCGCTACCACCTGCGCCTGCAAGGCGGGGTCTTCATCGGTATTGGCCAGCACGCAGGCAAAGCCCTTGGCCGACAAGGCCATCTGCACCGACGTCGCAAATTCGGTGAAGAACGGATTCCTGAGGTCGTTGATCACCAGCCCGATCAGCCCGGTATTCGACTGGCGCAATTGCGCCGCAGACCGGTTGTAGACATAGCCAAGGTCGGCCATCGCGCGGCGCACATCCTCGCGGGTCTCGGTCTTTACAAGGGGGCTGTTCTGCAAGACGAGGCTGACGGTCGATTTCGAGACGCCCGCCCGGCTTGCGACATCAATGATCGTTGGCCTGCGGTCCATCGCGCCCTAACGTTGTTCTACCCCGTGCAGCGCCAGAAGCTGCGCCATGCGCGCTTCGGCCAGATCAGGCCGGGCCAGAAGGCCCGCCACATCCGCCAGCCGGAACACCGTTGCATAATGCGTGATGTCGCGGGACGATTGGAACCCTGCGGGCATGATGAAATGCCTCTGGTGGCCGTTCAGCCACGCAAGAAAGGCGATCCCGGCCTTGTAGAACCTTGTGGGCGCGCGGAAGATCTCGCGGGAAAGCGGCACGGTGGGGGCCAGAAGGCGGTGATAGGTAGCGCTGTCGCCCATGGCCAAAGCCTCCAGTGCTTGCGAGGCAGCTGGGGCGATGGCGGCGAAGATGCCCAGAAGCGCGTGGGAATGATGCGTGCTGTCGCCTTCGATCAGGGGCGCATAGTTGAAGTCATCGCCGGTATAAAGCCGCACCCCCGCAGGTAGCCGCGCGCGGAAGGATTCTTCATGTGCCTGATCCAGAAGGGAAATCTTGATCCCGTCCACCTTGCCAGGATTTTCCTCAATCAGCGACAGCACGAAGTCCGAGGCCTTGGCCACATCTGCCGATCCCCAGTAACCGGCAAGCATCGGGTCGAACATGTCGCCCAGCCAGTGCAGGATCACCGGTTCCGCCGCCCCGTCGATCAGGCGCCGATAAACGGTGCGGTAGACGTCCGGCCCCGCGCCAATTGCTGTGAAGGCGCGCGAGGCCATCAGGATCAACTGTCCGCCTGCCGCCTCGATTGCCTCGGCCTGCGTCTGATAGGCGGCGGCGATGGCGTCGGCGCCGGTCAGATCACCCAATGCCACATGATCCGTCCCCGCCCCGCAAGCCACGCGCGGGCGCATCGGGTGGGTCTTGGCGGCAACCATGGTGCGCTGAATCAGTTCAAGCGCGGTGGCCCAATCCACCCCCATCCCGCGCTGGGCGGTGTCCATCGCTTCGGCAAGGTGGAGCCCTTGATCCCAGAGCTGGGTCCGGAAGGCCAGGGTCGCGTCCCAATCCACCGCCGGGCGGCCGTCCCATGGGCTGCGTTCGCGCAAGGGGTCACTGACCACATGGGCGGCGGCAAAGGCGGTGCGGGTTAGGGGGATGCGCGGTGCGCGGGGCTGAAGCGGCGTGCCGGTCAGGCGGTAGGGTTCAAGGCGGGCGTCTTCGGTGGGCAGGATCAGCATGGGCGATGTCCGGTTGTTGGCGCAGGTGTGGAATGGAGCGCTGGCGCGCAAGCCTTTTGTCTCGCCTCTGCGCGCGAAAGGCGCGCAATCGGCTCGGGTAATGGGGGCGCTTCGCCCCCCAAACCCCCAGAGAGTATTTGCGAAAAGAGCAAGGGACGGGAGGCGGCGATCATCGGGGGGATCCGGTTGGCAGATCGAAGACCAGAAGGCCGTCAAGTCCGCCTTCGGCTGCCGCCACCAGTGCTGCGCCGACGCGTTTGTGGTCGGGGTGGTCCTGATAGGCGGCCAGTGATGCCCAATCGGCAAAGTCCACGGTGAAGCCGTGCATGTAGCCGCGCTCCATCTGTTCGGGGCTTTCGCTGCGGCCGGCGTGGATGGCGAGGATGCCGGGCAGTTTGGCCTTGATCGCCGCCAGATCGGCGAAGATCGCGGCAATCTCGGCCTCGGTCACGCCGGGGCGGGCTTTCATAAGGACGATATGGCGGATCATGTGGCGGTTCCTTTGCGGATCATGTCAGCGGCTTTTTCGGCAATCATGATGGTGGCCGCGTTGGTGTTCGACGACACCACGCGCGGCATGATCGAGGCATCGGCCACCCGCAGACCAGCGATCCCGTTGAAGCGAAGCTGCGGGTCCACCACGGCGGCGGCGTCGCTGCCCATCCGGCAGGTGCCTGCCGGGTGGTGGTCGGTTTTCGAATGCTTGCAGGCGTAGTCGAAATAGTCCTGATCCGTCCGCACATCCGGCCCCGGCAACCGTTCGGCGAGAACATAGGGTTTCAAGGCCGCTTGGCGCATCATTTCCCGTGCGAGTTTCAGCCCGCGGATCGACATGTCCCGGTCATGCGGGTCTGCCCAGTAGTTCGGGTCGATCAGGGGGGCGGCCTTCGGGTCGGCACTTGCCAGCCGCACCGTCCCCCGCGACCTTGGGCGGAGGTAGGCGGAGTTTAGCGTGACCCCGCCTTGCGGCATGGCGGCCACCCCAGCCTCGATCCCGGACCCGAGTCCAAGGTGGAACTGGATATCCGGGCTGCGGGCATCAGGGTCGGCGTACCAGAAGCCACCGGTTTCAAAGAGCGAGGAGGCGACGGGGCCACGCCGCGTCAGCAGGTATTGCAGCCCGGCGAGGGCCGAGAGATGCGGCTTGGCGAAGCGGTCATAGGTATGCGGGCCGGTGCATTCGGCGATCACGAACAGGTCCAGATGGTCTTGCAGGTTTGACCCCACGCCGGGCTGGTCCAGCACCACCGGGATGCCGAGGCTACGCAGATGATCCGCCGGGCCGATGCCGGAGAGTTGCAAGAGGCGGGGGGAGCCGATGGCGCCGGACGACAGGATCACCTCGCCCGCCCGGATCACGCCATCGGGCGTTTCGACCCCGACGGCGCGGCCCTGTTCCACCACGATCCGCAAGACCTGCGCCCCGGTCCGCACCGTGAGGTTCGCCCGCCCCCGCGCCTGCCCAAGGTAGGCGATCGAGGTGGAGGAGCGGCGGTAGTTCCGCTGGGTCAACTGGTAGTAGCCGACGCCGTCCTGCACCTCGCCCGTCATGTCCATGTTGCGGGGGATGCCCATTTCGGCGGCGGCGGCAAACCAGGCCTCGCAGATCGGCAGGGGCGCGCGGGGCTGGCTGACGCCCAAGGGGCCGCCCTTGCCGTGGTAGCGGTTGTCAAAGGTGTCGTTATCTTCAGCCTTGCGGAACCAGGGCAGGACATCCTCATAGGACCAGCCGGGACAGCCCAGTTGCCGCCATTCGTCATAGTCCTGCGCGTTGCCGCGCGTGTAGATCTGCGCGTTGATGGATGACCCGCCGCCGATGACCTTGGCTTGGGTATAACGGATCACCATCCCGTTCATGTGGCGCTGCGGCACGGTCTGCCAGCCCCAGCTGCCGATGCCCTTGGTCATCTTCGCGAAACCGGCGGGCAGGTGATAGAACGGGTGGCGGTCGCGCCCCCCGGCCTCCAGCAGCAGGACACGGGCGGTGGGGTCTTCCGACAGCCGCGCCGCCAGCACGCAACCCGCCGAGCCGCCGCCGATGATGATGAAATCATAACCCTCGGTCATTTCGTCAAAGCCTTTCAATCGACAGCCCGCCATCGACGGGGATCACCGCCCCGGTGGCAAAGCTCATCTGCCCCGTGACCAGTGGCAGGACTGCACGACCGATATCTTCGGGTTGTCCCCAGCGCCCGGCAGGCACCAGCCCGCCCTCGATCCGGGCGGTGTATTTGTCCTTCACGCCCGCCGTCATGCCGGTCTCGATGATGCCGGGGCGCAGTTCGAACACGCCGATCCCGTGCGGTGCCAGCCGCAAGGCCAGCGTCTGCGCAGCCATTGCGGCGGCGGCCTTCGATATGCAGTAGTCCGCCCGTTCCGGGCTGGCCATCTGCGCCGAAACCGAGGTGATGAAGGTGATCGACCGGTAGTGATCAGCGGGGGCGTCAAGCATGGCCTTGGCCACCGCCTGCGCCAGAAAGAACGCACCGCGCAGGTTGATGCCCATGATCCAGTCGAAATTCTCAGGACTGATCTCCAGCATGTCGCCGCGCACCCGGGCCGCGACGCCCGCGTTCTGCACCAGGGCGGTAATCGGCCCCATCGCCTTTTCGACGGTATCGAGCAGTATGGGAATCCGCCCGACATCCGCCAGATCGTGCCGGAAATAGCGCGCGCCCGGTCCAAGCTCGGCCAATGCCGCCGCGACGCTGCCATCCTCAGGCGCCGATCGTGACACCAGTGCCAGCCGCCAGCCAGCCGCCGCAAGCGTTCGGGCGATGCCAAGGCCGATGCCCTGCTGGCCTCCGGTGATCAGGGCAAGTGGGGTGGTGGCAAGGGGGGCAGTCATGGCATGGCCTTTGCGATATGGTCGCCCGCCCGCAGCGCAAGGGCGGCAATGGTCAGCGAGGGGTTCACGGCGGCAGAGGTCGGCAGGACGGAGGCATCGATGATGTAGAGGTTATCCAGATCATGCGCGCGCAGGTTTGCATCCACCACCGAGACCGCGGGGTCCGCGCCCATCCGGTTGGTGCCGCATTGGTGGCTGGGCTTTGACTTCGGAAACCCCCGCGACATTACGATCGGCCAGCCTGCCTTGCGCATTGCGCGGGTCAGCCGTTTGACCAGCAACTCATGCGCCTTGACGTTGGTCTTGCGCCAGTCCAGCACCACCCCGCCGTTTTTCCACATCACCCGACTATCCGGGTCGGGCAGGTCTTCCGACATGGCCATGATGTGTATCGAGTGGTCCGCCACATGCCGCGCCAGCCACAGGGGCAGCCCGGCCTCTCCGGCCAGGATCGGCCCGGTGATCCGGCCCAGCATCTGGATATTGCCCAAGGGTTCGCCTTGCGGCCCGCCGGTCAGGTAGAAATCATTGACCTGTATGGTCTTTTCGTAAACCGTCCGGTTCCGGCGCAAGGGGTTCCATGCCACCATCCCCGTCAGGTTGTGGTTCATGAAGTTCCGCCCCACCTGATCGGACCGGTTGGCCAGCCCCCCTGGATGGTCGCCATTGGCCGACGCCAGCAAAAGCGCCGCCGACATCACCGCCCCGGCACAAAGGCAGACCACGGGCGCGGTCATCACCTCGCGCTGGCCGGCTCGTTCAACCTCCACCCCCGTGACCCGGCGGCCTTCGGACAAAAGGCGCACGACCCTGGTTCCGGTCAGCAGCGTGACATTGGGATGGCGCAAGGCTTCGGCCAGCCCACAGCTTTCGGCGTCGGACTTGGCACCGGTCGTATCGGGAAAGGCGTCCCATGTGGTGGGCGCGCGGGCCAGCCATGCGTCAAGGTCCACGCCCAGGGGCAGGGCGCTGGCATGAAGCCCTTGCGCCGCGAAGGCCCGGCGCAGGGCGCCGATATCGGGCTCATCCGGCACAGGCGGGAACGGGTAGGGGGCAGAGTGGGGCGGCTCTGACGGGTCGCCCGCCACATCACCCCGCACGCGGTAAAGCTGTTCGGCGCGGCTATACCACGGCTCCAGCGTGTCATATCCGATGGGCCAGCCCGGAGTGACCCCGCCAATGTGGCGCAAGGGCGCGAAATCCTCGGCCCGGTAGCGCAAAAGGACCGCACCGTAGAACTTGGTATTGCCGCCGACAAAAGCATAGTTGCCGGGGTTGAACGGGCGGCCTTCACCGTCATGCCACATCTCGGGCGGCCTGAAATGCCCGCGCCGGAAGATGGCATCGGGGTCGCGCGCCTCGGCGGTGTCCGGCAAATGCTCACCCCGTTCAAGGATCACGATCCGCCGACCCGAGGGCGCAAGGGCCGCAGCGAGGGTGGCCCCGCCCATGCCCGACCCGATAATGAGAACATCAGGCTGCATCAGGGCGCGATCCGTTCCTCGGTAGCGGGGTCGAAGGCGACAGCCTTTTCCATGTTCACCGCGAAGTCAAAGACCTGCCCGGGGGCGACCTCTGCATCCGCCCGCATCCGCGCGACAATATCCTTGCCGCAAAGCTGCATTGTCACGAAGGTATCCGATCCCGCAGGCTCGGTCACGCCGACCCGGTTTGGAAAGGCGACGATGTTGCCCGACTTGCGGTCCGCGCCTTCGGGGTCTGTCATCGCTTCGGGCCGGATACCCAGCAGGATCGGCATGCCCGCCCAAGCGCCAAGGTTTGCCTGACTGAACCGCAGATGCCGCACCGCGCCATCGGCATCGGCTACGGCGGCATGGGGGACACCGCCTGCCATCACCACCGTTGCCGGCACGATGTTCATCGCCGGGCTGCCCATGAAGGTCGCCACGAAGACATTGGCCGGGGTGTCGTAGATTTCCTTCGGAGTGCCAAGCTGCTGGACATGGCCCTTGTTCATCACCGCGATCCGGGTGGACAGGGTCATCGCCTCGATCTGGTCATGGGTCACATAGACGATGGTGGTCTTCAGCGTCTGGTGCAGCTTCTTGATTTCCGTGCGCATGTCGACGCGCAGCTTGGCGTCAAGGTTCGACAGGGGCTCGTCAAACAGGAACACATCGGGGTTCCTGACCAAGGCCCGCCCCATCGCCACCCGCTGCCGCTGGCCGCCCGAAAGCTGCCCGGGCTTGCGGTCGAGAAGGTGGTCGATCTGCAAAAGCTTGGCCACCCGCGCCAGCGCCACATCGCGTTCCGGCTTTGGCACGCCGTGCATTTCAAGGCCAAAGGTCATGTTCTGGCCAACGGTCATGTTGGGATACAAGGCGTAAGACTGGAACACCATCGCGATATTGCGCTTTGACGGATGCACCCCGTTGATCACCCGGCCCTTGATGGCGATCTCTCCACCCGTTATCACCTCCAGCCCGGCGATCATGTTGAGAAGCGTGGATTTCCCGCAGCCGGACGGGCCGACAAGAACAAGGAACTCGCCTTCCTCCACCGCCACATCGACGCGGTGCAAGACCTGCACGGACCCGTAGGATTTGGTGACGTTGCGGATATCGAGAAAGCCCATCGGTCAGCTCCGGTCTTTTGGTTTGGTCAATGTGGCCCCGCGCGGCGGGAGGTGTGTCGCGCGGGGCCGGTGCATCACTTGGCCGCCGCGATGGCGTCAGCCAAGGCCGTCGCACCATCCGAGGCGCTCATGTCCGAGTTGAAGAAGGTGGTGACCGCGTCGGTGGCCGCCCCCACTACCGAGGCATTTGCGGCGTGGGTGCCGGCAAAAGTCGGCACCGCCGTCCCGCCCGCATCGTTGGTGGCAAGCGCTGCACTGGTGGCCTGAGCGCAGGCATCCATCGCCGCAAGGTCTATGTCCGTCCGCGCCGGGATCGCGCCCTTGGCAAGGTTGAACGCCACTTGAACTTCAGGGTCCATGATCGCACTGGCCAGTACCTCCTGGCCCTTGATCATGTCGGGGTCTTCCTGCGTGAAGAGCGACAGCGAGTTGACGAGATAGACGAAGCCATCCCCCGCCGACTTTGGCACCGGGATGCAGGCGTAATCGTCGCCGGGGCTCTTTCCGGCATTGGTGAATTCGCCCTTCGCCCAGTCGCCCATGATCTGCATCGCGGCCTCGCCGTTGATCACCATGGCGCTGGCAAGGTTCCAGTCACGACCGGAGAAGTTGTCATCCACCATGCCGCGCAGGGCGGCCATCTGGTCGAAGACCTTGACCATGTCCGGCCCGCGCAGGGTGGCATCGTCCAGCTCGATCAAGGCCTTGCGGTAGAGCTCGGCCCCGCCGACCCCCAGCGCCACGGCCTCGAACATGTAGGCCTCTTGCCAGGCCTGCCCGCCATGGGCCAGCGGGATGATCCCGGCCTCAAGGAACCTTGGCGCCAGCGCGTTCAGGTCTTCCCACGTTGTCGGATAGGGGGCGCCGATCTTGTCAAAGGCGGCTTTGGACGCCCAGATCATGTCGGTCCGGTGAACGTTGGTCGGCACGCTGACATAGTGGCCATCGACTTTGGTGAAGTCCTGCACCGCCTGCGGCAGAGCCGCGTCCCAACCCTCCCGGGCTGCCAGCGCATCGACATTGCCCAGCATCCCCTCGGCCGCCCAATCAAGGATGTTCTGCCCCAGCATCAGCATCGCCGCCGGCGGGTTGCCGCTGGCGATCCGGGCCTGCAAGGCGGTCTTGGCGGCGTCGCCTCCCCCGCCCGCAATGGGTGCATCTGCCCAGGCCACGCCGCCCGCGACCACCTTGTCGCGCACCGCGCCAAGGGCCGCAGCCTCGCCTCCCGAGGTCCAGAAGTGCATCACCTCAACCGAGGGTTCGGCCAGAACCGCCCCGGTTGAAA
Source organism: Tabrizicola sp. (assembly GCF_030373185.1). Taxonomy (GTDB): domain Bacteria; phylum Pseudomonadota; class Alphaproteobacteria; order Rhodobacterales; family Rhodobacteraceae; genus Tabrizicola. The sequence goes on from NZ_JAUCZH010000001.1 coordinate 100,508, forward strand.
GCATCAGTGCCATCGTTGTCGATATGGACAATCGCCTCATTTCGTCGTTCCTTCCAGTCGTTCGCCCTTTGTCGTGCTTTGCTGGGCTTTGGGTTGAACAAGACTGTCGGGCGGTGCCAGCCGCCCGGCAGTCGGCTTAGCCCTTCACGCTGCCCGCCATCAGCCCGCGCACGAAGTAGCGGCCTGCGACGATGTAGACGATCAGGGTGGGAAGGGCGGCAAGGATCGCGCCCGCGAAGTGGACGTTGTACTCCTTCACGCCGGTCGAGGACTGGACGAGGTTGTTCAAGGCCACGGTCATCGGCTGCGAGGTGCCGCCGAACGAGACTCCGAACAGGAAGTCGTTCCAGATATTGGTGAACTGCCAGATCACGCTGACGACAGCGATCGGGCCGGAAACGGGCAACAGGATGCGCCAGAAGATGCGGAAGAACCCCGCCCCGTCGATCATTGCGGCCCGCACCAGTTCTGTCGGAAAGCTGGCATAGTAGTTGCGGAAATAAAGCGTGGTGAACCCGATCCCGTAGACCACATGCACCAGCACCAGCCCCGAGACCGACCCCGCCAACCCCAGCTTGCCCAGGACCACCGCCATCGGGATCAGCACGATCTGGAACGGGATGAAGCAGGAAAACAGCATCAGCCCGAAGACCCAGGTATCGCCCCGGAACCGCCATTTCGTCAGCACATAGCCGTTCAGCGCCCCGACAATGGTCGAGATCACAACAGCAGGCACCACCATGAGTATGGAGTTGAGGAAGTAGGGCTTCAGCCCCGTAGGCTCGACCCCGATCTGCGCGGTGGACCAGGCAGAGCGCCATGGGTCCAGCGTCCATGTGGAGGGCAGGGCCATCATGTTGCCGCCGGTGATCTCGGCCAGGGGCTTCACCGAATTGATGCCCATGACGTAAAGCGGCAACAGATAGAACAGGGCGAACAGCAGCAGCACGAGGTAAAGGAACGCCCTTGTCACGCGGCCCGTGCTGACAGCGGTGTCTTGCGAAGCGGCGCTCATGCCTTCTTCTCCTTCAGCTCGGCATAAAGGTAGGGGACCATGATGGCGGCGATGGTCATCAGCATGATCACGGCGCTAGAGGCGCCGATGCCCATCTGGTTTCGCGTGAACGTGTAGGAATACATGAAGGTCGCGGGCATTTCCGTCGCGCGTCCCGGCCCGCCCCCGGTCAGGGCAACCACAAGGTCATAGGACTTGATGGCAAGGTGGCTCAGGATGACGAAGGCCGACAGGAACGCGGGGCGCAGAAGCGGGATCACGATCCGCCGGTAAAGCTGCCAGTTCGACGCGCCGTCGATCTGGGCCGCCTTCAGGATTTCGTTGTCGATCCCGCGCAGGCCCGCCAGAAACATCGCCATCACGAAACCGGATGTCTGCCAGACAGCCGCCAGCACGATCGTATAGATCGCCATGTCGCTGTCCTTGATCCAGGTGAAGCTGAAACTTTCCCACCCCCATTGCCGCATGATGTTCTGCAAGCCGATGCCGGGGTCAAGGAACCACTTCCACGCCGTCCCGGTGACAATGAACGACAGCGCCATCGGGTAAAGGTAGATCGGCCGCAGCATCCCCTCGCCCCGGATCTTCTGGTCAAGGAAGATCGCCAGCATCAGGCCGATCACGGTGCATATGACGATGTAAAGGCTGGCAAAGATCGCGATATTGGTGATCGCGGTGTTCCAGGCGGGCAGGGCAAAGAGCTTTTCGTAGTTCTCGAACCCCACCCAGGTGAAGCGGGGCAGCATCTTTGACCCGGTGAAGGACAGCACGATGGTGAACAGGATGAAGCCGTAGACAAAAAGCAACGTCACCGCGAAGGACGGTGCAAGCACAAGGCGCGGCAGCCAGTCTTGCAGGCGCGTGCGGAAATCGGCGTCAGTGGCCATGTTTGTTCTCCCGTGGGTCCAGGCGGCCAAAATCCTTGAGCAAGGATTTTGACAAATTCCTTACTCAAGGAATTTGGTGCGAGGGGCGACCGTGGCCGCCCCCCCAGTTGACGGTTACTGCGCAGCTGCAACCGCGTCGGCCAAAGCCGCTGCTGCTGCCGTCCCATCGGCATATTCGCCGTTGAAGGCCGCCGTGATCACGTCATAGGTCGCGTTCTTGACCGAGGCCGGGGCGGCATGGCCATGCGCCATCGACCCGAAGAGCGTGCCGCTGTCGTTGGCCGCCGCAAGGTCGGCCATGGCCTTCTTGCCGCAATCGTCAAAGGCATCGTTCGGCACGTCCGTCCGCGCCGGGGCCGAGCCCTTGACCACGTTGAACGCCGACTGGAACACCGGGTTCATGATCGCCGAGGCCATCGCCCCCTGCGCCGCAACCGCGCCTTCACCCGACACACCGAACATCGCGAACTGGTCGGAGTTGAAGGTGACCGCACCCTGCGTGCCGGGGAAGCGGATGCAGACGAAATCCGCGCCCGGAACCTTGCCGGCATTCACGAACTCACCCTTGGCCCAGTCGCCCATCATCTGCATGCCCGCCTCGCCATTGATCACCATGGACGAGGCCAGGTTCCAGTCGCGGCCCGAGAAGTTCTCGTCGACATAAGAGCTGAGCTTGATCAGCCGGTCGAAGGCCTCGGCCATCTGCGCGCCGCCAAGCGCCTCAGGGTCGAGGTCGATGAAGGCGGCCTTGTAGAAGTCGGTGCCAAGGCCGAGGACAACCGCATCAAACACCGTCGCGTCCTGCCAGGCCTGCCCGCCATGCGCCAAGGGGGTGATCCCGGCGGCCTGCATTGCATCGAGGATGGCGACCAGTTCTTCCCAGGTCGTCGGCTCGCCAAGGCCGGTTGCATCCAGCGCGGCCTTGTTGATCCAGACCCAGTTGGTGGAGTGGACATTCACCGGCGCCGCAATCCACTTGCCGTCGTATTTCGAGAAGCCCTGCAATGCCACCGGCACCACGGCATCCCAGCCTTCGGCGGCCGCCACGTCGGTCAGGTCGCCCAAGGCACCTTCGCCGGCCCAGTCAAGGATGTCGAAACCCAGCATCTGCACGGCCGTCGGCGGGTTGCCAGCGGTGACCCGGGCGCGCAGAGCGGTCATTGCCGCCTCACCGCCGCCACCGGCCACCGGCATGTCGACCCAGCCGATCGACTTGGTGCCAAGGTCGTCCTTCAGCACGTTCAGGGCAGCAGCCTCGCCGCCCGAGGTCCACCAGTGCAGCACTTCCACGTCTTCAGCGGCGGCCATTCCGGTCGTGGCCATCAGCGCCGCGACCATCGTCATCTTCCGTCCTACAATACCACGCATGAGATCCTCCCTAAGGTTTGCGTCGTCATTCATTCCCGCCCCGGTCAGGGGTCAGGCCGTCTTCACCCACATCGCCCGCGTGCGGCCGATCCGCATCACCAGCGATTTGGTTTCCAGAAACTCCTCCAGCCCCTGCCGCCCGATTTCGCGGCCAAGGCCCGATTGCTTGACGCCCCCGAAGGTCACCTCGGGGAAGCCGTCCATCCAGGTATTCGTCCAGACCGTCCCGGCCTGCGCCCCGCGCGCAAAGGCAAGGCAGGTATGGACATTCTCGCTCCACACCCCTGCGCTCAGGCCATAGTCGGCGTCATTGACCAGCCCCAGAGCCTCCTCCAGCGTGCGGAAGGTCAGCACCGTCAGGACCGGGCCAAACACCTCGTCCCGCGCAATTGCCATGTCGGGGGTCACCCCCGTCACCACGGTCGGTTGATAGAACTGCGCCCCAAGGCCGGGGACGCTTAGCGCAGCACCGCCCAGCACGACCTTTGCGCCTGCGGCCTTTGCCGCAGTAACATAACCGTCAATCTTCGCCCCATGCTCGGGCGTAACAATCGCGCCCACCTGTGTTTCCGGGTCCAAGGGATCGCCAAAACCCACCTTGCGCGACAGCGCGACCACCTTGGCGGTAAATGCCTCGGCAATGTCCGCATGCACGATGATCCGGCTGCTGGAGTTGCAGCACTGGCCGACGTTGAAATAGACGCCGAACACCACCGCATCCGCCGCACTCTCCAGATCGGCATCGGGGAAAATGACCTGAGGGTTCTTGCCCCCCAGTTCCAGCGCTACCTTCTTCAGCGTGCCGCTTGCCGCCGCCGCAATCGCCCGACCTACGCCGGTTGACCCGGTGAAGGTCACCATATCCACCCTTGGGTCAGCCGCCAGAACCGCACCGACCGGCTGGCCATAGCCGAGAACGATGTTGACCACGCCATCCGGCATCCCGGCCTTGGCCAGCAACTCGCCCAGAATGACGGTGGTCGAGGGTGTCAGCTCCGACGGCTTCACAACGCAACAGCACCCCGCCGCAAGGGCAAAGGGCAGCTTCTGGCTCAGGATCCAGAACGGAAAATTCCACGGCGTGATGATCGAGACCACGCCAATCGGTTCTTTGAGAGTGACCGCCAGAATATCGCCCCCAAGCGCGTTGTGGCTTTCCCCCGTCACCCCCCGCGCAAGGCTGGCCGCATAGCGCCAAAGGTCCGCCGCCCCGCCAACCTCACCGCGCGATTGGCTGATCGGCTTGCCACTTTCCAGAGTTTCCAGCAGCGCCATCCGCTCCACATTGGCCTCGATCAGATCGGCCACACGAAGCAGCACCGCCGCCCGCGCCTTGCCCGGCAGTCCGCTCCAACGCCCGTCGTCAAAGGCCGCCCGCGCCGCCGCAATCGCGGCCTCGGCCTCGGGCGCGCCACCCTTCGCCGCGCGGCTGACCACCACGCCGTGCGAGGGCGAAATCCGCTCGCTGACCGCTCCATCGGCGCTGTCCATCCAGACGCCGCCGATCAGGTGGCGGGCGTGGAACGGCGCCGCAGGAAGCGCCGCACCGATAGAGGGGATTACCGTCATGTCAGTCATCATCAGTTTCCCGGAAATTCTGGTTTGCGCTTGGCGCGGAAGGCGGCGACACCCTCGGCCTTGTCCGGGCTTGCGGCAATCGCCGCCGACCCCAGCGCCTCGATCATCGCGGCACTGTCCTCGTCCAGCCCGGCATGGATCATTGCCTTGGTGACCTCCACAGCCCGAGGCGAAAGCACTGCCACGCCGCCCGCAATCGCATGGGCCGCCGTGCGGGCATCCACCGCCACCTCGGCCACAAAGCCGCAGGCCAGCGCCCGGTCGGCCCCGATCCGCCGCCCGAAAAGGGCCATCTCCTTGACCACCCCTTCGGGCAGCAACCGCGCCAGCCGCTGCGTTCCCGACCAGCCCGGCACGATGCCCACGCCAGCCTCGGGCAGGGCAAGCGTCGCCCCCGGCGCCATCACCCGGATGTCGCAGGCCGCTGCCAGTTCCAGCCCGCCCCCGAAGGCATGGCCATTCAACGCCGCAATCGTCGGCTTGCCCAACCGCGCCAGCCGGTCGAACAGCCGATGCCCGCCCCGCACCCAATTGCGGGCGAACTCCACCGGGGGCAGATCGCCCCAGGCGTTGATATCGGCACCCGAACAGAAGGCACGGTCGCCTTCGCCCGTCACCACCACCGCCCGCACCTCTGTGCGCCCCTCGACAAGGTCCAGATGCCCGGCCATCTGCGCCAGCATCTCCACCGTGAAGCAGTTCAGCTTGGCCGGATTGTCGAGCCTGATTTCGGCCACGCCCCCAGCAATATGCAGACGAACCCCGCTCATGGCTGCCACCCCATCGGGCCTTCCGACAGCAAGGATAGCGGCATGACTACAGCGTTTTCCGCCACCGACACCCGCCCGCCCGAGGCCGCCACGATATCACGACCCGGATCAATCCCCGGCATGATTTCGGTCGCCACAAGGCCCTTTTCCGTCAGCCGGATCACGCAGCGCTCCGTCACATAAAGCACCTCTTGCCCCTGTTCGCGCGCGCGGGCGCCGGAAAAGGTGACATGCTCCACCGCCTCAACCATCTTGGCGAACTTGCCGGGGCTTGCCACCCGCAAGCCGCCTGCGGTCAATTCGACCGCTGCCCCCGCCTCGAACCAGCCAGAAAACACGATCTTGCGCGCATGGGCGGTGATATCGACAAACCCGCCGCAACCCGCTGTCAGATAAGGCTTCTTTCCCAGCTTGGAGACATTGACGTTGCCTTCAACATCGACCTCCATGAAGGACAGGAAAGCCATGTCAAAGCCTGCGCCCTGAAAATAGATAAACTGCTGCGGGCTTGGCACGAAGGCATCGGCATTGGACGCACAGCCAAAGGCAAAGCCGGTCAGCGGCATGCCGCCCACGGCCCCCTGTTCGATGGCCCATGTCACGGCCTCGGGGTGGCCTTCTTCCAGCAGGATGCGAGGCACCATTGCCGAAATCCCGAAGCCAAGGTTCGCCGTCATCCCGGCCCGCAGCTCCATCGCGGCGCGGCGTGCGATGACCTTTTCGACCCCATGTTCAGCCAGATGAAAGCTTGACCAAGGCCGCATGATCTGGCCCGAGATTGCCGGATCATAAACCGTCTCGCAGGTCTGCTTCTGGTCGGGGTCCAGAACGATCAGGTCAACCAGATGCCCCGGCACCCGCACATCATGCGGGCGCAAAGACCCCTTGGCCGTCACGCGCGATACCTGCGCAATCACCACCCCGCCGTTATTGCGCGTGGCAATCGCCTGCTCGAGGCCACCCAGATAGGCGCCCTCATGCTCATAGGTCAGGTTGCCGCGTTCATCGGCCGTGGTGGCGCGCAGGATGCAGACATCGGGGCAGATGTTGGGAAAATGCAGCCATGTCTCGCCGCCAAATTCCACCCGTGATACGATGGGGTCAGCGGCGGCCCGATCGTTCATCGCGCAACCCTCGCGGACCGGATCGACAAAGGTCTGGAGGCCGATCCTGGTCAAGACCCCCGGCCGCCGCGCCGCCGCCTCGCGGTGCATGTCGAACATGATGCCCGATGGCACGTTATAGGCGGCCACCCGGTCCTCGACCACCATCTTCCAGATTTCCGGCATCGGCAGGTTGGAACTGCCCGACGGATAAGACCCCGCCAGCACCCGCGCCAGAAGACCGTCCTGAGCAATCCAGTCGATGCCCTTGACCCCGTACATGTCGCCCGCCGCAATCGGGTGCAGCGTGGTCAGCCCGCGCGGATGGCCAGTGTCCCGGAAGCGTTCCCCCAGCGCCTTCAGCACCAGATCCGGGCAGCCAAGCGCCGAGGATGAGGACACTGTGACCACCGCCCCATCCGTGATGCGCGCCACAGCCTCGGCAGGGGAAACCAGCTTGGTCATGCCGCCACCCCGTAATCCACCGCTTGCCGAACGCCTGTCCGCGCCGCCGTCCGCACGGCCAAGGCCACGGCCAGAGAGGCCACCCCATCGCGCCCATCCGCCGCCGGTCGGCCCTTGCCCGCGACCGCTGACAGGAAATCCGTCACCGCCTGGGCGTAAAGATTGTGGGTGGGGTAGGGGACAACCTCACGCCCCTTGTCTCCCATCAAGACAATCTCGCCCACCGGCCGCTGCGTCATCACACCTGTCGCGAAGATCGAGCCTTCGGTGCCATGCACCTCCAGCCCCGACCCGGCGAAAGGATGCGTGAAACTTTCATGCGCCATCACCATCGCGCCTGACGGCATGGTCCAGACCGACATCACGCTGTCTTCCACCCCCTGACCCATGCCGGAAGATACCATCTCGGCCACCACCGACACCGGGTCTTCGCCCAGCAGGAACCGTGCCACGTCGGCGTCGTGCACGGTGATGTCGGGGATCACCCCGCCCCCCGCGCCCGGATTGTCGATCCGCCAGCCCTGCAAATGGCCCGGCAGATGCACCGCGTGGAAAAGTCGCAGCGACAAGACCCGCCCGATCTGCCCGCTGGCGATCAGCCCTCGCACGGCACGGTGGCTGCCCGAACAGCGCAGGTGGTGGTTGGTGGCAAAGACCAGGCCCCTTGCCTTGGCCGCAGCGACCATTTCGCTGGCTTCGGCGACCGTCATCGCCAAGGGTTTTTCGCACAAGACGTGCTTGCCTGCCGCGATCGCTGCCAAAGCCTGGGCGTGGTGCTTTTCATTGGTAGACGAGATGTAGACCGCGCCGATCCCTTCATCGGAAAGGATGGCGCCAAGGTCGGTGGCATATCCCGCAATCCCCTGTGCCTTGGCAAACTCGCTTGCGCGGGCGACCGTAGAGCTTTGCACAAGGGCCACATCTTCGCCCGCAGCCCGAAGCGCGCCAATCACATGTTCCGCCGCGATCGTGCTTGCCCCTACCAATGCCCAGCGCATGATTCCCCCGATTTAGATCGTTCCAAATACTGTTATGGAACGATCCAAATCATGTCAATCCCTGGAGGGCAAGCGAATGGTGTATCAGGGGGCAAGGGGAAGCTGCCCCCCCAGAACTGTCAGAAGCGACGCTTTCGCAAGGCCGGTGCCGCTGGCGGAGCCGCAAGACCAAGGCGGGACACCATTGGCTTCAAGTAACAAATGCATTGCAGCTTTACATGTCCTGCATATAGCTTGGCCCAAGGAGGAATCATGCCTCGTCTGGCGACCTTTATCATCGCGGACGACCTGACCGGAGCCCTGGATTCTGTGGCGCCGTTTGCGGGTCTTGGCATGGATTGCCTGGTCGCAACCTCGGCTGGCAGCCTGTCACAAGCCCTTGCGCAGCAACCTCAGGTCTTGTCAGTCAACATTGGTACCCGGGAGCTTGACCCGGAGACCGCGCACAACCGTGCTGAGGCCGCAACCCGCGCTCTGGAGCCGCACGCTGGCCCGAACACGGTCTGGATGAAAAAGATCGACTCCCGCATGAAAGGGCAGATCTCGGCCGAGGTTCTGGGCGTGATCGGGGTAACGGGCGCGACCCGGGTTCTGGTCTGCCCTGCCATCCCCGATCTTGGCCGGATCGTGATTGATGGTTGCCTTCAGGGCGAGGGTGTCGGCGCGCCCATTCCGGTTGATCTGGATCTGCCGGGCGACATAAGTGTCATCCGGCCGGATGCCCGCACCGGGGCCGATCTGGATGCCATGGTTCAGGCCGCAGTGCCGGGTACGCTTCTTGTCGGGGCGCGTGGCCTTGCGGGGGCCTTGGCCCGCCAGTCTTTCCCCGGGCGAGGGGGGGGCGTGGCTGCGATGCCTGCGGGACCGGTCGGCTACTGTATCGGCTCGCGCGACCCGATCACGCTTGCCCAGGTGGACTTGCTGGCAAGAAAGGGCGACCTTTTGTGCCTTTCGGCCCCCGATGGTGTCGTTCCTGACCGACTTGGGTTTTCCGACTTGCTTGTCGTTGCGACACAGGGGCAGGGCGCTGCGTCCTCGCAGGTGTCGTCCCGACTTGCCGAGGGTGTCCTTGACCTTGTCGGGGGCCTGACGACGCTGGTTGCATGCGGCGGCGAGACTGCGGCCGCGCTGCTTCGGGCGGCTGGCGTCGGAGTGCTGCGCGTCCGTGGTGAGGTGCTGCCCGGACTGCCGCTGTGCGAGGCGCTCGACTGCCCCGGGTTTCCTGCGCTTATTACGAAATCGGGTGGCTTCGGGCCGCCAGACACGCTTCTGGCGTTGTGGCAAGCAGCGCACCGCAAGGAAGGACAACCATGCCTCTGACAGGTTCCTCATCGCTTGACCCCAGCGACCCGCCCCTTGTATCGGCCCCGCGCTCGATGTTGCTGGCCGATGTCGTGCATGACCGCGTGCGCCGGGCCATCATCGACGGCCAGTATCCGGACGGCGCGCGCCTTCCGGGAGAAAACGACCTTGCCCGGCAGTTCGACGTCTCGCGCCCGGTGATCCGCGCCGCGCTCAAGCGCCTGCGTGGCGAGGGGCTGGTGATCTCGCGTCAGGGGTCGGGCAGCTATGTCGCCGCTCCGGGCGAGCCGAAGTCCCTGGCTTTTCAGCCTGTTGAAACCATTGCCGACCTGCAACGCTGCTATGAATTCCGCCTGACCATCGAGCCTGCCGCCGCTGCCCTGGCCGCCACCCGCCACAGCGAGGGGCAACTGGCCGAGATCGCCAAGTTTCTGGGCTTCTTGCGGGATGCCACCCAACGTCGCAGCCACCGCGAGGATGCGGATTTCGGATTTCACCTTGCCATCACCTCGGCGTCGAACAATCAGTATTTTGAAACGTCGATGCGGGCGCTGAAGGACCACATCGCTGTCGGGATGAAGTTCCATGGCCTGTCGCTGCAATCGGTGCGCGGCGGTCTGGATCATGTGCTGGACGAACATAACGCCATCTTCGACGCGATCCGCACCGGGCAGGCCGAAGCCGCGCGCGAGACGATGCTGAGCCATGTCACAGGCTCACGCGATCGCCTGTTCGAGGGTCGGCTTCTCGATCTTTCGGCGCGCTGATCCGGGGCGCTAGAAAGCCGCGCGATAGATCGCCTCGACCTCTGTGACCGACATGTCGCGCGGGTTGTTGTCCATCAGGCGGCGGATGGCATGGGCCTCGACCGCCCACCCTGCAAGCTGCGCTTCGGTGGCGCCATTGTCGCGCAGCCGCATCGTCACGCCAAGCCGCGCACACCAGGCGCTTGCGGCCGTCAGCAGGTCACCCTGCAAACCCAGCATCCCTGCGATCCGGGCGGTCTTTTCCGGCACAACCGGGGCGTTGAAGGCCAGCACATGCGGAAAGATGATCGCATTTGCCAGCCCATGCGGCAGCTTCAGCCGCGTGCCAAGGGGATAGGCCAGCGCATGCCCTGCGGCGGTATTGACCGGCCCAAGGCAGATGCCGCCGTAATAGGCCGCCAGCAACAGCCCGGCCCGTGCCTCGGCATCCGCGCCATCGGCGACGGCCCGGGGAAGATGGCGGGCGACAAGCTCGATCCCCATCACGGCATAGCTGTCGATCAGGGGGTGCGACTTGCGGTTTGTGAAAGCCTCCACGCAATGCGCCATCGCGTCGATGCCGGTGGCGGCGGTCACGGCGGGCGGCAGGGTCTTGGTCAGCCCGGGGTCCATCGCCACCATGTCGGCCAGAAGGTGCGGGCTTTCGACCGCCACCTTCATGCCGGTCGCGGCGTCTGTCACCAGCGCCCGAATACCCGCCTCGGACCCGGTTCCGGCGGTTGTCGGCACCAGCGCCAGTGCGTTCTGCCGCCTGGCCACCCTGTTCGGGCCGATGATCTCGGCCAGCACCTGCGGACCGCGCAAGACCGTCACCAGCTTTGCCAGATCCATCACCGACCCGCCACCGAAGCCGACCACAAGATCGGGCGCGGCGGCTTTCGCAGCCTCCAGCGCCAGCGCCAGATTGTCGGTATCGGGTTCCGGCTGCACTCCGTCGAACACCGACACCGCCCCTGGCAGGTCAAGCGCTGCCACGCGCCCGGCCATCGAGCGCTGCGTCAGCACAAGGACGCGCTGGAAGCCTTCGGCCCTGGCCCAGGCCCCGACTTCGGCCGCCGTGCCGGTGCCGAACTCCACCCGGCGGGGCTGATGGATACGCAAGGGGCGAAAGAGGTCGGTCATGCGGCAAAGTCCTTCACGCTGGCACCGATGGCGGTCAACCGGTGTTTCAGATCGTCCAGTTCGGCGGGGGTCAGGCCCACCAGCGGCGGGCGCGTCCGGGTCCAGAGTGCTGCGCCGTGGCGGTAGGCGACCATCGCCTTGATCGCCGGGATCTGGGTGTAGGAGTTGGAGAGGTCGCGGAACGCATTGATCCGCGCCTGCGCCGCCTCTACCTCGGCCTTGCGGCTGGGGTCGGCGTGGTGGCGAAAGACCGTGGCAAGGCTGTCGGCCACAAGGTTGGAGGTTGCGGTAATGCAGCCCGCACCGCCCATGCCCAGCAGCGGCAGAAGCAGAGGGTCCGCCCCTGCCAGAACGGCAAAGCCCGGGAAACGGGCGATCATCGCGGACATGTTCTCGATCTTGCCGGCCGAGTCCTTGATGCCCACCACCGTTTGCGGAAAGGCCGTCACCAGCCGCTCGATCAACTCATGGCTGATCGGTACGCTGGACACTTGCGGGATGTGATAGAGAACCAGCTGAAGACGGCTATCGCCAATGGTTTCAATAACATGCGCATAGGCGCGAAACAGGCCCTCGTCACTGACGCCCTTGTAGTAGCTGGGCGGCAGCATCACTACCCGGGTGACCCCCAGCGACAGGGCATGGCGGGTCAGTTCGACGGTTTCCGGCAAGGCGTTGACCCCGGTGCCGGGCATCAGCCGCCCGGCCCCCACGGCCCCCACGCCAGCCTCAAGGATCGACCGCCGCTCTGCCAGTGAAAACGAGTTCGCCTCGCCTGTCGTGCCAAGCAGCGCGATCCCGTCGCAGCCATCGGCGATCAGCGCCTTGGCATGGGCGGTGAAGGCCCCAAGGTCGGGCGACAGGTCCGCGTTCAGCGGCGTCGTCGAGGCACAAAAGACACCGCTGATCATGTCGGTCTCCGGGTTGCGGCCATGCGGCGGGCATAGCCAAGCGCATGGTCCAGGTTGACGTTCTTCGCGATGCCCTTGCCCGCGATGTCGAAGGCGGTGCCGTGATCGACCGAACAGCGGTCGATCGGCAGGCCAAGGCTGACGTTCACCGCCGTGTCGAAGGCCACCAGCTTGATCGGGATATGCCCCTGGTCGTGATACTGCGCGACGATCAGGTCAAAGCCGCCTTCATAGGCGCGGTGAAACACGGTATCCGCAGGCACCGGGCCGTGCGCGTCGATCCCCTCGGCCCGGGCGGCGGCAACCGCCGGGGCGATCTGGGTGTCATCCTCATCGCCGAAAAGGCCGCCCTCGCCGCAATGCGGGTTCAACCCCGCCACCGCGATACGCGGGGTCATCCCAAGCCGCAGGAATTGCTGATGCCCGGCTCGGATCGCCGCCAGAATCCGCTCGGTTCGCGCCCGGTCGATGGCACCTTTCAAGGAAACATGGGTCGAGACATGGATCACGTTCAGCCGTTCCGAGGTCAGCAACATGAAGCTGGACTTCGCCCCGGTCAGGGCCGCCAGCATGCCGGTATGCCCGTCGTAGTGATGCCCCGCCGCGTTCAGCGCCGCCTTGTTGATCGGGGCGGTGACGATCCCGGCGATCTTGCCCGCCTCGGCCTGCCGCACGGCAGCCTCGATAAAGCGAAAACAGGCCTCGCCCCCGCGTTCGTCAAGCCTGCCGAAGGGGATGACGCCGCCCGGAATATGGGTCTGGTGCAGGTCAAGTGCGGCCAGATCCAGTCCCGTCCCCAGCACCTTTTCCGCGGCTGCAAGACTGTCCGCATTGCCGAAGATGCGATAACCCCGCCGCGCCTCGGGCGACATTGCCGCCAGAGACTTGACGATGATTTCAGGTCCGACCCCTGCCGGGTCGCCCATGGTGATGCCGATAGGCAGGGTCATGCCGGTCCTTCCCAGTTTGTCCGTCCCGGTCCCGTGACCGCGTGGCAGGCGACGTGGTGGCTTGGCCCCACCTCGCGCCAGTCGGGAACCGAGGTCTTGCAGATGTCGCGCGCCAGTGGACAGCGCGGGTGAAAGCGGCACCCGGTCGGCGGGTTCAGGGGCGAGGGAACCTCGCCCACCAGCCGCTGCCGGTTCCGTGGCGCGCGTGGGTTCGGTTCTGGCACCGCTGACAAAAGCGCGCGGGTGTAGGGGTGCAGCGGCTCGGCGAACAGGGCCGAAGACGGCGCCAGTTCCGCCAGCCGCCCCAGATACATCACGCCGACCCGGTCGCTGATATGCCGCACCACCGCCAGATCATGCGCGATGAAAAGATAGGTCAGCCCGTATTTCTGTTGCAGGTCCAGAAGCAGGTTCAGGATCTGCGCCTGCACTGACACATCAAGCGCCGAGATCGCCTCGTCGCAGACGATGAACCGGGGCTGACAGGCCAGCGCGCGGGCAATCGCCACCCGCTGCCTTTGCCCGCCGGAAAGTTCATGCGGGTAGCGGTTGGCAAAGCGGGGTGTCATGCCCACGTCTTCCAGAAGCCGCGTGACGCGTGCCGGGATTTCCGCTTTCGGGGCAAGGCCATGGAAGCGGATCGGTTCCGCCAAAGCCTCGCCGATCGTCATCCTTGGGTTCAACGTCGAATAGGGGTCTTGGAACACGATCTGCAAGTCACGCCGCAAAGGGCGCATCGCGTCTTCGTCAAGGCCTGCGATGTCCTGCCCCTTGTAGCGCACCGACCCGGCCGAGGGGCGTTGCAGGTTCAGGATGGCGAACCCCGTGGTCGACTTGCCGCAGCCGGATTCGCCGACAAGGCTCAGCGTCTCGCCTTCGATGATATCGGCGGTGAAATCGTCCAGCGCGCGAACGACGGCCTGCTTTTCGCCAAACGCGCCCAGACGGATGTCATAGCGTTTCGCCAGCCCGCGGATTTCCAGAAGTGCCGTCATGCCACGCCCTCCAGCACCACAGGACAGGCGACCTTGTGCCGCCTGTCGCCCGGCATCGCCTGCAACTTCGGCACCGACTGGCTGCACGACGGCTGCACGAAACCGCAGCGCGGCGCAAAGGGGCAGCCGGGCGGGCGCCGTCCCGGTTCGGGTGGGGTGCCGGGGATCGAAGGCAACCGCTCCATCGCAGCGCCTGCCAGCGTGGGCAATGACCCAAGAAGTGCGCGGGTATAGGGATGCGTGGGCCGGTCAAAGATCGCCTCAACCGGGGCATCCTCGACCACGGTTCCCGCGTAAAGGACGGCGATCCGGTCGGCGAGACCGGCGATCAGCGCAAGGTCATGGGTGATCCAGACGACCGACATTTTCAGCCGGTCCTTCAACTCACGCACAAGGTCCACGATCTGCGCCTGGATGGTCACGTCCAAGGCCGTTGTCGGCTCATCCGCGATCAGCATCTTCGGGTTGCCCGCCAGCCCCATCGCGATCATCACCCGCTGGCGCATGCCGCCAGAAAGCTCATGCGGCCAGGCATTTGCCCGCTCCTCCGGTGCCGGGATGCCGACGAGCGCCAGCAGTTCCACCGCCTGCGCCTTCGCCGCTGCCTTGGTCATACCCTTTTGGTAGACCAGCGCCTCGGCGATCTGGTCGCCGACGCGGATCACCGGGTTGAGGCTGGTCATCGGATCCTGGAAGATGAAGCCGATTTCCGACCCCCGCACCTTCCGCAGTTCTTTTGCCGACAGTTTCAGCAGGTCGCGCCCGCCAAACAGCGCCTTACCCCCCGTCGCGCGAATACGGTTCGGCAACAGGCCGACCAGTGACATCATGGTCAGGGACTTGCCGCAGCCTGATTCTCCGACGATGCCAAGGCTTTCGCCTTCCGTCACGCTCAGGTCGATGCCGTCCACCACCCGCGCCGGACCGCTGTCGCGGGCAATGTCGATGGTCAGGCCCTTGATCTCCAGCAAGGTCATTTCTGCCCCTTCGGGTTCAGTGCGTCGTTCAGCCCGTCGCCAAGGAAGTTGAACGCCACGGTCACCACCGCCAGCACCGCCGCAGGGGCGGCCAGAAGGTGCGGATAATTGGTCCAGACGCGCAAGCCGTCGGAAATCATGTTGCCCCAGCTTGGGGTTGGCGGGGTGACCCCCACGCCAAGGAAGGAAAACGCCGATTCCAGAACCATCGCCGTCCCCAACCCCGCAGATACAGCCACGATCAGCGGCCCCATCGCGTTCGGCAGGACATAGCGCGTCAGGATCAGCCGGTTGGTCAGCCCCATCGCCCGCGCCGCAGTGACATAGGGTCGCCGCCGCACCGACAGCACCTGCGCGCGCACCAGCCGCGCATAGGGCGGCCAGGTGATCAGTGCCATCGCCCCGAAAACCAAAACGAAATCAATGATCTGCGAGTTGCGCCAGATCGGGTTCAGCGTCTCCATGTAGCGCGCTTCCATCCACAGGCTGATCGGCTGCTTCAGGCTTGCGTTGATCACCACGACCAGCAGAAGCTGCGGCACGGACATGGTGATGTCGGTGAACCACATCACGAAGCGGTCAAACCAGCCGCCGTAAAACCCCGCGATGGACCCCAGCACCACACCGATCAGCACGGCAACCACCGTCACACCCACCGCCACCATGAACGCCGTCCGCGCGCCATAGATCAGGCGGGACATCACGTCGCGGCCAAGGTCATCAGTTCCCAGCCAGTGCTGCGCGGAAGGTGGCTGGTTCCGCAGATCCAGGTTCTGCGACAGGAAATCATAGGGCGACAACCACGGGCCAAAGACCGCCACCACCACCAGCGCCGCGATGATCACCAGCCCCGCCACCGCCAGACGGTTGCGCCGCAAACGCCGCCAGGCATCGCGCCAAAGGCTTGAAGGCCGGTCCTCGATGTCGATCATCGCCATTTCAGGATCCCTTCACATCAGCTGCGCGGGGGTCGAGCAGCGGATAGAGAAGATCGACCAGCAGGTTCGACGCCATGACCAGGAACGACCCGATCAGCGTGACCGCAAGGATCACCGGGTAATCGTTGTTGATCAGCGCCTGCACGGTCAGACGGCCAAGCCCGGGCAGGCCGAACACCAGTTCGACGAAGATCGCGCCGTTGACGATGGTGATCATGATCAGCCCCAGTTGCGTGACCACCGGCGTCAGCACGGGGCGCAGGATGTGGCGCAGGGCCACGACGATTTCCGGCACGCCCTTGGCGCGGGCGGTCCTGACGTAATCCTCGCTCATCACCTCGATCACCGCCGCCCTCGTCTGGCGCAGGATCAGCGCGATGGGCTGGAACGACAGCACGATGAGAGGCAGGATCAGCTTGACGCTGAAGATGCCGCCCCAGCCATAAGGCACCGCGCCATCGGGCAGCACCATCAGCAGAAGCACCATAAGAAGCGGCCCCGCCACATAGGCCGGGATCGCCCACAGGGCCACCGCCGTCCCGAGGATGAAGTAATCCAGCCGCGAGTTCTGCCGCAGCCCCGCCACCATCCCCAGCGGCACCGCGACCAGCGCGGTCACCAAGATCGTCATCAGCCCCAGCGCCCCCGACACTGGCGCCGCCGCCGAGACCATCGCCCAGACCGACCGGCCCGAGGTCAGCGAGTTGCCGAAATTGCCTTGCAGCAGGTTTCCGATGTAGCTGAAGAACTGCACCAGAAAAGGCCGGTCCAGCCCGGCTTCGACCCGGATCGCCTCGATCTTCACCGGATCATAGGCGACGTCGCCGGGCGCACGCAGGAAGATCAGCTTGATCGGATCGCCGGCGCCATAAAAGGCCAGCGCATAGACCCCCAACATCACCAGAAGCACCGAAGGCACCCAGACAATCAGACGGCGAAGGACATGGGCAAGCATGAGACGCTTTCAAAGGTGAAAACGGGGCAGGGGACCAGCCCCCGCCCCGCCATTGTGTTGTCAGGTCAGACGATGGAGACGGCCCAGGGCGCAACCACTTGCCAGTCCAGGTTCTTTTCCATCCCTGTCACATTCGCGGTCGCCCAGCGGCTCATCGTCTGCTTGTACCAGGGGATGAACATGAAGTCGTCGCGGAAGATCCGCTGCGCTTCCTGCGCCTTGGCGACGCGGGCCGGGTCGTCGGCGGGCAGGGCCAGCGCCTCGGCGATCAGGGCGTCAACGGCATCGTTCTTGTAGCCGCCCATCTTGCCCTGGGCATTGCCCGACCCTGAAGCAATCGACCCTGCCAGATAGCTGGGCGCATCCGGAACCCGGGTTCCCACATCGTCGCGGAAGATCTGGATCGCGTTCTGGTCGGGGCCGGAATACTGGTCCTGCTGCGGTTTCATGTCCACAGCCGAAATCCCAAGGTTCTGCCGCCACTGTTCCGCAATATACTGCGCCGCCGCCTCGTTCGCCGGGCTGGAGATGCCGACAAACATGATCTTCGGCAGCTTCTCCGGCCCGCCGTAGCTGGAGGCCGCCAGCGCTGCCTTTGCCGCTTCGGGATCGAACGGATAGGGCGTGAATGCCGCGTCATCCTCACCGGGAACCGAGTTCATCACCGTGTCGGTCTTCTGGTGCGGACCATCCGGGAAGCTGGCCTTGATCAACCCGTCACGGTCCACCGCAAGGATCAGCGCCTCGCGGACCTTGGGGTCGTCCATCGGTGCGCGGGTGGCGTTGAACCAGAAGTGCTGGCTTGTGGGGATCGTCGGCCCGCCGGCAAAATCGGCCCCCAGGTCCAGCACCATGGTTGAGGTGACAAGTTCCGTATGCGCCTGAAATTCGCCGGATTTCAGCATCTGCGTTGCGGTCACGTTGTCTTCGACCGCCGTCAGCTCGATCCGCGCCAGCTTTGGTGCCGGTCCGAAGAAATTCGGGTTCGGCACCCAGACAACGCTGCCTGCATCCAGATCGACGCTTTCCATCATGAATGGCCCCGAGGTCGCGCCATTTGCACCCAGGAACCAGTCCGCAACCTCGTTGCCATCCGCGCCGCGCGCGACCGAGACCTTGACGATCGGCGCGATGTGGTTGGCAAGCCGCTGGAAGAAGATCGGATCCGGCCCGGCCAGCGTCACGACAAGTTCCCCCTCGCCCGCCACGATGCCCGAGATGTCGGTCGCCGTACCGTCCTTGACCGCGCCGTAGCCCGCAACGCCAGACAGCACCTGATCGACCCGCTGGTTCTTGGTCGAGGGCATCGCCGACAGCTCCCAGCTGCCCTTGACGTCCGCCGCCGTGATCGCCGAACCATCGGCGAATTTCGCGTCCGGGCTGACCTTCAAGGTCCACACCGTGAAATCGGCGTTTGGCGCCCATTCAGTCAGGACATAGGGCTGAATCTCGCCCTTGTCGTTGAAATACATCGCGCTGCCGTTCCAGAACGAGTTCCAGCGGAACGGCACGCCACCACCGCGCAGGGGCGACCAGTCCTGATTGAAGGCGGGGTTGATCGCCTTCAAGACCTGGCCCTCTTGTGCCATCACGATTCGCGCGCCGGGGCCAAAGGCCGCAACCGCCACGGCTGAACCGATCCCGAATTGCATCAGGCTGCGGCGGCTGATGCCTGTCCGCGCCTTGTTCGCTGAGTATTCCATGTCTTCCTCCCGAAAAGCTTTCGCAGCCGTTGCCCGGCCCTCGCCACTCTGTCTAAACAGACTGCCGTGTGACAGGCCTGTCAACTTGTTATTTCTGACCTGACAAGTTGGACTGACCCCTGGCGGATAGCCATGACCCCGCAGGAAAAATATTGCCAATAAAAACAGAGTATTTTGAGCTTCATCCTTGTTTCCGCCGCTGATCCTCTCTTGACAAGCAACTTGACAACTTATGATCTTCTCCTACCCAAACGCACAGGTTTGCAATGTCCGCCTTCCCCGAAAGAGAGTTGTCGACAGCCGAGGTTGAGGCCGCGATGGATGGTCGGTTGCATCATGCGCCCTCAGGCCGGGCCGATGCCTTCCTCCCCTCGCCCATGGTGCAGAATCATGCCGCGAACCTGCATTTTCTGCCCGACGGTCGCCTTGCCTGTGTCTGGTTCGGCGGCACGATGGAGGGGATGGGGGATATTTCCGTCTTTATGTCCACCCTTGGCCCGGACGGCTGGACCGCCGCCCGCCGCCTGTCGGATGATCCGGCAAGGTCCGAACAGAACCCGGTTCTGTTCACGGCCCCGGGTGGCGCGGTCTGGCTTTTTCACACCAGTCAGCCGGGCGGCCGTCAGGACGAATGCGAGATCGTCGCCCGCGTGTCGCGCGACGGGGGCGACAGTTTCGGCCCCGCCCGCCGCATTGGAGACTTTCGCGGTGTCTTTGTCCGCCAGCCCGTCCAGCTTGGTCCGGCGGGGGAATGGCTTTTGCCCGGCTTTCGTTGCATCACCCCCAGCGCCGGGCGCTGGACCGGCGATATCGACAGCGCGGTCATGCTGGTCTCTCGGGACCATGGCCAGACATGGCAAGCGGTCGAGGTTCCGGACAGCCTTGGGGCGGTCCACATGAACCCGGTCGCGCCCAAGGAAGGCGTGATGCCCGCCTTCTACCGCGACCGCTACGCCCGGTGGGTCAGGCGCAGCCTTTCCACCGACGGTGGTCTGACCTGGAGCGCGCCGCAGCCAACCGACCTGCCCAACAACAACTCCTCGGTTCAGGCGATCCGCCTTGCCGATGGCCGTATTGCCATGGTCCTGAACCCGATCAGTGCTGCCCAATCCGACGCCCGCCGCGCCTCGCTTTACGATGAGATCGAGGGCGAGGCCGAGGTGCGGGCGGTGACCGAGGGACCGAAGGCGATCTGGGGCGTTCCCCGCGCCCCGATGGTGCTGGCGCTGTCCGAAGACAATGGCGCGACTTTTCCGATCCTGGTCAAGATCGACGATGGATCGGGCCATGCCCTGTCCAACAACTCGGCCGCCGGAGTGAACCGCGAGCTGTCCTATCCGTCGATCCTGCCGGGCGCGGACGGGGTGCTGCACATTGCCTATACCTATCACCGCCGCGCTATCCGCTATGTGCGGTTTGGCGCGCCGCTTTAGGACATCAGCCCGGGGCGCCTGGACGGAAGGCTGTCGATATACGGGGCAGGGTGGCACGCCCGGGATCGTTTGCGTATGATGGGCCTGAGGGATCTTTCCCATCGCGGGCGCCCCCGAGGAGAAAACTGAATGCCCAAGAACGCAGCCACCACGGCCGCGCGGCTCTCTGTCGCCCCCATGATGGACTGGACCGACCGGCACTGCCGGTTCTTCCACCGCCAGATGACCCGCCGCGCGATGCTTTACACCGAGATGGTCACAGCCCCCGCCATCCTTCACGGGCCGAAGCCGCGTCTCTTGGATTATTCGGCGCAGGAACACCCCGTCGCGCTGCAACTTGGCGGGTCGGATCCGGGCGAACTGGCGCAGGCGGTACGGCTTTCGCGGCCCTGGGGCTATGATGAGATCAATCTCAACTGCGGCTGCCCGTCAGACCGGGTGCAATCGGGCTGTTTCGGCGCAGTCTTGATGGAACGCCCGGCACTTGTCGCCGAATGCGTGGCGGCGATGATCGCGGAAACCGATGTGCCGGTGACGGTGAAATGCCGGATCGGGGTGGATGAACAGGATCCCGAAGCCATCCTCCCCAAGTTCATCGAAACGATCGCCGGGGCCGGGGTCCGCCACATCATCATCCACGCCCGCAAGGCTTGGCTGCAAGGCCTGTCGCCCAAGGAAAACCGTGAGATTCCGCCTCTGGATCATGACCTTGTGCTGCGGATGAAAGAGCTGTTCCCCGACCTGATCATCTGCATCAATGGTGGCATCACCACGCTGGATCAGGCCAAGGCCTTGCTGGATGCGGGCCTCGACGGGGTGATGATCGGCCGCGCCGCTTATCATGATCCGGCCACCACCCTGATCGGGGCCGATGCCCTGTGGGGCGACAGCTTTGCCCCCGATGCCTTTGGCGTCGTCCACGCCATGCGCCCCTATATCGCTGACCATCTCGCCAGCGGCGGACGGCTGCATCAGATCACCCGGCACATGCTCGGCCTGTTCACCGCGCGTCCCGGCGCGCGCGGCTGGCGGCGGGTGCTGTCGGAAGGCGCCTCGCGCCCCGGCGCGGGGCTTGAAGTGCTGGACGCCGCCCTGGCCGAGGTTCAGACCAGCGCCGCCGCCTGACGCGCCGACACCAGCCGCGACAGCGCCAGCACCAGCCCGCCGCACAGCGCAATCGCCCCCAGCATCGGCGTGACCGTGCCGTCAAAGAACGGCCCGGCGGCGGCAATCATCACGCCCCCCGCCAGCATCTGCAATGTCCCGCCAAGAGATGAGGCCAGTCCGGCAATGTCGCCATGCGCGTCAAGCGCCATCACCATGGTCGTGGGAATGATCAGCCCCAGACAGGCATTGGCCAGAAACAGCCCGACAACACAGACCGGCAGGCTTACTCCTCCCGCCAGTGCCAGCGCAAAAAGGGCGATTGTGAACCCGGCAAACCCGACCGAGGCCACCGCCATCACCCGCGCGGCCCCATAGCGCAAACCCAGCGGCCCCGCCGCTTGAGATGCGCCAAAGAACCCGATCGCATTGATTGCAAAAGCCAGCGAAAACCCGGTGGGCGACAGGCCGAAATCGCCGGTATAGACAAAGCTGGCCGAGGCGATGAACACAAAGAAGCTCGCCATTCCAAAGCCGCCCAGAAAGGTCAGCCCCATGAACAAGGGGTCGGTGAACAGCTTCGCCGCCCCGCGCCGCATCACACCAAGGTTCAGCGGCTGGCGGTCTGCCGGGGCAAGGGTCTCGGGCTGGAAAAGCGCAAGGATCGTCAGGCTGGCAAAGGCCGCCACGACCAGCACCCCGAAGATCGCGCGCCAGTCAAGCACCGCCATCACGCCCGACCCCGCCAAGGGGGCCAGCATGGGCGATACGGAAATCACCATCATCACCGCCGCCATCAGCCGCGTTGCGGCATGGCCGGTATACATGTCCCGGATGATCGCGCGCGGCACGACCATCAACGCAGCCCCGCCCAGCCCCTGCACGAAACGCCCCGCCAGAAGCCATTCCACGGTGGGCGCAAAGGTGCAGACCAGAGATCCCAGAATGAACACCGCGATCCCGGCATAAAGCGGGGGCTTGCGCCCTGACCGGTCGGCCCATGGCCCGTAGATCAGCTGCGCCAGACCAAAGGCGATGAAATAGGCGGTGATCGTGCTTTGCATCGCCTGAACCGACCCGCCCAGATCCGCGCCGATCATGGGCATGGCCGGCAGATACATGTCGATCGCAAACGGCCCGATTGAAGAGAGCAACCCCAACACAAGCGCGGGACGCAGAATTCGGTCTGTCATCGGGATACCTTCAGGAACGTAAAACGGCGCAGCAGCCGGCACACAAGGCCGCAGGCCCGGGCGCGAAACCCCGGAATTACAGTTTGGCGCCCGCCTTGACCAGCCCCCTTGACCTCTGGCGCAGGTCCGTCCGTCGAGCTATGTCGGCACGAACAGGACGCAGGTGACCCGATGCCCGAACTTTCCACGCTTCTGCCCATGGTCGCAGCACTTCTGGTGATCGGCGGGTTTGCCGGGGTGATCGGCGGGCTTTTGGGTGTGGGCGGCGGGATCGTGCTGGTCCCCGCTTTCTTCTACGCCTTCGCGCATCTGGGCTATGGCGGGGCGCAGCTGATGCAGGTCTGCGTCGCGACCTCGCTTGCCACCATCGTGATCACCTCGCTCCGGTCGGTTTCCTCGCACAACCGCAAGGGCGCGGTTGACTGGCAGGTGCTGAAGGACTGGGGGCCAATGCTGGTGATCTCGGCCGCAATCGGCACCTATGTCGCCGCGCGGGTGTCGTCGCTGACCCTTCAGGCGGTCTTCGGGGCTTTGGCTGGGCTGGCTGGCCTGTGGATGGCCTTTGGCCGCGACAGCTGGCGTCTTGGATCCACGATGCCGGGCCAGCCTGTGCGCGGCGCCCTTGCCGGCGGGGTCGGGTTCTTTTCCGCGATGATGGGCATCGGCGGCGGCACTTTCGGAGTGCCGCTGATGACGCTTTACGCCATGCCGATCCACCGTGCGGTGGCCACGGCCTCGGGCTTTGGCGTTCTGATCGCGGTGCCTGCCGTGCTGGGGTTCCTGCTTCTGCCCGTGGCCGAGGCACCGCCCTACAGCATCGGCGCGGTGAACCTGCCTGCCTTCCTTGTCGTCATCGGCACCACACTTCTGACCACGCCGCTTGGCGTTCGCCTCGCGCATGCGATGAACCCCAAACCCCTGAAACGCGCCTTTGCGATCTTTCTGACGCTGGTGGCGCTCAACATGCTGCGCAAGGTTCTGGGGTGGTAGGGGCCGCTTTGGCAAAGACCGGCTGGCAACGCATCCCCTCCCACCCGGCGATCCGCGACTGGGCCGATGCCGCCCGCACCGCGGCCTGTGCAACGCTCGCCTCCAGCACCGACCCATGGCGCTGCGGTGGCACATGGTTTGTCGGCGTCGATGCCCTGCCCAATGGCCCTGATGGCAGCATCGGGGCCACGCCCTTCCCCTGGTCCGCGCTGCCCCTGCACCCCGAACCCCTGCATCCGGCCCAGCTTTCGGTCATCCGCCCCGGCTATCCGCAACCCTCGCCGGACGAATCCGCCGCCGCCTTCGCCTTCCGCCGCGACCGCGACGCTGCCCATCTTGACGGCCTTCTGCCCATCGGCCCCGAAAAGGCCCGCATGGTAAAGGAGCCCCACGCCTGGATCCTTGGCCTGCCGCTGAACGACACCACCGCCTCCCCCCTCACGGTGTGGGAGGGCAGCCACCACAGCCTGCGCGCCGCCCTGACCGAGGCCCTCGCCCCGCATCCGCCGCACCGCTGGGGCGACATCGACCTGAGCGCCGCCTACCAGACCGCCCGCCGCCAGATCTTCGCCACCTGCCCACGGATCGAACTTGCCGCCCGCCCCGGCGAGGCGACACTTCTGCACCGTCTCACCCTGCACGGCGTCGCCGCATGGAAACCCGGTGACAGCGCCCCAGCCGAAGGCCGGATGATCGCCTACCTGCGCCCGCTTCTGCCGGACGTGGAGACCTGGCTCACCGCGCCCTGATCTGCTCTTTCTGGAAATACTCTGGGGGTTTGGGGGTGAACCCCCCATCGCGGAAGACAAGCGGCACCCCGCCAGTTGTCACCCAACCGCGCAGGCGACCTTCAAGGCCTGCGCCTGCAAAGGCGCTCAATTTGAAAAGGTTGGCAGGAAATCCGCGCTCAGCGCTCCAGCCGGGCCATCCGGCCACCGCGCCGCTTGGCAAGCGTTGGCGCGCGTCCGGGCAACTCGGCCATCACCGCCGCGCGTTCGGCATGGCCAAGCCGGGACCACTGGCTGATCTCGTCGATGGTGCGAAAGCAGCCGACACAGATCCGCGCCTCGGGATGGACGACGCACAGCTTCACGCAAGGGCTTGCGATCTCGTCGCGCTTCCAGACGTCGTCTTTCAATCGTCGATCTCCCGCCCGATATGCGCCAACCGGTCCAGCGCGCCTTGCAGGATATAGCCTGCCGCCACCTGATCGATCACCTCTTTCCGACGCTTGCGTGACGTATCCGCCTCCAGAAGTGCTCTTTCTGCCGCAACTGTCGACAAACGCTCATCCCAAAAGCTGATCGGCATGGCGGTCAGCTTTTCCAGATTGCGCGCAAAGGCCTGGGTCGCCTGCACCCTTGGGCCGGTCGATCCGTCCATGTTCAGGGGCAAGCCCAGTACAATCCCCACCGCCCCCCGCGCCTCCAGCAGCGCCAGCAGTCTTGCGGCATCAAGCGTGAACTTCTCGCGCCGGATCACCTCGACCGGGGTCGCCACGATGCGCCGCAGGTCCGAGACCGCAACCCCGATGGTCTTGTCCCCAAGGTCAAGTCCGGCAATCGCCCGGTTTGGGGGCAGGGCGGCGGCAAATTCGGTGATGTCGGGCAGGATCACGGCTTCAGCCCGCTTTCCACGGCGGCAAGCCGCAGAAAGCTCAACTCGGCGGGGCGCCCGGCAAAGCGCTCTTTCGCCTCGTCGTAGATCGTTTGCGCCTCGTCCAGCCGTTCCAGCACCGCCAGAGACCGGATCAGCCGGTTCCAGTCTTCGACATCGCCACCCTCGGTCGCCAGCCGGTCGGACAGTTGTGCCACCATGCCCTCGATCATCGCCTGCCGGTCTTCCGGTGCCATCTCGGCGGCGGCAGCCACATCCCCGGCCCCAGGCCCTGCACCGGGACTGGGGCGGGGTGTCAGGCCAAGCCCTTCGGGCAGCCGGTAGGAAACGCCTGCCAGCCCCGCCACGGCCTCGATCCGCTCGCGGATCGACACAACCCAGGGTGCTGCGGGATTGCCGTCTTCCAGAAGCGGGCGCCAGAAGCGGAAAGTCTGGTCGAACCGGCCACCTTGCAGGAACATCTCGCCCACCAGATAGCGCGCCACCTCGTTGGTGATGTCGAGCGTAAGGGCCGCGCGCAAGGAATCCTCTGCCTCGGGCGAGACATATCCCTGCGCTTCGGCCACCAGTGCAATCGCCCTGTTGGTATGGTCGGCCGAAGTCATCTGGTCGCCGACCACTTCGGCCAGCCGCCCCATGGTCAGGACCGCAGCCCGGATCTCTCCCGCGCCGAACCGAGCGGCAAAGTCGTCGCGCAAGCGGTCAGGGTCGGTTTCGTCGGCTAGGGCCGCCCGTAGCCCGGCATCTGCCGCAGCATCGGGACTGACGCCCAGCCGTGCCAGCTCATCGGCCTGGGTCGGGCGCGTGGCTATTGCGGCATCCAGCCCGGCAAGCCGCGCCTGAAGCGGCATGTCAGGGTAGCCGGGCGTGCCGATCCGCCAGTAGCCGTAGATCGACCCGGCCAGCACCAACGCCGCAAGGATGCCAACGACAGGCCAGGACAAGCGGACCGAGGCTACCTGACCGCCCGCCTGCACCGTCCCACCCGCCCGCGCGCGGTCCGCGTCCAGAACCCGCCGGCCCACTTCGTCACGCAGACGGGCCGCTTCGTCGGCGGTGATGGTTCCACGGGTCAGGTCGCGCTCGATCTCGGCAAGTTGGTCCTTGTAGATCGCCAGATCGGCCGCAGCCGCCAGTTCGACGTCGCGCCCGCGTCGCAAGGCGGTAACGAAAACGGCCATCACCACAGCCGACAGCGCCAACGCAACCGCCCAGAAACCTGCATTTGCCATCAATCGCTCGATCCCCGCCCAATCTGCCATGACCCCACCCAGTCAGTCACGGCCCCGATGTAGTTGTTTCCCCCCCCTCGCGGAAGGGGCATTCAGCCGCAGTCCCCGCACCCGCCCGCTGCACGTTCTGCCCATGAACGGCCCCGGATCAACCCTCGAACAGTCCAGCCCTATCCCGAATGACACCTGAGGCAGCAGCAGTCCTCCGACAGGTTGGCAAATGTCGCAAATTTCCCGATTGTGCCGCTGCCGTGTGCGGCTATAACCCGCAACCGTTCCAAGAGAAGGTTGCCGGACAACCGGCGCAGGCTTATCCGTGAAGAGGCCCCGATGAAGCGCTATTCGGTTTTCGCCATCGCCCGTGAGGCAGTCCGCTACCACATGGGCTGGGAACGCGCCTGGGCCTCGCCCGAGCCGAAGCCCGCCTATGACGTCATCATCGTCGGTGCGGGTGGGCATGGTCTGGCCACCGCCTATTACCTTGGCAAGAATTTCGGCATCACCAATGTCGCGATCATCGAAAAGGGCTGGCTTGGCGGTGGCAACACCGGTCGCAACACCACGATCATCCGGTCGAACTACCTGCAAGACCCCTCGGCCGCGATCTATGAAAAGTCGCGGTCCTTGTATGAAACCCTGTCGCAGGATCTGAACTACAACGTCATGTTCAGCCCCCGCGGTGTGATGATGCTGGCCCAGACCCATCATGAGGTGCGCGGCTACCTGCGCACCCAGCACGCCAACGCCCTGCAAGGGGTGGCGACCGAATTCATCACCCCCCAGCGGGTGAAGGAACTTTGCCCGATCCTGAACATCGACGGCCCCCGCTACCCCGTCCTTGGCGCGCTCTGGCAGGCCCGCGGCGGCACCGGGCGGCATGACGCCGTGGCCTGGGGCTACGCGCGCGCCTGTTCTGCGATGGGCATGCACATCATCCAGAACTGCGAAGTCAAAGGTGTGCGGTCCGAAAATGGCGCGGTCACCGGCGTTGACACCACCAAGGGTTTCATCGGCACGAAGAAGCTGGGGATGGTCGTCGCCGGCCACTCCGGCCAGCTTGCCGAAATGGCCGGCTTCCGCCTCCCGATCGAGGCCGTCGCGCTTCAGGCGCTGGTGTCCGAACCGATCAAGCCCTGCATGGATGTGGTCGTCATGGCCAACACCGTCCACGGCTACATGTCGCAATCCGACAAGGGTGAAATGGTGATCGGCGGCGGCACCGACGGCTTCAACAACTACACCCAGCGCGGGTCGTTCCACCACATCGAGGAAACCCTGCGCGCGCTGGTGGAAACCTTCCCGATCATCAGCCGCCTGAAAATGCTGCGCCAATGGGGCGGCATCGTCGACATGACCGGCGACCGCTCGCCCCTGATCTCCAAGACCCCGCTTGGCAACTGCTTCATCAACTGCGGCTGGGGTACCGGCGGCTTCAAGGCGATCCCCGGCTCGGGCTGGGCGATGGCCGAACTGATGGCCAAGGGCGAACCCGGGCCACTGGCCGCCGAATTCAACATGTGGCGCTTCAAGGAAGGCCGGTTCATCGACGAATCGGTGGCGGCAGGGGTGGCGCATTGATGCCGTCTCCACATCCCGCCCAGTCGGCCACGCAACGCAACGGAGCAACCTCATGCTGACCCTTGAATGCCCCTATTGCGGCGTGATGGCCGACGAGACCGAACTTTCCCCCGGCTATGAGGCGCATCTGAAGCGCTTCGGCCCCGGTGCCTCGCCCGAGGAATTCGAAGCCTACATGTTCGCCCGCAAGAACCCCAAGGGCGTGCATTTCGAACGCTGGCGCCACAGCTACGGCTGCGGCAAGTGGTTCCTTGCCGCCCGCTGCACCGCCACGCTGGAGGTGTTCGGAACCTACCCCGCGCAGGTCTCTGAACCCCCCGCCGACATCATCGCGAAAATTCAGGCGCGCCGACCCGATTGGCAGCCGGACTGGAAGGCCACGAAATGAGCACGCGTCTTGCCAAGGGCGGCCGTCTGATCGACCGGACCGCCGCAGTCGAAATTTCCTTCAACGGCAAGCGGATGAAGGGCTATCATGGCGACACGCTGGCTTCGGCCCTTCTGGCCAATGACCAGATGCTTGTCGGGCGCAGCTTCAAGTATCACCGCCCGCGCGGCATTGTTGCCTCGGGGCCGGAAGAGCCGAACGCCTTGGTGAACCTTGGGTCAGGCGCGCGGCTGGAGCCGAACCAGCGCACCACCATGACCGAGGTTTTCGACGGGTTGGAGGCCAGCAGCCAGAACCATTGGCCGTCGCTCGAATTCGATGTGGGCGTGGTGAACAACTACGTCTCGCGCTTCCTGCCGGCGGGGTTCTATTACAAGACCTTCATCCATCCGCGCCCGTTCTGGAAACATGTGTTCGAGCCGATCATCCGCCACTCGGCCGGGCTTGGCAAAGCCCCGACGACAGGTGACGCCGACCGCTACGAACAGGCCTATGCCTTTTGCGATGTGCTGGTTGTCGGCGCGGGTGTCGCGGGGCTTCTGGCTGCGCGTGCGGCGGCACAGGATGGCGCCCGCGTCATCCTGCTGGAACAGGCGCCGCAGCTTGGCGGCCGCAGCCCGGTGGACGAGACAACGGTGGAAGGCATATCCGTCGAAGACTGGCTCGCCAAGGCCGAAGCCGATCTTCGCGCGATGGACAATGTGACCATCCGCACCCGGACCACGGGGGCAGGGGTCTATGACCACGGCTATGTGCTGGCTGATGAGCGCGTTGCAGACCACACCCCCGGCGATGGCCGCCCCAAGCACCGGCTCTGGCGCATCCGGGCAGGCAAGATCATCACCGCGACCGGGGCGATCGAACGCCCGCTGTCCTTTGCCGGCAATGATCTTCCCGGCGTCATGCTGGCGGGGGCCGTGCGCGACTTTGTAGTGAACCATGCCGTGTCCCCGGGTGACCGGACCGTCGTCGTGACCAACAACGATTCCGCCTATCAGACCGCACTCGCGCTGAAAGCGGCGGGGCTGGAAGTGCCGGTGATCCTTGACGCCCGTGACACCGCCGATGGTGCCTTGCCCGAAGCCGCCCGCGCTGCGGGCATCCGTGTGCTGACCGGGCGCGCGATTGCAAAGGTAAAGGGCGGCAAGCGGGTGACCGGCGTTGCGGTCTGCGCGCAGGCCGGCGAAGGCGCGGTGCTGGAGGAAGTCAGCTGTGACGCCGTCGCCATGTCGGGCGGCTGGTCGCCCGTCGTCCACCTGTGGAGCCATTGTGGCGGCAAGCTTCTGTGGGATGAAACCATCTCGGCCTTCGTTCCCGATCCGGCCCGCCCACCGCTGAACCACGACGGCAGCGCCATGGTTTCGGTCGTGGGGGCGGCTGCTGGCCTGCTCGATCTTCCCGCCATTCTGGAGGCCGTTGCGTCAACCGGCATCTCTGCGCGCGTAGAGACGAAAGGAAGACGCAAGGAAGACGTGACAAAGACGGTGAAAACCAGCGTCGAAATCCCGCCGATCTGGGTCATGCCACAAGGCGCACCGATCACGCTGCGGTCAAAGATGTGGCTGGATTACCAGAACGACGTGAAGGTGTCTGACGTGCAGCTTGCCGCACGGGAAGGCTATCAATCGGTCGAACACACCAAGCGGTATACGACGCTTGGCATGGCGACGGATCAGGGAAAGCTCAGCAACATCAACGGACTCGGCGTTCTTGCTGACGCCTTGGGTCAAGAGATTCCCCAAGTCGGCACCACCACCTTCCGCCCGCCCTACACGCCTGTCACCCTTGGTGCGCTGGCCGGTGAATCGCGCGGTGAGATCTTCCAGCCGCTTCGGCGCACGCCGATGCATGAAAGCCATGAGCAATCAGGGGCTTACTTCGAACCCGTCGGCCTCTGGCGTCGCCCCTACTGCTTCCCCCGCGCGGGCGAAACCCACGAACAGGCGGTCCATCGTGAGGTTCTGAACACCCGGTCCAACCTTGGCCTGCTTGACGCCTCGACCCTTGGCAAGATCATCGTCAAAGGGCCGGATGCGGGCAAGTTCCTCGACATGATGTATACCGGCGTGATGAGCACACTACCGGTAGGCAGGTGCCGCTACGGCCTGATGTGCAACGAACAGGGTTTTCTGTCCGATGACGGCGTGGTCGCGCGGATCGACGAAGACACCTGGTTGTGCCACACAACATCTGGTGGTGCTGACCGTATCCATGCCTGGATGGAGGATTGGCTTCAGTGCGAATGGTGGGATTGGCAGGTCTACACCGCCAATGTCACCGAACAATACGCACAAGTCGCCGTGGTTGGCCCGAACGCAAGGAAACTGCTGCAAGTCCTTGGTGGGATGGATGTTTCCAAAGAGGCGCTGCCCTTCATGCAATGGGCCGACGGCACCCTTGGCGGCTTTCCCGTCCGGGCCTACCGGATCAGCTTCTCGGGCGAGCTCAGCTACGAAATCGCCGTCCCCGCCAGCCACGGCGCGGCCTTCTGGGAAGCGTGCATGGAGGCCGGAAAGGCTTTGGGCGCAATGCCTTACGGGACGGAATGTCTTCACATCATGCGTGCCGAGAAGGGCTTTATCATGATCGGGGACGAAACCGACGGCACGGTCATTCCGCAAGACCTTGGTCTTGATTGGGCGATTTCCAAGAAGAAGGCCGATTTCCTTGGCAAACGCGGTCAGGAACGCAGCTTCCTTGCCAGCCCGGAGCGCTGGAAACTGGTGGGATTTGAAACGCTTGACGGATCTGTCATCCCAGATGGCAGCTATATCGTCGCCGAAGGTGTGAACGGCAACGGCCAGCGCAACACCCAAGGGCGGGTCACCTCGACCTACTATTCCCCTACCCTGAAGCGCGGCATTGCCATGGGCCTTTTGCACCACGGCCCGCAGCGCATGGGCGAGGTGGTGGAGTTCAACACGGTCAGCGGCGGCACGGTCAAAGCGCGGGTGCGCGATGCGGTGTTCTATGACAAGGACGGGGAGAAGCAGAATGTCTGATCCGGTATCCGCACTGGGTGGCGTGGCTTTCAACGGCTTTGCCGAAGTCCGCGAAATTGGCCCCGTTGGCATGGTAGCTTTGCGCGCCAAGGATTTGAAGGTATTGGACAAGGCCATCAAGGCAGCTGTTGGCACCAAGGTGCCGGCTCAACGCCGGATCGAGGTTTCGGGTGACCGTGCCTGTGGCTGGATGAGCCCCGATGAATACCTACTGGTGATGCCTTACGCCGAGGTTCCAACGGCTCTGGCCGCGCTGGCCAAGGCCTTGGCGGGTGAACACCATCTGGCCGTTGATGTGTCCGACGCGCGGGCGGTGTTCCGCATCGAAGGCGACAAGGCCGCTGATGTCCTGAGCAAGCTGTCACCCACCGATCTGGACCGTCTTGCCCCGGGCGAGTTGCGGCGCAGCCGCACCGCTCAGGTTCCCGCAGCGTTCTGGCAGCAGGATGGCGGCTATACTCTGGTGTGCTTCCGGTCGGTTGCTGGCTATGTGATGGGTCTTCTCAGTCATTCGGCGACGCCGGGCAGCGAGCTCGGCTAAAAGCCAATTGCGGACGGACGGTGGCTTTCCGCGCCCGGCGGCTGCCGCAATCCTCATGGCATATCCTGCCATAAAGCTGGTCTGCGGCCGCGGCGGGGTTGACCTTCCCGCCGCGAGACCTCTTATTCCATGTGATCTCTTCAATACCTTGTTAGGAGCAAGCCAATGGCCTTCACCCTTCCCGATCTTCCCTATGCGCATGACGCACTGGCCTCTCTGGGCATGTCGAAAGAGACGCTGGAATACCACCACGACCTGCACCACAAGGCCTATGTCGACAATGGCAACAAGCTGATCGCCGGGACCGAGTGGGAAGCGAAGTCGCTGGAAGACATCGTTCGCGGCACCTATCAGTCCGGCGCCGTGGCGCAGAACGGCATCTTCAACAACGCGAGCCAGCACTGGAACCACAACCTTTTCTGGGAGGTGATGGGGCCGGGCGAAGACAAGAAGATGCCGGGCGCGCTCGAAAGTGCGCTGACCGAGGCCTTCGGGTCGGTCGCCAAGTTCAAGGAAGATTTCGCCGCCGCTGGTGCCGGTCAGTTCGGTTCGGGCTGGGCGTGGCTGGTGAAGGACAAGGACGGCAGCCTGAAGGTCACCAAGACCGAAAACGGCGTGAACCCTCTGTGCTTTGGCCAGACCGCGCTTCTGGGCTGCGACGTGTGGGAACACAGCTACTACATCGACTTCCGCAACAAGCGCCCGGCCTATCTGACCAACTTCCTGGAAAAGCTGGTCAACTGGGAAGCTGTTGCCGCCAAGCTGTAAGCCTCGGCCACAGCCACAAAGATAACGGAAAAAGGGCCGTCGCAGGCGATGCGGCGGCCTTTCCTATGGGGCCAGCCGTGCCAGAAGGGCGGCCTCCAGCCCCGCCACATCCGGTGCTACAGTGAAATGCCCGCGCAACGAGACATCGGCAAACCCTTCGGCGATCACATGGTCGATCAGCGCGAGCAGCGGTTGCCAGTAGCCATCGACATCCAGAAGGAAGATCGGTTTGCCATGCAGCCCGATCTGCGCCCAGGTCAGCACCTCGAAAAACTCGTCAAGTGACCCGGCCCCCCCCGGCAGCACCACCACTGCGTCCGAGTTCATGAACATCACTTTCTTGCGTTCATGCATGTCCTCGGTGATCACCAGCGTTGACAGGTCGCGCTTGCCTTTTTCCCGCGCAAGCAGATGCACGGGGATCACGCCCAGTGTCTTGGCCCCGGCCTGAATCGCCGCCCGCGCCACTTCGCCCATCAGTCCTACATCGCCTGCGCCATAGACCAGCCGCCAGCCATTGCTCGCTATGGTTGCGCCAAGGCTGCGGGCGGCCTCGGCATGGGCCGTGCGCCGCCCCGAACGCGAGCCACAGAAGACGCAGATGGACGAGTTGGTCATGTTTTGCCCCGAAAACGGTTGCTTTGCGTGCAGATATAAAGATTCCTGTCCACAAGGAAAGCCGCACGGGCGACAACCGCGCGGCAGGGGAGAAGTGGATGTCTGTCTGGAAGAGCTGGAACCCGGGGACGCGGGTTGTGATCGTCGGATTTGCTGGAATTGTCGCTGCCGGGCTGGGCTATCTGGGCTGGCAGGCGACCCGGCCCGCCGATGTGCCGCCGGTAGCCGAAACTGCCGTGGTGCCTGCCACTGAAACCGTGGAGCCTGGGGCTGAAGCCGTGGCGCCACCGACTGAAGTTGATGCCGGCAAAGCACCAGCCGATGTTGCCGAAACCGCGACAACCGAGGATGCGCCAGTCGAAGAAAGCGTTTCTGAGGTCGCCGAGGCAGCGCCGGAGGCGTCTTCTCTGGAATTGCCAAAGATTGACACCTGGCGTGTGGCACCGGATGGCGAGGCGGTTGTGGCGGGGCTTGCGGTCCCCGCAGCCCGGGTGGAGGTGCTGGTGGACGGAACTGCCGTTGCGTCCGGCGATGCCAGCCCATCGGGAGAATTCGCGATCCTGTTCACGTTGGCGCCGAATGACCAGCCAAGCTTGCTGTGGCTGGCGATGACGCCGCCCGGTGGCGAGGTGATCGTCTCGCCCGAAATGGTGGCACTGGCCCCGATCAAGGGGCCGGAACTGGCGCTGGCTGAGCCCTCCGCCGGGGCCATTGCGCCAGAGGAAGCGGAACCGGCAGCCCCGCCTGCCGCGCTTCTCCTTACCGAGTCTGGCGCGGTCGTCTTGCAGGACGATGCGCCGGTCGATCCGGCGATGATGGGCAATGTGATGATCGACACAATCGCCTATTCGCCCGAAGGTGCCGTGCAGGTTGGTGGTCGTGGTGCGGCAGGGGCGTCCTTGCGGCTTTATGTCGACAACGCCGAGAAGGCGACCGCGACGGTGCCACCTGACGGGCGTTGGCTGGCAACGCTGGGCGAAACGCCCCCGGGCATCTACACCCTGCGCGCGGACCAGTTGGACGATACGGGCAAGGTCATCTCTCGGTTCGAGACGCCGTTCAAACGCGAAACGCTGGAGGCGCTGGCGGCGGCCTCGGGGCAAGCACTTCCCACGTCAGAACCATCTGCCGAGGCGCAGCCAGAATCTGCGCAGGTATCCGATCCCGCAGCGCAGGTTGCGGACGCTGGGACCGAAACCGCTGGGACCGAAACCGCTGCAACCGAAGCTGAAGTTGCTGAAGCTGGGGCTGCTGGGGCCGAAGTTGCAGGCGAAGCCATCACATCCGAAACGCCGGTCGAGCCGACAGCAGAAGTCGCCGCCGAAATCCCCGATGCAGCGGCAACCGAAACCGCAATCGCAGAAGCGCCCGCAGCTGCCGAGACCGCTGTCGTCGAGACCGCTGCCGCCACAGATGCGCCAGAACCAATTGCGGCAGAACCCGCAGCCGGCGAATCGGCCGCTTTGGCTGAAACCTCTCCGACAGTGGCGCGTCCGGTGACGGTGACGGTCCAGCCCGGTTTCACGCTTTGGGGGATCGCACAGGAACGCTACGGCGACGGCGTCATGTATATTCAGGTCTTCGAGGCCAATCGCGACAAGATCAGGGATCCTGACCTGATCTATCCCGGTCAGGTCTTTTCGGTGCCAGAGGTTGGGGCGTCACCATCGCCTTGACTGCCATGCGAATGGCTTCTTCCATGGGCGCAGGCGGCCAGCACTTCGGGGTGGTCGCGGCAGCAATCGTTCAGCAGGTAGGAGATCGTCCGCCCAAGTCCGGAGGCATCAACGCTGTAGATCACGTTCCTCGCAACCTTGCGTGACCGCAAGAGACCCGCTTGCTCCAGTGCCGAAAGGTGGAACGACAGGCGCGGTGCGGCAAGGCCAAGGGCTTGCGCAATCTGACCGGCGGGCATACCTGCTTCGCCTTGGGGCATAAGCAAGCGGATCAGGTCCAGCCGCGTCTCATGCGCCAGGGCCGACAGGGCGGTGAGGACTTTACTTTGTTCCATCGTTCAACTATTCAAGAAGTCTTGAAATAAACCTAGCCTAATCAAAGCCGATCCGCAACGCCCGGAATGCGGTGGCTTTTCCGGGATGACATGATGCGCCGATCCACTGCTACTTCTGCCGATATCCCCGCAAATCCTGCGTCAGGGATATCCACCCTGCGTCGTGTTGCCCCCTACCTGTGGCCCGAAGGGCAACCTTGGGTAAAGCGGCGGGTGGTGCTGGCGCTTGTCTTTCTGCTTGCGGCCAAGCTGGTGTCGGTGACGACGCCGTGGATCTACAAGCTGGCGGTGGACAGGCTGTCAGGTGTCACTCCGGATGCGGGGATGATGCTTGGCCTTGGGGCGGCGGGGCTGGTGGTGGCTTACGGTCTGGCGCGACTGGGCGCGGTTGTGTTCGGCGAGTTGCGGGATGCGGTCTTTGTCCGGGTCGGCCAGCGCGCGATCCGGCGTCTGGCGATCGAGACCTTCACCCATATTCACCGGCTTTCCCTGCGCTATCACATCACGCGCAAGACGGGCGGCCTTAGCCGGATCATCGAACGCGGGGTCAAGGGCGTCGACTTCCTGTTGCGCTTCCTGTTGTTTTCCATCGGCCCCCTTATCCTTGAACTGACCATGGTCTCGGTCATCTTCGCGCTGGTCTTCGGCTGGGAATATGCCGCCGTCGTCATCGTCACCATCGCGCTTTATGTGGCCTTCACCTTCAAGGTCACCGAATGGCGGGTGAAGCTCCGGCGCGAGATGAACGATCAGGACACCGACGCCAACCAGAAGGCGATCGACAGTCTGTTGAATTTCGAAACCGTGAAGTATTTCAACGCCGAACTGCGCGAGGCGGACCGTTATGACGGTGCGATGCGGCAGTATGAAACGGCGGCGGTCAAGACCGGGCTTTCGCTCAGTTTCCTGAACATCGGGCAGTCGTTCCTGATCACCTCGGGCCTTGTCATCGTCATGGTGATGAGCGCCCTGGGCGTGCAGGCAGGCACCCTGACCGTGGGCGATTTCGTGATGGTCAACGCCTACATGATCCAGATCACCATGCCCTTGAACTTCCTTGGCACCGTCTACCGCGAAATCCGGCAGGCGCTGGTCGATATGGGCGAGATGTTCGGCCTTCTGGGCCAGCCCGCCGAAGTGACCGACGCGCCGGACGCCAAACCCCTTGCCGTGGCCGGGGGCGAGATCAGCTTTGACAACGTGCGCTTCAACTATGAGGCCGAGCGCGAGATCCTTAAAGGGATCAGCTTTCGCGTCGGGCCGGGGCAGCGGGTGGCGCTGGTCGGCACCTCCGGGTCTGGCAAATCCACCATCGGGCGGCTGTTGTTCCGGTTTTACGATGTCACCGAAGGCGCGATCCGAATTGACGGGCAGGATATCCGGGATGTGACGCAAAGCTCGTTGCATCAGGCAATCGGGGTGGTGCCGCAGGATACCGTGCTGTTCAACGACACGGTATATTACAACATCGCCTATGGCCGCGCCGGGGCCAGCCGTGAGGAGATCGAGGCAGCGGCGCGGGCGGCAAAGATCCATGACTTTGTGGCCAGCCTGCCGCAGGGCTATGACACGGTTGTCGGTGAACGCGGCCTGAAACTTTCGGGCGGCGAAAAGCAGCGGGTGGGCATTGCCCGGACCTTGCTGAAAGATCCTCCAATTCTGGTGCTGGACGAAGCGACAAGCGCGCTGGACACCCAGACGGAACGGTCGATCCAGGAATCCTTGCGCGACATGGGGCAGGGGCGCAGCGTGATCATGATCGCGCATCGGCTGTCCACCATTGCCGATGCCGACCAGATCATCGTGCTGGAAGAAGGCCGGATTGTCGAACAGGGCCGGCATGAAGAACTTCTGGCTCGCAAGGGTCGTTATGCCGCCATGTGGGAACGCCAGTCCGCCGAAGAAGAAGAGGCTGAACCCGCCGGGGAGGCGGCCTGACCCGCGCCTGCGCCAAGCCGAATGAAACGGCCCGGATAGCCAAGCTTCGCGAACCCGGTCGAAACGCGCCGGGAACTGCGCCTGACGCGGCTCTTGGGCCGGGCAGGGCTTGGCAACCTGCGGCCTTTGCCTGTAAGACAAGGAAAACCGAAGACAGAGGCAAGGCACAGGGGCCAGAGCGTTGAGCAATCCCGACAGTTTCATCGAAGAAGTCACCGAAGAGGTGCGCCGGGATCGGCTTTTTGGCCTGTTTCGCAAATATGGCTGGATCGGCGGTGTCGTCGTCGTAGCACTGGTCGGTGGTGCTGCCTGGAGCGAATGGTCGAAGTCGCGCGCCGAAGCACGGGCTCAGGGCTTTGGAGACGCGATCATCGATGCCCTCGATACCGGGACGCCGGAAGAACGCCGCGCGGCCTTGTCCGCGATCACGGCAGATGGCGAACAGACCGCGCTTTTGCAATTGATCCTTGCATCCGACCCCGATGAAGACCGGGCGGCGACCCTGGCGGCGCTTGATAGCGTGGCCGGGGATTCGCGGCTTCCGGTCAGCTACCGCGATCTGGCGGTGCTGCGCCGCGTGCTGGTTGGCGGCGCAGAAATGCCAATCGCGGACCGGCGCGCTGCGCTTCAGCCTGTCGCGGCAGCCGGGCGTCCCTACCGGACGCTTGCCGAAGAACAACTGGCCTACCTTCTGGTCGAGGAAGGCAAGACGGACGAAGCCATCTCCGCGATGATCAGGGTCATTCAGGATCAGGAATCATCGGGCCAGTTGCGCGCCCGGCTGGGCCAGATGGTCACGGCGCTGGGCGGCTCGCTGTCTGACAGTTCGTCGGGTTGAGGCGTGGATATGGCGCAAGGGAAAGGCTTCAGGTGGCAGGCATGACGATCCGGCGGAATATGGGCAGGGTGGCGGCAGGTGCCGGGCTTGTGGCGCTTCTGGCTGCCTGCGGCCAGCGTGAGGTAATCCTGCAAGGGGAACGTTTTCCGGTCCGGGTGGCGCTGGAAGACAGCGTTCCGGTCGAAGGGGAACCTGCACCGGTTGCTCCGCCCAAGGCGGAGAATGTCAGCCTGCCGATCGTATTGCCTGCCGCGACCTCCTCGGGCGACTGGACCCACCGCGCCGGAAATTCGCGCCATCTGATGCCCCATTCCGCACTGAGCGCTGCCCCGGCCCGCGTCTGGACGGCAAATATCGGGGCCGGCAGCAGCCGCAAGAACCGGATCTCTGCGGCCCCTGTGGTATCAGGCGGGCGCATCTTCACGCTGGATGCGGGCGCGACCGTGACGGCCACCTCGACCGGGGGTGGAAGCCTTTGGTCCGTCGACCTTACGGCCGCATTCGATGCGGGCGGAGGTGTGTCGGGCGGTGGTCTCGCGATTGACGGTGACCGGCTGATCGCCGCAACCGGCTACGGTGAGGTTGTGGCGATGGATGCGGCGTCAGGCGCGGTCCTGTGGCGTCAGCGCCTTGATGCCCCGGTCTCGGGCGCCCCGGCAACCGATGGCGCGGCGGTCTATGTCAGCGGCAGGGATGGGTCCGCATGGGCAATCAACTCGGCCGATGGCAAGGTGATCTGGCAGGTTGTCGGAACCCCCGGCACCACTGGCTATGTCGGGTCCGCAGCCCCAAGCATCGGTGACCGCGCGGTGATCTTCCCGACAAATGCGGGTGATCTGATGGCTGTTCTCAAGATCGGTGGCGGCACGAAGATCTGGCAGTCCTCGATTGCGGGCAAGCGTCTGGGCCGGGCCTACGCCTACGCGGCCGACGTGACCGGCGATGCCGTGATCGATGGCAAGGTGATCTATGCCGGCACCGCCGCCGGGCGCACGGTGGCCATCTCGGCCTCGTCGGGTGATCCGATATGGTCGGCGGGCGAGGGCGCGCTTGGTCCGGTGGCCGTGGCGGGCGGATCGATCTTCCTGGTGAACGATCAGGCGGAACTGGTGCGCCTTGATGCCGCCACGGGCGAGGTGATCTGGTCTGTCGAGATGCCCTATTTCACCAAGGAAAAGGTCAAGCGTCGCAAAGCGATCTTTGCCCATTACGGTCCGGTGCTTGCTGGTGGCCGGGTCATGGTAGCCTCGTCTGACGGTCTCTTGCGCGCCTTCGACCCGACCGACGGCAGCCTGACCCATTCGACCGAGGTTCCCGGCGGTGCTGCCGCGCAGCCGGCGGTCGCGGGCGGGGTGTTGTATGTCGTGGGCGGCAACGGGCAACTTCACGCTTTCCGCTAGGGCCTAACCCGTGTATGGCAACCGCTTCGCCATTGCCGGACCTGAACCATGAGCTTTACCCTCGCCATCGTGGGCCGCCCCAATGTGGGCAAGTCGACGCTCTTCAACCGCCTTGTCGGGCGCAAGCTGGCGCTGGTCGATGACCAGCCCGGCGTGACGCGGGATTTGCGCGAAGGCGATGCCAAGCTCTTTGACATGCGCTTTACCGTCATTGACACGGCCGGGCTGGAGGAGGTCACCGACGACAGCCTTCAGGGCCGCATGCGCCGTCTGACCGAACGCGCGGTCGAAATGGCCGATGCCTGCCTGTTCGTCATCGACGGCCGGGTCGGCGTCACCCCCACGGATGAGGTATTCGCTGATATCCTTCGCAAGAAGAACGCCCGGGTGTTCCTTGCCGTGAACAAGGCCGAAGGCAAGGCGGGCGACGCCGGCGCGCTGGAGGCCTACAGCCTTGGCCTTGGCGAACCCATCCGCATTTCCGCCGAACATGGCGAAGGGATGGATGACCTTTACCGGGAACTGAAGCCGCTGGAAGGTGAGTTTGCCGAGCGTGAGGCCGAAAATGCGCCCGAGGTCGACCTCGATCTGTCCGAAGAAGAGGCGGAACTTGATGCCGATGAAACCGCGCATTACCCGACAGTCAAGAAACCGCTGCAAATCGCGGTGATCGGGCGACCGAATGCGGGCAAGTCCACGCTGATCAACAAGATCCTTGGCTATGATCGCCTTCTGACCGGCCCGGAAGCCGGGATCACCCGCGACGCGATTTCCGTCCGGGCCGATTGGCAAGGCACGCCGATCCGCATCTTTGACACGGCGGGCATGCGCAAGAAGGCCCGGATCACGGAAAAGCTGGAAAAGCTGTCGGTGTCGGACGGCATTCGCGCGGTGCGCTTTGCCGAGGTGGTGGTCGTGCTTCTGGACGTGGAAATCCCGTTCGAGGTGCAGGATCTGCGCATCGCCGACTTTGCCGAGACAGAGGGCCGCGCGGTCGTGGTTGCGGTCAACAAGTGGGATCTTGAGGACGAAAAGCAGGAAAAGCTGGCCGAACTGAAGGAAATGTTCGACCGGCTGCTGCCGCAGCTTCGTGGCGCGCCGCTGGTTACCGTCAGCGCCAAGACGGGCCGTGGCCTTGACCGGTTGCACGACGCGATCAGGAAGGCGCATGACGTCTGGAACTGCCGCATCCCGACCGCAAGGCTGAACACCTGGCTTGGAGCGATGACCGAGGCGCACCCGCCGCCAGCCCCCGGCGGCCACCGGATCAAGCTGCGCTACATCTCTCAGGTCAAGACCCGGCCCCCGGGGTTTGTCATCATGTGCTCACGTCCTGATGAACTGCCGGAAAGCTACAAGCGCTATCTGGTCAACGGCTTGCGCGACCATTTCGACATGCCCGGCACGCCGATCCGGCTGTTCTTCCGCAGCCAGTCGACGAAAAACCCGTTCAAGGACCAGAAGTTCCACACCCCCTCGCGCCTGCGCAAGCATATCGAGGGCAAGGGGCGGGAAAGCCTTAAGCGTTAGGCCTTGCGGTTCGCCCAGAGGGTGACAGCCATCACAGCAATGCCCGATCCGGCCAGCACCGCGACCGTCAGATTTGCGCTGGCGTTGGCCGCGATCACCCCGACCAGCGCCCAGATCACCGTCAGCCCGTAAACCGGCATCAGTGGGCGGCGCATCTGCACGGTCACGGCAATGCCAAGGACCAGTGCCAGCATCGCTGCGGCCGACCCGGTGTCGCCAAGCCAGCCATAGCCCGCGACCAGCACCCCGGTTGAAACGGCGGCGGCCGCCGAAAGCCAACCCGCGAAGATGGCTGTCGGGCCAGACAGCACCCAGCGGTCAACGGCAGGGTCGGCGCGCAGGAAGGCCAAGATCGCCCCTGCGGCCATGATCCAGATAGTCACCGTCCCCCAGATGGCACTTTGCCCGGCAATCCACAGCCAGACCGCCCCCACCCCGACCGCGACCGACAGGGGCAGGCGCACCGCATCCCATGCCGGGTTTTCCGCCCGTTTCCACAGCCCGAAGACCGCATGCGAGATCAGCCAAAGGTAGATCACGCTCCAGATCGCGAAGGCATATCCTGCGGGCTGTATCGAGGGCCGCTCGATCCTGACCGGGAACAGGCCGGGGTCGTAACCGGTGAATGGCGGCGTAATGAACGGGGCGACGCCAAAAGCCAGCGTGACGATCAGCAGGACAAGAGCGTTTGTTTTCATCATGCTTCTTTTACGCGCCCCGACGCCGATCAGACCAATTGCCCGTCGGGGGCTACCTGCGTCTTGCCGCCAAGATAGGGGTGCAGTACCGCAGGCAGCGTCACCGACCCATCCGCCTGCTGGCCGTTCTCCAGCACGGCAATCAGGCAGCGACCGACGGCAAGGCCGGATCCGTTCAGCGTTGCCACGAATTCAGGCTTTCCCCCCGCAGGACGATAGCGCGCGTTCATCCGCCGGGCCTGGAACTGGCCGCAGGTGGAAACGCTGGAAATCTCGCGATAGGTGTTCTGGCCCGGCAGCCAGACCTCCAGATCATGGGTCTTCTGCGCGCCGAATCCCATGTCTCCGGTGCAAAGGACGATGGTCCGGTAGGGCAGGCCCAGCCGCTCCAGCACGGCCTGGGCGCATTTCGTCATCCGCTCATGTTCGGCCAGCGCGGTTTCCGGGGTGCAGATCGTGACCATCTCCACCTTCTCGAACTGGTGCTGGCGGAGCATGCCGGTGGTGTCCTTGCCCGCCGACCCCGCTTCGGACCTGAAGCAATGGGTATGCGCGGTCAGGCGGATCGGCAGCGCGGCCTCGTCCAGAATGTCGCCCGCGACCGAGTTGGTCAGCGTGACCTCGGAGGTAGGGATCAGCCACCAGCCGTTGGTCGTCTGGTAGCTGTCCTCGGCAAATTTCGGCAGTTGGTTGGTGCCGAACATCGCCTCTTCCTTGACCAGAACCGGGGTCCAGGTCTCGGCCAGCCCGTGTTCGGTGGTGTGCAGATCCAGCATGAACTGCGCCAGCGCCCGGTGGACGCGGGCCATGGCACCGCGCAAAACGACAAAGCGGCTGCCCGACAGTTTCGCTGCCGTCTGGAAATCAAGCCCACCCTTGGCGGCTGGAATGTCGAAATGTTCCAAAGGTTTGAAGTCCAGCGCGCGGGGGTTGCCCCAGCGGCGGATTTCGACGTTCTCGGTCTCGTCCTTGCCGACAGGCACTTCGTCAAGCGGCAGGTTCGCGATCCGCGACAGCGCATCACGCAGGCGGGCATCCTCGGCCCCGGCCTCCTCCGTCAGCCGCGCGCCTTCGGCCTTCTTTTCGGCCACCAGCGCCCGCAGGCGTTCAAACTCGGCACCGTCGCCGCGCGCCTTTGCCGCGCCCACCTCTTTCGAGGCCGCGTTCTGTGCGGCCGCTGCGGTTTCGGCGGCAAGGATCTTTGCCCTCCGCGCCTCATCAATGGCCAGAAGTTCCGCCGACAGCGGCGCCAGCCCGCGACGGGAAAGGGCCGCGTCAAAAGCGGCGGGGTTTTCGCGGATGAAGCGGATGTCGTGCATGGCGGGTCTCACTCTGAGGTGTCGGATCGCTCTATGCCCGATATCGCGGCAGGGGGAAAGGTGCAGCCAAGGCGGGAAAGTCGCGCGCCCTCTGGCAATGCGCCGCGAAAGGCCTTACATCAGCCGACAATCGCCGGGCCTGACCCCGCGAATGTCAACGATCAGCCGGAAAAGTCCGGCCCGCAGGAAAGGATGCCCATGTTCGTCTCCCCCGCCTTCGCCCAAGCCGCCGGTGCGCCTTCGGCCGGTGCAGCCTTCGCGCAGTTCCTGCCGATCATCCTGATCTTCGTGATCTTCTACTTTCTGCTGATCCGTCCGCAGCAGAAGCGGATGAAGGAACATCGCGCCATGCTGGAAGCCCTGCGCCGTGGCGATCAGATCGTGACCGCTGGCGGGATCGTGGGCAAGGTGTCCAAGGTGCAGGAAGACGGGATGGTCGAAGTCGACATCGCCGACGGCGTGAAGGTCAAGGTGGTCAAAAGCACGATCACCTCGGTCTTGAACAAGACCGAACCAGCCGCAAGCTGAGCCTGACCCATGCAACCCATGCCGCTGTGGAAGCGCGTCCTTGTCCTGATCGTCTGTGTCTGGGGTATCGTCGCCGCTGTTCCGAACCTGTTCTACGGGCCGGTAGAGCGGCATAATGATGCCCTTGCGGCGATCGAGGCCGCAGGCGGCAATGCCACGCCCGCCCAAGAGGCAGCCCGCGCGGAATGGCCGGACTTCCTGCCCTCGGCGCTGGTGAACCTTGGGCTTGACCTGCGCGGCGGGGCGCATCTTCTGGCCGAGGTCCGGGTGGAAGACGTCTACAAGGCGCGGATTGATGCCATGTGGCCGGATGTGCGCGACGCCTTGCGCGACCTGCGCGATCAGGTTGGCGCGGTGCGCCGGGCGCCGTCGCCAGATGGCGTGCTGCGGGTCACGATCACCAACCCCGAAGGCATGGCCGCCGCGCTGGAGGCCGTGCGCGGTCTTGGCAGCTCGGTGGTTTCCCTGACCGGGGCGGGGCAAAGCACGATTGACGTGACGGCCGAGGGCAATGACATCGTTGTCCAACTGTCCGAGGCGGAAAAGCAGGCCACCGACGGGCGCACCTTGCAGCAGTCGCTGGAAATCATCCGCCGCCGGGTGGATGAGGTCGGCACCCGCGAACCCACGATCCAGCGTCAGGGTGAAGACCGCATCCTGATCCAGGTGCCTGGAATCGGGTCGGCGTCGGAACTGAAGGCCCTGATCGGCACCACCGCGAAGTTGACCTTCAACGCCGTGGTTGGCCGCACCACCGATGCCGGGGCGAACCCCGGCCCGCGCAACCTTCTGTTGCCGTCGCTCGACCAGCCGGACCTTTACTACATCGTCGAAGAAACGCCCGTCGTTTCCGGCGAGGCGTTGGTGGATGCCCAACCTTCGTTCGACCAGAACGGCCAGCCAGCCGTGAGCTTCCGGTTTGATACAGCCGGCGCGCGCAAATTCGGTGACTACACCGCCACCAACATCGGCGCCCCCTTTGCCATCATCCTTGACAACGAGGTGATCTCGGCCCCGGTGATCCAGAGCCATATCCCGGGTGGGTCGGGCATCATCACCGGCAGCTTCACCGTGGAAGACAGCACCCAACTTGCCGTCCTGCTGCGCGCAGGTGCGCTGCCAGCCGAGATGGAGTTTCTGGAAGAACGCACGGTCGGCCCGGAACTCGGGGCTGATTCCATTGCGGCGGGCAAGGTGGCGGCACTGGTCGCGGGGGCCGCGGTGGCGATCTACATGATTGCCGGCTATGGGCTTTTTGGCGTCTTTGCCAATATCGCGCTTGCCGTGAACATCGCGCTGATCTTTGCTGCCCTGTCCACCATTGGCGGCACGCTGACCCTGCCGGGCATCGCGG
The DNA here is from genome assembly GCF_030373185.1 of Tabrizicola sp. GTDB lineage: Bacteria > Pseudomonadota > Alphaproteobacteria > Rhodobacterales > Rhodobacteraceae > Tabrizicola. Next base: position 145,392 of record NZ_JAUCZH010000001.1, read on the forward strand.
GCATCGTGCTGACCATCGGTATGGCGGTTGACGCCAACGTGCTGGTCTTCGAACGCATCCGCGAGGAATTGCGCCAGAACAAGAACCCCGGCCGGGCGATCGAGCTTGGCTATGAAAAGGCGATGAGCGCGATCATCGACGCCAACATCACCACATTCATCACCGCGACGGTCCTCTTTACCGTGGGGGCTGGCCCGGTGCGCGGCTTTGCAATCACGCTTGGGATCGGGATCATCACCTCGGTCTTTACCGCGCTGTTCGTCACGCGGATCATCGTCGAAACCTGGTATCGCTGGCGCAAGCCCGCAACCGTCGTGGTCTGAGGGGAACATCATGGCATTCCGTTTTCGCCTTGCGCCCGAAAAGACCAACATCAACTTCTTTCGCTATCAGTGGGTCACCTTCGGCGGCTCCATGCTGCTGAGCGTCCTTGCCATCGTTGCATGGATCGTCATGGGCCTGAATTTCGGAATCGACTTCCGGGGCGGAACCACGATCCGCACCGAAGCGGCCGAGCCGGTCAATGTGGCCGCCTACCGCGCGGCCTTGTCCGGGATGGACCTTGGTGATGTCGCGATCACCGAGGTGTTCGACCCCAGCTTCCGCGACGATCAATATGTCGCGCAGGTCCGCATCGCGCCGCAAGACGGGCAAGAGGCGGTGACGCCCGAAACGATCCTGCTGGTCGAAGAACAACTTAAGACCGTGGCCCCGTCGATCACCTTTCCGTCGGTTGAATCGGTCGGCCCGAAAGTCTCGGGCGAGCTGATCTGGAAAGCCATCGCGGCGATGGTGGCGGCATCGCTGGCGATCATGGTCTATATCTGGCTGCGCTTTGAATGGCAGTTCGCGGTCGGCAGCCTTGTGGCGCTGATCCATGACATCTTCATCACCATCGGTGTCTTCGCGATCTTCCAGATCAAGTTTGACCTTGCCATCGTGGCGGCGCTGCTGACGATCCTTGGCTACTCGATCAACGACACCGTGGTCGTCTTTGACCGGTTGCGCGAAAACCTGTTGAAATACAAGTCGATGCCCTTGCGTGACGTGATGAACCTGTCGGTCAACGAAACCCTCAGCCGGACCCTGATGACCTCTGTCACCACCTTGGTTGCGCTGGGGGCCATGCTGATCTTTGGCGGTGACGTGATCCGGGGCTTTGCGTTTGCCATCTTCTTCGGCGTGATCCTTGGCACCTATTCTTCAGTCTTTGTGGCCAAGAACCTTGTGCTGTTCATCGGGCTTGACCGGGGCGACAAGCCGAACAAGTCTGACAAGGGCGAGTTTGCCAACGTAGATGCCTGACATGCGCCTGACCGAAGTCAGCTATGGAACGGCGAAAGCCGTTGAAGGGTACGGCCCGGGGTTTTTCCGTGTGGCCGGACATGTGCTGCGCGGGGCCTGCCTGATCACCCCATGGGACGCTGGCCCCTGGGGCGGTTACGACGACACCGCCGCACCGCTTAGCCTTCTGGGCCGGATCGACGTGCTGTTCGTCGGCACCGGGGCCAGCATCGCGCATGTGCCAAAGGCGTTTCGTCTGGCGCTGGAAGAGCAGGGGATCGGGGTAGAGGTCATGGCCTCCCCTACGGCCTGCCGCACTTACAACGTGCTTCTGGGCGAAGGGCGGCGCGTGGCCGTCGCCCTTCTGCCGGTGGAGTAGGGCGCAAGAGGTATTGAAAACCTTTGCAGATTCCATGGAAGGAATCTGGCCCGTTACCAAAGATGCGCGACATGGGGGGCAATGGTCCTTGCATAAACCTCGCGCGCGGCTTCCATCACGTCCTGTGACAAGGGTACCATGTCGGCGGCAACCGCATTGGCGCGCGCCTGCGCCGGGGACTTCGCGCCCGGAATGACCACGGTCACTGCGTCCTCCATCAAGATCCAGCGCAGGGCGAAAGCCGCCATCGTCGCACCTTCCGGCACCAGCAAACGCAACTCCTCGACCGCCGCAAGCGCCACGTCGAAAGGCACGCCCGAGAAGGTCTCCCCCTTGTCGAAAGCTTCGCCATTGCGATTGAAGCTGCGATGGTCGTCGGCGGCGAATTGGCTGTCTTTGGACATTTTTCCGGTCAGAAGGCCTGACGCAAGCGGCACACGCGCGATAATGGCGATGTTATTCGCTTTGGCTTCGGGGAAAAAGACTTCTGCCGGTTTCATTCGGAACAGGTTGTAGATGATCTGCACCGACACCACACCCGGCTGGCGGATCGCGCTGCGCGCCTCTTCGACTGTCTCGACCGAGACGCCATAATCGGCGATCTTGCCCTTGGCCTTGATCGCCTCAAGGGCTGCGAACACCTCGGGGTTTGAATAGACCGGGGTCGGCGGGCAGTGCAGTTGCACCAGATCCAGCCTTTCTACCCCCAAATTCAGAAGCGACCGGTCAATGAACCCCTCCAGCGCGGTGCCGGTGTAGGCTTCTGCCACATGCGGGTCCAGCCGCCGACCTGCCTTGGTGGCAACAAAGGGCCGCTCGCCGGGCCGTTCGGCCAGCACCTCACGGATGATCCGTTCGGACCGCCCGTCGCCATAGACATCGGCCGTGTCGATGAAGGTCATGCCGGCATCCAAGGCTGCGTGAAGCGTGGCCTTGGCGTCTTCCAGACTGACCTCGCCCCAAGTGCCGCCAATGGCCCATGCGCCAAAGCCGAGGCGGGTGGTTGTGCGGCCGGTGCGGCCGAAGGGAATGGTCTGCATCGGGTCTCTCCTTTGAACGGGGAAGACATAGGGTCGCTGGCCCCTGAAAGCCATGGCCCTTTTCGCCGGAAGCCGCATCGGATAGGGCTTGTGTGATGGAGATCTGGGTTGAAAATCTGGCGGTGGCGCGGGGCGGGGTGACCGTCTTGCAGGGGCTTGGCTTTGCCGTCGGGGCGGGTCAGGCGCTGATCCTGCGCGGGCCGAACGGGTCTGGCAAGACCACGCTTCTGCGCACCCTTGCCGGATTGCAGCCCGCCGTGGCCGGATCCATTTCCCTGCCGCCTGAAGCCGCCGCTTACGGCGCCCATGCCGACGGGCTCAAATCCACCCTCACCGTGCAGGAGAATCTGGCGTTCTGGGCCTCGGTTCACGGGGTGGGGTCGGTGGCAGATGCGATGACCAGAATGGACGTGGCCAATCTTGCCCCCCGCCGCGCGGCCGAGCTTTCGGCAGGCCAGAAGCGCCGCCTTGGTCTGGCGCGGCTGTTGGTTACCGGGCGGCCGGTCTGGCTTTTGGATGAGCCGACCGTCAGCCTTGATACCGCATCGGTGGCCCTGTTTGCCGGGGTGGTGCGGCAGCATCTGGCAGGGGGTGGGCTGGCGGTGATCGCCACCCATGTCGATCTGGCCCTGCCTGAGGCTGAGACGCTGGACCTTGCCCCGTTCCGCACCCGGACCATGGCACGCGACGGCTTTGACGAGGCTTTTGCATGATGGCGCGCGCGTCGGGATGCCGGGGAAGCCTCCGGCGGGAGTATTTGGGAAAAGAGCAGATGCAGCGGTGCGTCGTGGTCGGGCGGGCATGAAGGCGCTTCTTCTACGCGATCTGCGGCTGGCCATGCGGTCGGGGGGGGGCTTCGGGCTGGGGCTTGCGTTCTTCTTCCTGTTGTCGGTCCTTGTGCCGTTGGGGGTGGGGCCAGAAGGCGGCACGCTGGCGCGCATTGCCCCCGGCATCCTGTGGGTCGGCGCGCTGCTGGCCTGTCTTTTGTCGCTGGACCGGATTTTCGCGCTGGATTTCGAGGACGGGTCGCTGGACCTTCTGGCCACCGCGCCGATCCCGCTGGAGGCAGTGGTGGCCGTCAAGGCACTGGCGCATTGGCTGGTGACCGGCCTGCCTTTGACCCTGCTTGCGCCGGGGCTGGCGGTGTTTCTGAACCTGCCTGCGGGGGGCTATGGCTGGCTGGTGCTAAGCCTGCTTCTTGGCACGCCGGCGCTGTCGGTCATCGGGGCTTTTGGTGCGGCGCTTGTGGTTGGTCTGCGGCGGGGCGGGTTGCTGCTGAGCCTTCTGGTCTTGCCACTTTATGTGCCGACGCTGATCTTCGGGGCCGAGGTGGTGCGGCGCGGGGCCGAGGGGATGGCGCTGGCCACCCCGCTTGCCTTGCTGACCGCGATCAGTCTGGGGGCGGCGGCGCTGTTGCCTTTTGCGGCGGCGGCGGCGCTCCGCGTCAATTTGCGCTAGGGCGTCGCGCGATGGTGAGTTGAGCCTGTGGCGAAGAAACGGTAGGCGAGGGGCCATGTCGATCTGGGAATATGCCAATCCGAAGCGGTTCATGCAGACCTCGGCCTGGGCTTTGCCTTGGGCGATTGGTCTGACGGTGGTGCTGTTGCTGGTCGGGTTGGTCTGGGGCTTCTTCTTCACCCCGGATGATTACAAGCAGGGGTCGACGGTCAAGATCATCTACCTGCATGTGCCTGCCGCGATGATGGCGATCAATGCCTGGGTGATGATGCTCGTGGCCAGCCTGATCTGGATCGTGCGGCGCCACCATGTCAGCGCGCTGGCGGCCAAGGCGGCCGCACCGGTAGGGCTGACCTTCACGCTGATTGCGCTGGTGACCGGGGCGCTTTGGGGCCAGCCGATGTGGGGGACATGGTGGGCGTGGGATCCGCGGCTGACGGCCTTTCTGATCCTGACGCTGTTCTATTTCGGCTATATCGCGCTTTGGGCAGCCGTCGAGAACCCTGATACTGCGGCTGATCTGACCTCGATCCTGTGCCTTGTCGGGTCGGTCTTTGCGGTCCTGTCGCGCTATGCGGTGAACTTCTGGAATCAGGGGTTGCATCAAGGGGCTTCGCTGTCCTTGGACAAGGAAGAGAACGTGGCGGATGTGTTCTGGCTTCCCTTGCTGGTCTGCATTGCCGGGTTTGTCTTCCTTTTCATCACGCTTGTCCTGATGCGGACCCGAACCGAGATCCGCGCGCGGCGGCTTTCGGCCCTGTTGGCGCGGGAAAGGGTGGCGTGATGATGCCTGATCTTGGGAATTACGCGGTTGCCGTAGTGGGGTCGTACGTCGCCAGCGCGGTCTTGATCGTGGGACTGGTGGCGCTGTCGTTCTGGCAGCGTGCGCGGGTCAAGCGGGCCTTGGATGAGGTCGAGGCGCGGCAGGGGAAGACAGATGGCTAAGTGGTTGATGATCTTGCCGCCGATTCTGTTCGCCGGGTTGGCGGGCATGTTCTACGTTGGCATGCAGCGCGACAATCCGGGTGAACTTCGGTCCGTGCTGGTCGGGCGCACTGCTCCTGTTCTTCCGGCAACGGGCCTTCCGGGCATTCCAGTCCTGACGGACACCGAGCTGCGTACGGGTGAGGTGACGGTCCTGAACTTCTGGGCGACCTGGTGTCCGCCGTGCCGCGCCGAACATCCGGTGTTGATGGAGATGGCAGAACGTGGCGTCCGCGTCGGAGGTGTCAACATGATGGATGATGACGCGAAGGCCGTGGCCTACCTTGCCGCCGAGGGCAATCCCTTCATCGGTGTCGCCACCGACCCGAATGGCCGCAACCGGGTGGAATGGGGCGTGACCGCCCCACCAGAGACCTTCATCATCGCAGGGGACGGCACGGTTCTGTTCCGTTTTGTCGGGCCACTGGTGGGAACCGATTACCAGAACCGCTTTGTGCCGGAACTCGAAAAGGCGCTGGCGGGGCAGTAGGGCCAGGACGCAGGGTCGGCTTTTCAGGTGAGCATCAAGCCGAGCCCGATTGCGCCAACGACCAGCAGTTCAGCAAGCGGAAGGCTTCCGGGCATCCGGGAAAGCAGACCGTTCGGGGGGCTTCCGGGCCGGTTTTGCAATGTGGTTGTTCGTGGATTTCGCAAGATCATTTCGCACCTCGGGGTTCAGGTGACTGGACCTTGAACGTCAGAGCCTAACAAAGCCCAAAGGCCCGGCGGTGCCGGGCCTTTGGCTTTGGAAACAGTCTGTTTCCGGATTTATGCCTTCGCCAGATCGCGCAGCACATAGTGCAACACGCCACCGTTCTCGACATACTCAATTTCGATCGCGGTATCGATCCGGCACTTGATCTGGATGGTCTTCACCGAGCCGTCGGCATAGCGGATGGTGCAAGGCACAAGGCTGAGCGGCTTCAGATCACCTGCCAGCCCTTCGATGCTGACAACTTCATCGCCCTTCAGGCCAAGGCTCTTGCGGGTGTCGCCGCCGGTGAATTCGAACGGGATCACGCCCATGCCGACCAGGTTCGACCTGTGGATCCGCTCAAACGATTCCGCGATCACCGCCTTGACGCCCAGAAGGGCTGTGCCTTTGGCCGCCCAGTCGCGGCTGGAACCGGCACCGTACTCGATGCCGCCAAAGATCACCAAGGGCGTGCCTGCCGCCTGATAGGCCATCGAGGCCTCAAAGATAGAGGTCTGCTGGCCATCCGGCCCGATGGTGTAGCCGCCTTCAACCCCGTCGAGCATCTCGTTCTTGATGCGGATATTGGCAAAGGTGCCGCGCATCATCACTTCGTGGTTGCCGCGCCGGGCGCCATAACTGTTGAACTCGGATACCGGAACTTGCCGCTCTGTCAGATACTTGCCAGCCGGAGTTGAGGCCTTGAATGAACCAGCCGGGCTGATGTGGTCAGTTGTGATCATATCACCCAATAGGGCCAGAACCCGCGCACCGGCAATGTTCTGGATCGTGCCGGGCGTCTTGGCCATGCCGCGGAAGTAAGGCGGGTTCTGGATGTAGGTCGAAGTGGGTGGCCAATCGTAGGTTTCCGAATCCGTCACCTCGACTGCCTGCCACTTTTCATCGCCCTTGAAGACATCGGCATATTTCTTCTGGAAGGCGGCGCGGGTCACGGTCTGGTGGACAAGATCCGCGATTTCGGCATTGGTTGGCCAGATGTCTTTCAGGTAGACCGGCTTGCCGTCTTTCGACGTTCCAAGCGGCTCGGTCGTGAGGTCGATGTTCATGTCACCCGCCAGCGCATAGGCCACGACAAGCGGGGGCGAGGCGAGATAGTTGGCGCGCACGTCGGGGGAAATCCGGCCCTCGAAGTTGCGGTTGCCCGACAGGACAGAGGTGGCCACAAGGTCGCCTTCGGCAATTGCGGCCGAGATTTCGGGCTGCAAGGGGCCGGAGTTTCCGATGCAGGTCGTGCAGCCGTAGCCAACAAGGTTGAAGCCGATGGCATCAAGGTCTTCCTGAAGGCCCGCGGCGTTCAGATATTCGCTCACAACTTGTGATCCGGGGGCAAGCGAGGTCTTGACCCAGGGCTTGCGGTTCAGGCCAAGCGCGCGGGCTTTGCGCGCGACAAGGCCGGCGCCGATCATGACATAGGGGTTCGAGGTGTTGGTGCAGGAGGTGATCGAGGCAATCACCACCGACCCATCGCGCAGTTTGTATTCCTGCCCCGCGACAGCGGCCGACTTGCGGGCATCAACCAAAGGTGCGTGGTTCGGGCCTTCGGCGGCCATGTCCTTGGCCGGCGCGCTGGCGTCAACGCCGCGATAGTCGCAGACAGTGCGATAGAAGCCGGAAGATGCCTCGGTCAGCGGGGTGTAGTCCTGCGGGCGCTTCGGGCCAGAGATGGCGGGGACGATGCTGCCCATGTCAAGGTGCAGGGTGGAGGTGTAGATCGGGTCATACGCCGCATCGCGCCACATGCCGTTGGCCTTGGCATAGGCCTCGACAAGGGCGATGCGCGATTCGTCACGGCCGGTCATGTGCAGGTAGCGCAGGGTTTCCGCGTCGATCGGGAAGAAGCCGCAGGTCGCGCCGTATTCAGGGGCCATGTTGGCGATGGTGGCGCGGTCAGCCAGCGGCAGACGATCAAGCCCGTCGCCATAAAACTCGACGAACTTGCCCACGACGCCGTGCTTGCGCAGCATCTGCACGACCTTCAGCACAAGGTCGGTGGCGGTGGTGCCTTCGACCATGGTGCCGGTCAGCTTGAAGCCGATAACCTCGGGGATCAGCATGGACACGGGCTGGCCGAGCATCGCGGCCTCGGCCTCGATGCCGCCGACGCCCCAGCCAAGAACGGCAAGGCCGTTGACCATGGTCGTGTGGCTGTCGGTGCCGACAAGAGTGTCGGGATAGGCAACGGTCTCGCCGTTCTGGTCGGTGTCGGTCCAGACGGTCTGGGCAAGGTATTCAAGGTTGACCTGATGGCAGATGCCGGTGCCGGGCGGTACCACGCGGAAGTTGTTGAACGCCTTTTGCCCCCATTTCAGGAACACATAGCGTTCCATGTTGCGCTCATACTCGCGGTCCACGTTCAGTTGGAATGCGCGCGGATGGCCGAATTCGTCGATCATCACCGAGTGGTCGATCACAAGGTCAACCGGGGCAAGCGGGTTGATCTTCTGCGCATCGCCGCCAAGGCCCTTGATCCCGTCGCGCATCGCGGCAAGGTCAACCACAGCCGGAACGCCGGTGAAATCCTGCATCAAAACGCGGGCCGGGCGATAGGCGATCTCGCGCGGGTTCTGGCCGCCTTTGGCGCCCCATTCGGCGAAGGCGCGGATGTCGTCAACCGTGACGGTCTTGCCATCCTCAAACCGCAGCATGTTTTCCAGCACCACTTTCAGCGCTGCGGGAAGGCGCGAAAATGACCCAAGGCCGGCAGCCTCGGCGGCGGGGATGGAGTAATAGCTGACGGTCTTGCCGCCAGCGGTCAGGGTTTTGCGGGTCTGGCTGAGATCATGTCCAACGGTGACGGTCATGCGGTGGCTCCTTGAGGAAACGGCGTCTGTTGTGCGCATTGTATGCAATTGTATGCCGAAAATCCAGCCCTAGATTGCGACGGTTCGGCAGATATGTCAGGCCTCTCTCAAAACCTTGATTGGCTTGGGCGATATGGCAACCCTATAACAGCGGTCGGGGATCATGGGATCAGGATACGCGACATGCGACATTTCGTCAGCGCCGCTTGCGGTCTTTGGTTGGCCGCTGCAGCCGCGGTCGAGGCCGAGCCTGTGGTGGTCGTGGAACTCTACACCTCGCAAGGTTGTTCCTCCTGCCCGCCGGCCGATGATTTCGTGGCCATGCTGGCATCAGACCCGCGAATCCTGCCGTTGGCGTTGCATGTCGACTATTGGGACTACATCGGCTGGGCCGACGTCTTCGCTCAGCCCAAGTTCACCGATCGGCAGCGCGCCTATGCAAAGGCGGTGGGCAGCCGCACGATCTACACCCCGCAACTGATCATCGGCGGGCAGGACCGGATTGAGGGATTCGCACCTGACAAGACGGCGGATCGGCTGCGCGCCCACATGGCGACAAGGCCGGAGGTGCAACTTGTCATCTCACGCGAGGGGGGGCGGATCATCATTCGCGCCGAGGCTGATCTTCCGCTGGATACCCCGGTCCGTGTGCAGCTTGTGCGCTACAAGCCGAAAGAGACCGTGCTGATCCAACGTGGCGAAAACGCCGGCAAGACGATCACCTACCACAACATTGTCACCTCGTGGGAGGGGCTTGGCAATTGGGAAGGGCAAGAGCCGCTGGAACTTTCAGCCCCCTACAGTGGTGAAGAACCCGGAGCGGTGATCCTGCAAACCGAAGGGCCTGCCGCGATACTGGCAGCCGCGCGGGTGAATTGAGCGGGCAACCTGCGCAGGCGCAACACTCGCAAGGTCAGGCGTTCCGTGTGGGCTTGCGGCCTGCCCCTTTCCAGCGCCGGTGAATCCAGAACCATTGGTCAAGATGGCGGCGGACGAGTGCCTCAAGGCTGTCGTTCAAGGCTTGGGTCATCGCCTCGGGCGAGCCGTGCGGAATTGGCGGCTCCACGATGATGTCAAAGGACAGACCGTCGGCTTTTCGTACCGCATAGGTCGGCACCAGAAGCGCGTCATACTTCAAGGCAAGTTCCGCCGCCGACAATGCGGTCAGCGCGCCTTGGCCGAAGAAGGTCAGCTCTTCGCCATGGCTCATGTGCTGATCGACCAGAAGCCCCAGCATGCCGCCCGACCGCAGATGTCGCACCATATCGGCCAACCCCGCCCGGCCGCGGGGGAACAAGGGCTTGCCGATCCCCGAGATGGCTTGAACGTAGTGATCGTTGAAGTGGCGATTTGCCATCGGCATGTAAAGCGCGCCAACCCGGTAACCCCGCGCAATCAGGGCGGCGCGGCTCGCGTCGTAATTGCCGAAATGCCCGGTGACCAGAATCACCGGACGCCCGGCCTTGTGCGCCTCTTCCAGCGCCGTCACGCCATCACCGGTCAGGGGGTGGCGCTTTGCGTGGGCCACGAATTCAGGCCCAGAGTAGATTTCAATGATCGTGCGGCCCACGTTGTCGGGGACGGCAAGGACGATGCGGCGAATCTCTGCCTCGGGCAGGTCAGGCAGGACCAGTGCAAGATTGTCCCGGATTCGTTGCCGGTAGCCCGCCAGCGGAGCGATGATCCGCGACAGCGCCCAACCGCACAGCGGCACCCGCCACCGGTAAGGCAGCCGCAGCAACAGCCAGATCAGCCCGCGAAGGGCGCGATCTTGCAGCCAGTGGCGCAAGTTGAAGGCGGCGGATTTGGCCATGGTCAGACGGGCGGCCTCAGGCGTTGCGGGCGGCTTTGGTTTCGCGTCGCCACACATAAAGGCCCGCCACCACGATCACAAGCGCGCCAATCACCGTCCAGCGGTCAGGCCATTGGTCGTAAAGCACCGCCCCCCAGAAGGTTGCGAACACAATGCCCAGATAGGCAAAGGGGGCAACGATAGCGGCTTCGGTCATCGAAAAACTGCGGATGATGCAAAGCTGCGCCCCGGTGCCAAGGCAGCCCACAAGGGCGAAAAGCATGAGGTCGTCGCCAGAGACCGGCACCCAGACAAAAGGCAAGGCAATGGCGGCAACCACCGTCCCGAAGATCGAGGCATGCAGAAGCGAGGTCCAGACCGGTTCTTTTGGCCCAAGATGGCGGGTCAGAAGCGCGTTGCCGGTATAGCAGACCGCCGCCCCCAGCGGCAGCAGCGCCCAGGGCGAAAAGACGCCAAGTCCGGGCCGCAGAATGATCAGCGCGCCGATCAGCGCCACCAGAACCCCGGCAATCCGGCGCGGCCCCAGCCGTTCCCCCAGAAAAAGGGCGGCGCCAAGCGTGATCAGCACCGGGTTGATATCGGTCAGGGCGGTCGCTTCCGCCAGACCGACATGCGGCAGCGACAGAAAGAACAGCCCTGTTGCGCCAAGCTGGAAGGCGGACCTTGCCAGATGCAGGCCAGGATGCCGGGTGCGCAGCAGGGCCGGTGCGCGCAGGTTCAGCAACAAAAGCACGATCACCAGCTGTCCCGCAAAGCGCACCCAGACAACCTGTGGCGCGGGGTAACGCTCGATCAACCCTTTGGCCGTGGCGTCCATTGCCGTGAACAGCAGGATCGCAAGGATCATGAGCAGCACGCCACGCGTTACGGTGGCGCCGGGCAAAGGGGCTGGGAGCGCTGACATCGGCCGCAAACTAGGCCGCGCCGCCTGCCGCCGCAAGGGGGGGCGGCGACCCGGACTTCGCCGAAAGGCCCTTCGACCTGCACCACGGAAATCTCTGGATTTCGGGGTGCCAGATCACTTTTCCAGAGCCGGAAAACGCAGTTCTTGCCAAAATCGAGCGTCGATCACCCCTTGCCAATCTGGCGTCGGGCATCCGGGAACTCACCTTGTGCAGTACTGCCCATTGCACGCAGTGCGGTCGATTCCCGGCACCTCCGGCCCCTTTGCCAGACCCGCTTCGGACAGGGTGCGCCCATTGTGCGGCTCAATCGTCCTCAGGCTGGATCAAGGTAATCTCGGAACTGGCCTCCAAAGAGCGGATGGCGCTGATGATTGCGGTCATTGCCTCTTCGCCATCCTTGTCCTTGATCTTGCCACGGGTCGCCATTTCCTCTCGCAAACCCTCGGCCAGCCGTTGAGAGATATTGGCCAGCAGGAATTCCGCCGCCTCTTCCAGCCCCGGCTTGCCCTGTGCTGCGGCAAGGGCAGTGACAAGCAGCGGCTGTTCGACAAGGCGGGTGATCTTTGGTGCATCCCGGGGGTTCAGGCGAGCCGGGATGTGGATGAAGGTAAAGATCGCGCGGCGCACTTCGGCGGCGAAATCGGCATCTTCGGCCTCCAGCCCTTGCAGCACGTCTTCGCGGGTCAGCGCGGGCGAGATGTTGAGAATGGCCCCCACCCGTTCCACCGGCCCGGTGTCAAAGGCGCGGGGGGGCTGGTTGTCAAGTTCGGCCAGCAGCGCCGCGCCGATCCGGCGCACGGTTTCGGGATCGACCTTGCCGGTCATCGACACGGCATAGGCCACGCGGCGGGCGCGTTCGCCGGGCAGGCGTCCAAGGATCTCGGCGGCCTTGGCGACAGGCAACTTCGACAGCATGACCGCCCCCACCTCAACCGCCTCATCGGCAAGGATCGGCAGCAGGCGGTCCACTGGCAGGGCGGTAATCCGTTCCCAAGGGTCAACCTTGGACGATGCCGAAGCCATGCGGCGCAGCCGTGACGCTGCCGACTGCGATATATGGCCATCCATCATCGACAGCGCGCCTTCGATGCCGCCGGGGAAGGACAGGCCGACTGATTCCAGTTCGGCCAGAAATTCTGCCACCACCTCATCCAGCGTGGTGCGGTCGATCAGGCGCATCTTGCCCATCTGTTCGGCCAATGCCGCCTGCATGTGCTCGGGAAGCGTGGCAAGGGGAATGGTAGCGCCTTCGGTCAGCAGATACCGGACGATGACGGCTGCCTTCTGCCTGGAGGTCAACACCGGCCGAAGGCCGACCCCGGAAGGAACCGCCACAGACCGGCGTTCAGGGGTGATACGGGCAAAGGGGATCAAATCCTGCGGCATGCGGGGCTTTCTGTCGATTCCGGTCAGACAGAAGCCTCGCAGCCGCAGGTTAACACGGGCTTAGCCGCGCCAGTTCAGCACCCGGCTTAGCTGGTCGGATTGGCGACGCAGGCGGCCTTTGCTTCATCCCAGGTTGCTCCGGGCATGCACGAGGCCGCGGTTTCCGCCTTGATCTTGTCTCCGCTGCACTGGGCAAAGACGATGCCGGGGGCGAGCGTCAGGGCAATCACGGCGATGGTCGTCTTGATCTTCATGGGTCGTCCTCCTTGGGGTTCAGGTCAGCAGGTAAAGGTCGCGTCGGTCTGGATGGTGTGTACATGCGTACCGATCGCCGCAAAGGCGAGCTGCGGCAGAGCCACAAGGCTGGCAGCAAGGATCATTCGCATGAAAAGCCCTTTCGGTAACAATCCGAAAGTAGCACGGCCCGCGCCAGTTCAAGCCGGAAAAATTGCGGCAGGGTGCCGCAACCTGATCACGGATGCGTCAGTTGCCGAAAACCCGGGCAAAGATCGTGTCGACATGCTTGGTGTGGTAGCCAAGATCGAACTTTTCCTCGATCTCGGCGGGAGAAAGGGCGGCGGTCACTTCAGGATCGGCCAGAAGCTCGGTCTTGAAATCAGCGCCCTTTTCCCAGACCTTCATCGCGTTTCGTTGCACCAGCCGGTAGCTGTCTTCGCGGCTGACACCAGCCTGCGTCAGCGCCAGAAGCACGCGCTGCGACATGACCAGTCCTTTGAACTTGTTCATGTTGTTCAGCATGTTTTCCGGGTAGATCACCAGCTTTTCCACCAGTCCGGCAAGGCGGTGGAGCGCGAAATCCAGCGTGATTGTCGTATCCGGCCCGATCATCCGCTCGACGCTGGAATGGCTGATGTCGCGCTCATGCCAAAGCGCCACGTTTTCCAGCGCAGGCACCACGGCCATCCGCACCAGCCGCGCAAGGCCGGTCAGGTTTTCCGAAAGCACCGGGTTGCGCTTGTGCGGCATGGCGCTGGAGCCCTTTTGCCCCGGGGAAAAGAATTCTTCGGCCTCAAGCACTTCAGTGCGCTGCATGTGGCGGATCTCGATCGCGACGTTTTCGATGCTGGATGCAATCACGCCAAGCGTCGCAAAGAACATCGCATGCCGGTCGCGGGGGATGACCTGGGTGCTGATCGGTTCGGGCGTCAGGCCCAGCATCTTGCAGACATGTTCCTCGACCGCAGGGTCGATATTGGCGAAGGTGCCGACCGCGCCTGAAATCGCGCCAGTCGCAACTTCGGCCCGGGCAGCAACCAGCCGGGCGCGGTTGCGCGCCATCTCGGCGTAGAAGCGGGCGAAGGTCAGGCCCATCGTCGTCGGCTCGGCATGGATGCCGTGACTGCGCCCAATGCGGACCGTGTCCTTGTGTTCAAAGGCGCGGGTCTTCAGGGCTGCAAGCAGCCGGTCCAGCCCTTGCAGCAAAAGATCAGCGGCGCGCACCAGCTGGATGTTCAACGTGGTGTCCAGCACATCGGACGAGGTCATGCCCTGATGCACAAAACGCGCGTCATCGGCGCCGATGTGTTCGGCCAGATGGGTCAGGAAAGCGATGACATCGTGCTTGGTCACCGCCTCGATCTCGTCAATCCGGGCGACGTTGAATTCCACGTCCTTTGCGCGCCAGACGGCTTCGGCATTGGCTTTGGGGATCACGCCAAGGGCGGCTTGCGCGTCGCAGGCATGGGCCTCGATCTCGAACCAGATCTTGAAGCGGGTTTCGGGGGACCAGATCGCCACCATGTCGGGACGGGAATAGCGCGGGATCATCGGGGCCTCCGGGCTGACGCAACTTGCGCCCCCTTACGCCGCGCGCGGCGGGGGTGCAAGGGTGAGGGGCGCATGGGGAGTGAGGAGGAGGGAGGGGGGTGGCACTTTCGCAGGCAGGCAACTTCGGGACGGACGGCCCGCCCGTCCTTTCCGGCCAAAAGTCGCGCACCGGTCGTGCTGATGCAGGTCCAGCCCGGCCTGCGGCGTGCCGCCCCACCCCCAAGCCCTTGCACCCGCCGGTCCGCCGGCGCAAGGAGATGGCATGCGTGTTTCCGTGCAAGGGATGTCTAGATGAAGTTGGTCCGCGTCGCCCTTGGTGTTGCGATGGTTTTGACCGTGTTGGCAATTGTCTTGGGCTATCTTGGCGCCCTGCACCCCGCGGCGGATTCCCTGGCTGTTGGCCGAGGGATCGCGGCGGCGGCGCTGATCGTGCTTGCCGCCCTGGGGCTGGGGGCCGGTCTGATGCGCTGGATCGCGCTTGGGTCACTTGTTGTGGCGGTGACAGCGGGGGGGCCAGTTGCGCTGGCCTATGTCTGGCAGGGGCCGCCTGGCACCCTGTCGCTGTACCAAAAGAACATGTTCTTCCGGAACGCCGAGCTTTTGGGTCTTGAGGCCGATATCCGGGCCATGGCACCCGTTGCCCTGACCCTGCAAGAGGTTTCTCGGCCCAACAAGGCCCTGCTGGAGGCCTTGCGCGACATGCTTCCCCATCAGCTCCACTGCCCGGATCAGGGCCGCGGCTCGGCTGTGGCGACATCGCTGGTTCCGGTCCCGGGTGCCGAGGTTTGCGCACCGGGACTGGCGGCGATGCAGGTAATGCGGGATGACAAGACGCTCTGGATCGTGTCGGTGCATCTTTACTGGCCATGGCCCTATCGTCAGGCCGACCATACTGCCGCCCTTTTGCCAGTGCTGGAAGGTCTGGAAGGCCCGGTCGTGATGGGGGGTGATTTCAACATGGTGCGCTGGGCATGGTCCGTGCGCGCGCTCGCCGATGCCGCAAGGGTCAGGCCGGTCGGCGCGACAGCGGGAACCTTTGCAAGATTTTCCCCATGGCTCTGGCTGCCCATTGACCACGTCTTTGCCCCCCGGGGCGGACGGGTCAGCCCGCGCGGGGCTTTCGGGTCAGATCACCTGGGTCTGGTCGCACAGCTGGAGCTTTAGGCGGGTATCGGGCGCTGCGGCTTAGCCCATCAGCCTTGGATCGAACGGATATGTCGTCAGGTTCTCGCAACCCGTTTCGGTGATCAGAACCTGATCTTCCAGCTTTATCGAGAAATTGCCCCCCTCGGGCGACACAAGCGCCTCGACGCAAAGGACCATCCCTGGTTCAAGTGCCGCGTCAAAAGCGCCCGGGGTCCAGCCGTCGGGGTAGGTGACATAGGGCCATTCATCGCAAAGCCCGACACCGTGCATCTTGCACGAATATTTCTGCTGCCAGTATTCCGGCGCAAGCTGGTGGCCACCCTTGACCAGTTCCTCGATCGTGACGCCGGGTTCAAGGCGGGACTGATGGTCGCGGATGTGGTCCAGCGCGTGATGAAAGGCCGAAACCATCGCGTTTGAAGGGCGGCTGTCGCCAATCCACCACGTCCGGCTGATGTCGATGCAAAAGCCGTAAGCGCCGATCAGGTCGGTGTCGAAGGCAACGATCTCCCCGGGCTGGACGATGCGCGGCCCACATTCCTGAAACCACGGGTTCGTGCGCGGACCGGAGGCCAGCAGCCGCGTCTCGATCCATTCGCCGCCGCGCCGGATGTTTGCGGCGTGGAGTTCGGCCCAGATCGCGTCCTCGCTGACGTGGCCCTTCGGCACGTTTTCGCGGGTGAATGCCTCCATCTCCGCGATCCCTGCCTCGCAGGCGTGGTGGGCGCAGCGCATGGCAAGGATTTCATCCGGCGTCTTGATCGCGCGGGTGCGTTCGGTGACTTCCTCGCCTTCCTCGACGGTAAAGCCTGCCGCCTCCAGCGCGCGCAGGCCGTGGACCATGATCTTGTCCACCGCCAGCCGCCGATTGGAGCCGGCATGTTCGCGCATCACCTCATCCACTTGCGCGGCAAAGCTGCGGGCGGCTTCGATGCCCCGGTCGCCGGTGGAGTTGTAAAAGAACGTGGCACCGGACCGCAGTTCCTTGACCAGGGGGTTGAAGGTCACAAGGAAGGGCGCGTTCTTGTATTCCCACATGACCATATGGCCATCGGCGCACAAGAGGCAGGCGCGGAACGGGTTGTGGGTGTTCCAAAGCTGCATGTTGGTGGTGTCGGTCGCGTAGCGGATGTTCAGCGGGTCGAACATCAGAAGGCCGCCATACTCACGCGCGACCAAGGCCTGCGTCAGTTTCTGCCAGCGATCATGCCGCATCTGTTGGAGGTTCGGCAAGGCAAGACCCGCCGCCTGCCATTCCTTGAAGGCCAGCTGGGTCGGGCCGATTTCCACCCGGTCATTGTCGTTCGGGGTGCCGTCGCCAAGGCGGTCTTCGCGGGTCGGGTCGATCTTGCGGCGGTCGCGGTGGTAGGTGGTCATCAGACGCTCCGGCTTTTGTGCCAGCTTGACGGGGCGGTGGGGCAAGGCTTCGCCATGGGCGACGGTGATTGTCGCAAACGGGCCGGGTTGCAGCCTTGCGGCGGGCATGGTGAAAGGGGCCATGGTGACCCCGATGCAAGACGCGCCGATCCTGCAAGACCGGCTTCCCTTTCTGCCATGGATGGACCCGCGCACCCGGCGGCTGCCGGGGATATTGCCGGTCGAGGGGCGCGACTGGCTGCGCACTGACACGGCCTATGCCCCGCAGATGGCCCTGCGCGACCGGTTGATCGCGGGGCAGGCGGATGTGGTGCATGCACTACTGCCAGAAGCAAGCCCCGCAGCGGACGAGCTTTACGCCGCCACCCTTGACTGGTTGCGTCAGGCACCGGGCTTTGCCATCGCCACGCAATCTGCGCGCCGGCCCGACGGGGTGGAGGTGCCGCTTGACCCGGCCCGACCCCTGCTGACGCTGGGGCGGCTGGTGCAAGAGGATCTGTGCCTCATGCAATCGGATGGCGGGGAATACCGGCTGACCGGGGCAATCCTGTGCTTTCCCGCCAGCTGGAGCCTTGCACAAAAGCTTGGCCGCCCGATGACCGGAATTCACGACCCGGTCGATGTCTATGATGCCGACATGGGCCGACGGGTGAACCGCCTCTTTGATGCAATCCGCCCCGAACAACCGCTTTGGCGGATGAACTACCTGACCTATGACGATTTTGTGCTGCACCAACCCCGGATTGAGGGCGAGAAGCGGCTGCAGCCGACAGACCATGTCTATATCCGGTGCGAGCGTCAGTGCCTGCTGCGGCTGCCTGCCACAAGGGCCGTGGTCTTCACCATTCATACCTATGTGGTGGATGCCGGAACCGTGACGGCGGCTGAACTTGCCGCGCTGCGCGACGCGGTGCATTGACGGTCGACCAGAAACTACACGGCACGGAGTTTGACATGACGGGGATCATCCGGCGCAGCCTGCTTGGGGCAGGTGTGTTTGCAACCGTGGCGGGGCTTGGCTGGTGGCGCTTGGGCGGTCGTGGGCCAGTCGATGTGGCCTATGGTCCCGGCGCGCGACAAGTGCTGGATGTGACGCTGCCTGCGGGGGCCGGGCCGTTTCCGGTTCTGGTGATGATCCACGGCGGCGCGTTCCTGATGGGTGACAAGACCGACATGGCCATCCCGCCCGAGGTGCTTGCGGCAGGCGTCGCCGTCGTGCGGGTGAATTACCGGTTGTCCGGCACCGATCTTTGGCCCGCGCAGGCCGAAGATTGTCTGGCCGCGATCGTGCATCTGCAACGCAACGGGGTGGCCCTTGGGCTTGATCCGTCGCGTGTGGTGCTGCTGGGCCAGTCAGCCGGGGCCTTCCTTGCGGTGTCCACGGGGCTCAGCCTTGTCGAGGTCGGACTGCCGCCGAAAGGAGTGGTCAGCCTGTTCGGCCCAATGGATTTTTCGACGATGGATGAGGATATGGCGACCCTTGGGCGGGTCGCACCGCTTGGGGCTGTCGATGTGGCCGACAGCGCCGAAAGCCGGTTGCTGGGCTTTGCCATCGGCAGCGACCGGGCCACCGCGCGGGCCATAGGCCCGGTGGGTCGACTGGAGCGGATCAGCGGGCCGCTGCCGCCGCTGTTCATCCGGCACGGCGATGCCGACCCAATGGTTGCGGACCTGCAATCAGCCCGGTTGCGCAACGCTTGGCTGGCGACTGACCCCGGTGCCGCCGTCGATTTCGCGCTGGTTCCCGGGGCGGGCCATGGCGGCGAACCTTTCGAGTCCGGCAAGGTGCTGGCCGATCTGCTGGCCTTCCTGCAACGCACGCTTGGCTGATCAGTCCCCGGCCCCGATCTTGCGCAGGTCTTCGCCCTTGATGTGCTTCCAGCCGGCATGGCCAAGGCCAAAGGGCAACGCGATCAGGATGGCGGCCCAGCCAAAGAGATAGCCCGATACCTGAATGGCCGTCGTTGCCACCGGTCCGGGCGGGGCAGGCGGCGCGTCAACGGGCGGGCCTGCGGTCGCGCTCTTGCCGTCTTCCAGATCATCGCGGATCCCGCGCAAGGGGTCATCACCGGGTTGCATCGGTTGAGCCAGAACGACCGGGGCGGGATTGGCGGGGGGTGTGCCTGTCTCTGAAGCAGCCTGAATGGGTGAGCCACGGTCAGGCGTTTCCACGCCCTCCGGCCAGAGATACGGCTCGATCCGCGTCACCAGCGTATTGCCGCGTTTCACATCAGGGTCGGCGGTGGCGCTTGCATGGGCAAGGGTCGCCGCGAGGTTCTGCACCCAGGCCGCAACGCGCCGGTGCGACGGCACGAACCGGGCCGCCCGGCCAAGCCGCGCTTCGGGGATGCGTCCCGACCCTGCTGCGATGTTGACAGCGGCCTGACGCAAACCTCCGGCCATCCACGCCAGAAGCGGGGCCACGGCGCTGCGCGTCAGATGCAGGCTGGCCCGCCCGAAAGCGCGAAGGTCGAACGGCGGGCGCTGGCCGCCCGAGATCCAGATCTTCGGTTTGCCCTCGTCAGGCTTCCGACGGTTGGGGGAATCTTTCATCGCCAGTGCCTGTCACTTGATCCAGCTCCAAGGATAGGCATCAGCCCTTGGCCGTTCAATCGCAGGATGTGAAAAAGGGCGCCACGGGGGCGCCCTTTCGCATGGTAGTGCCGGATGGATCAGCAGCTGTAATACATCTGATACTCGACCGGGTGCGGTGTGTGTTCGTAGGCGTAAACCTCTTCCCACTTCAGCGCGATATAGCCTTCCAGCTGGTCCTTGGTGAACACGTCGCCCGCCAAGAGGAAGTCCATGTCCTTTTCCAGTTCCTCCAGCGCCTCGCGCAGCGAGCCGCAGACGGTCGGGATTTCGGCCAGTTCTTCCGGCGGCAGATCGTAAAGATCCTTGTCCGAAGCCGGACCCGGGTCGATCTTGTTCTTGATGCCGTCAAGGCCAGCCATCAGAAGGGCCGCGAAAGCCAGATAGGGGTTGGCTGCCGGATCGGGGAAACGAGCCTCGACACGCTTGGCCTTCGGCGATTCGGTCCACGGAATACGGACGCAGCCCGACCGGTTGCGGGCCGAATAGGCGCGCAGAACCGGGGCTTCAAAGCCGGGGATCAGGCGCTTGTAGCTGTTGGTGGACGGGTTGGTCAGCGCGTTCAGCGCTTTGGCGTGCTTCAGGATGCCACCGATGAACCACAGGGCTTCCTGCGAAAGATCAGCATATTTGTCGCCTGCGAACAAGGGCTTGCCGCCCTTCCAGATCGACATGTTGACATGCATCCCCGACCCGTTGTCGCCCTTCATCGGCTTTGGCATGAAGGTCACGGTCTTGCCGTAGGCGTGGGCCACGTTGTGGATCACATACTTGTACTTCTGGATGTTGTCGGCCTGTTCGACCAGACCACCGAAGATCATGCCAAGTTCGTGCTGGCAGGTCGCAACCTCGTGGTGGTGCTTGTCGACCTTGATGCCCATCCGCTTCATCGTGGACAGCATCTCGCCGCGGATGTCCTGGGCTTCGTCCACCGGGTTGACCGGGAAATAGCCGCCCTTGTGGCCCGCGCGGTGGCCGTAGTTGCCGCCTTCGGTCACGGTGTCGGTGTTCCAGGCAGCAGCCTCGGCGTCGATCTCATAGGCCACCTTGCGCGGGGTGACCGAGTAGCGCACGTCGTCGAACAGGAAGAATTCCGCTTCCGGGCCGAAATAGGCGGCGTCGCCAACACCGGAGGACTTGAGGTAAGCCTCGGCCTTCAGTGCAGTCTGGCGCGGGCAGCGGCTGTAAGCCTCACCGGTGTCGGGCTCCACCACGACGCAATGCACGCACATGGTCTTTTCGGCGTAGAATGGGTCGATGTAGACCGAAGCCGGATCGGGGATCAGCTTCATGTCGGACTGGTCGATCGATTTCCAGCCCGCGATCGACGAGCCGTCGAACATGAAGCCTTCCTCGAAGAATTCCTCATCCACAAGATCGACAACCAGCGTGACGTGCTGGAGTTTGCCCTTGGGGTCGGTGAAGCGGATGTCGACGTATTCGACGTCTTCGTCCTTCATCAGTTTCAGAGCTTTCGCTACTGCGCTCATCATGCTGCCTTTCGGTTAACGTTTCGCTTTGGGCGGTCAGGCCCGGTGTCAGGTTCCGCCTAGGAATTTTCGCCAAAAATTCCCGGGTCGCAGGTCAAACGGCATCATCACCGGTTTCGCCGGTGCGGATGCGGATGGCTTGTTCGATGGGGGTGACGAAGATCTTGCCGTCGCCGATCTTGTCGGTGCGCGCGGCCGAGATGATCGCCTGCACGGCGGCATCGACCATATCGTCGGTCAGCACGACCTCGATCTTCACCTTGGGCAGGAAGTCCACGACATATTCCGCGCCGCGATAAAGTTCGGTGTGGCCCTTCTGGCGCCCGAAGCCCTTGATCTCGGTCACGGTCAAGCCTTGGATTCCGGCTTCCTGAAGCGCTTCTTTCACTTCATCCAGCTTGAATGGCTTGATGATCGCCTCGACTTTCTTCATGGGCCGACTCCCCCCTTACTTTCCGTCTTTGCCCGTCTGATCACTTCCCTGCAGGGGGGACAATGTGAGAGGGTTTGGCATCGCGGCCTTGGCAGGGTAAATTCGGGCGGGCGCTGTAAATTTGTGCGATGCGGCTAAAAAATAGGCTGAATATAAACGGGGTGCCGAAAGAATGACCGAACTCCTGACCGCAGCGCAGATGCGGGCCATTGAGCAGGCGGCAATCGCCTCGGGCGAGGTCACGGGCCTGGAGCTGATGGAACGCGCCGGGCGGGGCGTGGTCGAGGCGATCTTCGAGGAATGGCCGGAACTGCGCGCCACCTCGCACCGGGCAGTGGTCCTCTGCGGCCCTGGCAACAACGGCGGCGACGGGTTTGTCGTCGCGCGGCTGTTGAAAGAGTGGGGCTGGGAGGTGGAGGTCTTCCTCTACGGCGACCCGGAGCGCCTGCCGCCGGACGCGCGGGCGAACTATGAGCGCTGGGTGGGGATGGGGGAGGTCATACCCTTTGACACCGAGAAGGGCGCTGAGGATGCTGTGTTCCTCATTGCTCAAGCTGTCGATCAGGTCTTGATTGATGCGCTTTTCGGGATTGGCCTTTCGCGCCCCTTGGAAGGAGCGATTGCCACACTCTTGCGATCGCTTGACGACAAGCTGGATGAAAGCGTCGGCAGGTACGTCGCTGTGGATACGCCATCTGGTCTTTGCGCCGACTCTGGCCGTTCACTGGGAAAGTGGCCTCGTCGAGCGGACCTGACCGTAACTTTTCACCGTCCAAAGCCCGGACACATGCTGGCCGACGGCCCATACTTTTGTGGTCGTGTCGCTGTTTGCGATATCGGTCTTCCGGACATGGCGTCGAAAAGGCAGGAACGGGTCACCGCCATTCAGGGCGCTCATCCCATGCTGAAGAAAGCGCGGATCTACGCCCACAAATACGCCCATGGCCACGCCCTTATCCTTTCCGGCCCCTCCGGTCGCGGCGGGGCGGCGCGGCTTGCGGCGCGGGGGGCGCTCAGGATCGGGGCGGGTGTGGTGACGGTGGGGTGTCCGTTGGACGCCATCCCCGAAAACGCCGCACGGCTGGATGCGGTGATGCTGCGGGGGGTGGCGGATGGGGCGGCTCTTGCCGGAGTGCTGGAGGATCAGCGGATCAATGCGCTGTGCCTTGGGCCGGGGATGGGGACCGCTGCGCGGGAAGCGGGGTTAGTGGGGGTGGCGTTGGGTGAACGCCGGTCTGAAGCCCGGCCTACATCCGCTGTAGGCCGGGCTTCAGACCGGCACACCCGACCGAACCTCGTCCTCGACGCCGACGCCTTCACGATTCTGTCGCAAACCCCCGACCTCTTCGCCGCCCTGCACGACGGATGCGTCCTCACCCCCCATGCCGGAGAATTCGCCCGCCTCTTCCCCGACATCGCCGAGAAGCTCGCGGCCCCCGCCACCAAGGGCCCCGCCTATTCCAAGGTCGATGCCACCCGCGAGGCTGCCGCACGGGCGGGCTGCGTGGTCCTTTACAAAGGCCCCGACACGGTGATCGCCGACCCCACGGGCCGCTGCGCCATCAACTCGGCCCATTATGACCGTGCGGCACCTTGGCTTGCGACCGCCGGGGCCGGGGATGTGCTGGCCGGGTTCATCACCGGGCTTCTGGCGCGGGGGGGCGGCCCGTTTGATGCGGCCTGCACCGGGGCATGGCTGCATGTGGAGGCTGCGCTGTCCTTTGGCCCCGGCCTGATCGCCGAGGATCTGGCCGAAGAACTGCCGAAGGTGTTCCGCGCCCTGGGGGTTTAGGGTAGCACTAAACTGCGCCGCGCCCGATATAGCCCCGCAAGACTTCTGCCGTGCCTTTCGCCCAAAGGCCATTCAGCGCCTTGGTGAAGGCCGCGACGAACCGCACGTCCTTGTTCAGATCGCCATAGATCGGCTTCATCTGCAACCAGACCACGGGGGCGTCCTTGGCGGCCTTCGATTGGGCTTGCAGATAATCCCAGTTCGGGTCGTTCGGCGGGATCGCGGTGCCGCTGTCGGTCACCCCGTAGCAATACCGGCACCAGAGCGCCGAGACGAGCGCGAGGCCGTCGATCCTGCCCCCCGCCGCCAGCGCGTCGCGCAGGGCGGGGATGATGAACTTCGGCTGGCGGTTCGATCCGTCGAGGCAAAGGCGGCGCTCGGTGTCGGCGATCTCGGGGTTGGAGAAGCGCGCGACGATCTGCTGGTAATAGTCGGGGATGTTGGTGTCGGGGACGGGGGGGACGTAGGGGATGATCTCTTCCGTCTCGACCTTGTCAAGGAAGCCCCGGATCAGGGGATGGGCCATGGCCTCGTGGACATATTCGATATCCATCAGCCCGCCGGGATAGGCGATGGTCGCGTGGCCGCCGTTCAGGATGCGGATCTTCATCGCCTCATAGGCGTGGACGTGGGGGGTGAAGGTGACGCCGACCTTTTCCAGCGGCGGGCGGCCGGTGGGGAAATTGTCTTCCAGCACCCATTGGCGGAAGGGTTCGCAGGTGACAGGGACCGGATCATTGCCAAGTCCGAAGGCGGCGGCCATCTCGCGTTCGCGGGGGCCGGTGGCGGGGGTGATGCGGTCGACCATGCCATTGGGGAAAGCGACATGCGTCGCGATCCAATCGGCCAGCGCGGGATCCTTGATGCGGGCAAGGCCCACGACAGCGGATTTCGTGACCTCGCCATTGCCGGGCAGGTTGTCGCAGCTCATCACCGTGAAGGGGGGCGTTCCGTTCGCGCGCCTTGCCTTCAGGGCGGCGATCATCGCGCCAAAGGCGGTGCGGTGGGGATTCGGGGCGTCGGCGGCGATGTCGGGGGCGTTCGGGTCGAACTTGCCGGTCGCGGGGTCGATGAAATAGCCGCCTTCAGTCACGGTCAGCGAGACGATGCGGATTTCCGGCCGGGTCATCGCGGCGACGAGGGATGCATTGTCAGCCTCGACCGGCAGAAAGTCGATCATGCTGCCGATGCGGCGGGCGGATTTGCCGGCAGGGTCAAGCTCGATGATGGTAGAGAGGCAGTCCTGTGACTTGAGGGCATCGCGCATGCGGGCGTCACCTTCACGGACACCGGCGCCAAGGATGGCCCAGTCGTGACCCTCACCCAGGGCGAAAAGGTCGTCGAGGTAGACGGCCATATGGGCGCGGTGAAAGTTGCCAAGCCCGATGTGGACGATGCCGGGGGTCAGCTTTGAGCGGTCATAGGCGGGGAGTTGCGGGGCGGGGAGGTGCGCTTGCATTGTCAGGCCATCCAGTTGCCGCCGTCCACGCCAAAGCATTGGGCGACGATGTATTTCGCTTCGGGCGTGGCAAGGAAGATTGCCATGCCGGTCAGGTCTTGGGCTGTCCCCATGCGGCCGAAGGGGACGGCGGCGCCGACCTCGCGCTTCTTCTGGCCGGGGGCCTTGCCTTCGTATTTCGCGAAGAAGGCATCCACCCCGTCCCAGTGTTCGCCGTCGACCACACCGGGGGCGATGGCATTGACGTTGATGCCGTGGCGGATCAGGTCGAGGCCCGCCGACTGGGTGAGCGAGATGACGGCAGCCTTCGTGGCGCAGTAGACGGCGACGAGTCCCTCGCCGCGCCGCCCGGCCTGCGAGGCCATGTTGATGATCGTCCCGGCACCCCGTGGGATCATGTGACGGGCGGCGGCCTGCATGGCAAAGAGGGTGCCTGCGACGTTGACGGCGAAGAGCCGGTCATGATCCGCCCGGGTGATTTCGACGATGGGGGCCGCAGAAAACAGGGCTGCGTTGTTGATCAAGATATCAAGCTGGCCCATCCGGCGCACCGTTTCGGCGAAACCGGCGTCGATGCTGGTCTGATCGGTCACGTCCATCACGATGGGGTGCGCTTTTGGCCCCAGCTTCTGTGCCGCCAGCGACACGGCGGCGGCGTTCACGTCGGCCAGTGCCACCGTCGCGCCTTCCGCGATATAGGCGCGAGCAAACTCGAACCCGATGCCACGCGCGGCCCCGGTGATCAGGGCGGTCTTGCCTGCAAGTCTCATGCCAGTGCCAACCCGTTTGCGTCAAAGCGGTGGATCTTGCCGGCGGGGTTCAGCTTCACCCGGTCGCCGTGGTGAACGCCCAACTCGCCCGACCCGCGCACGTTGATGATGCCGATGCCCGGGACATCGACCTTGATGAAGCTGTCGGAGCCGAGATGTTCCGACAGGCCGACCACGCCTTCCCAGGGGCCGTCGCCGACGGTGATGTGTTCGGGACGCGCGCCAATGGTGTGGGCGCCGTGCTTTGCGGCCTCTGGCCCCTCGATCAGGTTCATCTTCGGGCTGCCGATGAAGCCGGCGACGAAGACGTTCTTGGGGTTGTGATAAAGGTCTAGCGGAGAGCCCACCTGTTCGATGCGGCCCGCGTTCAGCACCACGATCTTGTCGGCCATGGTCATCGCCTCGACCTGGTCGTGGGTCACATAGATCATCGTGGTTTTCAGCGACTGGTGCAGCTCGCTGATTTCCTGCCGCATGCCGACGCGCAAGGCGGCGTCAAGGTTCGACAGCGGCTCGTCAAAAAGGAACGCGGCAGGTTCGCGCACGATGGCGCGACCGATGGCGACACGCTGGCGCTGGCCGCCGGACAACTGGCCGGGCTTGCGGTCAAGGTAGTTCGTCAGGTTCAGGACCGAGGCCGCGCGCTGGATGCGCTTTTCAGCCTCTGCCGGGTCCATCCCGGCCATCTTCAGCGGAAAGCCGATGTTCTTCTTCACCGACATATGCGGGTAAAGCGCATAGCTTTGGAACACCATGGCAAGGCCGCGCTTTGCCGGGGGCAGGGCGGTGGCGTCCTTGCCGTCGATCGAGATGGTGCCGGAAGTGGTATCCTCCAGCCCCGCGATCAGGCGCAGGAGGGTGGACTTGCCGCAGCCCGAGGGGCCGACGAAGACGACGAATTCACCGTCCTTGATGTCAAGATCGACACCGGGGATGACGTCCACCTCGCCAAAGGATTTGCGGACCTGGTTGAGTGTGATCTGTCCCATGTTTCCCTCACTTCACCGCGCCGAAGGTCAGGCCGCGGACGAGTTGTTTCTGGCTGAACCAGCCAAGGATAAGGATCGGCATGATGGCCATGGCCGAGGCTGCCGAAAGTTTCGCGTAGAAAAGTCCCTGCGGTGCCGAGAAGCTGGCGATGAAGGCCGACAGGGGGGCCGCCTTGGTGGTGGTCAGCACGATGGTCCAGAACGCCTCGTTCCAGGCCAGGATGATGTTCAGCAAGCAGGTTGAGGCGATGCCCGGCAGTGCCATCGGGGTCAGGACGTAGACGATCTCACCCCAGAGCGAGGCCCCGTCCATACGCGACGCTTCCAGGATCTCGGCGGGGATTTCCTTGAAGTAGGTGTAGAGCATCCAGATGATGATCGGCAGGTTCATCAGCATCAGCGCTATGACAAGGCCGATGCGGGTGTCGATCAGGCCGGTCCGCAGGAAGATCAGGTAGATCGGGATCATCACCGCGACGGCGGGCATCATCTTGGTGGACAGCATCCACATCAGCAGATCCTTGGTCCGCTTGCCCGGCACGAAGGCCATGGCCCAGGCGGCGGGGATCGCGATGGCAAGACCCAGCAGCGTGGAGCCGACCGAGATGACGACCGAGTTCCAGAAGAAGCGCGGGTAGTCGGACCGCGCCCAGACCTCGGCATAGTTGTCCAGCGTCCAGTCGGCGGTGAACAGTTGTGGCGGCGAGGCGACGGCGGAGACTTCGGTCTTGAAGCTGGTAAGGATCATCCAGAGGACGGGAAAGAAGATGATCAGCGCCACGGTCCAGGCGGACAGGGTCATCATCATCTTGCGGCGGGGGCTAAGGCTGCGTGCCATGTCGGGTGCTCCTTCAGGCGTCCAGATGCCGGCCAATGCCGCGCATCAGGAAGTAGGCCACGATATTGGCCAGGATCACCGCGATGATCCCGCCGGCTGCGGCGCGCCCGATGTCCTTGGCCGCGATCGCCTGTTTGAAGATCATGTAGGGCAGCGTGGTAGAGGCCGAACCGGGGCCGCCTTGGGTGGTCGTGAAGATCTCGCCGAAGATGCCCAGAAGGAAGATCGTCTGGATCAGGATGACCACGGTGATCGCCCGGGTCATGTGCGGCAGGATGATGTAGCGGAACCGGCTGACGGCGCTTGCCCCGTCCATCTCGGCGGCCTCAAGCTGTTCGGACGACAGCGATTGCAGCGCGGTCAGAAGGATCAGCGTGGCGAAGGGCAGCCATTCCCAGGCGACGATGAAGATCACCGAGGCCATAGGGTAGCTTTCCATGAAAAGGATCGGTTTCATCCCAAGACCCTGCGCGAAGGACGCGAACATGCCGTTCTGGGGGTGCATGAACAGGTTTTCCCAGATCGAGGCGGCCACGGGCGGCATGACGAAGAACGGCGAGATCACCAGGATCCGCAACGGCCCCTGACCCCAGATCGGCTGGTCGATCAGCAGCGCGATCAGGGTTCCGAAGACGATCGTGATGGCCAGAACGCCGCCGACCAAGAGAAGCGTGTTCGAGATCGCCATCCAGAATTCGGGCGAGTTGATGAACCAGGTATAGTTCCGAAAACCGACCCAGCCGGTCCGCTCGGGCGAGATGAGCCGATAGAGCCGGAACGAATAGTAGATCGCCATCGCCAGAGGGATCGCCATCCAGACAAGCAGGACGATGACAGAGGGTGCGACCATCAGGCGCGCTGCAAGGCGTGAGGATTGCGTTGCCACGGGTGTGTCTCCGCTTCAGGGGTTAAGCTGATCCAGATGGATGGGTTACGACCGGGCAAACCCACCGCATCCTGGAACCTGCGGGGGGAGAAAGAGGGGAACCCGGCCCGATGTCGGGCCGGGTTCGTGGTCTTACTTGATGTAGCCGGAAGTGGTCATTTCATCCACCGCCAGAGCCTGCGCTTCGGCAAGGGCGTCATCAACGGATTTCTGACCTGCAAGGGCAGCCGAGAAGATCTCGCCAACGCTGGTCGCCAGACCGGCAAACTCGGGGATCGCGACGAACTGCACGCCGACGTAAGGCACCGGCTTGGTGGCCGGATTGGTCGGGTCAGCCGCGTTGATGCTGTCGATCGTCATCTTGGCGAAGGGCAGGGCTGCGTATTCCGCGTTGGAATAGAGCGAGGTACGGGTGCCCGGAGGGGCGTTGCGCCAGCCTTCTTTCGACGCGACAAGGGCGATGTAGTCCTTGTTGGTTGCCCAGTTCACGAAAGCCTTCGAGGCTTCCTTGGCATCCGACGAGGCCGGGATCGCCAGCGACCAGGCCCAAAGCCAGTTCGCACGCTTGCCAAGACCGGCATCGGGGGCCAGAGCAAAGCCGACCTGATCGGCAAATTCGGACTGGGCCGGATCGGTCAGCGAGCCTGCCGAAACGGTGGCGTCCATGCGCATCGCGCATTTGCCTTGCAGCGACAGCGTCAGGTTTTCGTTGTAGCCGTTGTTCGAAGCGCCGGGCGGACCGTATTTGGTCAGCAGTTCGACATAGTCGGTCATCACGGCTTTCCATTCCGGCTGGTCGAACTGGGGAACCCAGTTTTCGTCGAACCAGCGCGCGCCATAGCTGTTGGCCATGGTGGTCAGGAAGGCCATGTTCTCGCCCCAGCCGGCCTTGCCGCGCAGGCAGATGCCGTAGATGCCTGCGTCGGTGTCGGTCATCGCGGCGGCTGCGGCCTTGATGTCGTCCCATGTCGGCGCGTCAGGGATGGTGACCCCCGCTTTTTCGGCGAGATCCTTGCGGTAGTTCACGAAGGACGATTCGCCGTAGAAGGGCGAAGCATAGAGGTTGCCGTCGACCGTCAGACCGCCGCGGATCGCGGGCAGAAGGTCGTCGATGTCATAGTCGGCCGGCAGGTCATTCAGGCTTTCCAGCCAGCCCTGCTTGGCCCAGATCGGAACCTCGTAGGTGCCGATGGTGATGACGTCATACTGGCCACCGCCGGTGGCAATGTCCGTCGTCACGTTCTGGCGCAGGACGTTCTCTTCCAGCGTCACCCACTCGACCTTGATGTCGGGGTGCTTGGCATAGAAGTCATCCATCAGGCCCTGCATGCGGACCATGTCGCCGTTGTTCACGGTGGCGACGGTGATGGTGGTTTCGGCCATCGCAGCCCCTGCGAGGGTAAGCGAAACCGTCGCGCCAAGAAGCGCGCGTAGCGTCAGTGTCATGGTATCCTCCCTGGACAAGCGTATGAGCAAATCATCGCTAAGTGGGTAAATGCTCACATTTTGCCCAGAGTCGTCAAGCCCTGTCTTCCGCCGCAACTGCGAAGGTCAGACCAGCGACAGTAGGAGCTTGGCGGTCTCCTCGTCTGTTACCAAGCCATTGATGATGCGGGATTTTAGCGCGGCTCGGATCGCCGGAGCCTTTGATGCACCCGCAGCAATGCCGATCGCGGGTCGGGCAAGGCCACGCGCCACACGTACGCCGCCAGTGCGGGTATTGGTGCCGACATCCAGATAATTGCCATCCGAATCGAATACCCAGCCTGCCACTTCACCAGCCGCACCGGCTGCCTGCATCTCGTCCAACTCGGCCCGGGTGACGAAGCCATCTGCCAGAAGCGGCGCGTCATTCGACATCTGGCCAACGCCGACAAAGACCACGTCCGCCGCCGTGGCCAGTTCAACCACGCGGCGCACCGGGGCAAGGGCGTGGAAAGCGTCGTTCTCGGCGGCGGTGGTCGAGATCACCGGCACCGGCATCGGATAATGCGGGGCGCGAACCTTGTCGGCAATCCGCATGACCACATCAAAGAAAGAGGCAGACCCGTCTGGAGCGATGTTGCCGATCAGCGACACAAGGCGGTGTTGGGGGGCGGTCACTTCGGCCATGGCATCGACCATGCCACGCATGGCCCGCCCGGTTCCAAGCGCGATCACAAGGGGGTCGGGCATCCGCAGAAACCGTTCAATTTCCGCCGCCGCGGCCGGAGCGATGGCGCGCACCGGGTCGGCCCCGGCCCCAAGCCCGGGCGCAACCCGCGCCCTTGTCAGACCAAAGCGGTCGCGCAGCGCGGCTTCAAGGTCGAGACATGCGCCGATCCGGTGGTTCAGGCGGACATGGATCAGTCCTTCGGCCATCGCCCGCGAAACAAGGCGTTGCGCACGCTGCCGGCTGACACCCAGTTCGGCGGCGATCTGATCCTGCGTCATCCCGCCGACATAATAAAGCCAGCCCGCCCGGGCGGCATCGTCATGCAAGGTGGGTTCTGGTTCGTGGCGGCTCATTTTGCTCTCCGCAAGGCGGGGGTTGTTTCAAAGAAATCGGCGAAGGTGTCAAATCGTCGCTGTGGTCGGGCATCATCCTGGTCGTCACTTGCCGGATGTCTGCCCGCAAAGTGGCTGCCACCGGTAAAGTGCCAGACTTGCATTCCGGCCGCGAGGCCCGCGCGCAGACCGGGGCGGCTATCTTCGATCACAAGGGTCCGCGCAGGATCGACCCCAAGGCTGGCGGCAGCGAACAGGAAAAGATCCGGGGCCGGCTTGCCGTGTTGAACCTGACTTGCGGTGAAAAGCCGGTCGCCGACCCGATCATGCAGTCCGGTCAGGGTCAGGGATATCGCGGCCCGGCGCGGAGAGGACGAGGTGGCCACACAGAACGGAACCGAAAGCGCGTCCAGCACTTCGGTCACGCCCGGCATCACCCGAAGATCGCGCTCAAAGGCATCCAGCAGGCGCTCGCGATACTGGTCTTCAAAGGCCGGCGGCAGGTCCAGCCCGAATTCACGGCGGATCTGTGCCATGACGGTCGGGTAGCTGCGACCAAGGAAATGCCGCGACACATAGTCAAGGTCGACATGCACACCAAGCCGGGAAAGCTCTGAGATCAGCATGCGGGCGCTGATGATTTCACTGTCGATCAGCACGCCGTCACAATCGAAGATCACCAGATCGAACACCACCAGCCCCCTTGTTGCAGGGCCGAGGGATCATTCAACCCAGCCTTCTGTCAAGCATTAGCGCCGTTCAGGTGAGAAGGGACCAGAGTCCGGCCAAAGCTGCCAGCACGAATACCGCACCAGCACCGATGACGAAGCCCATGTTGTCGGCAAGGTAGGTTCTTGCCGCCGACTTTTCCGCCCGGTCTCTTGTGGCATCGGGCTTGGGCGTGTCGGTGTCTGGTTCAGGCGTCAGCCCCTCTTCGCCCAGGCGGATCAGTTCAAGCCATGCGCCCGCACTTGCGATGCGGTCGCGTGGCAAAACGCGGGTGGCCTTGTCGATGGCTTCCAGAAACCCCAGCGGATAGCCCGGGAACCGCCCGGCCAGCGGCTGATACGGATCGGGCGAGCCTTCTGCGACCTGCGCCAGCCGTCGCTGGCTTTCAGGTGGGGCCTTGCCCGTGATGACATGGTAAAATGTTGCCCCAAGGGCATAAAGGTCGCTTGACGGGCTTTGCTCCGCCCCGGTCAGGTAGAATTCCTGCGGAGAATAGCCGTCCTTGACCACCCTGCGCCCGGTCAGCACACGCGTTGCCCGTGCCACCTGTTCGCTGGCGGCGCCAAAATCGATCAGCACGGGGTTGCGGTGTTCGTCGATCAGGATGTTGTCGGGCGAGATGTCGCGGTGCAGGATTCCGGCCTGATGGATGAACTCCACCGCGCTGAGCATCTTTTTCAGCAGGACCACGATTTCATCTGGTGTGAAGGCCTGATCGGTCGATTCAAGAATGTCTTGCAGGTCTTTGCCGTTGACGAAATCGATGGCCATGTAGGCCGTGTCATTGTCCTCGAAGACCTGATGGACGCCGACGATGTTGGGGTGAACCAGCTTTGCCAGGCTGCGCGCTTCTTCCATGAAGCTTTCCACGAAACTGCGCAATTCGCCGGTGTGCTTGCGCGACCGGGCGCGCACGATAGAGCTGCTGCGTCGGCAAAGCGCATTGGGAAAGCATTCCTTGATGACAACGGTCCGCTCCAGCGAATCCTTCGCAAGATAGGTGATGCCGAACCCGCCAGAGTTCAGGAAGCCAAGGATGGTATACTGGCCACCCAGCAACTGGGTGCCTTGTTTCAGATCGTCGGCAAAGACGTCAGGATCGACCTGATAGGGTGAGGCGTCCTGGCGCGGATCAATCTGGGTTGGGCCGGGCATCGTCTTCATTTCCAGTCTGCTGCCATCACACGCAATACTTTGGCCGGGTGGTTGGCTGGCCGATTCAGCGTTTGAAAACAGCTGTCATAGACCTGTCACATTCGTCACAGCGTGAACGGGTGGGGCGGGACATGCAACCAGACTTGTCATTTCGTCCAGTGAAGTTAAGCGGAAATCGTGGTGATTCAGAGGCGTCTCCCCCGGGATATCCAGCCGACTGCCAGCCTGAGCAATGAACCGCCAGCCTGCCATTCGGCCCACATGATCCAAAGAATGTGGACAATGGACTGATAAGTCAGGAAGAAACTGAAACGGGCGGCGTTCGGCAGCAGGCGCGTCTTGCGGCAGTTTCTGCACCTGCACTGTTGCAAGAAAGACAACGGTTGCAGAGGGATGCCTGCCTGCCCCTTCATCCTTTGCGGTCCTGCAGCATCAGCAATGCCCGCTCTGCGCGAAGTGGCGGCTTTGGCGTTGATTCGCCGTCCGGTTCAGTCCGGCTGCCACAGGACAGGTGGTTGATCCGGCCGCAGGATCTGGAAGGTTCCGGCGTCAAGCGCCTGCCAGTCTCCAGCCTTGCCCTCGGGCCAGATGACTCGCAATTCGGCCTGCTCGGCGTTGCCAAGTCCGAAGTGAAGCCAGCCTGACGATCCGCTGACATGACCGCCACCCGAGGTGATCTCGTGCCGCTCGGTTGCCTCGCTGCGCCGGATCTCGATCACCGCCCCGATTGCATCGCGGTTGGTGCCGGGCTGATGCAGCCGAAGTTGCAGCCAGTTGCCATCCAGATCACCGGCCGACCGCCAGATCTCGGCCGTGGTCCAGCGGTTCACAACCACCAGATCAAGCCTGCCGTCCAGATTGAAGTCCACCAGCTGCGCGCCGCGGGCGATGCCGAAACTGCCGACCCCGGCCCGGTCGCCCGCCTCGACAAAGGTGCCATCGGCACGCTGAAGCAGCAGGTTGTTCGGGTCCATCGCCGCAAAGTCCGGCATGCGCGCCACATTGCCCTTGGCGACGAACAGGTCCAGCAGGCCATCGTTGTTCACATCGGCAAACTGCGGGTGCCATGCGGTCGAGGGGTTGAGGTCATCGCCGATGTAGGGCCGGTGCGCGGTCAGGCCAAGGCGGAAGGCGATGTCGGAAAAGACCGGTACGCCGTCGGCGGGGTTGGTCAGCACCTGCAACTTGTTGTCGGCCATGCTGGTCAGGTAGTAATCGGGAAAGCCGTCACGGTTGATGTCGGCCGAGGCGATGCCCATCCCCCAGATCCGCAGCCGGTTCCAGCCTTCACCCTCGGTGTAAAGCCGGGGGGGCTGGCCGGGTTCAAGGTGCCAAAGCTGTTCCTGCCCGCCCTTGTAATACTCGCGGTCGTTCGACACCCGCAGCGACGGGTGGCCGGACCGGTTCCAGTCGGTGAACAGCAGCGACAGTGCGCAGAAAGACGGGGTCAGGGGCAGGGGGGGGGCAAAGCCCATGGCTGCGTTTTTTGGCCCGCGTTGTGGTCTGTGCAGCCAGTTGTCGGTGCAAGATCCCCACGGAAAAGCGGTCTCGTAGCGGTCAAGGTAGTTGCCGATGGCCAATGTGGGCCAGTCGGCCCCACGTTCCCAGATCGCGGCAAAGGCGGTGGACCATGCATCGCCGCCGTCAAAGCCCCAGGCGGTGGTCGCATCCTCGAACCGGCAATCGCCAAGGCCGCGATACAGCCGGTTTTCCCCAAGCCGCAGGACCACAAGGTCCATCACACCGTCGCTGTCGATGTCGAGGGGATAGGCCCCGATCGCCGCATCCAGTGTCAGCTCATCGGTCTTTTCGAAGACAAGTTGCCCACCTTGGGCGCTGCGGTTGATGTAAAGCGCCGATGGCCCCGCGCCACCTGACACGAAGAGGTCGGGAAACCGGTCGCCCGAGCAATCAAAGCTCGCGACCCCGCCGCCGACCATATATTCCCAGTCGCCCTCATAGATCGTGTCGATCCCTGAACTTGCCGTCTCGTCTGCGAAAACCGGGACAACAGGTTCTGCCGCCAGCGGGCCGGCCATGGCCAGAAAGACCAGCGCGCGGATCATGCAATGGTCCGAAGGGCAGCGGCATGGGCGCCGACACATTGCCCCTGCGCCAGCCCCGCCGCATTGCCAAAGCGAAAGTGGATGCCGCCGTAAAGCCTTGACATTGCAGCCTCTTCCGCCGCGTCCCAGAACGAGGCGAAGCGGCGCACCGGCAGGTCATCATCGACATGGGTGGCGTCGTCAAAGGCGAACCCGTCCCCGAATATCGCGGTCAGCACGGTTGCGGCAGCACCCGATTGGGTGCTGTGGCCCGAGGGATATTCCGGGAAGGGTGGGGTGATCAGCAAAGGCTCCCATACGGGGTCGATCACCCGCCGGATATAGGTGACCGGGCGCAGAAGGTTGACCTCGAACTTGGTGGCCCAGCAGGCGATGAAGGCATCGGCCTGCGCCACGCCCAACCTTGCAAGCGCGCCGGCGATGACCTCGACCGGCAACGCGTCTCGGTCGGCGATGTCCAGAAGGATGCAGATCCAGTGGCCCGGAGGTGTGGGTGACAGCATCGGATCATCCGACCAGAACCGCGCGATCAGCTTGTGTTCATCGGTCAGGTTGCGGCTGATATCCACCACCTCAAGCGCTGCCGCGTGAAAGGCAGAGCCCGGGGTTTCATCATAGTCTGGCGGCGGGGCAATACCGCAGGCGGTGGCGGTGGGCATGGCGAAGGGGCGGTTGCCGCCCCAGTCGGGCAAAAGTGGCGCCTGCTGCTGGCGGATCAGGCTGGTTGGCACCCAGTCCTGCGGCCGAGCGCCTGCGCTGTAGCTGCGGGGAAAACCCATGTTCTCGATCTGCGCGCCGCCGTCATTGGCAGCCCATGCAAGGATATGGGCCGCGACCGCCGCACCATGCGCCACGCTTCGCCCGTGCAGGGCCGCCTCCAGCCCATCAGCGACCCTTGCGCCAAGCTGATCGGTCAGCGCCGCATGGGCGCGCTGGCCAGTTGGGCCGGTGTTGCCGAACAAGACCGCCGTGGCCGCCGACAAGGCATGATGCAGGACCGTGGCCGGATCGGTCAGTCCGGCAGGCGTGGGCGCATGCGCAAGATCGGTCACCTGACCGGCAAGCGAGATCAGCGCCGGGTTTGCTGCCGCCAGTGCCTCATGTGCGGTGATGCCCAGATAGGCGAAGGCGCGGCTGGCAACGGGCGGCGAATAGGTGGCAGTGTGGCGGATCAGTTCCAGCACCAGCCGGTGCCAGGTGACCAGAATGTCCCGCGCCAGCGCCTCGCGGCTTGCTGCCTGCGCCGGCGTCGCCGCGAAGGCCAGCGAAAGGGCAAGAAACTGGCGGCGATCAAGGGAGATGGGCGTGTTCATGCGCAAGGTTATGCCAAGCGCGGGCAGGTCAGGCAAGCGCCGTCGCGGGCGGTAGAAGTCAGCCGCGCCCGGTCAGAAGATTGCCCAGTCTGGCCAGCCGCGACGGCCCCGCGCCGGGCCGCGCCTCAAGCCGGTCGGCGGCGTTCAACAGGGCATACATGCCCGTCACGCCAAGCCAGCGGAACGGTTCCGGTTCCCATTCCCGAACGCGGCGGTTCACCCAGGGCAGATGCACAAGATCGGTGTCGCGCCCAAGGGCAAGGTCGGCCAGCGTCCGCCCGGCAAGGTTCGAGGTGGAAACGCCCACCCCGACATACCCCCCGGCCCAGCCAAGCCCGGTGGCCGGATCAAGCCCCACGGTCGCGCACCAGTCACGCGGCACACCAAGAACACCGCACCACGCATGGTCGATCCTGGCCGCATGGGCCGCCGGAAAATGCTGGCGCAGGATCGCGGTCAGGCGGTGGATCGTCTCGGCGTCCGGCGCGCCATTGGTGTCAAGGTTTGAGCCGAACCGATACGGTACACCCCGCGCGCCAACGGTGATCCGGCCTTCCCTCGTGCGCTGGCAGTAGCAATAGGCATTGGCAAAATCGCCGACAATCTCATGGCCGGACCAGCCGATTTCGGCCCAGACACTTTCCGGCAGCGGTTCGGTGGCAATCTGGGCGGAGTTCAGCGGCAACCATTCGCGCTTGCGCCCCGGCAGCCCGGCGGTGAAGCCTTCGGTGCAGCGCAGGATCACCGGCGCACGTACCGTGCCACGATCGGTGCTGACCAGACCCTTTTCGTAACCCGTGACAGTGGTGCCTTCGACCAGCCGCACACCGATCCTTTCCACAAGCGCCGCCAGCCCGCGCACCAGTTTTGCCGGCTGCACCCGGGCAACATTGGTCACCACCATCGCCCCAAGCGCGCCGGGAATGCGAATGCGGTCCGCCAGATCGGCCGCCCCCATTTCGAACACCCGGTCCTCTTCGCCCCAGTGGCGGCGATGCGCCACCTCGGCGCGAAGGCGGTCAACCTGCGCGGGCCTTGTCGCAACCATCAGTTCTTCGGTGCGGCGGATGTCTGCGTCGATCCCTTCGGCTTCGGCTACTCGGATCACCTCATCCACGGTGCCGTTCATCGCTTCAACCATGGCGCGGACGGCATGTTCGGATGAGGATTGCAGATAGCGCGCCTGGTTCCATGCGAACCCGCCCGTCAGCCAGCCCCCATTGCGCCCCGACGCGCCGAAACCCGCGAAATCCTTTTCGATCACCAGAACATCAAGCCCGGGATTGGCGCGTTTCAGGTAATAGGCGGCCCATAGACCGGTATAGCCCGCCCCGATGATTGCCACGTCTGCCGAGGTATCGCCCGAAAGCGGCGCCCGGCGGTAGGGTAGCCCGATATCGGCATACCAGAAGGAAACCTCGCCAAGCTTCACTTTCCACCCCATCTCCAGCGCCAGTCGCCGTCGGTCTTCTTTCGGGCAATGACGATGAAAGCGATGATCAAAGCCACGTCGAGCACCAGAAACAACAGGATCCGACCCAGCGACGGCACGTTCCCCGACGCAAGCGGCAACAGCAGAAGCCAACCCACCAGCGCAAGGCTGACCAGGATGACCAGCAGAATGGCTGCCCAGCCCTTCCAGTTGCGCGGCGCGGCGCCGTAACCATGGGTTTTCGGCTTGAACCAGAACTCCGACACGGTCGTCTCCTACTCATAGGGTGGGGAGGGATCCCCTCAGGAGCAAGTCTTGGTAGGCCCGGAGGGACTCGAACCCCCAACCAAGGCGTTATGAGCGCCCTGCTCTAACCAATTGAGCTACAGGCCCATGGCGCTTGTGCCTAGCAGAGATGGCAGGCGGGTCAAGCCAAAGCATGAAGGAATCATCTTGTGCGCCGCTTTGGCCCTGCTACCGTCAGCGAACTTAAAAGCCAATATTTTTGAGGGAGCTAGGCATACGTGATGGCGTTCAAGTCCAAGGTCATGCTTGCCATGACGACGATTTTTTCGGCCGCCTCGGCATTTGCCGGTGATGTGGTCATGCCGCCGGATCCGCCAGTCGTTGACAGTTCCAGTGGTAATGACTCGGCCCTTCTAGTCTTGCTGGTGATCGGCGCGGTGCTGCTGGCGGTCAACAGTGGCAAGATGGGCAAGCCGAAGGCTGACCCGGAAACGACCGACGAATAGACCGGACCTATCCGTTGGATCGGCCTTGTCCGGCAAGGCGCAGCATGCGCCTGACCGGATCCCACAGGATCGGACCAAGCCTCTGTGTCATCAGAGGCTTTTCCGCATCTTCCGCAAGGCCGAAGGTCAGCGTTTCATCGCCCCGCACGATGTAAAGCGTGCCAAACATCCAGTCCCAGACCGCAAGCGAATTGCCGAAGTTCTTGCCGTAATGCGCCGGATCGCGGCTGTGATGGATCTGGTGCTGCGCGGGCGAGATGATCAGACGTTCCAGTACCGGCCCGTAGCTGAGCCAGACATGCGAATGATGCAGGGCCGCAAGGGCTGCATTGGCCAGCACGAAGCAGGCGTTTATCCCGGCGATCTGGGCCACCGCGGTCTCGGGGCTGAGGGCTCCGACCAGAACGCCCTGAACCACCCCGATGATCGACGATTGCACAAGGGTGGACACCACGATGCCAACCGGATGCTGGCGGTAGGTAGTGAAGGGGGTCAGCACCTCGGCGCTGTGGTGGACGGCATGCAGCGGCCAGATCGCCGACCAGCGGTGATAGAACCGGTGCATCCAGTAATTGGCGAAATCCGTTGGCACCCACAGAATCAGCGCCAGCATGACCGGCCCAAGGCTGTGCGGTGCAAGGATCGGTGCGGGCATGACACCCGCGACAAAGGTCGCGATCACCGTGGTCAGGGTCAGCGCACCAAGGATGCCAAAGGCCGCAAACCCGCGTGAAATGGCGAAAAGCTGAATGTCGATCAGGTGGGATTGATGCAGGTAGATCTCTTTCGGCACCAGCCAGCGCCAGAACCCGCCGGTCATCCGGCGCCCGCGATAGACCAGCCAGGCGGCGGCGACGGCCAGCAGCAGATACCCCGGCGCTATCACCAGCGAGGCACCGAAGAACGTCTGATAAAGGTCTTGCAGGATTTCCGACACTCACCTGTCCCCGAATGCCCACGCCCGACGTCTGCCCCAGCAGTAAACTCTGGCGCCGGGCGGTCAAGGCTGCGGTTGCCGCTGCACCCGTCTTGGTGTAGCGACCACGCGACACTCCAGCGGATAAAGGGATGCGGGATGGCCAAGGGACCGAACGGGCTGACCTATGCGGATGCGGGCGTGGATATCGACGCCGGGAACGCGCTTGTGGACCGGATCAAGCCTGCTGCCAAGGCGACCAGCCGGCCGGGCGTGATGGGCGGGCTTGGCGGGTTCGGGGCGCTGTTTGACCTGAAGGCGGCGGGCTATGCCGACCCGGTTCTGGTGGCCGCGACCGACGGGGTCGGCACCAAGCTGCGGATCGCCATCGACACCGGGCTTGTCGATACGATCGGCATCGATCTGGTGGCGATGTGCGTCAACGACCTTGTGTGTCAGGGCGCCGAGCCCTTGTTCTTCCTTGACTATTTCGCCACCGGCAAGCTGGAGCTTGATCAGGCCACCCGCATCATCACCGGCATCGCCAAGGGCTGCGCAGACAGTGGCTGCGCGCTGATCGGCGGTGAGACGGCGGAGATGCCGGGCATGTATCACAAGGGCGATTTCGACCTTGCCGGTTTCGCCGTGGGCGCGATGGAACGCGGCGCGGCGCTTCCGGCGGATGTGGCCGAAGGCGACGTGCTGCTGGGCCTTGCCTCGAACGGGGTCCATTCCAACGGCTACAGCTTCGTGCGCAAGGTGGTGGAACTGTCGGGCCTTGGCTGGGACGCAGCCTCGCCGTTCTCGGACGGCACGCTGGGCCACGCGCTCTTGGCCCCGACCCGGCTTTATGTCCGCCAGACGCTGGCGGCGGTGCGGGCGGGCGGGGTTCACGCGCTTGCCCATATCACCGGGGGCGGGCTGACCGAGAACCCGCCGCGTGTGCTGCCTGACGGGCTTGCCTGCGAGATCGACCTTTCCACATGGACCTTGCCGCCGGTCTTTCGCTGGCTGGCCGAAACCGCGGGGATGGCCGAGGCAGAGTTGCTCAAGACCTTCAACTGCGGGTTGGGGATGATGCTTGTGGTGGCCGAAGATCGGGCAGATGCGATTGCCGACCTTCTGACCGCTGAAGGTGAAACTGTGACCCGCATCGGCCGCGTAGTTGCGGGGCAGGGGGTCATCTACAAGGGCCGCCTGCTGTGAAGCGCGTTGCCATCCTGATTTCCGGGGGTGGCTCCAACATGCTGGAACTGGTGCGGTCGATGACTGGCGACCATCCGGCGCGGCCTGTGCTGGTGGCATCAAACGATCCGTCTGCAAGCGGTCTGGCAAAGGCCGCAGCGCTTGGCGTGCCGGTGGTGGCGGTGGATCATCGCCCCTATGGCCGCGACCGCGCGGCATTCGAGGCTGCACTTCAGGCCCATATTGAAGCAGCGCACCCGGATATCCTTTGTCTTGCCGGGTTCATGCGCGTCCTGACCCCCGGCTTTGTCAGCCATTTCGAAGGGCGGATGCTGAATATCCACCCGTCACTTTTGCCCAGATATCCCGGCCTCCATACCCATCAGCGCGCGATTGACGCGGGCGATACCGAGGCAGGCTGCACCGTTCATGAGGTTACCGCCGAACTCGATGCCGGGCCGATCCTAGGTCAGGCGCGAGTGCCGGTGTTGCCGGACGACACCGCCGAAAGCCTTGCCGCCCGTGTCCTTGTGGCCGAACATAGGCTTTACCCCGCCGTCCTGCGCCGTTTTGCAGCGGAAGACCTGACGCCGCTGATCCTTTGACCGGGGCAAGAGGTCGCGCGGGGCTTTCCAAGCGGGGCTTCGGTGCTTATAGCGGACTCACCCCGGCGGGATGACCCCGCACCCGCGAAAGGACGGCCATGCGCACGATTACCACCACAGAAGACCTCGCTGCCTTCTGCGAGGCCGCCAAGGGCCAGCCTTACGTCACCATCGACACCGAATTCCTGCGCGAGCGGACCTATTGGTCAAAGCTCTGCCTGATCCAGATGGCGCTGCCGGGGGCGGATGGCGACGCGGTGCTGGTGGACCCGATCGAGGGGTCGGAAATGTCGCTGGAACCGCTGTATGATCTCTTTCGCCACGAGGCGACGGTGAAGGTCTTTCACGCCGCGCGGCAGGATCTGGAAATCTTCTTTGTCGAAGGCAACAGCTTTCCCAAGCCCCTGTTTGACACCCAGATCGCCGCGATGGTCTGCGGCTTTGGCGAACAGGTCGGCTATGAAACGCTGGTCAAGAAGATCGCGAAAGCCAACCTTGACAAGACCAGCCGCTTTACCGACTGGTCGCGTCGCCCGCTTTCGGAGGCGCAGAAGGATTATGCGCTGGCCGATGTGACCCATCTGCGGGTGATTTATGAATGGCTTGCAGCACAGCTGAAAAAGAACGGCCGCGCGGATTGGGTGGCCGAGGAACTGGCGATCCTGACCGAACCCGAAACCTATACCGTCCGGCCCGATGAGGCATGGATGCGGATCAAGACGCGCACAACATCGGGCCGGTTTCTGGCGGTGGTCAAGGCGCTGGCCCGGTTCCGCGAGGCTTACGCGCAGGCGCAAAACGTGCCGCGCAGCCGGGTGATGAAGGACGACGCCCTGCTGGAGCTTGCCTCCACCCGCCCGACCACGGCCGAAGAACTGGGCCGGTCGCGCCTTTTGCTGCGCGAAGGCCGCAAGCCCGAGATTGCCGACGGCATTCTGGCAGCGGTCAAGGAAGGGCTGGAGATGCGCCCCGAAGACATGCCCAGGATCGACGTGCAGCGCGAACAGTTGCAGGTCAACCCGGCGCTGGCTGATCTGTTGCGCGTGCTGTTGAAGGCCAAGTCGGAAAGTCTTGGCGTGGCCCCGCGCCTGATCGCCTCCAGCGCCGATCTGGATCTGATCGCCGCAGGTGAGCGTGAGGTTGCAGCCCTTGGCGGCTGGCGGCGCGAAGCCTTTGGCGATGACGCCATCCGGCTGTGCAGGGGCGAGATTGCCCTGTCGGCCAAGGGCAACGAAGTGCGCGTGGTGCAGCTTTAGACCCGGCGGGCCTTGCCCGGCCCCGCTTGGCCCTATCGCCGGGAGACGCGGGCGTTGCCTGAACCTTGCACGACAATTTCGCGCACGCCGTCCAGCTTGAAGTCGGAAATGTAGATCGCCACCTCGACCTCGCGGGAGCGGGGGGTGTTCACATCGGTCTTGGTGATCGGCGGCAGCAGCCGGAATTCGTAGACCAGCACGCCATTTTCATTCAGGGGAAGCGCCACCAGTTCGGCCGACCACCAGCCCTGCGTCGGGGTCAGGCCGGTGGCACGCACGATCGCCCCACCCGGCATCGGTTCCACCGACATTGTCAGAACCGCTTCGACCAAGGGACGCGGGTCGGTTTGTTCCGAAGGCAGCACGATGGTTTCGCGCGGTTCGGACTTCTTGAACCAGTTGAACGGGTTCAACCTGCTTTCCCGCATCCCGCCGCAGCCGGAAAGGGCGGTGCAGAGAACGGCAATCAGCAAGGGGCGAACAACAGACATGGCGGCTTTCCTGAACAACTGTCCCTTGGGTAGCCGATGGGGCCGCGTTTGAAAAGCACTCATGCAGGGCTGGACCTTTGGTGGGGCGCGGCTTACCTCAAGTGGCAGCAGGGGAATGGACCATGGCCACCGAAGCCTTTGAAGAACTCGCCGAAACCTTCGAATTTCTTGACGATTGGGAGGACCGCTATCGGCATGTGATCGATCTTGGCAAGGCGATGCCGGCGCTGGACGACAGCTTCAAGGTGCCTGCGCTCAAGGTACAGGGCTGCGCAAGTCAGGTCTGGCTTCGCCCGGTGATCGCGGGTGGCCGGTTTGATTTTCAGGGCGACAGCGACGCAATGATCGTGCGTGGGCTGATTGCGGTTCTGCACGCGCTTTATGCCGGCCTGCCGGTGGCCGAGGTTGCCCAGGTTGATGCCGTGGCCGAGCTGGGCCGACTTGGCCTGAATGATCATCTCAGCGCGCAGCGGTCAAACGGCCTGCGCGCCATGGTCGAACGCATCCGCGATACGGCTACTGCCGCGTCAGCGTGATCTTGTCGGGATAGAACGCCAGATGGCCGGCAATTCCGGCAACGGCCTCCAGTGGCTCCTCGTAGGACCAGACCGCGTTTTCCAAAAGGCCCGCCTCTGACCGGATCGAATAATAGCTGGCCTTGCCCTTCCACGGGCAGGTCGTGCTGCGCGCGGCTTTTTCCAGCCGTGACATGTCGATATCGGCGCGCGGGATGTAAAGCACCGGCGGATAGCTGCCCTCACGCAGTTCCAGCGCAGCGCGCGTGGTGCCAAGGTCGATCTGCCCGGCACGGATGGTGACAGCGGTACTGGCGGGGCTGATCGTGATGTGGTCGGCCATCTGGTCCTCAGATCGGTTCACAGGATGCGCTAAGCCAGTCAAGGGTAGCAGTCGAAACGCGGTTGCCAAGTTTTTCCAGCACAGCGGCATGATACGCGTTCAGCCAATCCCGCTCGCCGGGCGACAGTGCGTCGACCAGAATTAGCCGGCGGTCGAAAGGGGCGAAGGTCAGCGTCTCGAACGCCAGTTGCAGCCGGTTGTCCCCCAAAGGCGGTGCCGGTTCCACCACGATCAGATTTTCCAGCCGGATGCCGAAGGCTCCTTCACGGTAGTAGCCCGGCTCGTTCGACAGGATCATCCCAACCTCAAGCGGCACCTCCGACAGACGGCTGATCCGCTGCGGCCCCTCATGCACGCTTAGAAAAGCGCCGACGCCGTGGCCAGTTCCGTGGTCATAGTCCTGCCCTGCCAGCCAAAGGGGATAGCGCGCCAACGCGTCGATGTCGCGCCCCGCCAGACCCTTGGGAAACCGCACCCGGCTGATGGCGATCATGCCTTGCAACACCCTTGTATAGCAGGCCCGCGCCTCATCTCCAGGATCGCCGATCGCCAGCGTGCGGGTGATGTCGGTGGTGCCGTCAGGATATTGGCCGCCTGAATCGACCAGCAGGAGGTCACCGCCCCGGATCGGGCGGTTGGTGGCTTCCGTCACCCGGTAATGGATGATGGCCCCGTTCGGACCTGCGCCACAGATGGTGTCAAAGCTGATGTCATGCAGAGCATTGGTTGCGCGGCGGAAGCCTTCAAGCGCCTGGACCACCGCAATTTCGGTCAGCCGCCCCTGAGGCGCCTCGCGGTCAAGCCAGCACAGAAACTCGGCCATCGCGGCACCATCTCGCAGGTGCGCCTCGCGCGTTGCGGCAATTTCGGCGGCATTCTTGCGCGCCTTTGGCAACCGGCAGGGGTCGTCGCCCCACGCGATCTCTATCTCCGCTGCCGTGAGAATGTCGGACACCCATAGAGGAGCTGACCCGCGGTCCACCCGCACCAGCCCTGCAAGCCCACACAATCCGGCCTCGAAACGGGCCGGGGGCAGAAGCGCGACCTCAGGCCCGAGTGCCGCCAGAAGACCGGCATCGAACTTGGCCGCCTCGGCAAAAAGCTCTACACGCCCATCGTCATGCAAGATCGCAAAGGCTTGCAGCACCGGGTTCTTCGGCACATCCGCCCCCCGGATGTTCAAAAGCCAGCAGATGGAATCGGGCAAGGTCAGCACCGCCGCCCGTTGCCCTGCCGCGCGCAACCCTTCGGCCAGTCGCGCACGCTTGGCGGCGGCGGTTTCTCCGGCCAAGGCATCAGGATGCGCGAAGGCACGGCCCAAGGGT
This sequence comes from Tabrizicola sp., assembly GCF_030373185.1. GTDB lineage: Bacteria > Pseudomonadota > Alphaproteobacteria > Rhodobacterales > Rhodobacteraceae > Tabrizicola. The sequence continues at coordinate 190,287 of NZ_JAUCZH010000001.1, forward strand.
GCGGTCGGCTGATCCGGCCAGATATCGTCAAGCGGGTTTGTAAATACAGGGCATAGTGTTATCTGGCTTTGTTCAAGTGAAACCTGAAGTTTTTCCACCTCTTCCGCGGTGTGCAGCCACGGGTCAAACCCGACCCGGCCAGCCGGTATGGACTTGCGCAACCAGTCGCCGGGTTTCACCTCGGGCCACGGCACCGGGGTGAAGGCGCCCAGGTCCACTTGCGCCTTCACTTGCGTCCGGTAGCGTCCGTCGATGAAGACCCCCGCCACATCGGGAAGCACGATGCAGAAGCCTGCCGACCCGGTGAACCCGGTCAGCCATTGCAGCCTTTCATCCCGCGCCGCGACATATTCACCCTGATGCACATCGGCGCGCGGCACGAAGAACCCGTCCAGCCCGATCTCGGCCAGCCGCGCCCGCAACGCCGCCAGCCGGGGCGGCCCCTGTTCAGGCGAAGAATGGCTTTCAAATCCTTGAAACACCTAGGTCTTCCTCTCTCTGCCCAAATATCCTCGGCGGGTGAGGCGCGCAGCGGCGAGGGGGGCAGACGGCCCCCCTTACCCCGTCCGCCGCATTCCCAGCGCCCGGGCGCGTTTCTTCGGGTCGACCTCGAACAGCGCGGCAAGTTGTTCGGTCATCGCGCCTGCCAGTTGTTCCACATCGGTGATCGTCACCGCACGCTGGTAATAGCGCGTCACGTCATGGCCGATGCCGATGGCGATCAGTTCCACCGCGCGACGCCGTTCGACCATCGCGATCACATCGCGCAGGTGCTTTTCCAGATAGTTCGCCGGGTTGACCGACAGGGTCGAATCATCGACCGGGGCGCCGTCGGAAATTACCATCATGATCTTGCGTGCCTCGGGCCGGGCCATCGCGCGGCGGTGCGCCCATTCCAGCGCCTCGCCATCGATGTTCTCCTTCAGAAGGCCCTCTTTCATCATCAGCCCAAGGTTCGGCCGCACCCGCCGCCACGGCGCATCGGCGGATTTGTAGATGATGTGGCGCAGATCGTTCAGCCGCCCCGGAATCTGCGGCCGTCCTTGCGCCAACCAGCGTTCGCGGCTTTGCCCGCCTTTCCAGGCCCGGGTGGTGAAGCCCAGAATCTCCACCTTGACCGAGCAGCGTTCCAGCGTCCGGGCCAGCACATCGGCACAGATCGCGGCAATGGAAATCGGCCGACCGCGCATGGAGCCGGAGTTGTCGAGCAAGAGCGTGACCACGGTGTCACGGAATTCGGTGTCCTTTTCCTGCTTGAAGGACAAGGGCGTCGTAGGGTTTGCCACCACGCGGGCAAGACGGCCTGCGTCCAGCGTGCCTTCCTCCAGATCGAACAGCCAGGACCGATTCTGCTGGGCCTGAAGCCTGCGTTGAAGCTTGTTTGCCAGCCGCGAAACGGCCCCCTTCAGGGGTTCAAGCTGCTGGTCCAGATAGGCTCGCAGGCGTTCAAGTTCAGCGGGTTCCGCCAGGTCTTCAGCCTTGATTTCCTCATCGAAATCAGTGGTGTATACGGTATAGTTCGGGTCAGCGTCCGAGTAGGGCGCGGGTGGCGGTGGTTCCAGAGGGGCCTCGCCTTCGGGCAACTCCGCCTCGTCGCCCTGTTCCATGTCGGCGCTGTCTTCCATCGTGACTTGCGCCTGGGACTGGTCTTGCTGCTCTTCCTGGGACCGTTCCGGGGAGGCTTCGGAATCCTCGCCCTCGTCCTGCTCCTCGCCGTTGGTGTCGGGGGCGTCCTGATCTTCTTCGGCCTGATCGTCGCCCGCGTCATCTTCGGGTGCATCGGGGTCGTCGCCCAGCTGGTCGCCATAGCCAAGGTCGGAAATCACCTTGCGCGCCAGCCGTGCAAAGGCAGCCTGATCGGCAAGCACATGGTCAAGGTTTTCCAGGGTGCCACCGGCCTGTTCGTCGATGACGCCCTTCCAAAGGTCCACCACATGGGCCGCTGACTTCGGCAGATCGCGTCCCGTGGCCAGTTGCCGCACCAGATAGCCCGCCGCTACTGCCAAGGGCGCGTCCGAGGCCTGGGTGATCTGGCCATAGCCCTTGCGGTCGGCCTCGTGCGCGATCTTGGCGTCGATGTTGCCCGCCGTGCCAGGCATGGCCCGCGCGCCCACCGCCTCGCAGCGGGCGGTTTCCATCGCCTCATAGATCTCGCGGGCCAGTGCGCCGGTTGGCGCATAGCGCGCGGCGACGCCATCGTCGTGATATTTTCGCCGCAGCGCGAAGGCATCGGCCGTGCCACGGGCCAGCAGCACTTCATCCCGCGTCATCCGGCGGCTGACCTGCGGCAGGCGCACGCCTTCGGCGTTCATGCCTGCGGGATCGACCGAATAGGTCACGGTCATCTCCGGGTCATCCGCCATGGTGCGGGTGGCCTCGGCGAGGGCCTTCTTGAACGGATCTGCGGGGTTGTCGCTGGGCTTGCTCATGCCCGGGAATAGAGCATCAGCGTCCCCCCGCGACAAGGGTCGAAACGCGGATCAGCCGCGCCGGCCCAACCGTTCGCAAAAGCCCATGTCGCCCGTGACCAGCCGGTCCTCGGCCCATGGGTGGCCGCCTTTGCGGACGTTCCCGGCAAAGCGGCGGCCATAAAGCCGCCAGATGCGCCGTGCGTCACGCTCGATGCTGACATGGGCGCGGGCCAGGTCCATCCCCTCGTTCAGGCGTTGCTGTTCGCTGGCTTCCAGCATCAGGTCGGCCTCGGCCATCTCGGCCGCGGACGGCCCGGCGATGTCGGGGGTCTGCGTCGCCCAATCCGCTTGCGCCAGCCGCAAGCCCGCGCAGCGCAGGCCCGCCACGTCATAGGACGGGATTTCCCGCCCGGCGCCGAACACTTCCAGCAGGGGCAGCAGGCTGCGCAGGGCAGGGTGGTTCGGCTCGGCACTGGCGGCCAAAGGCAGCCAGAGCGCCAGAAGCGCCGCGCCAAGGCGCAGGCTCGCGAAAATCCGAAGCCGATTCATCCCCGGAACAAAGCACTACGCCTGTTCGAGAGCAAGGACCGTTCGCCGTTCCCGGATTGACAGCCTTGCCGTGCGCCCTTGCACATGGTCGGCGCGGGGGTGCGGAATTGGCGCGGCGACCCGGATGGCCAGATAAGGGGGGCAGCAATCGTCAACCTCCCGAAAGGAGCCCCCGCATGGCCATGAAGCCCAAGATCGCGCTCATCGTTTCCTCGACCCGTCCGACGCGCTTTGCCGACTTGCCGACCGCCTGGATCAAGGCCCAGGCCGAAGCTCGCGGCGACATGAAGGTCGAGATCGTCGACCTGCGCGACCATCCGCTGCCCTTCTTCGACGAGGTCGCCTCGAACGCCTGGGCTCCGTCGCAGAACGCCGCTGCCGTGGCGTGGCAAAAGAAGATCGGCGAGTTCGACGGCTACATCTTCGTTGTCGCCGAATACAACCGTTCGATCACCGGGGCGCTGAAGAACGCTCTTGATCAGGCCTATGTGGAATGGGCAAAGAAGCCGATGGGCGCGATTGCCTATGGGTCGATGGGGGGCGCGAACGCGCTTGGCCACTTGCAGAACATTGGTGTCGAGCTTCAGATGGTCCCGACCCGGAACGTCGTCCGCATCGGCGGCAGCGACTTCTTCAAGGTCCACCCCGGTTTTGGCGGCTCGGGCAATCTTGCCGACATCGCGGGATCGATCGAGCCCTCGGCAAAGGCGATGCTGGATGATGTCATCTGGTGGGCCAAGGCAACAATGGCCGCCCGCGCCACCGTGACCGGCGCCGCCAAGGCCGCCAGCTAGGATTGACCGATCAGGTCGGCGCAGGCTTGCAGAAGCTGCGCCGACCTTTCCGCCGCGACCGCGTCACCGGCAGTCCAGGCGCGCGACAAAAGCGCCGCCTGCGCCACCTTGGCCTCGATCCGCCAGTGCAGCGCCTTGCGCGCAAGGTCGGGCGGGCTGACCGCCTCGATCATCTGGACGAAGGCATCCCGGGTCAGTGCCGTTGCCTCCGAGGCCAGGCCATCCACCAGCCACTGATGCTCCACCAGTGCCGAATAGCGGCCCGCGCAAAGCGCAAATTCGCGCGCAAGCGGGTCGGCAGCCCCGGGTCCGGTCAGGTATGACCCAAGGATGAAAGCTGCCAGAGATTTTCCCAAGGCGCGCACCATTTGAGCATTGCGCACCCAAATCCGCACTTTTTCAAGGCGAAATGAAAACTTTGCGCCCTGGCACGAATCAAGAAGCCGTCCCGAGGGACGGCTTCGGCAGCCTTGTGGCCGATTGTTACTTCATCGCCATGCTGGCGGCGGATTCCGGAAGTTCCTCGGCGAAGCAGCGCTGGTAGAATTCAGCGACGGTCTGCCGTTCCAGTTCGTCGCATTTGTTCAGGAATGTCAGACGGAAGGCATAGCCCACGTTGCGGAAGATCTCGGCGTTGGCGGCCCAGTTAAGCACTGTCCGGGGGCTCATCACCGTGGAGAGATCGCCGTTCATGAAGGCGGTCCGCGTCAGGTCGGCGACCGTCACCATCTGGGAAATCGTCTTGCGGCCCTTCTCGGTGTTGTAGTGCGGCGACTTGGCGAGGACGATTGCGGTCTCGGCGTCATGCGACAGGTAGTTCAGAGTCGCGACAAGGGACCAGCGGTCCATCTGCGCCTGGTTGATCTGCTGGGTGCCATGGTAAAGACCCGTGGTATCGCCAAGGCCGACCGTGTTGGCCGTCGCAAACAGCCGGAAGCTCGGATGCGGGGTGATGATCTCGTTCTGGTCCAGCAGCGTCAGTTTGCCGTCATGTTCAAGCACGCGCTGGATCACGAACATCACGTCTGCGCGGCCCGCGTCATATTCGTCGAACACGATGGCCACCGGGTTGCGCAACGCCCAGGGCAGGATGCCCTCGTGGAACTCGGTCACCTGCTTGCCGTCGCGCAGCTTGATCGCATCCTTGCCGATCAGGTCGATCCGGCTGATGTGACTGTCAAGGTTCACCCGCACGCAGGGCCAGTTCAGCCGGGCCGCCACCTGTTCGATATGGGTGGATTTGCCAGTGCCGTGATAGCCCTGGATCATCACCCGGCGGTTATAGGCAAAGCCTGCAAGGATCGCCAAGGTCGTGTCAGGATCGAACTTGTAGGTCGGGTCGATGTCCGGCACCCGGTCGGTGCGCTCGGCGAAACCCTTTACACGCATGTCGGTGTCGATCCCGAAAACATCACGAACCGAGATCTCTTCGGTCGGTTTCATCACCTGATCCAGCATGCCGTCGTCCAATCCATCGCCGCCGCGCCCGATGCGCGGCTTGGCTTTGTTTGGAACATATCGCGGGGGGGTTCAAGGGGAAGGGCAGCGGTCACGACGCTTCGCATTTTCGTGATCTGGCAACTTTCCGCTAAGCCCGGCCGTATGTCCGGGCATATCTGACAGTAGAGCACATCGGAGACACCCATGCAGCGCAGATTTTTTCTTCTTGCCACGGCAGCAGGCCTTGCCGCCCCAATGGCCGGGGCAGAAACTTTCGAGGTTACGCTGACCGACGCCGAATGGCGAAAAAAGCTGTCGGATCTGGAATACAGGGTCTTGCGCGAAGAGGCTACCGAACGCGCCGGGACCAGCCGCCTCAACGACGAAAAGCGCCCCGGTGTCTATCATTGTGTCGGATGTGATCTGGCCGCGTTTGCGTCGGATACCAAATATGACAGCGGCACCGGCTGGCCATCGTTCTGGCAACCCCTGCCCGATGCCATCCGCACCCGGGAAGACGGCGGGCTGTTCGGCGCAAGAACCGAGGTTCATTGCCGCCGCTGTGGCGGCCATTTCGGCCATGTCTTCACCGACGGACCAAAGCCGACAGGCCTGCGCTACTGCATGAATGGGGCCGCGCTGCGGTTCGTTCCGGCCTGAGGGTTATTCGCGGAAATACCGGCTGTCCTTCAACTGGTCCCAGGCCCAGACCACCTCTTGCAGACGCTCCTCGTCGCTGCGGTCGCCAGCATTCATGTCGGGGTGCAGATCCTTGACGAGGCTTTTGTATTGCTTGCGAATCTCGGTCTTGGTCCAGGTGTCGCGAGCATCGAGTATCTCGATCGCCTTCCTTTCGGTCGGCGGCAACTTGCGCGTCGCCGTGGTGGCAAAGGCCGACCGGCCGGGGTTCTGTGTCGCCTTTTCGCCCAGAAGCGACATCGGGTCATTCACCCCCAGCCGCGCCCAGGCGTTGCCATCGCCAATCCGCGAGAACGGCTTGGTTTCCCGCTCCCACACCCGGTCCTTGTCCAGAAACTTCTGGAACTCCTCATCGGTGGTCCCCTGAAAGAAGTTCCATTTCAGATTGTATTCCCGGATGTGATCCTTGCAGAACCAGAAGAACTCATCGAGCAGGTCCGGGGACTTCGGCGCACGGTAGGCGCCCTTTTCCTGACATCCCGGGTAATCGCAGCCCCGGTCCGAAGTCTCGAAGGCGCCGGACATGCCGCGGCGGCCCGTTTTCTTGCGTTTCTTGTCGGCAGAGACGCGCAGGTCAAACTCAAAGGGCGGGCGGTTGGTCATGAACGGGCCTTTCCGACTCGGGGCCACGAGTTTAGACGTTTCTCGGCCGGGTTGAAGGGGGTAGGATTGAAATGACCGTCAAGGATGATATCGAGACCCGGTTGCAGGCGGCCTTTGCGCCCGAGCGGCTGGAGATCATCAACGAAAGCCACAAGCATGCTGGGCATTCGGGGGATGACGGATCGGGGGCCAGCCATTTCCGCATCGTGATCCGCGCCGCTGCCTTGTCCGACATGACGCGTGTGGCTCGCCATCGTGCCGTGCATCAGGCTCTGGGTGACCTGAACCAGCGCATCCACGCGATTGCGCTCGACATCGGCTGAGGGGCGCGCAGAAGGCGATGGGCGCGTCCGGCACCAAAGGGCGAGGGGCCAGCCCCTCGCACTTCCCGGAGTATTTGGAAAAAGAGCAAGACCAGTTGCTCCTTGGGAAATACTCCCCGGGGGTTTGGGGGCAGGATGCCCCCATCAGCTCGAGCCGGTTGGCGCGCCCCTTGCGCGCCAGAGGCGAGACAAGAGGCCTGCGCGGCACGCGCGCATCAGATCAGCCGCGCTTGGCCACTGCCCGCCAGGCGTGCAGCATGGGCTCGGTATAGCCCGAAGGCTGGACCCGGCCCTTGAAGACCAGATCCGAGGCCGCACGGAACGCCGCCCCGTCAAAGCGCGGGGCCATCGCCCGGTAGGCCGGATCGCCCGCATTCTGCCGGTCCACCACCGCCGCCATCTTGCGCAGGGCCGCAATGACCTGCGCCTCGCTGACCACCCCGTGATGCAGCCAGTTCGCCAGCGCCTGCGCCGAGATCCGGCAGGTCGCCCGGTCTTCCATCAGCCCGACATCGTGGATGTCCGGCACCTTGGAACAGCCGATCCCCTGATCCACCCAGCGCACCACGTAGCCAAGGATGCCTTGGGCGTTGTTTTCAACTTCCTCCGTGATTTCCGCCTCGGACCAGTTCACCCCGGTCGCCAGCGGCAGCGTCAGCAACTGGTCAAGCGTCGCCCGCGGGCCGCCCTTGGCGATACGGTCCTGCACCGCCGGCACGTCGGTCTTGTGGTAATGCGTGGCATGCAGCGTGGCGGCCGTTGGTGACGGCACCCAGGCGCAGCTGGCCCCGGCCTCGGGATGTGCGCCCTTCTGGGCCAGCATCGCCGCCATGAGGTCGGGCATCGCCCACATGCCCTTGCCGATCTGCGCCCGGCCTTTCAGACCGCAGGCGAGGCCGATATCGACATTGCGGTCCTCATAGGCCTTGATCCAGGCTTGCGCCTTCATCTCGCCCTTGCGGACCATTGGCCCGGCTTCCATCGCGGTGTGGATTTCATCCCCGGTGCGGTCCAGAAAACCGGTGTTGATGAAGGCCACCCGCGACTTTGCGGCCCGGATGCAGGCCTTGAGGTTGGCCGAGGTCCGCCGTTCCTCGTCCATGATCCCCAGCTTGACCGTGTTCGCCGGCAGCCCGAGTGTCGCTTCCACCGCGTCGAAAATCTCCGACGCCAGCGCCACCTCGGCGGGGCCGTGCATCTTTGGCTTCACCACATAGACCGACCCATGCAGCGAGTTGCGCGGGCCTTCGGTCTTGGCCAGATCATGCAGCGCGCAAAGCGTGGTCACGAAGGCATCCATCAAGCCTTCGGAAATCTCTTGCCCCGCAGCGTCCAGAACCGCGGGCGTGGTCATCAGATGGCCCACATTGCGCACCAGCATCAGCGCGCGGCCCTTCAGGCTGGAATCCCCGCCATCCGGCGTGGTGAAGTCGAAATCCGGGGCAAGGCGGCGGGTCAGGGTGCGGCCATCTTTCTCTACCAACTCCTCCAGATCGCCGCGCATCAGGCCCAGCCAGTTGGCATAGGCCAGAACCTTGTCTTCGGCATCCACCGCCGCGACGCTGTCTTCGCAGTCCATGATCGCCGAAAGCGCCGATTCCAGCCGGATATCGGCCAGCCCCGCCTTGTCCTGTGCGCCGATCCGGTGGCCGGGGTCCATGCGCAACACGATGTGAAGCCCGTGGTTTCGCAGGATGACCGCACTTGGCGCGGAGGCGCTGCCCCGGTAGCCCGCAAACTGGGAAGGGTCGCGCAGGGCAGGGGAAAGCACACCGTTTTCAACACGGTAAGCCACCGCATCGCTGTGCGAGCCATTGGCCAGCGGCACCGCCTCGTCCAGAAATGCCCGACCCCACGCAATGACCCGCGCACCGCGGTCCGGGTCATAGGCCTTGCCCTTGGGCAGGTCGCCCAGAGCATCCGTGCCGTAAAGCGCGTCATAAAGGCTGCCCCAGCGCGCATTGGCCGCGTTCAGCGCGTAGCGGGCGTTCATCACCGGCACCACAAGTTGCGGGCCGGGGATGGTGGAGATTTCGGGGTCCACGCCTGTGGTGTCGATCTGGAAATCCGGCCCTTCGGGTTCCAGATAGCCGATGTCTTCCAGCATGGCACGATAGGCGGCGGCATCGTGGGGTTGGCCGCGCCGGGCGATGTGCCATGCGTCGATCCGGGCCTGAAGCGCGGCACGCTGGCCAAGGGCTGCGGTGATCTTGGGGTTCAGGGTGGCGACACCTTGGGCAAAGCCGGACCAGAAGCGATCCACCGCAATGCCGGTGCCGACAAGCGCCTGACCTTCGACAAAGGCCGCCAGCCGTTCGTCCACCGCCAGCCCGGATTTCATCACGCGCGCAGCCATTGCATCCACTCCTTGCATACCGTTGCACACAATACCGCCCGGCAGGCTTTGGGGGCAAGGGCAGTCGCCCGGTCATTAGGGGGGAAATGCGGAAAGCACTTGCTGCACCACGTTGAAAGATAAAGTTAGTGAATTGACTAACTGTCTGATTGAATTCAGCCCCGCATCGTGATACTTAGCGATATGGCTAAACAAAACCCCGACCTTTCGCTGCTGTTTCATGCGCTGTCTGATCCGACGCGGCGGATGATGCTGACCCGGCTTGCCCAAGGGCCTGCGCCGGTCTCGGAACTTGCCGGGCCGACGGGCCTGCGCCTGCCCACCGTGATGCGCCACCTTTCGGTGCTGGAAGGGGCGGGGCTGGTCGCCACCCAGAAGGACGGGCGTGTCCGGTCCTGCGCCATTGTGCCAGAGGCTTTGGCCCCGATGCGAGACTGGCTGGACGAACAGCGCGCGCTTTGGGAAGCGCGGCTCGACCGGCTGGATGACTATGTGATGACCCTGATGAAGGAACCCAAGTGATGGAACTGGACCCCACTCTCGATCTTGTGTTGACGCGAGATCTGAACGCCCCGCGTGAGGTGCTTTGGCAGTGCTGGACCCGGCCTGAACATCTGGTTCACTGGTTCGTGCCAAAGCCACACAAGGTGACCGCCTGTCATCTGGATGTCCGACCCGGTGGTGCCTGCAACACAACCTTTGATGTCGATGGCAACGTGATGGAAAACAACGGGGTCTATCTTGAGGTGATCCCGAATGAAAAACTTGTCTTCACAGATACCTATACCGAAGGCTGGAAGCCCGCGCCCGACCCCTTCATGACCGCCATCGTGACCTTTGAAGACCTCGGCGACGGCCGCACCCGCTATACCGCCGTGGCCCGTCACCGAAACGCCGAGAGCGCCAGAACGCATAAGGACATGGGCTTCTTTGACGGTTGGGGGACGGTCGCGACCCAGCTTGAGGCCTATGCGCAGGGGTTGAAATGACCGCGAACGCTGACCGCACCATGGTGCTGACCCGGCTGATCAAGGCGCCGGTTGCCGTGGTCTGGGGGGCATGGATGAACCCCGAAACCTTGCCGAAATGGTGGGGGCCGGACGGATTTTCCTGTCGCACGACGCCCATCGATCTGCGGCAGGGCGGGGAGTGGGTCTTTGACATGATCGCACCCGATGGCACCGTCTTTCCCAACCATCACCGCTATACCGTCGTCACGCCGCAAAGCCGGATCGAATACACCCTGCACTGGGGCGAAGACGGCCCGAAACACGCGGATGCCTCGGCTGATTTCGTGGACGAAGGCGGGGTGACGAAAGTCACGCTGGCCATGGTTTTCGCGACCCCGGAGGAATATCAGACCGCCAAAGGCTTCGGCGCGGTCGAGCTTGGGTTGCAGACCCTGGGCAAGCTGGCGCGGTTTGTGGGGGCCGACTGAACCACCGGAGCGGGTGGCCGCAAGCCCTGCCTTGGGGCTACGGTTTCTTCGCCGCGATTGCGGCGCCCTTTGCTTCGGTGCGGCAGCGGTCGGAACAGTATTTCACCTCGTCCCAGACCTTTTCCCACTTCTTGCGCCAGAGGAATGGTCGCCCGCAGGTGATGCAGGTCTTTTCCGGCAGGTCGGATTTCTTCACGCCGCGTGGCATTACAGATCAAAGCTCAGTTGGGCCGAGGCGGGTTTGCGGCGCGGGCTGCGGTCATTGACAAAGCGGGGGTCCGCGCGGCTGGCGTGGCGGGTCACGATTGCGGCTGCGGTTTCGGCAAAGCCTGCGGTCTTGCGCGCCTGCCAGACCACATCACGCGCGGCGCGGGCGGCGCTTGCCACATCGACGACCGGTTCAGGGTAGCGCCGGCCAAGAAGGTGGCGTGCTTCGGGCCATTTCCAAGGCTCTTGCAGAAAGGCATCCGGCACCGGGGCCAGTTCCGGCAGCCAGCGCCGGGTGAAGGCACCGGTCGGATCCTGATCCTGCCCCTGTTTCACCGGGTTGTAGATCCGGGGGATGTTGATCCCCGTGGTCCCCGATTGCATCTGCACCTGCGGCCAGTGGATGCCGGGTTCATAATCGGTGAACAGCCGGGCAAGGTGCTGGCCTGACGCGCGCCAGTCCAGCCAGAGGTGATAGGACGCGACCGAGGTGACCATCGCCCGCATCCTGAAATTCAGCCAGCCGGTCGCGCGCAGATAGCGCATGCAGGCGTCAAGGAAGGGCAGGCCCGTTTCGCCCGCCGCCCATGCGGCAAGGCGGCTGGCGTCGCTTTCCCTTGGGCGCAGGGCTTCGGCCCCAGGATGCAAGGCACGCAATTCGATCGAGGGTTGGTCTTCAAGCTTCTGGATGAAGTGATCGCGCCATGCGAGGCGGGATTGAAAGCTGGTCAACGCCCCACCCCAGCGCCCGCCGGGTCGCTCGGCCTGTCGGGTGGCGGTGGCCTGCACTACTTCACGCAAGGATAGCGTGCCATGCGCCATATGCGGTGACAGGCGCGAACAGGCGCGCTCACCCGTCAGGGGCGATGACATCGCGGCGCGGTAGGGTTCGCCACGACGGGTCAGGAAGGTTTCCAAAAGCTTTGTCCCCTGCGCGCGGCCCCCTGATTGCCGGTGCGGGCAGGGGTCTGCCGCCAGTTTCAACGCCCGTGCCGAGGGGATCAGACCCGGCTCTGCCCCCGCAATCGCGTGCAAGGCCGGGGGTGGCAGGGCCGCACCAGCCATGAAACCATCCCGCAGACCGGCCCAGCCGTCCCGGCTGGCAAGCCTGCGCACCACGCCAGTCTGCGGAAGTTCCGTCCAGTCCAGCCCCGCCCCGCGCGCCCATGCGGCGACGCGCCTGTCGCGGGCATAGGTTGCAAGGTTCCCCGTTTCCTCATGGCTGATGATCCGGGCTATATGGTGCTGGCGGCAAAGCCTGTCCAGCACCGCCACCGCTTCGCCCACCCGCACCACCAAAGGCGCGCCCAGTGCGGCAAGCTGGCCGCGCAGGTCTTCCAGGCTTTCGGCCACAAACTCCCATTGTCGGGCCGAGGCATCGGGGCCGGCCCAAAGCTCGGGCTCGACGATATGGACCGGCAGCACCGGCCCCAACTCCGCGGCCAGGGTTAGCGCAGGATGGTCGTTCACGCGCAGATCGCGCTTGAGCCAGACAAGAACATTCATGGAACAAAGAGATAGACCAACCACCGGATTCGTAAAGCCGCAAAAGGCGGTTGCCGCGATCTCTCTCTTGCGCCTGCCGCCCCAACCCCTAGCTTGTCGCGAAAGGGAGCATTGCATGTCCGAAGCGCAGAAGTCTGTCCATCTGGCCGATTACCAGCCCTATACGCATCTGATCGACGGGGTGGATCTGACGTTCCGGCTGGCGCCTTCTGCCACACGCGTCATCGCCCGGCTGGCCTTTCGCCCCAACCCCGCGCGCCCCGGTCGCCATGTGCTGCGGCTGAACGGGGAAGGGCTGAAGCTGATCTCATGCCTCCTGGACGGCCAGCCCGTCACGCCCAGGATCGACGCTCGCAGCCTGACCATTGCCGCCAAAGACCTGCCCGCCGGTCCCTTCACGCTGGAGACCGAAGTCGAGATCGCGCCTGAGGGGAATACCGCGCTGGAGGGGCTTTACATGTCGAACGGCATGTATTGCACCCAATGCGAGGCAGAGGGTTTTCGCAAGATCACCTATTACCCCGACCGCCCCGATGTGATGGCCCGCTTCAAGGTGCGCATCGAAGGGGATCTGCCGGTGCTTTTGTCCAACGGAAACCGCACGGGACGGGGCAGGGGTTGGGCGGAATGGGATGATCCATGGCCCAAGCCCGCCTACCTGTTTGCACTGGTCGCAGGTGATCTGCGGGCGCGGTCGGGGAAGTTCAAGACCTTCTCTGGCCGCAAGGTGGCGCTGAACATCTGGGTGCGCCCGGGCGATGAAAACCGCTGCGCCTATGCGATGGACAGTCTGCTCCGTTCAATGAAATGGGAAGAAGAGGTTTATGGCCGCGAATACGATCTGGACGTGTTCAACATCGTCGCGGTCGATGATTTCAACATGGGCGCGATGGAGAACAAGGGTCTGAACATCTTCAACTCCCGTTACGTCCTTGCCAGCCCGGAAACCGCGACAGATGACGACTATGCCCGGATCGAGGCGATCATCGCGCATGAGTATTTCCACAACTGGACCGGCAACCGGATCACCTGTCGCGACTGGTTCCAGTTATGCCTCAAGGAAGGGCTGACCGTCTTTCGCGACCACCAGTTTTCCGGCGACATGCGGTCATCCGCTGTCCGCCGGATCGAGGACGTCGTGGCGCTCCGCGCGCGCCAGTTTCGTGAGGATGCCGGGCCACTGGCCCACCCGGTGCGGCCGGAAAGCTTTGTCGAGATCAACAATTTCTACACCGCCACGATCTATGAAAAGGGCGCCGAGGTCATCGGAATGCTGAAAACGCTGGTGGGCGATGCAGGCTACCGCCGCGCGCTGGACCTGTATTTCGACCGTCACGATGGCGACGCTGCCACGATCGAAGACTGGCTGAAGGTGTTCGAAGATGCCACGGGCCGCGATCTTTCGCAGTTCAAGCTATGGTATTCCGAGGCCGGAACCCCGCATCTGAAGGTGACAGAGGATTGGGCCGACGGGGTCTATACCCTTACCTTCACGCAAGAAAACCAGCCTACCCCGGGCCAGCCGGAGAAGCGGCCAAAGGTCGTTCCGATCAACGTGGGCCTCCTGAACCCCAACGGCGACGAGGTGGTGCCAACCCTCATGCTGGAGATGACGCGGGCGGTGCAGAGCTTCCGTTTTGAAGGGCTGGCAGCACGGCCCATCCCTTCGATCCTGCGGGGGTTTTCTGCACCTGTCGTGCTGGACCGCAAGGTTTCGGCCGCAGAACGGGCGTTCCTGCTGGCCCATGACACCGACCCGTTCAACCGCTGGGAAGCCGGCCGCGCGCTGGCCAAGGATGTGATGGCCGCGATGGTCACCAAGGGGGCAGAGGTCAGCGCCGACTGGCTCGATGGCGTGGCGGCGGTGGTGTTCGACGAAAGCCTTGACCCGGCGTTCCGGGCGCTTTGCCTGCGACTTCCGGCCGAAGATGACATGGCCCAGACCATCCATGCCGCAGGTCGGGTGCCGGACCCGGCCCGGATCCACGCCGCGCGCCGCGAAATGGCGGGCGCCCTTGCCGTCCGCTTGGGCGAAGGCTTGCAGCGGCTTTATGACAGCCTTGATGACGGTGCTGCGTTCTCGCCCGATGCGGTTCAGGCGGGCAGGCGGGCGCTGCGGCTTGGCGCGCTTGCACTCCTGACCCGCCGCGATGGAGGCACGCTGGCGGCAAGCGCCTATGCCAGAGCAAAAAGCATGACCGAGGAGATTGGCGCGCTGTCAGCCTTGTTGGAAGTGCGGCAGGGCGCGGCCCAGATTTCGGCCTTCGCCGAAAGATGGGGCAGTGACCGCAACGTGATGGACAAATGGTATGCCTTGCAGATTGCTCATGCCGAACCTGCCGAGGCGGCCTTGCTGGCCGCCATTCTGACCGCCCGCCCGGATTTCGACTGGAAGAACCCAAACCGTTTCCGGTCAGTCATCGGGGCGCTTGCGGCCAATCATGCGGGCTTTCACCATCGGTCCGGCGCGGGCTACCGGCTGGTTGCAGACTGGCTTGTCCGGCTGGACCCGCTGAACCCGCAGACCGCCGCCCGGGTGTCTTCCGCCTTTGAGACCTGGCCGCGCTATGATGCGATCCGGCGTCGCCACGCCAAGGCAGAGCTGGAGCGCATAAGGGCCGCGCCCGGTCTTAGCGGTGACCTGCGGGAGATGGTGGAAAGGATGATTGCAGCCGGGTAGGCGGAGACCTCGGCAGCAACCGGTCGTTCGGCGTCAGCCTGCCCTGCAATAGGGCTGTTCGCGCGTCCACGATGCCATTTCGGCCCGCTTTTCGGAACTGCGCAACGGCGCCCAGTCGCGTCCGATGCCCTGCTTGCCGCCACCGGCGACCATCTGGTCCCTGGCTACCTGTTCCGACATGATCTCTACCGCGCATTCAAGGTTGGCCTCGCCATCCTTCAGCGCGCCGACCGAGGTTGCCTCGCAACCGTAGTTTGCCGCTGTGCGGGGTGAAATCTGCATCAGTCCGATCCAGCGCCCACCGCCGCCCGATGCCTTGGGGTTCCAGGTGCTTTCATACTTGGCAACCGTCGAAAGCAGGCCAGCCCAGAAGGCGCGGCGGGCTTCGATCGGCGCTTCGGGGTAAGCAGGACACCAGGTGTCGATGTCGGCCGGCACCATTTCGGACAAGAGCGCGTCCTTGGTCGACAGGGCAACAAGGGTCGATTCGGTCCACTCCTCCGCTTCGGGATGGTGATCCCAGCGCATTGGCGGGGCCACGAACGACATCTGGTCGGACGGCTGCCCCTGAACGCAAGCTGACAGCGAAACCGCGACCACCATTAGGGAAAATGCGCGCAAGCACAGTCGAAGGTCACTTGAAATCCACCGCATTTCCATCTTTCCGCCCTGATCTTTGACCACGCTTCAAGAAAGGCGGAACGTCTCTGCCACAGGAACGAGTCGATGCTCATTAGCCCGTCACTTCTGCATGTGAAAACCCGCAGCAGCCGCAATCGGCAAGAACCTGCCGTCCATTTGCGCGCGGTCGGCGTGACCGAAGGCTTCAATCTGGATGGCATGACGGCGCAGCAGGTGCTGGCGCGGCTGGATGTACCAGTGTCGCAGCAGGGCGCGGAAGTGATCGAATGGCAATGTATCCGCAGCGATCATGCGGCCATGGCCGAGGCCGGCGAATGGGCTGATCTGCTGGACGCGCTCGCCTTTGCCGATCAGGATCGGACCATGGCCTCGGGCGGCCAGCGTGTCGCGCCGCTGATCAGCGAAGGCATCCGTGCCGGCTTGTGCGACGCCATCACCCGCAAGGATATGGCGGCGGCCGGAGCCGAGCTTGTCCGCCTCGAGGCCGTCTTCGAGTTGTATCCCGATGTCTATGCTGCGGCACATCTTCTGGCCCAGGCGCATATCGACATTGGCTGCTGCAAGCGCGAAGTGGCGACACGCGGCCAGTTGTCGCGCGACCTGCTTGCGGAAAGCGCCGCGCATTTCGACGCGGCAGAAGAGCTGCTGGACCTGTTTGACCCGATCGAGGAAATGTCGCCGCTTCTGGCCGGGACGCGCTACTTGCTGGTCCGGGGGATTGAAGATGGTGCCGCCCTTTGCCGGGACTGGTTCGAGGATTGGTGCGACATTGACCCTGAAGACGCCACTGTCCACGCCACCCATGCCGTTCACATGTTGCCGGACTGGTTCGGGTCGCTGGCCATCTTCGAGAAAGAGGCCCGCCGCGCCGCCTCGATAACCGAGCATCTGACTGGCAAGGCAGCCTATGCCATCTTTCACCTGACCGCGCGTGACCGGCTGGGTGACATGCTGCCCTCACTTGACCTGCTCTTGTTCCTGCAAGCCCTGACCGACTACCAGAACGCCACCGGATGCCAGCACCGCGCCAATATCGCCGCCAGCGTGTTGTCCGAGATGGTGCGCGACTACAAGAAGGCTGGCCCCACATCGGCCTACCAGGTGACCAAGGCCCGCGCCGCCTTGTCGGATGTGCTTTGGAACCGGCTGCATGAAGTGCATCTGGAAAGCTGGGCGCATGGCGCAGACAGTCTGGCCTTTGCCTTGGGAGAGATCTTCGGCCCGGCGCTGAAGCGCGGCGCGCGGATCATTCCAAAGGGCGAAGGCCTTGGCACCCGTGTGCCGCGCGGCTGACCTGCCAGCCCCTTCAAGCCCACTGCCCCCTTGCCCGCCGACCGGACCCGGCCTAAGACCTGAGCGCAGGAAAGCTTCGGAGGCATGATGCTCGACCTCGCCACTACCGCGCCGACGCCCAAGGTGATCGCGGGCGCCAAGGCCGATTGGGAACTGGTCATCGGGATGGAAATCCATGCCCAGGTATCCTCGAACGCCAAGCTCTTTTCGGGCGCATCGACACAGTTCGGGGCGGAACCGAATTCCAACGTCGCCTTCGTCGATGCCGCGATGCCGGGGATGCTGCCGGTGATCAATGAATTCTGTGTCGAACAGGCGGTCCGCACCGGGCTGGGCCTGAAGGCAGAGATCAATCTGGTGTCAGCCTTTGACCGGAAGAATTATTTCTACCCCGATCTGCCGCAGGGCTATCAGATCAGCCAGCTTTATCACCCCATCGTGGGTGAGGGCGAGGTGATCGTGGATATGGGGCCGGGTGTGGCGCGGCTGGTGCGGATCGAGCGGATCCATCTGGAACAGGACGCGGGCAAGTCGATCCATGACATGGACCCGAACCTGTCCTTTGTCGATTTCAACCGCACTGGCGTCGCCCTGATGGAAATCGTCAGCCGCCCCGATCTGCGCGGCCCCGAAGAGGCTGCGGCCTATGTGATGAAGCTGCGCCAGATCCTGCGCTACCTTGGCACCTGCGATGGCAACATGCAGAATGGCAACCTGCGCGCGGATGTGAACGTGTCGGTGTGCAAACCCGGTCAGTATGAGAAATATCAGGCCACGCAGGACTTTTCCCATCTGGGAACCCGCTGCGAGATCAAGAACATGAACTCCATGCGGTTCATCCAGTTGGCCATTGATTATGAGGCCCGCCGCCAGATCGCCATTCTGGAAGACGGCG
Organism: Tabrizicola sp.; assembly: GCF_030373185.1. Classification (GTDB taxonomy): domain Bacteria; phylum Pseudomonadota; class Alphaproteobacteria; order Rhodobacterales; family Rhodobacteraceae; genus Tabrizicola. Next base: position 208,123 of record NZ_JAUCZH010000001.1, read on the forward strand.
GCAAGGTGGTGCAGGAAACCCGGCTTTACGACCCCGACAAGAACGAAACCCGCAGCATGCGCTCCAAGGAAGAAGCGCATGACTACCGCTATTTCCCCGACCCCGACCTTCTGCCGCTGGAAATCGAGCAGGCTTGGGTTGATGACATCGCAGCAAAGATGCCGGAACTGCCCGATGCCAAGAAGGCCCGCTTCATGGCCGACTATGGCCTGACTGACTATGACGCCAGCGTGCTGACCGCCGAACTGGACTCGGGCCGCTATTTCGACGCGGTGGCCAAGGGCCGTGACGGCAAGATGGCCGCGAACTGGGTGATCAACGAGCTTTTCGGCCGCCTGAAGAAGGAAGGCCACGACATCTCCGAAAGCCCGGTTTCGGCCGCGCAACTGGGCGGGATCATCGACCTGATTGGTGCCGGCACGATTTCCGGCAAGATTGCCAAGGACTTGTTCGAGATTGTCTATACCGAAGGCGGCGACCCGGCGGCAATCGTCGAGGCGCGGGGGATGAAGCAGGTTACAGACACCGGCGCAATCGAGGCTGCGGTGGATGCCATCATCGCCGCCAACCCCGAACAGGTGGAAAAGGCCAAGGCGAACCCCAAACTTGCGGGCTGGTTTGTGGGGCAGGTGATCAAGGCCACCGGAGGCAAGGCCAATCCGGCGGCGGTCAACGCCTTGGTTGCGGCCAAGCTGGGGCTTTGATCCAAAATTGTAGCGGCGGGCTTTCCAAGGCCCGCCAAGGTGCTGCGGCTGTTGCAGCGTGGGCGCGGTTTTGCCGAAAAACCTTTGGTGATTTGAACTTAAGGGCAGAATCCCTTATCACTGTGCCAACCAGTGCGGGAGCGACCTGATGCAACGATTTGAATACAAGGTCATTCCGGCCCCGAAACGGGGCGAAAAGGCGCGGGGCGTGAAGACCACCGAAGACCGGTTTGCCCTTGCCCTGACGACCCTGATGAACGAACTGGGTGCTGACGGCTGGGATTACGTCCGCGCCGATGCGCTACCTTGCGAGGAACGGTCCGGCCTGACCGGTACCAAGACGACCTTCCAGAATGTGCTGGTTTTCCGCCGGGCCTTCGGGACCGCAGCGGCTGACGAACGCCCCCAGATGCGACTGTTGCTGCAAGACCCGTCTGCGGCCCAGGCTGCGGCTCCGGCCCCCCGGCTTGGCCCGGCTGAGACCCCGCTGACAGCGGCTGCCCCGGCGGTTGGTCCGGTCAAGCCGAACCTTGCGGCAGAGTAGGCGGCCAAGCAGTCAGCCTGCCGCCTTCAAGGCCATGGGCAGGGTTTCCTCAACCAGATAAAGGGCGTGGTCGTCGCCAAGGCTGATGCGGATGCAGCGGTCCAGCGGTGCCACGCCCGGCATGCGGCTGAACACCCCCCGCGCGCCCATTTCCGCCAGAACCCGCCGCGCGAAATCGCCGTCACGGCCAAGGTCGATGGTCACGAAATTGGTGGCCGAAGGCAGTGGCAATAGGCCATTTGCCCGGGCGATTGCGGCAAGCCGGTCGCGTGCGGCACGGGTGCGGGCTTGCACCGTGGCCAGCCAGTCCTGATCTGCCAGCGCCGCCAAGGCCCCCGCCTGAGAAATGCGGCTCATCCCGAAATGGTCACGCATCTTGTCAAAGGCCCGCGACAGGTCCGGGTTGGTCAGCGCATAGCCCACCCGCGCCCCGGCAAGACCGTAACCCTTTGAAAAGGTGCGCATACGGATCACTTGCGGATGGTCGGCGGCGATGCTCGGGATGCTGCCGGGCGGGGCCAGGTCGGCGTAAGCCTCATCCAGAATCAGCAGCGTATGGTCGGGCAGATTTGCCACAAGATCCTCGATCACCTTGGCTGGGTGGTGGCTGCCCATCGGATTGTCCGGGTTTGCCAGATACATAAGCCGCGCCTTGGTGGCGCGGGCGGCGGCCAACAGCGCCTCGGGGTCTTCGTGATCGGCCTTGTAAGGCACCCGCGTCAGCGCTCCGGCATTGCCCGCGACGTGAAAGTTGAAGGTCGGATAGGCGCCAAGGCTGGTCACGACGGCAAGGCCGGGTTCCAGCGTCAAACGGCAGATCAGACCCAACAGCCCGTCAATCCCCGGCCCGACAGCGATATGGGCGGGCGTCACGCCATTATGGGCGGCAAGGGCCTGTTTCAGATCGTGATTTTCCGGGTCGCCATACATCCACGCGTCGGCGGCAGCCGCGGCCATCGCCGCAATGGCCTTGGGCGAGGGGCCAAACAGCGACTCATTCGCGCCAAGTCGGGCGCGAAACGGTGTGCCACTTTGGCGTTCGAGCGTCTCGGGTCCGGTGAAGGGAACCGTGCTGGGCAGGGCGGCGGCATGTGGGGTCAGAAAACGGCTCATCATGCAAAAGCTGGCATGGCGGCGCCAGCCGCGCAAGGGGCGCGCAAAGCCGCTTCGACAAAGGGCGTCATTCCAGTCTGACGCACAGAATGGCCCTTGGCCAGATATCCCCGGCAAGACCGGGGTAATCTGGCCCAAGGTTCAATCAAGATCGGCCAGCCGTGCGAGGGCGACCTTGATCTTGGCCGCTTCATCCTGCCGTGCTTCAAGGTTCGACTGCGCCTCGTTCACCACATCCTCGGGGGCGGATTTGGCAAAGTTCGGGTTGTCGAGCCGACCTTTCAGCCCGCCGATTTCCTTGCCCAGCTTCTCCAACGCCTTTTGCAGACGGGATTTTTCCTCGGCAATGTCGATCAGGCCCTGAAGCGGGATCGCAAACGCCGCCCCTTCCGCCGCAACTGCGACCGAGCCTTTGGGGGCCGCGCCTTCGGTGACCTGATCGATCCGGGCAAGGCGCTTGATCAGCACTTCGTTGCGCTGGAAGGCGTTGCGGGCGTCTTCGGTCAGGCTGGTGGCCACAAGGTCGGCTTTCAGGCCCACTGGCACATGCACTTGCGCGCGGGCCGAGCGGATGTCGTCAATAAGCGTGGTGACGAAGGACATCTCGGCCTCCGCCGCGCGGTCGATCAGGGTGGCGGGCAGCTCTGGCCACTCGGTGTGGACCAGCAGTTTTTCGCGCTTGCCCGTCGTTGCCCACAGCTCTTCGGTGATGAAGGGCATGAAGGGGTGGAGAAGGATCATCGACTGGTCAAGTACCCAAGCCATCGTCGCGCGGGTCTCGGCAGCGTCGGGGCCGTCGAACAGGGGTTTGGCAAACTCGACATACCAGTCGCAGACCTTGCCCCAGACGAACTTGTAAAGCGCGTCGGCGGCGGTGTCGAAACGGAAGGCCTCCAAGGCCTCGTCTACCTCGGCCAAGGTCTTCGCGGTCTCGCCGATGATCCACTTGTTCGCGGTGGCGTTCGGAGTGGGCGCGGGGCCGGTCGCGTGGCCGTCCCAAACGCCGTTCATCTCGGCAAAGCGGCAGGCGTTCCAAAGCTTTGTGCCAAAGTTGCGGTAGCCCGCGATGCGCTGGGTATCGAGCTTCAGGACGCCCCCAAGCGAGGCCATCGCGGCATTGGCGAACCGCAGCGCATCGGCGCCGTATTCGTCGATGATCTCCAACGGGTCGATGACGTTGCCAAGGGATTTCGACATCTTCTTGCCCTTGGCGTCGCGGACAAGGCCGTGCAGATAGACGGTGTGGAACGGAATGTCCTCCACCACGGCCAGCTGCATCATCATCATCCGGGCGACCCAGAAGAACAGGATATCCTGCCCGGTCACAAGGACCGAGGTGGGGAAGTATCTTGCCAGCTCCGGCGTGGGTTCGGGCCAGCCAAGCGTGCCGATGGGCCAGAGACCGGACGAGAACCATGTGTCCAGAACGTCGGGGTCGCGCCAAACCGGGTAGACAAGCTGCGTCGGGTCTTGCTTGACTTCATATTCGGCAAGCGACGTGGCAAGCAGTTCCACCGCCGCCGCGCGGTCTGCAACCTCGATCACGCGGGCCTGATTGAGCGGCACCGGAAGTGCTGCAAGGTTGTCACGGAAGCCGTCGGCAACGCCGGTGAAATCAGCCGCACATTGGAAAAGCGCGTCGCGCGTCACAAGACCGCCATCGCCCAAGAGGCGCAGCATCTCGACAGGGTCCAGCGCGCCATCGCCTTCGTCGTCGGCAAAGCCGGGCGCGGCCAGATCGAGACCATACCAGACCGGGATCTGATGCCCCCACCACAGCTGGCGCGAGATGCACCAGGGTTCGATGTTTTCCAGCCAGTGATAATAGGTCTTCTCGCCCGAGGGCGGGATGATCTTGGTGCGGCCGGAGCGCACCGCATCCAGCGCGGGTTCCACGATCTTGGCGGTGTCAACGAACCACTGGTCGGTCAGCATCGGCTCGATCACCACTTTCGACCGGTCGCCGAAGGGCTGCATGATCGGTTTGGACTCGACGAAAGGCACCCGTTCCAGGTGTTCCGCGCCGGTTTCCTTGTCGATGGATTTCTTCAGGACCGTGACGGCCAGCCCTTCGTCGGTGATCGCTTCGAACACGCGCTTGCGGGCGTCATAGCGGTCAAGCCCGCGCAACTCGTCGGGAACAAGGTTGATTGCATCCACCTCGGCCTCGGTCAGGGCGGCCTCACCGCGCGCGACAGCCATGGCGATGGCGGCCGCTTCGGCATAGGGCGCACCATCGGCGCGCAACTGGGCGCGGGTGTCCAGCAGGCGGTAGCAGGGAATGTCGGCGCGCTTGGCGACGGCGTAGTCGTTGAAGTCATGCGCGCCGGTGATCTTGACCGCGCCTGAACCGAAACCTGGGTCGGGGTATTCGTCGGTGATGATCGGGATCAGGCGGCGGTGTTCCTTCGGCCCCACAGGAATTTCGCATAGTTTCCCGACGATTGGCGCATAGCGTTCGTCAGATGGATGAACCGCGACAGCCCCGTCGCCCAGCATGGTTTCTGGCCGTGTCGTGGCTATGGAGATGTAATCGCGGGTTTCGCGCAGGGTGATGCGGCCCTCGGCGTCCTTCTCGATATATTCATAGGTTTCCCCGCCTGCGAGCGGGTATTTGAAGTGCCACATGTGGCCGGGAACTTCGGTGTTTTCCACCTCAAGATCGGAAATCGCGGTCTCGAAATGCGGATCCCAGTTCACCAGCCGCTTGCCGCGATAGATCAGGCCCTTGTTGTAAAGATCAACGAAGACCTTGATCACCGCGTCGTGGAAGTTGCCCTCCTCACCCGTTGGCGCACCCGGCGCGCCGGACATGGTGAAAGCCTCACGGTCCCAGTCGCAGCTTGCGCCCAGTCGCTGCAACTGGCCGATGATCGTGCCGCGCGACTTTTGCTTTTGCTGCCAGACGCGGGCCAGAAACCGTTCCCGCCCCATCGTGCGGCGGTCGGGTTCCTGATGCACCAGCATGTCACGTTCGGTCACCATCTGGGTGGCAATCCCGGCGTGGTCGGTGCCGGGTTGCCAAAGCGTGTCGTCACCGCGCATCCGGTGCCAGCGGGTCAGGATGTCCTGCAACGTGTTGTTGAAGGCATGGCCCATGTGCAGGCTGCCCGTCACGTTCGGCGGCGGGATCATGATGGAAAAGGCAGGGTGGCCCGGCTTGGCGTTTGCCCCGGCGGCGAAAGCCTTGGCATCAAGCCAGGTCTTCGAAATCCGGGCCTCGGCTTCCTGGGCATTGAAGGTCTTTTCCATCGGCATCTGCGGCATCCCTGTCCTGTCGTGCGCTGTTTAGCGCGCGGGACGCCCAAGGAAAAGGCGCATCAGCCGCCGGATCACCCCAGGAAGGGCAGGAAGGGCAGGAAGGGCCAACCTTGCAGCGCTTGCACGAAGGTAAGCCCGACCAGAGCGACGAACAGCGCTGCGGCCAGCCAGACCGCGCGGCTGGCTTGTGCGGGGATCGCCCACACCGCGACCAGGCCGGCCACCGGGATGAAGTGCAACGCATGGGTAGCAAGGAAATGGGCAACCCGCAGATCCCCGGCATCGCGCGACCAGCCCAGAAGCCACAGCTCCCGCGTGGAGTTGCCGACGAAATGGCCTCCTGCGCCCGCAAGATGCCCGGCGACCGGGACTGTCAGAAGGAAAGTCAGCACCAGCCCAAGGGCCACCGCCAGATGCAACGCCGGGGCAAGGCCGGTTGAGCGGTTGCGCCAGACGGAAATCCCCATCACCAGACTGGCCGAGGTGAGAAGCACAGCGATTATCCCCATCAGCGGATAGATCGCGGCAAGGAATGGCTCCTCGGTGTTGAAATGCGAGGCGGTGTTCAGCATTGCCGCGCCGGCAAGCCAGATCACCTCGGCCGCAATCGCCGCCACGACCGCCGCGCTGAACCAGCGCCACGGGCGTCCCTGCCGGGTAGCCTCGGGCATGAAGCGGGCAAAGAACGCGAGTGAGACGGTGTAGAAGACCAGCGCATAGTGGAACTTCACCGGCTTCATCCATGGGCTTTCACCCTGGAATACCCGGGTATCCAGCGCCATGGCGGCATAAAGTGGCACCAGCCCAAGCGCCAGCAGCATCGCCAGCACCGTAAAGGCCGGTGCGTCGCTGCCCATGCGCCGCAACGAGGGCAGGTTGGTGCGGGGGCTGGCAAGGGCAGGGGTCATGCGAAGGCTTTCGTCATGCGGGTCCGGGCGGCAAAGCTGGCTCGCAATGCGGTGAAGGCAAGGAAACCTGCCGGGCCGAACAGGAAGGTCAGCACAAGGCACGGCAGGATCAAGAGGTGGCTAATCCCCTCGGCCCGTGCGGTGCGGGTGATCCACGCGCCGACGAGAAGGTCGAAGGCAAGGTAATGGACCCAGCCCGCAAGGGCGACGGCGGGGTTGGTGAACAGCGCCATGACATTGACCAGCGAATCGAATCCGCCAGGCGCATCGGCCCAATGGACGAGGATCAGCGCGCAATAGCCGAGCGACAGAAGCAGCGGAATCACAAGGGCGGCGAGGGCCTCGGCAAATCGCGGTGCAAGCGGGGCAAAGCCAAGCGCCAGCCAGCCCATGATGGCCAGCGGGCCGGAAAGCTGAAAGAGGGTGTGGGGGTCGAGTGACATCTGCCCTCCTATCTTGACAGTGTAAGGATAAGGGCGTCGCCCCACCTGTCAAGGAAAATTTTGACAGTGAAAAGATCGGGCGGTATTTCAACTCCATGAGCAATGATCCCCCTCGGCTTCGCACCCCGTCCCCATTGCCCGTCCCTGCGCGGCCCTATCACCACGGTGATTTGCGGGCAGCACTTCTGGTGGCGGCAGAGCAGGAACTGGCAGAACGCGGCATGGAGGGGTTCTCGCTGCGATCCGTAGCCAAACGTGCCGGCGTAAGCCACGCCGCCCCGGCGCATCATTTCGGTGATGTCCAGGGGCTGTTGACAGCTCTCGCGGCGGAAGGATTCCGTGAATTTCTGGCGGCGCAGGCGGCTCGGGAGGCGGTGGCAGAAGCGGACCCCGCATCACAGATCGTAGCGGCGGGGCTTGGCTATGTCGATTTCGCCATCGCCCGGCCGGCGCTGTTTCGGCTTCTCTGGCAGTCGGAACGACCGGATTTTTCGGATGCCGATCTGGGGCAGGCCGCTCGGGCGGCCTATCAGCATCTGGTTGATCAGGTGATGGCGACCGGGGGGCGGTCAACGGCGGATGAAGCGGCGGCCTGGGCCATTTCGCACGGACTGGCCGACCTCTTGGCGGCCGGGCGCCTGAAGAGCATGGGATCGCTGCCGGTTGCGGCGCGCGATGCCATGATCTCCGGGATCATCCGCCGAATTCTTCCAGACGCCTGACTGTAAACGCTTCAGGAAAAACGCCTGATATTTTTGGTTTATACAGTCAAACGGCCCGATCAATCTTGGTTGAAAGGTGAATAAGGCTTTCAGAAGCTCGAACGCCAGTCATTGCGCCTATCTGGTCCAGCACCTGATCCAGCACCTGGGTGTTGGGGCAGGCCACCTGCAACAGAAAATCAAAGCGACCAGAAGTGGTGAATACCCGCTCCACCTCGGCAATGGATCTGAGGCGGGTCAGGACGGCGGCCTGCGACCTCGGCTCGATGGTCAGCAGGACGGAAGCCCGCAGCCGTCCTTCCCGCGCGCCTTCCCCCAATTTCAGCGTGTAGCCGGCAATGACGCCGCTGGTTTCCAGCCGTTCAAGCCGAGCCTGAATCGTCGACCGGGCGACCTTCAGCCGCCGTGACAGGGTAGCCACCGACATCCGCGCATCGGCACCAAGCAGCCCAAGGATGTTGCGATCCAGTTCGTCCATTCAATCTGCCAGCCTTTTCGTCATTATAACGATCATTCGCCACATTTATACAGTTTTGTTCGGTGAGTTTGTACAGCATATGAGCCATCCTCGATTGCAGGAAAAGGGCGGCTCATACGCACCTGGCCTGGTTCACTTGAAACCACGCTGGTGCCCAGTCCCATAGCTGCACGGGGAAGGGCGAAGCGTCTTGTTGGCAAAAGGAAAAACGCCGATGGGACTTTCCAAGACGATCTGGACCAATCCGACCGAATACCTGCGCAACCAGCAGCCGGAAAACCCGGTGCTGTTCTTTGCACCTTCCGCAGCCCAAGCGGCGGCGCGGCGGTTCATTGACGGGTTTCCGGGCATGGTCACCTATGCCGTGAAGTCGAACCCGGGTGAGGCGATGGTCGAAAACCTCGCTGCGGCCGGGATCCGGGGCTATGACTGCGCCTCGCCGTTCGAGATTGACCTGATCCGCCGTCTGGCCCCGGATGCGGCTATCCACTACAACAACCCGGTGCGTGCGCGCCACGAGATTGCCTATGCAGTCGCCAAGGGCGTCAAAAGCTACAGCGTTGATTCAAAATCAGAACTTGCCAAGTTGATTGAGATGGTGCCGGTTGACGGAACCGAAATCTCGGTCCGCTACAAACTGCCGGTGGCCGGTGCCGCCTATAACTTTGGCGCGAAATTCGGTGCCACTGTCGAACTGGCGGTCGAGCTTTTGAAGGACGTTGCTGCGGCTGGTTTCATTCCATCGCTGACATTCCACCCCGGCACGCAATGCACCGACCCCCACGCTTGGGAGGCCTATATCCGCGAGGGTGCCGAAATCGCCCGCAACGCCGGCGTGACCATCGCCCGGCTGAACGTGGGCGGCGGCTTTCCCAGCCACCGGATGTCGGCGATCCTGCCGCAGATCGAGGAAACCTTCGCCCTGATCGACCGGGTGACGACCGAGGCTTTCGGCGACAACCGCCCGCTTCTGGTGTGTGAGCCGGGCCGGGCGCTGTGTGGCGACGCCTTCGCGCTGGCAGCCCGGGTCAAGGCGCTGCGCGACGGAAGCCATGTGTTTCTGAACGACGGGGTTTACGGGTCGTTGACCGAACTGCCGATGATCGGCGTGATCGACCGGATCGAGGTGCTTTCGCCGGAAGGCGTCAAGCGGACCGGCGAACCCGTGCCGCGGATCGTCTTTGGTCCGACCTGCGATTCGGTTGACCGGCTTCCGGGGGAAATCCTCCTGCCGTCCGACATGGCCGAAGGTGATTTCGTGATCTGGCAGGGGATGGGATCCTACTCCACTGTCACCAACACCCGCTTCAATGGTTTTGGTGAACTGCAAATGGCAACCGTCCTGGGCCTGAAACTGTAAAGCCTGAGCAATCACGTGAAATCAAAGCGCCCGGCTGGACATTTCCCGCCGGGCGTTTAGCGTTTGGGGCCGGAGGGTTCCGATGGAACGACTGACGTTCGGCATTACCCGGCCTTGCACGCCGCGCGGGCAGGGCGGCAGCGCCTCTGGCTTGACTGGGACGCTGGCCTTGTTGTGTGGCCGGGTGCGGCGGGTTGCTGCATCAACTGCGCTGATCGCGGCGAACACCTGGCCAATGAAACATTTTATATATGGTATATATATCAACGTACACGGTCACCTTGTGAACCTGGAGTATGAAGATCAGATGGCCTGCTCGGCGACCCGGCGGAAATGCGCATCCCAGAGAAACCCCTTGAACACGAAGCGCGCCAGCATCGCCGCGTCCTGCTGTGCGTTCTGTGCGCTGTCCACGGCGGTCCGCGACGCGCTGACCGTCGTTGGCCTGACCTTACCGGGCACGCCTTTCACGCACAGCCGGTACCGGGCATGGACAGGGAGGGCCGACCACGCGACTTCTTGACCGCATCCGAAGTTACTTTCGTCGTGGACCAGAGATCACGACAGAGCCGGCTGCCCCGCCCGAACCGGGCCGGGTGCGCGGCAGGGTGGATCATGTGGTGATCCTTGACGGTACAATGTCGTCGTTGAAGCAGGGCCATGAAGGCAACGCGGGCTTGCTGTTCGGCTTGTTGCACGAGATGGGGCCGCGCGCGAACCTGCGGCTTTACTATGAGCCGGGGATGCAATGGGAAGGCTGGCTGCGCGGGGTGGCAATCCTTGAAGGCCGGGGGGTCGCCCCCCAGATCCGCCGGGCCTATGGCTGGTTGGCCTCTGGCTACCGCGACGGCGACCGGATCTTCCTGTTCGGCTATTCGCGCGGGGCCTTCGCGGTGCGCTCGCTTGCAGGGCTTCTGGACCGGATCGGGTTGATACGACACGATTGCGCAACCGAGCGGATGGTCACGCTGGCCTGGCGCCACTATGAACGCGCACCAGACAGCCCGTCGGCCATGGCGTTTCAGCGCAACTACTGCCACCCGGCGACCGAGATCGAGATGGTTGGTGTTTGGGATACGGTCAAGGCGCTGGGTCTGCGCCTGCCGCTTCTCTGGGCGTTTTCCCCCGACCGGCACGCCTATCACAACCACCAGCTTGGTGCGAAGATCCGCCACGGTTTTCACGCGCTGGCGCTGGATGAAACCCGGCAGGCTTTCGCACCCGTCCTTTGGACCTGCCCGGCAGGCTGGGAGGGCAATGTGGAACAGGTCTGGTTCCGGGGCGCCCACGGCGATATCGGTGGTCAGATCGGCGGTCTTGTTGCGGCCCGGCCCCTTGCCAACATTCCCCTGACCTGGATGCTGGAACGCGCCGAGGCGCTGGGGCTCTCGCTGCCTGACGGTTGGCGGACGCGCTTTCCTTGCGATCCCGGCGCGCCGATGGTTGGAACCTGGCGAAGCTGGGGCAAGGCCTTCCTGCTGCGCCGCAGACGGGTGATCGGTCGTGACCGATCGGAACAGTTGCATCCTACAGCCGTCAAGTCAGCCGCCGGGCGCTGGCCACCCGGGCTTCCGGCCGAATAGCGCTTCAGTCTTGCTCTTTTCGGAAATACTCTCCGGGGGTGCGGGGGTGGAAAACCCCCGCTTTCGATACAGGGGCAACTCATGACCACCGTAACCGTCGCCGCAACCCAGTTCGCCTGCACTTGGGATCTGCCCGCCAACGCCGACCGCGCCGAGGCGCTGGTGCGGCAGGCCGCGGGGCAGGGCGCAAACATCGTGCTGGTGCAGGAACTGTTTGCCGCCCCTTATTTCTGCATTGAACAGCATCCCCGCTATTTCGAACTGGCCCTGCCCGCCAAGGACCACCCGCTGATCGCCCGCTTTGCCGCCCTCGCGCGCGAACTGGGTGTGGTCCTGCCGGTCAGCTTCTTTGAACGAGCGGGGCCGGCGTTCTTCAACTCGGTCGCCATGGTCGACGCCGATGGCGGTGTGCTGGGCATCTACCGCAAAAGCCACATCCCCCAAGGCCTGGGATACGAGGAGAAATACTATTTCTCGCCCGGCGATACCGGCTTTCGGGTCTGGGAGACAGGTTTCGGGCGGATCGGCGTCGGCATCTGCTGGGACCAGTGGTTCCCCGAATGTGCGCGGTCGATGGCGCTGATGGGGGCCGAGATGCTGCTTTATCCCACCGCCATTGGATCAGAGCCCCCCGCGCCCGGATATGACAGCCAGCCGCATTGGGAAATGGTGATGCGCGGCCATGCGGCGGCAAACATCATGCCGGTGATCGCGTCAAACCGGATCGGGCTTGAGGTGGCCCCTGACGGGCGCGAGGTCACCTTCTATGGGTCGTCCTTCATCTCGGACCACACCGGGCAACTTCTGGCAAAGGCCAGCCGCACGACGGAAGAGGTGCTGGTCCACCGCTTTGACCTGAAGGCAGTCGCGGATTTTCGGGCCAGCTGGGGTCTGTTCCGCGACCGGAGGACAGACCTTTACGGCGTGGTAAACACGCTTGATGGTTTGAGGTAATAGCCCCAGGAATTTTCGTCGAAAATTCCTGGGGTTGCCGCTTAACGGTGGCGCAAGTCCACATAGTCGCGCTGCGCCGGGCCGATATAAAGCTGACGCGGACGACCGATCTTCTGGTTCTTGTCGGCGATCATCTCTTTCCACTGGCTGATCCAGCCGACGGTGCGCGAGATTGCGAAGATCGGCGTGAACATCGAGGTCGGGAAGCCCATCGCTTCAAGGATGATGCCGGAATAGAAATCGACGTTCGGATAAAGCTTCTTCGAGACGAAATATTCGTCTTCCAACGCGATCCGTTCCAACTCCTTGGCGACTTGCAAGAGCGGGTTGTTGTCCACGCCCAGAAGCCCCAGCACCTCGTCGGCGGATTCCTTCATCACCTTCGCGCGGGGATCGAAATTCTTGTAGACCCGGTGGCCAAAGCCCATCAGGCGGAAGCCCGAATTCTTGTCCTTGGCCTTGGCGATGAATTCGGGGATCCGGTCAACCGATCCGATTTCCTTCAGCATCTCAAGGCAGGCCTGGTTCGCCCCGCCATGGGCCGGACCCCAGAGACAGGCGATACCGGCAGCGATGCAGGCGAAGGGGTTGGCACCCGACGATCCTGCCAGACGCACGGTCGAGGTCGAGGCGTTCTGTTCATGATCTGCGTGCAGCATCATGATCCGGTCCATCGCCTTTTCAAGGATCGGGTTGACCACATAATCCTCGGCCGGAACGGCAAAGCACATCTGCAGGAAGTTGCCGGCGTAAGACAGGCTGTTCCTTGGATAGACGAAGGGCTGGCCGACCGAATACTTGTAGGCCATCGAGGCGATCGTGGGCAGCTTCGCGATCATCCGGATCGCGGCAACCTCGCGTTGCCAGGGATCGTTGATGTCGGTCGAATCGTGGTAGAAGGCGGCCATGGCGCCGACCACACCAACCATCGTTGCCATCGGATGCGCGTCACGGCGGAAGCCGCGGAAGAAATAGTGCATCTGTTCATGCACCATCGTGTGATTGGTCACCCGGTTGGTGAAATCGGCCAGTTGCGCCTTGCTTGGCAGTTCGCCGTAAAGCAACAGGTAGCAGACTTCGAGATGGCTCGATTTTTCGGCCAGCTGTTCGATCGGAAAGCCCCGGTACAGCAGTTCACCCTTGTCACCGTCGATATAGGTGATGGCACTTTCGCAGGCGGCGGTCGAGGTGAAGCCCGGGTCATAGGTGAAGACATCCGCCTCGCCATAAAGCTTGCGAATGTCGAGCACGTCAGGCCCGACCGTGGGTTTGTGAACGGGCAGATCATAGGTCTTCCCGTCAAGGCTCAGCTTAGCGACTTTGTCCGACATGTCTTCTTCCCCGGTGTGGCAGGGCCTCCCGTGGCAGGGGCGGCCCTAGGCTATCCTGCACCTGCCTCGGTGCGGCTTCAAGACCGGGGGGCGCGGATCAGTCAGACGCGTCCTTCAGCCTTGCGACAGTTTCATCCTGACCGATGACGAGCATCATGTCATAGACGCTTGGTGTGACACTTTTACCCGCGATAGCCGCCCGAAGCGGGGCGGCCAGCTTGCCGAAGCCAAGGCCGTTCTCGGCCGCCGCTTGCGTCAGGATGGGCTCCAGAGCCTCTTTCGTCCAGCTAGCACTTTGCAGGCGCGGCGTCAATGATTTCAGTATACCACGGGATACCGTATCAAGGCTTGCGGCTGATTGCTCATCAGCCCTGATGGGGCGACTGACCATGATAAACGACGCTTTTTCAAGAAACTCCGGGAATGTCTTCGCAGACTTCTTCAAGAAGGGCAGGGCCTTCTGCATCAGGACTGACTGCGCTGGTGTCAGGGGCGTGCGACCCGAGGCTGCCATATAGGCGATCAATTCATGCAGCAGCGCAGCATCGTCGGCCATGGCCATGTGATGACCGCAGGTGTTTTCCAGCTTCTTGAAATCCAGCCGGGCCGGCGCCCGACCGATTCCGTCAAGGTCGAACATCTGCATGGCCTCGGCGCTGGTGAATATTTCTGCATCCCCCTTCGCCCAGCCAAGCCGCGTCAGATAGTTGCGCATTCCCGCCGCCGGGTAGCCCATCGCCTGATATTCCTCGACCCCGGTCGCGCCATGGCGCTTTGAAAGCTTCTTGCCGTCCGGACCGTGAATCAGTGGAATATGCGCCCAGACCGGGATCTCCCAGCCCATGGCGTCATAGACCATCTGCTGCCGGGCGGCGTTGTTCAGGTGATCGTCGCCGCGAATGACATGGGTCACGCCCATGTCATGATCATCCACGACCACGGCCAGCATATAGGTCGGCGTCCCGTCTGACCGCAGGACAATCATGTCGTCCAGCGTTTCGTTCCTGATCACCACGCGGCCCTGCACCCGATCCTCGATCACGGTTTCACCGCTACGGGGGGCCTTCATGCGGATCGAGAAGGGCGCGTCGGGGTGGGTAGAAGGATCAGCGTCCCGCCAGGGCGACAGAAACACCGGATAACGCCCGGCTGCTTCCTCTGCCGTCCGGAAGGCGGCGATTTCCTCTTGAGTGGAATAGCACTTGTAGGCCGTTCCCCGCGCAAGCATCTGATGGGCCACCTCGGCGTGACGGTCACGGCGTTCGAACTGGCTGACGACCTCGCCATCCCAATCCAGCCCCAGCCAGGTCAACCCGCGCAGGATTGCGGCGGTGGCTTCGGGGGTGGACCGTTCCCGGTCGGTATCTTCGATCCGCAGCAGGAACCTGCCGCCCCGCCCGCGTGCATAAAGCCAGTTGAACAGCGCCGTCCGACCCCCGCCAATATGCAGATACCCGGTCGGAGACGGGGCAAAGCGGGTGACGACAGGGCGTGCGTCAGAACGTGCGGGGGGGGTATCGGCGGACATCGGCATTTGCGGCATTAACCTTTTGGAAACCAAGCGACGCTTAGGCTTCCAGGGTCTTAGGCAATCGCGAAGGGCGAGACAAGGTGGCGATCTCTGGCCAGGCAGACGCAGACACGTCGCTGCTGCGCCCGGCGCGGGCGGGGCTGTTCCCGTGGATTGCGGTGCTGATCGGCTGCGGGGTCGGCCTGTGGTTTGCCATGCCCAATGAGCCCGGCCCAGGTTCTTACGCCGTGGCCTTGGTGCTCATCGCCGCTGCGGTGCCGCTGTGGTTGCGCGGACCCGAGGCTTTGCGCCCGCTGGTGATCGTGCTGGCCGCCTTGGCCGCCGGGTGGCTGGCGGCCGGGGTGCGGGCGCATGCCGTTGCTGCCCCGACGCTGGATTTCCGCTACTACGGCCCGGTGGAAGGGCGGATCATCTGGATCGACCGGTCGCAATCTGATGCGCTGCGGCTGACGCTGGACCGGGTGGTTCTGCGCGAGGTGCCGCCAGCCCGGACCCCGGAAAAGGTGCGGGTGTCGTTGCAGGCCGATCAGCCATGGCTGGAACCCTCACCAGGGCAGGTCGTGATCCTGACCGCCAGCCTCGCCGCACCCGAAGGCCCGGTCGAACCGGGGACGTTCGACTTTCGTCGCATGGCCTTTTTCAACGGACTCGGCGCGGTCGGCTATACCCGGACGCCGGTCCTGCTGCTGGAGGAACCTTCGGGTGCCGCCCTGCCGATCGACCGGCTGCGCCGCCACATAACCCAGGCGATGCTGGCGCGGATGGACGGGCAGGCAGGTGCCTTTGCCGCAGGGGCCATGACGGGGGACAGGTCCGCAATCACCGAAGAGACGGTGCAGGCGCTGCGCGACAGCTCTCTGGCGCATATCCTTGCAATATCGGGGATGAACATGGCCTTCCTGACGGCCTTCGTCTTCGCCCTCTTCCGCTACGGGCTGGCGCTGGTGCCTTGGGTCGCCTTGCGGTTGAACACCAAGAAGGTGGCGGCGCTGGTCAGCCTTGGGGTGGCGGCGTTCTACCTGCTTTTGTCCGGGGCCAATGTGGCGACGGAACGCGCCTTCATCATGATTGCGGTGTTTCTGGGGGCAATCTTGCTGGATCGTCGTGCGCTGACGCTGCGGTCCGTCGCGGTGGCCGGGATCGTCTTGCTGCTTTACAAGCCGGAAAGCCTGATGGACCCGGGGTTCCAGATGTCCTTCGCTGCCACGATCGCGCTGATTGTCGGCTTTGCAGCGTTGGAGGGCAGCATCTACCGCCAGCGTCTGCCGCGCTGGGTGATGCCGGTTTTCACGCTGTTTCTAAGCTCGCTGATCGGCGGCTTGGCAACGGCCCCCTATGCCGCCGCGCATTTCAACCGCTTCACCGATTATGGTCTTCTGGCGAACCTTCTGACTGTGCCGGTCATGGGCGCCCTGATCATGCCGGGGGGGGCGATGGCCGCGCTTCTGGCACCCTTCGGACTTGCGGCGCTGCCGCTTTGGGTGATGGAGCAGGGCGCGCGCTGGACCTTGTTCGTGGCCCACTGGATTGCCGGGCTCGACGGTTCGGTCACCGCGATCCCCGCGCCGGGGCCTTTGGTCTTGCCGCTGCTGACGCTGGGGGCGATCTGGCTTATCCTGTGGCGGGGCTGGATACAGGCTGCGGGGCTGGTGCCGGTTCTCGTCGCCTTGGGTCTTTGGATTCTGGCGGAGCGGCCGCTGCTGCTGATATCGGGCGATGGCAAGCTGGTCGGCCTGGCCGGGCCAGAGGGCAGGGTGCTTTCGGCGGCCACGGGCGGCGGATTTTCGGCGGAAAGCTGGTTGGAGAACGATGGTGATCTGGCAAGCCAGAAACTCGCTGCCGCGCGGGATGGCTTTACGGGGCCAAAGGGTGAGCGTTGGTTTGATGTGGGGGGCAGCAAAGCCGTCGCCTTGTCAGGAAAGGGCGCCGCATCCTTGCTTGGCCCCGCTTGTGCCAGTGGCGCCTTGGTGATCCTTGCCGAAGTGGCTGACCCGGTGCCAGAAGGTTGCCGGCTGATCGACCAGAAACTGCTTGCGCGCACCGGCCCCCTTGCGTTCCGCGACCATCACGATGGAATCAGGATCGAACAGACCCGGGTCGGTCGCAGGATATGGTCACCCCGTTCGCAGAAGGCGGACCTGGCGGGTGTGCTGACCATCCCGACGGACCTTGCTGCGGATCAATAGCTGCGGATCAGGCCGACAAGCCGCCCTTGAACCTTGACCAGATGATCGGGGAAAACCCGCGTTTCATAGGCCGGGTTCGCGGCCTCCAGCGCAATCATGTTGCCACGGCGGCGAAAGCGCTTCAGCGTCGCCTCATGGTCTTCGACCAGCGCAACCACGATATCGCCATTTTCCGCAGTGGCCTGTTCCCGGATGACCACGATGTCCCCATCGTTGATCCCGGCTTCGATCATGGAGTCACCCTTCACCTCCAGCGCGTAATGCTGGCCCTTGCCCGACAGCATGGAACCCGGAACGGTGACATGATGCGACACTTCGGAAATCGCTTCGATCGGTACACCGGCGGCAATGCGGCCCATCACAGGCAGTTCAAGCGCATGGATGCTCGACACCTCCAGCGCGCCGCGCGGGGGATCGGCACGGTCGCCCGCAATCACCCGTGGGGTGAAGCCGGGCTTTTCCATCGCTTCGGGCAGCTTGATGATTTCAAGCGCCCGGGCGCGGTGGGCAAGACGGCGGATGAAGCCGCGTTCTTCCAGCGCCGTGATCAGCCGGTGGATGCCGGACTTGGACCGCAGGTCCAGCGCATCCTTCATTTCGTCAAACGATGGTGGAACACCGTCACGGTCCATGCGTTGCTTGATGAAGTCGAGAAGTTCCAACTGCTTGCGTGTCAGCATGCCCGGCCCCTGCACCATTCTGTTAACGCAATGTTCTGCCCGTGTTCCCGGTTTGTGTCAAGCCTTTTCGCCGTCGCCCTATAGCGCCAGAAAGGGAACCGTCTCACCAGCCGCCCTTGGGCCATCATTCACCGGGCGGATCAGAAGGGCATTTGCCTCGCCCAGAATGGACAGAAGCGCCGAATCCTGCCGGTCGAAAGGCGTGATCACGGGCAACCCGTCCGCAAGGGTCAACCGCGCGCGCATGTAATGGGCGCGCGGGCCATTGGCGGGCAGATCAAGCGCAAGCCGGGCAGCGCGGGGCTGTGGGGCAGGGTCAGGCTGGCCCAGCATCGCGCGCACCATCGGCAACAGGAAAAGGTGGCCACAGATAATGGCTGAAACCGGGTTTCCGGGCAGGCCCAGCATCGCCACCCCGTTGAGCCGCCCGGCCATCAGCGGCTTGCCGGGCCGCAATGCCAGCTTCCAGAAGGCATGATCCAGCCCGGCCACCCGCCCGACAAGATCATGATCGCCAACCGAGGCCCCGCCGATGGTCACGATCAGATCGGCATCGGAGGCAAGGGACAGGACGGTTGCAAGTTCGGCCTCGGTGTCGCGCGCGATGGGCAGAAGCCGGGCCTCGCCGCCCTCGGCCTCGACCATCGCTTTCAGCGCAAAGCTGTTGGAGGCGATGATCTGATCCGGGCGCGGGTCTTCGCCCGGCATCACCAGCTCATCGCCCGTGGCGACAAGGGCCACCACCGGGCGACGGGTCACGGTGACGGTGGGAATGTTCATCGCGGCCAGCAGCGCAAGGTCGGCCGGGCGCAGACGGCGGGGGGGAAGGCTGTCGCGGGCGCGGAAATCCTGGCCTTGCGGGCGGATATGCGGACCTTTGTCCGAACCCGGACGCAAGGTGATACGGGGGCCGTCAGGGGGGCCGTCGCGGTCAACATCTTCCTGAATGATCACACGCGTCGCCCCTTCGGGGATCGGCGCGCCGGTGAAGATGCGCACCGCTTCACCCGGCCCGACAGTCCCCGCGAAAGCATGCCCCGCTCCCGCCTCGCCGATGACGGAAAAACTGTCACCGGGGCCGGGATTCCCCTGCACGGCATATCCATCCATCGCCGAGGCGGCAAAGGGTGGCTGGTCGCGCCGGGCCACGGCGGGCGCGCACATCCAGCGGCCAGCGGCCGAGGCCAACGGCACGGATTCGCTTGGAAGCGGTGCGGACAGGGCGATGCAATGGCCAAGCGCCTCTTCGACCGAGATCATCACTTCACCTCGTAACGGCCTGATTTTCCGCCATCTTTCAGCACAAGACGTATGCCGTCGATCACCATCGACTTTTCCACTGCCTTGACCATGTCATAGACCGTCAGCGCCGCGACCGACACGGCGGTCAGCGCCTCCATCTCGACCCCGGTCTGGCCCGAGGTCTTGACGGTGGCCGCAATTCGGATGCCGGGCAGGTCGGCATCGGGCGTCAGTTCCAGCGCAACCTTGGTGATCGGCAGGGGGTGGCACAGCGGGATCAGGTCGGCGGTCTTCTTGGCCGCCATGATCCCCGCCAGACGGGCGACAGACAGCACATCGCCCTTCTTTGCCCGGCCTTCGGTGATCAGCGCCAGCGTTTCGGCAGTCATCCGCACCACGCCTTCGGCCACCGCAAGCCGGTCGGTAACAGGCTTGTCCGAGACATCGACCATATGCGCCTGACCCCGGTCGTCGAAATGCGACAGTTCAGGTTTTGCCGGGCGCGTCACAGCCCACCCTGTGCAGTCAGGGGGCGCGACAGGATCGCGCGGGTTGCGGCCTCGACATCAGGTTGCCGCATCAGGCTTTCCCCGATCAGGAAACAACGCGCGCCGTATTGGGCAAGATCCGCCAGATCGTCGGGCGTATAAAGCCCGCTTTCCGCGATGATCAGCCGGTCTTCCGGCACACGCCGTGCCAGACGGCGGGTGGTGTCCAGCGTGACCTCAAACGAATGGAGGTTGCGGTTGTTGATGCCGATCAGTGGGGATTTGAGCAGGGCGGCACGGTCCAGCTCTACCTCGTCATGCACCTCGATCAGCACATCCATGCCAAGCTCGACGGCGGAAGCTTCAAGTTCGGCGGCTTGCGCATCTTCAAGCGAAGCCATGATCAACAGGACGCAATCGGCGTTCAGCGCGCGGGATTGTGTCACCTGCCACGGATCGTAAAGGAAATCCTTGCGCAGGCAGGGCAGCGTCACCGCATCATGCGCGGCCACCAGAAATTCATCCGCGCCCTGAAACGAAGGCCCATCGGTCAGGACCGAAAGGCAGGTCGCCCCTCCGGCCTGATAGGCGCGGGCCAGTTCCGGCGGGTCGAAATCGGGGCGGATAAGGCCTTTCGACGGGCTGGCCTTCTTGATCTCGGCAATCAACCCATAGCCGGTGTGCGCCGCGTCGCGCAGCGCGCGGGCAAAACCCCGCGGGGCAGGGGCCTCGCGGGCGGCGGCTTCCAGATCGGCCAGCGGCGTTGCGGCCTTGGCTTTCGCCACTTCCTCAAGCTTGTAGGCTTTGATGCGGTCGAGAATCGTGCTCATCCTGGCCCCTCTCAGGCGTTGGTCAGGCGACGAAGCGCCTCGACCTTGGCGCGGGCAGCGCCGGAATCGATCGACGCGCGGGCTTGTTCCACGCCTTCGGCAAGGTTGGCGACATGGTCCGCAACAACCAGTGCCGCAGCAGAGTTCAGGAGAACGGCGTCACGGTATGCCCCGGCGGCACCGTCCAGCAAGGCACGGAAGGCGGCGGCATTTTCTGCTGGAGAGCCGCCGAGTATGGCCTCGAACGGATGGGGGGAAAGCCCGGCGTCCTCGGGGTGCAAGGTGAACTCGCGCACGGCACCCGCCTCGACGGCGGCCACCTTCGTTGCCCCGGCGATCGAGATTTCATCGGTCCCGTCCGACCCATGCACCAGCCACGCCTTTTCCGACCCGAGCGCCAGCAGCGTTTCCGCCATCGGCCGGATCATCGCGTCGGAAAACGCCCCGGTCAGCTGGCGTTTCACCCCGGCAGGGTTGGTCAGCGGCCCAAGGATGTTGAAAATCGTCCGGGTGCCTAGTTCGGCCCGCACCGGCATGACATGACGGATGGCAGGGTGATGCATCGGGGCCATCATGAAGCCGATCCCGGCCTCCGACAGGCAGCGTTCCACCACGTCAGGTCCGACCATGACGTTCAGCCCCATTTCCGTCAGCGCATCCGCCGCACCGGATTTGGAAGACAGGTTGC
Source organism: Tabrizicola sp. (assembly GCF_030373185.1). GTDB lineage: Bacteria > Pseudomonadota > Alphaproteobacteria > Rhodobacterales > Rhodobacteraceae > Tabrizicola. Next base: position 229,169 of record NZ_JAUCZH010000001.1, read on the forward strand.
GGTTGCCGTGCTTGGCCACGACGACCCCCGCCCCGGCCACGACAAAGGCCGTCGCGGTCGAGATGTTCAGCGTGCCTTTGCCATCCCCCCCGGTGCCGACGATATCCATCGCCCCTTCGGGAGCCTTCACCGGGTTGCATTTCGCCCGCATGACGCTGGCGGCGGCGGCGTATTCATCCACCGTCTCGCCCCTTGTGCGCAGGGCCATCAGGAACCCCCCCATCTGGGCAGGCGTGCCTTCGCCCTCGAACAAAGCCTCGAACGCGGCCTCGGCCTCGGCGCGGGTCAGCGGGCGGGTGGCGGCGATGCCGATCAGGGGTTTCAGCGTCTCGCTCATGCCGGAACCCGGGCGCGGGCTTCATCAAGGAAGTTGCGCAAAAGCTGGTGGCCGTGCTGCGAGGCGATGCTTTCGGGATGAAACTGCACGCCTTCGATCAGGTGGTGCTTGTGGCGCAGACCCATGATGGTGCCATCTTCAAGCCAGGCCGTGATTTCCAGGTCCGCAGGCAGGCTTTCGCGGTCAACCACCAGGCTGTGATACCGCGTGGCCTGAAACGGCGAGGGCAGGCCGCGAAACACCCCTTTGCCCGCATGAAACATGTTGCCCATCTTGCCATGCACGATCTCGTGGCAGCGCACGACCCTGCCGCCAAACGCCTCGCCAATGGTCTGGTGGCCAAGGCAGACGCCCAGAAGCGGGATATCTGCCACGGCGGCGGCCTTGGTCAGCGGCAGGCAGATGCCAGCCGCCGCAGGGTCACAAGGGCCGGGGGACAGCACGATCACCTCGGGCCGCATGGCGATCACATCCTGCACTTCAAGCGCGTCATTGCGCCTGACCACGACATCGGCGCCAAGCTCGCCCAGATAATGGACAAGGTTGTAGGTAAAGCTGTCGTAGTTGTCGATCAGTAGGAGCATGGCGCGGCAACCGTTGGGGCGGGGTTGGGGCTGTTATCGCGCATGCCGGGGGCGGTGTAAACCGCAGGACAGTATGGCCGATCATGGATCGAGGGCCAGTATCCAGCGCTGGATTCAGCAAGGTTCCCCCTGCAAATCCCGCCCTTTTGGCGCCCCAAAGGCCTAAGGTGTCACGGCACCCGGGCGTAGCGGTCTTCGTAGCGGATGATATCGTCTTCCCCCAGATAGGCGCCGGTCTGCACCTCGATCAGGATCATCGGCACAAGGCCGGGGTTTTCCAGCCGGTGAATCGCGCCCAATGGCACATAGATCGACTGGTTTTCCGAAATCAGGCTGACCGTTTCGCCCACCGTCACCCGGGCCGTTCCCTGCACCACGATCCAGTGTTCGGCCCGGTGCAGATGTGATTGCAGCGACAGCGCCGCGCCGGGATGGACATGGATGCGCTTGACCTGAAAGCGGTCCCCCGCACCGATGGTTTCATAGCAGCCCCAGGGCCGGTGTTCGCGCGCAAAGCCAGTGGCCTGTGGCGCGCCCCGCGCCTTCAGCGCATCAACCGCCAGCCGCACCGACTGGGCCGACCCGGCATCCGCCACCAGCACCGCATCGCGCGTGGCAACGGCAATCACATTCTTCAGCCCGATCCCGACCAGTTCCACCCCGTCATGATCCGACCGCAGAAGCGTGTTTTCGCAGCCAAGCGCCGTTGCATTGCCTTGCAGGGCCGTCCCGGAGGCATCGCGCCCCGCCTCGGCAAAAACGGCAGCCCAGGAGCCCAGATCGGTCCAGCGGCCATCAAAGCGGACAACCGAAAGCCCATCCGCCTTTTCCATGATCGCATGGTCGATCGAGATCGCAGCAATCCCGTCCCAGGCGGCAGGGTCCAGCCGCACGAAACCAAGGTCATGGGTCGCGGCCTCAAGGGCGGCCTTGGCGGCGACCACAATCGCCGGCGCATGCAAGCTTGCCGCGGCGATCAGCACATCGGCGCGCAACAGGAAAACCCCGGCGTTCCACAGGCAATCAGGGTTGGCAAGCAAAGCCTCGGCAACCTCGACCGGGGGTTTTTCGGTGAAACGGGTCAGGCTGCGGACCCCGGGATGGCTGATCGCCCCACATTCCAGCCAGCCATAGCCGGTTTCGGCATGGGTGGGGCCGATGCCGAAGGTGACGATACGGCCATCACGGGCCGCCCCTGCTCCGGTTTCGACCGCCGTGCGAAAGGCGGCGGCGTCGGCGATCAGGTGATCGGTCGGGGTCAGCAACATCAGCGCATCCGGGGTCGTCCGCGCCAGCAGCAGCGCCGCCGCAATCGCCGCCGGGGCGGTATTGCGCGCCGCCGGTTCGATCAGCACGGCCTGAGGCGTGATGCGCACCGCGTTCAACTGCTCGGTCACGATGAAACGGAAGGCTTCCGCGGTCACCACAATGGGTGCAGCAAAGCCTGCCGCCTCAAAACGCCGGGCCGCAGCCTGAAACAGGCAATCTTCGCCGATCAGAGGGACAAACTGCTTTGGCATTCGCGCGCGGGACGCTGGCCAAAGCCGCGTCCCGGCCCCCCCGGCAAGCAGCACCGGGGTGATCAGCCCAAGGTCCGTGGCGCTGGCATCAGTTCGTCCGACCTCAGCCTGTCCTATGTCGGCATGGTCGTCCCGCAGGTTGCCGTCCATGTCGCCTCCACCCCGTCACACGCTACCCGACCGCGGCCCAGTCTGGGCAGACAAGGTTACCAACTGGTAAACGGCTGTCGATGATTCCCGGGCACGAAAGAGGGCATGCCCGGGCGTATCTGCCGTCCAGGGCGCATCAGGCCAGGCTCGGCACCGCTATTGCCATACACTCAACGCTGTGGGGACGACAGGTTGTCGGCCTTTGGCGGCGGACCGGTTCAGGTCCAGTCCAGCACTACCTTGCCAGACAGGCCCGACCGCATGGCCGCAAAGCCCTCGTCAAACCGGTCCACCGGAAAGCGGTGAGTGATCACGCGGCGGATATCCAGACCGTTTTCCAGCATGGCAATCATCTTGTACCAGGTCTCGAAGATCTCACGCCCGTAAACGCCCTTGATGGTGATTGCCTTGAAGACGATCCGGCTCCAGTCCACCGGGGATTTCCCCGGCGGGATACCCAGCATCGCGATGCGCCCGCCCATGACCATGTGTTCAACCATCTGGTCCAGCGCCTGCTGACTGCCCGACATCTCCATCCCTACATCAAAGCCCTGCGACATCTTCAGCGCCGGATAGACTGACCGCAGGTCGGTGTTGGCCACATTGACCGGGACCACATCGGCCACCTGTCCGGCCAGATCAAGCCGGGCCTGATTGATGTCGGTGATCACCACATGCCGCGCGCCCACATGGCGGGCAACAGCGGCGGCCATGATGCCGATGGGGCCGGCCCCGGTGATCAGCACATCCTCACCGATCAGATCAAACGACAACGCAGTGTGGACGGCATTGCCAAGAGGATCAAGGATCGCGCCGATCTCGTCATCGATCGCGTCGGGCAAGGGGACGACGTTGAAGGCGGGCAGACGCAGGAACTGGGCAAAGGCGCCGGGTTCATTCACACCGATGCCCCGGGTTTCGGGATCAAGGTGGAACTTGCCCGACCGGCTTTGACGGCTGGTCTTGCCGATCAGATGACCTTCGCCCGAACAGCGCTGGCCGATGGACAGGCCTTCGACATTGCGGCCGATTTCCACGATCTCGCCCGCGAACTCATGACCGGTGACAAGCGGCACGGGAACCGTCTTCTGCGCCCAGGCATCCCAGTTCCAGATATGGATATCGGTGCCGCAGATGCCGGTCTTGTTGATGCGGATCAGCACATCATCCGGGCCGATTTCCGGCACCGGGCGCGTCTGCATCCACAGGCCGGGTTCCGGGCGCGCCTTCACCAGCGCCTTCATCTCGTTTGTCATGCCAGCACTCCCACCGCCTTGCCCGCCGCGCGGAAGGCATCCAATGCGAAATCAAGGTCTTCCACCGTCAGCGCCGCGTTCATCTGGGTGCGGATGCGGGCCTGTCCCTTGGGAACGACGGGAAAGAAGAACCCGGCCACATGGACACCCCGGCCAAACAGATCAGCCGCCATCGCCTGCGCCAGCCTCGCTTCGCCCAGCATGACCGGGATAATCGGATGCGTGCCGGGCAACAGCGTGAAGCCCGCGTCCGCCAGCCCCGCGCGCCAATAGTCGGCATTGGCGAAAAGGCGCGCGCGCAAGTCATCGGCGGCTTCGACAATGTCCAGCGCAGCAAGCGCCGCGCCCACCACGGCAGGCGGCAGGGCGTTGGAAAAGAGATAGGGCCGCGCGCGTTGGCGCAAAAGGTCGATCACCGGCTGTGGTCCTGCGACATAGCCCCCCAGCGCGCCGCCAAGCGCCTTGCCAAGCGTGCCGGTCAGGATCTCCACCCCGACCCCGGCCCGCGCAGGGGTTCCCCGGCCCTCTGGCCCGATGAAGCCGGTGGCGTGGCAGTCGTCCACCATCACCAGCGCATCATAAGCATCGGCCAGGGCGCGGATTTCCGGAAGCTTCGCGAAATAGCCGTCCATGGAAAAGACGCCATCGGTCGCGATCATCACAAACCGCGCGCCATCCGCCCGCGCCGCCTTCAGCTGCGCCTCAAGATCGGCCATGTCCGAGTTGGCAAAACGGTAGCGCCGCGCCTTTGACAGCCGGATGCCGTCAATGATCGAGGCATGGTTGAGACTGTCCGAGATCACCGCATCCTCTGGCCCCAGAAGCGGCTCGAACAGCCCGCCGTTGGCGTCGAAACAGGCGGCGAACAGGATGCTGTCATCCTGCCCCAGAAAGTGCGCCAGCCTTGTTTCAAGCGCGCGGTGAATATCCTGCGTGCCGCAGATGAACCGGACACTTGCCATGCCGAAGCCGTGATCGTCCATCGCGGCCTTGGCGGCAGCAATCAGGCGCGGGTCATCGGCCAGCCCAAGATAGTTGTTGGCGCAAAGGTTCAGCATCTGCCGCCCCGCCATAGCCACATGCGCGCCTTGCGGCCCGGTGATCAGGCGTTCCCGCTTGAAAAGCCCGTCTGCCTCGATCCCGGCAAGGCTCTGCCGGATATGCTCCAGAAAGTCAGGTGATTCCAGCATGACAGAAAATCCTCCAGTTTCACGGAACTTCGCATCGAGCAAAGTTTATGTCAATATAGCGGATAACATTCCTTCAAAACGGAATTGCGCTTTTCCCAAATACTCCACGGGGGTGCGGGGGTGTGAAACCCCCGCTCCTGCGCGGTCAGCTGTCCTGCACGATCAGGATCGCGCGCGCCGGCCCGGTCTTGGCGGCAATCTCATGCGCGCGGTCGGCCGGGTAGCGGGCCACGTCCCCCGGACCCAAGTCCTCGTCCGCCTCGCCCGAGGTCACCGACAGCCGGCCTTCCAGGACCGTCAGATGTTCGCGGCAGCCGGGGCTGTGGGCCTCTGATATCAGGCGGGCGCCAGCGATGAAGGCCAGTTCATAGACTTCATGCGCCCCCACGCTTTCGGGCGCGGACAGGATGCGGATCCTGACACCGCCCCGGTCGATGACCGGGGCCGATCCGGCCCGGGTGACCTCGATCCCCGGGGCGGGGCGGCCTTCCAGAAGGCCCGCGAAATCCAGTTGCAGCGCTTGGGTCAGCGCCCAGAGCGTGGCCACCGTCGGGCTGGATTCCCCGCGCTCGATCTGGCTGACCATCGACCGGCTGACACCTGACAGCTTGGCCGCCGCATCAAGGCTGAGCCCGCGCGCCTTCCTTGCCGCGCGCAAGGAAGCGGCAAGCCGGTCATGAATGTCGGAACGCGCGGTCATGCGGGCATGGTGGCGGGGCAGGGGCGTTGCGTCAACTCATGTCCCGCAGATCACGTTCCACAGAAGGTGACATAGTCGCCAAAGCCTGACGGTGCGGGTAGCATGAAGCCCTCGCGTTCCACGAACGGTTCCTGCACGGCGGCAAGAAGCGCGTGGAACGGGGCCATGTCGCCGGCGGTGGCGGCTGTCAGGGCGGCTTCGACCTGATGATTGCGCGGGATCACGGCGGGGTTGGCGGCGGCGATGCGCCGGGCGGCACCATCGCCCGCGCGCGCCTGCCAGCGCGGCAGCCATGCCGCCATCACGGTGAAATCGTCAAACAGGGGGCGCAGCGCCGCCGGATCGGCAAGGCGGCGGAAGGTCAGCGTCCAGTCGGCCCCCGTCATCGCGGTCATCAGATCATCTGCCAGGGCAGCATCGCCCGGGTCTTCACCGATCAGCCCCAGCTTGGCCCGCATGACCGCCAGCCATTCGGTCCGATACCGCCCGGCGATGGATTGAAGCCGGTCATTCGCCAGATCGACTGCTCGGTCCGGGTCGGGGTCGATCAGCGGCACCAGCGTTTCAGCCAGTCTGGCGATGTTCCAGCCCAGAATGACCGGCTGGTTGGCATAGGCATACCTGCCCTGATGGTCGATCGAAGAGAACACCGTGCCGGGCGCATAGCCCTCCATGAAGGCGCAGGGGCCATAATCGATCGTCTCGCCAGAGACCGCCATGTTGTCGGTGTTCATCACCCCGTGGATGAACCCAATGCCCATCCACTGCGCGATCAGCTTGGCCTGACGGTCGATCACCGCATCAAGAAAGGCAAGGTAGGGCTGATCGGCCCCGGAAAGCCCGGTGTCGTGGCGGGCAATCGTGTAATCGGCCAGCGCCTTCAGTTGCGCCTTGTCGCCCCGTGCGGCGAAAAACTGGAAGGTGCCGACCCGCAGATGACTAGCGGCCACACGCGCCAATACCGCGCCGGGCAGGGCTGATTCGCGCCAGACCGTCTCGCCGGTTGCCACCACGGCAAGCGACCGGGTGGTCGGCACACCAAGCGCGGCCATCGCCTCGGAGATCAGATATTCGCGCAGCATCGGGCCGATGGCGGCCTTGCCATCCCCCCCGCGCGAAAACGGGGTGCGGCCCGAACCTTTCAGCTGGATGTCAAAGCGCTTGCCATCCGGTGCGATCACCTCGCCCAGAAGATGCGCCCGGCCATCACCAAGCTGGGGCGAAAAGCCGCCGAACTGATGCCCGGCATAAGCCTGCGCAATAGGGTCGGCCCCCGGCGGCAGCGCGGCCCCGGAAAACCAGCTCTCCGCCTCGGCGGGCTGCAAGTCCAGACCAAGGCTCGCGGCAAGGGGCCGGTTCAGGACCAGAAGTTTCGGCGCAGGTGCCGGGTCAGGGGCCAGCCGCAGATAGGCACCGGGCAGGTCGCGCGCATAGCTGTTGTCAAAGGCGAGGGTCATGACGGCTCCAGTTCACCCATGACATATGGAACCTGCCCGGCACGCGGGCAAGTTGTCGGCTGAAGAATGGAAAGGAAGTGGTCGGGGCGGAGGGATTCGAACTCTCGACCTACGGTACCCAAAACCGTCGCGCTACCAGGCTGCGCTACGCCCCGACGACCGACCACCTAGCGGGAAACATCGGGATTGAAAAGCCCTACTGTTCACAAGGCCAGACAGCGGTGCCGGAAGGGATCGCCGGGTGGCGCAACTCGGCGCCCGGGGCGATGCCAAGGGTGTTGGCCAGCCCTCCGTTGATCTCCAGCACGAAAACCACGCCCGGCCCGCCGTCAATCGGCGTCAGATCGCCGGGGATGGCGTTGGAATGGATATGGGTCACAAGCCCGGTGCCATCGGCAAAGACCATGTCCAGGGGAATCAGCGTGTTCTTCATCCAGAACTGCGCCCGGCGCGGGCTTTCGTAGACAAACAGCATGCCCGCCGCCGGATCCATGGCTTCGCGGAACATCAACCCACGCCCGCGTTCTTCAGGATCATCCGCCAGTTCGACGGTGAAACTCTCACCACCACCCTGCCAGCGCAGATCGGCCCGATCGGCGGCACAATCGGCCTCGGCCACGGCAGGCCACGGCAGGGCCGCGAAAAGTGCCGCAGCGGCAAGTCCCGCCCTCATGTCGCTTCGCGCGCTGCGGCCTCCCATGACACCACCTGCACGGCCATACGCCCGCGTTTGCCTTCGATGATGCGCAGCGCAACCGCCTCGCCGGCCGCAAGATCGGCAAAGCCCGACACACGCAGCACTTCGGCATGGATGAACACATCCTCGGCCCGGCCGAAAACATTTCCGAAGCCAAAGCCCTTGCCCTTGTCGAACCACTTCACCCGCGCCGGCTCCATCGCCAGTGCCAGAATGTCCTCACCGAGCAACTGGCCCGCCTCATCGGCAAGCGGAAAGACCACGCCTTCGGGCGGCTCGATGCTTACAACCTCAACCGCTTGCACGCCGCGCTGCGTCTTTTGCACACGAACAACGATCCCTGCGCCATCTGCGACAGAGCCTTGCCCGTAATTTCGAAGCACATTTGCATGCAGTAAAATGTCGACTTCAGCATCGTCGGAAACGATGAAACCAAAACCCTTGCTGGGATCAAACCATTTGACCCGACCATGCACGACCTGCATGACCTCTTGTTCTTCCGTCATAAGCAGAGCCTTCTCCCCAGAATGAGCCCTTTTGAACGAACAAATGGGGCCATTCGGGTGCCGGGCGCAAGCACAAAACCGACCGTTCCGACACTCGATGTCGCTTGCGAGGCAAGGCTCAGGGATTTAGGCGCCGGATTGTCCAGTTGTCAGTTGTTTGCGCGCGGGACCAGCGAAAGCGGTCGTGCAGCCGAAACGCGCCATCTGCCCAGAACTCGATTTCCAGTGGCTGAATTTGGATGCCGCCCCAGAATGGCGGGCGCGGGGGATTCGTTCCCTTGGTCACCGCGACCTTCGCTGCCTCGGCCATCAGCGCCTCGCGAGAGGAGAGGGGCTGGGATTGCTGCGATGCCCATGCCCCAAGCCGGGACTTCAGTGACCGGCTGGCGAAATATTCGTCGGCTTTCGGGCCTTCCTCGCGCACAGTCAGGCCGCGCACCCTGATCTGGCGGCGCAGCGATTTCCAGTGCAGCACGAAGGCGGCCTTGCCCGACGCTTCAATCTCCTGACCCTTCTGTGAGCCATAATTGGTGTAAAAGACAAAGGCGTCAGGCTCGATTTCCTTCAGCAGAACCATGCGCACATTTGGCAATCCGTCCGCGTCCACGGTGGCCAGAGCGATGGCGTTGGGATCGTTCGGTTCGACGGGCTCGGCCTCGTTCAACCAGCTTTGGGCAAGGGCGAACGGGTCGCTGCCCGCGAAAATACCGCTTCGGTCCATCTGGAAACTCCTTGCCCCGGCGACAGGACTTGCCTTGAAGCACGGCCACGCTTCGCCTACACGTCGAACTCGATGCAAAGGTGGGCTAGGGGTCAGGAATGTCAACCGGACTGATGCAAGGCAAGCGCGGGCTGATCATGGGCCTTGCGAACGACAAATCCATCGCCTGGGGGATTGCCCAGGCCGTGGCGGCACAAGGTGCGCAACTGGCCTTTTCCTATCAGGGGGAAGCCCTGAAGAAACGGGTTGAACCACTGGCAGCCTCGCTTGGCAAGCCGCAGCTCTACGAATGTGACGTGGCCAGTGACGACAGCATCGACGCGCTGTTCCGGACCCTTCAAGCCGAATGGGGCCAGCTTGACTTCCTGGTCCATGCCATCGGCTTTGCCGACAAGAACGAACTGCGCGGCCGCTATGTCGATACGTCCCGTGCGGGGTTTGCGCTTGCCATGGATATCTCGGTCTATTCCTTCACCGCCGTCTGCCAGCGCGCTGCTGCGATGATGGGGCCGGGCGGCAGCCTTCTGACCCTGACCTATTACGGCGCCGAAAAGGTGATGCCGCATTACAACGTGATGGGTGTGGCCAAGGCGGGGCTAGAGGCGTCGGTCAAGTATCTGGCCGAAGACCTCGGCAAGGACGGCATCCGCGTGAACGCGATTTCCGCCGGGCCGATCAAGACCCTCGCCGCCAGCGGGATCGGTGATTTCCGCTACATCATGCGCTGGAACGAACTGAACTCGCCCCTGCGCCGCAACGTGACGCAGGAAGAGGTGGGCAAGGCGGCGCTGTACCTGCTGTCAGACCTCGGGTCTGGCACCACGGGCGAAAACCTGCATGTCGATGCCGGCTATCATGTGGTGGGGATGAAGGCGATCGACGCGCCCGACATCGACATCGTGACCGGCAAGAAGGACAACGGCCAATGATCGGCGTGACCGCATGACCCTTGCGACCTTCGCGGTCTTTGTGGGCCTTGTGATCTTTGCCGCGATCTCGCCGGGGCCTGCCGTGATCATGTCGGCCCGGACCGGGCTGACGGAAGGCATGCGCACCGGATTCATGCTCGCGCTTGGCATCGGGGCAGGGGCGGTGGTCTGGGCTTCGGCGGCGATGTTCGGGCTGAACCTTGTGTTCGCGGTCGCCCCGGCGCTGCTATGGGCGCTAAAGATCGGTGGCGCGGCTTACCTGTTGTGGATGGCCTGGAACCTTTGGCGCGACGCGTCGCAGCCGCTTGCGACCGGTGACGGTCGGGCGGTGCCGCGCTCGGCCTTGTCGGCGTTCCGTCTGGGGCTATTGACCCAGCTTGCCAATCCCAAGCCCGCCGTGATGTTTTCGGCCATCTTCCTTGGCACCGTGCCGCAGGGAACACCGTTGTGGGTCTACCTGAGCTTGCTGGCGGTGATCTTTGCCTCTGAAACCGTCTGGAACAGCCTTGTCGCCCGCATCTTCTCGCTTGATCGGACGCGGGCAAGGTATATCAGCCTGAAGACCGTGATTGACCGCAGCTTCGGCGGGCTGCTTGCCCTTTTGGGGCTCAAGATCGCCGCCACCTGAAGGAGTGACCCATGTCCGCCGACCGTCTGCCACATGAAAAGGGGTTTCACGTCAGCTGGGACCAGATCCACCGTGATTCGCGCGCGCTGGCGTGGCGGCTGGATGGCAAGGGACCGGGCGAGGGTGGGGCCTGGAAGGCTGTTGTCGGCATCACCCGGGGCGGGCTGGTGCCGGCGATGATCGTCAGCCGCGAACTGGACATCCGGGTTGTCGATACGATCAGCGTCAAAAGCTACAACCATCAGGCGCAGACCGAGGCGCGGGTGACGAAAGCGCCGCAGGAAGACCTGATGGGTGACGGGACGGGTATCCTGATCGTCGATGATCTGGTCGATACCGGCAAGACGCTGGAACTGGTGCGCAAGCTTTACCCCAAGGCGCATTTCGCCACGGTCTACGCCAAGCCCTCGGGCAAACCGATGGTGGACAGCTACATCACCGAGGTTTCCCAAGACACCTGGATCTTCTTTCCCTGGGACATGGCGCTGCAATACGTCCAGCCGATGCGCGGCACGGACTGAGCCTTACCCCTTCCTCTCTGCAAAAATATCCCACGGGGGTGCGGGGGTGTGAAACCCCCGCTTCTGCCGCCAAAAGCAAGGGACTGCCACCGATGACCCTGCCCCTGAACCCCGCCATTGCCGCGACCGACCCTCCGCCGGTGATGGAGGCGCGGCGCTGGCTGCAAGGGGTCACCTTTCCCGCCGACCGGCCCTTGATCAACGTCAGTCAGGCCGCCCCGGTGGAAAGCCCGCCGCTTGGCCTGCGTCAGGCAATTGCCGATGCCGCGCTTAACGACCCGAACGCGCATCTTTACGGCCCCGTCCTTGGCCTGCCCGCCCTGCGTGAGGAAATCGCGGTCCAATGGTCGGCGGCCTATGGCGGCACGATTGACCCCGCGCAGGTGGCCATCACCCAAGGCTGCAATCAGGCCTTCACCGCGATCATGGCCACGCTTGCCGGTCCGGGGGATGAGGTGATCTTGCCAACGCCTTGGTATTTCAACCACAAGATGTGGCTCGACATGACCTCGGTCACCGCCGTCGCACTGGATGCCGGGCCGACGCTGATCCCCTCGGCCGCAGAGGCGCAGGCGCTGATCACGCAACGCACCAAGGCTATCGTCTTGGTAAGCCCGAACAATCCGGGCGGGGTTGAATATCCGGCGGAAACCCTGACCGCTTTTCGCGATCTGGCGCGGGCGCATGGCATCGCGCTGATCGTGGATGAAACCTATCGCGACTTCGACAGCCGGTCCGGTACCCCGCATGATCTGTTTTCCGATCCCGACTGGCCGGAAACCTTCATCCACCTTTACAGCTTCTCCAAGGCCTACCGTCTGACCGGGCATCGGGTCGGGGCCGTCATCGCCTCGCAAGGCCGCTTGGCCGAGGTTGAAAAGTTTCTGGACACCGTCGCAATCTGCCCCGGACAACTGGGCCAGATCGGCGCGCTTTGGGGGATGCGGAACCTGCGCCAGTGGGTTGCAGGGGAGAGGGATGAGATCCTAGCCCGCCGCCGCGCGATGGTCGAAGGCTTCGCCGCGCTGAACGGCTGGAAGCTTCTGGGCTGCGGTGCCTACTTTGCCTACGTCGAACACCCGTTCGACATGGCATCTGACGCGCTTTGCAAGCGGCTGGTGGCTGAAGCCTCGCTTCTGATGCTGCCCGGCACGATGTTCCAGCCCGAGGACTCGGCCGCTGGCAAGCGCCAGATCCGCATCGCCTTTGCCAATGTCGACGCCGCCGGGATCGCCGAGATGTTCCGCAGGCTTGCGGCCTATGTTCCCTGATTTCGACCTGGGTCGGGCGGGGTGATCTTGACCTTGCCCCTCCGACCCCTTCGCTCTATTCAACTTGCCCAAGAAAACCCAAAGGCGGACCCATGGCGAAGACCCCGGACGACGAAGTTAAGCGCCCGAAAGGCAAGGCCAAAGAGGCTGCCGTCTGGCTGATGATGGCCATGCTGATCCTTGGGCTTGGCGGCTTTGGCGTGACCAGCTTTACCGGTGGGGTGACCACGGTCGGCCAGGTGGGCAAGGTCGATATATCGACCAACGATTACGCCCGCGCCTTTCAGGCCCAGCTCAATGCCTTTTCGCAGCGCATCGGCCAGCCGATCTCGGCGCAAGAGGCGCTTGCCTTCGGGCTGGACCGGCAGGTGCTGCAAGGTCTGGTAACCCGTGCGGCGCTCGACAACGAGGCCGAGAGGGTTGGCCTGTCGGTTGGGGATGAGGTTGTCGCGGCCGAGCTGATCAAGATGGATGCCTTCAAGGGCGTTTCCGGCAGCTTTGACCGCGAAGCCTATCGCTTCACGCTGGACCGCAACAACCAAAGCGAGGCGGAATTCGAAACCAACCTGCGCCGCGATGTCACGCGGGAACTGTTGCAGGGCGTGGTTGCGGGGGGCTTTGCGGCCCCGCCAGCCCTGACCGACACGCTATACGCCTGGATTGCCGAACGGCGTGGTTTTTCCATGTTGCGGCTGAGCGAAGCTGATCTGGCAGAACCGCTGGCCGAGCCCACCGACGCCGAGCTGGAAGCCTTCCATGCGTCCAATATCGCCAGCTTCACCCGACCCGAAGCCAGGCGGATCACCTATGCAGCACTCCTCCCCGAAGCGATTGCCACGGATCAGCCAGTGGATGATGCGGTGTTGAAAGCGCTTTATGAAGACCGGATCGAGGAATTCGTGGTGCCGGAACGGCGGCTGGTCGAACGGCTGATCTACCCGGATCAGGCGGCGGCCGATGTGGCCCGGGCAGCGCTTGACGCTGGCACCGGCTTCGAGACCCTTGTGGCCGAACGGGGCCTGACGCTTGACGCGGTCGATATGGGCGATCTGACGCGCGAAGACCTCGACGATGCCGGCGACGCGGTCTTTGCGCTGGACGAAGGCGAGGTCGCAGGCCCGATGCCAACCGACCTGGGGCCGGCGCTGTTCCGGGTCGTCGCAGTGCTTTCGGCGGAAGAAACCACCTTCGACGAAGCGCGCGATACGCTTGCAATCGAAATTCAGACCGATGCTGCAAGGCGCCTGATCTCTGACCGGGTCGAACTGGTGGACGATCTGCTGGCGGGTGGCTCCACGCTCGAAGACCTTGCCAAAGAAGCGGATCTGGCGTTGGACGTGGTCGATTTTGTCCCGGGAGGGCAGGGCGATACGGTGATCGAAGGCTATCCGGCCTTCCGTGCCGCAGCTGAAGTCGTGGCTGAAGGCGATTTCCCGGAAGCGATCATTCTGGAAGATGGCGGGCTTGTCGCCTTGCGTCTGGACGAGATTGTTCCGGCAGCCCCGATCCCCTTCGAAGAGGCCCGCGACGCGGTGGCCGAGGCATGGCGCAGCGACGCCCTGGCCAAGGCCCTGTCGGCGCGCGCCATCGAAATCAAGTCGGTGGTTGAGGGCGGTGCATCGATCGGCAGTTTCGGCATAGTCGACGTGACCCCGGAAATCGCCCGCGACGGGTTTATCGCCAATGCCCCGGAAAGCCTGCTTCAAGGCGTCTTCAGCATGGCCGAGGGCGATGTCCTGGTGATCGAGGATGCAGGCTTTGTGGCCGTGATCCGGCTTGACCGCATCCAGCCCGCAGCGACCGAAGGACCGGACGCCGATGCGCTGCGCGCGGCGCTGGACGCTCAGGCCGAACAGGCCATCGCGGCCGATGCCTTCAACGCCTTCACCACAGCTCTGACGGCAGAAGCCGGGATCAGCATTGATCAGGCGGCGATCAATGCTGTCCATGCGAGCCTGCCCTGATGCAGCTTTCCCCCGACTTCGCCACGTTCGAAGCCGCATGGGCCGCGGGCAAGAACCAGATCGTCTGGGCGCGGCTGGCGGCTGATCTGGATACTCCGGTCAGCCTGATGCTGAAGCTGGGCGATGCCCGGGCCGAAACCTTCATGCTGGAATCGGTGACAGGCGGCGAGGTGCGGGGGCGGTATTCCGTTGTGGGCATGAAGCCCGACCTGATCTGGCAATGCCACGGCACCCAAAGCCGGATCAACCGCGAGGCGCGCTTTGATCGGCAGGCCTTTGTCGATCTGCCCGGACACCCGCTTGAAACGCTGCGGGCGCTTATTGCCGAATGCAGGGTCGATATGCCGGATGGCCTGCCAGCGGTGTCGGCCGGTCTTTTCGGCTATCTTGGCTATGACATGATCCGGCTGGTGGAACATCTGCCGGATGTGAACCCCGACCCTTTGGGCTTACCCGACGCGGTGCTGATGCGGCCTTCGGTCGTGGCGGTGCTGGACGGGGTGAAGGGCGATGTGACGGTTGTCGCCCCCGCCTGGGTCGGGTCTGGCCTGTCAGCCCGCGCGGCCTATGCGCAGGCGGCCGAACGGGTGATGGACGCGCTGCGTGACCTTGACCGCGCGCCCTCCGCCGCGCGCGATCTGGGCGAGGCGGCCCCAGTCGGCCCGCCGCAGTCAAACTTCACCCATGGCGGCTACAAGGCTGCGGTCGAAAAGGCCAAGGACTACATCCGCGCCGGAGACATCTTTCAGGTGGTGCCAAGCCAGCGTTGGGCGCAGCGGTTTGAGCTGCCGCCCTTCGCGCTTTACCGCAGCCTGCGCCGCACCAACCCGTCGCCCTTCATGTTCTTCTTCAACTTCGGCGGCTTTCAGGTTGTCGGGGCTTCCCCCGAAATCCTCGTTCGCCTGCGCGACGGCGAGGTGACAGTGCGTCCCATCGCCGGCACCCGCAAGCGCGGCGCCACGCCCGAAGAAGACCGCGCGCTGGAAGCGGACCTTCTGGCCGACCCCAAGGAACGGGCCGAGCATCTGATGCTCCTTGACCTTGGCCGCAACGATGTGGGTCGGGTGGCGAAGGTCGGCACGGTGCGCCCGACTGAAACCTTCATCATCGAACGCTATTCCCACGTCATGCACATCGTGTCGAACGTGGTGGGCGAGATTGCCGATGGTGAAGACGCGCTTTCCGCTTTGCTGGCCGGGTTGCCCGCAGGCACCGTGTCAGGTGCGCCAAAGGTCCGCGCGATGGAGATCATCGACGAGCTGGAACCCGAAAAGCGCGGTGTCTATGGCGGCGGCGTCGGCTATTTCGCCGCGAATGGCGAGATGGATTTCTGCATCGCCCTGCGCACAGCGGTCCTCAAGGACGAAACGCTTTACATTCAGGCCGGGGGCGGTGTGGTCTATGACAGTGATCCTGAGGCCGAGTATCAGGAAACCGTCAACAAATCCAACGCCCTGCGGCGCGCGGCCGAAGATGCGGGCCTATTTTCCCGGCGCGGAAACACCTGACCTCGCAACCGGTATCGGCTGATCAATCGATCCGCATTGCGGCGGTCAGCGGTGCAAGTGCCACCGTCGCGGCCCGACCCTCTACTGTCCATTCCAACAGCGCCGCCACCGTGGCGGGCGATGCGGTCCCCGCAAGGGTCACGCGCCCATCCTGCCCGGCCTTGAACACGGCCCGGTCCAGGATGCGACGGATCGAGCCGCTGTCTGTCCCCGCCGATTCCATATCGCGGAAGACCACCGCTGCGGCAATGTCTTCGCGCCGGGCAACCTGATCGGCGGCGTTCAGCCCCTGATCCCAGGTCAAGAGCCCCCGGCCTTGCGCGCCCACGACCGGGACGACAAGGCTGGCCAGCGGGCGGTTGTTCTGGAACTGCGCGCCAGGCAGGTCCATCACCGCAACCGCTTCGGGCAAGCCCTGCGCCATCGACTGGAACGACACCTCGACATCGGACGCCCGCGCGCCATCGGCAAGGCCGGTGGCCAGCATCACCACCTCTTTCCCGGCTGCGCGGTAAATTGCTGCGCGGTCCGGGGTCGCGGGGTCGGTTGGATCCAGCGCAATGCTGACCGGGAAAGGCAGCGCAGCAAGCATATCGCGGTCCAGATCTGCGGTTCCGGGGTCGATCAGCACGATTGCCAGAACCGGCTTGCCATCGGCGTTTTCAAAATCTGCCGCAAATCGGGCAATCGGGCGTGGATCGTCGGGAACAGCTTCTGCATCAATCTCGGCGGTTTCCGACTCCGGGGCGGGGGCGTCGCCGATCCGGGGCAGTCTGCCGACGATAACCCCGTCGGTTTTCAGGCCGACGCCGGGCGCGGGCTTGAAGGTTGGGCCAGCCTCGATTTCGGGCATCGCCGCCACTTCGGGTTCCGGAGCAGCCTCTGCCGTGCCATCGCCGGTCTCGGCGGCTTCCGCTTCGGGCAAGATTTCCGTTTCAGGCAAGGCGTTCGGGCTTTGTCCGGGCATCTCGGGAACTTCGGTGCCTGGAAGGCCGGCGGTTTCCGGGCTTTCCGACGGAACATCGGCCTCTGGTGCCGGTTCTACCTCGACAAGTTCCGGCGCGGGTTCCGGCTCTGGCATCGGTTCCGGTTCCGGTTCCGGTACTGGCGTCTGTTCGGCCATCTCGGGCTCCGGCCCGGCTTCGCTGGCGATCCCGGGCTGAGGCGCGGCGGATTTATCAAGTGTCTCCAGCACCGAATCCGTGTCCGGTTGCGGCAAGACCAATGGAGCAGGCAGGACTTCAGGTTGAACCACATCGACCGGCGCAGTCGGCCCGGCCTCGGGTTGCGACAAGGGTTCAGCGGGCGCTGACGGCTCGGCTATGGGCAAGGCCGACGCGGTGCCTGGTTCGGTCAAGGCAGTCGAGTCTGGCTCGACCCACTCCGTCGGCTTTCCTGCCCCCGCCACCGTTGCGACGACGACATCTGTCGTGCTGGTGTCTTCAGCGCCAAGGACCGGCTCTGGCTCGATCGCTTCTGCGGGGGCCTGACTGGTATCGGCCTGCGCGGTTGCGGCCTCTTCGCTACCTGCGGAAGGCATTTCGGTTGAATTGGCCGCGTCCGTCGTCCGCAGCGGAAACATCGCTGATCCGACCACCAGACCGCCCATGACGAGCAAACCGCCAGAAAGCATGCCGAAAAGGAACTTGCCGACCACAGCCGCCTCCGAGTTTGCGTCCCGCCTTGCCCAAGTGCCGGGGATCTGCCCCCGGTGTTTCGGGTCCGGCCCGGAAGGATTGGGCCTGACGCAGTTCATTCAACTCCGCCCACTATACCGCGCGGCTGGCGCAGGTTCATCCCTTTTCGTCGGCATCGTCAATAACTTGCCGGTCCGTGGCCCGCTTGCCATGACCGATTTGTGCAAAAACGCTGCACGGGACGGGCAACCCTGGCCCCTTCGCAGGTCGGCAAAGGTTCGTGGGCGACCTTGGGCCAAATTCCGGGGCCAATCGGGCGGCCTTCCGGTCCGGTCCGGTCGAACTGGTGCCGTCCGGTCGGAGGTCTGGCCCCTGACCTAGCGGAGGCGCTGCCCGGCCGCGTCAAAGTAAAGCTCTCGCTGGCGGTCGAAATCGAGATGGACCGTCTCGTTCGCCGCAAATTCCTGATGGCCGAACAGCCGCACCGTCACGAACCCCAGTTCAGCCGTCCTGACCAGAAGATTGGTTTCGCTGCCCAGCGTTTCAATGTGGTCGACTGTTCCACTCACCGCCCCCGAGACCCTGCTGACGGTGATATGTTCGGGCCGGATGCCGACATGCCTGCCCGGTCGGCCAAGCCTGCCCGCATCCAGAAAGTTCATTCTGGGCGACCCGATGAAGCCGGCCACGAACATGTTGGCCGGGTCGTGATAGACATCCATCGGCCTACCGGTCTGTTCAATCCGCCCCGCATTCATCACGACGATCCGGTCGGCCAGCGTCATGGCCTCGACCTGGTCATGGGTCACATAGATCGTGGTCCGGCCCAGCCTGCGATGCAGGTCCGCCATTTCGATCCGCATGTGAACGCGCAGGGCCGCGTCAAGGTTTGACAGCGGCTCGTCGAACAGGAACAGGCTTGGCTTGCGGACGATGGCCCGCCCGATTGCCACCCGCTGACGTTCACCGCCGGACAACTCCTGTGGAAGCCGGTTCATGAGCGGACCCAATCCCAGAAGGTCCGCAACATGGCGCACAGCCTCAGCGGTGTCCGCCCGCGACAATCCCGCTTGCCGCAGCCCGATCCCAAGATTGCCCGCAACCGAAAGGTGCGGATAAAGCGCGTAACTCTGGAAGACCATTGCGATGTCACGCTCGGCCGGTGCAAGGCGGGTAACATCCCTCCCCGCCAGCCGGATCGTGCCGCTGTCGGGGGTCACAAGCCCCGCAATGTTGCGCAACAGGACCGATTTGCCACAACCTGACGGGCCGACCAGCGCCCAGAACTCGCCGTCGCCAACGGACAGATCAAGGCCACGCAGCACCTCTTGCCCATCGAAGCTTTTGGTCAGCGCGGAAATTTCCAGTGAAGCCATGAAATGAAGATCCTGCTCTTGGGCAGGTTTAAGCGCGGATTACGGCAAGGGGCAACCCAGTAAACCGAAGTCTGCAATGGCACTGGCAAACGCTGAACACCTGTCCTGATCCGGTCGACGGCCCTTGCGCCCGGTTCGGGTCACTCCTCTGCCGGGCCAGGGCCCAGAACGATCGACACCGGTTGCGCGCCCCAGATAGGCACTTCCCACTCGTTCACGCTTACGAACACCGCCACGCCAAGATCGGGAACGTAGTCGAAAGCCTGCGCCCGGCCATCGTCGGAGTCAGAGTCGCTGACCCACACCGGCAGAACCCGGTAGCTGCAATCGCCCCATTGCCTGTCGACATATTCCCGGGTTCGGAACGTCACCCGCTGGTCGCGCTTGAAGCCGTCGGAAAAGGTCAGGGCGCGCTGGGTGGTGAACCCGGTCGTCTCGGTGTCGGGCGCGGTGACAAGGTCCAGCCCACCCGGCCCGTAGTCGTATAGGATGCGTCGGTCGCTGATCACCGCACCCTTCTCGGTGTCGGCGCTTTCTAGATAGGCAAAGCCGAATTTGGACCGCGCTTCGAACCCCATTCCTGCCGCGTCGTTATAGTTGGTGCGCTCGACGATCATGCCGTCGGCATCCCGGTTCAGTCTGCTGACGGACCCGTCGTCAAAGGTGACGGTGATGCCGCCATCCAGATCGGCAGGTGATGCCGGGCAATCGGCATGGGCCGAAGTTGCGGCGGCGGACAGGGCAAGGGCTGAAATGAAAGGGCGCATCTGAAAATCCCCGGAATACAAGGCGTGCCGCGCAAGGATCGTCTGTGGCCATCTCCAGATCAAGTTCTTTGTCGCCGGCGCGGCTGCCCGGTATCCGGCTTTTACCCTGTCAAAGACACTCGGCCCCGTCGATCACCAGGGCATGGCCGGTCATGAAGGCAGACTGGTCCGAGGCCAGAAAAACGATCCCTTGGGCAATTTCGTCCGGCGTTCCCCAGCGGCCCATCGGAATGGCCTTGGAGACGTACTCCTCAAGCGCCCGGCGCCCGCCCATCTGACGCTCGAACCCGTTGTTGAAGGGGGTATCCACGAAACCCGGACACAATGCGTTGCAGCGCACGTTGTGGCGGGCATAGTCCACAGCCATCTGCCGCGTCATCGCGATGACCGCGTGCTTGGTCGTGGCATAAGCGATCATTTCGCGGTCATACTGCACACCCGAGTTCGACGCGGTGATGATGATCGACCCCTTGCCTTGTGCCTTCATCACCGGCATTGCCGCCCGGGCAGCCACGAAATGCGACCGCACGTTCAACCGCCAGGACGCGTCCATATCCTCGGGCGAGACCTCCTCCAAAGTGCCTGGAATCTGGATCCCGGCGTGGGAATGGAGGATGTCCAGCCGTCCGTGCCGGGCAGCGGTTCCGGCGATCCGGTCGGTCACGGCGGCGTCGTCGCTGACGTCAAGCGCGCGCGCCTCGGCCCGCCCGCCGGCTTGGGCGATCTCATCGGCCACCGCCTGCGCGCGGTCGGTGTCACGGTCCGTCACCACGACCAGCGCGCCCTCGGCCGCCATGGCAAGCGCACCCGCCCGGCCGATGCCCGATCCCGCCCCGGTCACGAAGGCCACGCGATGTTGCAACAGCATCTGACACTCCTTCGGCATCACTCGGCCTTGCGCCCGCGTTGCAGGATGGCCTGGGCTGTGATCAGCAGCAAAAGCGATACGGCCAGCACCATCGT
Organism: Tabrizicola sp.; assembly: GCF_030373185.1. Lineage (GTDB taxonomy): Bacteria > Pseudomonadota > Alphaproteobacteria > Rhodobacterales > Rhodobacteraceae > Tabrizicola. The sequence continues at coordinate 249,851 of NZ_JAUCZH010000001.1, forward strand.
GCCGATCGCGTTGATTTCCGGTGTCACGCCACGGCGGATCGAGGAAAAGACATAGACGGGCAGGGTGGTCTGCGACCCGGCGACGAAGAAGGCGATGATGAAATCATCAAAGCTGAAGGTGAAAGCCAGCAGGAACCCCGCAAGGATGCCGGGAAAGATCTGCGGCAGCGTCACCTGCCGGAAGGTTCCCCAAGGGGTCGCTCCAAGGTCGGCCGAGGCCTCGATCAGGCTGCGGTCCATCCCGGCCATCCGGGCGCGGACTATGATGATGACCAGAGCCATCGCAAAGAGCCCATGCGCGGCGATCAACGAGCCGTAGCCCAAGGACAACTGCGGGGCCTTGGCCGCAAAGGGCCAGATCGCGGCAAGGATCGGGTTCAGCCAGCCAAACAGCGTGACAAGCGCGATCAGCGTGGCGATGCCGATCACGATCCCCGGCACCATCACCGCAATGTAGATCAGCGCGTCAAAGGCCAGCCGCAGCCGCCCTCGCACCGATTGCAGCGCCAGTGCTGCCATGGTGCCGAACAGCGTGGCCAACACCGCCGAGGCCAGCGCCACGGTCAGGCTGGTCTGGAAGGCATCCATCACGAAGGGGTTCGACAGCGCCTTGCCATACCACTGGGTCGAAAAGCCCTGAAACTGCGAGGCATGCCGCCCGGCGTTGAAGCTGAACAGCGCGATGATCCCGATCGGGATGTAAAGGAACAGATAGACCGCCAGCGCATAGATCCGCATCGCTCCCCCCCTACATCAACGACACATCGTCGCGCCCACCCGCCCAGCGGCGCGTGAGCCGCAGATAGGCCGCCACGGTGACCAGCATCACCAGGACCAGCGCCACCGCCACCGCCGAGCCAAAGGCCCAGTTCCGCGATTGCAGGAAGAGGTCGACCAGCGCGTTGCCGATGAAGAACACCTTGCCACCGCCCAGCATCGCCGGGATCAGGAATTCCCCCATCAACAGGATGAAGACGAGCATGCAGCCGGTCGCCACCCCCGGCATCGACAGTGGCAGCGTCACTTGCAGAAAACTGCGCCAGGGCGGGCTGCCAAGGTCGGACGACGCCTCCAAAAGGCGCTTGTCCAGCCGTTCAAGCGCCACATAGATCGGGAACACCATCAACGGCAGATAGCCGTAGACGATGCCGACCAGCACCGCGAAAGGCGTGTTGATCAGCCGTGGATTGCCAAGGCCCAGGGCGTTCAACAGCGACGGGATTCCCTGACCGCCCAGAAGGTAGATCCAAGCATAGCTGCGGATCAGGATCGAAGTCCAGAACGGCACGATCACCAGGATCAACAGCAGCGTGCGCCAGCGGGGCGAGGTCTTCAGCGCCAGAAAATAGGCCAGCGGATAGGCGATCAAAAGGCAGATCAGTGTGCCGGTCGGCGCAAGGGTCAGGGTGTTCTTGAACGCGGCCCAGCGTGCGCCAAGATTCAGGAAATTGTCGAAGGTGAAGGCGGGGACATAGCCGCCCGCCGCCCCCCTTTCGCCGAAGGAAAAGACGAAGACGACGACCAGCGGCAGAACCAGCATGCACAGGAACCATGCCCCCGCAGGGGCAAGGAACAGCCATGTCTTCAGGGTCTGCCGCTGCATTGCCTTATGCCGACTTGAACCGCGCCATCAGTTCGGCGCGGTTTGGGTCGGTCAGCGTGACCGCGGCGCCGAATTCGAGGGCATCCAGCAATTCGGCGGCCGGATACATGATCGGATCGTTCAGCATTTCAGCCGGAAGGATCGTATTCACCCGCGCATCGGCCACCGGATAGCCATGGAACATCACCTCCTTGGCGTTCACATCAGGGGCCAGCAGGTAGTTGATCAGCGCATAGGCCGCATCACGGTGCGGCGCGCCCTTCGGAATGGCGAAGAAATCGCTCCACAATTCGCCGCCTTCCTTGCCCAGCACATAGTCGATTTCCGGCATGTCGCGGTGCAGTTGCAACCCGTCGCCGGTCCAGGCAATCGACATCCACGCGTCGCCCGACCGCATCGAGGGCTGATAGTCCGAGGTGATGCCAAAGAGATGCGGCTTGACCTCCAAGAGCAGCTTTTCAGCTTCCGCCAGTTCGGCCGGGTCGATGGAGTTGAAGGAATAGCCAAAGTATTTCAGCGCGTTGCCGATGGTGGTCAGCTGATAGTCATGCACCATCGTCCGGCCCGAAAACTCGGCCTTGGTCATGTCCCAGAATTCCTTCCAGGTCGTCGGCTTCGGCAGCCCGCCCAGATTTGCGGTGTTCACCACAAAGCCCGTGGTACCCCAGTTGCGCGGCACGGCATAGACCACACCATTGACCGTGCCAGCATCGGCAAAGCGCGGATCAAAGCTGGCCGGGTCGTAGTTGGGCAGAAGCGACAGATCCAGGGGCTCGATCAGGTCTTCCTCGACATAGGTCGTGATCGTGTAGTTCGTCGGCACGAACACATCCCAGCCCGATCCGCCGGCTTGCAGTTTCGCCAGCATCTCTTCGTTCGAGCCGAAGACGTTCAGATCGACCGCCGCCCCGGTTTCGGACGAGAAGGCGTCGAAATTGGCCGGATCGTGGTAGTTCGGCCAGCTTGCCACCACCACCCGGTCGCCAATCGACCCCTGAGCATGGGCGGCGGATCGCAGTCCCGGCATCGCGGTGCCAAGAACGCCCGCCGCTACCCCAAGGCCGGTCACGCCAAGGAAATGCCGCCGCGTCACCGAGCCCTTCTTGTAGCGCCAAAGCTCGGCCATGAATTTTTCGCGCGAGAGGAAGTCATTCCGGTCTGTCATGGTCATTCTCCCAGTTGCTTGTTGTCGTTCAGTCATCCCCAAGGATCAGCGCAGCCCCGTCCTGCCACAGGGCAAAGGCCGGGTCGCCCGGCTCGAAAGCGCCCTCGGCGGCCTCGGCCTGACGCGAGACCAGCACGAGGAATTCGCCAAGATCCGCGTTCCGCACCAGATATTCGGTGTGTTCGCCAAGGAAGATGCGGTTCACCACCGTCACCGGCAGGCACTTGTCTTCCCCCTTGCGGGACAGGGCGATCTGTTCGGGCCGTAGGCTGGCCGTGGCCGTCTGGCCCACCGCGATTTCCACCGGGGCCACGCCCGCGATGCGGTGCTGACCAGCGGCGACAAGTTCGGTTCGCCCGGCGGCAACGGCGGTGACCCGGCCAGCGAAGAAATTCGACTTGCCCACGAAATCAGCGACATAGCGGCTGGCGGGCCGGTCATAAAGCTCACGCGGGCTGCCCACCTGCACGATCCGGCCACCGCGCATGATGCAGATGCGGTCCGACATCGACAGCGCCTCTTCCTGATCATGGGTGACAAGGATGAAGGTGATGCCCAGCTTGCGTTGCAGGGTCTGAAGTTCGATCTGCATGTCGCGGCGCAGCTTCTTGTCCAGCGCCGCCATCGGCTCATCAAGGAGGAGGAGCTTCGGCTGGTTCACGATGGCCCGCGCCAGCGCCACCCGCTGTTGCTGGCCGCCCGACATTTCCCAGATGCGGCGCGGGCCAAAGCCGGGCAGGCGCACGGTGTCCAGCGCCTGATCCACCGCGCGGGCAACCTCGGCCTTCGCGGGGCGGGGGCGGCGCTGGCGCAGGCCGTAGGCGATGTTCTCGGCCACCGTCAGATGCGGGAAAAGCGCGTAGTGCTGGAACACCATGTTCACCGGGCGGCGGTGCGGAGGCACATCATTGACCCGTTGCCCGTCCAAAAGGATATCGCCCGAGGTAGGGGCTTCGAACCCCGCCAGCATCCGCAGCGCCGTGGTCTTGCCGCAGCCCGAAGGGCCAAGAAACGACAGGAACTCGCCCCGGCGGATCGACAGGTCCAGACCTTCGGCCGCAACGACAGAGCCATAAACCTTGGTCGCGCCGCGCAGTTCCGCGATCGGGGCGTCGGTGGACTGGCCAGATGGCGAGGAAGTGCTTTCCATGGCGCGGAATATATGCCCTTGTTCCCTGATAAGCGTAGAAATGATGCTGTTGGATGTATATACCACAAATTGCATATTTGATCGGCAAAGGGGGGCAAGTTGGATAGGTCCAGCCTCTTGTCGCGCATTGGGGCCGTTGTCGCCGGCATCGGGTCCGACGCATTCCCCGCGGCCTTGACCAGCCTCTTGCAGGGCCTCGCGCCCTATACCTACACCGTGGTTTTCGGCTACAGCGGGGCCGCGCGCCCGCTGGACCTGCATGACGACTTTCCGGCGTCCAAGCGCCGCGTCTTCGTGACCGATTATCAGGAAGGCCCCTACCTTCTGGACCCTTTCTACCTTGCGGCCACACGCCCGGTTGCCGCCGGTCTTTACCGGATCCGCGATCTTGCGCCCGACCGGTTCTATCAGGGCGAATACTTCCGCAACTACTACATCCAGACCGGGCTTGCCGAAGAGATCGGCTTCTTTGTCGATATCCCCGGCGGGGCGACCGTGGTGCTGTCGCTGATGCGGGACGAACGGCCCTTTTCCCTGCGTGAGATGAAGGCGCTGCGCGAGGTCTGGCCCGTAGTCGAGCCCAGCGTCCGCCGCCATTGGGCCGATCTGCCGGCACGGTTCGACCAGTCCTCGCGCAGCCATCGCGACAAGACCATCGAGACCGAGATCGAGCAATCCTTCCAGACCTTCGGCGAAGGTGTGCTGACGGCGCGCGAACGCGAGATCGTCGAACATACCCTGAAGGGCCACTCCGCCGATGCCGTCGGGCGCATCCTCTGCATTTCGCCGGGGACGGTGCGGATCCACCGCCGCAACATCTATGCGAAACTCCGGATCAGTTCGCAGGGCGAACTGTTTTCACGCTTCATCGAGAAACTGGGCCGCAAATAGGCTGAAAGCCCGCGCATTTCCGTTCCCGCGCTTCCTGTTTCGACATCGAAGATGACGCAGCGGGTCTGGCCGAGCCGGTTCGGGCCTTGATTTTCAACTGGCACCAATCGGGGTCTTGGCAGTCATCTGCATGTTCTTGGCGGAAAGGGTCCGTTGACCCAGTCAGACCGGGGCGCGGATCCGTCCCAATCGGACAGGCTTGCCCCAGCCAGCCAACCGCCCGATCAGCGCCAGAAGGACGGCGCGCCAGGCCGTCAGATACAGCAGCGGCCGATAGACAAGCCGCTGGAACGGAAACAACAAAAGCAGCCAGCGCGGCTCGTCGCGCTGGAAGCGCAAAGCGACCAGCAGTGTCAGCATCTCAAGCGCAGGCAGCGCCAGCCAGGCCGCGACCATCCTGGCTGTGGCGCCCTGTCCGCTGGGTGCCGCACCACTCAGCGCCCAGTCGATCCCCAGGTGCAGGATCAACCCCAACAGCACCAGATCGGCCAAGGGTGCCAGCAATCCCACACCTACGCCGAAAAGCCACAAGTCGGGCAGGGCGATGATACCCAAAGCGCGCTTTTCGCGCAGGGCGCCACGGTGCTTCCAGCCGGTCTGCATCATGCCGAAGGTCCAGCGCAGCCTTTGGCGCAGGAAGGCTCGGGCGCCCTCGGGTGCCTCGGTGATGGACCGGGCCTGCGGCTCGAACACCACCCGCCACCCGACGCGCTGGATGGCAACGGTCAGGTCGGCGTCCTCGGTGATCGTGTCGCCCGACAGGCCGCCCGCTGCCCGTACCGCTTCCGCGCGCCAGGCACCAATGGCACCCGGCACGACCAGTATGGCACCGATCAGTTCGGCAGCGCGACGATCGATGCTTTGTGCGGTCATGTATTCGATGGATTGCAGCGCGGTCAGCAGACCACGGCGGTTGCCGACCTTCACATAGCCTGCGACCGCGCCGACGCGCGGATCGTTGAAATGCTGTGCAAGGCGCGCTGCCGCATCTGGCAGGATAAGCGAATCTGCGTCCAGCGCCACGACCACGCCGCTGTCCACCAGAGCATAGGCCGCATTCAGCGCCGCCCATTTGCCGGCGTTCCGCCGCCGGATCAGGTGCAGCCGTGGCTCAGCCGGAAAGGCCTCGGCCAGGCGCTCTGACGTGCCGTCGGTCGATCCGTCATCCACCACGATCACTCGCAGGTCGGGATGGTCCGATGCCAGCGCCGCCCGGACAGATGCCACGATCACCGTCGCTTCATTGTAGGCGGGGATCACGACCGTCACCGGTGGCAGAGGCCCCGCAGGCGGCACGCGCGCGCGGCGCAGATGCGCCAGCACCAGCACCGCCACCGCCCGCAGCGTGCCTGCCGCGACCGCAATCCAGAAGATCCAGACCAAAGCCTGCCCCACAACTGCCAGCACCCGGAAGGACAGCGCGTCCAGCCGCGTCAGGGGGTCAATGGCAGGCGGCATCACCACCGCCCGGTCCAGTCCCAGGATCCCGCCCAAGGTGTCGAACGTGTAGCCGTCGGCGCGCAGCGCGTCGATCAGCGCCGGCAGCGCGGCAAGCGTCGCCGTCCGGTCGCCGCCGGCGTCATGCAGCACCACGACGCCACCGCCCCAAAGCGCTGCCAGATCGCGCCGCACCTCGTCCACCAGCGCATCAGGCGTGATACTCTCCCAGTCGCGCGGCACGCTGTCGGCCCCCACCACGATGTAGCCCTCAGCCATAACCGGCAGGAGGGCGCGCAGGTCTGCGCCCGTCACCGGGCCGTCGCTGCGCCCATAGGGGGGCCGGTAAAGCCGTATCGAGTAACCCGTGATCGCCGCGACAAGCCGTTGCACGGCATTCAGTTCCAGACGCAGGCGCAGGCCATCGATGCGGCTGGTTTCGGGGTGAAAGAAGGTATGCGAGCCGATCTCATGGCCTTCGTCCAACATGCGGCGCAACATGTCCGGTGCCGCCAGCGCATTGTCCCCGATGACGAAAAAGCTGGCCGGCACGCCCCTGTCGCGCAGGATGTCCAGCAGGGCTGCGGTATGCACCGGGTCAGGCCCGTCGTCGAAGGTCAGCGCCACGACGCGCCCATCCGGTCGGCCATAGCGTTCCAGCATCGGGGGACGCCCGAGTTTGGCATGGATCTGCCCCGTGATCTGACCGCTGTCGGGGTCGACGAACAGCGTCCGCTGCCCCTCGGATCCGGCATCTGCCAACCGCATGAAAGGGCCGTCTCCACGGTAGGCCACCACGTCATCATAGCGCAGCGTCTCGATTTCGTGGGCCGCCGCCGGACCCGGGCCGGACACAAGCAGCGGCCAGACCCCCGGATCCTCGGTGCCGACCTGCCAGAGCAGCACATCCCGCAACCCGGCCTCTTGCTGGATCAGCAATGTATTCCAGACCGAGGCCGCATCCAGAAGCCAGATTACCCCCCCATCCGGCAGCACCGCTCTGGTGGCGCCGGCTTCTGGGTCGAACTGCATCACGCTCCCCGGTGTAGCACTAGCCATCTGCATGGCACCTGCATGGCTGATCAATTGCGCCGGGCCGCCGCCTGCGGGCCAGAAGGTGCCAAAGGCTCCCACCGCCAGGATCGCCTTCTCCGGACCCAACCGCGCAGCGCTTTCCCCGATCAGAGCGCGGGTCCAGTCGAGCGGAGCCGGCGGTGCGGCGGCGGCACCCGCCTCAGGGGTGCGAAAGACCGTGATTATCACCCGGTCGGTCAGGGCCATCGCGGCCTCGTCCTGCCACAGCGGCCCATCACCTGCGGCCACGAGGCAACTTTCGCGCCCCAGAGCGCCCAGATTTGCGCGCAGTTCTCGCATCAGTGCCAGCAGGCCCTCGCGGTGGCGGGGAAGATAGCCTTCGGGGTTCAGGCAGAGGGCGCGGCTGCCTGCCGTTGCGGCGATGCCCGTCAACCCCGCCACGATCCGGCCGCGACTGGTCGGATCCAGCAAGGGATCCGCGCCGGGCAGCCGGGGCAGGGGCAGCCGCACCACCGTGCGCAACGCCGTTCCGCGCAGCGGGCCAGAGGGGCTTGTCGCCGTGGCAAGGGCCGTGCTGACCGGCAGAACCTGTGCCGAGGTCAGATCGATACGATGCGATTCCACCATGACCGACACCAGATCCCCGCAATGCAGAGCAAGCGTGTCAACCGCCCCCTCGGGCCATATCCGTACCATCGCGTGAACCGACAGCCCTGCTGCGGGCGATAGTGCATCCGTCATGGCAAGCGGCACCCCGCTGCACTGGGGTTGCTCTGGCAAGGGGACGCCGGGGCCCGCATCCGGTCGCTGCGCCACACTGGTCAGATCAGCACCAAGGGGCAAGGTGCCCAGCACATAGATGCTGAACCAGAAGACGGCGGCCCACACCGCCACAGTCCCGGTGGTCAGCGTGACCAGCCATCCGGCAATGCGCGCCCTGCGCCGCGTGGGATCAAGGAAGATGGGCGCAGGATCATTCTGGTGCTGTTTGCTTACTGGCATCCAACCCTGATCCGTCCAAGCTTTCGCGTCATTCGCATTCCTTCTTTAGAATGCCTGATCGAAAGGTAAACCTTGACCGACATCAAGGTGCGCAATGCTGACTGAAGGAAAAATGTTCTAACGTTGGTCCCGGACAGAATCCGGGGCAGAGGGGAAATGCTTATGCAGATGGATCGGCGCAGCCTTTTGGCGCTTCTGGGGTCGCTGGGTCTGGGAACCCTCGTGCCGCTTGGTCGGGCTGCGGGCCAGACTGCGGGCCAGACTGCGGGCCAGACTGCGGGCCAGACTGCGGGCCAATCTGCGGCACCGGGCGGGCGCGGCCTGTTCCTGATGGTCGACGGGATCGGTCCTGCCATCTCTGCCGAACACCTGCGCCAGTTCCTCGAACCCTTTGCTGCCCGAATGACGCCGGTGGCCCTTGGCCTGCGGCCGGGGCCGGACGGGTTCGGCCCTGATCTGCTGACGCTTCTTTCCGGCGCGATGACGGGCTTTCCGGCGCTGTTTGAACCGGTCTTGCGTGTAGATGCGCTGGCAGGCCTGTCTCCCTACGCACAAATGCGCGTCGTCGCACGTGAACTGGCGGCGCTGGAAGGCGCTCTCGTCCCTGCCGGGCCGCTGCCCGTCATCCTGTCACTGGCGACGGATGCGCCCGCGAGGCCTGTGTCCTTCGACGCCTTGCGGGCGCTGGGTCTGCGCAATGTCCTGTTGTTGGGGCCGTTGCAGCAGGGTTCGGCGCAAAAGGGCGGGTCGCGGATCCTGCCTTGCGACGGCGCGGCCATCTGCCTTGAAGGCAGCGTGGCGCTGGGCAGCGATGCCGCCGAGCTTGCGGCCCGTCTGTCCGACCGGAAAGCGGGGGATACCCCCCTTCTGGCCGTGATCGACGCCGCCGCCATGACCTCGCTGCCCCTGCCGGACCTGCGCATTCGGGCCGAGGCGCTGGTCGAAACGATGACGCGTGCCGTGCAGTCGGGGGTTGCCTTCGCCGTGCAACCCCGCGCGCATCTGGGATGGGCCGCGCCCGAGGCCGCGCGGCGGATCGCGCTGCGCCTTGACCCGCCTGAGCCGGGCGATACCGAGGCCGAGGCGGGTCTGCGCGCCATGGCCGAGGCTCTGGCTGCCCAGGGCTGGCCGGTGTCCCAGACCCTCGCCGCCGCCGAGGCCACCGGCCCGAAGGATGTGCTGCGTCTGGGCGATGCGGTCGCGGATATGGCCGATTGGGCCACGGCGCGGGCCGACGGGGGCGCGATGCCCTGTGCGGTCGGCACACCCGCCAGCACGGCCGAGGCCGGGGCGCTGGCCGCCGCAGGGCTGTCGGTTCTCGTGGAGCCGAAGGTGCCGGGCGCGCCCGTCTTCGACGACCATGGCCTGATCCGTCGTGACGAAATCCGCGACGCGGCCCTTCTGGCCGCGACCCCGCCCGGCGCCGACCTGATCCTGGCGCTCGGGCCTGACAGCTATCGCGATCCGGCCCGGCGGGAGGTTACGCTCGCCGAGATCACGGCGGCAGCAACGGATGGCCGCACCATCATGCAGGATCTTGCCGCTTGGGCGGGCGATATCCTGCCCGCCGATCCCGTCTTTGCGATCCTGCGCGAAACGCGGCGCACCCTGCGCCAGCCCGAACCGCCGGCCGAGGAAACCGCGCCCGATGCTGCGGGCCTGCTGGATGACGCGCGCCACGCCTGGATGGCGATCGATACGTCGACCATCGCGCAGACGGGACTTTGCCCTGCCACGATGCACAGCACGCCAGATGGCAGCATTGCCTATGGCACGCTGACGATGTGGGAATGTGGCAGCCTGCTGCGCGCAGTTCTGGCGGCGGGCGAACTGGGCCTGATCAAGGCCCCGGTGATGGTTGCAAGGATCGAGCGCATCTTGTCGGTGCTTCCGGTGGCGCGCATTGGTGATCAGCGCCTGCCGAGCGAGCTGATCAGCTCGGACACCGCCCAGCCGATGTCGCCCGATTTCAACGCCTTTGACACGGGTCGTCTGTTGTCTGCACTGGCCGAGGTCGATGCCCATCCGGCCACAAACGGGAAGGCCGCACCTGTGGTGGCGCGGTGGGATCTGGCTGGGACACTGACCGACGGACGGCTCCACTCGTTCAAGCGGGGCCGCCCCGTCGAGGCGCATGTCTCGCAGGCGGCCCACTATGTGGCGCGCGCCTTCGGCGCTTGGGGACTGGCCGCCGCCTCGCCCTATATGGTTGCGTCAGACGGCTCCGAGACTGACCGGCAGATGCGCCTTTTGACCGCGGTCACGGCAGTCGGGGCCTTCGGGGCCGAGCCCCTGCTGCTGGAGATCATGGAGATGGGGGCCTCGGACGCCGCGTCCGTTCTGGCCGATGTGCTGCATGCCGCCCAGCGGCGCGCCCATGGCGCAACCGGGATCTACCATGCCGTGTCGGAAGGCCCGCTCGATCAGGCGCCGTGGTTTGCCTATGATGGCCTGCGGCTGAATGATGCCGCAACACGCTGGGAATCGCGGGCGAATTCGTCCGATCCTGCATATAATACCCCCGAAGCGATGCAGGCCACGCTGCGGGTCAGCACCAAGGCCGCCTTCCTGTGGTGGGCGCTGCGCCCCGGTGCCTATACGGCGGGACTGCTCGGATACGTCCGGGACCGGGCGCGCATTGCGGGCGGAGGATTCTCGACCGGTATCTATATGGCAACGGGCAACCCGATGGCGGGCTATACCGACGTGAACACAAATGCGATCGTGCTGGAGACAGTGGCCTTCGTGCTGCGCGGACGGCGTCGCCGCGTCACCGCGCCCGATTTTCCACTGCCCCTTCCCGGCTGACGGAAGTGCACTCCGTGAACCGGGCCTCGGTGCATTGGCTGTCAGCATTCTGCAAGGCAGACGGGCCGAACGCCGCGCTGGAAATTCGGATTGACCTGACGATGAACAGCACCAGTCGGCATATGGGCGCCTATCCGCGGGCAACGCGGACGCGTCGCTTGCGCGGAGGTCGAGTCTGCGCTATGTTCCATTCGTTTTTCGCAATATGACTGGATGCGAGGGGCAGGCGCATGAACGGGCCTTTCGAAGGTGGCCGCAAGGCCTGACCTTCGTGATCAGGCCGATGCGCAAAGTGAACCGGACGGCAGGTAGCCCACGCGCTTGTCAGTTTTCGACCAGACAACCGAAAGCCAGCGGATTTCCTGGCTGACGAGAGGACCATGATGATGACAAGGGTCGCAAGACAGATCTTTTTCCTGACCTTGCTGTTGTTCGCATCGGCGGCAACGGCCAAGGAGACCTGCGAAGGCGACTGGCTGCGTGCCGCCCTGACCAATTACGAAAGCTACCCTGATCCGGGCAGCGAGGAATGCGTGAAGTATAACGGCTGCAAATGGGCCGGCCAGTTCTACGGCGTGAATGGCAAGAAATCCGAGAAATGGGTGGCAGGCAAGAACATCGCTGCCGTCCACGAAAAGGACTGGCGCAAATTTGGCGGCAAGTCGCTGCGGCTGCGCCAGGGCAAACGCGAGATTGTCGTCGAGGTGCTTGATCTGTGCTCCGACTCGGACTGCAATGGATGCTGCACCAGGAATCTCGGTGGCGATGGCCATCTGATCGACATCGAGAAATTCACGCAAGAACGGTTCGGGTCCGGGTCCGGCGTGGTTGAATTTCAGGTCTGCGGTTGATGAATCCGCGTTTCCGGCCCAGTGCAACCGGCGCGCGCCGGACAGGCTGAAGAAGAGAAGCATGGACAGCAGAAGATGCGATTAGGCTTGCTTGCCGGCGCGATGGCAGCGGTCGCAGCCTTGGGATCACCCGCTCTGGCAGAGCCACAGGGCAAAGGCCTGCTCAGCATCACCTTTGACGACGCATCCAGATCGCAGCGTGACCTTGGGCTTCGCGCCGCACAGGACTACGGCCTGGTCGGCACTCTCTTCGTTGCCACGTCCTTCGCGGAGGAAGCGACGTCAGAGGAGGATGGATGGTATATGGGCTGGTCCGAGATCCGGAAATTCCGCGACGCGGGATGGGAAATCGGGTCACACAGCCACACGCATCCGCATCTGACCCAACTTACTGACAGCCAGGTGGTCGCCGAGATCGACACAGCCAAGGCGATCATCACGGCAAGGACCGGCACCGCGCCGGTGTCTTTCGCGCCCCCTTTCGGGGATTTCAACGAAAGGACGGTAAAACGGGTTCTGGAGCGCCACCGCTTTCACGTCCTGGCATGGGGCGGCAATCATGGCCGCAATCCGATGCAAGGGGTGGACGCCAGCCAGATCGGACGGCTGGAGGTTTCACATCAAGTCAGCCCGGCGAAGATCTGCGGCGAAATTGCCAAAGCCGCGCGTGACGGTGTCTGGCTGGTCCTGATGTTCCACGAATTCGTCAGCCAGACCCCGGGCGAATATCAATACGCCATCGCCGATTTCCGCCGCATCCTTGCGTGCGCCAGGCGAATGCAGGGTCAGGATCTGATCCGCGTCGTGACCGTGGCCGATGCAATGAAACTGTTGGGCAAGAACTGAAACCTCCTTTCGCAGATATTCCTGACCACTACAGGGCAAAGGTGTGAACCAGCCCGCCTGTGCGCGCTTTACGCCCGCCCCAGTGGTCAACACGGTCTTCGCAAACCGGCACACAAACACAATCAATGCCAACACTGATGCAAGCCCAAGCCTTGTCTCCACCCTGGCTTTCCTGGGCTGTAACCGCTCGATGCCATGCCCGCAAAAATGGTCTTGAGCGCTTGACAGGTAACGTTGCCTTTCGAACCGCGCTGACTCTGCAAAAAATCCCGGATGTCATGGTACGCCACGGCCATCGTATTGTTTTAGTATCGGAAACTTGCTGTTTCCTGGAAGATCGGGCGCGAAGTTGCCTTTGCAGAATCGCCTGATGCTTTATGCTCAGCCGATTGTCTTTGGAGGGTCCGATGCCGGAAGTTGGTTTCAGGGAATGGCTTGCGATTGGCCGCGCCATCACGGATGGCCATTTGATGCGCTACGCCGGCAAGGCACACCTGACATCTCGCTTCGAACGTGAACTGGGAGAAGCCATCGGCACCAGGCATGTGCTGACGGTCAACTCGGGTACCAGTGCGCTGATTGCCGCGCTTGCCGCGGCGGGCATCGGCCCCGGGGATGAAGTGCTGGTGCCGGCCTATACCTGGATGGCCACGGCAGCAGCACCCATCCACGTCGGCGCGGTGCCGGTTCTTGTCGACATCAACGAGACACTGACCATCGACCCCGAGGACATCCTCAGGAAGATCACGCCCCACACGCGTGCCATCATGCCAGTACACATGGTCAACGCGCCCTGCGACATGGAGGCGATCATGTCGATCGCAAGGGAACATGGTCTCGTCGTCATAGAGGACGCCTGCCAGGCTGTCGGAGTGCGCTACAGGAACAGCTACTGTGGCACGATCGGTGATCTGGGTGCCTTCAGCTTCAACCGGATGAAGAACATGAACATTGGCGAAGGCGGGGCAGTCCTGACCAATGATGAAGGCTATTTCATTCGGGCGCGCAGCTTTCACGATCTGGGTGCCACGATGCGCGGGCATCTCGACAATCTGAGCGTTCCGTCGTTCGTGGGCATGAACCTGAAGTCGAACGAAATCGAAGGGGCCATGTTGCGGGTCCAGCTTAAGAAGCTGTTTCCACAAATGCGCAGGATGCAAGAGCGCCGCGCGATGCTTGCCGGGATCCTTTCCGAAAGCGCCGGCTTCCGGGTCACTCCTCACAACGACCCCGATACGGCAGTCAGCTTGTCGATCATCGCCCCAACCCGGGAAGAGGCCATCGCCCTGACGAAGCGCCGTGGCATTCACAATCGGCTTCTCGACAGCTCGAAGCATGTCTACACGAATTGGGAACCGATCCTTGCCAAGCGGACCTTTCATCCCAAGATGAATCCGTGGGACTGGGCCAAACGTGAGATCAACTACACGGCAGACATGTGCCAGCGGACGCTCGATATCCTCGAGCGGACCTGCGTCGTGACACTCGGCCTGCAATATCCTGCGCCGCTGATGCGAATGGTCGCCCGTAAGCTGGTCAGCTAGACGGCGCGGCTAGACGGCGCGGCGTTCAGCGTTTTTTCGATGCAGCATGCGCCGCGGCGCGTGCGGTCAGAGCCATGATGGTCAAGGTGGGGTTGTGGACATGCTGACGGGGAAAGCACGCACCATCCGTGACATAGAGGCCCTTGATATCCCAGCACTCGTTGTTCGGATCCACGACCGAGGTTGCCGGATCTTCACCCATCCGGGCGGTGCCGCACTCATGGATACTGGTGCCGCCGGGTGACAGTCTTGCGTTGACGGCAACCCCGGTCAACTTCGACGCCTCGGCAATCTCCTGGATGATCCTGGCCTGCTGCCCTGCAATGGCGTGCTGCTCGTCCGAATGTCGAAAACGGATGACCGGGATCGGCATGCCAAACCTGTCAAGGCGCGTAGGGTCAAGGGTCACGCGGTTCCACTTGTCGGGCAGCATCTCTGCGAATGAGACGATGACGAACCCGACTTCATTCGCCTTTCTGGCCGTAACATAAATCTGGAAACCCACATTTCCGCCGGTCGCCTCATGTGGAGGCAGATAGATGCAGCGCCCCGGCAGACTTTGTTCCGGCAAGACATCGGCAAGATCGGACCGGTAGCCTGATCCGCTCATGACGGCGTGATCCATCAGGTAGCTGCCAAGAGCCTCTGATTGAGTTCCGATGGCGACAGTTGAACTGCCGGAACGCGAGGACAGCAGTATGCGCGTGGTCTCGATCGACGACGCGCACAGAAATACGATCGGTGCCATCGCCCTGCGCGCAACGCCGCTGCTGCGGTCGAACCACTCCACACCGTTGCAGTTCCCCGCTCCGTCCCGCAGGACTTGTCGAACGACCGCCCCTGCCTGGCCTGTCAGATTTCCCGATGCTGCGGCGTCATCGAGCCACGCAACGGCTGGTGCATGGGTTCCCAGCATCGGTCGGGCCTGTGGCCATTTCGCGCGGATCACCTCCATGATCCTTTGCTCCGATCCGGTTGGCTCAAGGATCGTGGAAAGACTGCTGGACGCCAGATCCCCGGAAGCCTGCGCGCTACCCTTCAGCGCAAGGCGGTCCTCGACAAGCTTGTACCATGCGTCCAGATCATCCAGCCCGATTGGCCAGCCGGGCAGGCCACTGTCGGGTGCCGTCCGTTCCATCCCTGCCAGCCGGTAGTATTGCATGCCGTGTCCGGGAACCAGCATCCGCCCCCCGGGTTGTCGGGCGCGAAACCAGTGGAACCGGCTGTCGGCCTCGGTTCGGTAGGGGCAATCGACATCATCGACAAAGGTTCCCGGTGCCAGCGCCCAGGCAAAGCACCTTGACTGAATGGGCTGCCGCGCCCTGCCAAGAAGGCGGAACGCCCGTTCTCCAAGGTAGGCAAGGCGGGGGGGAAGCCGTCTTTGGGCGTCGACTGACGCCAGAAACCGGGCCATCCCGCCCAACGCCCTTGTCATGGGATGAACCGCTTGCGGCGCGGGAAATCCCGCCTCGAACACCGCCACCCTGAGTCCTTGCCGGCACAGACTGTCGGCAGCCACCCCCCCGGCCGCGCCCGAGCCGACGACGATGGCGTCGAACCTGCTTTCGTCGGCCAAGGGAGCGTGGGACCAGGTATCCATCATGACCGCGCGTTCGGTTGTCGCGGATGGCTCAAGCGAAGGATTTGCCGACGAATGCATCCAAATCTTCCAATATATACAATGCTTGATCTGAACTGTATTTGGTCTTGCCCGTTGATCAAGGGTTGATTGCCTTGGGCAACACCAAAGGTCCGCTGCATCGAACCGGGGAAGCGATCTTCCGCCGCTGTCACGGGGGGCTTTCCCCCTGTGCCTTTCGGTCCCGTTCTATCGACCGATATGGCCACATCGCCCGAAGACCGTGCCGGGTTTGAGCCGCGCCAGTTTTCCCGTTGGCTTCAACTTCCAATCGGGGAGGACCATCATGAGCCAGGCCAGTAATGAACCTGTCACGCCTTGCTTGCGGTCCGTCCGGTCGGGCCAGCTTCAAGGCCCGGACGTCTTGCCTCAGTCTGTTTTCTCAGCCGTTCCAATCCTGTGCCATCCACAGCCAGGCACCCAAGGAATGCCAGCCAGACCGCGCAACAGCCGTTTCGGCCGCTGTGAACGGGCCAAACACCTGGTTCTCTTGAGGGGAAAGTGGAGGCGGGTACCGGACCCGCTACCATACTTCTAAGCCATTGACCGGGCTAAACCGTCCAGCGTGACGTTGCTTCGGTGTGCCACACATTGTGCCTCACTTGCTTGATGGTCAAGTACGTTGTCGCCGAATGAGGCCGCAGCCACTTGGTCTTCCGAATAACCCAGCTTAATCCACCAAGAAGCTGAACTTGTTTTTGATCAGCAGTAGGTCAAAAAACCTAAGAGAGTTGCGCTTCTTGCTCTCAACCAACTCTCTTAGGTCACTGTCCTGCAGCACCATCACATAACCGCGCTGGTCTTTTGCCGTATCTCGACAGCGAGCAGAAAACCGGTCGAGCTTTTCAAGCTGTCGGCATACAATAAACCCTACTTGACCACGGCTCGGTGAGAACCTGCCTGAGAGTTGATCCAGTACAGGATTGTCGAGTTCATAGGTATAGTTCTTGCACTCAAAGAATATGTGCGCGCAGGAGTAGTGTTGTGCAAGCCAATGGAAGAAGCCTGAGTGCCCCATATTGGAGTACGTGATATCAACGCGCTTACGACCGTCGTGCAACTCATGCTGCACCCTTGGGTGTGCAAGGGCCGGATACATCAACGCCGACAATAGACTTTCTATAGCGTTCTCATAAGCGTGCGCATCTCGAGGGCCGCTGCGTACATTGATCACGTCCGCTAGAAGGCTGTCCCAGTCAGGTTGATCAGTTCCCTCGATGTCAGCAATAGTAGCATGCGTAAGCGGTCGACTAGGGTTCTTGAGTTCTTCTCGGTAGGCTTGGAGCAGGCCTGGGTTTGCCAAGGTCTGCTCGACTACAGCCGCTTTTCCTGTGCCATATTTTTCTTTGAGGTCCTTGATATAGACCTTCTGCTTCCCCTTGTTCTTGCCGCTCTTGATTACATGAACAAGTTCGGAGTTCGACGCCAGCTCTTGCTGTCGAAGGTGTTCGAGAATGAAGTGGCGATAGTACTTGTCAACATCATAGTCCATGTCTTGGCGGACAATCTCTTTCGGAACCAATAGGAGCTTCTCGCCATCAACGAGGGGCAAGCTAACAAAAAGCTCCTGCCAAGACCGGGTCTTAGCGTCCCATAGTGGTCCGGACGCAACACCCTCAGTCAGAGGTATACCATATTGCCCGCTTGCTTCTTGGGTGTACTGAATGAGGGGGCCACGTATTATATTGGTCACCATGTCGGAGACTACGTCGACGGAGATGCCATCTATCATTAGGACCGTATCTTCTAGATCGACAAGTAAGCCAGACTTGGCAGCCTCGCTCTTTGACAAGGCACGCCAAACCGAACGAGCTGATTGTACACCTAACGCCCGACCCTGGGATTTGCCCTGCGACAAACCCAAATGGGTTTCATTTGGCTCTCTGAGTTGCTCCAGCAACCCAACCGCTGTCTCGTCGTCACCAGAGTGTATCAAATGCAGTACTTGGCTAAAGAAACTCTGAATGAGCGACACACACTCGTCCCCCCATTGAGAGGGAAGCAATCGGACAGCTCTGGGGCTAATGAAGAGACGAGTGTCGCCAAGGACATCTACGTCCACAAAGCTAAGTGTTGGCTGTGAACGCCCGAGATTGAAGTAGTCAGAAACACGCACGCAAGAGCCTCCTACAAGATCTGCCTAAGCAAGTAAGACCATACCTGACAAGGTCACCACCAAAAAATGAGGTCAGGTAGGGCGCACGCTGACATAAATTTTCGGCACATTTTCTTGAGGGGCTATCTTACTGGTCGCTGGCTGAGCAAACCCCCCGCACCCCCCCCTGTCGCCACACCACTTTCGCCCCAGTGTTACATGCACAACCATCGTTGACGTTAGCAACATGGTGTGCCATGTACTGCTGCAGGCGAGTGTTGGGGGTCTAAGTCGTGAAGCAGTACGTCATCTACAAGCGAGTAAGCACAGAAGATCAGGGCAAGTCTGGCTTAGGGCTGGCTGCACAAGAGAGGGATATCCAGCTTTTCCTGACTGGCTTTACGGAAGTTCCCTATGAAGTGCTGGCTGATTACACAGAGATCGAGACAGGGAAGGCCAATGATAGGCCGATACTGGGGGAGGCCCTCGCTCTGGTGCGCAAGACAGGAGCGGACCTACTGGTGGCAAAGCTAGACCGCCTGAGCCGCAAGGTGTCGTTCATTTCCGCTGTGATGGACGATCCCAAGGTTAGGCTCAGGGTGGCTGCTATGCCTTATGCGGACAAGTTCCAGCTTCACATCTACGCTGCCCTTGCTGAGCAAGAGCGTGAGTTCATATCGGCGCGAACTAGGGCAGCATTGGCAGAGGCAAAAGCCCGAGGAACACAGCTAGGCGGACTACGGGACAAGACTATGAAGCGCAACGCTGTCGTGCAGGCAGACGCCGAAGTACGAGCTGAGCGGGTGGCCGGCATTGTCCTACCAATGAGGAAAGCTGGGACACCACTTAGAGAGATAGCGGGCCACCTGAACCGGGCTGGCGTTCCAACTGCAAGGGGCGGCCAGTGGCAAGCTTCACAGGTCATGCGCATACTGGAGCGCCTAGGTGAGCAAAGGCCCTCAATGTGACCTAGCAGACCAGCGTTGCAGTAGAGCACGTCTGGCCAGCATCGCCGATGCGAATGGAGAAGTTGAGAACCTATGTCGCGGCATAGTTAAGGGCGTCGGTGAAACGATGGTCCTGGCCTGTGCCTCGGCCCATCTAGGCAGTTCGCGCCCGTGTTCAGTGATCACAAGATAAGGCGTCCGGGGACCCAGTGAGGGTACTACCATGGTTTTCTGCCCGCTGGTCAGTGACTGTTGGTTGGTAGCACTGTAACCCTACAGCTTCCAAAATGTCCTGCCATCTAATCCTGCTTCGAAAAGCTGAAATGCTGTTCCAGCGCCTTCTTGCTTGGTTGCTCATCAGGCTTTTCTGGCAGGCGTATCTTCTTGCCATTATAAACCCAGTAAGGTGTTTCAGATAAACTTGGGGATATCTCAACTCTATGGTTATTGGGGTTGATCCTCATCAGATGCAGATCAAACAATGTGTGAAGGTCGGTTCTTAGGAGAATTCCGTTAGATATGTGGTTAGTATAATCCCCTAAATAAGGCGAAATGTGCGCTGCCTCTAGGACAGCGTCCACCTGCGTTCTACTTACTGCACATGTCCCGTTGTACGCTTTAAAAAGAGATTGCCTGAACTTGCTCTGGCCTCTCCTCTGTGCGATCTGCCTGAGCACTTTGTCACGCGCATCTATTAGGTTTGTCGGGTCAAAGGCGACCTGATCGCCAAACTTGTCTACAGAAACCTGAGCTAAGACAAGCTCACTTTCCCATGCGCTTGGCAAACAGCCCATAAGAACTGGGTAAAACAACTGAATTGCACGTGTAAACTCACCTTCGAGGTCTAGCTCGGGGACTTGATTTGGCTGGAATAATTTGCATATGGAACCACCCCCCCTACTTGTCCCAGATTGCTTTATCGAGGCAATCATCTCTCCGAGCGACGCCCATGTAGCGTAACCATCGTCTCCCGGTGACAGTCGGGCCTTTGAGTTGAAAACCCAGTCTCCATTCACATTGAGTTGCTCAGCGAGTTCGAGAGTGCTTTCATCACTGGGATTTGGTAGCTTTCGATTAATCAAAGGAACTATTGTCCGATTTCGTAACTTTACCGAAATATCGTGATAGTCATCCTCGTTGATGCTGATCGCGAAGCCAATTTCAACGCCGCGATCAGAAGCTATTGCATAAATCTGTGGCATACGCGCAAACTCTTCAGACCCCGCGCCGCACAATGACACCCACATATCTACGGGCCTGTGCCCGCGAGAGCCAAACTCCGATGAGTAATTCATTGATTTGATTTGGGTGGTGTCCGGCTTGGCGAGACTGGCCTTTGCAGCCGTAGCGGCACTCATCAACTCATTGTAAATTAGCGTGTAGCGCGCCTTGTCCTGCGCAGGAATTACTCCGGGATTGTTCTTACTCCCAAATGCATTGGCAGGGGCGTCTTTCCAGCGCGAGAAAACTTCAAAGGCTGAAGGGTCAGCATTAAGCATGATGTACGTCTCCCTACGGCTTGGCTATGCCGCGACTGTTGGCAACCGGGAATCTCTTTTCGTTAAGATCTATTTTTTTCCGCGCGATCTCTTCTAAATCTACACCAACTTTTTCACATAGGAGGAGCAGATAGAGGAATACGTCCGCAATTTCACCCTCAAGTGCTGACTTCAACTCCTTGTCAATCGGCGAATTTTCCGGACGCCATTGAAACAACTCTAATAGCTCCGAAGCTTCTATTGAAACCGAAATCGCGAGGTCTTTGGGATTGTGAAACTGGCCCCAGTCCCTTTCATCTCGAAACTTCCTTAGCCGTTCTATCAAATGTTCCATGTGGATGACCTCGGACGGTGACTGATGGTTCGGGTACTGGCTCTTTCTACGGGATTTTTGCTCATTTTAAGGGTAGCCACAAGGAGTGCGGTCGCACCGCCACGAAACTGCCAAAATGCAAGAGAAGCTGCCGAGGTGGCACACGACTGACAGAGATGGATAATCGCGTGGCGCGAAAGAGGTGGTTCGGTTGATCTGAACAGGTTCCGGGCGATTTCTAAGTGGTTTTCCGCCTTGGTTACGCCGCCACCGCATCGGGCATCGGCTGGTTGAAGTAGGCCTGATCGGGTGTTTTCCCGTCAAGCGCTGAATGCGGGCGGCGGCTGTTGTAGAAGCTCAGATATCGGCCGATCCCGGCCCGGGCCTCGGACACGCTGGCATAGGCCCGCAGATAGACTTCCTCATACTTGATGTTCCGCCACAGGCGCTCGACAAAGACGTTGTCCCTCCAAGCGCCCTTGCCATCCATGCTGATCTTGATCTCGCGGGCGGCCAGCACCTTGATGAAGTCGGTCGAGTGAACTGGCTGCCCTGATCCGTGTTGAAGATCTCGGGCTTAACCCTCACCATGTCGTCACGCAACGCGGGGCAGACTTCGTCTTCGCGATTGGTCGTTATTTGACCGCGCTCTGCCGATACTCATTCCCTTCCGGCCCGTCCCGGACGAAAGCAACGGAAGAGACCTCAGGAGGCCCGCCACATGGCCTTTCGCTGTCGCTAGGTAACCAAGGTAGCCAAATCCTAGATGGCCACTGGCGAGCCTATTTCGAGCACTGTTGGTGGGGCATATCCATGAGGGTATCTATTCGCTTTACTCTGCAAGGAGTGCCTGACGAACGCAGCCGCATTTGGCGCTTCTGCAGCAAGCGGACATCGTCCGTACATGCCGGATGCTAGGCTTCTTGTTGCTGCTTGGCTCAGGCCTTGATGCGCCGGACAATACCAGTGCGTCCTTAGCCCTTCGTCTATCAGAGCAAAGAAACTGCATCTGTTCCAAACTAGATTAAACCCTAGAAAAGCTGCTCCGCGGCCTGCCCAACTACATGGGTTGCGATGCGTAGGCCTAAAGCCGAAGCCTCGCGGCCCCACTGCAATACTAGGTAAATATGTATGTGCTGTGTCTAACTGCTTACCCCTCCGTCTATCAGACATAAAGACTACGGTATCTGTTCCAAAATAGATTACCTCCTAGATACATACCCGAGTAGATTATCTAAGTATACATAACAATGAAACTCATGAGTAGAGTATAGGCCGAGTGTTATGAAGCCGACATAGTAACCTATATAACTGAATGAGAAACGAACATTAGAGCTTAGTCTTGGTCGGCTTATCTAGCATCTATGCGATGCAATTTAACACAGTAGGTAGCACCCGGCATTACCTGCCATTAATAGGTAGAGTAGACAATGAACAGGTTGATGCATTGAGAAACAAAGGACCTGGAGGCCGGAGTTTATAGTGAAACTATCTACTCTTATAAATCCGGCCTGAGATAAGCTGAAAACTAACTTAGTAGTTTAATAGTACTGCAGTGAGTATTACAGCTTCCAAGTAGCGGACTACCAGTCCACTCATAGAGTGAACTGATCGATAGCGGCCTTTAGTTGCTGAACAGTGTAGCCTTCACGCAAGTAGACCTGCTGAGTTACACCCTCCCGGGCATGTCCAACAACGCATTGAATGATAGGTTCTGCTACCCCGGCTTGCCCAAGCCGTGTCACCATCGTGTGCCGCAGGCAGTGGAACACGATACCGGGAGCCTTTAAGCCAAGCTTCGGCAAGAAGGTGGTCTCGTTAAACCAGCGGCCCAAGTTGCGACCGTAGCCGCCATTCTGGTTGAAGCTGTAGTCTGGGAATAAGCGGCTGTTATGCGAACGGCTAGTTACAAAGTCGATAAAGCCCAAGCGAAGAAGCTCCGAGTGGATTGGCACCTTGCGCCTGCTGGCTCTGGCCTTCACACGCTTGTTGTTGTCTTCTCCTTCGTCAGTAACGTTTAGAAGCCACACCCCGTCCTCTTGCTGCACGTCTGCTATCCCAAGTTGGCAAATCTCGTTGAGCCTTGCGCCAGTGAACATTCCCAAAAGCGATCCCCACTTGTGGCTTTCCGACCGGATCAGACCTGCAGTGTCCTCTGTCAGGTGAGAGAACATAAGTCGTGTTTGCTCTCTAGTGAACGGTTTGCGCTCTGTTGCCGCATCCTTGGCCTTTGGCACCTTCATGCCCTCGAAAAGCTTGTGTGGTGAATGCCCGTGTCGCTCCGCCCAGTCGAAAAGACGGCGGAAGGCGGCGATGTGTGCGTTAATCGTCTTGGGTGCGATGGTCTTGTGCCCTGAAATCTTTATGACCTCGCTCAGGGGCAGGTCCAGCAATGAGGGCTTTGTGTTCCTGCTAGCCGGTAGTGACTGCAGTATCTTCTTGACCTCGCTAGCGTCAGCCTTTGAAATCGTCGCGAGAGGCCGATCGTTGCCAAAGTGCTCAAGTAGGATGTTTAGGTATGCCTGTACCTGCTGTGCTGTCTTCGCTGGCCACTGCCTCGAATGCTCTGCAACGAAGTCTTTGACTGCCGTTCCGAGAGTTGTTGAGGAGGGTGGGGGCGCGCTGCTCTGAGGGACGGGCTTCTCGGCCTTAGGGGCCAACTTTCCGTCCCTGTAGTTATACGGTTCAAGTTGCTGAACTGCCTCTAGGACTAGTTGCAGCATGTCCCGCCTTCCCTTGCGGAGTTCGGTGATTGCGTTTGGTAAGCTGTCGAACCAGTCCTCATCAGACACACCACTCTTACGCTTGAAGCGTTCGATGGGAAGATACATCTCCGTCAGCCGATGACTGTCGAGGTGGTCTTGGTGGTCGAGCATCTCGCAACGGGCGTCCTCCAGTGCTCTAGGGGTTAAGCCGCGATTGTTGAGCCACTCAAGGTACTGGTCGAGCTGAGCCTGAAAGAAGGCCCGCACCAGTTCTCGCAACTTGTCCTGCCTTAGTCGTGCCAACTCTTTGTTGTCCCGTGTGATTTGGCCGCAAGATGCGAGATACCGGGCCAAAGTGCCCGCCCGATCCGGGCAACGTGTCCGCAGCGATATGCGGACCATGGGACGGCAGTCCCGATCCGTGCGAGGTAGGGGCCAGCGAAAGTAGAAAACGCCGTGCCTGGATAGGCTTAGGTAAGCTGACAGCTTCATGGGTCGTGTGCTCCACTTGGTGCCACACTCGACGGCTGCTAGCCTAAGTCACTGATTTAGAAGGAAATGGAGGCGGGTACCGGAATCGAACCGGTCTTCACGGATTTGCAATCCGCTGCGTAACCTCTCCGCCAACCCGCCGCGATGAGTGTGGTGGGGATAGCGGATGATCGGTGCGCCTGCAAGAGGCTGATCAAAGCGCAGGCCGGGTCAGCGCAGAAGGCGATCCGTCTTCCGGGCGACCCGCTCCAGATGGCGGGCGCGGCTTTCGGGGGTGGAACTGTCCATCAGGTAATGCGCAGCGAACGCTCGGCGGTGGCGGGGCGCGCAAAGAAGGCCGATGCCGCGGGTCAGCATCCGTTTGCCCGGCGCGCCGACGAAGGTGGTCAGCCACCAGCTTGCGCCGCAGGTGGTAAAGACGCCCAGCCGCTTGATATGGGTCAGCCCCGGCAGGATGGTGCGGTTCGCGCCATCGGGCATCAGAAATGCCACATCGGGCAGCAGCGTGCGGTCCAGCCAGCCTTTCAGCGCGGCGGGCAGGGCGTACCACCAGGTTGGATAGATGAAGATCAGCGTGTCGGCCCATAAAAGCGCCGCCACATCCTCGGCAACGCCGTCCCGGTTGCGAGAGGTGTCAAGGTAACCTTCCCACGCTGCCAGACCAAGGGTCGGATCATAGGCCCGGGCGTAAAGGTCGATGACGCGGACCTCGGCCCCGCTGGCGGCCAGCCGGTTCAGCACGGTGTCGCGCACCGCAGCGGTAAAGCTTACAGGCGACGGGTGGCAATAGACGATCAATGCCCTTGCCATCCCTCAGACCTCGCGCTTCAGTGCGCTTTCGTGCCACTTGCGCAAAAGCATGTGCGACAGGAACGACAGTCCGGCAAAGATCACCACACCGGTAACGGCGATCAGCAAAAGGGCCGCAAACATGCGCGGAGCGTTCAGCCGGTAGCTTGCCTCAAGGATCCGGAAGGCAAGGCCTGACCCGATGCCACCGGTTCCCGCCACATATTCCGCCACGATGGCCCCGATCAGCGACAGCCCCCCGGCGATCCGCAGGCCGCCAAGGAAATTGGGCAGGGCGGAGGGCAGTTGCAGATAGCGCAGCCGCTGCCAGCGGCTTGCCCCGTAGATGCGAAACAGATCGCGCAGGTTGTGATCGGTGGAGTTGAGGCCAAGCGTGGTATTGGCAAGGATCGGGAAGAAGGCCACGATCCAGGCACACATAAGCAAACCCGCCGTCCGGCTGTCGACATAGATGAAGATCAGGGGCGCGATCGACACCACCGGCGTGACCTGCAAGATGACGGCATAGGGGTAGAACGACATCTCGGCAAAGCGGCTTTGATTGAACAGGACGGCAAGACCCACCCCGCCAATGACCGCGACCGCAAGCGCCATCAGCGTGATCTGAAGCGTGACCAGCAGCGCCTCGAACAGCATGGCCCAGTCCTTGATCAATGTCTCGATCACCTTGCCGGGGCTTGGCAGGATGTAATGCGGGATCTCGTTCCACACGACCAGCCGATCCCAGCCGACGATCATGATCACGAAGACCAGCGCCGGCAGCACCCACTTCGCCACCCGGTCGATGCGGGCATCGCGTAGCCGGCGGGCTTCCTCGGCGTCCAGTGTCGGCGTGGCGGGTGCCGGGGTCGGTTGGGTCAGGCTCATGCCGGCTCTCCCATCGCGCGGTGCAAGGCCTGCGATGCCACCTGACAATGCGCGGCATATTCGACCGAAGTGCGAAACACCTCGTCGCGCGGATAGGGGGCGGTCACGGTGACTTCCTCGATCACCCGGCCCGGCCTTGCGGCCATCACGATGATCCGATCGGAAAGAAACACGCTTTCAAAGACGGAATGGGTGACAAAGATCACCGTGCAGCCGATCCGTTCGCGCAAGGCCAGAAGGTCGGTGTTCAGCTTGTGCCGCGTGATTTCGTCAAGGGCGGCAAAGGGTTCGTCCATCAGGATCAACCGGGGGTTTGTCACCAGCGCCCGCGCGATGGACACCCGCATCTTCATGCCGCCCGAAAGCTCGCGCGGGTAGGCGCTGGCGAAATTCGACAGGCCGACCAGCGACAAGGCCTCTTCCACTTCGCCCCGCACCTCGGCAAAGCCGCGCCCCCGCAGCCGGAACGGCAGGAAGACATTTTCGGCCACAGTCGCCCAAGGCATCAGCGTGGGTTCCTGAAACACCACCCCCAGATCCCCCGCAGCCTTGCCGCCATCCCATGCGATCCGTCCGGCCGTGGGCATGGACAGCCCCGCAATCAAGCGCAGCGCCGTTGACTTGCCACAACCGGATGGCCCCAGAAGCGAGATGAAATCCCCCTCATGCACGCTGAGCGACATGTCCCGCAGCGCCGTGACCGTGCCATTGAATACCTTGCCGACCTGCTGAAGTTCCATCAGCGGCGGTCGGGTGCCAAGTGGCTTGATCGGTCTATGGGCAAGCTCTGTCATCGGGCTGGGTGCAGGATGGGCATGGCCGCCCACCCTGCGCCATCCTTACATCTTCGGCTTCAGGTCCATCCCCACGCCCTTGTTCACGAAGGTCGTGTTGATGGTTGCCGCCCAGTCGATATCGCCGGACACCACACCCGCCGCAACCATCTTGTCAAAGAAGTCCTTCACCTGCACCTCGGTCATCGCCCCGATCCCCAAGGTATCGGCATCGCCTGAATCCACGATTCCGGCCGACTTCATCTTGTCGATCGCATAGGCGATCGCTTCATCGGTCATTTCCGGATTGTCGGCCTTGATCATGGCATTGGCGGCAGAGTTGTCGCCATAAAAATAAGTATACCACCCCTTGATCGAGCCTTCGACGAAACAGGTCACCTGCTCAGGCTTCGTCGCCACCGTGTCGGCCATGGTCTCGATCAGCGTCGAATAGGTCGAATAGCCTGCGTCCGCGATCAGGAACACATCGGGTTCCCACCCGGTTTCCTTGGCGACGAAATACGGCTCGGACGATAGATACCCCTGCATCCCCCAGTTCTCATTGGTGATGAAGGGGGCGGGGTTGAAGGTATAGACCTCGCGCTGTTCATCGGTGAAGCCATAGGCGGCCTTCATCCACTGGTAAAAGCTGGCATAGCCCTGATCCCCGATCAGGATCTCGTCCAGTTTCTTCAGGTCTTCAAAGGTCTGGGCCTTGCCCGGATGGGTGATGATGACCTGCGGCTCTTTCTGGAAACTTGCGGCCACGGCGACGATCGGGATGCCTTCCTCGGCCGCGCTGAAGGTTTCAAGCAGGTTGCCGCCCATGTGGTAGTCCACCTTGCCGGCGATCATCAGCGCGCGGTTGTTGACCTGTGGCCCGCCCGGCTGGATCGTCACGTCAAGACCACAGGCGGCATAGGTGCCGTCAGCGACCGACTGGTAAAAGCCACCATGTTCGGCCTGCGCCAGCCAGTTGGAGCCGAAGACGACGGGGGCGTTCTCGGCCAGCGCCGGGGCGCAAAGCCCAAGGCCGGCGGTCAGGGCAGTTGCGCAGGCAGCGCGGGCCTTCAGCGACATGTTCGGTTCTCCTGTCGGGTTGGTCGGTTTTTGGTTCACCGAAAGCCTAGAACACCTCTCTGCCAAGGCGAGCGGACAATGAAGGTGGATGCCGTTACAGCGTGCAATTCAGAGCGAAATGCCCTGACACTGGGCAAGTCCTCTCATCCTGTGCTGAAAACTTGCGCAAAACCCCTCGCAAGGCAAGGAAATCGTCGGCACAACTGTGCAGCCAGCGCCAGTGTCGCCACCCTCCGGTAAAGGAAACCCGCCATGCGTATGCTGACGCCGCCCACCATTGCCCCGCCTTTCGCCGCCTATGCCCATGGGGTCGAGGTTCCGGCGGGGGCGCGGCTGGTGATGACCTCGGGCCAACTGGCGCTGGCGGCGGATGGCTCTGTGCCGCAAGGGGTAATGGCGCAGGCCCGGCTATGCTTTGACAACTGCGCCGCAATTCTGGCCGAGGCCGGGATGGGGCCACAAGATGTGATCCGCATCAACGCCTTCGTGACCGACCGCGCCCATATGCCCGGCTACATGGCCGCCCGCGATGCATGGCTGACAGGCGTGACGCGCCTTCCGGCCTCGACCCTTGTCATCGTCTCGGGCTTCACCCGCCCAGAATTTCTGGTGGAGGTCGAGGTGACCGCCGCCAGACTGCCCTGAGCTGCGCCCCATTTGCTCTTTTCCCAAATACTCCCCGCGCGGAGCGCACGCCCGAGCCGGTAGCCGCGGAACGCGCCAGAGGCGAGACAAAAAGCATGCGCGGCACGCGCTCTTTTTCATCAGCCCAGGCCACGAAAACCGGGCCTTGCAAGCTAATACCCGGTCATCTCCAGATAGCCCCGCCCGGTATGGCTGCCCGTCACCCGCACCGGCCCCTCCCAATATGGAACCAGGGTCGCCATCCATGCCCCGGGGTTTACCGCGCGCAGCGTGACATCAAACGCGCGGTCGTCCAGCCGAAGCCGCCAGACCACCGGCACCTCGCGGCCCGCAACGGTGGCGTATTCCAGGGGGTCTGCCTGCAACGCCCCGGGGACCAGCCGGGAAGGTGTGCCATCTGCCGCAATCCATGTGCCGGAGGTGAAGCCTTCCCCACCATCGCGCAAGTCGAAGCCCATCAGCTTTTCGCCACCCTCGAAGGACAGGGAAAACCAGTCCCAACCGGTCTGATCCTCGGCAAGGGGCTGTGACGACCACTCGCGGTCAAGCCACGCATGGCCCGTCACCGCCACCGGCCCGCCGGGCAGATCAAGCGTGCCGGACACCGCGTAGAACGGCTGGGAATAATAGTGGCTCGCCTGACCGTCCGCCGATTTCACCGAATAGCCGCCGTCACCTTGCAGGACCAGCGGCCCCTCGGCGGTCAGGTCCAGCGCATAGCCGAAATCATCGCCCCGCGCCGTCAGGGCCAGCCGGTCCAGCGCATCTTCGCCCGGCGCGGTATCTGACAGCATTTCCCAGTCGTCGATCCAGGCGCGGAACGCGGCACCGCTATTCAGCGTCACGCCCGCCTGACCCACCCCGCCGCGCGCCAGCCGTTCCGCGACGTGGTGCGCATCTGCGGTGGTGACAGCCGCATGACCCATCCAGGCTTGCGGGCTTTGCCAGCCTTCAGTCTCGCCCGGAGCGGTGGCGCTGCGAAAGAGCGTCCATTGCACCCCGTATTCCGCCCCATCATCCCCTGTCAGATTGGCGGTCAGATACCACCATTCGATGCGAAAATCGGGGTGCGCGGCGTGATCTTCGGGAAACTCCAGCACCCGGTCGCGGTCCGGCAGGGCAAAGCCCTCAACCGTGGCGCCCAGATCCGCAAAGCCTTGCGCCACGGCCGCACCTGCCAGCGCCAGCCCCAGCCATACCCCTACAAGGATCGTTTTAGCGTTCATTGGCAAAGACCCGCAAAAGATCGGCGGGCCGCCGTCGCATCAGGGTGACGGCAGGCCACAGCGCGGCCAGCCCCCCGGCCAGCCCCGCTGCCGCAAACAGCCACAACCAGTCGCCGGGAAAGGCCTGCATCGGCAGACGCCAGCCAAAGGCCTCGACATTGACCACCGCCAGCAGCACCCAAGCCAGCGCCAGACCAAGGGGCAGCGCCGCCACCGCCGTCAACAGCGCCAGCATCACGGTGCGCGCAAGGTCCAGCCCCGCCAGCCCCGCCTGCGTCAGCCCCATGGCCCAGACCGGCGCCAATTGCGGCAGCCTTGACGCCGAAAGAGTGACAAGGCTTGCCAGCATCGCCAACGCCGCGACTGCCAGCGTCAGCGTGTTCAGCGCGCCGGTCACCGCAAAGGTCCGTTCAAACACCCGCAGCGAAAAGGCCTTGATCCCGGCCTGATCGACGATTGCCGTCTCTCTCAGCCCGAATTCCGCCCGCAAGATCGTGGCCAGGGCCTCCACCTCGGTCGCAGGCAAACGCAGCGCAAAGCGCAACACCTGAACCTCCGGGAACCGCGTCCCGAAAGCCTCCAGCCCGATGATCGCTTGCGGCGATGGGTTGCCGTAATCGGAATAGACCCCGGCCACTGGCAAGGCCCCGCCCGGCAGATCCAGCACCGCGCCAAGGCCAAGGCCCGCCCGGCGGGAAAGCTGTTCGTTGATCAATGCAGCCTCGCCACGCGCCACCGCCTCCCAGACCTCTGGCAGGGCCGACAGAAGCGGCCAGTGGTCGCGGTAAGTGGCATGATCGGCAATCCCGTAGATATCGCCGGGCTGGCCCAGAAGGTTGGTTTCGGTCGACACGATCGGCAAGACCGCCAGCACTCGAGGTTCCAGCCACTCACGCAGCCGGGCGGCTTCGGCGGGGGTTTCGGCGGTCAGGTAAAGTTCAGAGGCCAGCCGCTGATCCAGCCAGCCGGTGAAGGTGGCGCGGAAACTGCCGACCATGGTGCCGACGCCGACATTCGCGGCCAGTGCCAGCAAAAGCGCCATCAGCGCCAGTGACAACCCCGGAAGTTGCTGGCGCGCATCGGCCCAGAACCATTGGGACAGAACGCCCCGCGCCCGCGCCCGCGCCCCCGCCGCCGCCAGCACCAGCGCCATAAGCCCCGGCAACACCAGCGCCGCCCCCAGCAAAAGCCCCGCCAGAACCGCAAACCCGGCCCAAAGCCCCGAACCGAAGCCAAGCGCCCCCCCGGCCAGCGTCAGAAGCCCCAAGCCGCACAGCGCTTGCAGCCGCCGCGTGGCACCTGCCGCCACCGCCCATGCCCGCGGCGTGGCGCTGGCAAGGGGGGGCAAGCGCCAGACCTGCCACAGGCCCTGTCCGGCGGCGGCCAGCGTGCCAGCCACCGCCATGCCCAGCCCCGCCACGATCCAGCCTGCGCGCAGCTCCAGCACCCCCGGCACCGCGGCCCCGTAAAGCCCGCCCAGCGTCGCCGCGACATCCGGCAAGAGCGCCGCGGCCACCCCGTAGCCCAACCCCACCCCGAAAAGCCCCGCGATCAGCGCAAAGCCCAGAAGCTCGGCCAGCACCAGCCCGCCAAGGGTTCGCGCCGGAACCCCCAGCGCCCGCAGCGTGCGAAACATCGGTCGGCGCTGTTCAAAGGCCAGCCCGATGGCGGCATGCACGATGAAGATGCCAACGGCAAAGGCCAGAAAGCCAAAGGCGGTCAGGTTCAGATGGAAGCTGTCGGTCAGCCGGGCAAGACCCTGATCGGCAACGGCAACGCGCCGTTCCAGCCCCGAAGGCAGCGGCCCCGGCAGGGGGCGGCCGGGGTCGATCAGCAGCGCCGTCACCTCGCCTCGCGCGCCCAGCAGCGTTTCGGCTGCCGCGATGTCGGCCAGCACCGTCATCGGCGGCAGATCAGGCGCGGCCTGTGGCTTCAGCCCGGCCAAAGCCTCGGCCACCCCGGGCCGGTCCAGCGTTTCAGGAGCCACCAGCACCAGCCGCCCGGCCAGAAATTCCCCCAGATCATCCGAACCCAGCATTGGCATCCCCGGCACCGCCGCTGCACGCGGCAGGGTCAGGGGTTCCACCCCAAGGATTCGCAAGCCCGCCCGCCGCCCCTCCAGCAGCGGCGACACCGGCCAGCCCGCCTGCCGAAGCTCGGCAAAGCGCGCCACGGTCAGGCGGCCATCGGTGGCAACGATCCGGTCAAGCTGGTCCTGCCCCAGGACAGTTTCCGCCCGGGTATAGGCGGCGCGCGCCTCGGCGTTGATCGCCTGCACGCCGGACCAAAGCCCCGTCGCCAGCGCCAGCCCGGCCAGAAGCATCGCCAGTTGCAACGGATGGCGCCACCAGTGCGACAAAAGCGCGGCAAGGCTGGCGCGGATCACGGTTGCACCCGATCCGACAGCCGTCCGGCGCGCAGATGCAGTCGCCGGTCCAGCC
Organism: Tabrizicola sp.; assembly: GCF_030373185.1. Taxonomy (GTDB): domain Bacteria; phylum Pseudomonadota; class Alphaproteobacteria; order Rhodobacterales; family Rhodobacteraceae; genus Tabrizicola. The sequence goes on from NZ_JAUCZH010000001.1 coordinate 281,715, forward strand.
GCGCGGCCAGCCGTTCGGAATGGGTGACCATCAGCAGGCTTGCCCCCGCCTTGGCCACCAGACCCAGCATCAGGCCCATGACCGCATCGCCCGACGCCTCATCAAGATTTCCCGTTGGCTCGTCCGCAAGGATCAGCGCGGGGCGCGCGGCCAGCGCCCGGCCAATCGCCACGCGCTGTTGCTGGCCGCCGGAAAGCTGTTCGGGATAGCGGTTCAACAAACCCGCCAGCCCCAGCGCCTCTGCCAGATGGGTTGACCAGCCCCGGTCATGCCGCCCGGCAAGCCGCGCCTGAAAGGCAAGGTTCGCGCCCACGTCCAGCGAGGGGATCAGGTTGAACTGCTGAAACACCAACCCGATCCGGTCGCGCCGCAACTCTGCGCGGCCCTTGTCGTCCAACCCCTCCAGCGCGGTCCCCGCAACAGAGATCGTGCCACCGTCCACCGCATCAAGCCCCGCCACCAGGTGCAGAAGCGTGGATTTGCCGCTGCCGGATTCGCCCGTCAGGGCCAGGCTTTGCCCAGCATCAAGGTCAAGGCTGACGCCCGCCAGCACCGACACCAGCCCTTCGGCTGTCGGATAGGATTTGCGGACATCGTTGACATGCAGCACAGCGGTCTTCCTGTTCTGGCCTCCCGGTTCATGGTATCTAGCGTTGCATCGCCAGCCTCAACCCGTCTTGCTGACGAAAGGTTTCGCAGAATGTCGCAGAATGCTGCGGTCTGGCTATAGCGTGTGGCCGCCTCTGGCCCTAAGGCGGATGGCGGCAATCCCCGAATATAGGGGGTAATCTTCGAATGAAAGGACGCCACATGGAAGGCTTCAGCGGATTGAACGACATCGGTGCCGTGGTCGAGGCCGACCGCGCCCATGTCTGGCACCACCTGTCACAGCACAAGCAGTATGAAACCGTCGATCCCCGCGTGATTGTCGAGGGCAAGGGGATGCGGGTCTGGGATGCCAAGGGCAAGGAACACCTTGACGCGGTCTCGGGTGGCGTCTGGACGGTCAACGTCGGCTACGGGCGCGAATCCATCGCCGACGCCGTGCGTGACCAGCTGGTGCGGATGAACTACTTCGCCGGGGCGGCAGGCTCGATCCCCGGCTCGATCTTCGCCAAGCGCCTGATCGAGAAGATGCCGGGTCTTACCCGCGTCTACTATTCGAACTCGGGGTCCGAGGCGAACGAGAAGGTCTACAAGATGGTTCGCCAGATCTCGCATCGCCACCATGGCGGCAAGAAATGGAAGATCCTGTATCGTGACCGGGATTACCACGGCACCACGATCGCCGCCCTCGCCTCGGGCGGGCAGCAGCAGCGCAACGCCCAGTATGGGCCGTTCCCGGACGGGTTCGTCAGTGTCCCGCACTGTCTGGAATACCGCAAGCAGTGGGACGTGGAAAACTACGGCGAACGCGCCGCCGATGCCATCGAGGAAGTCATCCTGCGCGAAGGCCCCGACACCATCGGTTGTCTGGTGCTGGAACCGGTGACCGCAGGCGGCGGCGTGATCGTGCCGCCGACGGGCTATTGGCAGCGCGTGCAGGAAATCTGCCGCAAGTATGACATCCTGCTGCACATCGACGAGGTCGTCTGCGGGGTCGGCCGCACCGGCACCTGGTTCGGCTACCAGCATTACGGCGTCCAGCCTGATTTCGTGACCATGGCCAAGGGCGTCGCCTCGGGCTACGCGGCGATCTCCTGCACCGTGACGACCGAAAAGGTCTTCGAGATGTTCAAGGACGATGCCGCTGACCCGATGAGCTACTTCCGCGACATCTCTACCTTTGGCGGCTGCACCGCAGGCCCGGCGGCCGCGCTGGAAAACATGCGGATCATCGAGGCCGAGGGGCTGTTGGCCAACACCCTGGCGATGGGCGACTACTGCCTCGACAGCCTTTCCGCGCTGATGGACAAGCACAAGGTCATCGGCGAGGTGCGCGGCAAGGGGTTGTTCCTTGGCGCCGAACTGGTGGCCGACCGTGGCACGAAAGAGCCTGCCGATGAAAAGAAGGTTCAAGCCGTCGTCGCCGACTGCATGGCGCAGGGCGTGATCATCGGGGCCACCAACCGCTCCGTGCCGGGCTTCAACAACACGCTGTGTCTGTCCCCGGCGCTGATTGCGACCAAGGACGATATTGATGAGATCACCGGGGCCATTGATGCCGCGCTGGGGCGGGTGTTCGGGTAGTTGCGTCCTTTGACAAGGGGGCGCCCGGCAAGGGGCGCCTTTTTGGCCCTGGCGGCATTGCTCTAGCGGGTCAACGACTTGATCAAGGCAACGCGGCGGCAGCCGTTTCAGCCCGGAGGGTGGGTGCCAACCCACCAATGCCGCTCCTCGCCCGGAATCAAGGCGCTTGCGCCGCCGGGCAGCGCCCGTGCTCCCGGCCCTCGCAAGCGTGCTTGGGCGTTCGGCGGGAAAACAGTCCACTGGACTGTTTTCTGTTACGCCTCCCCCCCTCGGGCGGGCGCTTCTGCACCGTCTCGCCCAGAACCACCGTGGGATGGGTTGCACCATAAATCGTCCAGAACAGCCGTTGCTCGCCCACCCGGCGATCGGGCGTTGCCCTCCGTTGCGCGCTCGGCGGTGCGTAGGGTGGATGCCAACCACCGATCCCTCGATTCGCACCCCATGGTTAACGCCCCGGGAACTCTACGCGCGTAGAGACGGAAGAAAGACGCGGGGAAGACGGAAAGCAGACGCCAAAGCCACCGCAAAGTCGACCCGTAAACCCAGCGTTCTCAAAAGCTTATGAGTCCAGATGCGGGGCGTTGCGGCCCCCCGCATTTTCTCCGGCCTGACTGTCTGTCAATTGGGAAGGCGTGTCGGGGCAGGCCCCTACTTACGCCACCCCATAGCGTTTGCGGGCTTCCTTGAAGGACAGGAGCTTGCCTTCCACCGAGTCCCACAGGTGCAGGTTCACTGACCGCAGGCTTTCGCGGATCGTCAGACGCTGCGCCTCGGCAAGGGTCGCGTGGTCGCGGATCACCTCGGGCAGGCGATAGAACGGGATCCGGGAATAAAGGTGATGCACATGGTGGATGCCGATATTGCCGGAAAACCAGCGCAGGGGCTGCGGCAGGATGTAATGCGACGACCCTTCGAGTGCCGCGTCATGCAACTGCCAGTCGTCGCCCTTGGACCAATGCGTTTCTTCAAACTGGTGCTGGACGTAGAACAGCCAGACCCCGATCGTCGCGGCGATCACCGAGGTTGGCAGGAAGATCAGCAGGACGGGCAGAAGACCGCCAAACCAGATCACCAGACCTACCGCGATGCCGATCATCGCGTTGGTTCCCATGGCACTTGTCCAGTAGCGCCAGCCAGAGTTCATCAGACCCAGCGGCAGGCGGTTTTGCAGCAAAAACAGATAGCTGGGGCCAAGAACGAACAGCACGACCGGGTGGCGGTAAAGCCGGTAAAGCAGGCGGCCAAACGGGGTGCGGGCGCGGTATTCCTCGATCGTCAGGGTCAGGACATCGCCGATGCCGCGCTGGTCAAGGTCGCCGTGGTGGGCGTGGTGGATGGAATGGGTGCGCCGCCAGACCGCATAGGGGGTCAGCGTCAGGACGCCAAGGCTGCGACCCAGCCAGTCCTGCGCGCGGCGGTTGGTCAGAAAAGCTCCGTGGCCGCAATCATGCTGGATGATGAAAAGCCGCACCAGAAACGCGCCGTTCAGCAGCGCCAGCGCCAGGGCAAGCCATGCACTGACCGACAGCGCCATCCATGCCAGCACCCAAAGTGCGATGAACGGGACCAGCGTTGCGGCAAGTTCCAGCAGGCTGCGGCGGTTGGACGGTTCGCGGTAGCGCGCAAGAATGCCAAGCCAGTCACGGGCGCTGCGGGGGGATGCGATCTTGTCGGGCATCAAGGCCTGTCATCTTTGCCGGAAAAACTGCGGCGGGTTTGATTGCGCCTTGGCAGGACACCACGCGGCAGGTGGTCTATTCGGGCCACTCTGAGTTAGGGGGAACCGGCGCAGGTTTCAACCGTTTTGATGTCGCGGGGGGCAGGTCAGGCCCGAAGTTGTGCGACCTGCTGCAAGATTGGCACTGGCAAGGCCGGCTTTCCGGCCCGACAGCGGGGCTGGCCCCTACGCAGCGGCCCCTACTTGCGGCCCGTGCCAGCGCTTGGTCGGACGCTTGACTTCCTGGCCTGTCGCGCGCCTTCATCTGGACTTATCGCCAGACCCCGAGCGCGCAGCATGGCCATTCCCGTCGAAGCCTTCTACCTGACCCCGGGTGCGGTCGGCAGTCTGCAACAGCAGATCCGCGCCATGGTCACGCAAGGCATTCTGGCGGGCCGATTTCGCCCAGGCCAAAGGATGCCTTCGTCACGCGGGCTGGCCGAACATCTGGGGGTCAGCCGCATCACGGTGACGCTGGCATATGCAGACCTTGTGTCGCAGGACTATCTGACATCGGCTGGCCGTTCGGGTTATTTCGTTTCGGATACCGCACCGATCGCCCCGGCCTTTCCGCCAAGCGCCCCCCGGGCCGAGGCGGTGGATTTTCGCGCCCTTACCAGCGGGAGGTTCTCCCGCGCACCCCGGGTGGACCGTCCCGAGGATTGGGACCGCTACCCCTATCCGTTCATCTATGGCCAGGCCGATCCGACCCTGTTTGACCACCAGAACTGGCGGCAATGCGCGCTGCGGGCGCTGGGCAAGCGGGACTTCGCGGCCCTGACATCGGACTATTATGACCGCGATGATCCGCTGCTGGTTGAACAGCTTTTGCGCACGATCCTGCCTCGCCGGGGTATCGCCGCGCGCGAGGAAGAGGTCTTGCTGACCCTTGGTGCGCAGAACGCGCTCTGGATCGCGGCCATGTTGCTTTTGGGTCCGGGGCGGCGGGCAGGAGTGGAAAATCCCGGCTACCCGGCATGGCGCGGCGTGGTGGCCGCGACCGGGGCCGAAGCGGTGCCGATCGATGTAGATCCGATGGGGCTGCCGGTTGACGGACTTGCGGGGCTTGATGTGGTCTTCGTGACACCGTCGCACCAATGCCCGACCAATGCGACCATGCCTGTCGAACGCCGCACCGCCCTTCTGGACGCAGCCGAGCGTGAGGGCTTCGTGATCGTCGAGGATGATTACGAATTCGAAATGAGCTTCCTCAGGCCCGTCGCCCCGGCGCTGAAGTCGCTCGATCGGGGGGGGCGGGTGATCTATGCCGGGTCGTTCTCGAAATCGGTGTTTCCCGGATTGCGGCTGGGCTATCTTGTCGGCCCGCCCGGCTTTATCGCCGAGGCGCGAGGCCTGCGCACGATGATGCTGAAACATCCGCCGGGCCATATCCAACGGACGATGGCCTATTTCCTTGGGCTTGGGCATTACGATGCGCTGGTCAACCGGATGAAGGGGGCTTACCGGCGGCGCCGTCAGGTGATGGCCGAAGCGCTTGCGGCCGAGGGGCTGGAGGTCGCAGGGCAGGGCGGCTTTGGCGGATCAAGCTTCTGGATGCGCGCGCCCGAGGGGGTGGACACCGACGTTCTGGCGCTTGCCTTGCGGGCCGACGGCGTGCTGATCGAGCCGGGGCGCGCGTTCTTTGCCGGGGACGGGCCGCGGAACTTCTACCGGCTGGCATATTCCTCCATCGCGCCGCAGCGGATTGCGGAAGGCATTGCGCGGATTGCCAAGGCGTTGAGATGATTGCACCACCCGGAGGCGCTTCGTCCCCCCCCCCCCGGAATTCCTCCGGACCCCCCGAGGATATTTGCAGAAATGGAATGATGCCGACTGGCTATACCTCGGGCTTTGTTCTGGCCCTAAGGAGGGGTCGGCGACGGCAGTAGGTTGCGCGGCAAGGGGCCATGGCGCCCAAGGGATACTGAGGAGACGCGCGATGAAGATGACCACCGAGGAAGCCTTTGTAAAAGTGCTTCAGATGCACGGGATCGAACATGCGTTCGGGATCATCGGCTCGGCCTTCATGCCGATCTCGGACATCTTCCCCAAGGCCGGGATCACCTTCTGGGATTGCGCGCATGAAGGCTCGGGCGGGATGATGGCGGACGGGTTCACCCGGGCCTCGGGCAAGATGTGCATGATGATCGCGCAGAACGGCCCCGGCATCACCAACTTCGTGACGGCGGTGAAGACGGCCTACTGGAACCACACGCCCTTGTTGCTGGTCACGCCGCAGGCGGCAAACAAGACCATAGGGATGGGCGGGTTTCAGGAAGTGGAGCAGATGGCCCTTTTCCAGGACATGGTGGCCTATCAGGAAGAGGTCCGCGATCCGTCCCGCGTGGCCGAAGTGCTGAACCGCTGCATCCTGAACGCCAAACGGATGAGCGCGCCGGTGCAGATCAACATGCCGCGCGACTACTGGACCCAGGTGGTCGACATCGACCTGCCCGCCATGGTGGAGTTCGAGCGCCCCGCCGGGGGTGAGGCGGCAATAGTGGCAGCGGCAGAGCTGCTGTCGAGCGCGAAGTTCCCGGTGATCCTGAACGGCGCGGGGGTGGTTCTGGGCGGCGCGATCCCGGCCAGCATGGCCTTGGCTGAACGGCTGGATGCACCGGTTTGCGTGGGCTACCAGCACAATGACGCCTTTCCCGGCAGCCATCCCTTGTTCGCGGGACCATTGGGTTACAATGGGTCGAAGGCCGCAATGGAGTTGATTTCGGGCGCGGATGTGGTACTTTGTCTGGGTACTCGGCTTAACCCGTTTTCAACGCTTCCGGGATACGCGCTGGACTACTGGCCGCGTGAGGCCAAGATCATCCAAGTTGACATCAACCCGGATCGGATCGGGTTGACCAAGAAGGTGACAGTTGGAATTGTCGGCGATGCGAAAAAGGTCGCCGAGGCGGTTTTGGCGCGATTGGCCTCTACCGCCGGTGACCATGCGCGGGGTGAACGCAAGGCGAAGATCGCGCAGGTGAAATCTGCCTGGGCGCAGGCGCTTTCCAGCATGGACCATGAGGAAGATGATCCCGGCACGACCTGGAATCAGCGCGCGCGCGGTGCCAAACCGGACTGGATGAGTCCCCGGATGGCGTGGCGCGCGATTCAAAGCGCCTTGCCGAAAGAGGCGATCATTTCCAGCGACATCGGTAACAACTGCGCGATCGGCAATGCCTATCCGACTTTCGAGACCGGACGGAAGTATCTGGCACCGGGCCTGTTCGGCCCCTGCGGCTATGGCCTGCCGTCAATCATCGGGGCCAAGATTGCCTGCCCGGATACGCCGGTGGTCGGCTTTGCCGGGGACGGCGCCTTTGGCATTGCGGTGACCGAACTTACGGCGATTGGTCGGCCTGAATGGCCCGCGATCACGATGGTTGTCTTCCGCAACTACCAGTGGGGTGCGGAAAAGCGGAACTCGACTCTGTGGTACGACGACAATTTCGTCGGCACCGAACTGGATGAGGGCGTCAGCTACGCGGGGATCGCGCGGGCCTGCGGGTTGCAGGGTGTGCAGGCGCGGACGATGGAGGAACTGACTCAGGCGCTGCGCACGGCGATTGCCGACCAGATGGTGGGCCAGGGTCGGGGCAAGACCACGTTGATCGAGGCTCTGATCAATCAGGAACTGGGGGAACCCTTCCGCCGCGATGCGATGAAGAAACCGGTCGAAGTTGCGGGGATCTCGCGTTCTGACATGCGGCCTCAGGTGGCAGGGTGACAGCGGACGAGGCTGTTTGGCGCATCGCTCTGGGGGGCAGGAATGCCCTATGATCTTGGGCCGGGGGCTCTGATCTGGCTGGCTGTGGCCAGCCTGATCGCCGGCTTCGTGCGCGGCTATTCCGGCTTTGGCTTTTCTGCGCTGCTGATTGCCTCGGCCAGTCTTGTCACCAATCCACTGAATTTCGTGGCCGTTGTTGTCATTCTGGAAATGATGATGTCGGTGCAGGCGGCCAAACTTGCCGGGCCGGATGTGGACTGGCGCCGGGTTGGCTGGCTTTTGGGCGGGGCGGCTATCGGGCTGCCGTTGGGTCTTTGGATCCTGACGGGCGTATCCGACAACACCGCGCGGGCGGTGATTTCGGGCTATGTGCTGTTGATGTGCGCGGTTCTGATGGTGGGTTGGCGGCTGCGGTCCGAGGTGGCGGGGCCGATCAACGGGGTGGCTGGCATCGTCTCGGGTCTGGCCAATGCGCCGGGGATGGGGGGGCTGCCGGTGGCGGCCTTCTTTGCCGCCCAGCCGATGCGGTCGCCGGTGTTCCGGGCGACGCTGATCGCCTATTTCCCGCTGCTCGACCTTTATTCCGCGCCGCTTTACTGGTTCGCCGGGCTGGTCAGCTGGGATACGGTCTGGGCCTCGGCGCTGGTGATGCCGATCACGCTTTTGGGCAACTGGCTGGGCGGGCGGCATTTCTTTGGCACCGACCCACAGGAATTCCGCCGCTTTGCCATCATCCTGCTGGCTGGGCTGGCCATTCTGGGCTTGGGCAAGGCGCTGATCTGATGTGGCTGATCGTGAACGCGGGTTCATCTTCGCTGAAGCTTGCGGTTTTTGATCAATCGCGTGAGCTTGGCCGCGCCAGCGTGACCGAGATAGGCACCGCAGGCCATGTCGCCGCATTGGACCGGGCGCTGGGCGAGGTGGGGGTTCCCCTGAGCCGGCTTCAGGCAGCCGCGCACCGGGTGGTGCATGGAGGCACCGCCTTGACCCGGACTTGCCGCGTGACGCCTGATGTTCTGCACCTGATCAAGGCCTGCGTACCGCTTGCCCCCTTGCACAACCCGGCCAATCTGGCGGGAATTCAAGCGGTTGCCCGGCTTTTGCCCGATCTGCCGCAGTTCGCGACTTTTGACACCGCCTTTCATGCCACGAACCCTGAGGTGGCGGTGACTTACGCTCTGCCGCAGGGTGAACGCGCACGGGGCCTGCGGCGCTATGGCTTTCACGGGACAAGCTATGCCGCCTTGGTGCGCGTCCTGGCGCAGCGGGGCGACCGGCCGGAAAGGCTGCTGGCCTGCCATCTGGGCAATGGGGCATCCCTTTGCGCGATTGTGAACGGTTGTTCGCTTGCGACGACGATGGGATATTCGCCCCTGGACGGGTTGACCATGGGGACGCGGGCCGGGTCAATCGACGGAAATGCTGTCCTGCGGCTGGCCGAATTGCATGGGGTTGAGGCCGCGGGGCGTATCCTGAACCGCGAAAGTGGGCTTCTGGGCCTTGGCGGAGCAAGCGATCTGCGGGCTTTGCACGGTTCGGACCGCCCCGAGGCAAGGTTCGCGCTGGCGCATTTCGCCTATTGGGCGGTGCGGCACGCAGGCAGCATGGTTGCCGCGATGGGCGGGCTTGATGCGGTGGTCTTTACCGGCGGGATCGGTGAAAATGACGCTTGGATACGCGCCGAAATCCTGAAAGGATTGGCTTATCTGGGGGTTGTGGCTGATCCGGTGGCAAACCGGCTGCATGCGGACCGGTTGGATGATGCGACATCGCGTGTCGCGATATGGACAGTTCCTGCCGATGAGGAACGCCAGATTGCGCTGGAGGCACAGGCGGTGATGGCCGGGGAGGGCGCTGGATGAACGATCAACCGCGGATCGACACATCGCCCCGCGTCTCGGACGAGGTGCGCCAGACGACCTGCTACATGTGCGCCTGTCGCTGCGGGATCAATGTGCATCTGAAATCCGGCAAGGTCAGCTATATCGAGGGCAACCGCGACCACCCGATCAACAAGGGCGTGCTTTGTGCCAAGGGTGCCTCGGGGATCATGCAGGTCACGGCTCCTAGCCGGCTGCGCGCGCCGTTGCGGCGGGTGGGGCCAAGGGGGTCTGGCGCCTTTGAGGTGATCACCTGGGAAGAGGCGCTGTCGACGGCGGTGTCATGGATGAAGCCCCTGCGCGAAACGGCCCCGGAAAAGCTGGCGTTCTTCACCGGCCGCGACCAGAGCCAAAGCCTGACCGGCTGGTGGGCGCAGAATTTCGGCACGCCGAACTATGCCGCGCATGGCGGGTTTTGCAGCGTCAACATGGCGGCGGGGGGCATCTACACCATCGGCGGCGCGTTTTGGGAATTCGGCCAACCGGATTGGGACCGCACAAAGCTCTTTGTGATGTTCGGGGTGGCTGAAGATCATGACAGCAACCCGATAAAGATCGGCATCGGCAAGCTGAAGGCACAGGGCGCGCGGGTGATCAGTGTCAACCCGATCCGTACCGGCTATTCGGCGGTGGCCGATGACTGGATCGGGATCACGCCCGGCACGGACGGGCTGCTGATCCTGTCGCTGATCCATTGCCTGCTGGAGGCGGGGAAGATCGACCTTGATTACCTTGCGCAATGGACGAATGCGCCATTGCTGGTCAACGGGGCCGAGGGGGCGGAAAAGGGACTGTTCGTCAAGAACGCCGAAAGCCAGCCCTTCGTGATCGACCGCACCACTGGCCACCCCGCGCCATGGGATGGCAAGGGGGTAGAACCGGACCTTGGGGCCGAATGGCAGGGCAACCGGACCGTGTTCCGCCACATGGTCGAGGAATATCTGAAGCCGGATTACGCGCCCGAAGCGGTTGCCGAACGCTGTGGCGTCACGGCGGGGCGTATCCGGGCGCTGGCGGCGGAACTGGCCGAGGTGGCGTTCAATCAGGCAATCTCGCTTGACCGGCCTTGGGTGGATTTCCGGGGGAACGCGCACGCCAACATGCCGGGCCGTCCGGTCAGCTTTCACGCCATGCGGGGGATTTCGGCCCATTCCAACGGGTTTCAGACCGCGCGGGCGCTGCATCTGTTGCAGATCATCCTTGGCGCGGTCGAAACGCCCGGCGGCTATCGGCTGAAGCCGCCATACCCCAAACCGATCGAGGCGCATCCGACGCCGCATTTCGTGACCACGCCGGGCAAGCCCCTGACCGGGCCGCACCTCGGCTATGTCCGCAGCCCCGATGATCTGGCGCTATTGGCCGATGGCAGCCCGGCCCGGATCGACAAGGCCTTCAGCTGGGAAAACCCGTTCTCGGCCCACGGGCTCATGCATATGGTGATCCCGAACGCCCATACCGGCGACCCTTACCGCATCGACACGCTGTTTCTTTACATGGCGAACATGTCGTGGAATTCCTCGATGAACTCTGCCCGGGTCATGGAGATGCTGACCGAACAGGGCGCGGACGGCGAATATCTGATCCCCCGGATCATCTATTCCGATGCCTACGCGTCTGAAATGGTGGCTTATGCTGACCTGATCCTGCCCGACACGACCTATCTTGAACGGCATGACTGCATTTCCCTGCTGGATCGGCCGATTTCAGAACCCGACGCGGCAGGCGATGCGATCCGCTGGCCGGTGGTCACGCCCGACCGCGAAGTGCGGTGCTTCCAGTCGGTGCTTCTGGAACTTGGCGCAAGGCTGGGCCTTCCGGGGATGGTGAATGAGGATGGCTCGGCGAAATATGCCGATTACGCCGATTACATCGTGAACCACCAGCGCCGGCCGGGGGTAGGGCCGTTGATGGGATATCGCGGCGATGGCACGGCCACCGGGCGGGGGGCGCCGAACCCCGTCCAGATGGAGCGCTACATCGCCAATGGCGCCTTCCATCAGGCCCATGTCCCGGAAGACGCGGCCTTTTACAAGCCGTGGAACATGGCCTATCAGGATTGGGCAGTCAAACTTGGGCTGTTCGAGACGCCGCAGCCCTATCTGTTCAGCATCTGGTCCGAACCGATGCGCCGCTTCCAGCTTGCCGCCGAAGGCTTTGGCCCACGCCAGCCGCCCGACCATCTGCGCGAGCGGCTGAAGCAGTCGATGCATCCCCTGCCGATCTGGTATGCACCTTACGGCGATGAGGACGCGGCCTTTGGCTATACCGTCCACGCCCTGACGCAGCGACCGATGGACATGTATCATTCATGGGGCAGCCAGAACGCGTGGCTGCGCCAGATCAAGGGGCAGAACGCGCTTTACCTGCCAACGAAACTCTGGAAGGCGCAGGGGTTCAAGCCGGGCGACTGGGCGCGGGTGTCCTCGCGCGCGGGGTCAATCACGGTGCCGGTGGCGCATATGGCGGCCTTGAACGAAAACACGGTCTGGACGTGGAACGCCATCGGCAAGCGCAAAGGCGCGTGGGCGCTGTCGCCCGCGGCCCCGGAGGCGACGACGGGGTTCCTGCTGAACCATCTCATTTCGGAACTGCTGCCTGACAAGGCAGAGAATGGCGGTCATCGGCTGTCCAACTCGGACCCGGTGACGGGGCAGGCTGCTTGGTTTGACCAACGCGTGCGGGTCGAACGGGTTGCAGCAGGGGATCACCCCGCCGGGCGCGGCGCCGAGCCAGAGTTTGCACCCTTGCCCGACCTGCCGCGTGCTGGCGGGGGGCGTGTCCAGAATTCTTCGAGGAATTTTGCCAAGAGTTTTCGAAAACTCTTGGGTCTTGGGGAGAGCGCGCGATGACGGCCTTGCCGGGTGCCACCGAAAAGCGGCTGGGTCTGGTGGTTGACCTTGATACCTGTGTCGGTTGTCAGGCCTGCGTCACTGCCTGCAAGGGCTGGAACGATCAGGGCCACGGGCTGTCTGATCAGGATGCCTATGGGGCCAACCCTTCCGGCACCTTCCTGAACCGTGTCCATTCCTATCAGGTCGAGGTGGCCGATGCCCCGCCGCAGATCGTCAACTTCCCCCGGTCCTGCCTGCATTGCGAGGATGCGCCTTGTGTCACCGTCTGCCCCACGGGGGCCAGCTACAAGCGGGCCGAAGACGGGATTGTTCTGGTCAATGAAGACGCCTGCATCGGCTGCGGGCTTTGCGCATGGGCCTGCCCTTATGGGGCGCGGGAACTGGACGCCGATCAGGGGGTGATGAAGAAATGCACCCTTTGCGTGGACCGGATCTACAACGATAACCTGCCCGAAGAAGACCGTGAGCCTGCCTGCGTGCGCACCTGCCCGACCAATGCCCGCCATTTCGGTGATTTTGCCGACCCTGACAGCGCGGTGTCGCGACTGGTGGCTGACCGGGGCGGTTATGACCTCATGCCGGGGATGGGGACGAAGCCCACGAACAAATATCTGCCGCCAAGAAAGAAGGGGCCGGGACAGGCCAGCCTGCTGGCGCCCTTGCTTGATGTGAAGGCCACCGGGATTGCGGGTTGGCTGGACCGGGTGCTGGGGAAGATCTGACATGCATCCGGCACCTTCCGTCATCCTGTTTTCCACGCTCTCCGGGCTTGGCTTCGGGTTTCTGGCCTTTCTGGGGGCGGGAATTCTGTTGCCTTCGGGCTGGGCCGCGTTCTTCCTGTGGGGGCTGGGCTATGGGCTGGCTGTCGCCGGCTTGCTGGCCGCGACCTTCCACCTTGGCAACCCCAAGAACGCTGTGAAGGCCTTCAGCCAGTGGCGCACAAGCTGGCTGAGCCGTGAGGCCTGGGCTTCCGTCGCCACGCTCGTTCTCTTGGCCCCCGTCGCCCTGTCCGATTGGCTGGGTCTGGGGCTTTCGCGCCTGCCAGGGCAGATCGGTGCCGGGCTTGCGTTGTTCACGGTGCTGACCACGGCGATGATCTACACCCAGATCAAGGCGGTGCCGCGCTGGCATCTTTGGCTGACGCCGGTGATGTTTGTCAGCTTTGCCATTGCCGGTGGGGCCGTGCTGGCAGGGGCGCCATGGGCTTCGCTGGCGCTTTTGGCGGTGGGTGCGGTGCTTCTGGCCACGTGGCGGGTAGGGGACGGTGCCTTTGCCCGGGCCGGGCAAACGCTTGGTGCGGCCACGGGGCTTGACCAGATCGGCCTGCCCACGGTGTTCGAGCCGGCCCATACCGCCGGAAACTACCTTCTGCGCGAGATGATCTTTGTCGTCGGGCGCAGGCATGCGCGCAAGCTGCGGTTGATCGCCCTGGTGCTGGCGTCGCTGCTGCCAGCGCTGGTCCTTCTGTTGCCACTTGGGTGGGTGGGCATTGCGCTGGCGGCTTTGCTGCATCTGGCCGGGGCGCTGGCTGCGCGCTGGCTGTTCTTTGCCGAGGCCGAACATGTGGTGGGGCTTTACTACGGCGCCCGGGGGTGATCCCTTCGCGCGATGGCAAGCCCGTTCAAGACTTATGACATCCGTGGCCGACTGGGGCTTGACCTCGATGAGGCGACCGCCCGCCGCATTGCCCGTGCTTTTGCCACGGTCCTGGGGGCGGGGGCAGTGGTGCTGGCCCGCGACAGCCGCGAAAGTTCACCTTCCTTGGCCGATGCGGTGGCGTCAGGGCTGATCTCTGCCGGGGTGCAGGTGTTGGACCTTGGCCTTGCCGGGACCGAAGAAATGTATTTCGCCACCGACCATCTGGGGTCGGATGGCGGGATCATGGTGACGGCCTCGCACAACCCGGCCGATTACAACGGGATGAAGTTGGTCGGTCCGGGGGCGGTGCCGCTGTCGTCCAAGACTTTTGCAAGCGTCCGCGCGCTCAGCGAGGGCAGATCGCCCTACGCCTTGCCCGACATTGTGCCGGGGGGCGGGCGGCAGGATGCCAGCGCTGTCCGGGCGGATTATGTGGCGCGGCTTGTCGGAATGGTCGGCGCGGCGGGGATCGGGCCGTTGCGGGTGCTGGTCAATTCCGGCAACGGCGCGGCGGGGCCAACGCTGGATGCGCTGGCCGAAGGACTGGCGGCAAAGGGCGCACGGCTGGATCTGATCCGGCTTCACCATGCCCCGGATGGCCGGTTTCCCAATGGCATCCCGAACCCGCTTTTGCCCGAAAACCGCCCCGTGACTGCGGCGGCGGTGGTGCAGGCGGGGGCAGGCATGGGCGTGGCCTTTGACGGCGATTTCGACCGCTGCTTCCTTTTTGACGGGCAGGGCGGCTTTGTTGGCGGTGAACATGTCGTGGCTCTGTTGGCGGCGGCCCATCTGGACCAAAGCCCCGGTGCCGCAATCGTGCATGACCCCCGCGTTCTGTGGGCGGTTGAAGATACGATCAAGCGCCACGGTGGCCGGTCGGTTCTGGCACCCACCGGGCATGTGTTCCAGAAATCCGCGATGCGCCGGACTGGAGCCGTCTATGGCGGCGAGATGAGCGCGCATCACTATTTCCGCGATTTCATGGCTTGCGACAGCGGCATGTTGCCGTGGCTGATGGTGGCGGGCCTTCTGGGCCGCAGCGGGAGCAGTCTGGTCGATCTGGTTGGAAGCCTCCGGCGAGACTTCCCATCCTCGGGCGAGATCAACTTTGCCGTGGCCGACCCAGCCGCGATGATGGCGCGGGTGCGCGTCGAACTGGCCCCGGGCGCAAGGTCGGAAGACCGGACCGATGGGCTTAGCCTTGCCTTTGACGGCTGGCGGCTGAACCTGCGCGCGTCAAACACCGAACCTCTGCTGCGGCTGAACGTCGAGGCGCGCGGCGATCCGGGGCTGGTGGCTGACGGCGTGGCGCGGGTCAGGGCGCTGATTGACGCCTGACCAAGGGAAGTGTCTGCGGCTTGCCGCTTTATTGGGCGGTGTGCTTGCCAAACAGGCGGAAGCCCCGGCGTTCGGTTCCAAGCTCCGGGCCAGCCCTGGGCGGCAATTGTCATTGGCCTCCTTCACTGGCGACAGTCTGCCGGGGGACAGCATGACAGCACTTGCACCGATCCAGACCATGCAGCGCGCCAAGGGCGAGGCGCTGGTCACGCTTGACCGCGCGGCCCGGCTGCAACGCTTGCGGCAGGCAGGATCGGCCAAGGCGATCCTGCCGGGTGGTGGCGATGTGCCAGAGGTGGTGTTTCTCAATACCTCGGGCGGGCTTACGGGCGGTGACCGGCTGCGCTTTCAGCTTGATCTGCAAGGCGGGCGCGCGGTGGCCACGACCCAGACCGCCGAACGCGCCTATCGCGCCGAAGGGATGGCTGCGCGGATGGAGGTGCAGCTTGGCGTCGGTCCGGGCGGCTGGCTGGACTGGCTGCCACAGGAAACCATCCTGTTTGACCGCGCGGCCCTTGACCGCCGCACGGTGATCGACCTTGCCCCCGGTGCCGGTTGCCTTGCGCTGGAGGCGGTGGTTCTGGGCCGCGCCGCGATGGGCGAGGTGGTGCGGCAGATCCGCTTTCGGGACCGCCGCGAGATCCGGCTGGGGGGCGTTCCCCTTTGGATTGACCCGCTGGCGCTGGATGATGCGGCCCTTGCAGCCGGCGCCGCCGGGCTTGGGCCATCGCGGGCTTTCGCCAGCATCGTGATGACGGGCGAGGCCCCGCTTGGCCCCTTGCGCGTGGCCTTGGACGAACCCGGCGTGACCGGTGCCGCCAGCGCCTTTGGCGGGCGCACGGTCTTGCGCCTGCTTGCCGCCGACGGCTGGCCCCTGCGCCGCCAGATCATCCGCGTCCTTCACATCCTGCGACAGGGCCGCCCCCTGCCGCGCGTCTGGCAGATTTGAGGCCCACATGAACCTGACCCCCCGCGAAAAAGACAAACTGCTGGTCAGCCTTGCCGCCATGGTCGCCCGGGGCCGCCTGTCGCGCGGCGTAAAGCTGAACCACCCCGAAGCCATTGCGCTGATTACCGATTTCGTCGTCGAAGGTGCGCGAGATGGCCGCTCGGTCGCGGATCTGATGGAGGCGGGCGCCCATGTCATTGCCGCTGATCAATGCATGTCGGGCATCCCCGAAATGATCCATTCCGTTCAGGTCGAAGCGACGTTTCCCGACGGCACCAAACTTGTCACCGTCCATCACCCCATCCGATAGGAGGCCAAAGATGCTGCGACTTGCGATGCCCTTCCTGCCCTTGCTGGCAACCCCAGCCCTTGCGCATGAGGGGATGCACCACCACCCGCATGGGGTGGAATTCGGCTGGCTGGGGGTGGCCCTTCTGGGGTCTGTCCTTGGCGGTGGCGCCGTCTATGCCGTGATGCGGCGGCGCAAATGATCCCCGGTGAGCTGTTCCCCGCTGCCAGCGGTGACATCACCCTGAACGAAGGCGCCGAGGTGACGGTGCTGATGGTCGCCAATACCGGTGACCGGCCGGTTCAGGTGGGCAGCCACTACCACTTTGCCGAAACGAACCCCGGCCTGTCCTTCGACCGCGACGCCGCGCGAGGCCAGCGGCTTGATATCGCCGCAGGCACCGCCGTGCGCTTCGAGCCGGGCCAGACGCGCGAAGTCAGGCTGGTGCCGCTGGCCGGTGTGCGCCGGGTTTACGGCTTCAATCAAAAGGTCATGGGGCCGCTTTAAGCCCCGAAAGGACGACGCATGCCCGCACGCATCTCTCGCAAGACCTACGCCGACATGTATGGCCCCACGCTGGGTGACCGTCTGCGGCTGGGCGATACTGACCTGATCATCGAGGTCGAACGTGACCTGATCGCCGAACGCAGCGCCGGGGGGGCCAATGCGTTGCGCTACGGCGAAGAGGTGAAGTTCGGCGGCGGCAAGGTGATCCGCGACGGGATGGGCCAAAGCCAGCTGTCCCGGGCGGAAGGGGCGATGGATACGGTGATCACCAACGCGCTGATCGTGGACTGGACCGGTATCATCAAGGCCGATGTCGGCCTGCGCGACGGGCGGATCGCGAAGATCGGCAAGGCCGGGAACCCCGACACGCAACCGGGCGTAGATGTGATCATCGGCCCGGGAACCGAGATCATCGCGGGCGAAGGGCGGATCCTGACTGCGGGCGGCATGGATGCCCATATCCATTTCATCTGCCCCCAGCAGATTGACGACGCGCTGCATTCTGGCCTGACGACGATGCTGGGCGGCGGCACCGGCCCGGCGCATGGCACGCTTGCCACCACCTGCACGCCCGGCCCGTGGCATCTTGGCCGCATGTTGCAGGCCGCAGATGCCTTTCCGATGAACCTTGCCTTTGCGGGCAAGGGCAATGCCTCACTTCCCGCGGCGCTTGAAGAACAGGTGCAAGCCGGGGCCAGTGCCTTGAAACTGCACGAAGATTGGGGAACGACCCCCGGCGCGATTGATTGCTGCCTGACCGTCGCGGATGCGATGGATGTGCAGGTGATGATCCACACCGACACGCTGAATGAATCGGGCTTTGTGGAAAACACGCTGAAGGCCATCGGCGGGCGCACGATCCATGCGTTTCATACCGAAGGCGCGGGCGGTGGCCATGCGCCCGATATCATCAAGGTGGTCGCTAGCCAGAACATCCTGCCGTCGTCCACCAACCCCACGATGCCCTACACCGTCAACACGATCGAAGAACATCTCGACATGCTGATGGTCTGCCACCACCTTGACCGCCGCGTGCCGGAAGATGTGGCCTTTGCCGAAAGTCGGATCCGGCGGGAAACGATTGCGGCGGAAGACATCCTGCATGATCTGGGCGCGTTCTCTGTCATGGCGTCGGACAGTCAGGCGATGGGCCGGGTGGGCGAGGTCATCACCCGTACATGGCAGACCGCGCACAAGATGAAGGTTCAACGCGGACGGCTGGCTGAAGAGCAGGGTGACAACGACAACGCCCGCGTAAAGCGCTATATCGCAAAATACACCATCAACCCGGCCATCGTGCATGGGATCAGCCGCCATATCGGCAGCGTCGAGGCAGGCAAGCGTGCCGATCTGGTCCTGTGGTCGCCTGCGTTCTTTGGGGCCAAGGCCGAGATGGTTCTTTTGGGCGGGGTGATCGTGGTGGCGCAGATGGGTGATCCGAACGCCTCGATTCCGACGCCGCAGCCGGTGCATACCCGGCCGATGTTCGGGGCTTACGGCCGGTCGGTCGAACGCAATGCCGTAACCTTTGTCAGTCGCGCCGCGCAGGAAGACGGGGTGGCTGCAAGGCTGGGTCTGGCCAAGGACACGCTGGCCGTCGAAGGCACGCGCGGCATCGGCAAGCGGGACATGAAGCTGAATTTCGCCACACCGCAGATCGAGGTTGATCCGGAAACCTATGAAGTGCGGGCTGATGGGATCCTTCTGACCTGCGAACCCGCAAGGGAGTTGCCGCTTGCACAGCGCTATTTCCTGTATTGAGCCGTCAGACATGAACCGGGAAATGTTCTGCTGTTTTCTCCGTTTCACGCCGGATCGGCCAGCCGCGACGAAAAACCGGGACGACCGGGAAGTCATGCTCCATCGAGGCCAGCGCGGTTTCACGCCGTTGCAGGCGGTCAATCTCGGCCCGGATTTCGGCGAGTTCAGCGGCAAGGGAAAGGTGGGGCAGGGTCATGGTGATCCTCCGTTATTCCGTTCGATCAGCATCGCCCTGATTCCTGAAAATTCTGCTAAGGGCAGCCAATGACCCTACCGATTGCCCAGACCCTGCACCGTGCGGGCCAGTGGCCGCGTCTTGCCACGGGCCGGGTCGTGCTTGGCTATGAAGACCGGTTCTTGCGGCGCAAGCGGCTGGTCACGACCGCCGGGGAAAGCTTCATCGTCGATCTGGCCGAAACCTCCAACCTTCTCGCGGGCGATGCCTTCGAGCTGGCCGACGGCCGTCTGGTCGAAATTGCGGCGGCAGAAGAGGCCGTGCTGGTGGTGACGGGCGACCTTCTGCGTCTGGCCTGGCACATCGGCAACCGTCACACCCCCTGCCAGATCGAACCCGGGCGGCTGGTGATCCGCGCCGATCATGTGCTGGCCGACATGCTGCGCGGACTTGGCGCAACCGTGACCGAGGCGCGCGAACCCTTTACCCCGGAAGGCGGCGCCTATGGCATGGGGCGCACGATGGGGCATGCGCACTGATCTTCTGACCCTTGTGCAATGGCTTTCCCCGGCGTTCCCGACCGGGGGCTATGCCTATTCGCACGGGCTAGAGGTGGTGATGGCGGAAGGCGAACGCTCTGGCCACGGTCTGCGGGCCTGTATTGAGACGGTGCTGCGGTTCGGGTCAGGGCGGGCGGATGCGGTCCTTCTGGCCCTGGCCTTGCGCCAGGGGGCCGACATCGCGGCGCTGGATGCGGCGGCCCGGGCAATGGCTGGCACGAAAGAGCGGCTGAGCGAGACGGTTGAACAGGGCGCCGCCTTTGCGCGGACGGTGGCTGCGCTGACCGGCCGCAACCTTTCCGCGCGGGCCTTGCCGGTTGCGGTGGGTGAAGCGGCGGGCAATGCGGGGGCAGGGCTTGACCTTCCGGTCGAGGAAATCGTGGCCCTCTACCTGCACGCTTTCGCGGCAAACCTTGTCGCCGCAGCCACCCGCTTTGCGCCTTTGGGGCAGACCGAAGCGCAGGGGATGCTGGCCAGCCTGCACCCGGTCATTGCCACGATTGCCGCCGGGGCGGTGATGGCCGAGCTGGATGATATCGGCACCTCGGCCTTCGGGGCGGAACTGGCGGCGATGCGGCACGAAGAACTGGATGTAAGGATCTTCAAGACATGACCCGATCAAAGAACGGACCCTTGAAGGTGGGAATCGGTGGGCCGGTGGGGGTGGGCAAGACCTCGTTGACCGAGGCGCTTTGCCGGGCCTTGGCGGGGCGTTGTTCAATGGCGGTGATCACCAATGACATCTACACCCGCGAAGATGCCGAATACCTGATGCGGGCGCAGGTCTTGCCCCTTGACCGGATCCGGGGGGTGGAAACCGGCGGTTGCCCGCATACCGCAATCCGTGAGGATGCCTCGATCAACCTTGCCGCCGTGGCCGACTTGCGGGCCATGCATCCCGACCTTGACCTGATCCTGATCGAAAGCGGCGGCGACAATCTGGCCGCGACCTTCAGCCCCGAACTGGCTGATCTGTCGATCTATGTGATCGACACGGCGGCGGGGCAGGACATCCCAAGGAAGCGGGGGCCGGGGGTTGTGCGGTCGGATCTGCTGGTGGTGAACAAGACCGATCTTGCGCCTCATGTCGGCGTGGACCTTGATCTCCTGGAGGCCGATACCAGAAAGGCGCGCGGCGCGCGGCCCTATGTCATGGCCCGCGTCCGGCAGGGTGTCGGAATTGCGCAGGTGGTGGCGTTTCTGGAAGCCGACGGCGGGTTGATCCTGCGGCCCTGACGCCGCCCGTTGTTGGCGCCGCAGACGGCCATTCCTTCGCGGCAATACATGGACGAAGCTTAAAAAGTCGCCCCGGCGCCTATCGGGCCGGGGCGATTGCAGGCATGATCCCTGACGCGGTGTCAGTTCGAGGCGGGCGCTTCCTCGGCGGCCTCTGCTTCGCCCTCAGCGGCCGCTACCGCAGGCGACAGTGATGCGATGAAGGCCCAGAGATTGGCCGCATCATCGGCGCTACGCACCTTGAAGGCCATCTTCGACTTGGCCTTGTCGTCGCCCAGCTTGGCCTTCAGATACTTGGCAGGATCCTGCACATACTCAACGAAATTGGCTTCGTCCCAAACCTGACCGGCCGCACCGACAGCCACGATGGACTCGCCGTATTTGAAGCCTTCGACGCTGCCAACCACACGACCGGGCAGGCCATAGAGGTTCGGCCCGGTCTTCGAGTTGCGGCCCGCCAGTACCTCACCAGCTTCGTTCTGCACGACGTGGCAGGTCTGGCACTGGTTGAAGGTCTTTGCACCGGCCTCGATGTCCTGGGCCATGGCTGGCGCTGCAAGGCTGGCGAGGGCGAGAACGGTAAGGGTCAAACGCATGAGGTATCCTCCCGGGGGGTTTGTTCGGCTTGTATACTGTTGCCCACGATGGGTTTGGCAAGGGCTAACCCGCGCAAATTCACGCGACTGCGTGGGAAATCGCGCAACGCTTCCACAAAGTGCCAAGGGCGGTGACCAGTTTGTCGATGTCAGCCTCGGTGTGATGGGGGCCGGGGGTCAGGCGCAGGCGTTCGGTGCCTTTAGGGACGGTGGGATAGTTGATCGGCTGGACGTAGATGCCCCAGTCTTCCATCAGGATGTCGCTGATCATCCGGCATTTCACCGGATCGCCGATCATTACCGGGATGATGTGGCTTTCATTGCCCATATGCGGGATGCCGGCGCGGTCAAGCTTGCGGCGCAGCAATGCAACATTCGCCTTCTGGGCCGCGCGTTCTTCGCCCGATGCCTTGAGGTGGCGGATCGAGGTGGTGGCGGCGGCGGCCACGGCGGGCGGGATCGCGGTGGTGAAGATGAAGCCGCTGGCGAAGCTGCGGATGAAGTCCACGAGCGCGCTGGAGCCGGTGACATAGCCGCCCATGCAGCCAAAGGCCTTGCCCAGCGTGCCTTCGATCACGTCGATCCGGTCGGCAAGGCCGCGCTCTTCGGTCACGCCGCCGCCATGGGCGCCATACATGCCGACGGCATGCACTTCGTCGATGTAGGACAGCGCGCCGTGGGCTTCGCAGACCTCTACGATCTCGCGGATCGGGGCGATGTCGCCATCCATCGAATAGACGGATTCGAAGGCCACGATCTTCGGACGGTCGCCGACGGAACGAAGCTTGCGGTCAAGCTCGCGCCAGTCGTTGTGCTTCCACAAGACCTTGTCGGCGCGGGAATGGCGGATGCCTTCGATCATCGAGGCGTGGTTGCCTTCGTCGGAAAAGATCACGGCATCAGGGATGCGCGACCCCAGTGTGGACAGGGCCGCCCAGTTCGACACATAGCCCGAGGTGAACAGAAGCGCCGCCGCCTTGCCGTGAAGATCGGCCAGTTCGGCCTCTAGCGCGCGGTGCTGGACGGTGTTGCCGCCGATGTTTCTTGTGCCGCCCGCGCCCGTACCGCAGGTCTGCACCGTTTCCACCATCGCGGCCACCACATCGGGGTGCTGGCCCATTCCCAGATAATCATTGGAACACCAGACGGTGACTTCGTCCACCGTCGCGCCATGGCGGTTCGCCCGTGGAAACGCGCCGCAGCGGCGTTCAAGATCGGCGAAGGTGCGGTAGTTGCCTTCGGATTTCAGCGCGGAAAGCTGGCTTTCAAAGTGGCGAGCGAAGTCCATGGGATGTCACTTTCTTATCGGTAGATTGGGGTCGGATACGGCAGAAGCTTCGGGAAGCATCCAGCGCCAGAGTTTCTGGTCGGGCAGGGGCAGCACCATGAACCAGTGTTCAAGCAGTGCCAGAAGGGTAAGAGCCATCAGCAGGATATGGCCCGCCTGCGCGGCGTCGGTCGGGGCGGCAAGGGCGCGTTCCAGCCAGCAGGCGGCGGCGAAGGTCAAGACCGTGACCGAGATCGGGAACAGCCAGTTCATCCGGGCATGGCGAAAATGGCTGGCCAGATGGGCCAGGGGGCGGGGCAGGAATTCGGTGTTGATCCGCGGCACGCCGAAAAACAGGTTCAGCTTGGCCGAGGCGCGGGCAAAGAAAAGGATGGCGAAGGTGTAAAGGCCGAAAGGGTTGGCGGCGTTCCATGCGGCATAGGCCAGAAGGACAAGCGCCACGATCAGCACCGCCTCGTGCCACAGAAGCGTCAGCGTGGCCTGCCGGAACCGGTCCCAGCCCCGGGCATAGGGCGGGCTGGGGTTGGTGTTCGGGCCGGTGATGACACCTGACAGGAAGGCAAGCTCGATCCAGCCCCAGACGGCCAATGCCGACAGGAAGGCCGCATAGGTGCCAGAAACGCTGGCCTGATCAAGGCTCAGGCCCAGCCCCACCACCCCGCCGACCAGCAAAGGCAGGCCCCAAAGGACCGACATCTGATGCGCTGACCCGCCGGCGCGGTCGGCGTGGCGGACGCGCCACAGGATCGCCCCGGTGGAGAACCACCAGACAAACAGCACCAGAAGCGAGGCGATCCAGGGATTTGTCATGTGCGGCCCCCCCCGAAGGGGAGACCGCACCGGCGGGTGGGACGCGCCCATCCCCCCCGCCTACCCGCTGCCGGAACAGCGGTATGGGTGCATCCGGTCAATACGTCGGCTCCAGCCGCACGGATGCGGGCAGGGCGTGGCGTTTGGCCGGGATGGTGTAGAGGCTGGCAAAGGTCAGCGCGGCTTTGGCGCCAAGGGCCCAGCCTTTCAGCTTGCCCGCGATGCCGCCCTGACGCTTCGCCGCATCCATCGCGATGAAGGTGCGGTTCATGCGTTCCAGGTTCGGAATCCAGCGCGGGTGGTCGATGTCCAGCTCCATCGGGAAGATCTGGCGCGCGATGGTTGAGGTCTTGCGGAACACCTCTTGATCATACCAGCTGATTTCGACGCCGAGCGCCTTGTGAAACTCCGGCCGGGCGTGGTCGCGGACCCACATTGTCGAATAAACGGCGGTCAGGAAGAACTTGATCCACAGCTTGTTGACGAAGCTGGTGGTCAGTTTCGGATCGGTCTTCATGATCAGGGCGAAAGCCTCGCCATGGCTGAATTCGTCGTTGCACCATTCCTTGAACCACTTGAAGATCGGGTGGAACCGCTGTTCGGGATGCGCCTCAAGGTGGCGGAAGATCGTGATGTAGCGGGCGTAGCCGATCTTTTCCGACAGATAGGTGGCGTAGTAGATGAACTTGGGCCGGAAGTATGTGTATTTCTTCGCCTTGGTCAGGAAGCCAAGGTTGACGGCAACCCCCGCCTCGCGCAACGCATCGTTGATGAAGCCGGCATGGCGGGCCTCATCGCGGGCCATGTAGCTGAAAAGCTCGCAGATGTCGGGGTTTGATCCGCGGCGCTTCATTTCCTTGTAAAGCACACAGCCCGAAAACTCTGCGGTGCAGGACGACACCAGAAAATCGATGAACTCACGCCGGAGGGCGGGGTCCATGCTTGCCCAATCCACCTTGTCCCAGGCCTCGGTCTTCTTGAAATGGCCCTTGTTCGGGTCGGATTTCATCTGGGCGATCAGCTTGTCCCACTCGGCGCGGATGGGCGTGACGTCAAGACGGTCCATCTCGTCGAAGTCGGTGGTGTAGAAGCGCGGGTTGAGAAGCGTGGTTTCCGTCGCCATCGCGGTCGTGTCGACCGTGGGCTCCACGATCAGGTCGGCATCCGGGTTTTCGGGGTAAAGGTCCATCGGTGTCGCGTTCATAGCCGGACCTCCTCGGAAAAGGAGAACTCGCACAGCTCCATGAAGCCGAAATCGCCGGTCATCCGGGTCCAGAGCCGCTCCAGCGGGGTGGCGCGGGTGATCGTGGCGGTGCGGTCTTCGACGATAACCTCGCCGTAAGCGGCCAGCACCGGCGCACCATGCACCAGCACCTCATCACCGGGATAGACAACGGCGCCATTGTTGAAGCGGACGTGGGCATGCAGGCTTTCGAAACGGTGGCTGACCTCGACGGTGCAAGGCACCTTTTCCTTCGTTCGTGTGAAAAGTCCCATGATCGTGGTTCCCTATTCCTGATCCAGAAGCCGTTCGAACGCGGCTTTGTTGTCGCCCCCGAAAGCGTAGAGTTCAGCACTCCACCCGGTTTCGGGGTCTTCGGCCACAAGGCGGCCATTGGCATATTCGACGATGCGCACGGGTTTGGTCTGGTCGACCTTGTGCTTGCGCCGTTCGGTGAAGATGCCTGACTGGATGACGGTGATAAAGCCACCATGTGGCAGGTCCAACAGGACATTGCCATCGGTGTTGCGCACAATGACGGCCTGCGCAGACAGGCCTTCCAGCACGATCCACTTTTCGCGCACGACCTCGGCCGCTTGCGGCTGGGCCACGGGTTCGCGCCCGGTGACTGCGGCGAAGGTGGTGATCGCAAGGGTGGCAAGGGCCAGCCCGAACATGGCGCGCAAGAGGATGCGCGGAACAAGCTCGGGGTCGCGGCTTCGGTAGCCGGGTTCGTGGGTCAGGGTGGGTCGGTTTGTCATGTCTGCCCCCTATTCCGCTGCGACAGGCGCGAAGGGCGCCGTATCATGGGTGGAGCGCGCCACTTGCGGCGCGGTCACCCGGGCTTCGGCCGCGTCGGCCAGAAGGCGGGCCACCCGGGCGGCATCGGGGATGGACCGCAGCGCAGGCTGGGTCTTCGACCATAGCCCCGGGCGCAGATGTGGCCAGGCGACAAGGACGGAAATCCGCGTCTCGCCCAGCGTATCCAGCGCGATCGTGCCGGTGCCGTCGCGGCGCAGGTCAAGGTTGGCCGCACCGACCTGCACGAAGGGCAGGTTGAAGGTGACAGGCAGCGCCGCCCCGATCCGCAAGACGACGCGGGCGGTGGTCAGCGTGTAGGTGGTGGCGCGGGCCTGAACCCATGCCAGGCCGTAGATGATGCCAAGACCAAGCAGCGCCAGCATCACATAAGGCAGCCCCATCGCCAGCGCCAAGGCAGACCCGCCATCGGCAAAACCAGCCCCTGCGCGCCAAAGGACGATCAGGGCGAAGTATCCGGCGATCCAGCGGATCCGGTAGGCATCGCGGGCAAGCGCCCAGGCATCGGGGCGTCCTTGCCAGAGGATCAATTCACCTTGCGGGGGCCGTTCCGGCAGTCCTGGCAAGGCGTCGAAAGCAAAGTCATCATGGCCTGACATATCAGACCCTCCATCTTGATGTGAAAGGCGAGGCCCGGGCGCGGGCCGCTGCCTGTCAGGTGATCAGAACCCGCGCTTGCGCTTGGGGGCGTCATACATCCAGCCGGACGCGACATAGGCCGAGATCTTGTCTTCCTCGAGCTTGGTCACTTCGGTGGCTGATCTGGTGGCCGGGATGCCGTCAAAGCTGTCCGATGCAAGGAAGTTCACCCGCACGCGGTCTTCCCAGATCCGGGCCAGTGTCATCGGCACCAGCCGCTTCTGGCCCGAGTTCAGGTCGATCTCCAGATAGCGGACAAGCTGCTCGGGGGCATCGACCCACATGTCCGAGACGCGGCCGACAACCTCCAGATCGCCAGCCTGAACCGGCAGACCGCGCGGGTCGCGCCCTGCGGTGACGCTGAAACCTTCGGCCTGCGCCAAAGGCACGATCTTGTTGTGGCCATGGCCATCCAGTTCCGGCTCATCGCGCCGTGGCACCCAGGAGGCCGGGCCGACGCCATCGACCATCGGGTTGCCAGTGGGCGCATGGGGAAAGCCCTCGGACACGGCGGTCCGGGCAAGGGCCAGATCACCGCGACGATGCGCGGCTTCGTTGTCGGCCGAAGGCACCGTCACATCGCCCTTGCCATGCGGCAGGCGGAAGGTCTTGGGCTTTGGCACCGGGAAAGGCCCCTGGTTCGGGGCGGCAAGACCGTCCTCGGTTTCCAGGGGATAGCCTTCCCGCATGTTCTCGGTCTGAAGGTAGTAGATCAGCAGGGCGAAGAAGCCCCAGAAAAGCCAGATCGACAGGCTGGCAAGATCGAAGCTGCCGAAGAAGTTGACACCTACCATTGCGGTATCCTCTGTTTGCGACCCCGGATGGGGTCAGGTGGGAAATTCGGCGATACCGAAGCGGTCGCCGGACGTGGAAGTGGGCGCGAGCGGGGCAACCCGGACCAGCGGTCCAAGTGCGACGAGGGTCAGGAACAGAAGGCCGATCTCGGTATGATAGACAAAGGTGTAACCAAGGGTCGGGTCGGTCAGGGCAGGGCCAAGGGCGCCGCTTTCGGCAAGGTGGCCGGTTATGTCGCGGATTGCGCCGCCAAGGAAGATTGCAAGGCCCGCGGCGGTGGCCTGTGCGGCCCCCCATGCCCCCAGCGCCAGACCGGCACCTGCGCCCGAGGTCTTCAGCGCCATGGCGGCGGTCAGGGTGGACACCGCAAAGAGCCCGGTGCCAAAGCCGATGGCCGTGGCCCCAAGGTAAAACAGCACCGCACTTTCCAGTGGCCCGGCAAAGATCACGGCGGTAAAGGCGGCGATCCCGGCAAGGATGCCGCGCGCCGCAATGCGGAACGGATCACGCCCCTTGCCCAGCCAGCGCGCGGCCAGGATGAAACCGACCAGCGCCCCCATCGCGTAGACCGCCGTCAAAAGCGTGGTCTTGGATACCGAAAGCCCCAGCACCTCGCCGCCATAAGGCTCCAGCAGCACGTCCTGCATGTTGAAGGCCAGCGTCCCTAGGACAACCACCGCCAGCAAGCGCCCGGCCGTGCCGCCTGCCATCAGATCCGCCCATGCGTCACGGAACCGTGGGCGCGGGGCGGCGCGTTCCTCACGCGTCATCGGGCGCACCTTTTCCTGCTGCCAAAGGGCTATCAGGTTCAACACCACCGTCGCCACCGCGCAGCCCTGCACGACACGGACAAGGGTGATCGGGTCATAGTCGCGCAAGAGCCAGCCGACGATGATCGCAGAGGCGCCCATCCCCAGCAGGAACATGACATAAAGCAAGGCCACGACGCGGGGCCGTGTCTCATCGGTCGCGCGGTCCGAGGCCAGCGCCAGACCGGCGGTCTGGGTCATGTGAAGCCCAAGGCCGGTCATCAGGAACGCCAGCGCCGCCAGCACCTCGCCCGCCCAGGCGGGGCCGTGATACTGGTCGCCGGACAGGACGATCAGCGCAAAGGGCATGACCGCAAGGCCCCCCATCTGCCAGAGCGAGCCGAACCACAGGTAAGGCACCCGCTTCCAACCGATGGCCGACCGGTGCGTATCCGACCGATGGCCCAGAAGCGCGCGGAACGGGGCCACCAGCACCGGAATGGCGATCATCAGGGCCACGATCATCGCCGGAACCGACAGTTCCACGATCATCACCCGGTTCAGCGTTCCCAGCAAAAGCACCGTCGCCATGCCGACCGACACCTGAAACAGCGACAGCCGCAACAATTGGCGCAGCGGCAGCCCTTCGGACGCCGCATTGGCGAAAGGCAACCACGAGGCATCCAGCGCCTTCAGGTGCTTTTTCCGCAGGATCATGGCTGAAACTCCATGCAGTCCGAGATGTAGAACCCCCGCGAGACCCGGCCGATGCGGCTTAGCCCCGGCCCGGTGGCGCGGCCAAGCTCTTTCAGGCTGTGCGGGATCATTACCGGCGACCGGTCCGACCGGGGGAACAGCTTGCCCGCATGCCACATCGCCATCAAAAGCGTGGTGCGCGGGGCCACGGTGAACACCACCGCGCCGCTGCGCTTGCCCAAGGCATGCAAGGTGCGGGCAATGTCATCGGCACCGTAGTAGATCAGGCTGTCCATCGCGAGGACGAAGTCAAAGCGCCCGAGCGCGGGGTCGGTCATGTCACCGGCATGAAAGCTGACTTGCGGGCGCAAGGTCGCGGGCAGGCGGTCGCGGGCAATCTCGACCAGCTTGGGCGAAATGTCGGCGGCCATCACACTCGCACCGCGCAACGCCAGTTCCTCGGTCATCGCACCCGTGCCGCAACCCGCATCCAGAACCCGCGCGCCGCGCAGGTCTTCGGGCAGGCGCGACAGCATCAACGCGCGCATCCTGTCACGGCCTTCGCGCACCGTCTGGCGGATGCGGCTGACCGGCGCGTCCGAGGTCAGCCGTTCCCACGCCTTGGTGGCGGTGCGGTCGAAATAGGTTTCGACCCGGTCGCGCGTGGTGACGTAGTTCGGCATCAATCGAACCCCAGCAGCTCAAAGATCTCCCGGTCGGGCAGGGATTCCGGGAAGGATTCCGGCAGGCTGACCGATTTCCACAAGGCATCGGCCAGACGGATGTATTCGGCCCGCGCCATCACGATGTCCTGATCGTCGTCCATCGCAAACAGGGTCTTCTTCTTCAGGCGGCTGCGGCGGATCGCATCGATATCCGGCATATGTGCCAGACGGTTGAAGCCGACCTTGGCGCAGTAGCGGTCGATCTCGTCGGTGTCCTTGCTGCGGTTGGCCACACAGCCCGCCAGCCGCACCTTGTAGTTCGAGGACTTGGCCTGCACCGCCGCGATGATCCGGTTCATCGCATAGATGCTGTCAAAGTCGTTCGCGGTCACGATCACCGCCCGGTCGGCGTGCTGAAGGGGGGCGGCAAAGCCACCGCAGACCACGTCACCCAGCACGTCGAAGATCACCACGTCGGTATCGTCCAGCATGTGATGCTGCTTCAACAGCTTCACCGTCTGCCCCACGACATAGCCGCCGCAGCCGGTGCCGGCCGGAGGCCCGCCCGCCTCGACGCATTTCACGCCGCCGTAGCCGATGGTCACGAAATCTTCCGGGCGCAGCTCCTCGGCGTGGAAATCGACTTCCTTCAGGATGTCGATCACCGTGGGTTGCAGCTTGCCCGTCAAGGTAAAGGTCGAGTCATGCTTCGGGTCACAGCCGATCTGCAACACGCGCTTGCCCATCGTGGCAAAGGCAGCCGACAGGTTCGATGAGGTGGTGGATTTCCCGATCCCGCCCTTGCCATAGACCGAGAACACCTTGGCGCCCTCGATCTTCTGCGACGGGTCCAGATGCACCTGCACCGAGCCGTCTCCGTCCATGCCGCGAAGGCCCGAGTCACGAAGGCTGGGGATATCGTCTCTCGGGCTCATATGGCCTCCATTCCGGCAAACAAATCCATGATCTGCTTGCTCTTTTCAAAAATACTCCGGGGGTAGTCCATTGGTTTCGCCATTGGTTCGATAGACCAATGGGCTGTGGGGGCTGGCCCCCCGCTTCCGAAAGTTGCTCCAGGCGCAGCATTCATCATTCCGCAGCGATCCCTTCCATCCGGTCTTCCAACTCATCCGCCGCGCGTTGCAGGGCGGCGAGGGTGGCTGCATCCGGGGTCCAGTAATGCCGGTCCGAGGCTTCCAGAAGGCGCGTCGCCATCCGGCTGGAGGCTTCGGGGTTGAGGTCGGCCAGACGCTTGCGCATCGCGTCGTCCAGCACGAAGGTTTCCGACAGCCGCTGGTAGACCCAAGGTTCCACATGGCCTGTCGTGGCGGACCAACCCATCGTGTTGGTCACATGCGATTCGATCAGCCGCACGCCCTCGGCCCCGTGGCGCAAAAGGCCTTCGTAGAACTTGGGGTTCAGGCTGCGGGCGCGGGTCTCCAGCGCGATCTGGTCTTGCAGCGTGCGGACCTGACCGCCGCCCCGGGTCTGGTCGCCGATATAGACCGGCGTCGCCTCACCACCGCCGCCGTTCCCGATATGCGCGCGGCGCACGGCGCGGGCCACCCCGCCCAGCGTATCGAAGTAATGGTCAACCGACGTGACCCCCAGTTCCACCGATTCAAGATTCTGGTAGGCCAGATCCACATCGCCAAGCACCTTTTGCAGCAGTTTGTGCTGTTTGGCCGGCTTGCCGTTGACGCCGTAGGCAAAGCTCTTGCGCGCCTCATAGGCGTCGGCCAGCTCATCTTCCTCGCCAAAGGCGGATGATCCGACCAGCGTGTTGACGTTGGCCCCATAGGCCCCTTCGGCGTTGGAGAAGACCCGCAGGGCGGCAGTCTCAAGGTCCACGCCCATTGCCTCGGCATAAGCCAGCGAATGCGCACGGATGAAGTTCTGCTCGGCGGGTTCATCGGCGGATGCGGCTTTCCATGCGGCTTCGGCCAGCATCCGGGTCTGCAAGGGCAAGAGGTCGCGGAAGATGCCTGACAGCGTCATCACCACGTCGATGCGTGGCCGACCAAGTTCGGCAAGCGGGATCAGGTCCGCACCGCACAGCCGGCCATAGTGGTCAAACCGCGGTCTTGCCCCCATCAGCGCCAAGGCCTGCGCAATCGGGCCGCCGTCGGATTTGATGTTGTCCGACCCCCACAGCACCAAGGCGACCGAGTGCGGCAAGGTCGGGTGGGCATCCAGCAAGCGCTGCGCCTGCGCCGCCCCATCGGCCAGCGCAAAGGCAGTTGGCATGCGGAACGGGTCGAAGGCGTGGATATTGCGCCCGGTCGGCAGAATGGCGGGCGAGCGGATCAGGTCGCCCCCCGGAACCGGCGCGATGTAGCGGGCCGAAAGCGCGCGCAGAAGGCCCGGAATTTCCGTGTCTTCGGCCATTTGGCGGGCGGCCTCGGCGCGGGCATCTTCCGGGATAAGCGACAACAGTTCCGCCATCGCCGCCGGATCGATCTTGCGGCCAAGGACATGCAGCCCATCGGTGATCAACGCGCCTTCGGTCTCCAGCAACTTCAGCCAAAGGGCGTCGATATCGCCCACAAGATCCACCGCCTTGGCCTGTTCCACCGCAAGGGCGGCAAGTTCGGCATAGTCGCTTGCGTCCGCTTCCGTTGCGCGCAGGCGGGTGAGTGTGTCTTTCAGGTCAACCAGACCCTTGTAAAGCCCGGCCCGGGCCAAGGGGGGCGTCAGGTGGGTGACCGTCACAGCGTTCGACCGGCGCTTGGCAAGCGTCGCCTCGGAAGGGTTGTTCGCGGCGTAAAGATAGACGTTCGGCAGGTTGCCGATCAGCCGGTCGGGCCAGCAAGCAGCCCCCACACCGGCCTGCTTGCCCGGCATGAATTCCAGCGCGCCATGCATCCCGAAATGCAGCAGGACATCGGCCCCGAAATCCTCCCGCAGCCAGCGGTAGAAGGTGGTGAAGGCATGGGTCGGGGCGAAGCCCTTTTCAAAGAGCAACCGCATCGGGTCACCTTCATAACCGAAGACTGGCTGAAGGCCGACGAAGACATTGCCGAATTGGCAGCCAAGCACATGCACGCCGCGCCCGTCCGTCTGGTGGCGGCCGGGGGCTGGACCCCAGGCGGATTCGATTTCCGCCAGCCAAGGCGTCTTGGCCACGATTTCGGCGGCGGGAACGGTGGCATGCACATTGGCGGGCTGGCCATGGCGGGCAGCGTTGCCGTGCAGCACCGCCTCACGCAGGGCCTCCACGCTTTCGGGGGGCGTCAGGCTGTAGCCTTCAGCGGCCAACGCGTGCAGGGTGTTGAACAGGCTTTCGAAAACGCCAAGGTAGGCGGCGGTTCCCGCAGCTCCCGCATTCGGCGGAAAGCCGTAAAGCACGATGGCCAACTTGCGCTTTGCCACCGCTGACCGACGCAGACGCGCCAGCCGTGCAACCTTGTCGGCCAAAGCCTCGATCCGTTCGGGGCAGGGCGACATGGCACGAGTCTCGGCGGCCTCAATCGTCGCGGGTTTGCAGTTGCGGCCACAGCCGTCGCAGCCTTCGGGATCGTGTCGGCCGGCAAAGACCGTTGGGTTCGTCGCGCCGTCAATCTCGGGCAATGCGATCAGCATGGTGGTTTCCACCGGGCCAAGCCCGCCAGACGCCGCCTGCCACTGGCGCAGGGTCTGAAACTCCAACGGGTGCGCCGCGACATATGGCACATCCAGCGCGGTCAGGGTTTCCACCGCCGCTGCGCTGTCATTGTAGGCGGGGCCACCGACAAGGCTGAACCCGGTCAAGGATACCAGCGCATCGACCTTGTCCTTGAAATACGCCTCGATCGCGGGGCGACCATCAAGGCCGCCGGCGAAAGCGGGCAGAACGGCAATCCCCCGCGCCTCGAAGGCCTTGATCACGGCGTCGTAATGCCCGGTATCGGCCGACAGGATGTAGGACCGCAGCATCAAGAGCCCCACGGTCGCCTGCGCATCCTTCGGGCGCGGCATGTCGCGCGCATCCGTGGTGATCCGGGCCTTCAGCGACGGGTGGTAAAGCCCCACATCCGGGTAATCGACCGGGGCGGCGGCCTTGGCACCCTGCCAGCCGTGCTTGGTGGCATAACGCCCGACCAGAAAACGGATCATCGCCTCCAGATTGTCGTCCGAGGCACCAAGCCAATATTGCATCGACAGAAACCAGGCCCGCATGTCCTGCGCCTTGCCCGGGATCCAGCGCAGGATCTTCGGCAGGCGGCGGAGGAGCGCCATCTGCTTTTGCCCAGAGTTCGCTGAAGGCGATTTGGAGCCGCGCATCTTCTTGAGGAAGGCCATCGCGCCCGAGGCGGGCTTGGACATGTCCAGATCGCCCATCTTCGTCAGCTTGACGATCTGCGGATCGGCGATGACGCCGACAAACGCATCCAGCCGGTCGCGGACCTTCATAAGGTCGGGCAGGATGGCGGTGATGTGTTCTTCGATGAAAAGAAGGTTCGCCACCACGATATCGGCCCCCGCCACGGCGGAGCGGGCGCGGGCAAGGGCGGCGGGGTTTTCGGCCCATTCGGCGGCGGCGTGGACGGAAACCTCGATCCCCGGAAAGTCACGCGCCAGACGCGGCGCGATGCGGGCGGCGGGGCCGGCGGCATGGGCGTCAAGCGTCAGGATCACAAAGCGGTAAGTCACCGCGCGACCCGCCCGCCTTGGCGCGTCCAGCCCGGCCTCTAAGGCCTGCATATGGCGATCATCGCGCATAATGGGCCTTTGCCTCATAAAGGGTGTCGATGCTGATCGCCGTCACGCCCTTGTCGGCGGCGAATTTCTCGGTGTTGCGCTTGGCCTTGCCGCGCACGAAGAACGGGATCTTCTTCAACTCGCGTTCGGCATCGGCCAGCCAGATCACCTCGCCTGTCACCTGCGCTGCATCTTCCGGCATTTTCTGTCCGGAAGTTTCCCCGCTGGAGGCTTCCGCAGTTTCAGCTGGCACATCCGGTCGGGCGCTTGCCTTGGCCCCGTGATGGCTCGGCCCTGCGGCGTCGTGAAACTCGAAATCCTCGCGGAACATGGTCAGAAGATGCTCTTCCAGCCCCATGACCAAGGGATGAACCCAGGTGTCGAAGATCACATTTGCGCCCTCAAATCCCATCTGCGGGCTGTAGCGGGCGGGGAAGTCCTGGACATGGACCGGCGCGCTGATCACCGCGCAGGGGATGCCCAGACGCTTGGCGATGTGGCGTTCCATCTGGGTGCCAAGGATCAGTTCAGGTTGCAGGCGGGCAATCTCGGCCTCGACCTCCAGATAGTCGTCGGTGATCAGCGCCTCCAGCCCGTAGGTCTTGGCGGAGGCGCGAACGGGGCGGGCCTGTTCGCGGTTGTAGCAGCCAAGGCCGACCACCTCGAACCCGATTTCTTTCGCAGCGATGCGGGCGGCGGCGATGGCATGGGTGCCGTCGCCGAAGATGTAGACGCGCTTGCCGGTCAGGTAGGTCGAATCCACGCTGGCGGCATACCAGGGCTGGCGGAGCCCCGTCTCGGCGGGCAGCGGCAGGCCGGTCAGCGTGGCCACCTCGGCCAGGAAATCGCGGGTGGCGTGGGTGCCGATCGGCACGACCTTGGTGAAGGGCTGGCCAAGGCTCTTTTCCAGATGCCGCGCGGCGGTCTCAGCCGTTTCGGGGTACATCAGCACGTTGAAATGCGCGGCCCCCATGCGCGCGATGTCCGCCGGCGTGGCATCCAGGGGGGCGCAGACGTTGACGGCCACGCCCATGCTGGCCAGCAGCCGGGTGATCTCGGTCACGTCGTCGCGGTGGCGGAACCCCAGCGCAGTCGGGCCGATCAGGTTGCAGGTGACGGCTTCGGTACGGGGCAGGGGTTTGGCCAGAACCTTGACGATCTGGAAGAACGTCTCATCCGCGCCGAAGTTTTCCTTGCGGCTGTAAGACGGCAGGTCCAGCGGGATGACGGGGCAGGGCAGGCCGATCGCCTCGGCCAGACCGCCGGGGTCATCCTGGATCAGTTCCGCGGTGCAGGAGGCACCGACGATCATCGCCTGCGGCTGAAATCGGACGAAAGCTTCGCGTGCGGCGTCCTTGAACAGGTTCGCGGTGTCGCCGCCAAGGTCACGGGCCTGAAAGGTGGTGTAGGTGACCGGCGGGCGGTGGTTCCTGCGTTCGATCATCGTGAACAGAAGATCGGCATAGGTATCGCCCTGCGGCGCGTGCAGGACATAGTGCAGGCCCTTCATGGCGGTGGCCACGCGCATCGCGCCGACATGGGGCGGGCCTTCATATGTCCAGAGTGTCAGCTTCATGGCTGGCCTCCGGGGGCTGTCTGCCCCCGGACCCCCGAGGATATTTGCGCAGAGAGGAAGACGGCAGAGAGGGTATCAATGGTCATTCCGCGGCCTCCGGGGTGAGGAGCGCGTGACGGCGCAGGGGCCTTGCGAAGAGGCCAGCCAGATCTGCGGCCTGTTCGTAGAAGTGGACCGGGGTGAAGACCAGTTCGATCGCCCATTTGGTTGCCAGACCTTCGGCTTCGAGCGGGTTGGCAAGGCCAAGGCCGCAGACCGTCAGGTCAGGCCGGGCGGCGCGGGCACGGTCAAGTTGCAGTTCCACGTCCTGGCCTTCCGAAAGGACCGGGCCTTCCGGCAAGAGCGCCAGTTCCGGCGCCATCAGTTCACGGTGCAGATAGGGCGTGCCGACCTCGACCGGGATCATGCCGCATTCGCGGGCAAGGAACCGGGCGAGGGGGATTTCAAGCTGGCTGTCGGGAAAGAAGAAGATGGATTTGCCGCGCAGCGTCTGGGCCACGGCGGCCACGGCCTTTTGCGCACGGGCGCGGGGTGCGGCAAGGACGGCGTCCACCCGGTCACGCGGCAGGCCGAGCGCTTCGGCGACGGCGTGAAACCACAAGGTGCTGCCCTCTTCGCCGAAGGGGAAGGGGGCCGATATGGCTTTGGCGCCGCGCACCTGCAAGGCGGCATGGGTCGCGCCCAGGAAGGGCTGCACCAGAATGAAGCGGGTGTTTGCCCCGACAGGCGGCAAGTCGGTCGAGCGGCGGGCGGGCAGGGTGCGGACCGGACCGGCCCCAATGGCGGCCAAGAGCGCCAGCATCTGGTCTTCCACCACATCGGGCAGCGCCCCCACCACCAGCAGTTCCGCCGCATCGGTCGCTGGCAGGGCCGGAACCATGGCGGCAAGGCAGGCGTCTTCGCCTTCGGTGAAGGTCGTCTCGATTCCCGACCCCGAGAAATTCAGCACCCGCACATTCGGCGCATGGCGGGCGTCGAGCCGTTCGGCCGCGCGCGACAGATCCAGCTTGATCACCTCGGACGGGCAGGAGCCGACGAGGAACAGCTGCCGGATGTCAGGCCGGCGTGACAGCAGGCGCGCAACCTCGCGGTCAAGCTCGGCATTCGCGTCAGCCAGACCTGCCAGATCCTTCTCTTCGAGAATCGCGGTGCCGAAGCGGGGCTCGGCAAAGATCATGACCCCGGCGGCGGCTTGCAGAAGATGGGCGCAGGTGCGGGAGCCGACGACAAGGAAGAAGGCGTCCTGCATCTTGCGGTGCAACCAGATGATCCCGGTCAGGCCACAGAACACCTCACGCTGGCCGCGCTCTTTCAGGACGGGGGTGTTGGTGCAACTGCGGAATGGGGTGTCAAGGCTCATGCCGCCACCCCCGCATCGAGCCGTGCGCGGCGGAGCTTCCACAGGAACTGGCCTGCGTTGATTACATATGTCGCGTAGGCGGCAAGGGCGATGAACATCAGCCCGTGTGGCGTGAAGGCCCCGGACCAAAGCGCGTAAACATACAGCGAATGCAGGGCGATGACGGCGAAACTGAACACGTCTTCCCAAAAGAAGGCGGGGGCGAAGAGGTATTGACCGAAGACTTCCTTTTCCCAGATCGCGCCGGTCACCATGATGAGAAACAGAAAGCCGGTCTTGATCAGGATCGACACTGTCGCGGCAAGATAGCCATCGCCGGTCAGCAGGAACCGCAGAACCAGAACCAGCGAAATGACGAAGACCAGGAACTGTGCCGGGGCCAGAATGCCCTGCACGAGAGTCCAGCGCGACGCATCCCGCCGCGCACGTTCTTCCGCCGTGTAAAGCCTTTGCTTGGGGCCGGAAGCTTGGGTCATCTGCATCGGCGGCGGGCCTTCCACGGGGATTGGTCTGTTACCGAACGTAGACACGCCAGCGAAAGTGTCAATCAAAACTTACAATCCTGCACCTGACAGCGCATGCAGAATCATTCTGGATCGCCGGGCGGAAATGCACTGAAAAAGCCTGCATTTTTGGCACTTCCGGCGGTAAGTGGGTCACAATGACGTCGATTGCCCTGGCAGGTGTCAATTTACTTTGACAATGCTTTCGGCTTGTCGGACATTGGAATGGACAGCGCGGGCCGCGGATCGGCCTGTGCGCAATTCCGCGCAATGTCTGGCGATTGGTGCCGGGTGTGGGCGGGTCGGGGTAGCGGGATGCGCGACAGCCAGCACGGCGGGCAGAGCGAGCGCAGCAGCGAGGAGCTGACAGCGCTGGCGCGGACGGTGGTCGCGCGGCTGGCGACGCGTGCGGCTGGCATGCCGCGGAATCTTGATCCGGCGCTGGTCATGGCGATGTTGCGGGCCGTCGGATCGACTGACCCCAGCCAGTTCGAGGCATTGCGTCCTGAAATCCGCCGCGCCCGGATCAGCGATGTCGATCTTGTGGACTTCTATTTTCCCGCCGTGGCACGCCAGTTGGGGTGTGACTGGGCAGATGACCGCTGCGGGTGGGCTGATGTCAGCATCGGCATGGCGCGCTTGCAGTCCATGGTTCACCAGATCGGCCGTGACTGGGCCAGCAATGCCACCGCCACGCGGGAAACGTCCTCGGTTCTGGTCGTGTTGCCGGATGGCGAGCAGCACAGCTTTGGCGTGCAGGTTCTCGTGGGTCAGTTGCGGCGGCAGGGCGTGTCGGTTCATTTGCAGATCGGGGCGCGGCCGGACGGCCTGCGCGCCCTGATGAAACAGCGGCGTTATGACTGCGCCCTGATATCGGTCGGGTGTGAAGAAAGGCTTGAGTTTTGCCGCAAGTTGGTGAAGTCCCTCAAGGACGGGTCCAATGGCAGGCTTTGGGTGGCGGTTGGTGGTGCGGTCCTGGACCGGTCGATCGACGTGCTGGCGCTGACTATGGCAGACATGGCGACGCAAGATCCCATGCAGGCCCTTGCTCGCGCTCATTACAATGCCGGGCAGCGCTTGCGGTCCCGGACGAGTGAAGAACTGGCCGCGCTGGTGGCTGGAAAAGAATGGTTGGAAGCGACGTGACGACGGATGGACGCCATCTGCTGAATTCGGGCAAATTGCCCATGATCCCGCCAGCCCTTATGACGGAGGTGCTGACGTCTGCCGCCGACATCACATTGCTGGTGGCCCCCAATCTACGGGTTGTCACGGTTCTGGTGAACCCGGGGCATCGGTCTTTCGGGCAATTGACCGATTGGGAGGGGATGCAGCTTCCCGATATCCTGACCGAGGAGAGCTGCCGCAAGCTGGAGATGCGCTTGTCGGATCTGCATGGTGGCAGGACAGGGCTTTCGTTGGAAATCAACCACTCCAGCCAGCAAAGCTGGGATTTCCCGGTGCGCTATTCCTTGCACCGCATGGGGCAGGATGGGTCGATCCTGATGTTGGGCCGCGACCTGCGGCCTTTGGCCGAGGTGCAGCAGCAGCTTGTCACCGCACAGCTTGCGCTGGAACGCGATTACGAAGCACAACGTGAGCTGGACACCCGCTACCGGGTGTTGATGGAAATGACCCGCGACCCGGTCATGCTGGTTTCCATGTCCAGCGGACGGATCGCCGATCTGAACCCGGCGGCGGCTCTTTTGCTGGGCGGTGCGCGTCAGGAAATGATCGGCACCGCCGTCGCGCAGGAATTCGATGGCCGCCGGCGTGGAGAATTCCTCGACGCGCTGGCCAATGTCGCCGCGACGGATTCCACGAACCCGGTTGAAGTGACGGCCCGCCGGTCTCAGCGCCGCGTGCTGGTCACGCCCAAGCTGTTCCGCGCGGCGGGTGAGCGGATTCTGCTTTGCCTGATCGACCCGGCGGAAAGGGCCTCGCAAGCCTCTGACGAGTTGGGCGAAAATCTTCAGCGGCTGTATCATGAGGGCGTGGACGGCATTGTCTTTGCCGATGCCGAAGGTGTCATACGCGCCGCGAACGAGGCGTTCCTGAATCTGACAGATGCCAGCGGCATTGCCGCCGTGCGGGGCCGGTCGATTGCCGATTATCTGGTGCGCGGACAGGTGGATCTGCGGGTGCTCTTGGACAATGTAAAGCGGACTGGACAGATCCGGCTTTACGCTACCCGTCTGACCACTGATTTTTCCGGTCAGATCGCGGTGGAACTGTCGGCAAGCTGGCTGAACGACCGGCCGAACCCGATGATGGTTCTGGTGATCCGCGATGCCGGCCGCGCCGAATCCCTGCGCCGCGCCGGAGGTGGGTTGCCGGATGAGGGTGCGCGGTCGGTGATGGAGCTGGTGGGGTCTTCCACGCTTAAGGATATTGTGGCGGAAACCACTGATGTCATTGAGAAAATGTGTATCGAGACCGCACTTGAGCTTACCCGCAACAACCGGGTGGCGGCGGCCGACATGCTTGGGCTGTCGCGCCAGTCGCTTTACGTCAAGCTGCGCAAATACGGCATCCTGAACCGCGACGGCGAATAGAAAGCACCCGTCAAGGCGCCAATTTCCGGGTACGCGTTGCGGTTCAGCCATTTGACCTGAATCAATGAAAACCTGCGGCACCCCTGTCAA
This sequence comes from Tabrizicola sp., assembly GCF_030373185.1. Taxonomy (GTDB): domain Bacteria; phylum Pseudomonadota; class Alphaproteobacteria; order Rhodobacterales; family Rhodobacteraceae; genus Tabrizicola. The sequence continues at coordinate 321,577 of NZ_JAUCZH010000001.1, forward strand.
CTTGAGTTGACATGAGGGAGAACCGCCATGCGCATCGTCTTCGTCCATCCCAACTACCATTCCGGCGGGGCCGAGATTGCCGGCAACTGGCCCCCCGCATGGGTTGCCTATCTGGCGGGAAGCCTCAAGTCCAAGGGCTTTGACGACATCCACTTCATCGACGCGATGACGATGCATGTCGGCGGCGAAGACCTGCGCGCCAAGCTGGTCGCACTGCAACCCGACATCATCGGCGTGACTTCGATCACCCCATCGATCTATGCCGCCGAAGAGGTTCTGAAGATTGCCTCGGAAGCCATCCCCAACGCCGTTCGGGTGCTGGGCGGGGTTCACGCAACCTTCATGTTCCGGCAAGTCCTGTCCGAAGCGCCGTGGATCGACGTGATCGTGCGCGGTGAGGGCGAAGAGATCATGACCGCCCTTGCCGAAGCTGTCCGTGATGGCCGCTGGCCCGCAGATCGGCGCAAGATCAAGGGTCTTGCCTTTCACGACGGTAATGAGATTGTAGCCACCCAAGCCGCGCCCACGGTCAAGGATCTCGACAGCATCCGCCCCGACTGGACGCTGATCGACTGGCCGCACTACATCTACATCCCGCTGGGCGTGAAGGTCGCGATCCCCAACATGGCGCGGGGCTGCCCCTTTACCTGTTCCTTCTGTTCGCAATGGAAGTTCTGGCGCGATTACCGCGTGCGCGACCCGAAGGCCGTGGCCGACGAGATCGAGGATCTGGTGACGAACCATGGCGTCGGCTTCTTCATCCTTGCCGATGAGGAACCCACCATCAACAAGAAGAAATTCGTCGAGTTCTGTCAGGAGCTGATCGACCGCGGCCTGAACAAGCGCGTCAAATGGGGCATCAATACCCGTGTGACGGATATCTACCGCGACCGTGACCTCTTGACGTTCTATCGTGAGGCCGGGCTGGTCCATGTCTCGCTTGGCACCGAGGCGGCGGCGCAGCTGAAGCTCGATCTCTTCAACAAGGAAACCAAGGTCGAAGAGAACAAGGAAGCCATCCGCCTCTTGCGGAAGGCCGATATCTTCACCGAGGCCCAGTTCATCGTCGGTCTGGACAACGAGACGCCCGAGACGCTGGAGGAAACCTTCAAGATGGCATGGGATTGGCAGCCCGACCTTGCCAACTGGTCGATGTATACCCCTTGGCCATTCACGCCGCTGTTTCAGGAGATCAAGGATCAGGTCGAAGTCTTTGATTTCTCGAAATACAATTTCGTCACGCCGATCATGAAGCCCGCTGCGATGACGCGGGGGGAACTCCTCGACGGGGTGATGAAGAACTACCGCCGCTTCTACATGCGCAAGGCGCTGTTCCACTATCCGTGGCGCGGCACCGGCTTCCGGCGACGCTATCTTCTGGGCTGCCTCAAGGCCTTTCTCAAGGCCGGGGTCGGGCGCACCTTCTATGACCTTGGCAAGGCTGGCTATTGGGGCCCGCAGACCAAGGGACAGGTCGATTTCCACTTTGACGAGACCCGCACCATCGCCGAGGCCCAGATGGCCGATTGGGAGGCCAGCGCCGAACGCAGCCGCAAGCACAAGGAACGGCAAGAGGCCGTGCGCGCCCAGATGAAGGACCGCGCCAAGGATCGGGCCAGAGAGCCTGACGGCGTGCCGGACCTTGGGCCGATGGCCTGCGGTGGTGGGCGCGAACAGATGCAGGAACCGGCGGAGTAGGCCGATGGATGGCGGCAGCGCCCCGTTCGCCGAAAAGACCGCGCGGATCGGGCCAAACGCGATCCTGCAACTGGTGGCGGTGCTGGATGCCGAAGAAGGCCGCACGACCCGCGATTGGGTGATGCGCGGGTCAGGCCAGTCGGTTCCGCCAGACGATGCCGGGATGTGGCCCGAGGCCGCCTGCCGCGCAGTGCATCTTGCGGTCTACCGCGACTTGCCAAACCGGGCCGAGGGTCTGATGGCCAAGGCCGGGGCCGCTACGGCGGATTACATTCTGGCCAACCGCATTCCCGGCCCGGCCAAGGCGCTGATCCGCGCGCTGCCAGCTGCCTTGGGCGCAAGGCTCCTGACTGCCGCGATCACCCGCCACGCCTGGACCTTTGTCGGGTCGGGCCACTTTCGCGTGGCCTCCCGCGCCCCCTTGACGGTCGAGATCGGGAACAACCCTTTGTCGCCCGGCGGTGGGCGGCACTGTCATTGGCATGCGGCGGTGTTCGCCCGGCTGTATCAGGCGCTGGTCTGGCCAAATGCCCGGGTTGAGGCAACCGAAGATCGCCGCGCCAGCCGCTTTGTCATTCGCGCGCGCTGACGCCGCGACAACCTGTCAGTCCAGCTTGGAAAGCAATGCTTGCCCGACTCCAAGTTGTAATGTTTAATTGACACATGACTGTCAGTGAAACGCTACGCCCCCGCCAATACCCCGAGCCGCGCGCCATGCTGCGGTTGATCAAACCGATCACATGGTTCCCGCCGATCTGGGCCTTTCTGTGCGGCGCCGTCTCTTCTGCGGTGCCGTTGGGGGAAAACTGGCCGATGGTGGTGCTGGGGATGGTCCTGGCCGGCCCTATCGTCTGCGGGATGAGTCAGGCTGCGAATGACTGGTGCGACCGGCATGTCGATGCGGTGAACGAACCGGATCGGCCCATCCCCTCGGGCCGGATTCCGGGGCGCTGGGGGCTTTGGATCGCGCTGGCGATGACGGTGCTGTCGCTGGCGGTGGGCTGGCTCCTTGGCCCTTGGGGCTTTGGCGCGACCGTGGTCGGGGTTATTGCCGCTTGGGCCTATAGTGCTGAACCGATCCGGCTGAAGCGGTCGGGCTGGTGGGGGCCGGGGCTAGTGGGCCTCAGCTATGAGGGCCTGCCATGGTTCACCGGTGCCGCCGTCCTGTTAAGCGCGGCCCCGCGATTTGAAGTGGTGGTCATGGCCGCGCTCTACGCCTTCGGCGCGCATGGCATCATGACCCTGAACGATTTCAAGGCACTAGAGGGCGACCGTCAGCACGGCGTCCGTTCGCTTCCCGTGGTGCTTGGCCCCGAGGTTGCCGCCAAGATCGCCTGCACAGTGATGGCGTTGGCGCAAGCCTTGGTGATTGCCTTCCTGCTTGTTCTCGACAAGCCATGGCATGCGCTTGCCGTCACTGCCCTTCTGGCCGCGCAAGTGGCGGCGATGCGGGTTCTGTTTCGTGACCCCAAGGGCAAGGCGCCTTGGTATAACGGCACCGGGGTGGTGCTTTACGTCACCGGGATGATGGTCACGGCCTTTGCGCTTCGGGGGCTGGCATGACGCTGTCATGGACCCAGATCGCGCGGCTTGGCCTTGTGCAATTATGCCTTGGCGCGGTGGTGGTGTTGACGACATCCACACTGAACCGGCTGATGGTCGTCGAGCTGGCCTTGCCCGCGATGCTGTCGGGCGCGCTGGTGGCGCTGCATTCCTTTGTCCAGATCACAAGGCCCAGCTGGGGCTTCTGGTCCGACGCAGAAGGCAAGCGCACGCGGTTCATCATCGGCGGCATGGCGATCTTGTCTTTCGGGGCGGCGCTCGCCTCGCTGATGGTGGCGCTGGAGGTGGCGGGGCAGGGCTGGGGGCTGGTGGTTTCCGTCCTGGCCTATGTGTTGATCGGCATTGGCGCCGGGGCGTCCGGCACCTCACTTCTGGCGCTTTTGGCCACCGGTTGTGCGCCGGAACGTCGGGCGGCGGCGGCCACGATCACCTGGCTGATGATGATCTTCGGCATCGCGGTCAGTTCCGGCGTGATCGGCGCGCTGCTTGACCCCTATTCGCCCGAGCGGCTGATGGTCATCGTGGCCGTTGTCACCGCCGGGGCCGTCCTGCTGACCGCCGCCGCGATTCACGGGATCGAGGCGCGCGTCATCCCCGTCCGTGCGCCCGACCATACCCCGCTTCTGAAAGGTCTGGCCGAGGTCTGGTCGGAAACCCGTACGCGCGTCTTCACCCTGTTCATCTTCCTGTCGATGACCGCGTTTTTCCTTCAGGAACTGATCCTTGAGCCCTATGCGGGCCTTGTCTTCGCCTATTCGCCCGGCCAATCCACCTCGCTTTCCGGGGCGCAGCATGCGGGCATGTTCATCGGCATGCTGGCCGTGGGCATCGCGGTTTCGGGGCTGAAGATCGGCAGCTTGCGGGGCTGGGTCACCGCCGGCTGCGTCGGCTCGGCGGTCATGCTTGTCGTCATCGCAGCCCTCGGTCAGCTTGGAATCGGCCTTCTCACCCCTGCCGTCACCGTGCTGGGCGTCTTTACCGGCATGTTCGCCATCGCCTCGATCGGGGCGATGATGCAGCTTGCCGGGCAGGGGCGCAGCGGGCGTGAAGGCACGCGGATGGGGGTTTGGGGCGCGAGCCAGGCCATCGCGCAGGGCCTTGGCGGCTTTGCCGGGGCGGCGCTGGTCGATGTCCTGCGCCTGTCGCGCGATACCGCCGACGCCTTCAGTCTGGTCTTCGTGATCGAGGCTGGACTGTTTCTTGCTGCCGGGGTGATGGCCTGGCGGATCATCGACGGTGGGCGGCTGCGCGCCCCCGCGCCGCAACTGGTTCCGGGAGAATGACATGACCTACGATGTATTCGTTGTGGGCGGCGGGCCTTCCGGGGCAACCGCAGCCGAAGACCTTGCCCGTGCCGGCAAACGTGTGGCGATGCTGGACCGCGACGGCCGGATCAAACCCTGCGGGGGTGCTGTCCCGCCCCGCGCGATTCAGGATTTCGCCATCCCCGATGACCTGATCGTCGCCAAGGTGAGCACCGCCCGGATGATCTCGCCCACGGGCCGGTCGGTCGATATCCACATTGAAAACGGCTATGTTGGCATGGTCGACCGCGAACATTTCGACGAATTCCTGCGGGTGCGGGCGGTGCAGGCCGGGGCGGACCGCCTGACCGGCACCTACCTGCGGATTGAACGCGACAGCGCCGGCACCCATGTCGTCTGGCGCGACAAGGCCTCGGGTGAGGAACGCCGCAGCCTGACGAAACTGATCATCGGTGCGGATGGCGCGCGGTCGGTCGTGGCGCGCGATGAGGTGCCGGGCGGCGATACCATTCCTTACGTCATCGCCTATCATGAGATCATCAAGGCCCCCGAGGCTATGGCCGCCGCCAATGCCGACTATGATCCCGGCCGCTGTGACGTGATCTATGACGGCCGGATTTCGCCTGACTTCTACGGCTGGGTGTTCCCGCATGGTGCGCAGGCCAGTGTGGGGATGGGGACGGGGATCGACGGGGTGAACCTGAAAGAGGCCACCGCCGCGCTGCGCGCTTCGGCGGGCCTGACCGCTTGCGAAACCATCCGCCGTGAAGGTGCGCCGATCCCGCTCAAACCCCTGGACCGTTGGGACAATGGCCGCGACGTGGTGCTGGCTGGTGATGCGGCGGGGGTAGTGGCCCCCAGCTCGGGCGAGGGGATCTACTACGCCATGCTTGGTGGCCGGGTGGCGGCGACTGCGGCACAGGCGGCACTGGCCTCGGGCAAGGCGCGCGACCTGAAACTTGCGCGCAAGCTCTTCATGAAGGACAACAAGACCGTGTTCAAAGTCTTGCGGTCGATGCAGGACGCCTATTACAAGTCAGACGACCGGCGCGAACGCTTTGTGAGCCTCTGCCATGACATAGACGTGCAGAAGCTGACCTTCGAGGCCTACATGAACAAGAAACTGGTCGCCGCGCGGCCACTGGCTCATCTCAAGATCGGCGTGAAGAATGTCGCGCATCTGATGGGCTGGGTGAAACCAAGCTGGACCTGACACATGGACGGAAGCCTGGAAGAAATGATCCCTGCCTGGGTTGACGGGCGTCTGCAACCCGTGGGCAAGCTGGACGTGCATCAGCGCGGCCTGCGCCACAAGGCGGTGTCGGTCTTCGTGCTGGACGGCCCGCGCGTGCTGATCCAGCAGCGCGCGGCGGGCAAGTATCATACGCCGGGCCTGTGGGCCAACACCTGCTGCACCCATCCGCGCTGGGACGAAGACCCCGCGACCTGTGCTGTGCGGCGATTGCGCGAGGAATTGGGGATCACCGGGCTTTATCCCGCCTTTGCTGGCCGGGTGGAATACCGCGCCGATGTCGGCAGTGGCCTGATCGAGCATGAGCTGGTGGATATCTTTGTCGCCGAAGCCCCGGCAGATCTTCGTGTCGTGCCAAACCCGTCCGAAGTGCAGGCGGTACGCTGGGTCGATCTTTACGACCTGTCCGCCGAGGTGCTGCGTACGCCTGACCAGTTCACACCATGGCTGCGGATCTATCTGACCGAACATATGGACAGCATTTTCGGCGCGATGGCATCAAGCCTTCGCTAGGTGTCGAACGACAAATTCCTTCGAAGGAATTTGAAAACCCTTTTGAAAAGATTTGCTCTTGGCCTGCCCTTCAGCGCGCCAGCCAGCCGGTGATTGCGCCTGCAATCGCGCCTGCGTCTTCTTCATGCGCCAGATGCCCCAGACCCGGCAGTTCCAGATAATCGGCCCTTGGCAGCATCTCTCCGGCCTGCCTTGATATCCGGGGCGGCACGATCCTGTCGCCCGCCGTAGCCAGCAAAAGCGTTCGCGCCGTCAGTTGCGTCGCCCGCGCCATAAGCCGGTCGATCCGCCACTGCGCCATCATGCCTAACGTGCCGTCAACATGCGCCGCCTTTCGCACCAGCGTCAGGTATTGCGCCACGCCTGCCGCATCCATGGGCGAGCCGGTGTTGTCCAGCAGGCTGCGCACCTTGCTAGGCGTCCCCCACAAGCGGCTGATCACCGATGGCACGAAGGGCGTGATCGACAGCGCCCGTGCCAGAAGCGGAAACAGGAACCCCGCAGCGCCCTCGAACTGGCCAAGGGCTGCGTTGATGCCGACGACCGCGCGCAAGGGGATCAGGGTGGAAAGCTGCAAGGCCAATGCCGCCCCGGCGGAATGGCCGATCACCACTTCCGGGGTCCAGCCTTCCTGCGCCAAAAGTGTGGCCAGATCCTCGGCCATCGGTTCGATCCCGAACCGCGTGCGCGAACCGGCGCGGGTAAAGCCCTGACCCGGAAGGTCCGGCACGATCGAGCGCCAGCCCGAAAGCGCGGGAATCAGATGCCGGAACGAATGGCCCGAAGCACCCGCGCCGTGCAAAAGCAGCACTTGCGGTCCAGCGCCGTGGTCGATCACGCACCAGTCATGCGGGCGCGCGCGGATCTGGCGGGCCTCGGATCGGTGGGGCCAGTCGGGGGGAAGGGTGTTTGGCATTTCAGCCAGCTTGCATCGGCGCAAGCGCCGCCTCAAGGGCGGATGACAGCCGTTCCGCCGTCGCGCGGGGCAAGGGCAGGTAGGTCGCGCCCAATGTCACCGACAACTGGCGCAACCCGTCTTGAGGGCGGTTGGCCGTGTCGATCACCACACCGGCAAACCCCGCCCGCCGCCATGCTTTCGCCGCCACTTCCGCCTCGGCCTCGGCCCGCGCGCGGCCGGGGGTGCCGTCCAGCGCCACATTCGCCCGCCCGTCGGTCAACAGCGCCAGCACCGGGGTCAAGCCCTTGGCCCGCGCCCGAACTGCGGTGTCCTGCGCCATCTGCAAGGCCGCCGCCAAGGGCGTGCCACCCCCCCCGGGCAAGCCCGCCAGCCGCCGCTTGGTCTGCACCAGAGACCGCGTGGGCGGCAGGATCAGCTCTGCCCCCGCCCCGCGAAAGGCAATCAGCGCCACATGGTCGCGCCGCGCATAGGCCCGGGCGAGGAGGAGTTCAACCGCCCCCTTTGCTTCGGCCAACCTTGCCAGCGCGGCCGAGCCAGAGGCATCGACGGCAAAGATCAGCACGCGCTCGTTGCGTTCCTGATAGCGCCTGATCCGCAGGTCTGACGGACGAATATGCACCAGCCGGTCCTGCAACGCCGTCTTGCGCCGCATCCCCTGCCACGGGGCCGCCGCGCGCAAGGTGGCGATCAGATCCAGCCTGAGCCCCGCCGAAGGCCGCCCCGGCCGCGCCGACAGGGGGCGGCCGTGGCTATGCCCGGGCCGCGCCTCGCCCGATCCGGTGGCCCCGCCTGTTGCCCTTGCCGCGCGGGCAATGGCCAGCCGGTCCAGAAGCGCCTCGGGCAGGGCAGCGCGCACCGCCTCCAGCACCAGTTCTTCGGGTATCTCGCCGGAGTCCGGGCGGCTTTCGCCGTCGCTTTCGCCCTCGTTCTCGGCTTCGGGGGCAGGGGGCGGGGGTTGGTCCTCTGCCGTCTGCGGCCAGCGGGTCGCGCGGTGGGCAAAGACCAGTTCCGCCGCTGTCGTCACATCTTCGCGCCGCACCCCGGCATGACCGCGCAAGGCCGCGATCACCCGCGCCAGACGCAAGGCGAGCAAGGGCGCACGCAGCGAGCCGATGCCAAGACTTGCGGCAACCCCGGCCAGCGTCACGGCAGCACGAGGCGGCACCCGCAGCCGCAGGAATTGCGCCCGCGCCGTTGCGATCTGGTCCATGTCCAGTGCCAAAGGCACCGCCTCGGCCAGGGCGATGTCGTCCAAGGGAAGAAACAGTGCCAGACGGTCGGCCAATGCCCCCGGCAAGGCCTCTTCGGCGTCAGCCCCTTCGTCCAGCGCGACAAGACAGTGTTTCGGATCATCCAAAGCCTGCGCCAGCCGCGCGGCAAGACCCGCCGGGCAGCGTTCCGCCATGGCCAGCACCAAGACCGAAGGCCGCGCCAAAAGCCCTTCGGTCCGCACCTGCCGCCCTTCGGCCAGTGTCGCTGTCAGGTCCAGCCCGCCGAAGAGGGCTTCATCGCCAAGCGAGGGATGCAGGCGGCGCACCGGCAATGGCAGCGCACCAAGTGCAGCGCTCACCGTATCGCGCACCGGCCCGGACCGCGCCCGCAGCCACAAGCCACCCAGGCCCGCCGGGTCCACCGCCAAGGCCATCAGCGCCAGCCGCACCCGCGCCCAAGGGGCCGAAAGCGCCAATGCTGGACCCAATTCTGGGCCCAATTCCGGGGCCGTGTCTTCTGGCAGTTCGATGGCGGACATTTCGGTCAGGGCAGAACCTCCGCCAGCGTCCGGCCCACGCGGGCGGCTGATCCTGCCTCATCCAGCGGGTCGCGGCGCAGGCGGTGCGACAGGGCCATGGGGGCGACCCGGCGCAGGTGGGTGCGGCGCACGGCGGTATCACCCTCGAACGCGGCGAGCGCACGGGCGGCGCGCAGAAGCGTCAACTCACCCCGCAAGCCGTCAGACCCCAAGGCCAGACACAAGGCCGCGCAATCGTGCAGGACCACGCCCGGAGTCTTCAGCTTCGGCAACGCCTCCCGCGCCGCCAATATCTGGTTGCGCAGGCCGGCATCCATCACCCGCCACGTTTTCATGAACTTGTCATACTGGTTTTCATAGGCATCGCGGCGGCGGATCACCTCGACCCGGGTCTCGATATCCTTGGGCGAAGTTACCTCGACCGACAGCCCGAACCGGTCCAGCAATTGCGGGCGCAACTCGCCTTCTTCGGGGTTGCCGGACCCCACCAGCACAAAGCGCGCCGGGTGGCGGATTGACAGGCCCTCGCGTTCCACCACGTTTTCGCCCGATTGCGCCACGTCCAGCAGCAGGTCAACGATGTGATCTTCCAGAAGGTTCACTTCGTCGATGTAAAGATACCCCCGGTTCGCCCGCGCCAGAAGGCCCGGCTCGAACGCCTTTTCCCCCCGGGTCAGCGCACGTTCAATGTCCAGCGCGCCTACGACCCGGTCTTCGGTCACACCAAGGGGCAGATCGACCACGGGCGTCGGCTTGGTCACCATCCGGTCCGTCAGCCCTTGCGCCCAAGGCGGGCAAAGGTCGCGGCGGGGGGCGTTGATCGGGCAGCCCTCCACCGCCTCGATCGGGGGCAGCAGGGCCGCAAGCGCGCGGACGGCGGTGGATTTTCCGGTGCCACGGTCGCCAAAGACAAGCACGCCGCCGATGCCGGGGTCGATCGCGGTCAGGATCATCGCGGCCTTCATGTCTTCCTGCCCGACGATGGCCGAGAAGGGGAAGGGCTGGCGCGGGGCGTGGGTCTTGGTCATCTGGGCCTCATGCGGCTTGGGACAGGGTGGGAAGGAGCGGAGCGCCATTCCAGCGCCCCTCAACCCCCAGAACACGGAAACGGGCGTAAAGTTCATCGGTGAACCAGCCCTCTTGTCGCACAGCCTGAATGGCGCGGCCATGCGGGCCGTCACCCCGGGCAAAACGGGCCATGCTGGCGGCATCGGGCCAGATGGAAAAGGTGATCTGGTGCAAAAGCGGCACTTCACCGATCCCGATCTTGAACAGGACATACGGATCCTGCCCGATCACGGCAGAGATGTCGGGAACCCGGCGCCAGAACCGCAGCGCGCGCCCCGGTTTCACGCTGGCGCGGGTCAGAACGGCAAGCGGGCCGTCAGGATCGGCGGGGTGGGGTGCGGGGTGGTGTTCTGGCACGAAAGGGTTGACCCCGGCCCATGATCCCCGCGCCGAAAGGGGGGACATGTAGATCGAGCAGGACTCGGCGGCGCGCGCGCGCCAGCGTTGCCAGACCGGGCTTTGCGCGATGTGTTCGCGCGCCGCAGCCTCATCCGGCCAGACGGCAAGAATCGCCCAGACCCCCCAGTTCGGTTTCGGGGTGAAACCTTCCCCCGTGCCAGAGCCGCAAAGCTTCCAGAACATCAGATGCGGTTCGCGCCGCAAGGCCAGACGCGCAAGGGCCATCTGGCCGATGACCCATAGCTTCAGGCCAAGGCCCTGAAAACGGAACAGGCTAAGGGTTGCAGTCGGCATTCGCGGTCCAGTGTAACGTTGCACTGACAGTCTACCGCAAATCCGCCGCACTGAAAGGGTTGTTTTGCCGCATGATCTGCGCAGTTGTAAATCTAGCTAGACACTCTATCATCAACCCCATGACAACACGCCCACACCCCATGCCCCGCCCCGCAACCCCTTCCGGACAGGGTGAGGTGCTGGTGATCGGCGCGGGCCTTGGCGGGCTTGCCACCGCGATGCGCCTTGGCGCGAAGGGCTGGCGCGTCACGGTGATCGACCGACTGGACCGCCCCGGCGGGCGCGGGTCTTCGATCACCCAAGCTGGCCACCGCTTCGATCTTGGCCCGACCATCGTGACCGTCCCGCAGATCCTGCGCGACCTCTGGGCCGCATGTGGCCTTGATTTCCACAAGGATGTCGACCTGCGCCCGATGGATCCGTTCTACGAGATCCGCTTTGACGATGGCGAACGCTTCACCATGCGCGGTGATGCCAAGGCGATGGAGGAGGAGGTTGCCCGTGTCTCGCCAACCGATCTTCCGGGCTTCCAGCGGTTCCTGAAGGACGCACGCGCCCGCTATGCCTTCGGCTTTGAAGACCTGGGCCGCCGCCCGATGCACAAGCTGATCGACCTGATCAAGGTGCTGCCCAAATTCGCGATGATGCGGGCTGACAAGTCGGTTCATGCCCATGCCGCGTCGCGCGTGAAAGACCCGCATCTGCGCTTTGCGCTTTCGTTTCATCCACTGTTCATCGGTGGCGATCCGTTCCGCGTCACCAGCATGTATTCGCTCGTCAGCCATCTGGAGGCATCCTTTGGCGTCCATTACGCGATGGGTGGGGTGCAGGCGATAGCCGATGCCATGATGCGCGTCATCGAGGGGCAGGGGGGCCGTGTCCTTCTGGGGCAGGAGGTCGATGAGATTACGGTCACCGACGGCCGCGCCTCGGGTGCGCTTTTGAAAGACGGTCGCCAGATCGACGCCGAGGTTGTGGTCTCCAACGCCGACCCCGGTTTCACCTATGGCCAGTTCTTGCGCAACCACGTCAAGCGCCGCTGGACCGACAAGCGCATGGCCCGCGCGCGCTGGTCGATGGGGCTGTTCGTCTGGTATTTCGGCACCAAAGGCTCGCGCGACCTCTGGCCCGATGCCGGCCACCACACCATCGTCGTCGGCCCGCGCTACAAGGACCACATCCGCGACATCTTCCGCACCGGTCATCTGGCCAAGGACATGAGCCTTTATGTCCATCGTCCCACGGTCACCGACCCCTCCGCAGCCCCGGAAGGCGATGACACATTCTATGTCCTCAGCCCCGTCCCGCACCTTGGCCACAACGCCGCCAACTGGGCCGAAGAGTCGGACAGCTACCGCAACCGCATGGCTGACATCTTGGAACAACGCCTGATCCCCGGCTTTCGTGACCGGATTTCAGCCGAGGTGACCTTCACCCCCGAAACCTTCCGCGACCGCTATCTGTCGCCCTTTGGTGCGGGCTTTTCGCTGGAACCGCGCATCCTGCAATCGGCGTATTTCCGGCCCCATAATGTGTCGGAAGAACTGCCCGGCCTTTACCTTTGCGGTGCAGGCACCCATCCCGGCGCAGGTGTGCCGGGGGTGATCGGCACGGCGGAAATCACCGCGGGCCTGATCCCCGCGCCAAGCGTGCGGGTCACCGACCTGCCCTTGCCGATGGCCGCCGAATGACGGCCCCGATGATCGCCCCCTCTGATCTGGAGGCCTGCCGCGCCGCGATCCGCACCGGCAGCCTGTCGTTTCACGCAGCCTCTCGGCTGTTGCCCAACCGCGTGCGTGATCCGGCGCTGGCGCTTTATGCCTTTTGCCGCCTGGCCGATGATGCGGTGGACGAAGGCCATGACAAGGCGGCGGCGGTCTTGCGTCTGCGCGACCGGCTTGACCGGGTTTATGAGGGGCGTCCGGTCAATTCCCCCGCCGACCGCGCCTTTGCCGCTGTAGTAGAGGGCTTTCAGATGCCCCGCGCGCTGCCCGATGCCCTGCTGGAAGGCATGGCATGGGATGCGGTGGGGCGGCGCTATGATGATCTGTCGGGCGTTCTTGCCTATTCGGCCCGGGTTGCGGCTGCCGTGGGGGCAATGATGTGCGTTCTGATGCGGGTGCGCGACGCGGACGCGCTTTCCCGCGCCTGCGATCTTGGCCTTGCGATGCAACTGACCAACATCGCCCGCGATGTCGGCGAAGACGCCTGCGCCGGGCGGCTTTATCTGCCGGTTGACTGGCTGACCGGCGCCGGGATTGACCCTGAGTCCTTCCTTGCAACCCCTGCCGCCACCCCCGCCATCCGCCTTGCCATCGCCCGCCTTCTGGCCGAGGCGGACAGGCTTTACACAAGGTCCGAGGCCGGGGTTGCCGCTTTGCCACTGGCCTGCCGCCCCGGCATCATGGCCGCCCGGATGATCTATGCCGGGATCGGCAGCGCGGTGCGGCGCAAGGATCATGACAGCATTACCAGCCGCGCCCGCACGGGCGGCTTGCAGAAACTCGGCTGGCTGGGTCTTGCCACGCTCAAGGCTGGCGGCACGGCGGTGATGCCTCAGCCGTCGGTCCTCCACGCCCCGCCGGTTGACGAGGTGGCATTTCTGGTGCGCGCCGCTGCCCAGCAAGCCCCGGCAAAGGGCAGAAGTGACGCACTTCTTGGCGTTCTGGCACAGTTGGAGGCCCGCGACCGCAGTCTTTCGGCCTGACTGGTTGTGACGGCGGGCGATCCGGCCTATCTCCATGCCCAAAGGGGTGCCGCGCATGGATTACGGATTGTTCTTTGTCTATCTTGCCGCCTGCGGTGCCGCTGCAGCAACCGGGGCGCTGTTTCCGACCGGCCCTTGGTATGTGGCGCTGAAAAAGCCAAGCTGGACCCCGCCGAACTGGGTCTTTCCGGTCGCCTGGACCTCGCTTTACCTCCTGATGTCCGTCGCCGCCGCCCGCGCCGCAACGTTCGAGGGGGCAAGCCTTGGCCTTGCGCTCTGGTCGGTGCAGATCGCGTTCAACACGCTCTGGACGCCGGTGTTCTTCGGGCTGAAGCGGATGCGCGCGGCCTTGGTGCCGATGGCGGGGCTTTGGCTGTCGGTGACGGCCACCTGCATCGCCTTCTTCACGGTCGATTTCTGGGCCGGGTTGATGTTCGTGCCTTATGTCGTCTGGGTCAGCGTGGCCGGGGCGCTGAACCTGTCAATCGTGCGCCTGAACCCCGAAGCCGCCTCTGGCGTGTCGGCGTAGGTCGGGGCCTGCCCCGACTCATTCTTCGAACGCCCAGCCCCGCCGCCGTGGCACCCGGACGGCGATCATCGGTTTCAGCCATGGCTGGCGGTAGCGCACCAGATCCAGCGCCTCATGCACGCCCGTCGTGACCTCGCCGTCGATCTTGGTTTCCACCAGCGACCGGGAATAGAACGGCGCGTCCAGCAGGCTCATTTTCTGGCTGGGGTGGAACCCTGCATCGGCCCGCGTTTCGCGCCTGACCGCCCAAAGGCTGCGCCGGAACGGGGTGACGGGGGGCGGTTCGATTTCCTGCACGGTGCCATCGCGCAGCACCTCGACCCCCAGCGCAAGGCTGGACCCGTCGCGCCGGGTGGCATCATAAAAGCAGACCGTCCGATCCTTCAGCGGAAACCGGCCCCAGGTCCAGAAACGGAAATCGGCCTCCAGCGCCGCCGTGCCGAAATTCGCGTCCCAATAGCCGTGACCTTCCCAGGCATGGCCTTGGCTCAGGTCCACCTTGATCCGCGCAATCGGCGCGAAGGGGCGCCATGTGTGGCTGGCGTCCGGGGTCAGCCGTGCCTCGACCCCGGTCAGGGCTTCGGGTGTCAGTGTGATCGTGCCTTGCACCCGGGAAACCAGCGGCAGCGAGGATATCTCGTTCACCTCCACTACCAGTTCGCGCCCGTTCCAATGCATCGCGGATGGCCCGATCTGCAACCGGTCCGGGCTTTGCCGCAGGGCAGGGCGGCCCCTGTCCGTCATCGTGAAGCGCCCGCCGGGGCCGTAGGTCGCGACGTTCAGGCAGACGTGGTTTTGCGGCGATTGCCGGCCTGACCAGCGATACCACGGCGAAAACACCGACCCGATGAACCCGATCACCGAGACGGCGCGCGTCCCGTCGTCACTGACCCCGTCAAGGTACCACCAGGCATAGCCGTCGGGCGCGACGTGGACGCCGAAGTCAGGGCCTCCAGAACCGCCGCCGCCGCGTGCTTGCCGGAGAGCGCCGCCATCGGCACCCCAGCCCCCGGATGCGCGCCCCCCCCCGCCAGATAAAGGCCCGGCAGGGCCGTCTGCGCCGGGGGCCGGGCGAAGGCTGCGAACGTCCCCTCTGGGCTGCGGCCGTAGATCGAGCCCGACGATCCCGGAAACAGCCGGTCCAGTGTCGCCGGGGTGGTCAGCCCCTCTGGCCCCGGTTCGGGGGTGAAGATCAGGCCCATCTGGCGCAGGCGTTGAAAGGTTCGGGCGTGGCATCGGGCAAAATCCTCTGGCTGGTCGGGGCGGCCCGGGGGGGCGTTGACGATGATCTCGAACCGTTCGGGGCCATCCGGCACCAACCCGGCCGCGCGATCCTCGGCGCAGATGTAAAGCGTTGGGGCTTCGGGCATTTCACCCTTTGCAAGCGGGCCGAATTCGGCCTTTGGGTCCGATGAGAAAAAGACGTTGTGATGGATCAGGTCGGCGGCCAGCAGACCTTCGGCGCGGGCGGCGAAGGACCAGACCCATGCCGAAAGGCTGCGCGGGTTGGTGCCTCGGGCCGGAACCGCCGCGCCCAAGCCTTCGCCCAGATACCCGGAGGCAAGTGCCGCGGGGTCACCGGCAAAGACGCAAGCCGCGCAAGGCAGGGTGCTTCCGTCCTGCAACTGCACCCCCGTCACCCGCCCGCCTTGCCGAACGATCCGCCGCGCGGGTGTGGACAGGCGCAGGTCCACCCCAAGGCGCCGCGCAAGGTCGGCCAGCGCCAGCGCAAGGCGGTGCATCCCGCCCTTGACCGCCCAGACGCCCGCCGCTTCGGCCCGCCAGATCAGCGCAAGGACGCCCGGCGCATGGGTTGGCCTGCCGCCGACATAGGTGGCATAGCGTGCGAACAGCTGGATCAGGCGCGGGTCACGGAACTGGCGACGCAAGAGGCCTGCAAGCGACAGCCCGGGCGATAGTGCAGGCCAGATCGCCGGGCGGGCAAGCGTTGCGCGGATGATTGCGCCAAGGCGGGGCTGGGGTGCCTGCATCACCGGCGCGTCAAAGGCCTCATGCAGGCCTTGCGCCAGATGATCAAAGCGGCGGAAAGCTGCGCCCTCACCTTCCCCGGCAAGGGTCGCAATGGCGGCTGTGTCGATATCGCGGTCGCCGGTCAGGTCCAGACGGCTGCCATCCTCCCACCAGTGGCGGGCAAGGATGGATTGCGGCAGAAGGGTCAGGTGATCCTCCAGCCGTTCCCCTGCCAAGGCGAAAAGATCGTCGAACACCTGCCGCAAGGTCAGCACGGTTGGCCCCGCATCCACCGGCCCCGCGGCTGAGGGCAGGGTGCGCATCTTGCCGCCGGGGCTGGCCGCCGCCTCGACCAGTGTCACCGCGCAGCCCGCCGCTGCAAGCCGGATCGCAGCGGCAAGCCCGCCCATCCCGGCCCCGATCACGACAACGCTTCTGGCGTGGCTTTCCATCCCGGCAGTTTAGCCGAGGGCAGGCGGTTGTAAACAGGAGCGAACATCTGACTGTAAGTTTTAGTTTACAACATGTCGCGCTGGTGCAAGACTTGGGCCATGGAGCCGCTTTCGGCCCGATGGCCGGGCGTTCCGGCCCTGTTCGAGGTGCGCGATGCAGCTTTCCGTCCGAATCGAAGCCGCGGTGACCGAGGCGATCCAGCTGGCAAGCGGTGGCTTTCTTGCGGCTGACCGGGTGCCGCAGCGCCTTGCCGCCGCCCTGGATCACGCCACGATGTCGGGCGGCGCGCGGATCCGGCCGACCATCCTTCTGTCGGTGGCAATGGCCTGCGGCGATGACCGTCCGCTCTTGTCTGATGCAGCGGCGGCGGCGCTGGAGTTGATCCATTGCGCCAGCCTTGTGCATGATGATCTGCCCGCCTTCGACAATGCCGATACCCGTCGTGGGCGGCCATCCGTCCACCGCGCGCATGGTGAGCCTTTGGCGATTCTGGCCGGTGACAGCCTGATCGTGCTGGGGTTTGAGGTGCTGGCGCGGGCGGCGGGCGACCAGCCCCTGCGCGCGCTGCGACTGGTGCAGGCCCTGGCGCAGCGCACCGGGATGCCGGGCGGCATCTGCGCCGGGCAGGCTTGGGAATCCGAACCCACGGTCAACCTTTCCGCCTATCACCGCGCCAAGACCGGCGCCTTGTTCGTGGCGGCGACCCAGATGGGGGCCATTGCCGCCGGGCAGGAACCGGAGCCGTGGGAAGAACTTGGCGCCCGGATCGGTGAGGCGTTTCAGGTTGCCGATGATCTGAAGGACGCGCTTCTGACCTCCGAAGAAACCGGCAAGCCCGTCGGGCAGGATGCCGCCCACGGCCGCCCGAACGCGGTGCATCTGATGGGTGTGCAAGGTGCGGTGCGGCATCTGAAGGATATTCTGGGCGGGGCCATCGCCTCGATCCCGTCCTGCCCCGGCGAGGCGCAACTGGCCGGCATGGTCCGCGCCTACGCCGAACGGATGACTCCGGTTGATCTTGGCGCACAGGTGGCGGGCGCGAAATGACCGAAACCGGGCTTGGCACCGGGGTTCCACGCCGAAGCGCGGGGCCGGGCTGGGCGGCAAAGCTGGCGCTGCAGCCGTGGTTTCATCGCATCTGTTCGCGCGTTCCGGGCCTGCGCCACATCGCACGGTCGGAAGGGGCGGCGCTGTTCGAGGTTGTTTCCGGCTTTGTGCGCAGCCAGTGTCTTCTGGCACTGGTAGAGCTTCGGGTGCTGCACCGACTGGCCGACGCGCCAGAAACAACCGCGCGTCTGGCGCAACTGGCCGGGGTGCCGGGGGACCGGATGGCGGTTCTGTGCCAGGCCGGGGCCGCGCTGAAACTCATGCGCCGCAAGGGCGACCATTGGCGGCTGACAGCGCGCGGGGCGGCCTTTCTCACCGTGCCTGGGCTGGAAGCAATGGTGCGCCATCACCCGGTCCTTTACCGCGATCTGACCGATCCTGCCGCGTTCTTTCGCGGTGAAACCCGGCCGGAACTGGCCGGCTTCTGGCCCTATGTCTTTGGTGCAGGTGGTGCGGCTGACCCAGACCTTGCCGCGCGCTATTCGGAATTGATGGCTGACAGTCAGGGGCTGGTGGCCGAAGACACGCTGCGCTTGGTCGATTTCCGCGGGGTTACTCACCTGATGGATGTGGGCGGTGGCACTGGGGCCTTTCTGGCCGCCGTTGGCCGCGCGCATCCGGGACTCAAACGCTCACTTTTCGATCTGCCTGCCGTGGTGGCCGGGGCGCAGGGGCGGCTTGGGGCCGATGTGGCTATTGTTCCCGGCAGCTTCCGCGATGATCCCCTGCCGGCAGGTGCCGATGGGATCAGCCTGATCCGGGTGCTTTATGACCACAGCGATGCCACGGTGGCGGCGCTGTTGGCCAATGCCTTTCAGGCCCTGCCCGCCGGCGGGCGGCTGATCATCTCGGAACCCATGTCGGGCGGCACCCGGCCTGATCCGGCGACGGATGTGTACTTTACCGTTTACACCCTCGCCATGGGAACCGGGCGCACCCGGTCGGGCGCAGAGATTGCGGCGCTTCTTGAGGCCGCCGGATTCGTGGAAATCACCCCCGCCCGCAGCCTGCGCCCCTTCGTGACATCGGCCCTTTGTGCAACCAGGCCCCGAGATTCCGCTCCGAAACTGTCTAATTAAATTGACAGTCCGGATTGTAAGGCTAGACTTACAGCAAGAGAGCCAGCCGGCCATGGGGTCTGCAAATCGCTTTCGGGGGGACGGGACAGTGCAAACGACAGCGGTGATCCTGCAGGGCGCAAGGAAGTTGGGGCTTGAAAGCCTTGGCCTTGTGTCGCCCGGCCCGGATGATCTGGTGGTCGAGGTTCAGCACTCTGGCATTTCCACCGGTACCGAAAAGCTGTTCTGGTCCGGCACGATGCCGCCCTTTCCCGGCATGGGCTATCCGCTGGTCCCGGGCTATGAGGCCGCAGGTCTGGTTGTCGAGGCGGGCGAAAGCTCAGGCTTTCGCGTCGGCGAGGCGGTCTTTGTTCCCGGCGCAAACTGCTTCACCGGCAACGTGCGCGGCCTGTTCGGCGGCGCTTCGCGGCATCTGGTCACCAAGGCCGCCCGTGTGGCTCGGATCGATGCTGGCATGGGGGCAGAAGGCGCGCTGCTGGCTTTGGCCGCAACGGCCCGTCATGCCTTGGCGGGGTTCAACACCGCGCTTCCCGATCTTATCGTCGGTCACGGCACGCTCGGCCGGCTTCTGGCCCGCCTGACCCTTGCCGCAGGCGCCCCCGCGCCGACCGTGTGGGAAACCAACCCGACGCGCCGCGATGGGGCGACCAGCTATCCGGTCATAGCCCCGGAAGATGACGCCCGCCGCGACTACCGCGCGATCTATGACGCCTCTGGCGCGCCCGGCCTCCTGGATCAACTGGTCATGCGCCTGCAAAAAGGCGGTGAAATCGTACTGGCCGGTTTTTACACCGAGCCCGTCGCCTTTGCCTTTCCGCCCGCCTTCATGAAGGAAGCCCGTTTCCGGATTGCCAGCGAATGGGCGCCCGAAGACCTGACCGCCACCCGCGCGCTGATCGAAAGCGGCGCGCTGTCACTGGCCGGTCTGATCACCCACTCACGCCCCGCTGCCGATGCGGCCGAGGCCTACGAGACCGCTTTCACCGATGCGGGCTGCCTGAAAATGATTCTCGACTGGAAGGGCCACGCATGAACGACGTTCCGAACCTGAAGGACTTCGCCACCCGTCTGCGTGATGAAGCCCATGAAGAGCCGACGCTGGAAATCCCCCAGGATCCGCCGTCAAAGAAGACCCAGATCATCGCGATCTATGGCAAGGGCGGGATCGGCAAGTCCTTCACTCTGGCCAATCTCAGCCACATGATGGCCGAGATGGGCAAGCGCGTGCTGCTGATCGGCTGCGACCCGAAATCGGATACCACGTCGCTGCTCTTTGGCGGCAAGGCCTGCCCGACGATCATCGAGACCTCGACTCGCAAGAAGCTGGCGGGCGAGGAGGTGAAGATCGGCGATGTCTGCTTCAAGCGCGGTGGCGTTTTCGCGATGGAGCTGGGCGGGCCGGAAGTCGGGCGGGGCTGTGGAGGTCGCGGGATCATCCACGGCTTTGAACTCCTTGAAAAACTCGGGTTCCATGACTGGGACTTCGACTATGTCCTGCTCGACTTTCTGGGCGACGTGGTCTGCGGCGGCTTCGGTCTGCCAATTGCCCGCGACATGGCCCAAAAGGTGATCCTGGTCGCCTCGAACGACCTGCAATCCTTGTATGTCGCCAACAACGTCTGTTCGGCAGTGGAATATTTCCGCAAGCTGGGTGGGAATGTCGGCATCGCCGGGCTGGTAATCAACAAGGATGACGGCACGGGCGAGGCTTCGGCCTTTGCTGATGCCGTGGGCATCCCGGTTCTGGCCGCGATCCCGCAGGATGATGACCTGCGCAAGAAATCGGCGAATTATCAGATCGTTGGCAGCTACGAATCCCAATGGGGGCCGATGTTCGAGGCGCTTGGGATTGCCGTGGCCGAAGCGCCGCCCGTGCGTCCGGCCCCGCTGTCGCAAGACGGCCTGCTTGGCCTGTTCAGCGCCGAGGCGACGGGGGCGGATTTTGTCCTGATGCCTGCCTCGGACGCCGACATGCGCGGCAAGAACGCCGCCGTGAAGCCCTCGTTGGAAGTGGTGTATGATAATGTGTGATCTTGAAGCCCTTGCTGCAGTGGAAGCCGCGCTGAAGGCGCTGGAAGCCCGTAAGGTCAGCAAATGACCGATGGCCTCCGGCATGCTCCGGTCGATCTTGCCCCGATGTCGGGGGGCGAAAGCCTTGCCGCCGGGGTCGAGGGCCAGGGCCTGACGGATGGCATGGGATGCCACGCTGGTGCCACGCAGATGGAGGCGGCGGCGCGGGCGGCGGGGAACTCGGAACTCCTTGACGGTTACGCGAAGGATTACCCGCAAGGCCCTCATGATAAACCACAATCCATGTGTCCGGCTTTTGGATCCTTGCGCGTCGGCCTGCGGATGCGGCGGGTGGCGACGGTGCTTTCGGGGTCGGCGTGCTGTGTCTATGGCCTGACCTTTGTAAGCCACTTCTACGGCGCGCGGCGGTCGGTTGGCTATGTCCCTTTCAACTCGGAATCGCTGGTCACGGGGAAGCTGTTCGAAGACATCCGCGACGCCGTGCATGAACTGGCAGACCCGGATCGCTATGACGCAGTGGTGGTAACAAACCTATGTGTTCCAACGGCTTCCGGCGTTCCCTTGAAGCTGCTGCCAAGCGAAATCAACGGTGTGCGCATTGTCGGCATCGACGTTCCGGGTTTTGGCGTGCCGACCCATGCCGAGGCCAAGGACGTGCTGGCTGGCGCCATGCTGAAATACGCCCGCGCCGAGGTTGAGGCCGGGCCGGTTCAGGCCCCCGAGCGCGGCCGTTCCGACCGCCCGGCCGTGGCCCTGCTGGGCGAGATGTTCCCCGCCGACCCGATGATGATTGGCGCGATGCTGGCGCCCATGGGTTTGGCCGCTGGCCCTGTGGTGCCTTGCCGCGAGTGGCGGGAGCTTTATGCGGCGCTGGATTGCGGCGTCGTCGCCGCGATCCACCCCTTCTACACGGCGGCAATCCGGGAGTTTCAGGCGGCTGGTCGCGGCGTCGTGGGATCGGCTCCGGTCGGTTATGACGGCACGATGGGCTGGTTGAAATCCATCGGCGAAGCTTATGGAATTGCTGCCGAAAAGGTGGCCGACGCGCAGAACGCATTTGGGCCTGCGATCAGGGCGGCGCTTGCCGCCACGCCGATCAAGGGACGGATCACGCTGTCGGGCTACGAAGGCTCAGAACTCCTTGTCGCGCGCCTGCTGATCGAAAGCGGCGCGGATGTGCCTTATGTCGGCACGGCATGCGCGCGCAACGAATGGTCGGCCGCTGACCGCGACTGGCTGGAGGCCAAGGGCGTGGTGGTGAAGTTCCGCGCCAGCCTTGAGGATGACCTGACCGCGATCGAGGCGTTCAAGCCTGACCTCGCCGTTGGCACAACGCCGGTAGTGCAAAAGGCGAAAGAACAGGCGATTCCATCGCTTTACTTCACGAACCTCATCTCCGCCCGTCCCCTGATGGGGCCTGCGGGTGCCGGGTCGCTTGCGCAGGTGGTCAATGCCGCCATCGCGGGCAAGGCCCGGATGGAGGGGATGAAGGACTTCTTTGAAGGCGTCGGCACCGGCGATACGGCCGGCATCTGGGAAGGTGCGCCGAACCTGCGCCCCGATTTCCGGGCGATCCATCAAAAGAAACTCGACAAGGCAGCGAAAGCCGCCAAGGCCGAGGAGATGATCTGATGCTGGTGCAGGATCATGATCGGGCTGGCGGCTACTGGGGGGCGATCTATGCCTTCTGTGCCGTCAAGGGCTTGCAGGTGGTGATCGACGGGCCGGTGGGCTGTGAAAACCTGCCGGTGACGTCCGTGCTGCACTACACCGACGCATTGCCGCCGCATGAGCTGCCGATCGTGGTGACGGGGCTGGGCGAGGATGAGATGACCTCTGGCACCGAGGCTTCGATGGCGCGGGCGTGGAAGACGCTCGATCCGGCGCTGCCTGCCGTGGTCGTGACCGGGTCGATTGCCGAGATGATCGGCGGCGGTGTGACGCCGCAGGGGACGAACATTCAGCGCTTCCTGCCGCGCACGATTGACGAAGACCAGTGGCAATGCGCCGACCGCGCGATGACCTGGATCTTCACCGAGTTCGGGATGACCAAGGGCCGGATGCCGCCGGAAAAGGCGCGCGAAGCCCATGACAAGCCGCGCGTCAACATCCTTGGGCCGATGTATGGCACCTTCAACATGGCCAGCGATCTGCACGAAATCCGCCGTCTGGTCGAAGGCATCGGGGCCGAGGTCAACATGGTGATGCCGCTTGGCGCGCACCTGGCCGAGATGCGCAATCTGGTCAATGCCGACGCCAACGTGGTGATGTATCGCGAGTTTGGCCGGGGGTTGGCGGAATGTCTGGGCAAGCCCTACCTGCAAGCGCCGATCGGGCTTGAATCGACGACCAGGTTCCTGCGCCAGTTGGGTGAGATGCTGGGGCTGGACCCGGAGCCTTTCATCGCGCAGGAAAAACATTCCACGCTGAAGCCCCTGTGGGATCTATGGCGGTCCGTAACGCAGGATTTCTTTGCCACGGCAAGTTTCGCGATTGTGGCGAATGACACCTATACCCGGGGTATTCGCAACTATCTGGAAACAGATCTGGGCCTGCCCTGCGCGCTTGCGGTGTCGCGTGTGGCGGGGACCAAGACGAACAATGAGGCCGTGCGTGCTGGCCTGCGCCAGCACCGGCCGCTGATCGTCATGGGGTCGATCAACGAGAAGATGTATCTGGCCGAGATGAAGGGCGGGCATGGCCCGGCGCCAAGTTTCATCCCGGCCAGCTTTCCCGGTGCCGCCATCCGGCGGGCCACGGGAACGCCCTTCATGGGTTACGCCGGCGCGGTTTACCTGTTGCAAGAGGTCTGCAACGGCCTTTTTGACGCGCTGTTCCACATCCTGCCGCTTGGGACAGAGATGGATAGTGCCGCCGCCACCCCCACGACTTTGCGCCGCGATTTCCCCTGGGATGTCGATGCACAGGCGGAACTGGACCGGATCGTGTCCGAGCATCCCATCCTGACGCGGATTTCAGCAGCGCGGACCCTGCGCGACGCGGCGGAGAAATCCGCCCTCGACCAGGGCGCTGAACGGGTGGTCTTCGAATTCGTGGCTGCCCTGCGCGGGGAACGCGCAACGGCTGCCCAAACGACAAACAAGGGAGAGGTCCAATGAGTGATCACACTGTTGGCGGACATGACGACAGCCACGGCACCAGCCATGGCCACCGCACGCCGCGGGCCGAATTCTACGTCTACTTCGCGCTGATCTTCATGGTGGCGATCCCGTTTGCCGCCATTGCCTGGGTCATCGCGCTGGTCCGTGACCGCCATCTACCGGTGCATGGCCCCCTGGCCCGCGCCTGGCGCGAAGCCGGGGCTATCACCCCGGCGATCTTCCGGCCGTAAGGCCGCCAAATTCCGCTTTTCGCGCCCGACCGGCGCGGGGAGTGCGCTTTGCCGGACCCGGAACCCGGCAGCTCGATCTTCCGGTGGGATGTGCGCCCACACCACCGGAAAAACCATTCACCGTATCCCCTCCGTCTATCTGGTGGGGGTGCGGAGAAACTCGGGAAGGCATGCAGCCAACCCGTGAACCCAGCCGCAGGGTATGCGGCGTCAGTCAACCCCTTCGGAGGATAACATGGCTGATAAATCCGACCTGAGTTTCACAGGTCTCACCGACGAGCAGGCGCAAGAGCTGCACTCCGTCTACATGAGCGGGCTTTGGCTGTTCACGGCCGTAGCCGTGGTCGCTCATCTGGCGGTGTTCATCTGGCGTCCGTGGTTCTGAGGAGGAACAAGACATGTCCAAGTTCTACAAAATCTGGCTGATCTTCGACCCCCGCAGGGTGTTCGTTGCGCAGGGCGTTTTCCTGTTCCTGCTGGCAGCGATGATCCACCTCGTGCTCCTGAGCACGCCTGGCTACAACTGGCTTGAAGAAGCCGGTGCGCGCGCAATCGCCGCGCAAGCTGCCAACTAGGCCACGGCCTTCGTTGCGGGCGGCGGTCTTACCGCCGCCGCCCGCCACATTCAAAGGGACATCACATTCCGGGAACTCGCGTCCCGCGCCCGATGCGCGACCCCGGACAAAGCGGAGAAAGAAGCATGGCACTGCTCAGCTTCGAACGAAAATACCGCGTGCCGGGTGGCACGCTGGTCGGCGGTAACCTGTTCGACTTCTGGGTGGGGCCGTTCTACGTCGGGTTCTTCGGCGTGACGACTTTCTTCTTTGCCACCCTCGGGACGATACTGATCTTTTACGGCACGGCGCTGGAAGGGGTCTGGAACCCCTGGCTGATCTCGATCGACCCGCCGGCTGTCGAATACGGGCTTTCCTTTGCGCCGTTGCGCGATGGTGGGCTTTGGCAACTGATCACGATCTGCGCGATCTGCGCCTTTGTGAGTTGGGCGCTGCGCGAGGTGGAAATCTGCCGCAAGCTGGGGATGGGCTACCATGTGCCATTCGCCTTCGGCGTGGCGATCTTCGCTTATGTCACCCTTGTCGTGATCCGGCCGGTTCTGATGGGGGCCTGGGGCTATGCCTTTCCCTACGGGATCTGGACGCACCTCGATTGGGTGTCGAACACGGGCTACACCTACGGCAATTTCCACTACAACCCGGCCCATATGATCGCGGTGAGCTTCTTCTTCACCAACGCGCTGGCCCTTGCGCTGCACGGCGGTCTGATCCTGTCCGCGGCAAATCCTGAAAAGGGCAAGGAAATGCGGACGCCGGATCATGAAGACACCTTCTTCCGCGATTTCATCGGCTATTCGGTCGGGACGCTGGGCATCCACCGCCTTGGCCTTCTCTTGGCGCTGAACGCGGGGTTCTGGAGCGCGATCTGCATCGTGATTTCAGGCACCATCTGGTTCGACCAGTGGGTCGTCTGGTGGGATTGGTGGCTGGAGCTGCCGTGGTGGGCTGACATTGCGGGAGGCGTAAATGGCTGAGTATCAGAACATCTTCAACCAGGTGCAGGTTCGCGGCGCCCCGGAAATGGGGTTGGTCGAGGGCGTGGATCTGGCCAACCGGACCCGCGGTGCCAGTTTCTCGACGCTGGCGGGCTGGTTCGGCAACGCCCAGCTTGGGCCCGTCTATCTTGGCACGATGGGCGTGATCTCGCTGTTTGCCGGGGTCGTGTGGTTCACCATGGTGGGCGCGTGGTTCTGGCATCAGGCCGGCTTCAACCCCGCCGTCTTCCTGCGTGACCTGTTCTGGCTGTCGCTGGACCCGCCATCGCCGGAATATGGCCTGCGCTTCCCGCCGATTGCGGAAGGCGGCTACTTCCTGATCGCTTCGTTCTTCCTGCTGGTCTCTGTGCTGGCCTGGTGGGTGCGCAGCTATCTGCGGGCGCAAGCCCTTGGCATGGGCAAGCATGTGTGCTGGGCCTTTGCCTCTGCCATCTGGCTGTTTCTGGTTCTGGGCCTGTTCCGGCCGATCCTGATGGGATCATGGAGCGAGGCGGTGCCTTACGGCATCTTCACGCACCTCGACTGGACCAACAACTTCAGCCTGACCTACGGCAACCTGTTCTACAATCCGTTCCACGCGCTCAGCATCGTCTTCCTGTACGGGTCGGCCCTGCTGTTTGCGATGCACGGGGCAACGATCCTGGCTGTCAGCCGCTTTGGCGGCGACCGGGAGCTTGAACAGATTGCCGACCGGGGGACCGCATCCGAGCGCGCCGCCTTGTTCTGGCGCTGGACGATGGGGTTCAATGCCACGATGGAGGGCATTCACCGCTGGGCCTGGTGGTTTGCGATCCTTGTCACCCTTACGGGCGGCATCGGGATCCTGCTGACAGGCACGGTTGTCGACAACTGGTATGTCTGGGCGCAGGACCACGGCTACGCGCCGATGAACTGAGGAGAGCGATAATGTCTGACGACTATTTCCGCGAAGGGCGCTTTGCCAGCCTTGCCTACTGGGGCCTTGGTCAGATGATGAAGGGGGCCGGCATGGCCGCAGCCTTTGTCCTCGCCATCGGTCTGGTGTTCGGGGTGATCTACGCTGTTGGCCTGCTGTTGCCCGAAGAAAGCAAGCAGGCGCCGGACCCGAACACCTGGAGCAGCCTTGTGCTGGTCGAGGCTTCGCAGACGGTCTGAACCAAGCATCGGGGGGCGGAGCTTTCGCCCCCCGCATTTCCATCCGGGCGATTGCCAGCCCGGTTCCGGGGCGCAACCACAGCCCGGTTCCCTTCCTGTTGGCGACAGGAACCTGGTGCCGTGTGGGTCACTTCCGCACGGCACTTTTTTCTTTAAAGGAGGCTTCGATGGACCAGATCAGCCGCACTCCGACCCTCGACCGAGTGGCCTGTCCGGCCGATCTGAAGCCGCTCAGCGATGCCGAACTTGGCCTGCTTGCGCAAGAGTTGCGGCAAGACACGATCGAGACGGTCAGCCGCACCGGCGGGCATCTGGGGTCTTCTCTGGGGGTGGTTGAACTGACCGTGGCAATCCACGCCGTCTTCAACACGCCCTTCGACAAGCTGATCTGGGACGTGGGCCATCAGTGCTATCCGCACAAGATCATCACCGGGCGGCGCGACCGCATGGGGACGCTGCGGCAAAAGGGCGGGCTCTCCGGGTTCACCAAACGGTCGGAATCCGATTTTGACCCGTTCGGCGCGGCGCATAGTTCCACCTCGATCTCGGCCGCCCTCGGGTTTGCGATGGGGCGGCAGATGGGGATGCCGGTGGGCGATACCATCGCCGTCATCGGTGACGGGGCGATCACGGCGGGCATGGCCTATGAGGCGATGAACCATGCCGGGCATCTGAAAGAGCGGCTGTTCGTCATCCTGAACGACAATGACATGTCCATCGCGCCGCCGGTCGGGGCGATGTCCACCTATCTGAACGCGATTGCCGAGAAAGGCCCCCTTGCCATGCTGCGCGCCGCCGCAGAGGGGCTGGAGGCAGCATTGCCGGGTCCGGTCCGCGATGGCGCACGGCGGGCGCGGGCGCTGGTGACCGGCATGCCGGGCGGTGGCACGCTTTTCGAGGAATTCGGCTTTGAATACATCGGCCCGATCGACGGGCATGACATGGGCCAGCTTCTGGCCACGCTGCGGGCGGCCAAGGCCCGGGCGTCGGGGCCGGTGCTGATCCATTGCGTGACCGTCAAGGGCAAGGGCTACGGCCCGGCCGAAGGGGCGGATGACAAGTATCACGGGGTGGCCAAGTTCGACGTGGCCACCGGCGCGCAGGTCAAGGGCAAGTCGAACGCGCCCAGCTATACGCAGGTCTTTGGCGATACGCTGACCAGGATGGCGGCAAGCGATCCGAAGATCGTGGCAATCACGGCGGCGATGCCGGGCGGCACGGGGCTTGATATCATGGCCAAGCGGTTTCCGGGCCGGGTGTTTGACGTCGGCATTGCCGAACAGCATGGCGTGACCTTTGCGGCAGGCCTTGCCGCATCGGGCATGCGCCCTTTCTGCGCGATCTATTCCAGTTTCCTGCAACGCGGCTATGACCAGATCGTGCATGACGTGGCCTTGCAGAACCTGCCGGTGCGCTTCGCCATCGACCGGGCCGGGCTGGTCGGGCAGGACGGGGCGACCCATGCCGGGGCCTTTGACATCGGCTTTCTGGCCAGCCTGCCGAACATGACCGTTATGGCGGCAGGGGATGAGGCCGATCTGGTCCACATGATTGCCACCGCCGTCCAGCATGACAGCGGGCCGATCGCCTTTCGCTATCCGCGCGGCGAAGGGGCCGGGGTGGAAATGCCAGCAACGGGCGTCCCGCTGGAAATCGGCAAGGGCCGGGTTGTGCGGGAAGGTGACAGTCTGGCGATCCTGTCTTTCGGCGCGCATCTGTCCGAGGCGCTTCTGGCCGCCGAAATGCTGGCCGAGGAGGGGCTAAAGATCACCGTGGCCGACGCCCGCTTTGCCAAGCCGCTGGACACCGCCCTGATCGACCGGCTGATCGAGACGCATGCCGGGCTCGTCACGCTGGAACAAGGCGCGCATGGCGGATTTGGCGCGCAGGTGCTGCATTATCTGGCAGGCTCGGGCGGGCTTGACCGGGGCCGCCTGATCCGCACCTTGACGCTGCCCGACAAGTTCATTGATCAGGCAAGTCCGGCGGAAATGTATGCCGAAGCCGGGCTGACCGCCGCCGATATTGCACAGACCATGCGTGGACTTGGCGCCGGGCTGGGGCAAAAGCCGGTACCTCTGACGCGACCGAAGCTGGTCTGATCCGGCCGATCCGAGGCTTGCTTTTTTGCGCATGCGGGGTCAGGTTGCCCTCAAGGCAATTTGAGGTATCGGTATGTGGGATTTTAGCGTTTTCAAGGCATTGGGCCTTATGGCGCAGACAGCGCCTTTCGTGATCTTTCGGGTCATCGTCTATTTCGGGATCACGGCGGCACTGATCGTCATCACCGGAACCGGGGCGGGTGTCGGCTACGGCGTCGGCTTGCTCGGGGATGAGGACTTCAGGGCGACCAGCACCTTCTGGGGTGGGGTGGCCGGGTTCGGTCTGACTGCCGGGGTGATCTTTTTTCTGCGCGATTACCTGCTTTACATCGTCAAGGCCGGCCATATCGCGGTAATGGTGGAACTTCTGGACGGCAAGCAGGTGCCGGGCGGGCAGGGGCAGATTGCCTATGCGCGAACGGTGGTTACCGATCGCTTCGGTCAGGCCTCGGCGCTTTTTGCGCTGGATCAGCTGATCAAGGGGGTGATCAACGTTGTGACCGGGCTGGTGCAAGGATTGCTGTTCATCCTGCCGATTCCCGGGCTTGACCGGATCATGGGCGCAGTGCGGGCCTATCTGCGGCTGGCGGTCGGGCTGGTGGATGAGGTGATCCTTGGCCACGCGATCCGCACCCGGTCGGAAAACGCTTGGGAAGCGGCGCATGACGGCTTGGTGCTTTATGCCCAGAACGCGCGCCCGATGCTGGTGAACGCTGCATGGTTGACGCTGATCACATGGGCGCTGGCGGTGCTGGTCTTCGTGGCCATGCTGGCTCCCGCAGCGGCCGTGGTCTGGCTGTTGCCGGGGGAAAGCAGCGCCGGAATGTTCATCTTTGCCATCGTCTTCGCCTGGGCCACAAAGGTTGCCCTGATCGAGCCCTTCGCTGTCGCCTGCATGTTGCAGGTGTTTTTCAAGGTGACTGAGGGGCAAGAGCCGAACGCCGAATGGCGCGGGCGGCTGACCCAGACTTCGGACAAGTTCCGCCGGCTTGGGGAAAAGGCTGTCGGCTGGCGTCCGGACCGGGCAAATGGCGCGGAAAGTGACGCCTGATAGCCCCGGCCAGGTGTTTCGGGCCGGATCCATGAAATGACGGACATCGCCCGTTGCGACGGTCATGGTTCTGTGGCAAGAGAAATATGAAGATGTCCAGCCCGATGAGTTGAGAATGAGTGAATTTGCCAGCCGTCGCGTGATGATGGTGGATACGCAGGTCCGCCCGTCGGACGTGACGAAGTTTCCGATCATTGATGCGATGCTGTCAGTCCCGCGCGAAGTCTATGTTCCCGATGATCGTCGCGAGGCGGCCTATGTGGGCGAAAACCTTGCAATCGGCGCGGGCCGGGTCATGCTTGAGGCCAGGACACTTGCCAAGCTGCTGGACGCGCTGGATATTCAGCCTGATGAACTGGTTCTGGATCTGGGCTGCGGTCTTGGCTACAGCGCGGCCGTCATCGCCCACCTTGCCGATACCGTCGTTGCCGTCGAGCAAGACGAGGCTATGGCCGCCGACGCGCAGCGTCTTCTGTCCGAAGAAGGCGTGGACAATGCGCTGGTGATCGCCGGTCCGCTGGTGACGGGCGCACCCAAACATGCGCCCTACGATGTCATCACCATTCAGGGCGGGGTCGAGACGGTGCCAGAGTCGCTTTTGCACCAGCTCAAGGACGGCGGCCGGATCGGTGCCATCTTCATGGATGGTGCGCTTGGGACTGCCATGATCGGATTCAAGAGTGAAGGTGGCGTCAGCTGGCGTTCGTCCTTCAATGCCACAGCCCCGGTGCTGGATGGCTTTCGCAAGGCGCGTGCCTTCGTCCTTTAGGATGGTGCGTGTTTTGTCTGGCCCGGGTCTGGACCCTGCCGGATGACTGATTGGACCGCCTGCGCCGATCGCGCAGGCCAAGGAAAGGCGAAACGGGATGCGCGCTTGGTGTAAGGCAATGGCGGTGACAGTGGCCGGGGTTCTGGCCGCGCCGGTGGCAGGGGCTGAAACGCTTGCCGATGCATTGATCGCGGCATATCGCAACTCCAACCTTCTGGACCAGAACCGCGCGGTACTGCGCGCGGCAGATGAGGATGTGGCTCAGGCCGTGTCGACGCTGCGGCCGGTTGTGGCATTTACCGGTCGGGCGGGATGGAGCCGGACAGAGGTGAATGCTCTGACGGTAAACGAGGGGCTGACTTCATCCCTGACGCTGAGTGCCGACCTGACCCTGCTGGACTTTGGCCGCAACCAACTTGGAATCGAGATTGCTCGTGAAAGCGTTCTGGCGACACGGCAGGCGCTGGTCGATGTCGAACAGCAGGTGCTGCTGGCTGCTGTATCGGCCTATGTCGATGTCCGGCTGGCACAGGAAGTGGTGGCGCTGCGGCAAAGCAACCTTCGCCTGATCACTCAGGAACTGCGCGCTGCCGAAGCCCGGTTCGAGGTGGGCGAGACGACGCGGACAGATGTAGCGATTGCGCAGGCGCGCCTTGCAGCGTCACGCTCGGCTCTGGCCTCGGCTGAAGGCAGTCTGATGATCGCGCGCGAGGCCTACAAGGCCGCGACCGGTGCCTATCCGGGCCGGCTCGCGGCATTGCCTAAATCGCCCGCGCTGCCGCACAGTCTGGAAGCGGCACAAAGCGTGGCACGCTCGACCCATCCCGCTATCTTGCAGGCCCAGCATCTTGTGACAGTTGCCGATCTTCAGGTGGATCTGAGCAAGGCCGCGACGCTGCCTACGGTGGGGGCAGGGGCTTCGATCGGACTTGATCAGGACGGCAATAGCACGCAAAGCGTGGGCCTGACTTTCAACCAGACCATCTATGCCGGCGGACGGCTTTCCTCGTTGATCCGTCAGGCCTTGGCTGGCAAGGACCGCTCGCGCGCCGCCTTGCAGCAGACTGCGGTCGGCGTGTTGCAGAATGTGGGCGTGGCATGGGCCAATCTTGCGGTTTCGGCTGCGTCGATTCAGGCGTCGGACCAGCAGATCCGCGCCGCGCAGACCGCCTTTGACGGTGTGCGCGAAGAAGCGGCGGCAGGTGCGCGCACGACGCTGGATGTGCTGGATGCCGAGCAGGAACTGCTGGATGCCCGCAACGCGCGGCTTCAGGCCGAGGCACAGCGCTATGTCGGCGTGTATCAGGTGCTTTCCACCATGGGCCTTCTGACGGTCGATCACCTGCAACTTGGCATCGCCACCTATGACCCCAAGGCCTATTTCGATACGGTCAAGCGGGCGCCGGCGCATTCGGCACAAGGCAAGAAGCTGGACCGCATTCTGGAAAAGATCGGCAACTGATTCTGCGGCTTGATGAGCGTGAGCGAAATTCGTTGCTCTGCATGGGGTTGGCGGGTTAAGCTAATCTTCAGGATGCGCGGACGATAACGGAAGGCGCGGATGTCAGAGCCTCTCAGCACCGATGATATCGAGGATGTGGTTTCCTCGGTCCGCAGGCTGATTTCGCCTGAGGCGCGGCCACGCCCGGTGTCGCGGGATCTGGGGCAGGACAGGCTATTGCTGACGCCAGCCTTGCGGGTTGTCTCGGAGCCGGAAGTTTCAGTGGATGAAATCGCTGCACCGGAAGCTTCCCTTCCGCAGGAAGCACCTGTCCCGGAAGCTGCTTCTTCCTTGATACTTGACGCCTCGGCGGGCGAGGTCGAGGTCTTGGCGGAGGTCGGGGCATCCGAACTCGTCGCGGAAGCCACCCCGGAAGCCGCCCCGGAAGCCCCGATGGCCGATCTGATGACGTCTGAAGATCCCGAAGCCCCGCTGCATGTTGTCGACGGGGAATGGGAAGACGCTTTCTGGAGCGAACCTGAACCCGCCCTTGCCGAATTGGCGCTTGGTGCCGAAGAGGCCGAACTGGTGCTGGCCGATGACGTGCTGCCCGCCGCTGGCGATCTGGATCCCGCAACCTGGGGGCAGGATCAGGACAGCGTTGCGGATGACGAGCCGGTTCCCTTTGTGGCGATCCACCGCAGCGCCGCAAAAGCTGCCGCCGCAGGTGTGTCTCTCGACGAAGGCCAGCCCGGGGGGGCGGCTGTCGATGCCCCGGAGTCCTGCCATTCAGATGCAGAACCGGCAGATTGCGCGCTCGCAGATACTGAACCATCGGAGGCCGACGCGTCTGTCAGCGGACCTCCGGCATCGGATCTTGAGACCGTAGAGTCGGCCGATGCCGGGTCGGCCAGGGATCTGCCGGAACCTGAAGTGGAACTGCCGAAACCTGAAGTGGATCTGGCGGAACCTGAAGTGGATCTTGCGGCCAACTATGGTCTGGTCGGGCCGGTTGAGGACGAAGAACAGAGTCCGACATCCGGGCTCGCGGCAAGCGGCATGGCCGAGGTGCTGACCGATCAGGATGGCAACCCGGTGACTGTGCTGGACGAGGACGCGCTGAGCCAGATCGTGCGCATGCTGATCCGCGAAGAGCTTCAGGGCGTGCTTGGCGAGCGGATCACTCATAACGTCCGCAAGCTGGTGCGTGCGGAAATCAACCGTGCCTTGACGGCAAAATCGCTGGATTGACTCGCAGTTCTGCCGGGTCAGAAAAAGCAAAACGCGCCCGAATTGGGCGCGTTTTTCAATTCGTAGACCGGGCGTCCGGCTTTCAGGCGGCTTCGGCCTGCTCTGCCTCAAGCGCATGGCGCCGTTCGGATTCTTCGCGGCTGAGCGCAACACTGGTGCGCACGCCCTTGGACACGAATTCCATGAGGCCCTTCACAACGCGCTCATTCGGGTCGATCCCGGCGCAGGACAACACTTCACGCCCGTCGCGCGAGCGCGCCCAGCGGGCGATCTGGTCGGGGCCGTTGCCGTATTTCTTGTCATCCGCGATGGCATCATCCAGCGCAGCCAGAACCACGGCCGCAAAGAGTTTGCGCGCACGCTGGCCTTGTTCGAAGTTGAAAGCGGTGCTGTCGATGGAATCCAGCATCGGATGTTCCCTTATTCTTGCTCTTGTCTTTCTTGGCGTCCGTGGGTTGTAACGGTTTGAATACGATTCGGGGGTTCAGTTTTCGAATGGCTGCTATGCGCTTAATGCATAGGTCAGCTTTGCAACCCCTGTATTTAGTCGTCTTGCCCGGATGCGTAAGCCCATATATAGGGACCGCTTAAGATTTAGCAACCATTGCGCGAAGGTTTGGCCCCCAATGCCGAAGATCAACGGAAACGAAATCCGCCCCGGGACAATCGTGGAACATGACGGCGGGCTTTGGGCCTCGGTCAAGGTCAACCACGTCAAGCCCGGCAAGGGTGGCGCCTTCGCACAGGTGGAATTGAAGAACCTGCGCGACGGCAGGAAGCTGAACGAACGCTTCCGGTCGGAAGACAAGGTCGAACGGGTGGATCTTGAGATGAAGGACCAGCAGTTCCTGTATGAGACCGACGGGCGGCTGGTGTTCATGGACAGCCAGACCTACGAGCAGATCGAACTGGATGCCGAACTGCTGGGCGACCGGCGCCCGTTCTTGCAGGACGGCATGACGGTGTCGGTCCAGTATTTCGGCGAGGAACCGCTGAACGTGACCATCCCGCAAAAGGTGACCTGCAAGGTGGTCGAAACCGAGCCAGTGCAGAACGGCCAGACCGCCAGCAAATCCTACAAGCCCGCCGTGCTGGACAATGGCGTGCGGGTCATGGTGCCGCCCTTCATCAACGTGGATGAGATGATCATCGTCCATACGGAACTGATGGAATATTCCGAACGCGCCTGAACCTCGGCGGCCAGGAATTTTCTGTAAATATGCCTGGCTTCAATCCAGCGGACGAAGGATGGCCTCGCCTGCCTGCATGACCGGGGCAATCCGGTCAAAGCGCAGATAGGCGATGGCCTGCCCGCCGCTTTGGGTGAAAAGCTGGCCGATGGTTTTGCCTGCGGTGGTGATCTCGGTGCCAATCGGGGCGCTGCCGTTGATGGCCACGCGCGCCAGACCCTTGCGCAGTTCGGTCTTGTGCTTCATCCGCGCGGTCACTTCCTGCCCGACATAGCAGCCCTTGCGGAAATCGACGCCGTGCAGGCGTTCGAATCCGGCTTCAAGGATGTAGCTGTCGTCGGGGATCAGCTCGACCCCGCTTTCGGGGATCAGGTGTTCCACGCGGATCCGGCCCCAGTCGATGGCGGGCGCGGTGCCGGGGGCCGTGGTCCATGCCCGCCAGCCAAGGGCTGCGTGGCGCGGGTCGGGCAGGGCGCCGGGCGGGGCCTCCCCAAGCCCGCGCTGCACATGAAGCGCTGCGGGTGCGATCTGCACGTTTGCGCGCAGCCGATACATTGTCAGCCGACGCAGGGTGGCTGGGGCAAGCGCCGTGGCGATGTCGATCAGAAGTCCGTCGTCTGCCGTGGTCGCCGCAGGGCGGACCACGAAGAAATCGGCCAGATACTTGCCTTGCGGGGTCAGAAGTGCGGCCCAGACGATGCCGGGTGCGGCCTCAAGGGGCCGTAGGTCGTTGGAGACCAGCCCTTGCAGAAAGGTCAGCGCATCGGGGCCAGTCACGGCCCAAAGGGTGCGGTCGGGTGCGGCTTCGCCGGGGGTGTTTCGTTCCATGGCCGTGATCCTAGGCGCGGATCGGGGCGGGCGAAAGATCAGTCACGCAACTGTGCCTGATGCAGTTGTGCATAAAGCCCGCCCTTGGCCAAAAGCGCGGCATGGCTGCCTTCTTCGACCACCCGGCCCTGATCAAGCACAAGGATCTTGTCGGCCCCTTTGACCGTCGACAGCCGATGCGCGATCACCAGCGTCGTTCGCCCCGCCTGCGCCCGGGCCAGCGCGGCCGAGACCGCCGCCTCGGTTCGGGTGTCCAGCGCCGAGGTCGCCTCGTCCAGCAGAAGAACCGGTGCATCTGCCAGAAGCGCGCGGGCGATGGCGATCCTTTGGCGCTGGCCACCCGAAAGCGACGATCCGCGCGGACCGGCGGGGGTATCGAGGCCGGCGGGCAAGGTGGCGACGAAGCCAGCCACCTCGGCGTCCGACAAGGCGGCGTCAAGTCGGGCGGCACCCAGATCGGTGCGGCCAAGCAACAGGTTCTCGCGCAGGGTTTCGTCAAACAGCGCCGCATCCTGCGAGACCGAGGCAAGAAGGGCGCGCTGGTCGGACAGGCTCATCGCGGTGACATCGACGCCACCGATCAGGATGCGCCCGGCCTGCGGTTCGATCAGCGCCGAGATCAACTGGAACACCGTCGACTTGCCCGCGCCTGAACTGCCGACAAGGGCGGTGACGCGGCCCGCCTCAGCCGTGAAGGTCAGCCCGTTCAGGACCGGGCGGTCAGGATAGGCGAAGTGGACATCTTCAAACCGGATTTCCGGCGCGCCGGGGGCGGGGCGGGCAAGGCTGACGGCGGGCCGGGTGCCAGAGGGGCGGGTGTCCAGAAGGGTGAAGATCCGTTCAAGACTGGCTTCGGCCACCTGCCAAAGACCGGCCAGATCGCCCAGACGGCGGATCGGCTGGAAGGTCAGTGCCATGGCGGTGAAAAAGGCCATGAACTCACCCGTGGTGCGGGTGCCTTCGGCCACTTCGCGCCCGCCAAGGATCAACACGACAAAGAAGCCCAGCCCTGTCACCACATCGACAAGGCCCGGCATGGCCGCGCGACCAAGGGCGGTCTTCACCTCGGCGCGGATGATCTGGTCGATGATCGCCTTGAAGCGGCTGGATTGATAGGCCTCCATCCGGTTCAGCTTGACGGCCTGAATGCCGTGAAAGATCTCGTCCAGCCTTGTGGCGCGCAGGCCCGATTGTTCGCGCATATGCATGGTCTTGCGCCGGATATAGCGGCGCAGCGCAAAGGCCGGCAGCATCAGCAAGGGCGTGCCGATCAGGGCAGCGGCGGTCCAGACCGGGTCAATGTAGATCGCAACCGCGAACAGCCCCAGAAGCGACACCAGATCACGCCCGACCCCGCCGATCACCAGCGTGGCGGCCCCTTGCGCGGCAAGGGTGTCGCCCTGCACCCGCTCGATCAACTGACCGGGCGAGTTGGTCTGGAAGAACCCGGCATCCAGCGTCAGCAGATGGCGCAAGAGATCGGCCTGCATCGCCCCCGCCGCCGTCTGGTTGACCCGGGCCAGCAGCCAGCGACCCAGAACCGACGTGACGGCGCGCACCACGAACAACCCCAGAATGGCCCCCCCGACCCAGATCAGCGCCCCCGATCCACCGGGGGCAAAGACCTGATCGAACAAAGGCTCAATCATGTAGGACAACAGGCCAAGGGTTGATCCCTCGATCGCCATCAGCAGGAAGGCCAGCCCCATCAGGGGCAGATGCGGCCGCAGGTAGCTGCGCCAGAACCGGCTGAACAGCACGCGGGATGGATAGGCGCGGGGGGGCTGCAAGGGCGGCGGGCCTTTCGGGCAAGGTCAAGGGGGGTTTAGCGGGAAACCGGGCCTGCCTCAAGCAGGCCGCGCGCAGGCCGCCCATTGACGCGGCCGGTGCATTGACGCGGGCAGCGGGCGGGCCTAGCCATGTCGCATCAGAGATGGAGACACCCATGAGCCTTGCCAACGGCCGCCCCTACCTTGCCATTCCCGGCCCCTCGGTCATTCCAGACCGGGTGTTGCAGGCAATGCATCGCGGGTCGCCCAACATCTATGAAGGCCATCTGATCGAGATGGTCGCAAGTCTCTGGCCTGATCTGCGGATGGTGGCGGGAACCACGGGTCATGTGGCGATGTATATCGGCAATGGGCATGCGGGTTGGGAAGCAGCCAATGCCAACCTGTTCAGCCGAGGCGACAAGGCCCTTGTGCTGGCGGTGGGGCAGTTCGGCACCTCATGGGCCAATTCCGCGCGGGCGATGGGGGTGGATGTCGAGGTGCTGGATTTCGGCAAGTCCGCGCCCGCCGACATGAACCGGGTCGAGGCGGCCTTGCGGGCTGACAGCGGCCACAAGATCAAGGCGGTGCTGACGACGCAGGTCGATACCGCAAGTTCGATCAAGACCGACATCCCGCGCCTTCGGGCGGCGATGGATGCGGCGGGGCATCCGGCGCTTCTGGCGGTGGATTGCATCGCGTCATTGGGCTGCGACGAATTCCGGATGGATGAATGGGGTGTCGATGTCACCGTTGCGGCCTGCCAGAAGGGGCTGATGACCCCGCCGGGGCTGGCCTTCGTGTGGTTCTCGGAACAGGCACGGCTGCGCTGTGCCGGGGCTGACCTTGCCACGCCCTACTGGGCATGGGGTCCGCGCGCCGAAGCCGAGGAGTTCTGGCAGCTGTGGAACGGCACCGCGCCGACCACCCATCTTTATGGCCTGCGTGAGGCCTTGGACATGCTCCATGAAGAAGGCATGCCGCAGGTCTGGAACCGTCACCGGGTGCTGGCAGGCGCGGTCTGGGCCGCGTTTGACGCATGGTCGGCGGGCAACCCGGCTATCGCGATGAATGTGGCCGATCCGGGCGACCGGGGCTGGTCGGTCACGGCGGCCCGCTTCGGTGCGCCCCATGCCACCCGGTTGCGCGACTGGTGCGAGACGAAGGCGGGCGTCACGCTTGGCATCGGCCTTGGCATGGCCCCGTCCACCGACCCGGCCTATCACGGTTTCCTGCGCGTGGCACATATGGGGCATGTGAATGCCCATATGACCCTTGGCGCACTTGGGGTGATGGAGGCGGGGATGCAGGCCCTGGAAATTCCCTATGGCCCGGGCGCGCTTGCGGCGGCGGTCAAGGCGGTGGCAGCGGCCGCCTGACGCAAACGCTGCCGGTTTGCCCGATCAGCCGCCGTTCGCGGCCAGCCAGTCCTGCATCCATCTGATTTCGGCTTCCTGAGCCGCGATCACCGCTTCGGCCAACGCCTTCACCTCGGGGTCGGACCCGTGTTCCAGCACGATCCGAGCCATTTGGACCGCGCCCTCATGATGCGGAATCATGCCTCGAATGAAATCCACATCGGCATTGCCGGTAAACTCGATCGCCATTCCCTTGTGCATGCGGTCATTGGCTTCCATGAAGGCCATCGAGGATGCCCCCATATCGCCCATCATCGCACCATGACCGGAATGGTCCATGGTTTCCTGCGCCAGAAGGGGCGTGGTGGCGACCAAAGCGGCGGCAGCGCCGACAAACGCCACGGAAAGCGCAAGGGTGCGGGTGCGAGTCATTGGGAAAGCTCCTTCGTTGTCATCAGGGGTTTCATGCGACCTTCCCACGGGGGAAGGAAACTCATATCCGCGTGAGACTGCCCGGATAAGCAGCACTGTGCGGTTGCGAAGCCGGACTGTGCGCGGGATTTGTCCTGCGCACCCTTTGCCAAAACGTTGCCAGACGATAGACTGTTACCTGTGAACAGGTTCAAGGGTGCAAGAATGCAAGGCAGGGGGCAGCGGCCCGTCGTCGGGATCATCGGCAACAGCTTTCTCTTAAATGACCATTACCCGGTGCATTCCGGAGGCACGATGAATTCCACCGCCGTGGCCGAGGTTGCGGGCTGCCTGCCCTTGATCATCCCGTCGGACCCGCGCCTTGTCGCAGTTGAAGAACTTCTGGAACTCTGCGACGGGTTCCTGCTGACCGGTGGCCGCCCCAACGTCCACCCCAGCGAGTACGGTGAAGAACCGACCCCCGCCCATGGCTGCTTTGACCGTTGCCGCGATGCTATCACGCTGCCCTTGATCCGCGCCTGTGTTGACCGGGGCCAGCCGTTCCTTGGCATCTGCCGCGGCTTTCAAGAGGTGAACGTGGCGATGGGCGGCACGCTTCATCCCGAAATCCGCGATCTTCCCGGCCGGATGAATCACCGCATGCCGCCCGAAGGTACGCTGGAGGAACAGTTCGCCCTGCGCCACCCGGTCAGCTTTACCGAAGGCGGGCCATTCCACCGGCTGATGGGCGCGCGCGAGGTGATGACCAACACGCTGCATGGCCAGGGCATCGCCCGGCCAGCCCCGCGCGTGGTGATCGACGGCACCGCCCCCGATGGCACGCCCGAAGCGATCTACATCAAGGGTGCGCCCGGCTTTACCCTTTCGGTGCAATGGCATCCGGAATGGAACGCCAGCAACGATCCGGTATCCCGACCGCTGTTTCAGGCGTTTGGGCAGGCTGTGGCAGCATGGGCAGGACGGAAATCCGTTCCTGAAGCCCCAGTTGCCGCCGCCCCGGTTTCAGCCCCGCGCAAATCCGCCTGACACGGCTTTCCCTTCTGTCAATATCCCCCGCGGAGCGACGGAGCCAAGCGGGCCTTGGCCCGCGTCGGCGACCTGAATGGCTTGCGGCGGAACGCCGCTCCAGCAGATCACCGGCCAGATCACCGGCAGTCGGGGTGCGAACGTCGGATCACAAGGGCCGCAGCTTCAGCTTGACCAGCCGGTTGTCGCGTTTTGACACCACCTCGAAGCGAAAGCCGTGAAAGCTGAAGACCTGCCCCTCGCTCGGGATCATCTGGGCTTCATGAATCACAAGGCCTGCGATGGTATTGGCCTCGTCGTCGGGCAGTCGCCAGTCGGTCGCACGGTTCAGGTCGCGGATCGTCATGGCACCGTCGATCAGGAAAGCACCGTCTTCGGTCCGACTCATCGCTGAATCCTTTTGCACGACATCGAATTCATCCGTGATGTCGCCGACAATCTCTTCAAGGATGTCTTCCAGCGTGATCAGTCCTTGCAGGGTGCCATATTCATCGACGACGAGCGCAAAATGCGTCCGCCGTTTCAGGAACTCCCGCATTTGTTCGTCCAGCGTCGTGGTGTCCGGAATGAAGTATGGCTTCATCGCCACTTTCACGATGTCAAGCGCGCCAATCCCGGCGACCGGGCCGTCATCGTTCCGGACCAGACGGTCCATCTCGCGCAAGAGATCCTTGGAATGGACCACGCCCAGAATGTTGTCATCGCTATCGCGAAAGATCGGCAGGCGGGTATGGGGCGAAGCAAGGATCCGGGTAATGATTTCCCCCGGGGGCAGATCGGCATCGATCATCTCGATCTGGCGGCGGTGGCGCATGATCTCGTCCACCGTCCGGTGGCCAAGGTCCAGCGCGCCCAGAAGGCGGTCGCGGTCTTCCTTTTCCACCGCGCCCTCGGAATGGCCAAGCGCGATTGCCCCGGCTATTTCCTCGCGCAGGGCCAGCATCTCGCCGCTGGGGTCGGGGCGCAGGCCGAAAAGGCGCAGGACGTTTGATACCAAAAACCGCACCAGGCCGATGATAGGTGCGAAAACCACGATCATCACCCGGATGATCGGGGCGACCCGCGAAGCGAAGGCTTCGGGGAAGGTGATCGCGATCGTCTTCGGCATGACCTCGCCAAAGACCAGCACCAGTGCCGTCATGATCAGGGTGGCAAAGGCAACGCCACTGTCGCCGAACATCCGGGTCAAAAGCGCGGTGGCCAGCGAGGCCGCAAGGATGTTGACGATGTTGTTGCCCAAGAGCAGCGCGCCGATCATCCGTTCGCGGTCTTCGGTCACCTTCATCGCGGCCACGGCCCCGCGCGAGCCGCGGTCCGCCTGTGATTTAAGTTTGGCCCGGGACGCCGCCGTCAGCGCGGTTTCCGAACCAGAGAAGAAGCCGGACAAGACAAGCAGCGCCAGAATGGCGGCGGCGGTCAGCCAGAATGCGGTGTCAAGCACGGCAGAGGGTGCAGCGTCCATCGGGTGTCTTACAGTCCTTTTCTGTCAGGCCTTTCTGGCCAGTGGGTGATGGGTCAGAACCAGTTTTGAGAGGTGGTCGTCAAGTACATGGGTGTAAATCTCGGTCGTGGCCAGATCTGCGTGGCCCAGAAGCGTCTGAATGACCCGCAAATCGGCCCCCCCGGCCAGAAGATGCGTGGCAAAGGCATGGCGCAGCACATGTGGCGTGACGCGGGCGGGCGAAAGGCCGGCCAACACGGCGATATCCTTCAGCATCAGGTGAAAATGCTGTCGGGTCATATGGCCTTCGCGACCGTCGCCGGGAAACAGGAAACGGGACGGTGTCTTGCCTGCCTTGCGTCCGGCCTCGTCTGCCGCGTCCCGGCTGGACAGCCAGTCCGACAGGGCCGCGCGGGCCGGAGCAGACAGCGGCACCATCCGTTCCTTGTCGCCCTTGCCGCGCACAAGGATCATGCGTGGATCGCCGCGCACGGCGACCACCGGCAGGCTGACCAGTTCGCTTACCCGCAGACCGGCGGCGTAAAGAAGTTCCAGAAGGGCCGCGTTGCGCAACCGGTCGGCAGGGGTGCGGCCCTTGGTGCGGGCGGCATCGATCAGGCGGACCACCTCGTCGCGGTCAAGCGTCTTTGGCAGGCTATGGCTCTTGCCCGGTCCGGCAAGGCGCAAAGCGGGGTTGTCGGCGCGCCAACCTTCTTCGAAGGCAAAGCGGTAAAGCTGACGAATGGCTGACAGGCGGCGGGCGCGGGTGGCCTTGGACAGGCCCTGCGCATCACAGTGGACAAGATAATCTTCCACCGCATCGCGCCCCGCGTCGGCAAAATCCTTGCCCCGGCGCGTCAGCCAATCGGCAAAATCCGACAGGTCGCGGCCATAGGCAAGCTGCGTGTTGCGTGCGGCCCCCATTTCAGCGGTGCGGGCGTCAAGGAAGGTGGAAATCCATCGGCTTGCTTCGGGATCGGGCATCATCAGCCCCTGCGTTCCAGAATCATCAGTTCAAGCGCGGTGCGTTGCGCCACGCTTTCCAGCCCGGTCGCGCGCAAGAGCGACAGCCCCTCGGTCACGCCGCGCAGATCACCCTGCACACCGCGCCCGATGTTCTCGATGGCCAGCAAGATCGCTTCGCCCCGGCGATTGTCGTCCAGCAGCGCCTGACCCTCGGCCGAAGGCGCGGGCGTACGAAAGGCGGTGGCAATCGCGCGGCCCATGCTGTCGGGCGCGACAAGGCCAGTCAGATCGCCAAGGGCAAGGCCCGCCAGAAACGCTTCGGCGGTATTGGAAGCTACATGGCGGCGGGCGGCAATCTCGCGCGAGGGCGACAGAAGGCCGGTGCGAAAGGCAATTGCGGCCGCCGCGCCCTGCAATGGCACATCGATCAGCGGCTTGCCGAACAAGATGGCAAAAGGCACCTCGAGTTCCGCCTGCTGCATCTGCGCCCAGACGACGGGCAGGGCCTGTGCGATCCGGTCGGGGTTGCCGGACGCCAGCGCGGATTCAAAGCGCTGAAAGGCTGCGGCCCGGTCCCAGACCCCGCCCGAGGCGGCGGGCTGGCGTTCCGTGTAAAGCCCAAGGATCACGTTGGGGGGGATCGTTCCGCCACGGGTGAGGCGTTCGGCTGCCTCGATCTGGGCCTTCCAGCCGGCCTTTGGGCTGATTTCGGCATAGGAAAAGGCGACGGGCAGGCCTTCGGTGGGCAAAGGCTCGCCAATGGCCTCGTAAATCTTCCAGTCGAGTGGGGTGACCGGGTTTGGCGGTGGCGGCACCGGGTCACCTTCGTAAAGGTCGGGGTCAAGAAAGCGCGACAGCAGCTCCGCCTGATCGGCGCTGATCCGGCCAAGGGCTTCTGAGGTGCGCACGGTAAGGGCGGCGGTGTCCCAGTCGCCCGACCGGGCAAGACAGAAGATCCGGGCCGGCACCGTAGGCGCAAGATGCGGGGTTTCGGCCATGGCGTCGCAGGCGCGGTCCTCGGCCCCGGTGAGCAGGGCCACGTCGAAGCTGCGGCGGAACATTTCAGGTGTGTTCGCCCCTGCCGCGTGGATCAGCGCTGCCGCCTGTTCCAGCGCGCCAAGCGCCAAGAGCTTGTCGATACGGACCTGCAGGAGATCCCCGCGTCCGCCGGCATCAACCGGGGCCGCAACCTCCGCCAAGAGGATGGTCAGGAACAACTGACGCAAGGCCGGAAGGTCGCCCGCACGGTCCAA
Organism: Tabrizicola sp.; assembly: GCF_030373185.1. Classification (GTDB taxonomy): domain Bacteria; phylum Pseudomonadota; class Alphaproteobacteria; order Rhodobacterales; family Rhodobacteraceae; genus Tabrizicola. Next base: position 365,108 of record NZ_JAUCZH010000001.1, read on the forward strand.
CGTCAGCCGCTCGGCAATCTCGCGCGTCAAGCCGGCACCCCACAGATCCTTTGGCAAGCCGGATACGGCAGGCGCGATAAGCCCGACCGCATCGGGAGCGGGACCATCAAGCGATGTGGTCGCCACGGGTTCCGGCATCGCGCCACCCTGGCCGGTGACCGGGGGCTCGTCGATTGCCATAGGCAGACCGCCGGTGTCTTGTGCGGCCGGTGTGGCCACCGACTGCGACAGCCAGTCTATTGCGGAAAGCGGGCCGCCCGCGCCGACCGACGCGGTTTCCTGGGCCAGGACGGGTGCCGCGAGCTGTCCCGCACCTGCCAGAAGGACAAACAGACCTGTCGCGTTAATCCGCATTCAACACCACAGGCTTCTTCACTTCGTCTTGCGCAGGGGTCAGATCGCCCAGATAGGCAAAACCCGTCAACCCGATGAAGGCGAAAATCACCAGCACAACCAAAGCCTTGATGATTCGACCCATCGTCTTGCCCTTCCTCGTCGTCTTGTCGGGCAGCGTATCTGCCCGCCTTTTTTTGCCCGCTCCGCCAGCCTAACTGCCAATGGCGCGGGTTTCTCTTCACAATCTATATAGCATTCTGGAAAACTTCACGCCATTCAGGGGGGAATATTTCCCGTCGGCGCAGCTTTGCCCGGCGGGCGGGCGGAAGGATCCTGATGGCGCGTTTGCTAAAGACTGTGGTGATGGTCGGGATGATGGGGGCGGGCAAGACCGCCGTCGGCACCGCGCTTGCCCGGCTGCTGGGGGTAGAGTTCCGGGATTCAGATGACGAAATCGTCCGCGCCGCCAATCGAAGCATCGCCGAGATCTTTGAGCGCGACGGTGAAGCCTTCTTCCGCGCCCGCGAGACCGAGGTGATCGCCCGCCTTTTGCGCGGAACGCCGTGCATTCTGTCAACCGGGGGAGGTGCCTTCCTTTCGGCGACGAATCGCCAGTTGATCCACGATGTCGGGGTCTCGGTCTGGTTGCGGGCGGATCTGGAACTCTTGTGGCAGCGCGTCCGTCACAAGACGACCCGCCCGCTTTTGCGTACGCCGCACCCGCGTGAAACCCTGCGCACGCTTTACGAGGCGCGGCTTCCCTTCTATGCCGAGGCCGATCTGGTGGTGGACAGTGCCGCCGATCTTTCGCTGGAAGACATGGCGGTCCGAGTGGCTGAGGCCTTGCGGACCCGACCGGATGTGCTGGAGGACTGATCTTGAACAGGGTGGCAGTTGACCTCGGGGAACGGTCCTACGAGGTACGGATCGGCACGGGCCTGATCGGTCGTGCGGGCGCCGAGATTGCGCCCCTTCTACGCCGCAAGCGGGTGGTGGTGGTCACCGATGAAACCGTGGCGACTGCGCATCTGCCCGCCTTGACCGCCGCCCTGACGGCCGAAGGGATTGCCGTCAGCGCCCTTGCCCTGCCGCCGGGGGAAGGTACCAAGGGTTGGGTCAACCTTGCCCGCTGCACCGAATGGCTGCTGGAAGAAAAGGTGGAACGGCGCGATGTCGTACTGGCGCTTGGCGGCGGGGTGATCGGCGACCTTGTGGGCTTTTCCGCCGCGATCCTTCGGCGCGGGGTGCGCTTTGTGCAGCTTCCCACCACGCTTCTGGCGCAGGTTGACAGCTCGGTCGGTGGCAAGACCGGTATCAACACCGCCCAAGGCAAGAACCTTGTCGGCGCCTTTCACCAGCCAAGCCTTGTCCTGGCTGATATCGGCGTGCTGGACACCTTGCCCGACCGCGACCTCTTGTCCGGCTATGGCGAGGTGGTGAAATACGGCCTTCTGGGCGACGCCGATTTCTTTGACTGGCTGGAGCAGCATGGCCCCGCCCTGCGCGCCGGTGACGCGGCTGCGCGGTTGCATGCCGTGACCCGGTCGGTGGAGATGAAAGCCGGGATCGTCAGCCGTGACGAGACCGAAGAAGGCGAACGCGCGCTTTTGAACCTTGGCCATACCTTCTGCCATGCCCTTGAAAAGGCTACAGGATATTCAGACCGGCTCTTGCATGGCGAAGGCGTTGCCATTGGCTGCGCGCTGGCGTTCGAACTGTCGGCCCGGATCGGCCTGTGCAGTCAGGAAGACCCCAGCCGCGTGCGCGCGCATCTGCGCGCCATGGGGATGAAGGTCGATCTGGCCGATATCCCCGGTGATCTGCCGGGCGCCGAGGCGCTTATTGCGCTGATGGGGCAGGACAAGAAGGTGATCGACGGCCGGTTGCGGTTCATCCTTGCCCGCGGGATCGGCGAGGCTTTCGTCGCGGAAGACGTGCCGGGCGACATGGTGCAGAAGGTGTTGGCTGACGCATTGGCCGGACGCTAGTCCGTCAGGAATTCCAGCACCGGGCCAAGGCTTGCTGCGGGGTCTTCCTCTTGCGGCACATGGCCAAGGCCGGGCAGGGTGACCAGCCGCGCGTCGGGCAGTTCGGCAAGATAATCCTCGGCGTTGGAAACCGGGATCATTGCGTCATTTTCACCCCACAAAAGCAGGACTGGCACCTGAATTGCCCGCAGGAACGGTCCCGGTTCCACCAGCACCGTCTGCCGCATCCGCGCCAACATCGCCTGCCGGTTTCCGGGGGCCAAGAGCAGCGCGTGATACCGTTCCATCACAGCATTGCTCAGCGCCCGGGGGTCGGCGTACGCCGCTTCGATGTTCGGCCGCAACGCCCATTTCGGCAGGGCAAACCGCATTACCTCCAGGACCACCGGCACTCGCGGAGGCTTGCCATAGTCGAACCCGGGGCTGGCGTAACCATCGGGTGAGATCAGAACCAGCCGGTCCACCCGGTCCGGGTGCGCGGCGGCAAAGCGCCATGCCAGCCGCCCGCCGATGGAATTGCCCGCAAGCGTGGCCCGGCTGACGCCCGATTGGTCCAGAACCGCCAGCAGTTGCGAAATGGCACGCTCATCGCTGTAGATACCGTCCGGGTCCGGCCCCGACAGGCCGGTCCCCGGCAGATCATAGCGGATCACCCGGTATGGCCCCGCCAGCCGTTCCGACCACACGTCAAACGTGTGCAGGCTTGACCCGATGCCATGCAGCAAAACGATTGCGGGCGCGTCCCGTGGGCCATCGTCGCGCAGATGCAGCCGCAGTCCCGCGATCTGCACCAGATCCCCCGGGGCGCGAAGATAGGTGGCCTCCAACTCGGCCCGTGGCCGGTCTGGCGTGTAAAGCCAGATCACCAGAGCCGCAGCGATGCCCGCGATTATCGACAGACCCCAGATCATCATGCGTGTCACGCGCGGCCCTCTGACTGACTTGGCAGAAGGTCTAGCACGGACAAAGCCAATGACGAGGGGGCCAAGAACAACAGCTTCTAGACGTTGCCGTTGGTATAGGTCGCGTTGCCTGATCCGCTGGCGGTGCCGGAGCCGATAACGAAAGTGCCTTGCACGCGGGTGCCGTCATCACAGACGGCATAGATCTCGCCGTTTTTCACGCCTGCGATGGTCTGGCTTGAGCCTCATTCCCATTACCCGCTACATGCTCCTTTGGCGGGCATGGAACCGTCACTGGAATCGGGCGCAAACGGTCAAAGCCGAGATAGTAGACATAGGCGTAGGCGGAGTGCAGAGCGAGAAGCGCCAGATCAGTCGCGACCGCCTCCCAGAAACTGTGGCCGCCCATCATCATCAGGATAGGAACAGCAATAAAGGTATCAGAGCCTTCCAGCATGAACGCGTGCAGCACGCGTGTCCGGTGAGGCCTATCGCTGGCCACCCTCCTAGCAACCCGCCACTCGATCCAGTCAAAGAGTGCGTTGAACAGGGGAGCGTAGACCATGAACGCAATAGAGAGCATCGCCATGGTCGCCAAAGCGCCCGAGGGGCTTCCCCCGAAGAATGACAGATAGGCGACAGTTGCGAGCAGCGTTCCAGAGATTTCATACAGAATAGACTGAAAAAGCCGCTCTCTTGCAGATCGAAAATGCATGGTCGGTCCTTGGTAAAGGCCATACCTATGAAGTGAGTTCTAATGAAGATAGGGTCGCCCGAGCGGGCTGGTTGGTCAACTGTTTTTTCTGACAGGTGGGGTCCGGCGGCGCTGAAGTTGTCTGACGCGGATAGTCCGGACCACCAGCGGGCCTGGTCAAAAACCCTAGAAGGATGGCGCGCAGGCCATCGACAATACTTCGAAAGAAATGGCGGGTTTTCTCCAAACATGCGGGTCGTTTGGGAGCGGTTCACGCTCGTTGAAGATTTGAACGGACTGGAGTGACCGCTTCGTCCCGCATTGCCGCCCCCATACCCGCTCAGTTGGGGCACTTTCTGGGGCACTTCCGCCACCGCTTCCCTCGCCACTCAGAACAGCAGCTTGCAGACGTTCCCGTTGGTATCGGAAGCGCGGCGAGTGCCGATGCTTAGGACGCAAATCGCTTGAAATCCGGCCAAAATTAGGCGAACTTGCATCACGCAGCACGCCACCTTTGATCGGTTTGTCTAACCAAGCTTGGGCTTCCCAAGCGTGCCGCTCAAGACAGAGTCAAGACAGAAGGCAGGGACGATGGGATACAACATAAGTGAAGTCAGCGGCGGGTCTGTCGGCGGCGGGACTGCCAACGTCGACACCTGGACCTTTACGGCGGATCTGGACGACCCATCGGTCACCATTGTAGGCGGTAACTTCAACGTTGCACCGATAGATGGGGGGGCGCAAAGCGAGGCAGGCGAGTACATCTTCGGAACCCTCAGTACGACGCAGTGGGGCACATTGTCCTTTGATACAGACACTGGAGTGTTTACCTTCACAATTGATCGGGCAGCCGTCTTTGCATCGGGAACGGATCAAACTGTTTCATTTACGGTGACGGGTGAAACCGGCACAAGCAGCGATACCGACACTGTCATCATCAACATTCTCATTTGCGTTGCCCGAGGTACTGTGATCGCAACCCCCGCCGGTCCCGTCCCGGTCGAGGAACTCTGCCCCGGAGACCTCGTTCTGACCGCAGACGGACGGCACGAACCGATCCGGTGGCTCGGCTCAAGGATTGTGACGTCTGCGGAACTATCGGCTGACACGTCTCTCCGTCCCATCCGCATCTCGGCAGGTGCTTTTGGCAGCGGCCTGCCTGCTCGTGATCTCCGTGTGTCACCGCAACACCGTGTCCTCGTTACAGGATGGCGCGCCGAGCTTCTTTTCGGCGAAGAAAGCGTACTGGTCCCTGCAAAGGGGCTCGTAGACGACCACTTGGTCGGGGTGGACTACAGCGCCGAAGAGGTCCAGTACTTTCACCTACTGTTCGACCGACACGAGGTGATCTTGACCGAAGGCCTGCCAACTGAAAGTTTCTACCCTGGACCCCATAGCATGGGAGAACTTGACGGCCCAGTCCGCGCAGAAATCCTCCGCATCTTCCCTGAACTGGGAGGAGAGTCCGCCCCGTTTCAGCCGGCAGCACCCGGTCTACGTATCTGGGAGGCCCGGCTGTTGGCGAGACGGCCGTCATGACTCTGACTGACAGTGCCGGTCGCACCCTGCCGGTTGTTGAAACTCCACCACCTGACACGCTCCGCCTCTATGGCGACGTTTTGTTTCTGGCGATGAGGAGTCCGCGCCATGCAGCGGTGCCGATTGCGCAGCTTCGCGCTGCCTTTGAACCGCCGCTCGCTCTTGGTCAGGTACGGGTTTTCCGCTTCGACGACGTGCCGCGAGGCCTTTTCACTTGGGCGTGGTTCTCCGAAGATGCTGAGCGTCGCTACGTTACCGGAGAGGCGCTTGCGCCAGGGGACTGGCAGTCAGGTGACCGGCACTGGCTTATTGACATGATTTCCCCGTACCGAGGCCTGACCGCGAACCTTGTCCGCTGGATAATGACGCCGGGCAACTTTGCAGAGCGCGAGTTCCTGTTCCGTCGCGTGGCAGAGGGCAACCGCACACGTCGTATCGTCCGGATCCACCTTGACCGGCCAGACGACAAAGCTGAGGTCATGACCGAGGCGGCATTCCTCAAAGGTTAGCGATCTTGTTTGGGAGGTGTCGCACGACAATCCGGCAGCCCGTGTCGTCAGCAAGTGCTTGCGCTAGACGCCCTTTCGGGGGGGATTACCGCCCCAGTTGGTGCACTCTTTGGGGCACTTGGGTCGACTGTCGCCACCGCCTCAGAACAAGAGCTTATAGACGTTGCCGTTGGTGTCCGAGGCCGTTCCCGTGCCGCTGGCGGTGCCCGAGCCGATGATGAAGGTGCCCTGCACCCTGGTGCCATCGGAGCAGACGGCATAGATCTCGCCGTTGTTGACGCCCGCGACGGTCCTTCGTTCGCCACCAAGCTCTCCCCCGGTCTTGCGCAGTGTCAGCGACACGCCCGAGGACTGCGACACGGTTCTTGGCGTCAGCGAGGACCATGTGCCTTCGCATTTCACACGGCCCGGAAGGCGGAAGGTCAGAGGGCCGGATGTGCCATTGGTGTTCCGCGCGGTGGCTTCGATCACAAGGGTGGGGTCAGCCTTGGCGATGGCGCCTTCCAGCGGGTAAAGCTGCATCCGGGCATTGCCGCCGGTTCCGCAGGCGGCAAGAGGCAGAATGGCGGCAACGGCCACAAGGGAGGCAAGGCTGCGGAGGGTCACGTCGTGGCCTTTCTGTCGTCCGGGACTGCGGGAAAGGTTGGCTGGGGCGCCAGGATTCGAACCTGGGAATGTCGGTACCAAAAACCGATGCCTTACCACTTGGCGACGCCCCAACCGTGCGGCGGTTATTAGCGAAGGGTCCGGGGGGGTGCAAGGGGGGTGCGACAGACCCGGTACGAATTTTCGCAGGTGGTTTTCCATGCCCCTTTCGCGGCTTGTCGGGCAGGCTTGCCACGGATAGTCAAAGGTCATGATGTGGGACGCGATCATCCTTGGCGCCGGGGCTGCCGGCATGATGGCCGCCATCGAGGCCGGGCGGCGCGGGCGGCGGGTGCTGGTCATCGACCACGCCAAGGCTCCGGGCGAGAAGATCCGCATTTCCGGCGGCGGGCGGTGCAACTTTACCAACCTCGGCATCGCGCCGGACCGGTTCCTGTCCCAAAATCCGCGCTTTGCGCTTTCGGCGCTGAAACGGTTCACCCAATGGGACTTCATCGCGCTGATGGATGCGGCGGGGATCGGCTGGCATGAAAAGACGCTGGGTCAGCTGTTCTGCGACGGCTCGGCGCGGCAGGTGGTGGACATGCTGACCCGCGACATGGAGCGCGCCGGGGTGACGTTGTGGCTGGGCTGCGCCTTGGGCGAGGTGCGGCGCGCCGGGGCGGGCTTTGTGGTCGACACCGCCCGGGGGCCACAAACGGCGGCATCGGTCGTGGTGGCGACGGGGGGGAAATCCATCCCGAAGATGGGGGCGACGGGCTATGGTTACCGGGTGGCGGAAACCTTCGGGCTGCCGCTGGTAGAGACCCGGCCCGCCTTGGTGCCACTGACCTTTGCCGCGCAGGAACTGGACTGGATGACCCCGCTGGCCGGGCTTGCGGTCGAGGCGCGGGTGGCCTGCGGGCGACAGGGATTCGACGAGGCGGTTCTGTTCACCCACCGCGGGCTTTCTGGGCCAGCGGTCCTCCAGATATCAAGCTACTGGCGCGAGGGGGAGGCGATCATGGTCGACCTCCTGCCGGGCCGGGACGTGGGGGCCGATCTGCGGGCGGCAAAGGCGGCGCAGGGCAAGGCGGCCTTGCGGACCGTACTGGGGCGCTGGCTGCCTGAACGACTGGCGCGGCATCTGGAAGAGGCGCAAGGGGTGGCGGTGCCGATGGCCGAACTGTCCGGCGCCGCGCTGGACCGGGTCGCGGCTGGGGTGCAGGACTGGCGGCTGATACCGGTAGGATCGGAAGGCTACCGCACCGCCGAGGTCACGCTTGGCGGGGTCGACACCGCCGCGCTGGACGGGCGGACGATGGCGGCCAAGGGCGTGCCGGGCCTCTATTTCATCGGCGAGGTGGTGGACGTGACCGGCTGGCTGGGCGGATACAACTTCCAGTGGGCCTGGTCTTCAGGCTGGGCGGCGGGGCAAGTGGTCTGACCCAGCTGCCGCGCTGGATTGTGCCTTCTGGAGCCTTTCGCCTGGCGTTGGCGCGGGCAAAGACCTTGACGGAAACCGGATCGTGATGGTCTGATTTGCGCGTGGTGTCTTGCGTCGGTCAAAGGAGGATCAGAGTGCAGTCCTTCATCAGGGTTTCTGCGACTGTTGCCATGATCCTGCCTTCCGTCGCCGTGGCGGATACCATGTTGCATGTTCTGCCGGGCCAGACAGTGACGGAGCATCTGGGCTTGTGGAGACAGCCATGCACTGACTTCACCTTGACCCGGGAGGAAGGTGTCGAAAATTCCCTGAGCTGCAGCCTTGGCCCAAATCAGGCTGTGACAGCGACGATTTCCCCTGATGGCACGGCCCGGTGGGCGCGGTTCTGGGGCGCGGGCGGATTCGAGCGGCCGGGCTTTGTCGCCCGCGTCCGCGACGAGCTTGGGTTGGTGGGTGAAGCCCATGCCTGCCGCGATTTCGAAAACCCGGCGGAATGCTGGATGGTCGGTACGATGCAGGTCATGATCCCGATGCCACAGCTTGCAGGCCAGTGGACGGTGATCCTGCAGGACACCACCATCTACCAGCAGGACTGACGACGAAGGCTCAAACCCGGATCGGGTCAGCCTTGGCCAGCCGGTCAAAGGCCATCAGGCTGGCCACCAGTGCGGGCATCTGGTCCAGCGGGATCATGTTCGGCCCATCGCTTGGGGCGGTGTCGGGGGCTTCATGCGTTTCGATGAAGACACCAGCGATGCCAAGCGAAACCGCAGCCCGGGCCATGACCGGGGCAAATTCCCGCTGTCCGCCCGAAGAATTGCCCTGCCCGCCGGGCTGCTGCACGGAATGGGTCGCGTCCATGATGACCGGATAGCCGGTGCGCGCCATCGTTGGCAGCGCGCGCATGTCGGCCACCAGCGTGTTGTAGCCGAAGGACGTGCCGCGTTCGGTCAGCAGGATGCGGCTGTTTCCGGTCGAGGCGACTTTCTGCGCGACATTGGCCATGTCCCAGGGTGCAAGGAACTGGCCCTTCTTGATGTTGACCACCGCGCCGGTTTCGCCGGCCGCAATCAGAAGGTCTGTCTGACGGCACAGAAACGCCGGGATCTGGATCACATCAACCACCCGCGCCACCTCGCGCGCCTGGGCGATATCATGGACATCGGTCAGGACCGGGACACCGGTGGCACGGATCGCCTCCAGCACTTTCAGCCCAGCCTCGATCCCAAGGCCGCGCCGGCCTGAAAGCGAGGTACGGTTGGCCTTGTCATAGCTGGCCTTGAACACGAACTGCGCCCCGGCCGTCGCACAGGCCTCGGCCATCGCGCCGGCAATCATCTGGGCGTGATCCAGACTTTCCAGTTGGCACGGCCCGGCAATGACAAGAAGCGGCCGGTCATTTCCGACGGTCAGTCCGCCGATATTTACATCCGTCATCATGGGATAGGGTTCATCCTCAGGCAGAGACTTGTTCCCGCAGGATTGCGGCGGTCATCGAAACCATGAGGTAGATCCCAAGCAGGATCAACATGGTGACCATGGTGTTTTCAAAGGCACGGGGATAGGCCGCCTCGTCCGGGGCGGTCGGATGGACGGAAACCGATAAGTAGCGGACCTGACGATTGGCCTCCACCCGGGCGGTTTCCATGGATTGCAGCGACTGGGCCAGGATCAACTGGCGCGTTTGCAGATCGGCCTGCGCCACCAGAAGTTCACCCTGGACCTGGGCAAGGCTGGTCTCACCGGTGCCGCTTTCGGTCATCCTGGAGCGGAGGCTTCCGATTTCACTTTCAAGCGCGGCAATGCGCCGTTTCAGCGGGTCCATGCGGGCCACGTTCGGGGTTTCGTTCGCCTCCATCTGGGCCAAGGACAAACGGTCCTGGGTCAGCTGGGTTTCAAGGCTTGAAATCTGGGCGGTGATCAGCCCGACTTCGGTTTCCGACGACAGGATCTTGAACTTTTCCTGCAACTCGATCAGGCGGCGCTGCGAGGCGGCAAGATTGGTCTGCGCCTCGTCATACCCCTGTTGGGCATCGCGCATCTGGTCGGCGCGCAGGCGTTGGGTCAGCTGGTCAACCTGCTCTTCGGCATAGTTGATAAGCTGGTTGGCCCATGCAGCGGCGATCCGCGGGTCGGCTGCCATTACCTCCATCCGGACAAGCCCTTCGGAAGGATCATAGGCGATCTTCACGAAGCGTTTGTACATCGAATAGGCTTTTTCCATCGTGGCGGTCGGGTCAAGCCGTTGGAGGCTGTCGATTGCTCCGTCCCGGAAATGCGCGCGAAAGCCAAGGTCGGTTTCCAGGCGGCTCATCGCTTCCCGCGATTGCAGATAGCCTTGCACGGCAATGGAATCCTGCGAAGTCGCCAACGCCGTGCCGGAAAACAGCCCGCCAAGACTGCCCCCGGATGCGGCCGGGCCGGCTTGCTGGATCACGAATTCGGATTTGGTTGCATAAATCGGCGTGGCGATCCGGTAAAAATACCAGCCGGCAAGGAAGGTCGGCAACAGCACAAAGACCGCCAGCCGGGCAAAAAGCAGCACCAGCTTGCGGCGGCGGCGACGGGCGATATCCTGCTGCATGCGCAGGATTTCGGCGGCCTGGCTGACCTCGGCCCGCTTTTCGGTCGAGGGCAGGCTGATCGGCCTTGGTCGTTGTGGCAGTTGGACCTGATCCCCCGGCAGACGAGCCAGCGCACGGCCCTGACCGGTACTGGCGGCGTCTGTATCCGGCGCAGGATCGGGCTGCGGGCCGGGTCTGGCGGCAGTCACCACCTCCAGAAGCGAGGCGCGCGCGAACGGATTGATTCCGGCGCGGCGCAGTTTCAGCACGGCATCAAGATCCGATCCGGCGCCAAGGTCGTGTTTCTGCGCCAAAAGCCGCGCCCGACGCAGCTGGCGGCTGGTGAGCCCCTCAGCCGCGATGGCGGCAAGGGCGGCATCGTCCGGCTCTTCGCCACCCGGTCGCTGCGAACGGGGCGCGCCCGGGGCCGGCATTGCGGCGGCCCCCGGATCGGCAGCAGGTGCGCCAGGGCGGAAATCCTGATTGCCGAAACCGTCGTCATGGTTGTCAAACAGCAGATCGTCCGCCCCGGCCGCTGGCGGTTGGGCAGGGCGTTCAACCTTGCGGACAAAGAACCGGGCGGCTTTAGGTCTGGTAGTCATAGAGGCGTTTCGCTTCTTCGAGGGTCTCGAACTGGTACAGCTTGCCATTTCTGAGAACAGCGGCGGAATTGCAGAATTTCTGAAGGGTCTGGGCGGAATGCGACACGATGATGACCGTCGCATTCTGCAACCGTTCGCGCAGGATGCCGCCCGCCTTGCGGTTGAACTCGACATCCGCGGCGGCGGGCATCCCCTCATCTATCAAGTAGATGTCGAATTCGATCGACAGCAGAAGCGCAAAGGAAAAACGCGCACGCATGCCCGAGGAATAGGTGGCCAGCGGCATTTCGAAATACTCGCCAAGCCCGCAGACCCAACGACAGAAGCTTTCGACGTAATCCGGGTCCAGCCCGTAGAGGCGCGCGATGTAGCGGCAGTTTTCATGCGCCGAGATCTTGGCATTGACCCCCCCCATGAAGCCAAGCGGAAAGGACACGCGCGACGTCTTGCGGATGATACCTTCGTCAGGTTTTTCGAGGCCGGCCATCATGTTGATCAGCGTGGTCTTGCCCGCGCCGTTTTCGGCCAGGATGCCAAGGGAATTGCCAAGGTCAACCCGGAAGGAGGCCCGGTCAAGAATGACCTTGCGCTGCTTTCCCGTCCAGAACGATTTGGAAACCCCCTGAAACTCGATCATCTGCGCCTCTGCGTCCGCGACATGCGGGACGGTGTGTCATCGCGGTCTACGGGCATACCGTTAACATCTGGTTTGTGGCCATTAAAGGGCTGTGACCCGGCAAGGGCGAGATCTGGCGCGGGCTGTTGCAGCGGGTCAACGGGACATGGCGTCGGGTGCCGGACCATTTGGCCCGTCCGGGCGGTGTGGGCGGCGGCGGACGAGCAGAACCATCGCGGCCCCGGCAAGCAGGCTGATGGCAAGGCCAAGCCGCGCGGCTTCCTGCATTGCTCCGCCCGGCAGCGCAGTGTCCAGAGCCAGGACCGGGACGGTAAACCCCATGGCCATGATCCCCGAAATGGCCAGAATGTCGCGCAACGAAATGCCTGCGGGCAGGCGCAAGCCAAGGAAGGCCGAAAGGCCAAGCCCGATGACCAGCATTCCCAGCGGCCGGCCCAGCCAGAGGCCTGCCAGTGTTGTCACCGTGGTCGGGGCAAAGGCCGAAAGCTCCACCCCGCCGCGGGTAAGGCCAAACAGAAACAGCACCAGGACAAGCGGGCGGACCAGAAGCTGTGCCAGCCGGTTCAAGGGATCATGCAGCAACGCCTCAACTTCTGCGAAGAGGCCGTAGCTGCGGTCGGCATGGGCTATGGCAGGAAGAACCGGCAGCAGTCCAAGTGCCGGTGGCAGGCCAGAGGCCGCCACGCCCCCCCACGACAGGAGGCCGGCAAGGACATAGGGCAGCAGGCCAAGCCGGGCGCGGCGCGCCCTCTCGGTAGCATGGGGTGGCGGAGGGCGGCCATAGCCGGCCCAGACCAGCAAGGATGCGGCAAGGGGCAGAAGCAGCCAGTAAAGGCGCAATTCGGCAAGCGGCCGGGTCAGGCCAAGAACCAGAAGTGCAAGGATATCAGTGGCGATGGTCAGAAGCAGCAAGAGATGCAGCGCCGGGTGACCCGGTCCGAAGACCCGCCGCCCGACCAGAAAGCACAGCACCACATCGGTACCAAGCGGCACCTGCCAGCCGGTCGCAAAGCCCGCCTCCTCAGCGGTCTCGATCAGCGATCCGGCAAGGGTCCAGATGGTCGCCACCCCAATCATGCCGCCAAGCGTCAGCCCCAGAGGCAGGATCGCCTGCCGTCCCTTCAGCGCCCCGCGATCAAGGACCAGCGCCTCCCAGAGTTCCTTTCCGACAAAGAACAGGAAAAACGCCATCAGCCCATCCGAAACGACGGAAAGCGGTGTGAGGCTAAGCGGCAAGGGGCTTATCCAGCCGGGCAGGTTCCAGCCTGACATGTCAAGGTCGAGGATCCGGAACTCGATGCTGTCGTAATATGTGGCCGGCGAAAGGTTGACCCAGATGGTCGCAAGCAATGCACCGCCCAGAAGGGCGCGGGCGAAACTGCTGACGAAGGGTGCGACGCGGTACATCTGACGGGCCTGATCTTTGCCCCGGGCGCAGGGCGGTCCGTCCCATTTGACCGGGTTTTGGTTGTGCTGCAATGGGGTGTCCCGGAGTTGCCCCCGATGTTCCATGCGCGCTTTGGACCTTTCGGAGGTGGCAGGGGGGCAGAAAAGCGGGCGGATCGGGGGGGGGGGCGGAGCAGCGCGGATCCAATCAGGCCGCGGGCTTGCCCCCGGGTCAGGGTCTTCTTGCACGCGGCCTGTCCCGGCGGCAGGATAAGGGGATGGGACTGGTCGCGGAAATCCGGAAGTGTCGGCTTTGTGCCGCGCGGTTCGCGGCAACCGCGACAGCGCATGCGCCGCGCCCGGTGGTCTGGTTCCGCGACGGGCAGGGTGTCCGGCTTTTGATCGCGGGGCAGGCACCGGGGGCAAGGGTGCATGCCAGCGGGCTGCCTTTCACCGACCGGTCCGGAGATCGGTTGCGGGACTGGATCGGGCTTGAAGCCGAGTCGTTTTATGACAAGGACCGGGTGGCGATCGTGCCGATGGCCTTCTGCTTTCCGGGCTATGATACAAAAGGCGCGGACCTGCCTCCGCCGCAGATCTGTGCCGCGACATGGCGGGGACGGGTGATGGAAGGCCTCGGCACGGTGCCTTTGACCCTTCTGGTCGGAGGGGCCGCGATCCGCTGGCATCTGGGGCTGCGATCCGGGGCAGGCACTGTCAGCGCCGCCGTGGCGGATTGGCGCGGGGCGATGGCGCGCGGGGTGATCCCCTTGCCGCACCCGTCGTGGCGGAATACGGGATGGCTGCGGCGGAATCCGTGGTTCGAGGCAGAACTTCTGCCGGACGTGCGGGCGCGGGTGCGGGAGGTGATGGATGTCTGATGTGGTGACCTTGCTGGATGCGGCGCATGCAGCGGTTTCGGCCGACCCCGAGAACGAGGCTTTGCGCCTGCGATTCTATGAACGGCTGGCAGATGGCGAGATGATCCTTTTGCTGGAGCGCGAAGCGGTAGGCGAGGCCGTGGAGCCGCGGGTCTTTGACATCGAAGGCGGGCCGGTGGTGCTGGTCTTTGACCGGGAGGAACGGCTGGCGGCTTTCACCGGCGGCATCGCGCCCTATGCGGCGCTGCCGGGGCGGGTGATTGCCGGGATGTTGAAGGGGCAGGGCATCGGCTTGGGCGTGAACCTTGGGGTGGCACCTTCGTCGATGCTGCTGCCGGCCGAGGCGATGGACTGGCTGGCCATGGCGCTTGAGGGCGGACCGGAGACCGCCGAGGCGGTGCCGGAGCGGTTCGTCGCACCCAGCGTGCCGGAGGTGCTGGTCGCGGGCCTTGATGCCAAGCTGGCCAAGGCCGCGGGCCTTGCGGTAGCGGCGGTGCTGGCCGGTGTGGTCTATCGGGGCGGAAGGCGGGGGCACATGCTGGCCGTCGTCGATGCCGTGCCGGGGGCCGAGGCGGCGCTGGCCGCGGCCGTGCGCGAGGCCCTGGTGTTTTCCGGGTTGGAGGCGGGAGAGCTGGATGTTGTTTTCCTGCGGTCAGCCGATCCGGTCGCCGAGGCGATAGGTCGGGTCGGGCTGCGCTTTGATCTGCCGGTGCCGGAACGTCCCGCCGCCCCAGGCGCCCCCGGGACAGACCCCGCCCGCCCGCCGAAGCTGCGGTAGGAAACCGGAGCGGCGTGCCGCCGCAGGTCTTTTGTCTCGCCTCTGGCGCGTTCAGCACCAACCGGCTCGGGCGGGCCTCCCGCGGGAGTGTTTCCGAAAAGAGCAGGGCGCGGGTGTGGGGTAAATTGATACCTCTTATTTAAGCTATTGAATTAGATAGATTTAATGTTGGATTCCGGTATTGACGGCGGGGTAGGCTTCGGCGATAAGCGCCCATCCGAATTTGGGGGGCTGTTGCCCTCTGCCAGCTTTACGGGAACTGCCAATGAAAACCTTCACCGCTACACCGGCGGACATCGACAAGAAGTGGATCCTGATCGACGCCGAAGGCGTTGTTCTGGGCCGCCTTGCAACGATCGTCGCCAATATCCTGCGCGGCAAGAACAAGCCGACTTTCACCCCCCACATGGACATGGGTGACAATGTCATCATCATCAACGCCGACAAGGTGCAGATGACCGGCAACAAGCGCAACGACAAGGTCTACTACTGGCACACCGGCCACCCGGGTGGCATCAAGCAGCGGACCGCCAAGCAGATCCTAGAAGGTGCGCACCCCGAGCGCGTGGTGATGAAAGCCGTTGAACGGATGATCACCCGCAACCGTCTTGGCCGCCAGCAGATGACCAACCTGCGCGTCTACGCCGGTGCGGCCCATCCGCACGAAGCCCAGCAGCCGACCGTTCTGGACCTCAAGGTCCTGAACCCGAAGAACACCCGGAGCGCGTGATCATGGCCGATATCAAATCTCTCGATGACCTGAAGTCGGCTGTCGGTTCTGCTCCCGCCGCTGTGGAAGCAGCACCTCGTGTTGCGGTCCGTGACAAGCTTGGCCGGTCCTATGCCACCGGCAAGCGCAAGGACGCGGTCGCCCGTGTCTGGGTGAAGCCCGGTTCCGGCAAGGTCGTGGTCAACGGCAAGGAAATGGCGGTCTACTTCGCCCGTCCCGTGCTGCAGATGATCCTCAAGCAGCCGTTCACGGTTGCCAATGTCGAAGGTCAGTTCGATGTCTATGCGACCGTCGCCGGTGGCGGGCTTTCGGGTCAGGCTGGCGCGGTCAAGCATGGCATCTCCAAGGCCTTGCAGCTTTATGAACCCACCTTGCGTCCGGCGCTTAAGGCGGCAGGTTTCCTGACCCGCGACAGCCGCGTTGTGGAACGGAAGAAATACGGCAAGCCGAAGGCCCGCCGGTCGTTCCAGTTCTCCAAGCGCTAAGTCTGGCGCCGCGTCAAAAGCAGACAGGTCACTGGAAAAGCGCAGCTTTGGCTGCGCTTTTTCTTTTATGTGGAGCCTGAGAAAACTCTTCAGGCAGTCACGCCGCAGATGCGTCAGGGCGTTGAGCCGTGCAGGGTGTCCCGGCCTTCGGGTGGGTTGACGGGTCGGCTGGCCATCTGTTTGCGCTTCCGATCGGAGCGCTGCCTGTTCAGCCGGTGACCACATTGGAATTTGGCTGGCGGGTCAGCAACTCTTGTCCGGAGGATGGGCCGTCAACCTGACGCGGCCCCTCGTTTTCCCGCCCTGATCCCACGGCGGGTGATCCCGAAAGCCGAACCTCGGTCACTCATCTGATTTGCCGCCTTCTTCGGCGACCTCGATCGGGTCGACCGCCAGCCGCCGATTTCGGGCTTGGCGAAAAAAAGGTTGACATCGTGGCTTCCGTCAACTGTTATCGATAACATAAATGGTATCGATAACATTGAGGCAAGTGAAACGCCGTATCACAAGACCGAAGCCTTGGGAGGGGATGAATTCATGACAGAAACCGATGCGCCCGTGGTCAGCATGCGCGGTATCACCAAGCGCTTTGGTGGCGTGACGGCGCTGGAGGATGTCGATCTTGATGTCTACCCCGGCAAGGTGCTGGCGATTGTGGGCGACAATGGTGCGGGCAAATCGACGCTTATCAAGATACTGACCGGCGTTTACCAGCCCACGGCGGGCGAAATGATGATGGACGGCAAGGCGCTGGTCATGGCCAGTCATGCCGATTCCATCGCCAAGGGGATTGACGCGGTCTACCAGACGCTTGCGCTGGCCGATCATCTCACACCGGCGGCCAATATGTTCCTTGGGTCAGAACTGACGAAATCCTTTCTTGGCTATCGCTATCTCGACAATGCCCGCATGAAGGCCGAGGCCGAGCGGGTGCTTAAAGAGCGCCTTGGCGTCGTGTTGCGCAGCATGGATGTGCCGACCGACAGCCTCTCAGGCGGCCAGCGGCAGGCGGTGGCAATTGCGCGTGCGGTCTATTCGACCGATCTCAAGGTGCTCGTGATGGACGAACCGACCGCCGCACTTGGCCCGCAGGAAACCGCCCGCACCCTGAAGCTGATCGAGGCGGTGCGCGATCAGGGGCTTGGCGTCGTGGTGATCTCACATTCGCTGGATGACGTGTTTCGCATGTCGGACCATGTGCAGGTCATGCGGCGGGGGCGCCGGGTTGGCGTGGTGAAGACAAGCGAAAGCACGACACAGGAAGTGCTGGGCATGATCGTCGGCGCGTCCGACCAGGGCGGAGCAGCAGCATGACATCCCAATCCCAAAGCCTTACCCTGCGTGAACGCGCGGAAAGCTACATGTCGCTTATCGGGCCACTGGCGATGATCTTTGCAATCATCGCTGTGATGGCAGTGGTGGAGCCGGCGCGATACTTCCGCCTGTCGAACTTCGACATCATCCTGAAGGAAGCCGCACTTTACATGCCGATGGCGATGGCGATGACCCTGGTCATCGTCACGCGCGGAATCGATCTGTCGATAGGGTCGGTGGCGGCGCTGACCTCGATCGTCATGGCCTATATGGTCAAGTCCTGGGGCTACCCCTGGTGGCTGGCGGTGTCTGCCGCGATTTCCTTCGGGGCGCTATGTGGATTTATCAACGGCATGGTAATCACCCGGCTGAAGGTGCCGGACCTGATCGGCACGCTGGCGATGGACCTTGTCTATCGCGGTCTGTGCCTGATCGCCGTCAAGGGCATCGTTCTGTCGCGGTTTCCGGAAGAGATCGTGGCCATCGGGCGTGGCGACATTCCGGGCTTTTTGCCTTTGCCGGTGGTGATCGGGCTGGTGACGCTGGTGGCAGGGTACTTCATCTATACCCGCACCTATCTGGGCCGCTATGCGCAGGCCGTGGGGTCAAATCCCGAGGCCGCGGAACTGGCGGGCGTGCCGGTGGATAGCACGCGGGTGCGGGTCTATGTGCTGATGGGCGCGATGGCCGGACTGGCGGGCGTGATGCTGGCAGGCAAGCTGAATGCCGTGCAGGCGACATCTGCGCCGTTCTTCAACCTCCATGTCATCGCCGCCGTGGTCGTGGGAGGCACCTCGCTCTTTGGCGGGCGCGGGTCGATGCTGGGGTCGCTGTGCGGTGTGCTGCTCTTGGCAATGATGATCAACGCGCTTGTCACCCTGCGGATCGAGTTCTTCTGGCAGTCGGTCGCCTCGGGTGTGGTCATCATCATGTCGGTGGCCTTCTACACCTGGCTGCAACGCAAGGACCGCGACGGCGAAAGCAACTGGCTTGGCGCCCTTGGCAAGCCCGAGAACATCCGGATGTTGCGGCTTTTCGGCGTGATCGTTGCGGTTCTGATCGCAATCTTCGGTCTTGGTGCCGTTCTGCCGGAACCTGCTGCCACCTGACGAAGCGAAAGGCAACCAAAGACCAAAACAATCCATGGGAGGATTCAAGATGAAGAAACTGATGATGGCCACGGCCCTTGCGGCCCTCGCGACGACTGGCGCTGGAATGGCTCAGACCCTGCCGCTTCAGGAGCTTCCGGGAAGTTCCGAGCGTGACTACTGGCTGCCTGAAGAGGTGAGTGTCGATGGCGCGGTCGAGGCGATGCAAGCCGTGGTCGGCACAACGGCGGTACCGATTGCGGTGCCGGTGGAAAGCCCGATCCGCATTGCGCTGATCTATCCGTCGGCAGACGTGTCAGACTTCTGGGCAAGGGCGTTTCTGGCCCTGACCAAGCGTCTGGATGATCTTGGCATCCCCTATGAGACGACCGAGTTCGCCTCGCGTCAGGTGGAGCATGAGCTGCAAAGCACCTACGCAACGCAGGTCAATCAGGACGGCGATCTTTACGACTTCGTGATCTTCGGGCCTTCGGAACTGGCCACCCAGTCAGACAACATCGACAAGCTGTCGGCGAACGATGCCTTCAAGACTTTCGTCTGGGCGTTCCACACGCCGCTCAAGGAAGCCAAGGAACAGCCCGACAACTGGTTCGACTTCTCGTCATCCTTCGGGGCGGCGCGGATGTGCGAGTTCGTTCTGGAACGCTATGGCCGCGATGTCACCTATGCCCTGATCCGTGGCATCCCCGGCATCACCGACAATCAGCGCTCTGGTGAGTGGGCCGACTGTGTGAACGCGAACGGCGGCTGGACGATGGCCTATGAACATTATGGCGAGTTCACTCGTGAGGGCGGATCGACCGGCACCAACCTGATCACCCAAGCCTATCCGGAGGTGACCTTCATCCACAACGCGAACACCGCCATGGCGATGGGCGGGATGGAGGCGCTGATTGCCGCAGGCAAGGCCGCCGACATCGTATCGACCGGCTGGGGCGGCACAGGTCTGGAACTGGAGGCGATCCGCCGCAAGGAACTGGACGCGACCCCGATGCGCATGGGCGATGACGTGGGCGCGGCGACGGCCGAGGCGATCAAGTATCATCTGGAGAACCGGGCGGCAGAACTGCCATATGTGTTCCTTGGCCGGATCCTGATCGCCCATGACGGCATGAGTGCCGAAGAGATCGATGCGCTTGAACAGGAAGCCTTCCGCTTCTCGGGCGTGGCCGCGCTGAACCGCTGATCAGTCAACAAACCTTGTGGAATGGCGGCGGTCTTCGCCGCCATTTCCATTTCACCCGCGCGGCGTGTGGCTGCCTTGACCGGTGGCGACCGTGACAGGTGCATCCCGGTCAGACCCGCGCGATCCGGTGCGGATGTTGCGGGTCTCTGCGATTTGCGTTAGTGATCGATCACTCACAACAGGGTGTCACATGTCCGGCCGTCAGAGCGCAGAGGGGCGAAAGGCGCAAATCGTCGCCGAAGTGCTGCGTCTGGCCGATGAGATCGGACCCGACCGCCTTAGCACAATGGATATCGCGCGTGCGGTCGGGCTCAGCCAGCCGGCGATCTTCCGGCATTTTCCGACCAAGGGCGCGCTGTGGCTGGCCGTTGCCGAGGATATCGCGGCACGCCTAGAGCGGGACTGGACCGCCGCAGAGGCGCAGTCTGCCGCGCCTCAAGATCGCATCAAAGCGCTGATCGGCGCTCAACTGAACGCGATTTCGGACACGCCCGCCCTGCCGTCGATCCTGTTTTCGCGGGAGTTGCAGGTGGACAATCCGGCGCTGAGGGATGTGTTTCAGAGGCTGCTTGGCCGGTTTCAGGGTCGGCTTGTGGCAGCGATCCGCGACCAGCGGGCGACAACGGTCAGGCGGCATGCGGTCAGCCCCGAGGATATCGCCATGTTGCTGACTTCGCTGGTCCAGGGTGTTGCGATCCGCTGGACGCTGGGCGTCCGCAGCTTTCCGGTCGTGCAGGAAGGCCTGCGGTTGTTCGACGTCCAGATGGCACTGTTGATTGCACAGGAGGATGGACTTGATGAACAAGAGGGGTAGCTTGCTGCGTGTTGCGGGCGGGGTTGCAATAGGATTCGGGTGCCTGACCGTTGCCTCTGGTGGTGCCACGCTGCTTGGCGGGCTGGAGATGGGGGCGGTCGTGGCCTTCGTGCTGTGGTTCAACACGCTGGCCGGGCTGGCATATATCCTTGCGGGCTTCGGCCTTTGGCAAGCGCGGAGATGGGCCTATCCCCTGTCGCTTGGCATCTTTGCGGCAACGCTGCTGGTCTTTGCGGGGTTCGGTCAGCATGTTTTCCAGGGTGGTGCCTTCGAGATGCGAACGGTTTTCGCCATGGCGCTGCGCAGCGCCGTCTGGGGTACGATTGCGCTTGTGGCGCGTCAGGCATTTTCCGGCCGATAGGCGCAATCTGCCAGTGTGCTTCGGTTGAGATCGGCGACGAAGGCGGCCTCGGCATGGGTCAGCCGCGCCTTCAAACGGCATCGCGGGGTGAAGGTGCAGGCGTTGGACCCGGTGGCAAAACATTCCACCAGCGCCTGATCGGCCTCCAGGATCGCAACAACATCACCCAGCCGGATGTCCTCGGGCGCACGGGCCAACATAGCACCGCCGCCGCCACCGCGCCGGGTTTCCAGAAGCCGTGCAGCGGCAAGCGCCGAGATCACCTTGGCCAGATGGTTGCGTGATACACGGAACTCGGCAGCAAGGTCGGCGGTGGTAAAGGCCCGCGCCGGTTCTGCGGCCATGCGCATCAGCACACGCAGCCCGTAATCGGTGAAAGAGGTGAGGCGCATGGTCGCGCTCCTGATTTGGTATTTGCAATGCGTAATTAAGCGGTCTAATCGGTAATGCAAATGCCAATTCGTCTTGCGCCGACTTATCGGCACAGAAAGTCCGCAAAGAAAGGAGGTGCCATGCATGATGATGCCAGCACAGCGATGTCGCAGAAACCGGGCGCGACTGTCGACCAAGCCCCCAGAAATCATCAAGCGATGCGCCGCGCCAGGCATGCCTGCGGGTTCGGGTGGTCGCTCTGTGGTGGCACCGCGCCCTTTCCTGACGAACTGGCCGCAAAGAACGCCCCGGCAAATGGCCTGATCATCTTCCGGTTCGAGCCCGCAAGATGACCAATGGTAGGACATATGCTTCGCCGCCCTGCATGGCGGCAGACGTGGCCCCCACCTACTTCGACCCTTTGGCGACTGATCCCGGGCAGGCGCGTGATGTCGCGCGCTGGCGTCGCGCCGAGCGGACCAGGCTGAGCGGATTGCGGGATGGACTGGGCCAGACGGGGCGGGCGCTGGTTTCAGACCAGATCGGTGCGCATCTGGGCGCAGTACTTGCTGAACGCGGGGCAGGGCGGGGGGCTGGTCGGCAACCGGTCCTGTCGGGCTACTGGCCGATCAAGGGGGAACCCGATCTGCGTCCGATCCTTGCAGCCCTGCACCGCAGCGGTGTCACCATCGCCTTGCCGGTGGTTGAAACGCGCGCAGCCCCTTTGGTTTTTCGTCGCTGGACACCCGAGACGAAAATGGTGCGAGGGGACTGGAACATTCCTGTTCCGCCGCCGGACTTCGACGTGCTGACGCCTGACATCTCCCTTGCGCCATGCCTTGGGTGGACGGACGACTGTTTTCGTCTGGGCTGGGGCGGGGGCTATTTTGACCGGACTCTAGCCATCTTGGCGCCCCGTCCTTTGACCATCGGGATTGCCCTTGCCATGGCACACCTGCCAA
Organism: Tabrizicola sp.; assembly: GCF_030373185.1. Taxonomy (GTDB): domain Bacteria; phylum Pseudomonadota; class Alphaproteobacteria; order Rhodobacterales; family Rhodobacteraceae; genus Tabrizicola. The sequence goes on from NZ_JAUCZH010000001.1 coordinate 387,289, forward strand.
CGATCTACCCACAGCCCCATGACATCCCGCTTGACCTGATCCTGACCGAGGATGGCGTCGCAGCGACAAGGACGGACAGATGAGCTCGACCACCAGACAGATGCGCGCGTGGAAAGGCCCTGTGATCCTGACCTTCGGTTTCCGGCCTTTCTTTTTCGGTGCGGCGGTCTGGGCGGCGTTTACGATGGCGCTTTAGGCCGCTGCCCATATCGTGCCGAACGGGCAACTGGCGCATGTGATCCTGTTCGGCACATTCGCGGCCTTCGCGCTTCTTGGCGGCCGCTTGATCGATCGCCGAAAGAGGCGCGAGTCGGGGGACGCGTGGCAGCGTCTGCGGGTGGGTGTCGTATGCGCTCCGCGCCCGCCGCGCCTGCCGCGCCGGGTGGCGGTGGCGCGCCTGTTGTCGGGTGTTGGGCTTTATGCCGCGCTGATCTGGCTGCATCCACTGTTGTTCGGGGTCAGCCCCTTGCCCTGAAAGTCACAAGGTGAAGTCGTCTATCAGCGGATTGGGCTTTGCAAACTTCTCCAGTTCGGCCTGATTGCCGATCGAGACGCGGATACCATCGACGATCAAGCCATAGGGCTGGAGCCCCTTGAAGGCCCGGCTCAGATTCTCGGGCGTCATCCCCAGCACCGAGGCAAGGCGGCGCTTTTCGAAATCCAGTTCGAAGGCGGCACCTCCGCCCGCGCGCTTTTGCTGACGCAGCAGATAGTTTGCCAGCCGTTCAAGCGAAGTCCTGAGCTTGAGATCCTTTTGCGACTTGATGACCGCGCGGTAGCATTGGGCAAGCTCTGCCACGATCGCGCGGGCAAAATTGCTGTCTACATCAAAGATCGCACGCACGTCCTGGCTGGGGATCAGGACGATGCGGCTTTTTTCCAGTGTTCGGGCCGACATCAGATAGGGCGCATTCCTGATGGTTGCCGCCAGAATGAAGGTCGAGATCGGCCTTACCGTGGCCAGGCTGGTCTCGCGGCCGTTCCAGCTGGAAAAGAGATCGACAGAGCCGGATAGAACGACATGCAGAAAATCGCTTGGCTCGCCCTCGCCGATCAGTTCGATCTGCGGAGGGAAGTTCTGCACATAGGCACCGCGCATCAGAGACTGGAAATGCGTCTCGTCCATGCCCTCAAAAAGGTTGAGCGCGCGAATCTCGGGGTAATGCGACTCTGGCATGGCGCGGACACTTCCCTTCGGGTTTCGCCCAACTCAGCAAGCCGCTTGATTTTTGTCAAGCCAGCAATTGATCGGGGTCGGAACTTGCTTGATGCGACATCGATCTCTGGACAACATATTTATGCAAGTCATTTATTTCATTATATTTTTTTCTGTCACCTGATCTAGATCAAGTCATTTGGCCCACTCCGGCCGCACGTCTGCTTGCGACCCCCCGTTCCGGGGTGATCACGCAATCCTTGCCGGAGGCCCTGCCATGCAGACCGTAGCCACAGCCTCACGCGCCGATCAGACGCGCGCCCTGAGCCTGAGCACAGTCGCCTTCACCGCCTGTTTCGCGGTCTGGACGATCTTTTCCATCATCGGTGTCGCCATAAAGGCTGAATTGGGGTTGAACGACACCCAGTTCGGACTGCTGGTGGCCACGCCGATCCTGACCGGGTCGCTGACCCGCATATTCCTTGGCGTCTGGACCGAGAAATACGGTGGGCGTCTGGTCTTTTCCGGTCAGATGATCCTGGCTGCCCTGGCCACATGGGCGCTGACGCTGGCGGACAGTTACATCATGTATCTTGTCGCGGCGCTGGGTGTGGGCCTCGCGGGCGGGTCGTTCATCATCGGGGTGGCCTATGTCAGCCGCTGGTATGACGCGGGTCACCAGGGCACGGCGCTGGGGATCTTCGGGGCGGGCAACATCGGCGCGGCCGTGACCAAGTTTGTCGCCCCTTTCGTGATGGTGGCCTATGGCTGGCAGGGCGTGGCAAACGTCTGGGCCGCAGCCCTTGCCTTGATGGGCGTGATCTTCTTCGTCCTTGCCAAGGACGATCCGGCACTGGTCGAGCGCCGCAGGACGGGCGCCAAGGCACCCGGTTTCGCCCAGCAGTTCGCCCCGCTGAAGAACCTGCAAGTCTGGCGCTTTTCGCTTTACTACTTCTTCGTCTTCGGGGCCTTCGTGGCGCTGGCACTGTGGCTGCCGCACTACCTCATCGACGTCTACGGTATTGACGTGCGCTTTGCTGGTATGGCCGCGGCCTCCTTCAGCCTGTCGGCCTCGCTGTTCCGGGCCTATGGCGGGGTGCTGTCTGACAAGTTCGGCGCGCGGTCGGTCATGTACTGGACATTCGGCTTCAGCATGATCTTTCTGTTCATGCTGTCCTACCCGCCGACGGATTACATCATCCAGGGCAAGGACGGGCCGATCGCCTTTTCCACGCAGATGGGATTGTGGCCCTTTATCGCCACGCTGTTCGCGCTGGGCTTTTTCATGAGCCTCGGCAAGGCGGCGGTATTCAAGCACATCCCGGTCTATTACCCCAACCACGTCGGCGCGGTCGGGGGCCTTGTGGGCATGATCGGCGGTCTTGGCGGCTTTGTCCTGCCCATCGCCTTCGGCGCGCTTCTGGACCTGACGGGCATCTACACCTCGTGTTTTGCGCTTTTGTTCGTGCTGGTCGCCATCGCGCTTGGCTGGATGCACCTGTCGATCCGCGCGATGGAGCGTGCCGCGCACGGCGAGGTGCTGGACCAGTTGCCACAACTGCCCGAGATGCAGGCCATCCATCACCCCGAACGCACCGCCATGCCGCGCGTGCTGGAGGACTGGCGGCCCGAGGATGCGGAGTTCTGGGCGGAAAAAGGCCGTGCCATTGCGCGCCGCAACCTCTGGATCTCGGTTCCGGCGCTGCTTCTGGCCTTCTCGGTCTGGATGGTCTGGTCGATGGTCGTGGCGCGGCTGCCCGCCATCGGGTTTGCCTTCAACCCCGAACAGCTTTTCTGGCTGGCCGCGCTGCCTGCGCTGTCGGGGGCGACGCTGCGCATCTTCTATGGCTTCATGGTGCCAATCTTTGGCGGCAGGCTTTGGACCACGCTGTCCACCGCGTCGCTCATGCTGCCCGCCATCGGCATCGGCTATGCGGTGCAGAACCCGGAAACGCCCTATTTCATCTTTCTGGTGCTGGCGCTTCTTTGTGGGCTTGGCGGGGCCAACTTTGCCTCGTCCATGGCCAATATCGGCTACTTCTTTCCCAAGGCCGAAAAGGGCAATGCGCTGGCGCTGAATGCGGGGCTTGGCAACCTTGGCGTCAGCGTCATGCAGTTCCTGGTGCCGCTGGTCATCACGGTCGGCGTCTTCGGGACCATGGGCGGCGCACCGCAAGAGCTGTCCGACGGTGGCCAGCTCTGGATGCAGAACGCCGGGTTCATCTGGGTTCCGTTCATCCTTGCGGCCACGATTGCGGCCTGGTGGGGCATGAATGACATTGCCGACGCGAAAGCCAGCTTTGCCCAGCAGTCGGTGATCTTCGGGCGCACGCAGAACTGGCTGATGTGCATCCTTTACATCGGCACCTTCGGCAGCTTCATCGGCTATTCGGCGGGCTTTCCGCTTCTGAGCCGGATCGCCTTCCCGGACGTGAACGCCCTGCAATATGTCTTCCTTGGCCCATTGGTCGGCGCGCTGAGCCGTGCTGGCACCGGCTGGGTGTCCGACAGGTTCGGCGGCGGGCGTGTCACCTTCTGGGTGTTCGCGGGGATGATTGCCAGCGTTCTGGCGGTGATCCTGTCGTTGCAGGCCGGGTCGTTTGCCGGGTTCTTCGCGGGCTTCATGGCGCTGTTCTTCTTTACCGGGGTCGGCAATGCCTCGACCTTCCAGATGATCCCCGTGATCATGGGCAAGGAAGTGCCACGCCTGATGCCGCAACTGACCGGTACGGACCGCGCACGCCAGATCGCCATGGAATCCGGTGGGATCGTCGCCTTCACCAGCGCTATCGGCGCCTATGGCGGGTTCTTCATCCCCAAGGCCTACGGCTCATCCATTGCCATGACCGGCAGCCCGATCGGCGCGCTGTGGCTGTTCCTGATCTTCTACGTCCTCTGCCTTGCCATCACCTGGGCCGTCTACACGCGCCCCGGCGGGCTTCTCCACGATATCGAGCGCGGCCGTGCCATCGCCGCCGCCCAACCCGCAGAATAACGAAAGGACGCCACGATGAGCCACCTTCTCGACAGACTGAACTTCTTCCAGAGCAAGGAACTGGAGCAATTCTCGGACGGCTGGGGTCAGACCACACGCGAGAACCGGGATTGGGAAGATACCTACAGAAACCGCTGGCGGCACGACAAGATCGTGCGTTCCACCCACGGGGTGAACTGCACCGGGTCCTGTTCGTGGAAGATCTACGTCAAATCCGGCATCGTGACTTGGGAAACCCAGCAGACCGACTATCCGCGCACGCGGGCCGGCCTACCAAACCATGAGCCGCGCGGCTGTGCGCGGGGGGCCTCCTACAGCTGGTATCTTTACTCGGCCAACCGGGTGAAAAACCCGCTGATCCGCGGCGCCCTGATGCGCGCCTGGCGCAAGATGCGGCCCTCGATGACGCCGGTCGCCGCCTGGGCCGCGATCCAGAACGATCCGATCTTGCGCGCAAGCTACACCAAGACGCGTGGCAAAGGCGGGTTCGTGCGCGCCAGCTGGGACGAGGCGACCGAGATCATCGCCGCCGCCAACGCCTTTACCACCAAGACCTATGGCCCCGACCGGGTGTTCGGCTTCTCGCCCATCCCCGCAATGTCGATGGTCAGCTACGCCGCCGGTTCGCGCTACCTTTCACTTCTCGGCGGCACCTGCATGTCGTTCTACGACTGGTATTGCGACCTGCCGCCCGCATCCCCGCAAACCTGGGGCGAACAGACAGACGTGCCGGAATCGGCCGACTGGTATAATGCGGGCTTCCTGATGCTCTGGGGCTCGAACGTGCCGCAGACCCGCACGCCCGACGCGCATTTCTACACCGAGGTCCGCTATCGCGGCACCAAGTCCGCCGTGGTCAGCCCCGACTATTCCGAGGCCGCCAAGTTCGGCGACATCTGGCTGAACCCGCAGGCCGGCACCGATGCGGCGCTGGCGATGGCGATGGGCCATGTGATCCTGCGCGAATACCACCTTGACCGTCAGGCCGAGTATTTCGAGGACTACGCCCGCAAATACACCGACATGCCGATGCTGGTGCGGCTGGAAGACCGCGACGGCCACCTTGTCCCCGGCCGCATGCTGCGCGCCGAGGATTTCGACGGAAAGCTGGGTGAGGCGAACAACCCGGACTGGAAGACCGTGGCCTATGACGAGGCTTCGGGCAAAGTGGTTGTGCCGAACGGCTCCATCGGTTTCCGCTGGGGCGAGGAAGGCAAGTGGAACCTTGAGGAACAGGCCAACGGCGCCGGGGCCAAGCTGCGGCTGAGCCAGATCATGGAAGGTCATCATGACGAGGTGGTGGGCGTCGATTTCCCCTATTTCGGCGGTGTTGCGACGGGCGATTTCGTCAAATGCGACCACCCGGAGGTGCTGACCCGCAACATTCCTGCCCGCCGCGTGACTCTCGCAGATGGATCACAGGCGCTGGTCGCCACGGTGTTCGACCTCTTCTGCGCCAACTACGGGCTGGACCGGGGCCTTGGCGGCAAGTGGGTGTCGAAGGACTTCAACGACGACAGCCCCTATACCCCCGCCTGGGCCGAAAAGATCACCGGCGTTGACCGGGAAAAGATCATCGCCGTCGCACGGGAATTCGCGGGCAATGCCGAAAAGACCCATGGCAAGTCCATGGTCATCCTCGGGGCCGGTCTGAACCATTGGTACCACATGGACATGAACTATCGCGGCATCATCAACATGCTGGTGATGTGCGGTTGCATCGGTCAGGAAGGCGGCGGCTGGTCGCATTATGTGGGGCAGGAGAAACTCCGCCCGCAGACCGGCTGGGCGCCTTTGGCCTTCGCGCTGGACTGGAACCGCCCGCCGCGGCAGATGAACTCGACCTCGTGCTGGTATGCCCACACCGACCAGTGGCGCTATGAGACGCTGTGCGCAGGCGAAATCCTGTCGCCCACGGCACCGAAAGGTGACTGGGACATTTCCCTGATCGACTACAACATCCGGGCGGAACGGATGGGCTGGCTGCCGTCAGCCCCGCAGTTGAAAACCAACCCGCTGGAGGTGGCCAAGGCGGCAAAGGCGGCGGGCAAGGCCATTCCTGCCTATGTGGCCGAACAGCTGAAATCCGGCGCGCTGGAGATGTCCTGCCAAGACCCGGATGCCCCGGAAAACTGGCCGCGCAACCTGTTTGTCTGGCGGTCGAACCTCTTGGGGTCCAGCGGCAAGGGGCATGAATATTTCCTCAAGCACCTTCTTGGCACCGATCACGGCGTGATGGGCAAGGATCTGGGCGAGGAAGGCGGCGTGATGCCGAAGGAAGCCGTCTGGCATGACGAGGCGCCGAAGGGCAAACTTGACCTTCTGGTGACCATCGACTTTCGGATGTCCACCACCTGCGTCTATTCCGACATCGTGCTGCCGACGGCCAGCTGGTACGAAAAGGACGACCTGAACACCTCGGACATGCACCCGTTCATCCACCCGCTACAGGCGGCGGTGGATCCGGCCTACGAGTCGAAGTCGGATTGGGAAATCTTCAAGTCGATCGCGAAGAAATTCTCTGAAGTGACCCCCGAAGTGCTTGGGGTGGAAATCGACATCGTCCAGCTTCCCCTGCTGCACGACACCCCCGGCGAACTCGCTCAGGCACATGTCCGCGACTGGAAGAAGGGCGAATGTGACCTGATCCCAGGCAAGACCGCGCCAAACTACATTGCGGTGGAACGAGATTATCCCAACCTTTACAAGAAGTTCACCTCGGTTGGCCCGCTTTTGGAAAAGCTGGGTAACGGGGGCAAGGGCATCAACTGGGATACCAAGGTCGAGGTAGGTCATCTGCGCGACCTGAATGGTGTGGTGCTGGAGGATGGCGTCTCGAATGGCCAGCCCAAGCTGGAAACCGCCATCGACGCGGCGGAAATGATCCTGATGCTGGCGCCGGAAACCAACGGCGAAGTGGCCGTGAAGGCCTGGGAGGAGCTGGAGAAACCCACCGGCCGCCACCACGCCCATCTGGCCGAGGGCGCGCACCATACCAAGATCCGTTTCCGCGATATCGCGGCTCAACCCCGCAAGATCATCTCCAGCCCCACATGGTCGGGGATCGAAAGCGAGGAAGTCTGCTACAACGCGGGCTATACCAACGTCCACGAACTGATCCCGTGGCGCACCCTGACCGGCCGCCAGCAGCTTTATCAGGATCACCTCTGGATGCGGGCCTTTGGCGAGGGTTTCGTCAGCTACCGCCCGCCGGTGGACCTGAAGACCATCACCAAGGCCGTCAACAACGACGCGGCCGAGGGCAGCCCGCATGTGGTGCTGAACTTCATCACGCCGCATCAGAAATGGGGCATCCATTCCACCTATTCCGACAACCTTCTGATGCTGACGCTGAACCGGGGCGGCCCGGTGGTCTGGATGTCCGAGGTGGACGCGGCCAAGGCGGGTCTGGTCGATAACGACTGGGTCGAGGCCTACAACATCAACGGCGCGCTGACCGCTCGGGTGGTGGTGTCGCAGCGGATCAAGCAGGGCACGCTCTTCATGTATCACGCGCAGGAAAAGATCGTGAACACACCCGGTTCGGAAAAGACCGGCCATCGCGGCGGCATCCACAACTCGGTCACCCGCGCCACGCTGAAACCCACCCACATGATCGGCGGCTATGCGCAATTGTCCTATGGTTTCAACTACTACGGCACCGTCGGCAGCAACCGCGACGAATTCGTGATCGTTCGCAAGATGAAGAAGGTTGACTGGCTGGATACGCCTGCAACCCGCAAAGTGGAGGCAGCGGAATGAAAGTTCGCGCGCAAATCGGCAAGGTTCTGAACCTCGACAAATGCATCGGGTGCCACACCTGTTCGGTCACCTGCAAGAACGTCTGGACCACGCGGGAAGGCGTTGAATACGCCTGGTTCAACAACGTCGAAACCAAGCCCGGCACCGGCTATCCGACCGACTGGGAAAACCAGAAGCGCTGGAATGGCGGTTGGTCGCGGTCGAAATCGGGCAAGCTGCATCCCAAGCAGGGGTCGAAGTGGCGGATCATGGCGAACATCTTCGCCAACCCGTCGATGCCGGAAATCGACGACTACTATGAGCCGTTCGATTTCGACCATGACCACCTGAAATCCGCGCCCGACATGAACGCTTTCCCCACCGCGCGCCCCCGGTCGAAGATCACCGGCGAGCGGATGGAAAAGATCGAGAAAGGCCCGAACTGGGAGGAAATCCTTGGCGGCGAATTCGCCAAGCGGTCGGCCGACTACAACTTCGACAAGGTGCAGAAGGACATCTACGGAGAGTATGAAAATACCTTCATGATGTATCTGCCGCGCTTGTGCGAGCATTGCCTGAACCCGACCTGCTCTGCTTCCTGCCCCTCGGGCGCGATCTACAAGCGCGAGGAGGACGGCATCGTCCTGATTGATCAGGAAAAGTGCCGGGGCTGGCGGATGTGCATTTCCGGCTGCCCCTACAAGAAGGTCTATTACAACTGGGATACCGGCAAATCGGAAAAATGCACCTTCTGCTATCCGCGCATTGAATCCGGCCAGCCGACGGTCTGTTCGGAAACCTGCGTCGGCCGCATCCGGTATCTGGGGGTGATCCTTTACGACGCCGACAAGATCGAGGCCGCCGCCAGCGCCGAGCGCGAGACCGATCTTTACGGCGCGCAGCTTGACGTGTTCCTGGACCCGAACGACCCGGACGTGATCGCCGCCGCCCGCCGCGACGGCGTGCCGGAGGATTGGATCGAGGCCGCCAAGATCAGCCCGATCTGGAAAATGGCGATGGAGTGGAAGGTCGCCTTCCCGTTGCATCCCGAATACCGGACCCTGCCGATGGTCTGGTATATCCCGCCGTTGTCGCCGATCCAGAATGCGGCCCAGGCCGGCCAGATTGCGATGAGCGACCAGATGCCGGACGTGCGGTCCCTGCGGATCCCGGTGCAATACCTCGCCAACATGCTGACGGCGGGGGATGAGGAACCCATCGTTCACGCGCTGGAACGGATGTCGGCCATGCGGCTTTACATGCGGGCGCTGACCGTGGACGGCGTGCGCGACGAGGGCATCGCCGCCCGTGTCGGCATGTCGGGCCGGATGATCGAGGACATGTACAAGATCATGGCAATCGCGGATTACGAAGACCGTTTCGCCATCCCCACCGCCCACCGCGAACAGAACGAAGCCGGCGCCGATATTCGCGGCGGCTGCGGGTTCACCGATGGCAACGGCTGTTCTTCTGGCGAGACGGGCAAGACCAGCCTGTTCGGCGGCAAGAAGAAGTCCTTCGCCCTTCCGCTGGAGTCATTCTGATGGACCGCACACTCAAGGCACTGTCGCTGACGCTCAGCTATCCGACGGCGGAACTGCAGGCAGCGATGCACGAGATCGGCACCATACTTGGCACCGATTCCCGGATCGCACCGCGGACCCGCGCCGACCTGATCGCGCTGACGGACGGTCTCGCCCGGGGCGACCTTTACGACCTACAGGAACGCTATGTCATGCTGTTCGACCGGTCGCGCACCCTGTCGCTAAACCTTTTCGAGCATGTCCACGGCGAAAGCCGGGACCGGGGCGGCGCGATGGTCAGCCTGATCGAAACCTATCGGGAGGGCGGGTTCGAGCCCGCCACCTCGGAACTGCCCGACCACCTGCCGGTGCTGCTGGAATTCCTGTCGACGCGTCCCTTCGCCGAAGCACAGGAAACCTTGGCAGACGCGACTCATATCCTTGATGCTGTCGCTGCCCGGCTTGAACGGCGCGAAAGCGGATATGCCGCCGCGTTCGCCGCTCTTTCCCAGATGGCCGGCGCAGAGGCGGATGCAGAAGCCCTTGCCGGGATGCTGGCACAGCCCGATGACGATCCCACTGACCTTGCCGCGCTGGATACCGTCTGGGAGGAAACCGAAGTGACCTTCGGCCCCGATCCCAATGCGGGCTGTCCGCAGGTCCGCGACATGCTGGCCCTGATGGACAAACCGGCCCCCAACCCCCTGAACAGGAGCGCATGACATGTTCGAAGGTTTCGACATCAACTTCATCATCTTCGGGGTCATGCCCTATGTTGCGCTGACGGTGTTCCTTGTCGGGTCCATCGCGCGCTACGAACGCGACCCCTTCACCTGGAAAAGCTCGTCCAGCCAGCTTTTGCGCAGCAAGCAGCTGATCTGGGGGTCGATCCTGTTCCACGTTGGCATCCTGACGGTCTTCTTTGGCCACCTTGTCGGCCTGTTCACCCCGGTCTGGGTGCTGGATGCGCTTGGCGTTCCCTACGGCCTCAAGCAATGGATGGCGGTCCTGATCGGCGGCCCGGCGGGTCTTGCCGCGCTGATCGGGGGCACGATGCTGATCCACCGGCGTCTGACCGATCCACGGATCCGGGCCACCTCGACCACGCTGGATATCCTGATCATGATCCTGATCTGGCTTCAGCTTGCAATCGGCCTTCTGACGATCACCCAGTCGCTGCAACACATGGACGGCGCCGAGATGATCCGCTTCATGGAATGGTCGCAAAGCGTGGTCACCTGGAACGTTAACGCCTGGGTCACGGTGGTTGACGTGCATTGGCTGTTCAAGCTGCACATCTTCCTTGGGCTGATCATCACCATGCTGTTTCCCTTCACCCGGCTGGTGCATATCTGGTCCGGCTTTGCCGCGCCCTTCCGCTATCTTCTGACGCGGCCGGGCTATCAGATCGTGCGCTCACGCCGCCGCCCGCTGGAAGAACGACGCCGCGCCTATGACGCACGGCAGGGCAAGGCCGGCCCCAAAGCCACCACACCGGCGCAGTGAGCAGCATGAACATGGCCCTTTTCCCCGATGTCGTCGTGAACGGCGAAACCATCCCCTCGGCGGCCATCGCCGCCGAGGCCCAGAACCACGCAGCCCCCAAGGACAAGCCCGGCATCGCCTGGCGCAAGGCGGCGCAGGCCCTGACGATCCGCGCCCTCTTGTTGCAAGAGGCGCGCAGACGCGGGGTTCTGGCCGACCCCGAGGAACTGGCCCCCGGCAGGGTCGAGACCGAGGACGAGGCACTGATCCGCGCCCTGCTGGACGAGGCGCTGACGATTGCGCCGGTCTCGGATGCCGATGTGCGGGCAGAGTGGGCGAAAGGCCCGGAGCGGTTCCGCTCGGCCCCGCTTTGGGACGTGTCGCACATCCTGTGCGCCTGCGATCCGCGCGACGATGCGGAGAGCGCGGTGGCCGAAGCCCGCGCCAAGGCGGTTCTGGCGCGGTTGGACGGTGACGCGAAAGGCTTTGCCTCAGCGGCGCGGGAAAGCGATTGCGGATCGAAGGGGCAGGGCGGGCATCTGGGTCAGCTTGGCCCCGGTGACACCGTGCCGGAGTTCGAGGCGGCCCTGCGCAGCCTGTCCGAGGGTGCAATGACGCCCGCGCCCATTCTGTCGCGACACGGCTGGCACATCATCCGGCTGAACGCCATTGCCCCCGGTCAGGTGCTGCCTTTTGACGGCGTTCGGCCGATCATCGCGCAGGCGCTTGAAAAGGCGGCATGGGCGCGGGCCTCGCGTGCCTTCGTGGAGACGCTTGCTGAACGGGCGCAGATAACAGGCGCAAGTCTTGCGCCGATCTGAGCCAAGTTGGGGGGCGTGCCATGAAACACTCGGATCCTTCGCGCCGTGGCAGCGGTGATGTCCCAGGAAGCCAGAGCATGGCTGCAAATCCCCTGGACGTCATCAGCGAAGACCACTTGCGCGAACGCCAGATCTGCGCGGCCATCGACGGGCTGGCAATGGCGGCCTTCCCAGATCGGCAGGCGGCTCAGACAGTGCTTCGCTTTCTTGATGGGGAATTGAATGTGCATCTGCGTGATGAGGTTGAGGATCTGTTCCCCCTTCTGGCGCGGCGCTGCACCGCCGAGGATTCCATTGAAAGCACTATCGGCCGGATCAGGTCCGATCAGGATGAAGTGATCCGGCTGCTGCCGGAAGTGCGCGCGGTTCTGGCCGGTTGTCTTGTCAGCGGTCCGGGCCTGAGCGTCGAGGATCGCGCATTGTTGACCCTGTTCGCGGGGCGCGTGCGCCGCCATCTGGTCGCCGAAAACGCGATCCTGATCCCAATCGCCCGCGCCCGGCTGACCCGCTCCGATCTCCGGGTGCTTGCCAAGCGCATGCAGGTGCGGCGCGGGCTTTCCTCGATCCAGGAGACAGGCAATGCTGAATGATATTTTGGCACGCAACCTCGCGTGGTCGGAACAACGCCACGCCGAAGAACCGGATTATTTCACCCGCCTTGCCGCCCTTCAGGCCCCGGAGTTCTTCTGGATCGGCTGTTCGGACAGCCGGGTGCCGGCCAATGTGGTTGCGGGCCTCGATCCGGGCGAGGTCTTCGTCCATCGCAACGTGGCCAACATCATCCATTCCTCGGACATGAACCTGCTGTCGGCTCTGGAATTTGCAGTCGATGCGCTGAAGGTGCGTGAGATCATCGTCTGTGGTCATTACGGCTGTGGCGGGGTGCGGGCCGCGACGGAGGATCTTCCACATGGTCTGGCCGATCACTGGCTGGAGCCGATCCGCCGCCTCGCCCGAGGCTACGCGGTCGATCTTGGGCGCGAGCCCGACCTTGAGGCAAAGCGCGACCGGCTGGCCGAGTTGAACGTGGTCGAAGGGGTCCGGCGCGTTTGCGAGACACCAATCCTGCAAAAGGCATGGCGGCGTGGAGCAGATATTCGCGTGCATGGCCTGATCTACGGCCTGAAGGACGGGCGCCTGCGCGACCTCGATTGCAGCATCGGTCCCGGACACTTCCAAGCCGAGACCTTCGAAAAGGAAGCCGCACAATGACGATACATCAGACCATTGCCGCACAGGGCTGTGGCTGCGACCAGCGGGACGGTCTTCATGCCCTGATCAGCATCGACGAAGCCATTGCCCTGATTGCAGCGCATGCCGCGCCGGTCGGCAGGACCAAGGCGGTGTCGTTGGACAGTGCTTTCGGCCGCATCCTTGCCCGACCAGTCCGGTCCCGGTCCATGGTGCCTGCTTTTGACAACGCGGCCATGGATGGCTACGCGGTCGCAACCCCTTCGCTGACCGGAAACGGGCCGTGGGTGCTGGGCGTGGTTGCGCGCGTGCCTGCAGGCCGGGCAATTCCCAAGGCCCTGTCCGGCGCAACAGCCGTCCGCATTTTCACTGGCGCACCGCTTCCCGACGGTGCGGACGCCGTCGTGATGCAGGAAGAGGTCGTCCGTGAAGGTGATGTCATCCGACTTCTCCACCGTCCGGAGCCGGGCCTGAACATACGGCGGGCCGGAAGCGATATTGCAAAGGGAACCCCTATTCTGAACCCGGGCCAAAGGCTTGGACCAAGGGAGATTGCTGCCTGCGCAGCGTCGGGCGCCGGTATCCTCCGGATCCGCCCTCGGGTGCGTGTGGCGCTTCTTGTGACCGGCGACGAGGTGCGAAAGTCCGGTGGTGCGCGCAAGGCCGCACAGATCTGGGACGTGAACACGCCAATGCTGGCCGCAGCGCTGGCGGCCGCCGGTGCGGACATCGTCGCAACCGCGCATGGTGCCGACAATCGGGGGGATCTCGTCCGGCAACTGGGCGACATGGCGGGACTGGCTGACCTTGTCGTCACCACTGGCGGTATCTCGGTTGGGGAAGAAGACCATGTGAAGCCTGCCTTCGCCGAAATGGGTGGTGAAACCCTTTTCAGCGGTGTGGCGATCAAGCCGGGCAAGCCGGTCAGCTTTGGGCGGCTTGGAAAGACGTTTTGGCTCGGACTGCCCGGCAATCCGCTTTCGGCCTTCGTCACATGGCAGGTCTTCGGCATGGCGCTGATTCGTGGACTTGCGGGTGAAACCGCCTGCCCACCTGCCAGACGCCATGTCGTCACACTGGCCGCCATCCGGCGAAAGCCGGGACGCTGCGAGTTCAGACCCGCCACGCTTGCAGGCTTTGATTGCCATGGCCGCGAGGTTGTCAGCTTCGAGGACGCCACCCATTCGTCCCGCGTCGGGCGCCTTCCCATGGCCGACGGGTTGATCTTGCTGCCTGCCGACGCCGATACCCTGCCAGAGGGCGCGCTGGTCGAATTTCAACCCTTCTGCCAATCCTGAGGATGCCAGACATGAAACTTGCCTACACGATGGCGCCAGGGCGCGGCGATACGGATCTGGTTCTTCACGGCTTGTCTGCCGATCTTGCTGCCCGTGGTCTCAGATGCTGCGGGACCGTCCAGATCAACAGCGCCAAGCACAGGAATGGCGACGCAGATACAGGCCCCTGCGACATGGATGTCCGGGTTTTGCCAGGCGGCCCTGTTCTGCGCATCAGTCAGGATCTTGGTCCGCAGGCAAGAGGCTGCCGGCTCGACCCGGCCGCGCTTGAGGCGGCTGTGGCTTTGGTCGCGGCGGGCCTTGCATCCGGTGCTGACCTGCTGATCATCAACAAGTTCGGCAAGCACGAAGCCGAAGGACGGGGGTTTCGTGACGTGATTGCCGAAGCGGTCGCCATGGATATTCCCGTTCTGGTCGGCCTCAACGCGCTGAACCTTCAAGCCTTCAAGACCTTTGCGGCAGGCATGGCAATCCAGTTGCCGCCTGAACCCGCCGCGCTGAAGGCATGGGTGGACAGGGTTACCGCGACAGTGGTGGAACCGGCCTGAACCCGGCCGGCATTGGCGATCCTGTCGCCTTGCCACGTTATCTTCTTTCCAAAACGAAAAAAGGGCCGGGAAATCCCGGCCCAGTCAGGGGAAAGCGGTGAGGCTGGCGCTCAGGGCTGCCAGAAAGTCTTGGCGCATTCGTGGTCAACCTCTGCGCTGGTTAGGCCGATGTCTTTCAGCAGATGGGGGTCAAGCCGGGCCAGAAACGCGCGGTCGCGACGGCGGGCCAGCGCTGTGGTCAGGGTCGCCGACAAGGCCGCAAGTCCGCGCAAGGGCTGCATGCCACGGACAAGCGATTGGTGCGCCGTTGCGCGGTTGCCATTGCCTGAAAAGCGGGTGCTGGAGTGGGGCATTGCTGCCTCCTGTGATTTTGTATTGATACAATGGATCGATTTGCGTAGATACAAACTATCAATTTCACCGAATGAGTCGCCAGAGGTTTATTGTGACAGATACAAATTGGGCGCCTGATCTGACTCAATTCCCCGGGCCGAAGTACCTTGGACTGAGCCGCGCCTTGCGTGACGCGATCCGCAACGGTGATCTGCCGCCGAATTCGCAGCTTCCTACGGTGCGAGATCTGGCATGGCGGCTGCACCTGACGCCGGGAACCGTGGCGCGTGCCTACCAATTGGCCACGCAAGAGGGGCTTTTGGCGGCAACTGTCGGGCGCGGTACCTTTGTGGCGGCACAATCGCCCCGGCTTGGCCCGACCCAACCTTTGTATACCGAGCGGATCACGGGCGGCACGACCGGTCTTGTCGATCTGCGTCCACCGCAGGTGCCGGAAGTCGGGCAGGCCGGGGCGTTTCGGGCCGCCCTTCTGGACATGGCGGCGCAAACTGACACGGGCTGGCTTGATTATACCAGCCAGCTTGGCGAGGCTGCCTTGCGGGCCGAGATCGTCGGCTGGATGGGCGACCGCATCCTTGGGCCGATCGGGCCAGAGGATGTGGCGTTGACCCATGGCGGGCAAAACGCGATCAGCCTGATCTTCGATTGCTGCCTGCGCGGCGAACGTCCGGCGGTGCTGATCGAGGAACTGGCCTATCCCGGCTTTCGCTATGCCGCCCGGGCCGCCCGCGCCGAAGTGGTGCCGGTCGAGATTGACGATCAGGGGGTGGTGCCCGCCGCGCTGGAGGCCGCCTGTCGCCGCCATGGCGCACAGGTTCTGTGTCTGACGACCGAAGCGCAGAACCCGACAACCGGCCGGATGCCGGTCAGGCGACGGCAAGAGATTGCTGAAATCGCAAGGGCTTATGACCTTCAAGTGCTGGAAGATGACTGCTATTCGGTGGCCGAGACTGACATCCCCAGCTTGCGCGCCTTGGCACCGGAACGGGTCTGGCTGGTCGGCTCGGTGTCAAAGACCATCTCGGCGGCGCTCCGCTTTGGCTATGTGATCTGCCCGGCGGGAATGGGCGAGGCGGGGCGTCTGACTGCGCAGCACGGCTTCTTTGCGCTGTCGCGCCCAGTGTCCGACCTGATGCTGCACCTGTTCCGCTCTGGCGCCGCCGCCGAGATCAAGGCCCGGGTGCAGGCCGAGTTTGCCGAGCGGCTACAACTTTTGGTCAATCTGCTGGGGGCCTATGACCTTGGTTGGCAGCCGGGGGTGCCTTTTGTCTGGCTGCGGATGCCTTTGGGCTGGCGGGCTTCTACCTTCGTTCGGATGGCCGAGGCGCGGGGGGTGCTGGTCCGGTCGGCTGACGAATATGCGCTGGTGCATGGCCGCGCACCGAATGCGGTGCGGATCGCCATTGCCGGGAACCTGTCGCGCGAGGGGTTTGAAGCGGCAATGCGGACCCTTGCCGATCTTCTGGCACGCCCGCCGTCTGACCTTTCGGTCTGACGCGTCGGCCAGATGTGCAACACAGAGGCGCCGTCAGGGCAGGCAAACCCCACCTGTTGCATAAGAGACTCGATCACGCGGAATTGCCAAGGGTGGGAGTTGACCGAAGCCCCTGACGTGACGGAAGCTTTCCGGCAGAGCAGAACAACAAGAGAGCCCGAAAATGGGACAGCAATCGACCTTTCACGCGCCGCATGGCGGCGCGGATTTCCTTGGCTGGCGGAAAACCCGCGCCGGAGCTACCGAGATTGTCTATGACGATGGCGTGACGCGGCGGATGATCTGGCGCGTGGCCTCCAGCGATCCGTCCGAAGCACGGATTTCCGAGGCGCTTCGAGTGGCTGTCGGAGCCTTGCGCGTTGTGCCGACGCTTTATGACGAGCTGAAGAAGCGGGCAATCGCCATCGAACGGATTGCAGGCTGATCCTTTTCTCGCCTGTCGCGCCTTGATGATGGTTGATTTGGCTGGAGGCCTCTGACCCTCTTGCGTTGGCCCCGGTGATGGGGCAGGATTTGATCAAACGACAAGAAGGCCGGCGCAACCAAGCACGGCATCGCAGGGGGAAAGATGGCTGAGACGCCTAGCTCCGAGGCCAAGGCTGGCCTTAAACTGGTCAGCCCGACAGCGATCTACGCGATCTTGCTGCTTGCGGCGCCGCTTGCCACCGTCTTGCTATATTCGGTGCTGACCGACGGCCAGAACCGGATCATCTGGGACTTTACCCTTTCGAACTATGTCGAGGTCTGGACCGGCAAGGTCTATCAGGCGATCATGCTGCGGTCGCTTACCGTGTCGATGCTGGTGACGCTGGTCACCGTGGTCATCGCCTTTCCCATCGCCTACTTCGTCAGCTTCCACGTGGCCCCGTCACGCAAGGCGTTGTGGCTTTTCCTGATCACGATCCCGTTCTGGACCAGCTATCTGATCCGGGTGTTCCTGTGGAAGGTTATCCTTGGCTACAATGGGGTGGTGAACTCGGGCCTTCTGACCGTCGGGATCATTGACGAGCCGTTGCAGTGGATCAACTACAACGTCGGCGCGCTGGTGGTGACGCTGGCACATGCCTACGCCCCCTTTGCGATCCTGCCGATCTTCGTGGCACTGGAAAAGATCGACCGCAGCCTGTTGGAGGCCGGGCAGGATCTTGGTGAATCCCGGCTGCGCACCTTCTGGCGGGTAACGCTGCCCCTGGCGATGCCGGGGGTGATTGCCGCCACGTTGATCGTGTTCATCCCCACCATAGGTGATTATGTGACGCCGGACCTGATCGGGGGTGGCAAGCTGCCGATGATTGCCAACATGATCGAAGTGAAAATGCTGAAGCAGAATGACAAGGCGGTCGGATCGGCGATTGCGGTCAGCGCCATGGTGATCGTGGCGGTCATTACCCTGATATTCCTGTTCATGAACAGACGGTTCCTGCGGGGGAATGCACGATGAACAAGGCTGGCGGGTTGCGCCTTTACGCGATCATCTACCTGATCTTCCTTTATGCGCCGATCATCCTTCTGCCGATGTTCGCCTTCAACAACTCCAAGGTCATCGCCTTTCCCCTGTCGGGCTTCACCACCGAATGGTTCAGCCAGATGTGGGCTGATGTGCAGTTGTTCCGGTCACTGAAGAACTCGATGATCGTATCGGTCAGCACCGCGATTCTGGCCACGACACTGGGTATCTTCGCTGCCCGCGCCTCCACGCGCTACGCGTTTCCAGGCAAGGCAGGGATCATGGGGCTGGTAATGCTGCCGCTGGTCCTGCCCGAGATGATCGTGGCGATGTCGCTTCTGGTGGTTCTCTTGGCCATCGGGGTGCCGCTGTCGATCTTCACGATCATCCTTGGCCATGTGCTGATCTGCACGCCCTTTGCGGTGGCGATCCTGTCGTCTGCCTTCCAGTCGCTGGACCGCAGCCTTGAGGAAGCGGCCTATGATCTGGGTGAGACGCCCTTGTCCACGTTCCGCCTGATCGTGCTGCCGCTGGTGATGCCGGGGATCATCTCGTCGCTCCTGATCTGCTTTACCATCAGCCTCGACGAATTCATCATCGCCTACTTCCTTGGCGGCACCGAAACCCCGCTGTCCGCCTATATCTACGGCCAGTTCCGCTTCCCGGCCCGGGTGCCGGCCATGCTGGCACTGGGAACGATCCTTGTGGGCGTATCGGTTCTGCTGCTTGCCCTTGCTGAATATTTCCGCCGCCGCGGCATCGCAAAGACCGGTGGCAAGGATACCGGAGGCTTCCTGTGACGTCTGACCGCCCCACGATGATCGAATTCCGCGATGTCCATAAATATTATGGGGATTACCATGCCTTGCGCGGGATCAATGGCGAAATCCGGGCGGGAGAGTTCTTCTCGCTCCTTGGACCCTCGGGCTGTGGCAAGACCACGCTCCTGCGCACGATTGCCGGGTTCGAGGACATTTCCTCGGGTGCTGTGCTGATCGACGGCAAGGACATGGCAAATGTCCCGGCGAATGCCCGTCCGACGAACATGGTCTTTCAAAGCTACGCGATCTTCCCGCACATGTCGGTCGCTGAAAACGTGGGCTTCGGTTTGCGCAAGGATCCCCGTCCCAAACCTGAAAAGGCAAGGGCAGTGGAGGAGGCGCTGGAGATGGTCGGCCTCAAGGGCTTTGGCAACCGTGCCGCGCATGCCCTGTCAGGAGGCCAGCGGCAAAGGGTGGCCCTTGCCCGGGCGCTGATCCTGAAACCGAAGGTGTTGCTTCTGGACGAGCCGCTGTCGGCGCTCGACAAGAAGATGCGCGAACACATGCAGGTCGAACTGATCAAGCTGCAACGCCAGGTCGGGATCACCTTCATTCTGGTCACCCACGATCAGGAAGAAGCGCTGGTGATGTCAGACCGCATCGCCGTGATGTTCGAAGGCGAGATTACCCAACTGGCCGACCCCGAAACCCTCTACCGCCGCCCGAACTCCAAGAAGGTGGCCGATTTCATCGGGACGATGAATTTCATCCCGGCGACCATCCTGTCGGAAAACGGAGACACCGCCGAAATCGAGGCAAAGGGCCTTGGCCGTGTGGCGCTGGACATCTCGGCAGCCCCGCCCGGAAAGGGAGAAGCCCCTGTGGTCGGCCTGCGTCCCGAAACGCTGACGCTCCTCTATGACGACCAGAAAGCCCCGGAACGTGAGACGGACGGTGTGATCGACGAGGTGATCTATTTCGGTGACATGACCTATTACGACGTCTATCTGGGCGGGACGGATGTGGAAGTGCGCCTGAGCATGCGCAACGTTCCCGGCCGCCCAGTGCTTGAGGTCGGCACGAAAGTCCGCGTCGCGTGGAGTCCCTCGGCCCTGGTTCTGTTCCGCTGAAACGTTCAAGATCGAGCAGCCGCGCAGAAGCGCGCGGCTGCAAGGCTCTTGTGTCGCCTCTGGCGCAAGCGCCAACCGGCTCCGCTGCGGGGGTTGCGTCACCCCGACCCCCCCCCGTGGAGTATTTTCGAAAAGCGCAGATCGGCTTGCTCTTCTTACAAATACTCTCAGGGGGTTTGGGGGCAGAATGCCCCCGCTTGCCGAGGAGGCGCGCCTTTCGCGCTGACGAAAGGAAAGACCTGCGGCGGCACGCCGCGCCGCAGGATCACCGGTCCGGAGACAGCAAGCCCAATCCGCGCAGGTAGATGCCGATGGCGGATTCCAGCAGATCCTCCGGCGCCCAGGGCTGCGGGCCGCCGTTGCCGCGCAGAAAAAGCTCCACAACCCCATGACTTACGGCCCAGACATGCGCCGAGATCATGCTGGGTGGCGGACGGCGGTCGGCCGGCAATGCGCGGGACAGATTGTCTGCCGCGCGGTCCAGTGTGGCGCGGGCCTTGGCCGAGACGGTGGCAAGTTCCGGGTGCTGGCCGGGTTGGAGGCCGCTTTCGAACATCGCCTGATAATGTCCCGGATATTTGCGCGCGAAGGCAAGGTAGGCCCGGCCGGTGGCCTCGAAAGCCGCAAGGGCCGAGGGTCGCCCCTCGTCATAAGCATATTCCAGAAGGGCTGCGAAAATGTCGAAACCTTGCCGCGCAACTTCAGCCAGAAGGTCGTCGCGCCCTGCGAAGTGGCGGTAGACGGCGGCAGGGGTCACGTCTGCGGCCTTGGCCGCTTCTGAAAGGGTAAAGCCCTGCGGCCCTTTCTGGTCGATCAGGGCCAGCGCTGCCTCGACCAGGGCCTGGCGCAGATTGCCGTGGTGGTAGCCGCGCTTCATCTGTCTGGCTTGCGCAGGGCAGGTCCGCCGCAGATGGCGCTGTCCGGGGTGCCGATGGCCGCCATGTCCTTGCCGGCATAGTCGACCGCGCCAAGGATCGTCTGGAGCGCTGCAATCCGGGCGCGCTTCTTGTCATCGGAAAGGATGACCGTCCAGGGGGCGTAGCTGAAACTGGTGGTTTGCATCGTCTCGTCGATCACCGCGCAGTAGTCGTCCCATTTGCCAAGACCATCGACGTCGATCTTCGACAGCTTCCACTGTTTCAGAAGGTCGGCTTCGCGAGCAAGGAACCGACGCAGCTGTTCGGCCCGGCCGACTTCCAGCCAGATCTTCAGGAAGACGATCCCTTCATCCGCGATCATCTGTTCGAATTCAGGAAGTTGGCGGAAGAACTTCATGCGGTCTTCGGGGGTGCAGAAGCCGAAAACATGTTCAATCATTGCACGGTTGTACCAGCTGCGGTCGTAAAGCGCGATTTCGCCCTTTGCCGGGAACCAGTCAACGTAGCGCTGGAAATACCATTGCTGGCTTTCGCGATCGGTCGGCTTCGGCAGGGCCACCACATAGGCCTGCCGGGGGTTCATGTTCTCCGTTGCCGCCTTGATCGTGCCGCCCTTGCCTGCCGCATCGCGGCCCTCGAAGATGACGATCAGGCGTTGGCCGCTGGCGCGGATCGAGGCCTGCATTCTGGCAAGCTCGATCTGAAGGGTTGCCATTTGTCGTTCGTAATCCTTGCCCTTCATTTCTTCCCGATACGGGTAGGAATTGGTCAGGATGTCGTCCTTGCCGCCAGTCTTGATCGCCGTGCGGATTTCGGGCGGCGCGCCTTCTTGGAAATAGCGGCTGATTGCGCCGTCGAAGGGAAGGGTCATCATGGCCTCCTGCACTTTGCGCCAGTATGACGATTGGGCAGGTCAGCGCAATGCGGCGCGGTCGATGGCGTCGATCACCACATCGCTGTGGGTGTGGTGCGGCATGTGGCCCGCGCCGTCGATCACAGTCAGCGTTGCATTCGGCAGCAGGCCCGCAAGGGGCCGGGAATGGATTGCCAGTGGCACTATGGTGTCTGCGCTGCCATGGACCAACTCGACAGGCAGAGACAGGCCGGGGTAGCGCGGCTCCATCGTGACCAGTTCTGCGCGCAGGGCGTTTATCTGTGCGGTGTTGGTCGCCAACGTGTCGCGCCGCAGGATCAGCGGCGTGCCAAGCCAGTCTTCATAGCCCAGGGGTACCGGGTCGGGGGCGAACACGGCTGCGGTTGCTGCCGAAACGTAGGATTGTGGCACAAAGGCCGAGGCCAGCGGCACCGCCAGCGCCCTGCCGACCGCCGTCGAGGTCAGCCGATACCATGGATCAAGTTTGCCGGGCCATGGCATCGAGGCCGCGCCAACCAGAACCAGGGCGCGGGGTCCGCCGTCCAGCGCCCAGGCAAGCGCAACGGCCCCGCCATAGCTTTGGCCCACAAGGATCGGGTCTGTCACGCCGATCCCGGCAAGTCCCGCCTTGATTGCCCGGGCCTGAGCAGCAAGCGAGACCTCGCTCACTCGGTCGGAATGGCCAAGGCCCGGCCGGTCCACCACTGTCACCCGGTAGCGGGCTGTCAGACGGTCACGCAAGGCAAAGGTCATGTCCCGCAAAGACCCGCTGGCGCCGTGGATCAGCACAATGTCAGGGCCGGAACCCGAAATTTCGAAATGCAGGCGCAGCCCGTCGATGGTCAGAAAGCTGCCGGTCGGTGGATGGGCTGCAAGCGCAGCCGCTTCGCGCGCCGAGGCCCGCCAATAGGTTACACCCGTAAGGGCCAGCGTGGCGATGATCAGGCTTGCGGTCAATTTCGGCAGGATCACGCTTTGCCGCAAGTGTCTTGGAGCAAAGGATTTCGCACCATTGTCACCATCTGGAGCCTGTTTCCCATGCGATTTTCCCTGTCTGCCTGTTCGCCCATTGGCAGGGTATAGTGACCGACCCGTGGCCACAATGCCGGGCCGGCCCGTCCCTTACTCGGCGGGCTCGGTCGGCTGGATATCCTTCTTGCCGAACAGGCGCGCGTAGGACTGGCGGAACGGCAGAAAGTACAGCGCCCGCAGGCTGTGCCATGAACCGCCATCCTCGTCCGTTCCGAGGCCATAGGTGATGTCTTCCTTGCCTTTCGGTGCGTAAAGCGTCCCCGCTGCCCAATCCCAGAAGGCGAAGATGAAGCCCATGTTCTTGTCCCAGTGCTTGCGGTCCACCGAGTGATGGATCTGATGCTGCGCGGGGCAGACGAAAATATGCTGAATCCAATAGGGATAACGGATCCAGACATGGCTGTGCCGCAGGTGGAAGGCCGAAAAATAGAACACCGCAAGGAAGATGTTCACCTCGAAAAGGGTGATCTGGATCGCTGCCGGCCCCAAGAGATGATGCAGGATCGCCATGGTCGCACCCACGGTAAGGCCAGTGGTCAGGCTGTCGACCACCTCCTCGACCGGGTGCATGCGCGCAGCGGTAAGCGGGGTCATGACTTCGGCCGAATGGTGAACCTTGTGGTAGTCCCACAGGAAGGGAACCTTGTGGAAAATCAGATGCAGGAACCACAGCGAGAAATCGAGAACCAGAATGATCACCACGGTGGTCAGGATGGAATAGCCGAGGTGGGGCTCGAAACTGGCGGTGGAAGGTCCGAAAATCTGCACGATTGCCCCGGTCAGGGCATGGTAGGCGAAAGGCGCGGTCAGCAGCACCGAGCCATAGATCAGTGCAAGCAGCATCTTGTTGATGAAATAGAACGCGAAATCAGCCTGCGAAGAAGGGTGCTTCAACACCTCGGCCGGAAGCAGCCAGCGCAGCAAGCTGACAGATTCTGCCTCTCCCTTGCGCGCCTTGTTGACCATGTAGGCGATGATCGACACCACAAGCGCGCTGAACAGGTACAGATAGGCCATCCGGTTCGACAGATTGACGAAATGGTCAAAGGGCGCCCAGAGGATGTCGGTGAATTCCATATCGCTCGGCTCTCCTTTCGACCCTTCTGGTGCCGTGAATCAGCTAGCACCGAATTGTGGCCAAAATGAATCTGGAGTTCAGGGTGAAGTGCGTCCGATCAGGGTCATGTCATAGGGGGTGGACTGGTAGATCTCGTTGATCCAGTTGCCATAAAGCAGGTGCGCGTGGCTTCGCCACCGGTTCAGGGGCGGCAGGGCCGGGTTGTCATCGGTATAGTAGTTCAACGGCACGTTGATTGGCGTCCCGCTGGCGACATCGCGGTCATATTCCTGTTTCAGCGTGTCGCTGTCGTATTCGAAGTGGTTGAAGATATAAAGCGCGCGGTGGCCGGCATCCTCGACAAGGCAGGGGCCAACCTCGTCCGAGCCCAGAAGGGTCTTCAGGCCCGGGGCGGCGTCGATCTCGGCCTGCTTCATTTCGGTCCAACGGGAGACGGGGATCACGAAATCATCTGAAAACCCGCGCAGATAGGGCGAGGTCGGGCAGAGGTTGCGGTGGCGAAAACACCCGAAGGCCTTCGCGGGGAGCATGTGCTTCTTCACCCCGTGAAAATGGTTGATCATCGCCATGCCGCCCCAGCAGACACCGAAGGTGGACTGCACGTTGGTCTGGGTCCAGTCCATGACCTCGCACAACTCGTCCCAATAGGTGACCTCTTCGAAAGGCAGGTGTTCGATCGGTGCGCCGGTGATGATCAACCCGTCGAACTTTTCATCCTTCACCTCCTGAAACGGGCGGTAGAAGGTTTCCATGTGTTCGGCGGCGGTGTTCCTGGTCTGATGCTCGCTCATGCGGATCAGATGCAAATCGATTTGCAGGGGCGTGGCACCGATCAGTCGGGCGAACTGGTTTTCGGTCTGGATCTTCTTTGGCATCAGGTTCAGGAGGCCGATCTTCAGGGGCCGGATGTCCTGACGTGCCGCGCGTTCCGGCGACATGACCATTACGCCTTCGCTTTTCAGAACGTTGAAGGCGGGCAGGGTCTCTGGAAGTTTGATCGGCATTTGGCGGTCCTTCAGGTCGGGGCCAGACCTAGGGGATTAGGCGGGTTGCATCAAGGCCGGGCGCTGTCAGGTGGCCTTTGCGCGGGTCCGGTCGATGGCGCCAGCGATCAGGGAGTCAAAGTCTTCAACATCCTTGACCATCGCCACCTCTTCGGCGCTGACCATCACCCCCCAGCGCGCCATTGCCGCATAACGTGGCTGCCGGTGGGCAAGGGCGCGGGCATAGGTCCAGCGAACAAAGTGATCCGGATCGCAGGTTTCTTCTGTAACAGAATGAGTTGCGCGGTAATCTTCCCACATCTTGTGAAGAAATTCCGGCTGGTAATACATCGGCTTTGGCGCCCGGTCGAAGCGGCGGACAAGTTCTGCGGTATGTGCATCTGATCCCTTGATCCAGACCAGAAGCAGCGTGTCCGACAGTTGTCGCATCACCGGGTCGGCCGGGTCATCGGGGTCCACCACCTCGCAGATCGAGCCCGAGGTGTCGCAGACGAAATTCCCATAGCCATAGATGTCTTCGGCGCGCTCCATGAAGCGGGCGGTGTCGAGCATTGCCGCAACCTCTGCGGCGCGGTGTTGTTCCTGCCGCTTCATGTATTCGGCAAACGGTACGCCGCCCTTGGCCGGATCGCCTGGCTTGCCAAGATAGGTCGAAAGCGGGGCAAGATTGTCGAAGGTGATGTTGGAGGCGATGTAGACGCTGTCCGTCATCAAAAGCTCTCGCAGAAGCGGAACCTTCATCGCCTCGCGCTTGAAGTTGTCGGCGATGTATTCGCCCATGTAGCGGGTGCCGATCCGGTAATCGACCGAATAGTGGAACCAGCCGTTCCCGTCCTTGCCCTGATCGCGCAGCATCGTGGCCAGATGGGTCTTGCCAAGACCCGACATGCCGTAAAGCAGCACCCGCTTGGCCGATGCCGCCAGATAGTCCTTGCCGGTCCTGTAGATCATCGCGTCACCCCTTGGCCCCTGTTAGCGCCGGGCCGGGCCATAGACAACGAAAAACCCCGCCCGGGTCAGGGGGCGGGGCATGTGGGGGAGAGGGTGGTTCAGAAGGACCAGCCGACCTTGACGCCAACGCCGACCGCCGTGTTGTTGGTCATATTGGCGCGGCCAACTTCAGCGGTCTGGGGTTGCGCGTCGCCAAGCCAGGAATAGTTGACCCCACCCGTGATCTTCATGTTGTCACGGGTGTAGACCGCGCCAATCGTCGCGCCATAACGCCCGTCCGTCGGTGCAAGCGGCGACACCAGCGGGTCGGTTCCCTTTGGCTCGTAGGTCAACGAGAATGATCCGGCCCAGGTTTCATTGAACCGGCGCCCGATGCCCAGAGTGTAAGTGGTGGTGTCTTCAAGCTCGACCAGCCCATCCCCCGGAAAGCCGACGGGGTCGATCTTGAAGGCAGACCAATCGGCCCAGCGGATGTTGCCGAACACAAGCGTATCCTTGGCAATGCCGGTCTGGAATTCAAGGTTCACCGATTGCGGGGTCTCGACCTCGGTGATGGTGCCTGACGGGAAGAAGGCCTGCGTGGTTTCAAACTCGTGCTTGACCTTGGAATGATAGGTCAGGGCGACCCGCAGCGCGATTTCGGGTTTTTCGTAGGCAACGCCGATCAGATAGCCGGGCGCCCAATTTCCGGCAAGCTGGACGTCATACCCGCTCAACCCACCCGGAGGTGGGCCACCATAGGCCAGACCGTCGAGGGTGATGTTCCCCTTGGCATGCTGGGCGCGCAATCCGCCATGTGCGGAAAAGGCCTCGTTGAACTTGTACCGCAGGATGCCGGTCACGGCGTAGGTGTCGGCCACGGCAAGCGTCCCGCCAAGCAGGGGCGAGGTGGCGCTGTAAAGCACGTCGGCGCCGAACGGCTGGTCGATGTTCAGGGCCACGGAAACCTTGTCATTGATGTCGTACTTGTAGCTGAAGGCGATCAGCGCATAGGTGGCGACCACATCGCCGGTCGGCTGGGCCGCAACATCGGTTCCATCGACCTTGGGAGATACAAGACCAAAGGACAGTTCCAGATACCTGCCGGACTCAAACAGGGCGCCAAGGCCCTGACCCGACCGGTCGATTCCGCCCGCGCCCGCGCTGGTTGCCGCCGCAGCCAGCGCCGCTGCCGTTGTCAGAATGCGTTTCATTGTCCTCGTCCCCGGTTCTGGATATCCCCTGTCAAAATCGCTATGGCAGCCGGCGCAACCGGTCAATCAGGACGCGGCGTCACGACGTTTTTACTGCTGCCTGTTGTGGCGAAGTTGCCCCGTTGCCACGCAGGTTGATCCAGATGCCAAGGAAGATGAACCCTGCGCCAAGAAACAGGGCCGCTTCGACCGGTTCCGCGTAAAACAGCGCTCCGATGGCGGCAATGACCGGCAGGCGGGCGAAATCCACCGGCACGACCATGCTGGCCGGGGCAAGGGACAAGGCGGTGGTAAGGCACAGATGCGCGGTCACCCCCGCGATGCCGATCAGAACCAGCCATGGCAGGGTGGCAAGCGTCGGCAGCGCCACCGCGCCATCCGCCAGCATCGCGACAGTGCCGAACCCGGCCTGCATCAGCGTCAACCAGAACAGGATCGTCACGATCGGTTCACCCTTGGTCAGCACCTTGGTCATCAAGGTGGTGGCCGCAAAGAACACCGCAGCCCCCGCAGCGGCCAGAACCCCCGGCTCCAACTGGCCAAAGTCGGGGCGGGCGACGATCAGGATGCCCAGAAATCCAAGACCTGCGCCCACCAGTTTGCGGCGCGTCAGTTTTTCACCAAGGATCAGCGGCGACAGCAGGATCACCCAGATCGGCGAGGTGAATTCAAGTGCGAAGACCTGCGCCAGCGGGATCATGGTGATCGCCCAGAACCATAGGAACTGTCCGGTGAAATGGAACACATTGCGCACCACATGGCTGCCCAGCCGGTCAGCGCGGATGCGGCCCAACTGGCCTGTTGCCATGGCCACGGCGATGACAATCAAGAAACCGACCACCGACCGGAAGGCAAGGATCTCGAACGTATCGTGGGCAAGATTGATCTGGCGCGTGGACACGGCCATCGCGGTGAAGGCAGCGATGGCGCCGATCATCCACAAGGCGGCTGCAAGGGGGCGGTGGGGGGCGGTCATCGCGGCAGATGATCCGGGCGGGGCGGAAATGTCCAGTGGGGGCTGAGCGGCCAGCCCTTTAGCGCCTCTCTGGTGTCGGGCGGAGTAGCCGGATGACCCAAAGCCACAAAAGGCAGAAGGGCGCGGCCACAAACATCAAGAGCGGCGCAAGATTCGAACCCGTGGCCTGCGCCTGAACGAAGATGACACCGGCCGCCCCCATGACCATCATGGGCGGCAGCGTTAGCCACAGCGCCCAGCCCCGCCAGCGAAGCAAGATTACCATCTGCGCCACCAGATAGATTGGCAGCGCCGACATCAGGACCAGACCAAGGACTATCCGCACCGCTTCTTTCCCCGCAATCAGTGCAGATTGCAGGCGCTTTGTGGCGAAAAGTGGAACGGTTCGAAGGGGGGCAAATGGGCCGTGACCGGGCTTGCCGGGGCGCGCGCCCGCCGCGCCCCCGTCGCGGCCCTTTTGCGGCGGGATCAGAGAGTATCCGAAACCTGAAAGTCCCGTGCAAGGTGGGCGGTGGCACGAAACCACTCGGACGCGCGGGTGCGGGTCTGGTGCGCCTCGAACGCCGCGCGGTCCGTGAAGGTCTCGTCAAGTTCCCAGATCAGCGGCGCAGTTGCGGGCGTGACGGAAAAGTCCAGACAGCCCGGTTCGGCCCGGCTGAGGCGGATGTGTTCGGGCAGCAGGGCCGCGACGATGGCGGCCTCTTCCAGCGTAGCGCAGCTTAGCGTGCCGGTGACCCGGATCATTCCAGCTCGATCGTGCCGGGCGGCTTGGAGGTGCAGTCATAGAAGACCCGGTTGACGCCCTTGACCTCGTTGATGATCCTTGTGGCGGTTTCGCCAAGGAAATCATGGGTAAAGGGGTAATAATCCGCCGTCATCCCATCCACCGATGTAACCGCCCGCAGCGCCAGCGCATAGTCATAGGTGCGCCCGTCGCCCATCACGCCCACGGTCTTCATCGGAAGGATCGCAGCAAAGGCTTGCCAGATGTCATCGTAAAGCCCGTGCTTCCTGATCTGGTCGATATAGACTGCATCGGCCTGCCGCAGGATATCAAGCTTTTCGCGGGTAATCTCGCCGGGGCAGCGGATGGCAAGGCCGGGGCCGGGGAAGGGGTGGCGGCCGATGAAGCTGGCGGGCAGGCCAAGTTCACGGCCCAAGGCACGCACCTCGTCCTTGAACAGCTCACGCAGGGGTTCGACAAGCTTGAGGCCCATCTTTTCTGGCAGGCCACCAACATTGTGGTGACTTTTGATTGTGACCGAAGGCCCGCCGCTGAACGACACGCTTTCGATCACGTCGGGATAAAGCGTGCCTTGGGCCAGGAACTTCGCACCCCCAACTTCGGTGGCGTGTTTCTGGAACACGTCGATGAACAGCTTGCCGATGGTCTTGCGCTTGACCTCGGGGTCGGACACGCCTTCCAGCGCGCCGAGGAACAGGTCGGCTTCATCGGCGTGAATCAAGGGCATGTTGTAATGGTCGCGGAACATGGTGACGACCTGTTCCGCCTCTCCCAGACGCAAAAGCCCGTGGTCGACGAAGACGCAGGTCAGCTGGTCGCCGATGGCTTCATGGATGAGGACGGCGGCGACGGAGCTGTCAACCCCGCCCGACAGCCCGCAGATCACCTTGGCGTCGCCCACCTGATCGCGGATCTTTCGGATCGCTTCCTCACGGTAAGCGCCCATCGTCCAATCGCCCTTGAACCCGGCCAGCTTGACGAAGTTCTCGTAAAGCCTGCCGCCCTTGGGGGTGTGATGCACCTCGGGGTGGAACTGGACCGCGTAGAAATGACGGGCGGGGTCGGCGGTGATGGCAAAGGGCGCATTGGGCGAGGTGCCATAGACACGGAACCCCGGGGCCAGTTTCGACACATGGTCACCGTGCGACATCCAGACCTGTTCGCGGGCTTGGGGGCCGTCTTCGGGCGGGAACCAGCCGGCAAGGATGGGGTGGGTCTGGTCGGTCGGCGTCACATAGGCGCGGCCGAATTCGGCGGTGCCGTGACCGCCTTCGACGTGGCCGCCAAGGCAATGCATCATCACTTGCTGGCCATAGCAGATGCCAAGGATCGGCACGCCAAGGTCAAAGACCCCTTTCGGCGGCATCGGCGCGTTTTCCCAGTAAACGCTGGCAGGACCACCCGAGAAGATCACCGCCTTCGGGGCGAAGGCCTGCAAGAAGCCCTCATCCACGCGGTTATAGGGGTGGATTTCGCAATAGACGTTCAGCTCTCGCAGGCGGCGCGCGATCAGCTGCGTTACCTGAGAGCCGAAGTCGATGATGAGAAGGCGGTCATGTGCGTCTTGGGTCATGCGCCCGCGTAGCGCGAGCTTTGCGGGCGCGCAAGGGGTGCAGGCGTTGGAAATCGGGGGTTTCACCCCCCCGAACCCCCGTGGGATATTTGTGCAGAGAGGAAGGGCTGGTCGTTTTCTGCTGAGGTGCGTGTCGTTTTTGGTTGGCAGGTGACGGAAACGGG
This sequence comes from Tabrizicola sp., assembly GCF_030373185.1. Taxonomy (GTDB): domain Bacteria; phylum Pseudomonadota; class Alphaproteobacteria; order Rhodobacterales; family Rhodobacteraceae; genus Tabrizicola. The sequence goes on from NZ_JAUCZH010000001.1 coordinate 417,702, forward strand.
GGGCGGCGCGGTCGGGTTTGGCGGCATAAGGTCGGCAAACGGGTTTCGGAGGCGGACATGAACGAAGTTGCAGGACGCAGGGCGCGCAGTGGGGGCGGGGCAAGCCGCCGGGCAGAACGGACGGCGGTCAGCTTCGAGAGCGCGCGGTTCATCCAGCGCAACATCCCGAACTTCGAGATCCTGAACGAAGAAGCGCTTCAGATCATCGAATGGAACGCGGAAACGGTGCTGGAGGAAATCGGCGTCAATTTCGTCGAGAACCCGGCCGCTCTCGATCTGTGGCGCGCGGCGGGCGCGGATGTGAAGGGCGAAAGGGTGCATATCCCGCGCGGTCTGGCGCGCAAGCTGTGCGCAACGGCGCCGTCCAGCTTTACCCAGCACGCCCGCAATCCTGACCGCAACGTCGAGGTAGGCGGGCGCAATCTGGTGCTTGCCCCGGTCTACGGCCCGCCCTTCGTGCGCGATGCCGAAGGCGGGCGGCGCTATGCCACGCTGGAAGATTTCCAGAACTTCGTGAAGCTGGGCTACATGTCGAAATGGCTGCACCATTCGGGCGGCACGGTCTGTGAACCCACGGATGTTCCGGTCAACAAGCGCCATCTGGACATGTTGCTTGCGCATATGACCCTGTCGGACAAGCCCTACATGGGCTCTGTCACCGAACCGAGCCGTGCCGAAGATTCGGTGGCGATGTCGAAGATCCTGTTCGGCAACGACTTCGTTGACCAGAACACGGTGATGACCAGCCTGATCAACATCAACAGCCCGCTCACCTTCGACGGGATCATGATGGGTGCGCTGGAGGTCTACGCCAAGGCCAATCAGGCGGCCATCATCTCGCCCTTCATCGTCGGTGGGGCCATGGCGCCGGTTACGGTCGCGGGCACCCTGACGCAGGTGCTGGCCGAGGTGCTGGCGGGTGTGGCCTACAGCCAGCTGATCCGCCCCGGCGCCCCGGTGATCTTTGGCGCCTTCGTGACCTCGATCGACATGAACTCGGGCGCGCCGACCTTTGGCACCCCCGAAGCCGCGCATATCACCTATGGCGCTGGGCAGTTGGCGCGGCGCTTGGGCTTGCCCTACCGGTCGGGCGGTAGCTTCTGCGGGTCAAAGCTGCCGGACGCGCAGGCGGCCTATGAAACCGCGAACAGTCTGAACATGGCGCTTCTGGCAGGCGTGAACTTCATGCTGCATGCTTGCGGCTGGCTGGAGGGCGGGCTGGTGTCGTCCTACGAGAAATTCGTGATGGACGCCGACCAGCTTGGCACGCTGCACCATCTGGCCCAAGGCGTGATGATGGACACGAACGGGCAGGCGATGGACGCGCTGCGCGAGGTTGGGCCGGGCGGGCATTTCCTTGGGTGCGAGCATACGCAGGCGAATTTCAAGTCGGCGTTCTGGCGGTCGGACCTGCTTGACTACAAGCCCTTCGAGACCTGGGCAGAGGAAGGCGCCCGCGATACGCAGGCGCTGGCGGCCGAACGGGTGAAAAAGCAACTGGCCGATTATCACGCGCCGGATATGGACCCCGCCAAGCGCGAGGAACTGGAAGCCTTCGTCGCACAGCGCAAGTCCGAGATGCCAGACGCCTTCATCTGACAGATGGCACGGAATTGACGGTAAGGGGCGGGTGACCGCCCCTTTTCGCATTTTTCCAGTGGCTCAGGCCAACCCTGCCCGAGGCAGCAACCGCGCCTCGGCCAAAAGCGCGATCAACACTTCGATATGGCGGGTGACCGAATAGGCCGCATCGCCCGCAAGGCGCGTTTCTTCCAGTTCCGCCTCGACCGAAATCAGCGACGGCACAGTTTGTTCGGGTGACATCCCGCAGCGGATCAAGCGGCGCAGATCACGCTCGCGGCGGTAATCGCCAAGGCCGAAGCGGGCAGCGTGCATCAACAGTCGTGGGCGACGCAGGTTGGCAAGACGGACGCGAAAATCTGACATGGGGCTCTCCGGTTCTGGATCGCTGCATCATGCATGATCTCAACCCAGCGTTGCGCAATGAGTGTTTTGAGCGAACGGAGGTTACCGAAAAGTTTAGGAATTACGCGCAATTGTTCAGGCCGGACGAGTGCTTAACCAACAGGTAACCAATTCCACCCAAGGTTGCGAGAGTCCAAGGCTGGACTCATCACAGCCCGGGGTGTGGACAAGGACGGGACGACTGAATTGCCAGAGCTTTCTGCTGCCAGCCTGCCAGACTGGCTTCCTGCTGCCGTGCGTCACTACCTTCATCATATCGAGGATGGAACGTCGCTCAGGGCGCTGGCACGGCGCGAGGGGCTGCACGCCTCGACCATCCTGCGGCAGGTGCGCCGGTTTGAAAACCGTCGTGAAGACCCGCTGATGGATGAAGCCCTGTCTGCGGTTACCCGTTTTGCCCAGCGCTCTGCCGATGACCCAGCCCGAAAGGACGACCAGCCCATGACCATGCATCCGCGTAGCCCAAGGCCAACTCCTGCGCCTGTGCTTTGTGACGAGCAATCCCTTGCCCAGGAAGGTCGCCGTGTTCTGCGGCGTCTGGCGGAACCGGGTGCCGTCATGGCCATAGCACCGGAAATGGACAAGGCGGTTGTCTTGCGGGATATGCCCGATGGCCGCAGCCTGCGGACCGCGGTGCTGGAACGCGCGGTTGCTCATGCGTTCACCTTGAAGGACTGGATCACCTGCCGCAAGCCGGGGCGGGTATCGACCTACGAGATCACCTCGGCCGGTCGGGCCGCCTTGCGCCGGATGATTGACGAGGAGGACCGCCGCCGTCAAAGCCCGACCGACGCCTCGGCGGCCTTTGGCGATCAGCACCGTGTCTGGGGGGAACGGACGGTGATGGAGGAAGATGGCCCGCGCAAGCTGCGCTACAACACGGCGGAAAGCCCGGTTGGTGTGTTGGGCCGCAGGAGGGACCGGGATGGCAAGCCATTTCTGGAGCCTGACCTTGTCGAGGCGGCGGAACGGCTGCGCGAGGATTTCGAACTGGCGCAGATGGGGCCGCGCGTGGCGCAGAACTGGGACCGGTTTCTTACCGGGGCGGACCGCGGCGCATTTCAGCCCGACAGCGGTCTGGGGGAAGGGCCGGGGCAGGCGCGCGGTCGGGTTGCAGCTGCGCTGCGCGACCTTGGGCCGGGGCTTGGCTACATCGCCCTGCGCTGTTGCTGCTTTCTGGAGGGGCTGGAGGTTGCGGAAAAGCGGATGGGATGGGCCGCGCGGTCGGGCAAGATAGTGCTTCGCATCGCCCTTATGCGGTTGCGGCGGCACTATGACGAGACTTACGGCAGGTCCGGCCCGCTGATCGGCTGACTGGACCTTGTGACGCCACACGGCAGAAGGAGGCCGGGGCGGTCCCCTTCCGGCGTGGCAGCGGCGCCGATCATTCGGCCCGCGTCAGGCCCGCCTTGTAGGCCAGCCCGGCCACGGCACCGCCCGCAAGCGGGGCCAGAAGGAACACCCAAAGCTGCGCCATCGCCGTGCCGCCGACAAAGACCGCCGGACCGACCGACCGCGCCGGGTTCACCGAAACGCCGGTCACGTTGATCCCGACCAGATGGATGGCCGCAAGGGTCAGGCCGATGGCCAGCCCGGCAATGCCGGCGGCCGATCCCGGACCGGTCGCGCCAAGGATTACGGTGACGAAGAGGAAGGTCATCACCGCCTCGAAGGCCAGCGCCGATGTCAGGGAATACCCTCCAAGATGGCCCGCGCCAAAACCGTTCTGCCCCAGACCGTTGGTGGCGATGCTGTAATCCGCCTTCCCCGAGGCGATCAGATACAGGAGCCCCGCGCCAAGGACGGCCCCGATCACTTGCGCAATGGCATAGGCGGCGAAATCGGGCAGCGTCATCCGGCCCGCCATCACCATCCCGAAGCTGACGGCTGGGTTCAGATGCGCCCCCGAGATGGCTCCAAGCCCATAGGCGGCAGCGACGATTGCAAGACCGAAGGCGAGGCTGATCCCCGTCATCCCGATTTCGGCACCCATCAGGTCCGCTGATCCACAGCCGAACAGCACAAGGATGGCAGCCCCCAAGGCTTCTGCAAACATCTTCTTGACCATGTTCCCTTCAGTTGGATGTTGGCGCCGGCTGGCGTGACATGCGCCCGGCGCATGCCCCTGCGGCAGCGTTGCAGGCAAGCAGCCGTTGCCACCGGGGCAATTGCAGACTAAGTGGTGGGGCGGGTCTGGATAGGGGGAAAGTTGTTTGCGCGACCTCAAACTGCCGGAAGGCCGTCACCCTGAAAAGGCGCACCGCGCCGACAATGCCCAGCCGAAAAAGCCGGACTGGATCCGGGTGAAAGCCCCCACCTCCGAAGGCTACAAGCGCACCCGCGACATCCTGCGGGAAAAGAATCTGGTCACGGTCTGCGAGGAAGCCGGCTGCCCGAACGTCGGCGAATGCTGGTCGCAGGGACACGCCACCATGATGATCATGGGCGAGATCTGCACCCGCGGCTGCACCTTCTGCAACGTCGCCACCGGCAAGCCGCAGACGCTGGATGCCTTCGAGCCCGGCCGGGTTGCACACGCCGTCGCCGAGCTTGGCCTTGCCCATGTCGTCGTCACCTCCGTTGACCGTGATGACCTTGCGGATGGCGGGGCGGATCACTTCGCCCAGACGATCCGCGCCATTCGCCATCGGTCGCCCGGCACCACGATCGAGGTGCTGGTCCCCGATTTCCTGCGCTGTGGCCCCGATGCGCTGGAAACCGTGGTTGCCGCCCGGCCGGATGTCTTGAACCACAACCTTGAAACCGTCCCCGGCCTTTACCCCGAGGTCCGCCCCGGCGCGCGCTATTTCCATTCGTTGCGGCTGTTGCAGCGGGTCAAGGAACTGGACCCGATGATGTTCACCAAATCCGGTATCATGGTGGGTCTGGGCGAAGACCGGCAGGCAGTTCAGCAGGTCATGGATGACATGCGGTCAGCCGATGTCGATTTCCTGACCATCGGCCAGTATCTGCAACCGACGCCGAAACACCACCGGGTTGATCGCTTCGTGACGCCCGAGGAATTCAAGGCCTATGAGACGGCGGCCTGGGGCAAGGGGTTCCTGATGGTGTCGGCCACGCCGCTGACCCGGTCATCCTACCACGCCGGCGACGATTTCGCCCGGATGCGCGCCGCCCGGCAGGCGGGACTTGGTCAGGGCTGAAACCCTCTCTTGCGGCACTGAGCCCATGAAAAAGCGCCACAGAGCAAGGCCCGCGGCGCTTTTTCGGTGTTCTGAACGGTATCAGAAGCGGTAGCCGATCGAGGCCGTCACTGCGTCGCCGCTGCCATCCACATCGAAGTAGCCAAGTTCGGCAAAGCCACCAGACCCGAAGCCATATTCGCCAGACAGTCCATAGATGCGTTCGCCTCCGCCTTCGCTGATTTCAAGGGCTTGGGCCCCGATGGTCAGCGCATCCGTCACCTTGTAATCACCGTACAGCTTGACCGTCGAAACACTGGTCCCCGGCGCATCAAGGTTTGCGGCTTCGGCGCCGATCGACCAGCGCTCTGCGCTGTAGCGGGCGCCAACGATCAATTTCTGAAGGTCAACTGGGCCGGCATCGAACTGTTCGAAGGCGGCATAGAGCTCGGTCGCGTCAAGCTCGTATCCAATAGCAAGTTCGATCACGTCGGCCTTGTCGCCGCCACTTTCCGCCCGATGAACCGCAGCGCCGTAGCTGAACGCGCCAGACGAGCCCTTGAGGCTGACACCGTAGACGTTCAAGCTCGAATCGAACAAATTGAAATAGGCAAGGTAAGATCCGCTGAAGAGCCCCAGCTCAAGATCAAGCGCCCGTGCAGCACCGATGTCTGGCGTCTTTGGCAACTGGTCCAGCAGCGGACGCGGGGTGCCGATTGTTACATCGCCAAAAGCGGTCGTCAGCACCAGCCCGCCCCAGAAGGCGGACTCGTCCTGACCATCGTCGAGGTCGTGGAAGCTGACAAGGCTCAGGTCGAAACCCAGACCAACCGCGCCGCCACCCTGACTGCGCCAGCCGAGCGTAAGATCGGTGAAGCCGAAAGTGACGTCGTCGCCGCCATCGGGGCTGATGTATTCCAGTTCGACATCGCCGGTCAGAGTGAAGCCGTTGCCGAAATCAAGCGCGAAGGCCGCTGGTGCCGCGAGGCCGGTTGCAAGTGCGGTAATTGCCGCTGTTTGAAAGAATTTCATGGTCTTTCCTTTCCGAACGTGATGCTTGACCATACTCTACGCGGGGAGCGGCTCACAGGACGTCCGGGCCGCTACGACGGCGCAATTTTCATTTCGTGACTTTTGGGACACAAGAAACCTGGAACCGGTTCCGGACCCTGTGGCTTGCGTTTTCCGGCCGTCGCCCCATATTCCGGGGATCAATCCACCCCCGGCACGGCCAGCAGATATTCCCCCACCGCAACCCGGTCACTTTCTGGCAGTCGTGCCATGTTTTCAACGACATGCGCCATATGGCCGCCGACGCTGTCAAACTCGGGCGTGAAGCCTGTGGTCAGGTATTGCACGATGTCACCTGCCGTCCAGCCAAGTTTGGCCGGGGTGATGTTCGGGATCCGCCCCTGACCCGAAGGATTGGGCGCCCCGCCCAGCCAGCGTGACGTGTCCATGCCGCCCAGAAGGTTGCGCGGGGTGTGACACTCGCCGCAATGGGCCAGTGCCTCGGCGATATAGCGGCCACGGTCGGCGGTGGGGGGCAGGTTGCCGGGCAGGGACCAGGCTTCCGACAGGAACAGAAGTTTCCAGACCCCCACAGCCTCACGCCGGGAAAAGGGGAAGGCCAGCTCATGCGGCTGGCTGGGCGTGGCATCTGCGGGGAGGGTTGCAAGGAACGCATGCAGATCGGCCAGATCCTGCATCGTCATTCTGGCGTAGGACGCATAGGGCAGGGCGGGGTAATAGTGTTGCCCGTCCGGGCTGACGCCGCGCTTCAGGGCATTGGCAAGGTCAAGCAAGGACCACCCGCCGATCCCGTGGACGGGATCCTGGCTGATGTTCGGCGCAAGGAAGGTGCCGAAATCCGACGGGAACCGCTGCCCACCCGCCAGCACCAGTTGCGCGTCGCCCTTCGCCTCGGCTGCCATGTGGCATGATGCGCAGCCGGCTGCCCAGAAGACCACCTCGCCCCGGGTGGCGTCTGCGGTCAGCCCGGCGATGTCACTTTCCGAAAGCGGGTTAGGGCGGGCCAGAAACCACAAGATCCCGGCACCGGCAAGTGCCAGAAAGAGCAGCCAACGCAAGATACGCATTGCGCGTTCCCCTTCCGGTTGTCATGCCGACAGACTATCCGACAAGCCCGGCCTGTCCAGTCACGGTTTTGCGGAAATGCGGTTTGGCGTCAGCCAGTCGGGCCAGCCAAAGGCCCATTCAAGGCCAGCAAGCAGCAGGCAGACCGCCACCACGCCCAGAACCAGCTTTACCCGGCCTTCGGACGGAGGCCTCTTTGCCCAGCGCTTTGCCCGGACCAGCCAGGTCAGATAGTTCATCCGCCCTCCGCAAAGCGGACCTTGCCGATATAGGGCAGGTTGCGGTTGCGCTGCGCAAAGTCGATCCCGTAGCCGACCACGAATTCATCGGGGATCTCAAATCCGGTCCAGTCCGCCTTGACCGCAGCCTCACGGCGCGACGGCTTGTCCAGAAGCGCACAGACCTTCAGCCGCCGAGGCTCGCGGGCTTGCAGCAGACGGATCACATGGTGCAGCGTGAACCCGGTATCCACGATGTCTTCCACGACCAGCACATCGCGCCCTGCAATCTCGCCGCGCAGGTCTTTCAGGATACGCACCTCGCGGCTGGAATGCATCGCGTCGCCGTAGGAAGAGGCCTCAAGGAAATCCACCTCCACCGGCAGTTCGATCTCGCGCACAAGGTCTGCGATGAAGACGAACGACCCGCGCAGCAGGCCGACAACGACCAGCTTGTCGGTGCCGTGAAAATGCGCGGTTATTTCCCGTGCGAGGGCCTCGACCCGCGCCGCTATCGACTTGGCGCTGATCAACTGGTCGATGACGTATGCGCGCTCTGACATGGCAGCCCCTTGATTTCCCCGCCCTGTCTAACCAATACCTTGTCCCAAGTCACGAGCGAGCCGATGCCCACCCATTCCGAAACCAAACGCCTGCCCTACAGCGCCCAGCAGATGTATGATCTGGTGGCGGATGTAGGGTCATATCCGAAGTTTCTGCCGTGGAATGCCGCCGCCCGCATCCGCACCCGCCACCCCATCGACGGCGGGGTCAAAGGCGCGGGTGAGGTGATGGAGGCTGATCTGGTGATCAGCTTCAAGGTGTTTCGCGAAAGGTTCACCAGCCGGGTAACCCTTTGGCCCGAGGCCTTGAAGATCGACACCGAGTATCTGGATGGCCCATTCCGGCACATGCGGTCTAACTGGGCTTTCCGTGATATCTCTGGCGGATGCGAGGTTGATTTCTTCGTGGATTTCGAATTTCGTAACGCGCTGTTGCAGTCGATCATCGGGGTGGTCTTCAACGACGCGATGCACCGTGTCGTGCGGGCCTTCGAGCGCCGGGCGGCCGAACTTTACGGCAAGGGTTGGGAGGCCTGAGACTTTGAGCAACCGATCCGAGGCCCGCCCGCTTGCCACCATCACCGCCGCTGCGGCGATGCTGATGATAATGCTGGTGATCTGGGCGCTTTACATGGCGCAAGGGGTGCTGATCCCGCTGGCTTTCGCGGTGGTCGTGGCCTTCGTGCTGTGGACGGTGGTGGACTGGATGGGTCGGGTTCCGGGCCTGCGGCGCACCCCCTTGTTCCTGCGGCATATCGTCGTGCTTGGGCTGTTCATCTGGGCAATCGTGCTCTTGATCGGAACCCTGCGCAGCAACGGCGAGGTGCTGGTTCAACGCCTGCCGCAATATACCGCGAACATCCTTGGGCTGGTGCGCCGGCTGGACGAGGCTTACCGGATCGACGAATTCATGCCCGGCGGGCTGTCGTCGGTCGTGGCGGCGAACTTCGACATTCAGGGCGTCGCGCGGCAGGCGCTGGGCGCGATGGGCAGTCTGGGCGGTCTGATCGTGCTAATCCTGCTCTACACGTCGTTCCTGATGATCGAATACACCGGCTTCGTGAAAAAGCTGCACCTTGCCTTTCCCACGGGCGACAAGGCCGAGCGGCTGATTGCGCTGTCGGTGGACGTCAACAGCCGGATCGGCGGCTTTCTGGCGATCAAGACCCTGATCAACATCGTTCTTGGCACGCTGTCCTACATTGCGCTGAAATGGATGGATGTGGAACTTGCGGGGTTCTGGGCGATCTACATCGGGGTGCTGAACTACACGCCTTATCTTGGCTCGGTCGCCGGAGTGATTGCGCCGACGCTGATGGTTCTGGCCCAGACCGGAGAGATCAAGGCCACGCTCCTTGCGATGGCGGTTCTCAGCGGGCTGCAATTCATCATCGGGTCGTTGATCGAGCCGCAACTGATGGGGCGGCGGATCAACCTCAGCCCGATGATGGTGCTGGTGTCGCTGGCCTCGTGGTATGCGCTTTGGGGTCTGCCGGGGGCGGTGCTGGCGGTGCCAATGACGGTGATCATTCTGGCCGTGCTGGGGGTTGTCACATTCACCCGTCCGCTGGCGGTCTTGCTGTCGAATGACGGCCGGATCGGTGAAAGCGCGCGGAAGACCTGATGCAATCTTTCACGCGTGGCTCTGCCTTTGCGACGGAAACGGCCGACTACTGCGTTGGATAGGCAATTCGTCGTCAAAAGGTCTTTTGCCATGCGCCAGCTTCTCCTGACTATCGCAGCTTTTCTTTCCCTTCCGTTTTCGGCGCTGTCCGAGACGGTGAACCTTGGCTCCCGGTCTTATGAGATCGAGTTGCCGGCGGTCGCACGCGGGGCTCCGATGATCCTTGCGCTGCATGGCGGTGGGGGCAACCCTGATCAATTCGCCTCGGCCTCCGGATTTGCGCGCGATGCGCTGCGCGAAGGTTATGCGGTGATCTTTCCCGCCGGCAGCGTGCGCTTTGGCGGAAAGAAGCTGTTGACGTGGAATGGCGGCTATTGCTGCGGATATGCGGCGCGGGCGGGGGTGGATGACATCGGCTTTCTTGAGGCAGTCATCAAGGACGCACAGGACCGCTTTGGTGTGGACGGTGGCCGGGTCTACCTGACCGGCATGTCAAACGGGTCGATCATGGTTGAAACCTTCGCCGCCCGGAACCCGGGCCTTGTTCGCGCCGTGGCGGGCGTGGCTGGCACGATGGATACCGGCCGCGTCAAGGTGCAGGGGCGGGTGCCGCTTCTGGTCATCCACGGCACGGCGGACGAGAACGTGCGTTATGAGGGCGGGGTCGGCGACCTGAGTGTCGCGCGGACCGATTTCGCCTCGGTGGCTTCGGTGGTGAGGGCGTTCCTTGCGCCTTGGGGTGGCGGGGTAAGCCAATCCACCCGCCGGATCGACCGGCGCGATGACGGGACGTCAGCGATTGTGATTGACCACAAGAAGGGCGGCACAGTGGTCCTGCGCCTGATGACAGTGGAAGGCGGGGCGCATCACTGGCCCGGGGGCCGCAAGGCGCGGCAAAAGGGCGGCAAGACCGAAGAAATCGATGCCAATACCGAGATACTGCGGTTTTTCGCGCTGCACCCCTGATCCAGACAGCATTTCGCTACACGGCCGTTGCGGGCGAACGTCGCGTCTTAGCTGAGTGCGGCACCCAAAAGCGCAAGCGCATGCGCCGTGGCCGCCTTGCGCACCTTGGGCCGGCCCTTGGCGCCAAACTCCACCGTTTCGCAGAAGGTGGGCTGTCCGGCGCGCGCGAGGGCAAAGCAGACCCGGCCTTCCGGCTTGAACTCTGATCCGCCCGGCCCGGCAATGCCGGTGATGGCAACGGCCAGCTCTGCTTCGGACCGTGCCAGTGCGCCTTCGGCCATTTCCAGCGCAACGGCCTCGGATACCGCGCCATGGCTGGCCAGCGTCTCGGGGCGAACCCCAAGCATCTCTACCTTGGCCGCGTTGGAATAGGTGACAAAGCCGCGCTCGAACACGTCTGAGGATCCCGCAACGTCGGTCAGGGCTGCCGCGACCATGCCGCCGGTGCAGCTTTCCGCCGTCACGAAGCGCAGACCCCAGTAGCGGGCCTTTGCCAGCAGGTCTTCCGCGCCTATCCCAGCCATGGTGCCACCACCCCGTGCCATATGCCTGCCAGCACGACCGATCCGATCCCGGCGAACAGACCGGCCCAAAGATCATCCAGCATCACCCCGGCTGCATCGCCGCGCCGGTCGGCCCGGCCGATGATCCACGGCTTCCAGATATCGAACAGCCGAAAGAGTGCGAACGGCACCACCCATGCGGGCCATGCCGCAACCGCCATATCCGCCACCCCGTGCCACCAAAGCGGGATCACCGTGAACGAGAGCGCAAGTGATTGCCCCGCCACCTCGTCTATCACCACCTCGGACGGGTCTTCGCCGCCATTCTGGCGAAGATAGTGCGGCACGGCCCAGAACCCCGCCACGGTTGCCAGAACAAACCCAAGTGGCACCAGAAGCGCCAGCCCCGCCTGATAGGCCAGAACCGCCAGTGCCACCGTGATCGCGCTGGCCCAGGTTCCCGAAGCCGGGCGCAGATTCCCCGCGCCAAGGACGGTTGCGACAGCCCATATCATGTGCGCACCAGGGTTGCGGTGGCAATCGCGGCGATGCCTTCCTCGCGCCCGGTAAAACCAAGCCGTTCCGAGGTGGTCGCCTTCACCGACACCCGATCCACCTCCACCTCCATGATCCGCGCGAGTTCCGCCTGCATCGCCCCCGCATGAGGTCCGATCTTTGGCCGTTCGCAAACCAGCGTCACATCGCAATTGCCAAGCCGGTAGCCCTGCGCCCCGGCAAGCTGAATCGCATGCGCCAGAAAGATGTGGCTTGCCGCGCCCTTCCATTGCGGGTCGCTTGGCGGGAAGTGGCGCCCGATATCGCCCATCGCCAGTGCGCCATAGATCGCATCCGTCAGGGCATGCATTCCCACATCGGCGTCCGAATGACCCAGAAGCCCCCGCCCATGCGGCACCTTCACCCCGCAAAGCCAGACATGATCACCGTCGCAGAAGGCATGCACGTCATAGCCATTGCCCAAACGCACATCCATCGATTGCCCCCGCAAGATCGCCTCTGCCCGGGCAAAATCGCCGGGAAATGTCAGCTTCAGATTGGTTTCCTCGCCCTCGACGATGGCCACGTCAAGCCCTGCGGCCCGCGCCACCTCGACATCGTCGGCAGCACTGCCCTTGTGGGCGCGATGTGCCGCCAGAATGGGCGCGAAACGGAAAGCCTGCGGGGTTTGGGCGCGGTAAAGGCCGCTGCGGTCCTGTGTGCCGGACACCAGCCTGCCGTCACCACGCCAAAGCGCATCGGTCACCGGCAGGGCAGGGGCCGCCCCGGCATGGCTGTCAAGTGCGGCGACCAGCCGGTCGATCAGCCCCCGGCTGACCAGGGGGCGCGCGCCGTCATGGATCAGGACATGGGTCACGCCCGCCCCCTCCAGCGCCTGCAAGCCCGCCAGGACCGAGGCGTCACGGCTGGGCCCCCCCTCAACCAGCCGCACCCCCAGCCCTTCGGCCCGCGCCCGGTCGTCGGGATGGATCACCAGCACCACCGGCAAGCCGTCGAAAGCTGCAAGCGTATGCGCCAGCACCGGCTTCCCACCAAGCATCTGCCATTGCTTGGCAACCTCGCCCCCCATGCGGCTGCCCCGCCCGGCGGCAACAATGATCACGGCTGTCGTCATGCGCTGTCCTGTCCTGTTGCTTCTTCCTAGGCCAGCCCGCTGCGCATGACAATCTGGCGCAGGACCGGGCATGTATGCACAAAAAACAGGCATCGCACGTTTTTCGACCACTTTGCGACAAGGATTGGCCGTGGCTGGCCTTGGAGCTTTGCCCGCGTGGCACTAGCTAGGGGGTATACGCACAAGGATTAGGCAATTGCCCTTCGCCCTCGGCTCTGAGCAGATCGACCACCCCGTCTTCCTTGCGCCGCTTGCAGGGATCACGGATCTGCCGTTCCGGCGGCTGGTCGCCCGGTTCGGTGCCGGGCTGGTGGTCAGTGAGATGGTCGCCAGCGAGGAAGTCGTGCGCGCCAGGCCCGAAGCCCGCGCAAGGGCGGAGCTTGGGCTGGGTGAACAGGCGACCGCAGTCCAGCTTGCCGGGCGTGATCCTTACTGGATGGCCGAAGGCGCGCGTTATGTCGAAGCGCAGGGCGCGCGGATCATCGACATCAACATGGGTTGCCCCTCCAAGCGGGTGACGACCGGGCTTTGCGGTTCGGCGCTGCTGCGCGACCTTGACCTTGCGCAAAAGCTGATCGAGGCGGTGGTGGCTGCGGTCAAGGTGCCGGTCACGCTGAAGACCCGGCTTGGGTGGGACGACGCCTTGCTGAACGCCCCCGATCTTGCACGCCGCGCCGAAGATGCGGGCGTGCAGATGATCACCATTCACGGCCGTACCCGCTGTCAGTTCTACAAGGGCGCCGCCAACTGGACGGCGATCCGTGCGGTCAAGGACGCGGTGTCGATCCCGGTCATCGCCAATGGCGACATCACTGATGGCAGGACGGCAGCGGAAGCGTTGCGCCTGTCCGGTGCGGATGGCGTGATGATCGGGCGCGGTGCGCAAGGCGCGCCGTGGCGGCTGGCCGAAGTGGCGCATGAGGTTTATGGCACACCCGCCCCCAAGGTTCCCGAAGGCGGCGCGCGGGCGCGGATGATCCTTGACCATTACGATGACATGCTCGGCTTTTACGGCCGCGACCTTGGCCTGCGGATGGCGCGCAAGCACCTTGGCTGGTATCTGGAGGAAGCCGGTCTTCCCCATGCGCGCGAAGCGATCCTGACCTCGACCGACCCGGCCGAGGTCATTCGGTTGTTGCAGCTTGCCTTCGCCGAGTTGGAGCTGGCCGCATGACGCCCTACCGGATGCCATATCCGGTGCCGGGCGTCGTCTGGGCGTCCTTGCCGCTGCCGGCGCTGCTGCTGGACTCTGACGCCCGGATTCTGGAGGTGAACCCTGCGGCGGAAACCTTCCTCAACACCTCGGACCGGGCCTTGCGTGGCCAGCCTGCCTTTGACCGCCTTGCGATCGACGCGCCGATGGAGGAAGCGCTTGCCCGCGCCCGCGCCAACCAGTCACCGCTGAACATCAATGATGTGGACGTGACCACCGGCGAACGCCCGCCCGTGCAATGCACGATCCACCTTGCGCCCATGCACGACAACCCCGATGTGGTGATGCTGATCCTTTCGCCCCGCGACATCGCTGATCGTCTGGGCCGGTCGATGGGCGTGAAGTCCGCTGCGCGGTCCGCTATCGGCATGGCCGAAATGCTGGCGCATGAGATCAAGAACCCTCTGGCCGGAATTTCCGGCGCGGCGCAGCTTTTGTCGATGAACCTGCCGCCCGAAGATCAGGAGATGACCGACCTGATCGTCGAGGAAACCCGCCGGATCGTCAAACTGTTGGAACAGGTCGAACAGTTCGGCAACATCCGCCCGCCGGACCGCAAGCCAGCCAACATCCACGATGCGCTGGACCGCGCCCGCAAATCCGCGCTGGTCGGCTTTGCCGCGCATATGGCAATCGTGGAAGATTACGACCCGTCCCTTCCGCCCACCTTTGCCGACAGCGACCAGCTGATGCAGGTGTTCCTGAACCTGATCAAGAACGCGGCCGAGGCCTGCAAGGCCGGTGGCACGATCCGGCTTCACACGTTCTACGACCTTTCGTTGCGCTTGCGCCGCAAGGACGGCGCCTCTGCCGCGCTGCCGTTGCAGATCGAGATCATCGACGATGGCCCCGGCATCAAGCCGGAAATCGCCGCCTCGATCTTCGAGCCGTTCGTTTCGGGCCGTGAGAATGGCACCGGGCTGGGGCTCGCGCTCGTCTCGAAAATCATCTCCGACCATGAGGGGTGGATCTCGGTCGATTCCGTTCCCGGTCGCACCGTATTTCGCGTGTCGCTGCCAATGGCGCCGCGCGACAGGAAGAAGGAAGGCAAATAATGGATGGCACCGTCCTTGTAGCCGATGACGACCGCACGATCCGCACGGTTCTGACGCAGGCGCTTACCCGCGCGGGCTGCAAGGTTCATGCAACGTCCAGCCTGATGACGCTGATGCGCTGGGTCGAGGAAGGCAAGGGCGATCTGGTGATCTCGGATGTGATCATGCCGGACGGGAACGGTCTTGATGCCCTGCCGCGCATTGCCAAGATGCGACCCGGTCTGCCGGTGATCGTGATTTCGGCGCAAAACACCATCATGACGGCCATTCAGGCCGCCGAGGCGGAAGCCTTCGACTATCTGCCCAAACCGTTCGACCTTCCCGACCTGATGAAGCGGTCTTCAAAGGCGCTGGACCAGAAACGCCGTGCGCCGAAGGTTGTGGTTGCGCCCCGAGATGCGGGCGACGATCTGCCCCTGGTGGGCCGCACGCCCGCGATGCAGGCGCTTTACCGGCTGGTGGCGCGGGTTATGAACACCGATCTTTCGGTGCTGATCACGGGCGAAAGCGGCACCGGAAAATCGCTGATCGCCCGCGCGATCCATGATTTTTCCGACCGGCGCACGCTGCCATTCGTGGTGGCGCAGGCGGCGGACCTGCAAGGGGTCGACGGCCCCTCGGCGCTGATGGCCAAGGCGCGCGGCGGGTCCATCGTGTTTGATGAAGTGGGCGACTTTGACGATGATACGCAGGCTCGTGTCGTGCGGATGCTTGACCTTCTGGGCGACAACGCGCCCCGGATCATGTCGACCAGCCAACTCGACCTTTCCGCCCGGATGGAAAGCGGCAGTTTCCGGTCGGATCTTTACTACCGGCTGGGCGGGGTGACGCTGCATGTGCCGTCCTTGCGTGAACGGGTCGATGATATCCCGCTTTTGGCCGAGCATTTCCTTGCGCGCGGCGAACGTGACCTTGGTGCAGTCCGCCGTCTGTCGCCCGAGGCCGGGGATCTGGTGCGTGCCTACAGCTGGCCCGGCAACGTGCGTCAACTGGAAAACACCATCCGCCGCCTTCTCGTGACCGCTTCGGAATCCGAGATCGCGCGGGCCGAAATCGAACAGGTTCTTGGCAATCAGCCCAGCCCCGAACCGCGTGCCGGGATGGGCGTGGCGATGGGCGAGGGAGAAAAGCTGTCCGCCTCGGTTGCGCGGCATCTCAAGCGCTACTTTGACCTGCATGGCGGGCAACTGCCGCCCGCGGGCGTCTATCAGCGTATCCTGCGTGAGGTGGAACTGCCGCTTATCGAGATCGCACTGGACGCAACCGCCGGAAATCAGGCGAAATGCGCTGACCTGTTGGGGATCAACCGCAATACCCTGCGCAAGAAGATCACTGATCTGGACATTCGTGTCACCCGTCGCCGGAAATTGATGTAACTCAGCCACAGAACCCGTGCCTTTTTTGTTCCACCCCGGCTCACATCAAGATATAGTGGCCATGTGGGGCAAAGGCCCCTTTTAACGGGCAGGTCAGGTTGGATCGCGCAATTCAAAGCGACGTTTGGGCGCGATTTTCGCGCCTGCGCCGTCAAAAGCGTGTGCAAACGGCCGTCACGCTGGGGCTGGTCTTTCTTGGGCCGGTGCTTGCCGTGGCGACTTTTCTTGCCATGGGGCCGTTCAATCAGGATGCCGCCTCGCCAGTCCTGCGGCTGATCCTGCTTTCCGATCTTGTCTATGTCCTTTTCATCGCAGCGCTGGTTCTGGCCCGTGTTGCGCGGCTGATAGCGGATCGCCGGTCCCGATCCGCCGGTTCCCGGCTGCACATGCGGCTTTCTGGCGTCTTCATGCTGATTGCACTGGTGCCGACCGTGCTTGTCGCGGTGTTTGCCGTCCTGTCCATCAACATCGGGCTTGAAGGCTGGTTTTCGGACCGGGTGCGCAATGTCGTAGGTTCCTCCTTGTCGGCTGCGCAGGCCTATGAGGCGGTGCAGCGTGACGATCTGGCCAGTGATGCCCTGGCCTTGGCAAGTTACCTCAACCGGGCCAAGCGCCAGACGGTATTCCTGCGCGATGACCAGTTGCGCCCGCTGCTGTCGCAAGGACAGTCGGTCATTCAGCGCGGGTTGAAAGAAGCCTATCTGGTCGATGGTGACGGCGATCTGAAGACCCGTGGCGAACGGTCCTATCTGTTTGGCTTCGAGTCACTGACACCCGCTCAGCTTGACAGCGCCCGCACGGGCAATACGGTCCTGATCCCGGATTGGCCCAATAATGAATTCCGCGCGCTGGTTTACCTTGATGCCTTTCCAGACCGGTATCTTTACGTCACCCGCGCGGTTGACGGCACGATCCTGTCGCTGCTCGACGAAACGCAGGAAACCGTCCAGCTTTATAACCAGCTGGAAAGCGAACGTGGGCGCCTGTTGTTCAACTTCGGCCTGATCTACCTTGGCTTCGCGCTGATTTTGATCCTTGCTGCAGTCTGGCTGGGCCTGTGGTTCGCCGAACGCCTGTCGCGCCCCGTGGGCCGTCTGGCGGGGGCGGCGGAACGGGTGGGCGGGGGCGATCTTGACGTGCAGGTGACCGAAGAGGATGGCGACGACGAAATCGCCTCGCTCGGCCGGCTGTTCAACCAGATGACCCGGCAGCTAAAAGGCCAGCGCGAAGCTCTGATGGACAGCCACAGTCAGACCGAACGCCGCCGCCGCCTGTTCGATTCCGTGCTGTCGAACGTGACGGCGGGCGTCATTGGTCTGGACAGCGACGGGGACATCGATTTTGTGAACCGCGCCGCCGAACGGCTCCTGGATTTTGCCGATGGCCGGACCGACATGCCGCTTGCCGCCGCCGTGCCGGAATTTGCGCCGCTGTTTGACCGTTTGCGCGAAGGCAGCGGCAGCGCGGTCCAGGAAGAGGTGCGGCTGACCCGCAAGGGAAAGCTGGAAAGCCTTCTGGTCCGCATGAGCGTACGCCGCAACGATGCCGGAAATCTGGAAGGCTATGTCGTCGCCTTTGATGATGTGACGGAACTTGTGTCAGCGCAGCGCATGGCTGCTTGGGGCGACGTGGCCCGCCGCATCGCGCATGAGATCAAGAACCCGCTGACCCCGATCCAGCTTTCGGCCGAACGTATCAAGCGCAAGTTCGGGGCTCAGGTGAAAGACCCCGAAGACCTTGAACAATATACCGATGTGATCGTGCGTCAGACCAATGACCTGCGCCGGATCGTGGACGAGTTCTCCAAGTTCGCCCGCATGCCGGAACCTGACCGGCGTGAATGTGATCTGACCGAACTGGTGCGTGCTTCGGTTTTGTTGCAGGAAAATGGCCAACCCGGGGTGCGTTTCGTAAAGGACATCGCGGCGGGGCCTGTGCTGATGGAACTGGACGCCACGATGATCGGGCAGGCCTTGACGAACCTGATCAAGAACGCCGGCGAAGCCATTGAGACCTTGCAGGAAAAAGGCGCTCCGTCGGGTCATGTTCCCGAAATCCATGTCAGCCTTTCGGTGGATGACACAGCGGCCGTGATCCGCATCATCGACAATGGCACCGGCTTGCCACCAGACCGCGCCCGCCTGTTCGAACCCTATGTCACCACGCGTGACAAAGGCACCGGGCTGGGCCTGCCGATCGTCAAGAAGATCATCGAGGAACATGGCGGCACACTGGCGTTGCTGGATGCTCCACCATCGGACGGAGGCACCCGTCCAGGCGCCATGGCCGAAATCAGATTGCCGCGCGCCACCCGGCGCCGGCCACGAACGCATGTCCCCCAGGAAGTTGTCCAGGGGCAGGGAGGTTGAGAAGATGAGCATTCTGATCGTAGACGATGAACAGGATATCCGCGAACTCATCGGCGACATTCTGGGCGACGAAGGTTACGCCGTGCGCCTGGCCGCCAATTCCGATGACTGCATGGCCGAGATCAACGCCGAGCCCCCGGCGCTGATGATCCTTGATATCTGGCTCAAGGACAGCCGGATGGACGGAATCGACATCCTGAAGACGGTAAAGCGCGACAATCCTGATGTTCCGGTGGTGATTATCTCTGGGCATGGAAACATTGAAATTGCGGTCGCCGCGATCAAGCAAGGGGCCTATGACTTCATCGAAAAGCCGTTCAACATTGATCAGTTGATGGTCGTCGTCTCTCGCGCGATGGAAACCAGCCGTCTGCGCCGCGAAAATCAGGAGCTGCGCCGCCGCGATGTCGCCTCGGCCGAGATGCTTGGGGCCTCCATGGCGTTCAAGACGCTGAAATCCAACCTCGACAAGGTCACGAAATCGAACGGGCGGGTCATGCTGACCGGGGAACCCGGCACGGGTAAGGAAATGGCGGCACGCTATATCCATACCAATTCGAACCGCGCTACGGCACCGTTCATCACCGTGTCCTCCGCGTCGATCGAGCCGGACCGGATGGAAGAGGTGCTTTTTGGCCGCGAAACCCCCGAACGCGGCGTGGAACCGGGCCTTTTGGAACAGGCGCATGGCGGTGTCGTCTATTTCGACGAGGTTGCCGACATGCCGCTTGGCACGCAAGGCAAGATCCTGCGGGTGCTGACCGAACAGCAGTTCACCCGCGCGGGCGGCACTGACAAGGTGCGGGTGGACCTGCGCGTCATCTCATCGACCTGCCGCGACCTTCGGGCGGAAATCGGGTTGGGCCGCTTCCGGCAGGAACTTTATGACCGCTTGAATGTGGTGCCGATCCCGGTTCCGCCCCTTGCGGACCGGCGTGAGGATATTCCCGAGCTTGCCCGCCATTTCATCGATTGGTTCCACAAGACCCAAGGCCTGCCGGCTCGCAGCCTGACCCCTGAGGCCGAAACGACACTTCAGACGATGCCCTGGCCCGGCAACATCCGCCAGTTGCGCAATGTGGTCGAACGGGTGCTGATCCTTGGTGAAACCTCTGGCCCGATCGAGGCGCAGGAATTGCCCGGGGCCGAACCCAAATCCGAGGCAGAGCCGGGCCTGCCCCTGACAGGAGCAATCGCCGCCTTGCCCTTGCGCGAAGCGCGTGAACTTTTCGAACGTGAGTATCTTGTGACCCAGATCAACCGCTTTGGCGGCAATATCAGCCGCACGGCAAGTTTCGTCGGGATGGAACGTTCAGCCCTGCACCGCAAGCTCAAGTCATTGGGCGTAGTCGGAAATTCCCGCAGTGGCGGGCGCGGCTTCGGGGAATACGAGGAATAGGGCAGGGTGACCTCCGGGGGCAGCGGTTGACCCTTCCGGCCTGATCTGACATTCAGGCAACGACGGCGGGTCGCGGAGAATCTGATGAAGGTCATCATCTGCGGGGCGGGTCAGGTTGGCTGGCAGATCGCCCGTCACCTGTCCGGTGAAAAGAACGACGTCACTCTTGTCGACATGAACGCAGACCTTGTGCGCCGGGCGACCGATACGCTGGACGTACAAGGCGTCGTCGGATTTGCCAGCCATCCCGACGTGCTGGAAAAAGCCGGCGCGCGCGATGCTGACATGCTGATCGCCGCCACCCACTCCGACGAGGTGAACATGGTCACCTGTCAGGTGGCCCATTCGGTGTTCAACATCACACGCAAGATCGCCCGCATCAGGGCGCAGAATTACCTCGATGCGCTTTACGGTGATCTGACCAATCAGGACCGGCTGGCCATTGACGTGGTAATCAGCCCCGAACGCGAGGTCGCCGAGGCCGCGCTGCAACGCCTTGCCGCGCCTGCGACCTTTGACACCGAAAGTTTCATGGGCGGCCGGGCGCAGCTTCTGGGCATCCAGTTGACCGAAGATTGCCCGGTGCTGAACACGCCCCTGCGCCAGTTGAACGAGCTGTTTTCCACCCTGCGCGCCATTGTGGTGGGCATCCGCCGCGACGACCGGCTTTTCGCGCCCGATCCCGGCGACCAGCTTTATGCCGACGACCAGATCTATGTCTTCACCCATATCGAGGACGTGAACCGCGCGCTGGAAATCTTTGGCAAGAAAACCAAAAAGCAGGAACGGGTCGTCATCATCGGTGGTGGTAACGTGGGTCTTGCCGTGGCCATGGCGCTGGAAAAGCGCACCGACCGGATCCGGGCAAAGATCATCGAAAAGAACCGTGCCACCGCCGAACATGCGGCAGACTCGCTGGAACGCACCATCGTTCTGAATGGCGACGGAATGGACATCGATCTTCTGATGGAAGCTGCGATTGACCGGGCAGATGCCGTGCTTGCGGTGACCGATGATGACAAGACCAACCTCCTGGTCTCGGTCCGGGCCAAACAGGCGGGCTGTCACATGACCATCGCCCTGGTCAACGACCCGACCCTTGCGCCCTTGATGGCGCCTTTGGATATCGACGCCTATATCAACCCGCGCGCGACCACCGTTTCGTCGATCCTGCGCCACATCCGCCATGGGCGGGTGCGTGCCGTCTATTCCATCGGTGACGCCGAGGCCGAGATGATCGAGGCACAGGTTCTGTCCACGTCGCCCCTTGCCGGGCGTCTGGTCCGCGATATCGAATTTCCGGAAGGCGTGCTGGTCGGTGCGGTGATGAAGGGCGAGAAAGTCCTGAAACCCACGGGCGATCTTCGGGTGGAGCCCGGTGACGTGATCGCCCTTTTTGCCATGAGCAGCGACGTGCCAGAGGTCGAACGCCTCTTGCAGGTCTCGATCGACTTCTTCTGATGCTTGCACGGCTGGCAGAGGCGCCGCTTCTGGTCATCCTGCTGGGGGTGACCGGGTGCCTCACCCTGATTCCCGCATTGCATGGTCTGGCAATGAACCAACACGACCTTGCGCGGGCATTTTTCTATTCTGCGTTGATCCTGCTGATTCTGACGGTGATGCTTGGGATTGCCACTGCCGCTTTCAGCCCGCGTGATCCGGCCCGCAGCCATCTTGCCGCCCTGGCGGTAGCGTTTCTGCTGCTTCCCGTAGCAATGATCCTGCCCATGCGCGAGGCGTTGCCGGATACGACGCTGGTAAATGCCTGGTTCGAGATGATTTCCAGCTTCACCACCACAGGGGCCAGCGTCTATGCGCCTGACCGCCTGTCGGACACGATCCATCTTTGGCGGGCGACGGTTGGCTGGTATGGTGGTTTCCTGACCCTGATGGCAGCCTATGCCATCCTTGCGCCGCTGAACCTTGGCGGGGTCGAGGTGGCAACCGGCCGCGTCCCGGGGCGTGGCGCTGCGGGTACAGCGCAGATCACCCGGACTGCCGAGCCTTCCGAACGTCTGACCCGGATTGCGCTCCAGATCTTTCCAATCTTTTCGCTTCTGACCTTTGCGCTCTGGCTTGGCCTGCTGATCGCGGGCGAGACCGCCACCACGGCGCTGATTCACGCCATGGGAATATTGTCCACCTCTGGCATATCAGGGCAATCCGGCCTTGCGTCATCTGATGCGGGGATCCCGGGCGAGATGTTGATGTTTGCCTTTCTGCTGTTCGCCATAACCCGTCGCGCCATGCCCGGGCTTGGCCCGACACGGCGTAATAGGCTGCTTGATGACCCCGAGCTTCGCCTTGCTGCGGTAATCCTGTCGGCTGTGACGGCGATTCTGTTCCTGCGCCACTGGTTCATTGCCGACGCCGCCGGTGTTGCCGATCTTGGCACCCGGGCGCTGGCTTCCTTGTGGGGGATTGTCTTTACCGCTGCGTCCTTCCTGACCACAACCGGCTATGTTTCCGGCGAATGGCAAGGCGCAGCCCAGTGGTCCGGAATCGGGACGCCAGGACTTATCCTGCTTGGGTTGGCGATGATCGGCGGCGGAACAGCCACGACAGCGGGCGGGGTGAAACTTCTGCGGGTCTATGCCTTGCTGCGACATGGGGAACGCGAACTGGAGCGCATCATCCACCCAAGCTCGGTCGGCGGTGGCGGGGGTGAAGTGCGCAGGCTGCGCCGCGAAGGGGCGCAGCTTGCCTGGGTGTTCTTCATGCTGTTTGCCTTCACCATCGCCATTCTGGTGGCCACGCTTGCACTGTTGGGTGTTGGGTTCGAGCCCGCACTTGTGCTTGCCATTTCGGCCCTGACGACCACGGGCCAGTTGTCAGAACTTGGTGCCGCCGCCCCGATTGCATTCAGCGCGCTGTCCGATCCTGTCAAATTGACACTTGGTCTGGCGATGATTGTCGGCCGGCTTGAGACGCTGGCATTGCTGGCGTTGGTGCTGCCGGTCCGGGGCCGCAGTTAACGGGTGCGCCCGGGCATGAAAGCCTGTGCGTAACAGGCTGATTTTTGCGCTGGAATCTCCCTTGAAGCCGCTTCATACTTAAAGCAGGCCGTCCGGGGTGGTGTCGTCCGGGCTTTCTATAGAACAACGAAGACGCGACAGTGAAGCGATAGAAAAACAAGGCAAAAGAACAATGGCCTCCGACAAGCAAAATCTGCAAGACGCCTTCCTGAACCATGTTCGGAAAGCAAAGGTTCCGGTGACGATATTCCTGATCAACGGTGTCAAGCTTCAGGGGGTCATTACCTGGTTTGACAACTTCTGCGTGCTTCTGCGCCGCGACGGGCAGTCGCAGCTTGTCTACAAGCACGCGATTTCCACCATCATGCCCGGCGCGCCGATCAGCCTCTACGAAGGGGAAGATTGATCCCCGTCGAGCCAGAAGAGTCCGACGACCTCTTGTCGGAACGGGCAGGCCAGCGCCTGCGCGATACTGCTGCGCGGCCGACACGGGCCTATGTGCTGCACCCGGCGCTGAAGTCCGCCTCGGCCCGCCGTCTGCCGGAACATGGCCTTGGCGAAGCGCTGGCCCTTGCCGCAGCCCTGCCGGAACTTGAAATCTGCGGTGGTGAGGTGGTGCGTCTTGCGCGCGCTCATCCGGGAACCCTGCTCGGGTCGGGCAAGGTTGCCGAGTTGAAGAACCGTTTCAAGGCGGACGCGATTGACCTTGTTCTGATAGATGGCACGGTTTCGCCGGTCCAGCAGCGGAATCTTGAAAAGGAATGGGGGGTCAAGCTTCTGGATCGGACCAGTCTGATCCTGGAAATCTTTGCCGACCGCGCCCGCACCCGGGAAGGTGTCTTGCAGGTGGAACTTGCGGCGCTCAGCTACCAGCGCACTCGACTGGTGCGCGCCTGGACCCACCTTGAACGCCAGCGCGGCGGTTTCGGCTTTGTCGGCGGACCGGGTGAAACCCAGTTGGAGGCGGACCGTCGCGCGATTGACGATCAGGTGATCCGCCTGAAGCGCCAGTTGGAACAGGTGGTCAAGACGCGAGAGTTGCACCGCGCGGCCCGCCGCAAGGTGCCATTTCCGATCGTGGCGCTGGTCGGCTATACCAACGCCGGGAAGTCCACGTTGTTCAATCGGATCACCGGGGCCGATGTCATGGCCAAGGACATGCTCTTTGCCACGCTTGATCCGACCATGCGCGGCGTGGCCCTGCCGTCCGGTGCCAAGATCATCCTGTCAGACACCGTGGGCTTCATTTCTGACCTGCCGACCCAGCTTGTGGCCGCATTCCGCGCCACGCTGGAAGAGGTGCTCTCGGCCGATCTCATCCTCCATGTCCGCGATATTTCCCACCCCGAGACCATGGAGCAGGCGGCTGACGTGGCCGACATTCTCGGCTCGCTCGGGGTGAAGGAAGAAACCCCGATCATCGAGGTCTGGAACAAGCTCGACCTTGTCGATGCCTCGCAACGCGGCGCGCTGACGGCGCAGGCGTCGCAACGGCCCATGGTCCTGCCGGTCTCTGCCCTGACCGGCGAGGGGGTGGATCCGCTTCTGGCGATGATTTCGGCCACACTGGACGAAGACCGCAACGAGGCTGTCCTGACCATCCCGTTCGACCAGGGCCGCCGTCGCGCCTGGCTGCATGACCAGAATGTCATTCAGAATGAGACCGAGGGCGAAGATGGATGGCGGATCACCGTGCGCTGGACAGCGCGGCAGCAAAGCCGATGGCGCCAATTTCAGGCAAGTTGACGCCCTGTTCCCGATCGCTCCCCGAGAATATGGACTGGGCTGGGCAGATGCTGAGTCTGTCAGACGGTCCTAATCGGCAGGTGTCAATATCATCACCCCTGCCGCCGCCGCGCGGGCAAGGTCGGGGTCAAGGCTCATCGGCACATATTCGCCGCGCCGCCACAACTCGCCCAGATCGTCATAGTGGCGGCTCAGTGGATGGCCGGATTGGCCGGTGGCGGTGATGAAGACCGAACTGTCGGGGTCGGCAAAGTCATAGACTCCGCGATATCCGGCGGAGTGGACGTTCTGGAACGGCTCGGCCCCGGTTCCGCGCGTGACCCCCCGCATCAGGGTATCATCGCCGCCGCTGGTCGATTGGCGGATGTTCACGAAATGCCTCAGGAACGGCACCTCGCCCAGAACCGGGTGGTCATGGGTTGCCAGATGCGCGTCGCCCCAACGCCAGCTTTCGATGTTCGGGCCGTATTTCTCGGCCAGCCGCAACAGCGCTTCGTCCAGCGCGATCCGTGACAGGTCGGCGCAGGTTTCGACCGCCGCCGACTGGATCACATCGCACCAGACCGAAGCGCCGTCCACGTTGCGATAGACCCGTTCCAGAAAGACGGGCGAGATATGGGTGAAACTGTCGGCCATGGCACCCAACTCGTCACGGATCAGCCGGTCCATCAGGGCGCGCATCCATGCTTCGGCGATCAGTGGTTCGGGCAGATGTTCGTTCATCTCGCCGTTCCATTCGGCCAGAAGCGCCAGTGCCTTTTGCCGCAGCCGTTCCGGCGTGCCTTCGGGTGCGGCCTCGCCAGTGAACCACAGGTCAGCCCCGATCAACGGCAAGAGGGCGCGGGCGGTGGGGTTGACCGTATCCAGTTGCGCTTCGATGAAACTTTCCCGGGTATGCACCTCGCGCGCCTGCATCAGGGTCAGCCAGCGCTGGATGCGCTGGGTATCGCCCCAGTCAAAGCTGACATGCTCCGGGAAGGGGCGGTCGATGGTCTTGTTGTTGGAGTTGCCCAGAAGGCCCGAAGTCGGGTTCAGAAAGCGCGGGTTAGTGTCGTAGGGCAGCATGCCCTTGAACCCTGCGGCCGGGTCCGCCCCCAGCACGGGCAGCCGGCCCTGCGACGGGTGCGCCGGATCACGCGCGGGCATTGCCCCCACCAGTTGCAGGGCGATCCCGGTCTGGTCCGCCAGCATCAGGTTCTGCGCCGGGGCGACCACCAGCCGCCCCGCTTCCAGCGCGGCCGGGATGCCGTCGGCCGGCATCATGCGCAGCGCCGCCGTCATCGAGGTGTCGGCCCCGCTCAGCGCCGTCCAGCTCAGTGCCGCCACATGGCCAGAGGGCGTGATCGTGCCAAGGTCGTAATGCGTGCCGGGCAGGATCGGCCCATGCCGCGACCAGCGCAAGGTCAGCGTCACCGGGGCCGCATCCTTGACCGTGATGATCGACTGGCGGCTTTGAAACCGCTCCCAGCCGTCGGGGGTGCGGTATTCTTCGGTGTTGTCGGGGTTCAGTTCTTCGATCAGCACGTCCTGATCGTCGAGATAGGCCGTGGTCAGCCCCCAGCCCAGACGTTCCGACCGGCCAACCAGCACCGCAGGCACGCCGGGGATCGTGCCGCCGATCACACCGCCCGATTGCAGTTCAAGGCGCGCCAGATACCAGATCGTCGGGGCGGTCAGCCCCAGATGCGGATCATTGGCCAGAAGACTGCCCCCCGCCGCCGACCGGCCGGGCAGGGCCGCCCATGCGTTCGATGCCCCCGCCTTGCCGGGTGCCGCCACGGGCGAGAACGGGCCAAGTGCGAAGTCAACCGGCGCTGTGTATGGGTTTGTCCCCGGCACCAGCGTTGAATAGTCCGGTAGAGAGGCCACCCCCTGACCCGGGTCGTCCGGCAGGATGTCGGCCAGTCGATCTCCGGACAAAAGCAGCGACACCCGCGCCCGCAGCACCTCGGTCTGGACAGAGCCGGACAGTTGCAGCGCCATCAATTTCAGGATCGCGATGGAATCGGCCGGAGCCCACGCCGCGATTTCGTTGGAGAACAGGAAGAATTCCGGTGCGCCACGCCCGCGCGCGCCGGCGTTGATCTGGTTGATCCAGGCATTCACACCTGACGAGTAGGCTTGCAAGGCGGCAATGGTTTCGGCGTCCTGCGCCTCTACCGATTGCAGCGCCAGCCCGTAAAGGTCCAGACGACGCAGAAGTTCATCGACCTTGATCGTCGTGGTGCCAAAGACTTCGGACAGCCGCCCCTGCGCGGTGCGGCGCAGCATCGTCATCTGCCAAAGGCGGTCCTGCGCATGGGCAAAGCCAAGTGCAAAATAGACGTCGGCGTCGGTCTGGCCGAAAATATGTGGCACATTGTCGTTGTTGCGGATGATCTCGACCGGCGCGCTGATGCCACGCAGCGTGAAGTCCTCGTCGTAATCGACCAGTGATCGCGACAGGATGTAATAAGCCAGAAAGAGGCCAAGCAGGCCCAGCACGATTGCTCCGGTCACAAGGCGGATCAGCCAGCGGAAGGCAGTCAGCATCGGGGGCGCTTTCTCCGGGTGCGGTATGGCCGGTCCAGGCCCTGGCGTGGGGCCAGTTCTTGACGGCGGGATTGGGATCGGTTCCTAGTCGATCAGCCGCTAAAGGGCAATCATCGGGGAATCGAAGATGGCGAAAGTCGCGTTTCTTGGCCTTGGTGTCATGGGGTTTCCCATGGCCGGGCATCTGGCCACCAAAGGGCATGAGGTGGCGGTCTATAATCGCAGCCCGGCCAAGGCCGAAGCATGGGTTGCACTGCATAAGGGCAAATCCGCCGCCACCCCGCGCGAAGCGGCCAAGGGCGCTGAATTCGTGATGGCCTGCGTGGGCAATGACGACGACCTGCGCGCGGTCTGTCTTGGGCCGGACGGGGCCTTCGCCGGCATGACGCCGGGATCGGTGTTCGTCGATCATACGACTGTGTCCGCGCAGATTACCCGAAAGCTGGCCACCCAGGCCGCAACGACTGGAATCGCCTTTGTCGATGCGCCGGTGTCTGGGGGGCAGGCGGGGGCCGAAAACGGCCAGCTTTCCATCATGTGCGGCGGCGATCCCGACGACTATGCCCGGGCCGAACCGGTTCTGGCCGCCTACGCCCGCATTTGCCGCCTGATCGGGCCGACAGGGGCGGGGCAACTGGCCAAGATGGTCAACCAGATCTGCATCGCAGGCCTGATGCAGGGCCTGTCCGAGGCCTTGGCCTTTGGCCAGAAGGCAGGTCTGGACGGCGAGAAGGTGGTCGAGGTCATTTCTCAGGGGGCCGCTGGCAGCTGGCAGATGGTCAACCGCTACAAGACCATGCTGAAAGATGAGTTCGATTTCGGCTTTGCGGTGGACTGGATGCGCAAGGATCTTGGCATCTGCCTTGCCGCTGCCGAGGAAATCGGTGCGCGCCTGCCGGTCACGGCGCTGGTGGACCAGTTCTACAAGGATGTGCAACTGATGGGCGGGGGGCGGAACGACACTTCCAGCCTGATCCGCCGCCTGAAATAGGAACGGCCGGCAAGCCCAGGATTTTTCAACGAAAAATCCTGGGCGGCGCCTGAGGTTTACGGAATGATCCGGGTGTATTTGATCCCGCTCAGCGTTGCCCCGGCAATCAGGCCCTGCTGGCCGAAGACCAAGGCGATCACCGGCTCCAGCTCGGTTGTCTCCTTGCCGATGCTGGCCCCCTGTTCGGGGATGGCATAGCGCAAATCCGCCCCCGCAGCCCAGCCGTTTGACCGGCGGAACTGCTCCAGCGCCTCGGCGGTCATGAAAAACAGCGCATGGGCATATTGCTGAGCCCCGATCTGAATCCCGATGGAGCCTTTCGTGGCCGAATAGTAATCTACCGTGACACCCTGAATGCGCAGCGCGCCACGCCCGAAGGATCCGCCGATCCCGAAACCGGCTTCGGTGACAAGAGGCATGTAAAGCACACCTGCCGCGCGGTTCGCCAGGTCCTGTGTGCCGGGATAGCGGCTGAACAGGAAGCCTTGCGTCGCGTCGACCCGCGCGTCGATCTGCGACGCCCCGTTGGAGCCGATGCCGTTGTTGCACCCAGCCAGCGCCAGTGCGCCCGCACCCAGCACCATCCCGCGCCGTGTCATCCTGTTGCCAATCATCTTCCTGCCCCTTTGCTTGCCTCTGCGGGGTCTTCAGCCCCATTTTACCAAATCTAGCGCCATTCCGCTGCGTTGTCATGCCTTTCCCACAAGATCGGCGGTCACGTGCTGACACCCGACGCTATGGCAAAAGCGTTTCGTACATCGCATAGTCAGGTGCCGCCACCTCTCGCATCAGTGCTTCGGTCGTTGCCGAAAGCTCGGTAGTGCCGGTTGGTGACACGTTGAGCCGGGGCAGGATCACCTCACAATTCAGCCGGCCCTCCAGAAACTCGACGAAGCGGTCGATTTCCTCATAGCGGAACAGCCGGTCCACCCCCACGCCTTGCCGTGGTCGCAGGAAGCGCTCCTGACTGCCGATATCGGCATAGTCCGGTCGCGGATCCTTGCACCACGCAAGGACAAATTCGTCAAAGCTAAGTCCGCGGGTGCTTCTGGCCGGGTCGATATCCTCGCGCTGGCGGTAGCGATACCACGATCCCAGCCAGTCGCGCGGCTCACGCATCAGTGCGACGACGGTGAATTCACCCTTTGAGGCCGCCTCCAGATACGGCCCGATGAAGCGGCGGTAACGGTGGACGGTGGTGTGCTTCAAGAGGGGCGGGCGCTGGATCGACACCGCCGCCAGCGATTCGAGCGCTGCGGCAATCGCCGTTGACCCCGTCTTTGGAGTAGCCAGAAAGGCCAGCCTTTGATCCCAAAACACCAGCATCGGCGCTCCTCATTTTGATCTGATCCCGTTTTGGACCGGTTTGGTCGGCTGGCGTAAACTATCTCTTAACCAAAGTACGCAAAAGATTGGATTGTCAGAATTTGGTTGAAATGTTCTTGGTTATGGTCCCATAAGGGGCGGAACACTTGGGGAACATTGGTCAGGATTGCTGCCTGCGGGTGGCTGTGAAATAAGGAGCGACAAGATGGCGGTGGCAAACCTGCTCGACCTCAACGGGAAGCGTGACATGGACAAGGCAAAGGCTCTGGAAAGCGCGCTGGCGCAGATTGAACGCCAGTTCGGCAAGGGCTCGATCATGCGGCTGGGGGCTGACAGCCCGGCGATGGATATCGAGGCCACCTCGACCGGTTCGCTGGGTCTTGATATCGCGCTGGGGATCGGTGGCCTGCCCAAGGGCCGGATCATCGAGATTTACGGGCCGGAATCCTCGGGCAAGACCACGCTGACCCTGCATGTCGTGGCTGAGGAACAGAAAAAAGGCGGCGTCTGCGCCTTTGTCGACGCCGAACACGCGCTTGACCCGCAATATGCCAAGAAGCTGGGCGTGAACCTTGACGAGCTGCTGATTTCGCAGCCCGACACCGGCGAACAGGCGCTGGAGATTGTCGATACGCTGGTGCGTTCTGGTGCTGTCAGCCTTGTGGTGGTCGATTCGGTCGCGGCCCTGGTGCCAAAGGCCGAGATTGAAGGTGACATGGGCGACATGCAGATGGGCAGCCAGGCCCGTTTGATGAGCCAGGCCATGCGCAAGTTGACCGCCTCGATTGGCCGGTCGAACTGCATGGTGATCTTCATCAACCAGATCCGCATGAAGATCGGCGTGATGTTTGGCAGCCCCGAAACCACGACTGGCGGCAATGCGCTGAAATTCTACGCCTCGGTCCGTCTGGATATCCGCCGCACCGGCGCGATCAAGGAAAAGGATGATGTGGTCGGCAACACGACCCGCGTGAAGGTGGTCAAGAACAAGGTAGCCCCACCCTTCAAGCAGGTTGAGTTCGACATCATGTATGGCGAAGGCATCTCCAAGACCGGGGAACTGGTTGATATCGGCGTCAAGGCGGGCGTGGTTGAAAAATCCGGCTCCTGGTACTCTTACGGCGATGAACGCATCGGTCAGGGGCGCGAGAACGCGAAGCTGTTCCTGCGGCAGAATCCCGCCATCGCGATGGAACTGGAAGACAAGATCCGCGCCGCCAACGGGCTCGATTTCAACATTGCCGGCGGGCCGGAGAATGACGATCTGGTCGACGGCTAATCAAGTTCGCTGACCCCGGAATCCAAAGGCCGGAAGCCCCGCTTCCGGCCTTTTTTCCAGACGCAAGGCCCGCAAGGTGGACAGCCCCCGCGCGGGGGGCTAAACGGTGGCGGAACCGCTGTTTTGCCTTCCGGAAGGGCCCGTCATGGCGTCATTGAACGACATCCGCTCCACCTACCTCGATTTCTTCAAGCGCAATGGCCACACCGTCGTTGAAAGCTCGCCCCTGGTGCCGCGCAACGACCCGACGCTGATGTTCACCAACTCGGGCATGGTGCAGTTCAAGAACCTGTTCACCGGGGTCGAGACCCGCGATTACAAGCGCGCGACCACCGCCCAGAAATGCGTCCGCGCCGGGGGCAAGCACAACGACCTTGATAACGTCGGCTACACCGCGCGCCATCATACCTTCTTTGAAATGCTGGGAAATTTCAGCTTTGGCGACTATTTCAAGGATGACGCCATCGCCTTTGCCTGGGAGCTTCTGACCAAGGACTTCGGGCTGAACCGCGACAAGCTTCTGGTCACCGTCTACCACACCGATGACGAGGCCGCCGCGATCTGGAAGAAGGTCGCCGGATTGCCCGAGCATCGTATCATCCGCATCGCCAGCGATGACAATTTCTGGCGCATGGGGCCGACCGGCCCTTGCGGCCCCTGCACCGAGATCTTCTATGACCACGGCGAGCACATCTGGGGCGGCCCCCCGGGAAGCGCCGAAGAAGACGGCGACCGGTTCATCGAGATCTGGAACAACGTCTTCATGCAGAACGAGCAGTTCGCCGACGGCCGCCTGATCCCGCTGGAGATGCAGTCCATCGACACCGGCATGGGGCTGGAACGGATTGGCGCGCTGTTGCAAGGCAAGCACGACAACTACGACACCGACCTGATGCGCAGCCTGATCGAGGCATCGGCCCACGCCACCAGTTCGGACCCGGACGGCCCCGGCAAGACGCATCACCGGGTGATTGCCGACCACCTGCGGTCCACCTCTTTCCTGATTGCCGACGGGGTAATGCCGTCTAACGAGGGTCGTGGCTATGTCCTGCGCCGGATCATGCGCCGCGCGATGCGCCATGCGCATATGCTGGGCAGCCACGACCCGGTGATGCACCGCCTTGTGCCGGCTCTGGTGCGCGGCATGGGGGCGGCTTACCCCGAACTTGGCCGCGCGCAATCCTTGATCGAAGAAACCCTGCGGCTGGAAGAAACCCGGTTCAAGCAAACACTCGACCGTGGTCTGAAGCTTCTGGATGACGAACTTGCCCGCCTGCCGGAAGGCGGGGCGCTGCCTGGGGCGGCGGCGTTCAAGCTTTATGATACCTACGGTTTCCCGCTGGATCTGACGCAGGACGCGCTGCGCGAAAAGGGCCGTGAGGTGGACGTGCAGGGTTTCGACCATGCCATGCAGGAACAGAAGTCCAAGGCCCGCGCCGCCTGGGTTGGAACCGGGGCTGCGGGGGATGCGCGGGTCTGGTTCGATCTTGCCGAAGAACATGGCGTGACCGAATTCCTTGGCTATGACACCGAAACGGCGGAAGGCGTGATTACCGCCCTTGTGCAGGACGGTGCCGGGATCGGCGCGGCCCGCACAGGTGAGACGGTGCAGGTCGTCGTCAACCAGACCCCGTTTTATGCCGAAAGCGGCGGTCAGGTGGGCGATGCCGGTTTGATCCGTACCGCGACCGGGTTGGCGGAAGTGACCGATGTGAAGAAGGCCGCCGGGGTTTTCATCCATATCGCCAAGGTGTTGGAGGGCGATCTTCTGAAAGGTCAGCCCGCCAAGCTGGAGGTCAGCCACAGTCGCCGCGCGCAGATCCGGGCCAATCACTCGGCCACGCACCTGCTGCATGAGGCGCTGCGCCGCCGGCTTGGCGACCATGTGGCCCAGCGTGGCAGCCTTAACGCGGCTGATCGGCTGCGGTTCGACTTCAGCCATTCGCAGGCCATTCCCGCATCGGATCTTTCGGTGATCGAGGCCGAGGTCAACGCCTACATCCGCCAGAATGCCCCGGTCGAAACCCGGATCATGACCCCGGATGATGCCCGCGCAATCGGGGCGCAGGCGCTGTTTGGCGAGAAATACGGCGATGAAGTGCGGGTAGTATCGATGGGAGTGCTGGAAGGCTCGGGCAAGGGGGCGGACGGCAAGACCTACAGCCTTGAACTTTGCGGCGGCACCCATGTCGCGCGCACTGGCGATATCGGGGCGATGGTTCTTCTGGGCGACAGTGCCTCCAGTGCCGGTGTTCGGCGGGTCGAGGCGCTGACCGGGCAGGCAGCGCTGGACCATCTGCGCCAGCAGGACGCGCGGCTGAATGACATTGCGACCATCATCAAGGCCCCGGCGGCAGAGCTTGGGGACAGGATCCGCGCGCTTTTTGACGAACGCAAAGCCTTGCTGAATGAGGTGGCCCAGCTTCGGCGCGAGCTGGCGATGGGCGGCAAGGCCGAAGGGCCGGATGCCAGGGAAATCAACGGTATCAAGTTCTTGGCTCAGGTTCTGACTGGTGTGTCGGGTAAGGATCTGCCGGCGCTGATCGACGAGATGAAATCCCGGCTTGGGTCGGGCGCGGTCCTTCTGATTGCCGACACGGGCGGCAAGCCTGCCGTTGCGGCGGGTGTGACTTCGGACCTCACCGACAGACTTTCCGCCGTGACGCTGGTCAAGGCAGCAGCCGAGGCGATGGGCGGCAAGGGCGGCGGTGGCCGGCCGGACATGGCGCAGGCGGGTGGGGCGGATATCGCGCTGGCCGATGCGGCGATCAAGGCGGCCGAAGCCGCGATGGGGGCCTGAGCTATGCCGACCGCACTCTGGATTGCCCATGTCCATGTGACGGACGCCGAGGCTTACGGCCGCTATGCCAAGGAAGCCGGCCCCGCCATCGCAGCCCATGGCGGAGTCTTCCTCGCCCGGGGTGGCCGCTATGTGCAGCTTGAGGGCAATGACCGCACCCGCAACGTGGTGGCACGCTTTCCGTCGCTTGAGGCGGCGGTGGACTGCTACAATTCGCCAGCGTATCAGGCGGCGCTTGCCCATGCCAAGGGTGCCAGTTTGCGTGACCTGATGGTGGTCGAGGAGATCGAATGAACCTACGCGCGGCCAAGGATTTCTCGACGAAAGATCTTCTTGCCCGGTGGGTCGGGAAGGGGCCGATCTGATGTGCCGTTGGGCAGCCTATATCGGGGCGCCGATCTTTCTGGACGAAATCATCAGCCGCCCCGGGCATTCGCTGATCCATCAAAGCCATTGCGCCACCCAGTGCCACACGGCAATCAATGCCGACGGGTTCGGAATCGCGTGGTATGGGGCAAAGCCTGAGCCGGGGTTGTTTCGCGACGTGCTGCCTGCCTGGTCAGACCCCAACCTGCGCAGCCTGACCGCGCAGGTGCAATCGCATCTGTTCCTCGCCCATGTCCGCGCTTCGACCGGCACCGCGACCAGCCGCAACAACTGCCACCCCTTTACCCATGGCCGGTGGAGCTTCATGCACAACGGTCAGGTCGGCGGCTATGACAGCTTTCGCCGCGACGCCGACATGATGATCCCGGAAGGGCTTTATCCCCACCGCAAGGGGGCCACCGACAGCGAGGCGCTGTTTCTGGTGGCCCTTGCCGAAGATCTGGCTGACGATCCCCGCGGCGCGCTGGAACGGGCGGCGGCGCGGTTCATCCGGCTGGCGCGGGAAAAGGGGCAGGGGCCGCACCTGCGGATGACGGCCGCCCTGTCGGACGGCCAGCGCCTTTACGCGGTGCGCTATGCGACAGATGATGCTGCGCCATCGCTTTATCATCGCTGGTCGGATACGCGGCAGGGCCGCGCCGTGGTGTCTGAACCGCTGGAGGCGGGCGAGGGTGGCTGGGACGAAGTGCCACCCTACAGCTTTTGCACCTTCGACGGCGCGGACGTGCGGGTGGAAGCGTTCCTGCCTTGCCGCCTTGCCGCCGTCGCCTGAACGCGCCGGGACAGAGGCCCCGGCAGCGAAAAGCCGGGAATTCCAGCTGAAATTCCCGGCTTCGCCCGGATGTCAGTCCTTGCGCGACTGGCGCTTGCGTTCATGCGGATCAAGGATGCGCTTGCGCAGGCGGATGACCTTGGGCGTGACCTCGACCAGCTCATCGTCGTCGATATAGGCAATCGCCTCTTCAAGGCTCATCTTGATATGCGGGGTCAGACGCACCGCTTCATCCGTGCCAGAGGCGCGGACGTTGGTCAGCTTCTTGCCCTTCAGTGGGTTGACCTCAAGGTCATTTTCCCGGCTGTGTTCGCCGATCAGCATGCCGACATAGACCTGTTCCTGCGGGCCGATGAACATGCGGCCGCGCTCTTCGAGGTTCCACAGCGCATAGGCCACCGAAACCCCGGCTTCGGTCGAGATCAGGACGCCCTGACGACGGCCCTGGATCGGGCCTTTATGCGGGGTCCAGCCGTGGAAGATCCGGTTCAGAACGCCTGTGCCGCGCGTGTCGGTCAGGAACTGGCCCTGATAGCCGATCAATCCGCGTGACGGCACATGCGCGATGATCCGGGTCTTGCCGACGCCGGCCGGTTTCATCTCGACCAGATCGCCCTTCCGCTCACCGGTCAGCTTGTCGATGACCGCACCCGAGTATTCGTCGTCAACGTCGATGGTCACTTCCTCGATCGGCTCGTTGCGGACCCCGTCGATCTCCTGGAAGATCACGCGCGGGCGCGAGATGGAAAGTTCAAACCCCTCGCGGCGCATGTTTTCGATCAGCACGCCCATCTGAAGTTCGCCGCGACCGGACACTTCGAAAGCATCACCGCCGGGGGTGTCTGCAACCTTGATCGCGACGTTGACCTCGGATTCCTTCATCAGCCGTTCGCGAATGACCCGCGACTGCACCTTGGACCCATCGCGACCGGCAAGGGGCGAGTCGTTGATGCCGAAGGTCACGGTGATCGTCGGCGGGTCGATCGGCTGGGCGGGAAGGGCGCTGTCCACCTCAAGCGCGCAAAGGGTATCGGCCACTGTGGCCTTGGTCATGCCGGCCAGCGTGACGATGTCGCCCGCGACCGCCTCATCAATCGCAGTCTGGGTCAAGCCACGGAAGGCGAGGATCTTGGTCACGCGGAACTGCTCCAGCCGGTCGCCGGTGCGGCTGAGCGCCTTCAGCGTGGCGCCGGTGCTGATGCGGCCGGTTTCGACACGGCCGGTCAGGATGCGGCCAAGGTAGGGGTCGGCCGACAGGGTGGTCGCCAGCATCGAGAAGGGCTCGTCCACCCGCGCCAGGACTTTGGGCGCCGGAACGTGGCGCACGATCAGATCGAAGAGGGCGGACAGATCCTTGCGCGGGCCGTCAAGGTCATTGTCGGCCCAGCCCGACCGGCCCGAGGCATAGACATGCGGAAAATCAAGCTGATCGTCATCTGCCCCAAGGTTGGCGAAAAGGTCAAAGACCTCGTTCAGGGCGCGGTCGGGTTCGGCGTCGGGCTTGTCGACCTTGTTCAGCACCACGATCGGCCGCAGACCCAGGGCCAGCGCCTTGGCCAGCACGAATTTGGTCTGCGGCATCGGGCCTTCGGCTGCATCGACAAGAAGGCAGACGCCGTCAACCATCGACAGGATCCGCTCCACCTCGCCGCCAAAGTCAGCGTGGCCGGGGGTGTCAACGATGTTGATCCGGGTGTTGTGCCATTCGACACTGGTGCATTTGGCAAGGATCGTGATCCCGCGTTCGCGTTCGATGTCATTGCTGTCCATCGCGCGTTCGGAAACGGCCTGATTGTCACGGAAGGCGCCCGACTGCTTCAGCAGTTCATCCACCAGCGTTGTCTTGCCATGGTCGACATGCGCGATGATGGCGATGTTGCGAAGCTCCATCGGAGAGATCTCTTTCGTTATGCGGTTTTGCGGCGGCGATAGCGCAAGGGACGGGGAAAGACCAGAGGAACCTCACTCAGGTCGCGACGTAACGGTCCCGGCGGTGATTTATGGCAATGACAAGGTTGACGACCAGCGCCCCCAGAAAGCTGATCAGCACCAGCCGCGCCTCGATCACCGCGAATGCCAGCGCGAACAGCATGGCGTCAAAGCCAAGCTGCACCCAGCCTGCCCGCCAGCCCAACCTGTCTTGCAGCATCAGTGCGACAATGCCGATCCCGCCAAGGCTGGCACCGTGCCGAAACAGCGCCAGCAGCGCCGAGCCGGACAGAAACCCGAAGAGCACCGCGCCAACCCAGGGGTTCAGCGTGGCAAAGCTGATCTGCCCGGGCAACCAAAGGCTGAGCGCGGACACCAGTGCCACCGCCGCGAAGGTCTTGACGGTAAAGCCCAGCCCCATGCGCAGATAGCCCAGCACATAGAAGGGCAGGTTGATGGCAAAGAACACCGGGCCGAAGCCCCAGCCGGTCATATAGGCGATCAGGACGGCAAGGCCGGCGGTCTGGCCGGTGACAAGGCCCAGATGGGTCAGGATCACCAGCCCGAATCCGGCCATCGACGCACCATAGACGATGCCTTGGGCGTCTTCGATCAGGGAGTGTTTTTTCGGATCGGTCATGCCTGCCGCCCTAGTGCATGGCGGGGTCGGCGAAAAGGGGGGTCAGACCGCGACATAGCGGTCGCGCCGGTGGTTTATCGCCAGAAACAGCGAAAAGACCGCAGCGCCAAGGAAACTGTAGGCCAGGGTCTCGAACGGGACGATCAGCGCGGCAAGACCGAAGATCACCGCGTCCGACAGAAGCTGTGCGGTTCCGGCGCGAAATCCGGTGCGGTCCTGCAACTCTATCCACAGGATCGACAGACCGCCAAAGCTGCCACCGTGGCGGATGGCGGCCAGGGCCGCGATGCCGAAGAGAAGACCGAAGAGGACGGCGGCAAAGCCGGGCTCGATCCGGCCAAGATCCACCCAGGCGGGCAGAAAGGCCACCATAAGCGAAAGGGCCGCGGTGGTGACCAGCGTCTTCAGGGCAAACCGCGCGCCCATCCGGCGCCAGGCGAGGCCAAGGAAGGGCAGGGTGACCGCGAAATAGACGGCCGGAAACGGCAAGCCGCTGACATGGGCCAGAAGCACCGCGATCCCCGTGGTCTGCCCGGTGACAAAGCCCATATGTGTCAGGACATGCATCCCGAAAGCGGCCATGGTGACGCTGAAGGCAATGCCTTGCGCATCTTCAAGTGGGGTATGGTGGGATGGATCGGTCATGGCGGCTCTCCGAGACTGGAAGGGTCATAGTCTCTGACCTTAATAATATCAATAGTGCTGACCTAAAACTAGCCTCCATGCAACGCAAAAGGCCGGAGGTGTCCCCCCGGCCTTCGCATCTTTGGCTGATTGCTGCGCCTTAGCCCTTCAGCGCCGTGTTAAGATACTCGTCAACCTTTTCCAGATAGCCCATCGTGGTCAGCCACTTCTGGTCCGGCCCGACCAAGAGCGCCAGATCCTTGGTCATATGGCCGTCTTCGACGGTCTGGACGGTCACCTTTTCCAGCGTGGTGGCAAAGGTCATCAGCGCGTCGTTGCCATCCAGCTTGGCGCGGTGCTTCAGGCCGCCAGTCCAGGCGAAGATCGAGGCGATGGAGTTGGTCGAGGTCGCCTTGCCCTTCTGATGCTCGCGGTAGTGGCGGGTGACGGTGCCGTGGGCGGCTTCCGCCTCGACGATCTTGCCATCCGGGGTCATGAGGACCGAGGTCATCAGGCCAAGCGAGCCGAAGCCCTGCGCCACGGTGTCGGACTGCACATCGCCGTCATAGTTCTTGCAGGCCCAGACATAGCCGCCCGACCATTTCATCGCCGAGGCCACCATGTCGTCGATCAGGCGGTGTTCGTAGTGGATGCCGGCGGCCTTGAACTTGTCTTCGAATTCCTCGGCATAGACCTTGGCGAAGAGATCCTTGAAGCGGCCGTCATAGGCCTTGAGGATGGTGTTCTTGGTCGACAGATAGACCGGCCAGCCTTTCAGAAGGCCATAGTTCATCGACGACCGGGCAAAGTCGATGATGCTGTCATCAAGGTTATACATGCCCATGTAGACGCCAGCCGAGGGCGCGGAATAGACGTCGCGTTCGATGGTGGTGCCGTCTTCACCGACGAATTTCATTGTCAGTTTCCCGGCGCCGGGGAAGTGGAAATCGGTCGCGCGGTACTGGTCGCCAAAGGCGTGGCGGCCGATCACGATGGGCTGGGTCCAGCCGGGAACCAGGCGGGGGACGTTCTTGCAGATGATCGGTTCGCGGAAGATCACGCCGCCAAGGATATTGCGGATTGTGCCGTTGGGAGATTTCCACATCTGCTTCAGGCCGAATTCCTCGACCCGCTGCTCGTCCGGGGTGATCGTCGCGCATTTTACGCCGACGCCGTATTTCTTGATCGCCTCGGCTGAATCGATGGTGATCTGGTCATTCGTGCGGTCACGTTCCTCGATCCCGAGGTCGTAATATTTCAGGTCGATGTCGAGATAGGGCAGGATCAGTTTCTGCTTGATGAAATCCCAGATGATCCGGGTCATCTCGTCGCCGTCGAGTTCAACGACGGGGTTGGCTACCTTGATCTTGGACACGTCAGACCTCCTGCTGGGATTCGGTTGGGGGGGTCATAGCGGAAAAGGGGCAGCTTGGGAAGTGCGGTATGCGATTGTATACCGAATATTCGACAGGCAACTGACCGGTCCGGCCGGGTGCCGTCGCAATCAGGGGCTGACGGGTTCCACAGGCCGGAAAAGCTGCGGTCAGTTGAAGAACGGGCGGGCCTTTTCGCGCACCCAATCCCACAGGCTCGGCGCGCCCTTGGCGATCTTCGACCCCACGCGGGTTTCCAACTGGTCATAGGTCACGTTGTAGGTCGTCCAGGTTCCACCGCCTGACATAAGGTTCGCCATCACGGGTTGAATCCGGTCCAGGCTTTTGGCGAAAAGGGCGTCAGGGGTCTCGGCCGCCTCGAATTCTTCCCACAAGGTCCGCAGGTCGCGGCCAAGGTCTTGGGGCAACAGCCCGAAGATCCGGTCAGCAGCGCTGGCTTCGGCGGCAAGGGTTTCGGCACTGGCATGGGCGGTGCCGTTCTGGGAATGGATCGGGACGTCGCCCACATCGATCTCGACAAGGTCGTGGATCAAGAGCATCCGGATCACCCGGTTGATATTCACCCCCGGGGCCGCCTGATCGGCCAGTACCAGCGCGTAAAGCGCGAGGTGCCAGCTGTGCTCGCCCGAGTTTTCCGGGCGGCTGCCATCGACCAGGGTCGTGGCGCGCATGACCTGCTTCAACTGGTCAGCTTCGTTCAGGAAGGCAAATTGCGCGGCAAGCCGGTCGGTCAATGGCCCATGCCACCCATGTCGACGGGTGCCACTGGTTCTTCGTCAATCTCTCCGCGTCGGGCAGCAAGCGCCTTTTCCAGAAAGTCCCGCCCGCGACGTTCGGCAAGCCGCACCCGAACCGAGGTAATGAACGCTTCCTGGAAGGTGGGCGATGCCGCCATCAGCACACGGCTGACCTTTTCATAGAAACGGTCGTCCTCAAGTTCGGGTTCTGCGGCCAGAACATCTTCTGCCAGCTTGTCGGCAAGTTCCTGAATGACTGACATCTTAGCGTGACGCCTCTGTCATCCTCCGGCGGACATAGTCCGAGACCGTCTGGATCATGGGTTTCATATGCGCCTCTTCATCCTTGAAGAAGTGGTCTGCGCCTTCGATCTCGGTATGGGTGATCGTGATGCCTTTCTGCTCATGCAGCTTGCCGACCAGCGTTCTGGTATCTTTCGGCGGGGCAACCTTGTCGGCGGTGCCGTTGATGATCAGCCCGGACGAGGGGCAGGGGGCAAGGAAGGAAAAGTCGTAAAGGTTCGCGGGCGGCGCGACCGAGATGAAGCCGGTGATCTCTGGTCGGCGCATCAGCAGCTGCATCCCGATCCAGGCACCGAAACTGAAACCGGCAACCCAGCAATGCTTGGCGTTCTGGTTCATGGCCTGAAGATAATCGAGCGCGCTGGCGGCATCGGACAACTCGCCGATCCCCTGGTCGTATTCGCCCTGGCTGCGGCCCACGCCGCGGAAGTTGAAGCGCAGGACGGTGAAGCCCAGATTGTAGAATGCATAGTGCAGGTTGTAGACAACC
The DNA here is from genome assembly GCF_030373185.1 of Tabrizicola sp. Classification (GTDB taxonomy): domain Bacteria; phylum Pseudomonadota; class Alphaproteobacteria; order Rhodobacterales; family Rhodobacteraceae; genus Tabrizicola. Next base: position 458,769 of record NZ_JAUCZH010000001.1, read on the forward strand.
TTGTTGTTCATCGTTCCGCCATAAGCGGGGTGCGGGTGCAGCACGATGGCGATCGGCGCGTCGCGTTCCTTTTGCGGGTGGTAGCGACCTTCCAGACGTCCGTCTGGACCGGCAAAGATAACCTCGGGCATCGGCCTCGTCTCATGTGGGAGCGCGCGGTTTCTTGACGCTTTCGCTCGACTAAAATAGAACCATTCTAAAGACGGTAAGAGCCGCCTTCCAAGGGTCGATTTGAGGTAATGCCCACAGGGCGCGGCGTCAATGTCATTGCGCCGCATTAGCTGCGTGGCAGGGGATATGCGATGAAGCTTTCCACAAAAGGGCGCTATGCGATGGTAGCGCTGGCGGATCTGGCGCTGGCAAACGGCGATGATCTTGTGTCGCTGGCCGAAATTTCCAGGCGGCAGGATATCAGCCTGCCCTATCTGGAGCAGTTGTTCGTCAAGTTGCGCCGGGCGGGGCTGGTCGAGGCAGTCCGTGGGCCGGGGGGGGGCTACAAGCTGGCCCGGGCGCCCGAAGCGATCCGCATCAGCGAGGTGATGGAGGCGGTGGAAGAAACGGTGGACGCGATGCACACCGGGGCTGGGGCCTCGGGGGGCGTGTCGGGCAGCCGGGCGCAGTCCCTGACCAACCGGCTGTGGGAAAGCCTGTCGGCCAATGTCTATGTGTTTCTGCATCAGGTGCGATTGTCGGATGTCGTGAAGAACGATCTGACGCCATGCCCCGCCGTGCCGCATCTGTTTCGGGTGGTGGACGAAGAATGAACCGCTTGGGCATCTGGTCGGCCGGGCAGGGGGGCCGTCTGCCCCCCTCTGGCCTGCGGCCATTCACCCCCCGAGGATATTTCCGCAAAGGGGAAGGGGTTCTGGCGTGAGCTCGAACGCAACCGGACGGCTATATCTTGACTGGAACGCCACCGCGCCGCTCCGGCCCGAGGCGAAGGCCGCGATGGTTGCGGCGATGGACGTTGTGGGCAATCCCTCGTCCGTTCATGCCGAGGGGCGGGCAGCCAAGGCCTTGATGGAACGGGCGCGGGGGCAGATTGCGGCGGCGCTTGGGGCCGAGGGTGCGGATATCGTCTTCACCTCGGGCGCGACCGAGGCGGCAGCCCTGGCCTGTGCGGGGCGCGGGCTTTTGTCAGCGGCGGTGGAACATGAGGCGGTGGCCGCCTGGTGTGGAGGCGGTCTGGCGGTGGATGCGGCAGGCCGGGTTCAGGTGACCGACCCTGGGCAAAGCGCGGTGCAACTGGCCAATTCCGAGACCGGGGTCTTGCAGGACTTGCCGCAAGGCGTTGCCGTCAGCGATCTGACACAAGCCTTTGGCAAGGTGCCTTTCGCCTTCAACTGGCTGGGGGCAGAGATGGGTCTGATCTCGGCCCACAAGCTGGGTGGGCCAAAGGGAATTGGAGCGCTTGTCGTGCGGCGCGGGCTTGAGGTGCCGGCGCAGCTTAGGGGTGGCGGGCAGGAAATGGGGCGCCGGGCCGGGACGGAAAACCTGATCGGCATCGCAGGCTTTGCCGCCGCAGCCGAGGCCGCGGCCCGTGATCTGGCCAACGGAGTCTGGGACGAAGTGGCCCAAGTTAGAAATATTCTAGAATCAGAGTTGTCCGTCGCGGCAATTGAGACTATTTCAGTCGGGAATGCGGTTGCTCGGTTGCCGAACACGCTGTGCCTGATCGCGCCGGGCTGGAAGGGTGAGACTCAGGTCATGGCGATGGACCTTGCTGGCTTTGCCGTTTCGGCCGGGTCGGCCTGTTCCAGCGGCAAGGTGCGGGCCAGCCGTGTGTTGTCTGCGATGGGGTATGACGACGCCCTTGCCGGGCAGGCGATCCGGGTCTCGATCGGCCCGGGGGTGACGAAAGATGACGTGGGGCGGTTCGCAAAAGTCTGGACCGCCGCATATGCCAAGGCCCGCGCGCGGGCCGCATGAAGGAGTACGGGCGATGACTGTCATGCTGGAAACCGTCGACGGCACCGAGGTCCGCGAAGGCGTCGACCGTGAGACGATTGAAACCGTGCAGGCCATGGCCGGGAAATACAAGCACGGCTGGGAAACCGATATCGAGATGGATTACGCCCCGAAAGGCGTGTCCGAAGATATCGTCCGGCTGATCAGCGAGAAGAACGGCGAGCCGGAGTGGTTGCTGGAGTGGCGTCTTCAAGCCTATCGCCGTTGGGTTCAGATGGTCGAGCCGACCTGGGCGATGGTGAACTATCCGGCGATCGACTATCAGGACCAGTATTACTACGCCAAGCCGAAAAGCATGGCCGTCAAACCGAAGTCGCTGGACGAGGTGGACCCAAAGCTGCTGGCGACCTACGCCAAGCTTGGGATTCCCCTGAAGGAACAGATGCTTCTGGCAGGTGTTGAAGGTGACGCCGAACCCCGCAAGGTTGCCGTGGATGCGGTGTTTGACTCGGTCTCGCTTGGCACCACCTTCAAGGCGGAACTGGCGAAGGCCGGGGTGATCTTCTGTTCGATCTCCGAGGCGGTGAAGGATCACCCGGAATTGGTGAAGCAATATCTTGGCTCGGTCGTGCCGCAATCGGACAATTTCTTTGCCACGCTCAATTCGGCCGTCTTTTCGGATGGGTCGTTCGTCTACATCCCCAAGGGCGTGCGCTGCCCGATGGAGCTTTCGACCTATTTCCGGATCAACGCCGAAAACACCGGCCAGTTCGAACGCACCCTGATCATCGCGGATGAAGGGTCTTACGTCAGCTATCTGGAAGGCTGCACCGCGCCGAAGCGCGACACCCACCAGCTGCATGCTGCCGTGGTGGAACTGGTGATCCTGAAGGATGCCGAGATCAAGTATTCCACCGTCCAGAACTGGTATCCGGGCGATGAGGAAGGCCGGGGCGGCATCTACAACTTTGTCACCAAACGCGCCGATTGCCGGGGTGACCGGGCCAAGGTGATGTGGACGCAAGTTGAAACCGGCTCGGCGATCACCTGGAAATACCCGTCCTGCATCCTGCGCGGCGATGATTCCCAAGGCGAGTTCTACTCCATCGCCATCGCCAACAACGCCCAGCAGGCCGATACCGGCACGAAGATGATCCATCTTGGCAAGCGGACGAAGTCGCGCATTGTCTCAAAGGGCATTTCCGCGGGCCGGGCGCAGAACACCTATCGGGGGCTGGTCTCGATGCACCCCAAGGCCAAGGACAGCCGCAACTATACCCAATGCGACAGCCTGCTTATCGGTGACAAGTGCGGCGCGCATACCGTGCCGTATATCGAGGTACGCAACAATTCCAGCCGCGTGGAACATGAGGCGACGACCTCGAAGGTCGATGACGACCAGCTGTTCTACTGCCGGTCGCGCGGGATGGATGAAGAAGAGGCCGTGGCCCTCGTGGTCAACGGCTTCTGCAAGGAAGTCCTGCAAGCCCTGCCGATGGAGTTCGCCATGGAGGCGCAAAGCCTTGTGGCGATCAGCCTTGAAGGATCGGTGGGCTAACCCCTGCCGAAAGCGCCGATGACCGAAGCCTTGCCAGTGCCGGCCCCGACAAAAGCGACCCCCGCCGGGGCCGGGCGCAAGGTGCTGTTCTCGGCCATGAAGAACGAGGCCCCCTTCGTTCTGGAATGGATCGCCTATCACAAGGTCATCGGCTTTGATGAGGTCGTGATCTGTTCGAACCCGTCGAATGACGGGATGGAGGAGATTCTAGCCGCGCTGGCCGAGGCGGGGGAAATGCGGCATCTGCGGGCGACGGTTCCAGAGGGGAAATCCCCCCAGATCTTCGCGATCCGAAAGTTTGCCGCTGACGTCGGTTTCCACAATGGCGATTGGTATCTTTGGCTGGATGGCGACGAGTTTCTGAATGTGCATGTCGGGGATCGTACGGTCTCGGCACTTGTCGAGGAACTGGGTGAGCGTCATTGCGCCCTCATCAACTGGCGGATCTTCGGAAGCAGCGGTCACGCGCGTTTTCCGGGAAGGTTCGTATCGCCGGACTTTGCTCGGGCCTCACGCCCCGACTTCCTTATGAATACACGCATCAAGGGAATATTCCGGCATTCCGCCGCGTTCTCCGGCTTTGCCGAGTTCGGCATCCACCGACCACTGATCGCAAGGAACTCCGGTTTGCGGCTGGAGGATTTCGTCACGGGGAATGGCCAGCCCGCCTTGCCAACCGGAAGATCGCACCTGCGCTGGTTGACGGGTGAGGACTTTACAAACACGAGCCAGCTTAACCGCAACGAGTCGGGTTGGGCGTTGGCGCAGATCAATCACTACATCGTCAGGACCAAGGATTTTTTCGGTCTGAAGCAGAAGCGAGGGCGCGGGTATGTCTCACGCAACAACGCCCGGAAAGTGCGGCATACCGACGAGTTTTTCCGGGAACATGACCGCAACGAGGCTGAGGACCGCTCGATCCTGCATTGGCAGGATCGGGTGACCGCCGAAATCGACCGGCTGATGCAGATCCCGGATGTTGCGGCGGCGGTTGCGTCGTCTCAGGCGCTGGTGGAGGGGCATCTGGCCCAGCTTGCAGCGCCGGTAGCGGCCGCAATGGCTGACGCGCCCGATGGTGGGAATGCCTTCGCCATGGCTTTTCCGGCGGCGGAGCGGGGGCTTTTGGAAAGCTGCTATGCCAGGGCGTCCAATGTTCTGGAATACGGCGGTGGTGCGTCCACCGTGCTTGCCGCCAGATCGGGTCTGTCGGTCATCTGCGTCGAGGGTGACAAGAACCGGGCCAACCGGCTGGCCGCGCATCTGTCGGGCATTACGGACAAGGCCCGGGTGCATCCTGTTGATATCGGGCCGACCGGCGAAGATGGCAGGCCGCTGAAGCCGCGCGCGCACCAGCGGTTTCACCGCTATGCCCTGTCGGTCTGGGACCGCCCCGATCTGGCGGAGCCTGACCTTGTGCTGATAGCCGGGCGCTTCCGGGCCGCCTGTCTTGCGGCCGTCAAGCTGCGCGCAACGCGCCCGACGACTGTGCTTTTTGCCGATTATGCGGACCGCACCCACTACCACGGCGTTGAAAGACTTGCCGTGAAAGAGGAAGTCGCCGGTCACATGGCGCGCTTTACCGTCACCCCCGGTCCGATCCCGCCCGAGATGATGACCGAGGTCGTCGGCTGGTTCTCGGACCCGCGCTGAACAAGATAATTGCAGAATTCAGGAAGAAAAACATGCTTGAGATCAAGAACCTGCACGTCAAACTTGAAGAAGAGGACAAGGTGATCCTGCGCGGTGTCGATCTGAAGATCGGCCCGGGTGAGGTGCATGCGATCATGGGGCCGAACGGGTCGGGCAAGTCCACCCTGTCTTATGTGCTGGCCGGGCGTGACGGTTATAGCGTGACCGATGGGTCGGCCACGCTTGAAGGCGCCGAACTTCTGGAGATGGAGCCCGAAGAGCGTGCGGCGGCCGGTCTGTTTCTGGCCTTCCAGTATCCGGTGGAAATCCCCGGTGTTGGCAACATGACCTTCCTGCGCACCGCCGTGAACGCCCAGCGCAAGGCGCGTGGCGAGCCGGAACTGAGCGCGGGGGACTTTCTGAAAGTCGTGCGCGAAAAGGCCAAGACCCTGAAGATCGACGCCGACATGCTGAAGCGTCCGGTCAATGTGGGCTTTTCCGGTGGCGAGAAGAAGCGCAACGAGATTCTCCAGATGGCGATGCTGGAACCCCGGATGTGTATCCTTGACGAGACCGACAGCGGCCTTGACGTCGATGCGATGAAGCTGGTGTCGGATGGGGTGAACGCGCTGCGCGATGCCGGGCGGTCGTTCCTTGTAATCACGCATTATCAACGGCTTCTGGACCATATCAAGCCCGATGTGGTGCATATCATGACAGCGGGGCGGATCATCAGGACCGGCGGGCCGGAACTGGCGCTGGAAGTGGAAGCCAACGGCTATGCCGATATTCTGGGCGAGGTGGGCTGATGGCTCTGGCGAAGGTCAAGGAAGACGCGCTCAGCGCTCGGGTGGCCGGCCTGTCGTTGCCGGAAGCGGCCGGTTGGCTTGGGGCTGCCCGTACCGATGCGCGGGCGCGGCTTCAGGCGATGGGCCTGCCGGTGCGGCGCGATGAATACTGGCGCTACACCGATCCGTCCAGCCTTGTGGCCCAGGACGCCCCAGCCGCCTCCCGCTTTGACCCGGGTGACGAACCCGAGGCGTTCGACGGTATCGATCGGCTGAAGATCGTCTTTGTCGACGGGGTGTTCGATCCCGCGGCTTCGGATGATCTGACCCTTGCCGGGGTCGAAATCGAGCGGCTGGAAACGGCGGCATCGGCGCAGATCCACTGGGCGCAAGGCATCTTCGGCGTGCTGGAGGCGCGAGGGCAGACCCCGGTCGCGCGCCCCTTCGCAGCGCTTGGCACCGCCTATGCCAAGGACGGCATCCTGATCCGCGCCACGGGTCGTGCCGCGCGGCCCGTTGCTCTGATTTATTCGCATTCATCAGACACTTCCGATGCAATCCTCCACCATTGCGTGAAGCTGGAGGCGGGATCGAACCTGACGCTTCTGGAAAGCGGCCCGGCGGCTGCGCGCTTTACCAAGGTGCTGGAGGTGGATGTCGCCGATGGGGCAGAGTTTCACCACATCCGGGTCCAGGGACGCGACCACGAACGCCGCGCCGCGACGCATCTTTTCGCCCGCGTCGGTGCCGGGGCTTCGTTCAAGTCCTTCACCCTGACTGCGAATGGCCGACTGACTCGCAATGAAGCTGTGATCGAACTTGCCGGTCCTGCCGCCCGCGCCCATCTGGCGGGGGCCGCAGTGGGGGATGGTGATTTCCACCATGACGATACCGTGTTTGTCACGCATACCGCGCCTGACTGTGAAAGCCGGCAGGTGTTCAAGAAAGTCTTGATGAACGGTGCTACCGGCGTGTTTCAGGGCAAGATTCTGGTCCGGCAGGGCGCGCAGAAGACCGATGGCTATCAGATCAGCCAAAGCCTGCTTCTGGACGAAGACAGCCAGTTCCTTGCCAAGCCGGAACTTGAAATCTACGCCGATGACGTGAAGTGCAGCCACGGATCGACCTCGGGCGCGATTGACGAGACGGCACTCTTTTATCTGCAATCGCGCGGCGTGCCGCGCTCGGCGGCGCAGGGCTTGCTGGTGCTGGCTTTCCTTGCCGAAGCGATCGAAGAGGTCGCCGACGAGGTGATTGCCGACGACATCCGCAGCCGGCTTGAAGGCTGGCTGGCGCGGCATGCGGCAAAGGGCGGGAAATGACCGTCTCAAGCGATCTGGTCGCCACCTGGCGTCAGCCGCGCGCGGCCTTGCGCCGCCATCTGGCGCGGGGTGTGTCGGAGCCTTTTGCCTTCACGCTCCTTTTCGTGTTCCTGATCCTTGCTTTTGTTGGCCAATGGCCGATTGCCGCCCGCGAGGCCTATTTCGCCTCCGAGCCTTCGGCGGCCCCGCGGATTCTGGCGCTTGCCTTGGCGGTTCTGGCGACAATCCCGCTTTGGTATGGGCTTGCTGCACTTAGCCGCATTGTGGCTGCTGTGTTTGGCGGTAAAGGCACGTTCTATGCGGCGCGGATTGCGCTGTTCTGGGCGCTGGCCACGGTCGGGCCGCTGATGCTGCTTCAGGGTTTGGTCGCGGCGATGGTTGGGCCGGGGCCGGGGCTGGTGGCGGTGCGGACGCTGGTTGGGGTGTCCTTCCTTTGGCTTTGGCTCACCATGTTGCATGAGGCGGAACGCGGATGACCGGGCTTGGACAGCAGATAATGACACTGGCGCGGTTGTCGCTGCAAGACCCCCGTGCTGGGGCGCGGGCGCTGCTGCGCCTTGGCGTGCCGATGCCGGCGCGCACCTTGGGGCTGTTGTTGATGGCTGTGGCCTCGGCCGTGCTGATGCAGGTCGGGTTCATGATCCTGCCGCCGACGGATGACCCGCTGGCGGTTCTGATGATGGCAAGCCCGCTGCGGACAGCGGTCATCCAGTGGCTGATCCTTTCGGTGTCGGTTCTGTTGATTTACCGGGTCGGGCGGGCATGGGGTGGCAGGGGCAGCTTGCCGGACAGCTTGCTGGTCGTGGTCTGGTTGCAGGTCATCATGCTGGGCGTGCAGGCGGTGCAGGTCGTGGCCTTGCTGATTGCGCCACCGGTGGCCGCGATCATCAATCTTGCGGGGCTGGTCCTGTTCTTCTGGCTGATGACCAGCTTCATTGCCGAATTGCACGGCTTCACCTCACGCGGGAAGGTGCTTGCGGGCATCCTTGTGACCAGCTTTGCCGTGGCGATGATCCTTGTGTTCCTGTTGCTCTTGACGTTCGGACCGGAGGCATTGGGCAATGTATGACATCGCAAAGGTCCGCGCGGATTTCCCGATCCTGTCGCGGCAGGTGAATGGCAAGCCGCTGGTCTATCTGGACAACGGGGCGTCCGCGCAAAAGCCGCAGGTGGTGATTGATGCGGTCACGCAGGCCTATTCCATGGAATACGCCAATGTTCACCGGGGTTTGCACTATCTTTCCAACCTTGCGACCGAAAAGTATGAGGCCGTGCGCGGCAAGATCGCCCGGTTCCTGAACGCCGGTTCGGAACATGAGATTGTCTTCGCCTCTGGCACGACCGAGGCGATCAACCTTGTCTCCTACGGCTGGGCCGCCCCCCGGCTTCAGGCGGGTGACGAGATCGTCTTGTCGGTGATGGAGCATCACGCCAACATCGTGCCTTGGCATTTCCTGCGCGAACGTCAGGGCGTGGTGCTGAAATGGGTCGAGGTGGACGCAAACGGCGATCTTGACCCGCAGGCCGTGCTGGAGGCGATCACCCCGCGCACGAAACTGGTGGCCGTGACCCATATGTCAAACGTGCTTGGCACCGTGGTCGATGTGGCCGCCATTGCCCATGGCGCGCGCGAACGGGGGGTGCCGGTGCTGGTTGATGGCAGTCAGGCTGCCGTCCACATGCCGGTGGATGTGCAGGCGATCGGCTGCGATTTCTACGCCATCACCGGCCACAAGCTTTACGGCCCCTCCGGCTCGGGCGGCATCTACATTCGCGCCGATCGTCAGGCCGAAATGCGCCCCTTCATGGGCGGTGGCGACATGATCCGCGAGGTGACGCGCGATACCGTCACCTGGAACGACCCGCCAATGAAGTTCGAGGCAGGCACCCCCGGCATTGTCCAGCAGATCGGGTTGGGTGTGGCGCTGGACTATCTGACCGGGCTTGGGATGGCCGATATCGCGGCCCATGAACGCAGCTTGCGTGATTATGCGCGTGACCGGCTTTCGGGGCTGAACTGGCTGAATGTGCAGGGAAATTCAGCCGGGAAGGGCGCGATCTTTTCCTTCACCATGGAGGGGGCGGCCCATGCCCATGACATTTCAACCATCCTTGACAAGCGCGGCATCGCGGTGCGCGCCGGCACCCATTGCGCGATGCCGTTGATGGATCATCTGGGCGTCACCGCGTCCTGCCGCGCGTCCTTCGGGCTTTACAACACCGTTGATGAGGTGGACGCGCTCGTTTCGGCGCTTGAACTGGCGCATGAGCTGTTTGCCTGAACTGCAAGGCCGGTCAGAACGACCACTTAATCCCGATCATGGCCGCGCTGTCGGACACTCCGGCGCGGTTGCCGTAGTTTTCGGCGTGGACCACTTCGAACAGCATTTCCGAACGCTCGCCCATCGGCATCTGATAGCTGATCGACAGCTCCATCTGCCGTTCCTGCGGCGCCAGGTTGACGTCGATGGACCGCACTTCGGACAGGCCATCGCCCAAAGCGACCGGCACCATCATGCTGGCGGCACCTGATGTCACCGCAACCGGCATCGACAGGCCAAGCGTCAGCCGGTCATCGCGGGCAAAGACGTTGCGGCTGCCGATATCCAGGCTGAGGCTGTTGAAACGGGCCAGACTGACATCCGAAATCGCCCGCGGCGCGCCCAGATCGGCCAGGCCCATTTCGCCGGAAAGCGCGAAGAAGCCGCCACTTCCGGTGTCATTGGTCAGCGCGACGGTCAGCGCAGCCATGTCCGCGCCACCGGTATCGCCCTGCCCGGAAAACCCCATGACGCTGCCGCTGTCGCGTGCCAGCTTGACGCCCAGATCAAGTTGCAGATCGCCATCCGTCACGGTCTGCGACAGGGCAAGGCCATAATCGTCGCCGCTGCCGATCAGAACCGCTGCCTTGACGCGTCCCTCTGGTCCCGCAAGGTCCAGCGTCTGGCCGGGATGGGCGGCGAAGGTGTCGGCAAGCGGGTTCAGGGGGGCGATCCGCGCGGTTGCGAAATCCTTGCCAAGGGTGCGCGACGCGACCGCTGTTGCCAGCGAAACGGGGGCAACTTCGGTTGCGAAGGATTTTGCCGCCACCTCAAAACCTCCGCCTAGCGCGTCGCTTACCGATAGGTCGATCCCGTCAAGGCTCAGAGTGACGGCATCGCCCATCGCGCCGCCGGTGGAAAAGCTGAAGTCCTTGGTTTCGATCGTGTCGCCATCTGCAAGCGCAAGGGTCACCGGCCCGATTGGCAGGAGCGCGGCGCGGATGTCCAGAAACCCGTGACCGAATTCATTTGAAAAGGCGTGCAGGAAGGTGCCGGGACCATCCAGCAGATCCATGGTCCCGGCGCTGGTGAATCCGGTGAAGGTGTTGTCGGCTGATGCAAGCAGCCGCGCGCGCAACTGGTGCGGCGTCAGGGCAGGGAAGGCCTGCGCCAGAAGCGCAAGCGCCCCGGACACTTGCGGCGCGGCGAAGGAAGACCCCGTACTGCTGCCATAAGAGGTATTCGTGGCTGCTGTTGCGGCGGTCCAGTAGCCATCTGCCATCAGGCACCAACGGGCAGCCTCAAGGCACGGTGCCGAAGCACGAAAGGCGACGGCACTGACCCCGTTGTCATCAAAGACCGGAACCGCATTGCCAACGGCAAGCCATCCCGGCTCCAGCGTTGTCTCGATGACTGGAAGGGCTTCCATCAGGCCGGCCAAAGTAGCGCTCTGGTTGTTCGAGATGGCGAAGACAACAACGCCCTCGGCCGCATAGTCCTTCAGCGCAGAAAGCCAGGCCTGTCCGGGCGCGCTGCCGAAAATGGCATTGTAGCCGGTCTGGTTGATGAAGGTATTGCTGAAACCCCACGAATTGTTCTGCGCGACGGCCCCCCGCTGGCGCGCGTCGACTGCCGCCGCCGTCAGATCCTGAAAGTTGCCGAATGCGTTGCCGAAGGCAAGGTTTGCCCCCGGTGCGACACCAACCATGTAGGGCGAATTGCCAGCCGCGATCGAAGCGACCATCGTGCCATGATCCTCAATGGCCGGCGACCCTGTGATGCTGTTCGATTTTCCTGCGAACGCCTCGTGCGTGGTGCGGAAGCCGTCGTCGACGATGGAAATCACCTGTCCCGCACCGGTCAGGCCGACAGCGTGGGCATAATCCACGCGCGATGAATGCAGTGGGTTGGAGAAGACCTGCTGGCCGTTGATGTTGAAGGTTCCGTTCTGAAGCTGGAACCGTGGCGAGTTGTCCCTGAAACTTGCGGCGGCAAGGCGCCAGTTCCGGGTGATCGTCGCCATGTAATAGGATGCAAAGATCCCTGATCCGCCGGGGCCGGGGGTAATGGTGAAGGTGCCGTCAGACGCGTCTTCCTCGCCGCCGCCGCAACCGGCCAAGAGGGCCACACAGCACAGAGACGCCATAAGCGAAGACTGCCGGCGGGCTTTATGGGTTTGGGGTTGCATGGGCGTCTCCTTGCGAATCCTGATCGGAGGTTCAACTTAAAGTTGGGCAAATTTTTGCCGGCGAGTCATCAGCTTTTCGATCCTCGCCCTGTGGCAATCAGGCGACAAAGGGTGTCGGCCCGACCAGATTGCACAATTGTCCGATAGCGGTGCCAGCAACCGATTGCCGTTGAAACCCGTTCCGCCTTCCGCTAAGACCGCCGCAGGCACCCGTAGCTCAGCTGGATAGAGCGCTGCCCTCCGAAGGCAGAGGTCACACGTTCGAATCGTGTCGGGTGCGCCAAGCATATCAAATGCTTAGATGATTTCCGATGCGTGGGCCAATCTGGCCGGTAAGCAATAGGAAAGCATCGACCTCGTTTCCCTCGACTCACTTGGTCGGTTTCCGGCGGCACTTCTGCCGCTGCCACTAGTGACCTAGAGGGAAAGACATGACGAGCCCGAACACGATTGCCGAAGCCTTCACCGTCTAGACCGAGATCGAGGCCAAATTCCCCGTATTCGACGACGAGGCCTTGATCCGCCTTGCCGCGGAAAAAGCGCGGATCGAGGATGCCGCCGTCCTGCTGCCTGTGACTTCTGCGCTAGACGGGTGGCGGCTTATCGACATGACGACCGAGGACGGGGGCGATGTGACCGCGACCGCTGACGCCCTGTTCCGGCGGGCGCGCGAGGAAGCCCTCAGCCCGGCGCCCCAAAGCCTCCTTGCGGCGATCTTCGACCAGTGGCTCCCACCGGCCCAGCAATCGGCAGATGGCACGGCCACCGATGCGGGAATTCAGCACGACCTCTCCCTTGTAGACGCGGCCGCCAAGCTTCCCACGGTCGAGCGTCTGGACGTGTGGCGCAAGGTGGCGATGGTGATGGACGTGACCGCCCGGCATACAGGTGCAGAGGCCGCCCTGATGCAGGAAGCCCGCGCTGCCCTTGCGATCAAGGGTCCGACCCACCACTGAGCGGCCATAGCGCGGCCCTGCCTGACCGGGTGGGGCCGCTTCGCAATCTTGTGGGTTGAACGATGGACAAGACGAACGAAAAGAAGTGGCTGGTGCCGGAGTATCTGAGCGAGGCAGAGGTTGCTGTGACCTTGGGCCGGTCCCGTAAGTGGTTGAAGCAGACGCGGGCCGCGCTGGAGCGAAGGCATCCCACGGGTGGACGCCCTGACCGGGCTCACCTGCCGCTAGGACGTGCTGGCATGGATCAAGCGCCGCCGCCGGGTGGCCGATGTATCCCGAGGCAGAAGCCGCGGCAACGGCAAAGGCCAATAGCCCGGGCGTGGCGGGCATCAACTGGAGCAAGCTGTAGCCGCCGCCGCCTGTTCAAGTCTGGGACGCGATCACTTGCCCGACCCCCGGGGGCCTCGCATGGGGGGTGGGGGTCGATCTCTGGGGGGGGTGGGGGGTAAAATCGGGGCACATGATCTCACTACTCCACACCCGCCAGCGCCAGTTTTCAAAATTTTTCCTATCTCTCGCGGCAGGCTTTGTGCACCATCGGGAGCGGCAGCATGCGCAAGATAGTTGCCGACCCACTTAAGGGGAAGGTCGAACTCTACTGCTGGGAGTTGGAGCGGGCCGACCGGTTGCTTGCGGGCCAACGCGTGTTTAGGCGGGCACCGACGCTCTCGGCCCAAAGCTGCCGGTCAACGCCCCCGATTACTGCGCCGTAGGCCCGTCCAAAGCAGACATTCGTCAAGGGATTGTTGGTGAGCGCCACAAGTGACACCGAAGTACAATTGGTAGCACTGGCCTTACTGGCCTGCTTTCTTACTGCCTGTTCAACCGGTCAAAACCGCATTGCGGTTCCTAGACGGGCTCAGGAACGCAGCAGATGCCCAAGCTGGCGAAGGTAATCCAGTTGATCGCGAGCCTTAATGACATCGCTGGACTTGATGGTCACTTCCAACAGACATTCGCCTGTCTGGGCATTTGCCATCGCGCGCCCATCCGGACCCACGACGAGGCTGCGTCCGCAAAAGGGCGCGGCTTCGCCGTCACCGGCATAGTTGCAGTAGGCGACAAAGATGCCGTTCTCGCAGGCGCGGGTCGGGATAACCGCGTCGGGGATGACCTGCCATTTCGGGCTGAGAGCGGTTGGCACGATCAAGAGCAACGCCCCTTCCAGACTGGCGTGACGGACAAGCTCTGGGAACTCGGCGTCGAGGCAAATCAACAGGGCCACTGGGACGCCCTTGATCTCGAAGACCGGTGCGGGTTTGCCTCTGGTGAAACACTCACGCTCATAGTCATTAGCAGTTGTTTGCTTGCGATAATTGGCCACAACTGTGCCATCTGCACCGATGCAGATAGCGCTGTTATAAATGCGCCCGCTATCGGTTTCGGCATAACCAAGGACAACTGCTATGCCATGGCGGACAGCAAGCGCGCGAACTCCGGCGATGAAGGTGCTACGCTGGTTCACTGCTTCAGCGCGAGATGCCAACGCGTCGCCATAGCCCGGCCAGCACAGCTCGGGCGTAATAAGCACATCAGCCCGGGTCTGCGCCATTGCCTTGTCTAGCGACTGAAGAAAACCTTCCGGAGAGGATACCACTGGCGCACGTTGCCAGAGGGCAAGTGTCACTTTTGTCATTCTAGCCTACCGATCAGAAGCCGAGGAGCCGAGGAAGGAACAGTGAAAGCTCTGGAACGAAGGTGACCAGCAACATGACCGGCAAGGCGACGAAGGCGATCAGCTGTAACGCCGGAACAACGGCATGATGGATCGAGACTTTGCCGATCCGGCAGGCCATGTAAAGGATTGGGGCGACCGGCGGGCTGTTGGCCCCGATGACCACAGAACAGGCCACGATTGACGCGTAATGCACCGGATCAACCCCGTGGGACACCACCAAGGGCATCATCAGGGGCGCGATCACGACAGTGACCGACAGATCGTCCATGATCATGCCGACAAAGATCAGGAAGGCATTCACCAGCAGCAGGATCAGGATCATGTTATCGGTGACTTTTGTGGCTGCTTCGGTCAGGTCCTGCGGCACGCCTTCGGCCACCATGATCCGGCCGATCATGAAGGAAAACAGCAGGATCAGGATAATGGTTCCGGTCGTCTCGCCCGCTTCCAGAAGGCTTTGACGGAACCGGGCCAGTGTCAGGTCGCGGTAGATGAAAAAGCCGATCAAGATGGCCATGAAGAGTGCCACCGCGGCGGCCTCGGTAGGAGTGAACACGCCGCCGTAAATTCCGCCTAGAATGATGACTGGCATCATAAGGGCTGGCAAGGCCTGCATCGTTGACCGCAAGGGGCTTTCACCGTTGCTCTGGCGTTTCAAGGCTGCGGCTCGTTCCGGCGTGTCCTTCAGGATGCGCCGGGTCATGATCTTGTTGAAGATCATCAGGCCCAACATCAGCAAAAGCCCCGGCACCACGGTTGCCGCGAAAAGCGCCGTGATGGATTGCTTGGTGACCACTCCGAACAGGATCAGCGTGATCGAGGGCGGGATGAGGATGCCCAGAAGCGAGGACATTCCAAGCAGCGCTGAACTGTAGCCGCGCGGATAGCCGCGTTCGGTCAGCGGGTCGATCATGATTGTGCCGATCGAGGCAACCGCCGCAGTCGCGGTGCCGGAAATCGCACCAAAGACGCCGGAGGTCGCGATCATTGCGCCGCCCATGCCGCCCTTGCGACCACGCAGGACCAGTGCCATGAAGCGGATCAACCGCTCGGCCACACCGCCCGATTGCATCAGGTAACCGGCCAGCACAAACAGCGGCAGCGCCAGCAGGATGACAGAGTCGAGTGAGCGAAACCCCTGCAAAAGCAGGGTCGTGGTGTTCACGTCATAGGCCCAGACCAGGAACATCAGCACTCCGGCAAAGGACCACGCGACGGGCACGCCAAAGATCATCAGCGCCATCAGAAGGCCAATTGCATAGATCGCTTCCATGGCTCAGATCTCTCCGGTTTCGGGCGCGGAGAATCCCAGGACGACCCGGGCGGCGATCACCAGATCGCGCAGCGCGTAGATGATGAACAGGCCCGAGGCCAGCACGATGGCCGATTGCGGGATCATCAGCGGCAGGCTGAGCGCGGCTGTCGTTTGCGGCCGGGCAATCGACCAGTCCACCATGTCGCGGGCAAGGCCGATGAGAAACAGGCTAAGAACCACCATGATAGCTGACACGGCCAGATCATGCAGGGCTTTGGCGCGCGGCGACGTCAACGCTAGGGAAAGGAAGTCGACCACCAGATGCTGCCGGTTGCGTGCCGCGATCACCGCCCCGCACATGTAAAGCCACATCGCCGAAAGGGTCGCCAGTTCCAGCACCCCCACGACCGACCAGCCAAGGACAAAGCGGGCCAGCACCAGAAACAGGATCAGGACAGTGACGGCCAGATTGGTCACGATGACCACCAGGCCCATCGCCCACATTATGGCCCCGTCGAGCCGATGAAACAGCGCAGCCATCGGATGCTCTCCCTTCAAGGAAAAAGGGCCGCCCCAACCAAAGGGCAGCCCAGGGTGCGATCAGTTCGCGTTGGCTCGGATCAGGTCCATGATTTCCTTGCCGACGTCGGGCTCCATCTGGGTCCAGACTTCCGCACGCACCTTTGCGGCGATCGGAGCGATCTGTTCGTCTGACAGTTCGAAATATTCCATGCCCCCGGCAACGGCCAGATCGACGTATTTCTGGTCGGTCGCCTGGGCGTCGGTGAACTGCTTGGACATTTCGGCAACGGCGGCATCCTCGATCAGCTTCTGATGCTCGGGCGACAGTTCGTTGTAGCTTTCCAGATTGGCCAGCAAGTTGCCTGTCACAAAGGTGTGCTTGGTGCGGACATAGTAATCCAGCACGTCGCGGAAGTATTCGTAATCCCAGTAGATCACGTTGCCCGCGTCGCCATCGACGACCCCGGTCTGGATCGAGGTATAGACCTCACCCCAATCAATCGCGGCGGTCTGGTAGCCCATCGATTCCAGGATTTGCGGGAAGGGGAACAAGGGCGGCGTGCGCACCTTTATATTGGAAGCACCGGCAAGATCGGTAGCATAGGCACCACGGGTGGCGACCCCACTGAACCCTTCGGGCCAGGCGCCGAAATACTTCAGCCCGATGTCGTTGAACACCACGTTCAGCGCGCCGTTGACCCAACCACCAGGTTTATAGGCCTCGAAGGCCTCGTCCCACGATGTCACCATGTAGGGCGTGTTCAGGATGCCGATCCGCTTGTCATAGGAAGTCGAGGGCCAGGAGAGCATCAGGTCGACTTCACCGGCCACGAACAGGTCGAACACCTCCAGTTGGCCGCCAAGTTCGTTCTGGTAGAAGACGCGCGTCTTGATCTCACCGTTGGAGCCTTCTTCGATGGCCTTGGCCCAGTTCGCGATGGCCTGGCCCGACGGTGACTCGCGATCGCCCGAGTCGGTTGCGATCTTCAGTTCGATCTCGGCAAGCGCGGGAAAGGCCATCAGACCCAACGCAAGTGCCGAAGTTGAAAGGAATTTTCCAAGCATTCTTCGCCTCCTTGTTGTGATTGGGTCAATCCGACCCCCATAACATAACATCTGTTATGTCACAGATAACGTATGTTATGCTCTTCCTCTGTCAACAGAAATCTCTATGAAGTGTCAGGATGACGAAGGGCGACACGAAAAAGCCGGAAAGAGAGCAGGAACACCGGGTCTTGATACGGCAGGACTGGGTTGCGGCTGCACGACAAGTGCTGATCGACAAGGGCGTCTCCGGCATAAAGCTGCGCGCACTGTCCGAGTCGCTCGGCGCAACGACGGGGGCCTTCTATTGGCAATACCGAAACCTAGAAGAGCTGTTGGAGGATGTCCGTCAGGACTGGGCAGAACGGAACACCGCGCCCTTCACCCGCGCCATCGCGGCGGCCGGACCTTCCGGCATGCACCAGTATATCGCTTATGTTCGCACGCTTGTCCTTGGGGGCGAGTTCAATCCGCGCTACGACAACGCCATTCGGGACTGGGCGCACGGCGACAAGCGAACAGCGCATGTTCTGCGTGAGATCGAAATCTTTCGCATCAACCAGCTACGCGAGGTTTTCGCGGCTTTGGGTTTCGAAGGCCACGAAGCACTTATCCGGGCCCGCGTCACCTACTTCCACCAGGCTGGTTACAATGCGATGCAGATCACCGAAACGCAGGAAGAGCGCCTTCTGAACATCCCCTATTATGCCGAGATCCTAACGGATCGCACAGATCTTCGCTCACTCAGGACCGCCGAAGAAGTGCGCGCGATGCTCATAGCGCCGCTCGCTTCTGCATCGTGAAGAGATGCCAGAAAATTGCCCGGCCGCCAAGCGCGACATATAGTGGAAACGCGCGGCCAAACCAAGGACTGAAGAACAGTTGAAAGGCATTCTGCGGCTGCATGTAGGGGCGCTGCTTCAATGTCCGAGCTGCCATTCGGCTGTGCAAGTAAAGCCCTTGAAATGAACGACCGCTTTCCGCCCTTAACTGCTTGTCACTCCGAGGTTAACTGGTTGTTGCAGTAGGTTTCGAGCCTTGACGTCGTGCATTTGTCCTTTGGTGTGATGTGTTCATCCTCGGCCCATGTCCAAGATCATCACCCTTGCGCATCAGCGCCCCGCCCGCATGTCGAAGAAGTTCCGTGAGGTCCTGCGCCTGCACGAGATCGAGGGCATGTCTGTCACCGACGCCTGCGCCAAGGTGGGCTACAGCCGGGCGGCCTACTACAAGGCTTGCAAGAACTCCGCGGTAAAGGATCTTATCCGTGACCTGCGCCGAGAACTGGTCGAGAGTGCCGACGCAAAGAAGGCCTTCCTGAAGTTCAAGGCTCTCGAAGTCGCTTTCGAGCTTATGACCACCAGCAAGAACGAAGCGATCCGGGCGCGGATGGTCGAATTCCTGGCGGCTGACGCGAAGGTGTCGCCGGTTTCGGTTCACGTCGACGCAAGCCGGGTCGAGCAGGTGGTCGGTTACAGCTACAAGCGACCTCCTGCCTTGGGTGGCCCAGACGACGATGGTGAGGCGGTGCCGACGTAGTCAGGCGCCGGGCATCGCGTGCTTGGCTATGGTCGCATCAAGGCATTCGCCGCGGTGATGATCTCTTCGGCGATTTCGTTCGGCGTGTGATCTGCCCAGAACCGACCTTCTATCGACATGGGCTCTGCAACGCCGATGGCGAAGCTCTCGAACATCACCCGCTCAGAGAAGTGGCTATTAACCGAAGATGCCTTCCTCGTCCGGCGGACTTGCATCCATACGAGACCAATCCGCTCCTTCATCAGCCAGTTTGGGACGAGGGTCGTTCTGGAAAGCTTGTCTTCGATCCTCCACCCGGACAGAAACCCTTGGCTGACGCAAAACCTCTCATTCTCGAACAACTTCACGGCAAACCCCATGAGACTGAAACGGTCTCGACAGTAGGCTCCAAAGTGCCACGGCGGGCAACGCTGATCTTGCTCCATGCTCTCCGCCGCGCCCGAAAGCTGGATAGGCGCAAGGGGAGCGTCATACCTGCGGCAAGGCGGAACGTGCCGGGCGTCCGCCGGCCTTGGTCACTGTGCGGGAGGCGCAGACTGAAGCTTGAACGTGACCTCAAGCGTTCCGCAGACCAGCCGCAGTTGGTCTGCCCCAAGGTCGAAGGTCACCAGTTCGGCGGGGTGAAAGGACTTGGAGGTCTTGGTGATGAAGCCGGCCAACATGCTGGGGTCGACGGCCAGTTCCTTCGTCACAGATCCGGTCGGCGACCACGAGGCCGTGCCGGTTCAGAAGATAGGCGGATGCCTCGCGGGGATTGAGGTGCAGGGGCGGAGCAATAATGTCGAGCATGATGGTCACCTTGTTGAGGACTGACCGCGCCACACTGCACCCGTGTGCTCCATTTCAATAATGCACTCAGATTTCACCTCATTCCGGCTCGTTTTCGCCAATGTTTGCCAATCGACGCATCACGTTAGGCCGTCTGGCAGTGACTTTTGGGCAAGTGTCAGATTGGCAGCACTTGCGCCATCTGCCGGGGAAAAGCCTGCATTAGGCGTTACCGCCCGGCGTCCGCCCGCAACTGAACGACCTCAGAAAAAGGTTCTTCGTCGCGATAGGCGTCCGCGCAGAGTAGCGAGAAGATGCGTCGGGCTGTGTCGTCGGCGACGCCCAGCAGGTGCTTGTCGACCCGGGCAATATAACCTTGCGTGACACTCCCTTGCGCGTGCCCCAAGAGGCCGGCGATAGTTACCTCTGTTGCCCCCAGAAGGTTGGCAACGGACGCAAAGGTATGTCGAAGCGCGTGCATCGAGAACTCCATCAGCGCATCTCTCTGAGCCTCTGAAAGGTCCGGAAGCGAAACTATCCGTTCGATAGCTTTTGGCAGCCCCCCATATGCGCTGTGTTCTTTTCTATCCGCTGGAAAGACAAAGTCTTCTGGTCGCGGGTTCGCTTGGACAGATCGAAGCCGCTCCAGGAGATTTGCAGCGGCCCGGGCGAGCGGCCGAATAGATGCGCCAGTCTTCGAGGAAGGCAGTCGAATTGCCCGGCGGTCAAAATCTACTTGGCGCCAAGTGAGCCCTAGCACTTCCTGCCGCCGCAGTCCGGTCAATGCTGCGAGTTCAATAGCAGAAACGGCGTTGGGGTTCTCTCCCGTTTCGCGGGCAATCCGTAGGGCCACGCCCAGTGCCCGAAGCAAGCCCTCTGGATCCGACAGAGTGCGCTTTCCGTCCGCAGGCAACCGCACTCCCTTTGTTGGGTTGGCGTCGATCAAGCCACGCTCTATCGCGAAGGCCATGATTGCTGAAAGCAAGGTGACCGCTTTCTTCGCGGTGCCAGCGCCACCGGTCACAACGATCCGACCTCGTGCCCTTGTGGATGCCTCCTGCTTGCGCGTGGCTCCTGATTTCACGGCGCGCAAAAGCCGGTCGACATCTTGCCGGGTGATTTCGCGGACAGGCTTATTCCCAAGACTCGGAAGAATGTGGTGTGTGGCCCGACCGAGATCGACGGCCAACGTTGAAGCCGCTTTCCCTTGGCCGCGCCGGGTGAGGATTTCTCCCGCGGTGGCGGCCTTGAAATACTCCGTCGTGAGGTCGGCTAAGGTCATCGCCTTCCGGTGCGCTTCCCGCTCATCTGACGGACTTAGACGAAGCTCGTTCTTAGCATGCAGGCGTCGCGCTTCCGATCTGGCCTCTGTCGCGGTTATTCGGTGAGCCTGGCCGATTGTCATCCGCTTTGACTGACCGCCCTTCGACTTGTCCCGAAACTGGATCAGATAGGACTTCGATCCCGCCGGCTTCACTCTCAGCCCAAAGCCGGGAATGGCGTCGTCCCAGTAGACGAGGTCGCGCTCTGTCGGCTGAACCGTGTCCACAAACTCCTTGCTGATCTTCGGCATGTCATCTCCCGACGGGTAAGCAATGGGAAAGCAGGTAAGCGAGTAGATCAGCGATCTACAGAGTTGACAGGTGCCATAAATGCAGCCATGAAATCAAGTGAAATCGGATGTTTGGGAAGAATAGAGTAAACGGGTAAGCATGGGATATGCGCTAACATTTGCCCTCCGAAGGCAGAGGTCACACGTTCGAATCGTGTCGGGTGCGCCATTTCTCCAGACCAGAATCGAACTTACCTGACCTCCGCCTCAGGCCAGGCCCCAGATGTCGTCCCTCTGGACGACTGAAATCGCGATGTGCTTGACGGTCGGCTGACTGCCGGGCCACCTAGCAGAAGCGAGCGGCGCAGGCCAAAGGGGGGGGCGAGTTGGTGACGTATGACCAAGTGACAATCATCACCATCCTTGCGGCGACTGTCGGACTGTTTCTGTGGGGCCGGTTTCGACACGACGTCGTGGCCCTGGCAGCTTTACTCGCATGTGTGGCGGCTGGGCTTGTCCCGAGTTCCTCGGCGTTCTCTGGCTTCAGCCACCCCGCTGTCATCACCGTCGCCTGCGTGCTTGTTCTGAGCAGCGCTTTACAGTCAACAGGTGTCGTGGACGGTCTTGTGCGGGTCGTTCTCCCCGGAGCTACCGGCCCCACTCTTACGATTGCGGCGCTGACCGGACTGGCAGCGGTCCTTTCCGGGTTCATGAACAATGTCGGCGCCTTGGCATTGCTCATGCCGGTGGCCATCCAGATAGCTGACCGACTGGCAGTACCACCCGGCAGGGTTCTGATGCCGTTAGCCTTCGGGTCAATTCTCGGGGGCATGACGACCTTGATCGGTACGCCGCCGAACCTCATCGTAGCGGGCTTTCGGGCAGAGGTGTCCGGGACCAGCTTTTCAATGTTCGACTTCGCCCCGGTCGGTGTTCCGGTAGCGCTTGTCGGTCTGGTTTTTCTGGCACTGATCGGCTGGCGTTTGGTACCCGGCCGACAGCGAAAAGGCACGGATGGCTTCGAGACCGGAGCATATTTCACCGAAGCGCGAGTGCCAGAGAAGTCCAAGGCAGCCGGGATGACGCTTCGAGAGATCGAGGCGGCACTTGATGGAGATGCACAGGTTGTCGGCCTTGTCCGACATGAGCGGCGCATCCCCGCCCCAAGTCCCTTTCAGGTCGTGAAAGGTGGTGACATCCTGATTGTCGAGGCCGAGCCTGACGCGCTTGCCGAAACACTTTCCCGCCTTGACCTCAAGCTCGAAGAAGACGTCAAGACATCAGCCCGGAAAGACATGGCCAAGGCCCCGGATCTTCCCGAGAATCCGGGCGACGCCATCGATCCACTGGAGGCGATCCAGTCCGAGGATATCGTCTTGATGGAGTTGGCTGTGCGTCCTCTGGCTGATCTTGTTGGCCGATCTGCGACCGACATCAATCTGCGCAAGCTTTTCGGGATCAATCTTCTGGCAATAGCGCGCGAAGGGAACAGGCCCACGGCACGCCTGCGATCCATGCCGATGCTGGCAGGTGATGTTCTCTTGATGCAAGGCACCCCCGAAGCGATATCCGATTTCGCCAATCGGTTCGGTTGCGTGCCGTTGGCAGCGAGACCGCTGCGAATTCCGGATCAGAGGAAGGCAATCCTTGCGTCAGTGATCATGCTTGCGGCAATAGGTGGCGCAGCCTTTGGCCTGGTTCCTGCCGCCATCTCTTTCGCAGCCGGAGTGGTAGGAATCGTCGTCGCTGGTGTTCTCCCCGCGCGTCGCCTGTATGACGCGATCGACTGGCCGGTCATCACCTTGTTGGCCGCCCTCATTCCCGTGGCCGGCGCCATGGCATCGACCGGGGCCGCCAACGTTATTGCAAATGGCTTGCTCACCTGGTTCACGGGAGGATCAGCCGTCGTTGCCCTTGTCCTGATCCTGATTGTCACAATGATCCTTTCAGACTTCATGAACAATGCAGCCACGGCGGCGGTGATGTGTCCCATCGCGCTTGGGGCCGCGCAGCAACTGGGCGTCAGCGCAGACCCCTTCCTGATGGCCGTCGCGGTTGGCGCTTCATGCGCATTCCTGACGCCCATCGGACACCAGAACAATACGTTGATCCTCGGACCTGGCGGGCTTCGCTTCGGTGACTACTGGCGCTTGGGTGTTCCGCTCGAAATACTCGTTGTGCTGGTCGGCGTTCCGATGATCCTTTTCGTCTGGCCGCTGTGACGCCCTGTTTTGCGCAAGAAGGTCTGACGCGCGAACACCGACGGTAGGCTTGTCCGCAATTGCAATCAGCAACAAGGACATAGCCGCTCCCAGTGTCATCCTGATCGGTGCGCCAACTTCAAAAGAAGCCCGTCCCGTCCGGCCCTTGCTGTCCATTGCGGCGCAAAGCCGCAGTGCAGAGTGCGCGCGGTTGTCTGTATTGCGCTTGCCTTCTTGCAAATAGTTCTCATTTACATTCTAACTTTGTCTGCATGAGGTTTGAAATGTCCCTGACCCGCCGGATCCTTTTGTTGTCTGCCACCGCAATGCTGATGCCATTGTCGGCATTTGCCGAAGACCGGCTCAAGGTCGTGACCACCTTCACCGTGATTGCCGACATGGCGCGCAATGTGGCCGGTGAGGGGGTCGAGATCGTGTCGGTAACCAAGCCGGGTGCGGAAATCCACGGCTATGAACCCACGCCGCAAGACATCGTTGCTGCGGTGGGGGCTGATCTGATCTTGTGGAACGGCCTTGGGCTGGAGCGGTGGTTCGAGCAGTTCCTGTCCAACCTTGGCCCTGTGCCGTCCGTCACACTTTCAGACGGGGTGGAGCCGATCTCGATCACCGGGGGGGAATATGAAGGGCGGCCCAATCCGCACGCCTGGATGGGCCTCGGGTCGGCGCTGGTCTATATCGACAACATCGAGGCAGCACTTGCCGCCGCTGATCCGTCCAATGCCGCGGCCTATGCCGCCAATGCCGAAGCCTACAAGGCGCAGTTGCAGGCTGAAATCGAGCCATTGAAGGACCAGTTGGCCAACCTGCCCGAAGCGCAACGCTGGCTTGTGACCTGTGAAGGCGCGTTCAGCTATCTGGCGCGTGACCTTGGTTTGCGGGAACTTTATCTCTGGCCGATCAATACGGATGCCACCGGCACTCCGCAGCAGGTGCGGACGGTGATTGACGGGGTGCGGGCGCATGACATTCCGGCGGTGTTTTGTGAAAGTACCGTTTCATCTGCCCCGGCCGAACAGGTGGCGCGGGAAACCGGGGCGGCTTTCGCAGGGGTGCTTTACGTCGACAGCCTGAGCGCAGAGGATGGCCCGGTGCCAACCTACCTTGACCTCTTGAAGGTCACCACCGAAACCATAGCCCGGGGTCTTGTCCCGGCGAACTGAGGCGGATCATGGACGGCAGCATGGGTGACAGCGGGGCAGGGGATGGCGACGGCATCCTTGCCGACAGCGTATTCGTCACCTACCGCAACGGCCTGACCGCCCTGCGGGACACCAGTTTTTCCATTCCGAAAGGCTCGATCACCGGGCTAGTGGGGGTGAACGGGGCCGGTAAGTCGACGCTGTTCAAGGCAATCATGGGGTTCTTGCCGTTGGCATCGGGGCGGATCCGGCTTCTGGGCATGCCGGTGCGCGATGCGTTGCGGCAAAACCTCGTCGCTTACGTTCCTCAGGCCGAGGAAGTGGACTGGACCTTTCCGGTGCTGGTCGAAGATGTCGTGATGATGGGCCGCTATGGCCATATGGGATTTCTGCGCCGCCCCTCGGCCACTGACCGCGCAAAGGTGGATGCGGCCCTTGCGCGTCTTGGCCTTTCCGATCTGCGTCAGCGGCAGATCGGGGAACTTTCCGGCGGCCAGAAAAAGCGCGTCTTCCTTGCCCGCGCGCTGGCGCAGGAAAGCCGGATCATCCTTCTGGACGAACCCTTTACCGGGGTGGACGTGACGACCGAGGAACAGATCATCGACCTGTTGCGCACCCTGCGTGACGAGGGGCATGTCATGCTGGTCTCCACCCACAATCTTGGCTCTGTGCCAGAGTTCTGTGATCGGACGATCCTGATGAAAGGCACGGTCCTTGCCTTTGGCCCGACCGAAACGATCTTTACCCGCGACAATCTGGAACGCACATTTGGCGGGGTGTTGCGCCATTTCACCCTTGGTGGCAGCGATCTGCACGACGATGAAGACGCGCGTGAGGTGCGGATCATCACCGATGACGAACGCCCCTTCGTGCAATACGGCCGCAAGGGCGACACCTGATGTGGGAGCCGTTTGCCTATGGCTACATGACCAACGCCATGTGGGTTTCGGCACTGGTTGGCGGAGTATGCGGGTTCCTTTCGGCCTATCTCATGCTGAAAGGCTGGTCGCTGATCGGTGACGCGCTTTCGCATTCTGTCGTACCGGGAGTGGCGGGGGCCTATATCCTTGGCTTGCCCTTTGCATTGGGGGCGTTCCTGTCGGGCGGGCTGGCCGCAGCGGCGATGCTGTTTCTGTCCTCACGGTCGGGTCTCAAGACGGATACGGTCATCGGCCTGATCTTTACCGCCTTTTTCGGACTGGGGCTGTTCCTGATCTCGATCTTTCCGACGTCGGTCAGCCTTCAGACCATCACCATGGGCAACATCCTTGCCATCTCGCCCGGTGACACGATGCAATTGCTGTTGATCGGAGGGATCTCGGCCGTCGTTCTCTTGGTGCTGTGGAAGGATCTGATGGTCACCTTCTTTGATGAAGCCCATGCCCGCACCATCGGCTTGCGGCCGGATCTTCTGAAACTGGTCTTCTTCACCCTTCTGTCGGCCTCGACCGTGGCAGCGATGCAGACCGTCGGAGCGTTTCTTGTGGTTGCGATGGTCGTGACGCCCGGCGCGACGGCCTACCTTCTGACCGACCGCTTCCCGCGCCTGCTGGCGCTTGCCGCCGGCATTGGCGCAGCCAGTGGCTTTGTCGGCGCCTATCTCAGCTACTTTCTTGACGGGGCGACGGGGGGCGTGATTGTCCTGCTGCAAACGCTTGCCTTTGCGTTGGCGTTCCTCTTTGCGCCAAAGCACGGGGTGCTTGCCGCGCGCCGCAGGGGCCGACAGCCGGACGCGCGTGGGGATGGCGGACGCGATCAGCGCAAGGAAGCCGCCTGATGCTGGAGATCGTCCTTTTCCCCTTCCAGTTTCCCTTCATGCAGAACGCTTTCTGGATCGCGCTGATCGTCGCGCCGCCTTGCGCGCTTTTGTCGTGCTTTCTGGTCCTGAAGGGCTGGGCGCTGATGGGGGATGCGGTCAGCCACGCTGTTCTGCCGGGGATCGTCATCGCCTATTTGGCAGGTCTGCCGCTTTTGATCGGTGCGTTTGTCGCGGGGCTGGGATCAACGCTTCTGACCGGGTTTCTGGCCGACAACAGCCGGGTAAAGCGGGATACGATGATGGGTGTGGTCTTTTCCGGCATGTTTGCGCTGGGCATCGTGATGCACACGGCCTTTCCGTCCGAACTGCACCTTGACCATGTCCTGTTTGGCAACATGCTGGGTGTGGGGGTGGCCGATATTGTCACCGCTGCGGTCATTGCGGTTCCGGTCACCGTCCTTCTGGCACTCAAATGGCGGGATCTGATGCTGCACGCCTTTGATCCGGCGCAGGCCAAGGTATCGGGGCTGCGGACCGGGGTGCTGCACTACGGGCTTCTGACGATCCTGTCGCTGACCATCGTCGCCACGCTCTCTTCGGTCGGGCTGATCCTTGCTATCGGTCTGCTGATCGCGCCGGGGGCGATCGCCTTTCTGACCAGCCGCCGATTTGGGGTGATGCTGCTGGTGGCCACTGCCGTCACGCTTGGCGCGATGCTGACCGGGGTCTGGGCCAGCTTCTACCTCGACTCGGCCCCGGCACCGACGATCATTCTGGTTCTTACCGGGTTGTTCCTGCTGGCGCTTGCCCGCCACAATCTGCGCACCCGCACCGGCTGAACGCCCTTTACGGGGCCACGCCCCGGCCCTTACCATGGGCGCGCACCTTGCCGGACCCTCACAATGCCCTTTGCGCCTTCTGCGCCCTCTGCCGCCGCCAATGCGGCCATCTGGTTCTCCACCGATGCCTTTGACCCCGCCAAGGGGATCAACGGGCGGCGCGTCGCCGGGGAAAGCTTTCTGCGCGGCTTTTTTGCCCATGCGGCGGTGGATGAATTCGTCAGCCTCGCCCACTCCAGCCTTGACCATGCCACCTTTGCCCAGATGGCCGAGGCAAGCGGGGTCACCCAGCCCTTGCGCAAGGTGTTCCTGCATGCCCCGGCCCGGATTGCCCCGCGTGATGTGGTCTTCTATCCGGCCCCCATCGTGCCAGAGGAGTTCTGGCGCCGGGCGCCGCATGGTGCGGCGGCATGGGCGCTTTGCGGCATAACCCATACCACCGCCACCCGTGCGGTGATGCAGTTGATCTTCGACATGCGCGCCGCGCCGCAAATGCCGTGGGACGCGATGGTCTGCACTTCGAACGCAGTCCAGCAGTCCTTGCGCACCTTGATGGAGCTTGCCGAGGATCATCTGGCAACACGCTTTCCCGGCGCGACCCTGCCGGCCAGACCGCTCTTGCCGGTCATCCCGCTTGGCGTGGACACCGAAGCCTTCCGGCCCGATCCCGCAGCAGGTGCCGCCCTGCGCGCCCGCCTTGGCCTTGGCCCTGCCGATATCGGCCTGTGCTGCATTGCCCGGCTGACGCCAGACCGCAAGTTCGATCCCTTCCCGCTGTTCCTGGCCCTTGAGGCTGCCGCCCCGGCCCTTGCCGCGCTGGGTGGACGGTTTCACCTGCTGCTTTGCGGTCAGTTCGCGGATCAGGACTTGCCCGGCACCTTTGCCAAGGCCGCGCGCCGTCTGATGCCGTCGGTCGGCTATCATCCTCTGGACGGTGGCAATGCGGCGGAACGCAGGGCCACGCTTTCGGGCAGCGACATCTTTGTCTTTCCGGTCGACAATTTGCAGGAAACCTTCGGGCTCGCTCCGGTCGAGGCGATGGCTGCGGGGCTGCCCGTCATCGTCTCGGACTGGGACGGGATGAAAGACACTGTCACGCCGGACGTCGGAGTCCGCATCCCGACCGAAATGCCGCGTGCCGAGGAGACGACCCATCTCAGCCAGCGTCTGCTTGGCGGAACCGACAGCTATTCGCAGTATCTTGGCCAGATGTCCGCCCTGACGCGGATCGACGTGGCGGCGCTGACCCGGGCAATCGTTGCACTTGGCAGCAACCGGGATCTGCGCGCCCGGATGGGGGCCGCGGGTCAGGCAAGGGCGCGGGCGCTTTATGATTGGCGCACGGTTATTCCGCAGATGCAGGCGCTCTGGGGTGAACAATCCGCCATGCTGGCCCATGCCCGTACCCGCGCCGGCCGGCTTGTCGCACCGGTAAACCCGGCTGGTTTGCCGGTCGGTCCGGCCCCCGGCGTGATGTTCGCAAGCTACCCCAGCCACCCGGCCCCGGACCGCATGACCCGCCGCCTGCGCGCCACCGACATCGGCATGCGCCCCGATGTCGCTGAAACCTTCGCCTTGCGCCGGTATGCCGCTTCGCGCCGACTGATCGAGGATCCTGTCCGCTTGCAGCGGATCCTCGCAGCCTTCGCCGCCACTGGCACGAGGGGTGCCACGATCCCCGACGTTGCCGCCCGGATCGACCTGCCCCCCGGCACCATCGCCCGTGCGGCGCTCTGGCTGTCGAAATATCATTTTCTGGAGGACTGCCCATGACCCGATCCATCCTGATCACCGGCGCAGGTGCCGGCATCGGCCGCGCGACCGCCCGCGCCTTTCTGGCCGCGGGCTGGGACGTGACCCTGCTTGGCCGCCGCCCCGGACCGCTGGAGGAAACCGCCGGGGGCCATCCCGCCCGGATCATTGCCTGCGACGTGGGCGACCCGGCCGAGGTCGAGGCCGCCTTTGCCCAGCTTGCCCGGCTGGACGTGTTGTTCAACAACGCCGGAATCTCGGCCCCCGCAGCCCCGATTGACGAAATTCCGGTTGAACAGTGGCTTGACCTTTGCCGCACCAACATCACCGGCATGTTCCTCTGCGCGCGTGCGGCCTTCGGACTGATGCGCCGACAGACCCCGCAAGGCGGACGGATCATCAACAACGGCTCGATTTCGGCGCATGTGCCGCGTCCGGGGTCAGCGCCCTACACGATGTCGAAACACGCCGTCACCGGTCTGACCCGGACGCTTGGGCTTGACGGACGCGCCTTTGACATCGCCTGCGCCCAGATCGACATTGGTAACGCGCTGACCGACATGGCCGCACGTTTCACCAAAGGAGTTCCGCAAGCCGATGGCAGTATTCGGCCCGAACCGGTGATGGATGTGGATCACGTTGCCCGGATGGTGCTGCATATGGCCAGCCTGCCGCTGGACGTGAACACGCCCTTTGTCACCATCATGGCCCGCGACATGCCCTTTATCGGGCGCGGTTAGGCAGGCAGGCCAGTACCACCCGTTCAGACTGCGCCGCCGTAAAGTTCCTGCAAAAGGCGCACCAATCGCAGCACCTTCTGATCCTGGATCGAATAATAGATCGCCTTGCCTTCACGCCGGGTGGCGACCAGCCCCTCCAACCGCAGGCGCGCAAGCTGCTGGCTTACAGCGGCCTGCCGCAGTTCAAGCAGGTTCTCCAGTTCGGTCACGGACCGTTCACCCGCCGCCAGATGGCACAGGATCATCAGCCGCCCCTCGTGGCTGAGCGCCTTGAGAAACGCCGCCGCTTCGGCGCTGCATTTGTGCATGGCCTTCGCGATCGCCGCGTCTGCGCCAGTCAGTAGCCCAGACACCCCGTCCACCGGTTCGATACGATCAAGCGACATGCGCTACTCCACTCAACTTTAGATTGAAATACGGTAGCATGACTTTTCTGACGTGGCGAGAGGGGCCTTGCTCACATGTCCGGTCAAATGCAACCTTCCGCCGAAGATGGGGCCAGATCCCGGCTAGGCAAGCCGACACGGGCGCCAGTCGGCCATAAAATGCGCATCAATGCGCGGAACCGCAACAAAGGACCACAGCCCGATCATGACTCGCCCGCTTGCCTTCACCGCCCCCGGCCGCTTTTGGCGCGGTAACCTGCACACCCATTCCACCCGGTCAGACGGTGTCCTTCCCCCCGAGGAGGTTTGCCGCCGCTACCGCGACGAGGGCTATGATTTTCTGGCCCTGACTGACCATTTCATCGGCAGCTACGGCTATCCCATCGTGGATACGCTGCCGATGCGGAACGACAGCTTCACCACCATTCTGGGGGCCGAACTTCATTCCGGTTCCATGCTGAACGGCGAGCTTTGGCATATCCTCGCCGTCGGCCTGCCTGCCGATTTCTCCCCCTCGGACAGCCCCGATTTCCACCCCAGGCCGGGGCAAGAGACCGGGGCCGAGATTGCCGCCCGCGCGGTTGCCGCCGGGGCTTTCGTGGCCGTGGCGCATCCGCAATGGTCGGGCCTGACGCTGGCTGACGCACGCACAATCACCGCCGCCCACGCGGTCGAGGTCTATAATCACGGCTGCGCCACCGGGTGTGACCGGCCCGACGGCTTTGCCATTGCCGATCTGTTGCTGACCGAAGGCCGCCGCCTTTCGCTGATCGCCACCGATGACGCGCATTTTTCGGAACCCGATCACTTTGGCGGCTGGGTCATGGTCAAGGCAGAGGAAAACACGCCGGAGGCGCTGCTTGCTGCGCTGAAGGCCGGGGCGTTCTATTCCAGTCAGGGTCCGCAGTTGCATGACGTGCGGCTTGAGGGCGATCATGTGGTGGTCGAAAGTTCAGCGGTGGTGTCGGCAGTCGCCATCGGTCACGGCACGGGGGCCAAGGCGGTGCATGGCCACAGCATGACCCGGTCCAAGGTGCCGTTGGCCCGGTTGAACAACAGCCCTTGGGTCAGGGTCGCGGTGATCGATGCGGCGGGCAAACGCGCCTGGTCAAACCCGATCTGGCGCTAAGGCATGGGGGGCAGATCCGCCCCCCAACGCTGCGGCTCAGTTCCCCAGAATGGCCGGCAAGCGCAGCCCATGTTCCCTTGCGCAAGCCACCGCCGTTTCATAGCCGGCATCGGCATGGCGCCACACGCCCGAGGCCGGGTCATTCCACAGCACCCGCTCGATCCGCTTTGCGGCCTCGGGCGTGCCATCGGCCACGATCACCACCCCGGCGTGCTGGCTGAACCCCATGCCGACCCCGCCGCCATGATGCAGGGAAACCCATGTCGCGCCCGAAGCGGTATTGACCAGCGCATTCAAAAGCGGCCAGTCCGACACCGCGTCCGAGCCATCCTTCATCGCCTCGGTCTCGCGGTTGGGCGAGGCGACCGAGCCGGAATCAAGGTGATCGCGCCCGATCACGATCGGTGCCTTCAACTCGCCCGAGGCGACCATCTCGTTGAACATGAGGCCGGCGCGGTGCCGGTCGCCAAGCCCGATCCAGCAGATGCGCGCGGGCAGGCCTTGAAAGGCGATCCGGTCGGCGGCCATGTCCAGCCAGCGGTGCAGGTGGGCGTTGTCGGGGAACAGCCGCTTCATCGCGGCATCGGTCTTCGCGATATCCTCAGGGTCGCCGGACAGGGCCACCCAGCGGAACGGGCCGATCCCCTTGCAAAAGAGCGGGCGGATATAGGCGGGAACGAAACCGGGGAAGGCGAAGGCATTCTCTAAGCCCTCCTCCTTCGCGACCTGCCGGATGTTGTTGCCGTAATCCAGTGTCGGCACGCCCGCGTTCCAGAAGCCCACCATCGCCTCGACATGGGCGCGCATGGAATGGCGCGCCTCGGTCTCGACCTCGGAAGGGTGGGTTTCCTGCTTGGCTCGCCAATCGGCGACGCTCCAACCCGCCGGGCAATACCCGTGCAAGGGGTCATGGGCGCTGGTCTGGTCGGTCACAATGTCCGGGCGGGGGCCGCCCGCCTGCATCCGGCGCAGAAGTTCCGGGAACACCTCGGCGGCATTGCCAAGAAGCCCGACCGACTTTGCCTCGCCCTTCGCCGTCCATTCGCCGATCATCGCCAGCGCCTCGTCCAGCGTGTGGGCCTTGGCGTCGACATAGCGGGTACGCAGACGGAAATCGATCCGGGTCTCGTCGACCTCGACGGCAAGGCAGCAGGCCCCGGCCATCACGGCGGCGAGGGGCTGCGCGCCGCCCATGCCGCCAAGTCCGCCGGTCAGGATCCACTTGCCGGTCAGGTTGCCGCCGTAATGCTGGCGCCCGGCTTCGGCGAAGGTCTCATAGGTGCCTTGCACGATGCCTTGGGTGCCGATGTAGATCCATGACCCGGCGGTCATCTGGCCATACATCATCAGACCCTTGCGATCCAACTCGTTGAAATGCGCCCAGGTGGCCCAATGCGGCACGAGGTTGGAGTTCGCGATCAGCACACGCGGGGCATCGGTATGGGTGCGGACGATCGCGACGGGGCGACCGGATTGCACGACGAGGGTCTCATCGGCCTCAAGGTCTTTCAGACCGGCGACGATGCGGTCAAAATCTTCCCATGTCCGCGCGGCGCGGCCGATGCCGCCATAAACCACCAACTCATGCGGGTTTTCGGCCACGTCAGGGTGCAGGTTGTTCATCAGCATCCGCATCGCGGCTTCGGTCTGCCAGCTTTTCGCCGTGATCTCTGTGCCGGTGGCCGGGTAGACATCGCGCAGGTTGTGGCGGGGGTTCGTCATTGTCAGGCTCCTTCGCTGGTGGAGACCCCGGGGGCGCTTCGCCCCCCGGACCCCCGGAGGATATTTGCGGACAGATGAAATCAGGCGAGGACGGGAAGCGGCGTGCCAGTCGCCTTGGAGAGCGTGCCTGCCGCCACAAGGGCGGCTGCGCGGGCAAGGTCGGGGGCAAGGTAGCGGTCGTCGGCCAAGGCGGGTATCTCTGCCCGGAAAGCCGCATGCGCGGCTTGCAGGGGGGGGGAGGTTCTGAGTGGCGCGCGGAACTCCACGCCTTGGGCCGCGCACATCGCTTCGACCCCGAGGATGACGTTGAGGTTCTTCACCATCCGTCCAAGCCGCCGCGCGCCATGGGCGGCCATGCTGACATGGTCTTCCTGATTGGCGGAGGTGGGGGTGCTGTCGATCACCGTCGGATGGGCGAGGTGCTTGTTTTCCGACATGAGGGCGGCGGTGGTGACTTCGGCGATCATCAGGCCGGAGTTGAGGCCGGGTCTTGGCGTCAGGAATGCGGGAAGATCGAAGCTGAGGGTCGGGTCAACCATCAACGCCACGCGCCTTTGCGCAATCGCCCCGATCTCGGCCAGCGCCATCGCGATCATGTCGGCGGCAAAGCCAACGGGTTCGGCGTGGAAGTTCCCGCCCGAGACGATCTGGCCATCCGACAGCACAAGGGGGTTGTCGGTGGCGGCGTTCGCCTCGATCTCCAGCGTCCGGGCGGCCATGCGCAGCACGTCCATCGCAGCCCCGGTCACCTGCGGCTGGCAGCGGATGCAATAGGGGTCTTGCACGCGGCTATCCCCGTCGCGGTGGCTTTCGCGGATCTCGCTGCCGGTCAGGAGCGCGCGCATCGCGGCGGCCGCGTCGATCTGGCCGGGCTGGCCGCGCAGGGCGTGAATCTCGGCTTCGAGGGGCGCGGTGGAGCCCATGATCGCATCGGTCGACAGGGCCGAGATCACCAGCGCTTCGCTTGCCGCCCGCCAGCCCTGAAACAGGCCCGCAAGCGCATAGGCGGTGGAAAACTGGGTGCCGTTGATCAGCGCAAGGCCTTCCTTCGGGCCAAGGGTGATTGGCGAAAGCCCTTTCAGCGCAAGAGCTTCGGCGCCGGGTTTGATGTGGCCGTCCACCACGGCCTCGCCATGGCCGATCATCACGGCGGTCATATGGGCCAAAGGCGCAAGGTCGCCCGACGCCCCGACCGAGCCTTGATCGGGAATCAGCGGGGTGACGCCATGGGCGAGCATCGCTTCCAGAAGCTCAGTCACCTCCGGGCGCACACCCGAAGCCCCACGGCCAAGCGACAGAAGTTTCAGCACCATCATCAGGCGGGCGGTGGGTTCCGGCATCGGATCACCCACGCCGCAGCAATGGCTGAGGATCAGGTTCTTCTGAAGTGTGGCAGTATCTTCCGGGGCGATCTTGACAGATGCCAGTTTGCCAAATCCAGTGTTCACCCCATAGACCGCCGCGCTGCCACCGGCGGCTTTGGCGATATGGGCGGCGGCGGTGACAATGCCGGGACGGGCGCGGTCATCAAGCTGTGCCGGAAGGGCCAGCCGCCAGATCCGTTCAAGCTGCGCAAGGGTGGTCTGGCCCGGAACAAGGATTTCGGTTGCGTGGGGTTCAGGCGTCAAGATGGCCTCCGAAAATGCGGGCGTGAAGGGGGGTGGCCCCGATGCGGTAGGACAGTTCCGCCGGGTGGTCGGCGTTCCACAGGCACAGATCGGCGCGCAGGCCCGGCGCGATCCGGCCCCGGTCGGCCAGTCCCAGCGCGCGGGCGGCATGGGCGGTGGTGCCAAGAAGCGCCTCTTGCGGTGTCAGACGGAACAGGGTGCAGGCCATGTTCATCGCCAAAGGCAGCGAGGCCATCGGCGAAGACCCCGGGTTCAGGTCTGTCGCCACCGCCATCGGCACGCCTGCCGCGCGCAAGGCGGCGATGGGGGGGCTTTGGCTTTCGCGCAAGGTGTAGAAGGCACCGGGCAGGATCACGGCGACGGTCCCTGCGGCGGCCATGGCGGCGATGCCTTCGGGCGACAGGTATTCAAGATGATCGGCCGACAGGGCTGCGTGGCGGGCGGCAAAACCGGCGCCGTGCTGGTCGGTCAGCTGTTCGGCGTGAAGTTTGACCGGCAGGCCAAGGCGCCTGGCTTCGGCAAAAAGAGGGGCAAGCTCATCGGTGGAAAAGGCGATGGTTTCGCAAAAGGCGTCCACCGCGTCGGCCAGCCCTTCGGCATGGGCCGCCCACAGCGAGGGGATGGCGACGTCCGCGATGTAATCTCTTGCCCGGCCAGCATATTCCGGCGGAATGGCATGGGCGGCAAGGTGGGTGGCGCGGATCGTCACCTGGCGCTGATCGCCGATCTGGCGCGCCGCGCGCAGCATCTTGATTTCGTCCGCCACGGTCAGGCCGTAGCCCGATTTCACCTCGATCGTGGTGGCGCCCGAGGCGATCATCTGGTCGATCCGGGGCAGGGCAGAGGCCAGCAGATCGGCCTCGGTGGCCGCACGGGTTGCAGTGACGGTTGACAGGATGCCGCCGCCCGCGCGGGCAATCTCGGCGTAGCTGGCCCCTTGCAGGCGCAGTTCGAACTCCACCGCGCGGTGGCCGGCATGCACGGCGTGGCTGTGGCAATCAATCAGGCCGGGGGTCACAAGGCGGCCCCGACAGTCAATGGAATCGGCTTGGGTCAGGGGGGCGGGCAGATCGGCCATCGGCCCGACCCAGACGATCCGGTCACCGTCAATGGCGACGGCGGCATCGGGGATCAGTCCGTAGCCGTCGGTCATCGTGGCGAGGGTCGCGTGGGTCAGCAGCATGGGTGCGGCCTTGCGTTATGGGTGATGTATTGGCTAATATGTATAGACATAAATCTTGTCAAGCGAGTCGCCATGATCCTGTTTGCCGAAACTGCCTTGCTGCCCGATGGCTGGGCGCGGGATGTCCTTGTTCGCATCGAAGGCGGGCGGATCGTCGAAGTCGTCCCCGGCGCGCCCCGCCAAGGCCCGGCTGTCGCCTGCCTTTTGCCCGCGCCGGTCAACCTTCATTCGCACACATTCCAGCGCGCGATGGCCGGAATGACCGAGGCGCGCACAGCCGGGCAGGACAGTTTCTGGACATGGCGGGCGCTGATGTATCGGTTCCTTGAACGCCTGTCGCCCGAAGACGTGGAGGCGATTGCCGCGCAAGCGATGGTCGAGATGGCCGAGGCGGGTTTTGCGGCGGTGTGCGAATTTCACTACCTGCACCACCCCGCAGGTGGCGGCACCTACGCCGACCCGGCCGAGTTGTCGGTGCGGCTTGCGGCGGCGGCGGCGACAACGGGGCTGGGCCTGACCCATCTGCCGGTGATCTATGAACAGGGCGGGGTCGATGGCCGGGCGCTGGCGGGGGGGCAGTTGCGCTTTGGCTCTCAACCCGAAACCTATGCCAAGGTGCTGGACGGCGCGGGCCGGGCATTGGCGGGGCTGCCCGATGCGCGGCTTGGCGTTGCCCCGCACAGTTTGCGCGCCGTCAGCCGTGGGACGCTGGCCGGGGCGGCGGACATGGTACCGGGCGGTCCTGTGCATATCCATATCGCCGAACAGGTGGCAGAAGTCACCGAGGTCGCGGCTGCATGG
Source organism: Tabrizicola sp. (assembly GCF_030373185.1). Classification (GTDB taxonomy): domain Bacteria; phylum Pseudomonadota; class Alphaproteobacteria; order Rhodobacterales; family Rhodobacteraceae; genus Tabrizicola. Next base: position 495,037 of record NZ_JAUCZH010000001.1, read on the forward strand.
GGCGTGCGGCCCGTAGAATGGGCGCTGGCCAATCTGGCGCTTGACCGGCGCTGGTGCATGATCCACGCCACCCAGATGACGCCGGACGAAACCGCCGCGCTTGCCCGAACCGGGGCGGTGGCGGGGCTTTGCCCGATTACCGAGGCCAATCTGGGCGATGGCATCTTTGCCGCGCCGGGCTGGCTTGCGGAGGGCGGGGCCTTTGGCGTGGGGTCCGACAGCAATGTGCGCATCTCCTGGGCGGAAGAGCTGCGGCTTTTGGAATATTCCCAGCGGTTGCAGCATAAAGGCCGGGCGGTCATGGCGGATGCCGGGCGGTCCACCGGGCGGTTCTTGTGGGACGGTGCGGCCCGGGGTGGGGCGCAGGCGGCGGGGCGGGCCTCTGGCGCGATTGCGGCGGGCATGTGGGCCGACCTTCTGGCGCTTGATTGCGCGGATGTCCGGCTTGAAGGCCTTGCCGGTGACAGCCTGCTGGATGCCTTCCTTTTTGCCGGGCGCGACGGCCTTGTCACAGACCTTTGGTCTGCTGGCCGCCATATCGTGCAGGCTGGCCGTCACATCGGCCGCGACAGCATTGAGGCCCGCTTTCGGTCCACCATGCGCAGCCTGCGCGAGGCGCTTTAGATGCAGGGCTGGGAAGCGATCCGTGCAGAGGTTCTGCGCCGCATCCGGGCGCGCGAATGGCCGCCGGGTGGCCTGATCCCCGGTGAAGAGGCCCTGTCGGAAGAGTTTGGCGTCGCCCGTGCCACGGTGAACCGCGCCTTGCGCGATCTGGCCGAGGCAGGGGTGATCGAGCGCAAGAAACGGGCCGGCACAAGGGTTGCCGCGTTCCCGGTGCGTCGGGCAAGGCTGGAAATTCCGGTGATCCGGCTGGATGTGCTGGCGCGGGGACTTTCTTATGATTTCAAGCTTCTGGCCGACCGTATGGCCTCGGCGCCAGTGCCGGTGACAGCCCGGCTTGGCCTGCCGGAGGGCGCAAACCTGCGCTATCTGGAAACGCTGCATCTGGCGGGAGGGCGGCCCTATGTGCTGGAGACCCGCTGGCTGAACCCTGCGATCCTGCCCGATCCCGGCCCGGATTTCGCGCAGGAAAGTGCGAATGAATGGCTGGTGACCCATGTCAGCCTTGTGGCGGGTGATATCGCCTTTACCGCCGAAGCCGCGAACCCGCGCGAGGCCGAGGTGCTGGGCGTGCCGCCCGGCACCGCGCTGCTGGTGGCTGAGCGTACCACTCAAGGCACAAGCGGGCCGGTCACGCTGGTCCGGCTGGCCCATGCGCCGGGACACCGGGTGCAGATGACGTTCTGAGGTCTAGCCGAACTGCCGCCCGACCAGTTGCGTCAGCTTGCGGTGCAGCCTTGTGTGGCGGTTCCTCAGATGCATCGCGGTGTGGATCGGCTGCTGGATCACCGGTGCGTCGTTGATGATCCGAAAGCGCCCGGTATCCACCAGCATCCGCGCGGCATCCGGCATCACATAGCCCGACCCGCCCATCGCCAGCAAAAGTGCTGCAACGGCGGTGCTTTGCCCGACTGACAGCGGTGCCTCGGACAGTTCCGGCAGCAGGATCCGGTGAGTTCGTTCGAAAGCGGGCGAGAAATGCGCGAAGATCATTGTGGCGGGGTTCACCTCGGCCCTTGTGCGGGCGTCTGACGACACAAGGCGACAGGCGATTTCCCCGACAGAAGAAAAATGCAGGTCGGGGTGGGCCTTGGGCGTGAACAGAACCGCGAAATCGAGCGCCCCGGTCACAAGGTCGTTGCACATCTGGGTGGAATAGTCGGGTTCAATGTAGAACGCCGTCTGCGGCAAGGCCTGCCGGAAGGCCGCGACCAGCGGGCCAAGGGTCGCCGCTGCAAGGTCATTCTGGATGCCAAGCCGAAGCGTCAGCGCCGCATCGCCTGACGGCAGCACCGCACGCCGCGCCGCGATCCATTCCTGCCGCAGCATTCTCGCATGGGTCTCGAACCGCAGGCCTTCAGTCGTAAGGTCGGTCCCTGCGCGCGACCGGCGGAACAGCGTGGTGTCCAGCGCCTGCTCCAGCGTCCTTACCCGGGCCGACACGGTGGATTGCGTCACCCCCAGCCGGTCAGCGGTGCGGTTGAAGCTGCGGGTGTCCACAAGGTCAAGGAAGGTGTCGATGAGTTCTATCTGCATTCTCGGGCCATGCTTCCTGTGGCCGATCGCCGGGGGTTTCACACCCCCGGACCCCCGTGGGATATTTGGGGACAGATGAAATCTTCTGATCGGCTTTGTCGATCAATAGCGCAGTGATTGCCGAATTGAAAGCACGTCACGGAAGTCCGATAGTGCGCGCAGAAATGGGGAGGCGGTCATGGCGGAATTCGCAAGCGCGCGGGTGGTGATCATCGGGGGGGGCGCGGTCGGGGCCTCGGCGCTTTACCATCTGGCCAAGGCCGGCTGGACAGATTGCCTCCTTCTGGAAAAGAACGAGTTGACGGCGGGCAGCACATGGCACGCAGCGGGCAATGTGCCGACGTTTTCGTCCAGCTGGTCGATCATGAACATGCAGCGCTATTCGGCCGGCCTTTACAGGGGGCTGGGTGAGGCGGTCGATTACCCGATGAACTACCATGTCACCGGGTCGGTCCGACTTGGCCACAGCGCCGAGCGGCTTTTGGAGTTCAGGAAGGTCGCCGGCATGGGCCGCTATCAGGGGATGGAGCTTGATATCCTGTCACCTGAAGAGATCCGCAGCCGCTATCCCTTTGTGGAAACGCATGACCTGACTGGCGCGCTTTACGACCCCTATGACGGTGACATCGACCCCGCACAATTGACGCAGGCGCTTGCCAAGGGTGCCAGGACCATGGGCGCGCGGGTGGAGCGGTTCTGCCCGGTGACTGCCGCGCGCTGGACCGGGACAGAGTGGATTCTGTCGACGCCGAAGGGCGAAGTGCGCGCCGAATATGTGGTGAACGCGGGCGGCTACTATGCCGCGCAAGTGGGCGCGATGTTCGGTCGCCGCGTGCCGATGATGGTGATGAGCCATCAATACATGCTGTTCGACACGATTCCCGAACTCGAAGCCTGGACGAGGGAGGTCGGCCACAAGCTGCCGCTGCTCCGCGATGTCGACAGCTCCTACTATCTGCGGCAGGAAAAGATGGGCTTCAACCTTGGGCCTTACGAGAGCAATTGCCGTGCGCATTGGGCGACGCCGGATGATCCGTTCCCCGAGGATTTCAGCTTCCAGCTTTATCCCGACGACCTTGACCGGCTGGAATGGCACATCAATGACGCCATGGCCCGGGTGCCTTTGTTGGCGCAGGCAAACCTGACCAAGGTGATCAACGGCCCGATCCCCTATACCCCCGACGGCAACCCTCTGATCGGGCCGATGCCCGGTGTGCCGAACGCGTTCGAGGCTTGCGTCTTCACCTTTGGCATCTGTCAGGCCGGGGGCGCGGGCAAGGTACTGGCGGAATGGATCACCGAGGGCGCCACCGAATGGGACATGTGGTCTTGCGACCCGCGCCGCTTTACCGGCTGGGAGGATCACGACTACTGCGTCAAGAAGGGGATGGAGGTCTACGGCCACGAATACGCCATGCACTTCCCCCACCACGCCTGGCCCGAAGGCCGGATGAAGCGGCTGTCTGCGGTGCATGACCGGACAGCCGCCTTGGGCGCGCAGTTCGGGCCTTACAACGGCTATGAGCGCGCGCTTTGGTATGCGCGGCCGGGCGATGATACATCGGATGGGGCGCAACGCACTTGGGCGCGCAAAGGGCCGTGGTTTGGCGCCGTTGCCGATGAATGCGCTGCCGTCCGCGACGCCTGCGGCATCCTCGATTTGCCGGGCTTCAGCCGGTTCCGCCTGACCGGGGCAGGGGCGGCAGACTGGCTGACGGCCCAGATCACCGGCAAGCTGCCCGCCGTCGGGCGGCTGGGCCTTGCCTATTTCGCCGATGACAAGGGCCGGATCGTCACCGAGATGTCGGTGGCCCGCCTCGCTGACGACGACATCCTTCTGATCACCGCCGCTACCGCGCAACTGCATGACCTGGGCTGGCTGGAGCGTCACCTTGCCCCCGGCCTGAGGCTTGCCGATGTCAGCGCCGACTGGTCCTGCCAGATCCTGACCGGACCGAAAGCGCGTGAGGTCCTGCAAGCGGCGGGGGCCGGGGCAGACCTGACGAAGGGCTGGCTGACCCACCAGGCCGCCCGCATCGCGGGGCGTGAGGTGATGCTGATGCGCGTCTCCTTCGCGGGCGAGCTTGGCTGGGAAATCCACTCGCGCCTTGCCGACACCCCGGCTGTCTGGGATGCGGTGATGGCGGCGGGCGCCCCCCTCGGCCTCAAGCCGTTCGGGATGTTCGCGCTCAACAGCTTGCGCATCGAAAAGGGCTACCGGGCGTGGAAGGGCGACCTTTCGACCGATTACACGGTGTTGCAAGGTGGGTTGGAGCGGTTCATCGACTGGGCCAAGCCTGATTTCCGGGGCAAGGCGGCTTTGGCTGCGGAAAAACAGGCCGGGGTCACTAAGCGGTTCTGCACCCTTGTGATCGAGGCCGCTGAACATGACCCGCCCTACATGGCGACGATCTGGCATCAGGGGCAGGTGGTGGGCGAACTGACTTCGGGCTATTGGGGCCACCGCGTCGACGCCTGCATCGGGCTTGGCATGCTCAAGGCCGATCTGAACGTGGCGGGGCAGGAGGTCGAGGTTGAAATCTTCGGCCAGCGCTACCCGGCAACCGTCAAGGCCGATGCCCCGCTGTGGGATCCGAAGAACGAGCGGATCCGCGCATGACCGATCTGCCTGCCACCATGTCCGGCGTCCAGTTGATCGGCCATGGCGGACCGGAGATGCTGGTCTGGCGCGATGACATCCCCGTGCCGCGCCCCGGTCCGGGTGAGGTGCTGGTGCGGGTTCTGGCGGCGGGCGTGAACATGACCGACATCAACACCCGCAAGGGCTGGTATGGGGGCGAGGGGCGCGCGGCGGGCTGGTCCGGGCAGATGGGCTTTCCCCGGATTCAGGGATCAGATCTTTGCGGGCGGATCGTGGCGCTGGGGCAAGGGGTCGCTGGGCTGGCGCTGGGCGCGCGGGTGATCTGCCCGACCAACCAGCACGAACCGACGGCGGAAAACCCGATTGCCTTTGTGTCGATCGGATCGGAATTTGACGGGGCTTTCGCGCAATACTGTCTGGTCAAGACGCGGCATCTGCATGATGTCAGCGCCTCACCACTGACCGATATCGAGATTGGGGCGATGCCCTGCGCCTATGGCACGGCGCACAACCTGTTGACCCGGGCCGGCGTGGCGGTGGGCGAACGGGTGTTGATCACCGGCGCATCGGGTGGGGTGGGGTTGGCTGCGGTGCAACTGGCGCTGTTGCGCGGGGCCGAGGTGACGGGCCAGTGCAGCCTGTCAAAATCCGGCCCGCTTCGGGCGCTGAACGCCACGGTGCTGGCCCGTGACAGCCAACCGCGCGGCAACAGTTTCGACGTGGTGATCGACGTGGTTGGCGGCGATGGCTGGCAGGACAGGCTGGACGCGCTGCGTGCCGGGGGGCGCTATGCTACCTCGGGTGCGGTGGCCGGACCGATGGTCAAGGGTGATCTGCGCCGCATCTATCTGAATGACCTGACGATCTACGGCGCGACCCACCAGCCGCGTGAGGTTTTCGCCGGCCTTGTCACCATCATCAACACCGCCCGTATCCGGCCGGTGGTGTCCAAGACCTATCCCTTGCGCGATATCGCCCTTGCGCAGGCCGATCTGGCGGAAGGGCGCTACCCCGGCAAACTTGTCCTTGTTCCATCGGAGCCCGCACCATGACGATCCCCTCAAAAGCCCGCGCCGTCGTGATTGGCGGCGGCGTCTCGGGATGCTCGGTGGCCTATCATCTGGCCAAGGCGGGCTGGACGGATGTGGTGCTGCTGGAGCGTCGGAAGCTGACCTCTGGCACCACATGGCATGCGGCGGGGCTGATCGGGCAATTGCGCGGATCGGCCAACATGACGCGATTGGCCAAGTATTCCGCCGATCTTTATCGCGGTCTGGAGGCTGAAACCGGCGTTGCCACCGGGATGAAGCAGGTCGGTTCCATCTCGGTGGCGCTGACGGCCGAGCGGCATGAGGAACTCCTGCGTCAGGCCACCGTCGCGCGGATCTTCGACGTCGAGGTGCATGAGATCAGCCCGGCCGAGGCCAAGGCGAAATACCCCCACCTCAACATTGGTGGTGTGGTCGGTGCCGTCGCCCTGCCGCTCGATGGCCAGTGCGACCCGGCCAACATCGCGATGGCGCTGGCCAAGGGCGCACGGATGCGGGGTGCGAAGATCTTCGAAGGGGCGCTGGTCACCAAGATCACCACGGCCAATGGCCGGGTCACCGGGGTGGACTTCGAGACCGCCGAAGGCCCCGGCCATATCGCCGCCGATGTGGTCGTCAACTGTGGCGGCATGTGGGGCCGCGACCTTGCCGCGCAGAACGGCGTCACGCTGCCCTTGCACGCCTGCGAACATTTCTACCTGGTCACCGAACCCGTCCAGGGCCTTGGTGACATGCCGGTCCTGCGGGTGCCGGACGAATGCGCCTATTACAAGACCGACGCGGGCAAGATGATGCTGGGCGCGTTCGAGCCTGTGGCCAAACCCTGGGGCATGAACGGCATCCGCAAGGATTTCGAGTTCGACACCCTGCCCGAAGACTGGGACCACTTCATGCCCATCCTCGAGATGGCCACCAACCGCATGCCCCTGTTTGAAACGGCGGGCATCCACACCTTTTTCAACGGCCCGGAATCCTTCACCCCGGATGATCGATATTACCTTGGCGAGGCGCCCGAGGTGCAGGGCTACTGGATCGCCGCCGGCTACAACTCCATCGGAATCGTGTCCTCGGGCGGCGCGGGGCAGGCGCTCGCGCACTGGATCACCGAAGGCGAGGCCCCCTTCGACCTTTGGGAGGTCGATATCCGCCGCGCCCAGCCCTTCCAGAAGAACCGCCGCTACCTGAAGGAACGGGTCACCGAAACCCTGGGCCTCCTTTACGCCGACCACTTCCCCTATCGCCAGATGGCCACCGCGCGTGGCGTCCGCCGCTCCCCGATCCACGAACACCTGAAAGCCCGTGGTGCAGTGTTCGGTGAGGTTGCAGGTTGGGAACGCGCCAACTGGTTCGCGAACCCCGGGCAAGACCCCGAGTACCGCTACTCGTGGAAGCGGCAGAACTGGTTTGACAACCAGCGCGCCGAACACATGGCCGTGCGGGAAAGCGCGGGCCTTTTCGACATGACCAGCTTCGGCAAGATCCGGGTGGAGGGTCGCGACGCCTGTGCCTTCCTCAACCGGATATCGTCAGCGCAGATGGATGTGGAACCCGGCCGCATCGTCTATACGATGTTCCTGAATGAAAACGGCGGGATAGAGGCTGATCTTACAGTTTCCCGCCTCTCGGAAACCGCCTATCTGGCCGTTGTCCCCGGTGCCACCCTGCAACGCAACCTTGCCTGGATGCGCCAGCACGTCGGCGATGATTTCGCCGTCATAGCCGATGTGACCGCCGCCGAATCCGTCCTGTGCCTCATGGGTCCGCAGGCGCGCGACATCCTGGCCAGGGTCTCACCCAACGACTTCAGCAATGCCGCCCATCCCTTTGGCCAGGCGCGTGAAATCGAGATTGGCATGGGCCTCGCCCGCGCCCACCGCGTCACTTACGTCGGTGAACTGGGGTGGGAGCTTTACGTCTCTGCCGACCAGACCGCCCATGTGTTCGAGGCGATCATGGAAGCCGCCCCGGACCTCAAGCTTTGTGGTCTGCACACGCTGGATAGTTGCCGCATCGAAAAGGCCTACCGCCACTGGGGCCATGACATCACCGATGAAGACCATGTGCTGGAAGCCGGCCTTGGCTTCACGGTTTCCAGCAAGAAACCCGCCTTCATCGGCCGCGATTCCGTGCTGCGGAAGAAGGACGAAGGGGTCTCGCGCAAGATGCTCCAGTTCCGCCTGAAAGACCCCGAACCGCTTCTGTTCCACAACGAAGCCATTGTCCGCGATGGGAAAATCGTCGGCCCCGTCACCAGCGGCAACTACGGCCACTTCCTTGGCGGCGCGATCGGTCTGGGCTACGTCCCCGCCAAAGGCCAGACCGATGAGGACATCGTCGCCTCGCACTACGAGATCGAGGTAGCCGGCCAGCGGCATGAAGCCCTCGCCAGCCTCGCCCCGATGCATGACCCGAAATCCGAACGGGTCCGCGCATGACAATGGCCGCCCGGCATCAGGCGTTCCACGACCTGCACCAGCAGGGCTGTTTCGTGATCCCCAACCCTTGGGATCGCGGCAGCGCACGCATGATGGCCGCGCTTGGCGCCAAGGCGCTGGCCACCTCCTCGGCGGCGCATGCCTTCACCATCGGCCGCCCCGATCTGGGCGGCGTCACGCGCGATGAGGCCTTGGCCCACGCGCAAGACCTGATCGCCGCCACCCCTCTGCCGGTGTCGGGCGATTTCGAGAACGGCTTTGGCGACAGCCCCGATGACGTGGCCGAAACGGTGCGCCTGTCGGGTGAGGTGGGCCTGTCCGGCATCAGCGTCGAGGATACGCAGATGCAGCCCGGCAACCCCGCCTACGCCTTCGATCTGGCCGTGGACCGCATCCGCGCCGGGGCCGCCGCCGCCCGGGCGCTTGGCCGCCCCTTCATCTTTTGCGCCCGCGCAGATGGTGTCATGCATGGTAGCTACGATCTTGCCGAAGGCATCCGCCGCCTGCAGGCGTTTGAGGCTGCGGGGGCTGATCTGCTCTATCTTCCCGTCCCGCCGGGCAAGGCGGAACTCGCGCAAATCCTTGCCTCGGTGACCAAACCCGTCAACGCGCTGGCCGCCGGGCCGCTCAAATCGTCTACAGTCGCCGAACTGGCCACCATGGGCGTCCGCCGCATCTCGACCGGCAGCCAGATCGCGCGGGCCACCCATGCCATCATCCGTGACGCCGTGAACGCCATGCTGGGGGAGGGCAGCTTTGCCCCCCTGATGGCCACTGCCAGCGGTGACGAAATCGATGCACTCCTGCTCAAGGGATCAGACCAATGACCGACGTGACCGCCGATCTGGGCGATATCTGCGAACCCGCCCGCGCCCGCCGTTCCGGTGGCCGTACCGCCCGCGTGGCGATGCGCGCCGCCCCCCTTACGGATGAGATGCGCCCCGTCCGCCCCGGCCTGCCCGGCGGCCAGTACAAGCCCCTGACCGAGGCCGGGGTGCAGCAGATCCACGCCGCCGCGCTGGACGCGCTGGAACAGATCGGCCTTTCCCAGGCCCCGCCCTCGGGCGTGAAGCTCCTGACAGATGCGGGCGCGATCCTTGGCGATGATGGCCGCATCCGTTTCCCCCGCGCGCTGGTCGAGGACATGCTGAACATCGCCGCGCGCGACATCACCCTTCACGCCCGCGACCCAAGGCATGACCTGCACCTCAGCGGCTCGAACGTCCACTACGGCACTGCGGGCGCTGCGGTCCATATCGTGGACCCGATCACCAACGAATACCGCGAATCCACCGCGCAGGATCTTTATGACGCGGCACGCCTGGTCGATAACCTCGACAACATCCACTTCTACCAGCGCACGATGGTCTGCCGCGATGTGGTCGACAACAAGGAGATGGACCTCAACACCCTTTATGGCAGCCTTTCCGGCACCGTAAAGCACGTCGGCACCAGCTTCTCCGACCCATCGCACGTCGCCGATTGCTTCGAGATGCTGCACATGGTCGCCGGGGGTGAGGAACACTGGCTGGAGCGCCCCTTCGTGTCGAACTCCAACTGCTTCGTCGTGCCGCCGATGAAATTCGCGGAAGAAAGCTGCATCACGATGGAGGATTGCATCCGGCGCGGCATGCCGATGCTTCTGCTCTCGGCCGGGCAGGCCGGGGCCACCGCACCAGCCCCCATCGCCCTGACCATCGTGCAGGCTGTCGCCGAATGTCTGGCGGGGGTGGTCTATGTCAACGCGATCAAACCCGGCGCGCCTGCCATCTTCGGCACCTGGCCCTTCGTCTCGGACCTGCGCACCGGGGCAATGTCCGGTGGATCAGCCGAACAGGCGTTGCTGACCGCAGGTTGCGCCCAGATGCACCGCTTCTACGGCCTGCCCGGCGGGGCGGCTTCGGGCATCAGTGACTCAAAGCTCCCCGACATGCAGGCCGGGTGGGAGCAGGGCATCACCAACGCCCTTGCCGGCCTTGCGGGCCTGAACATGTGCTATGAGGCGGTTGGGATGCACGCCTCCCTCCTCGGCTTCTGCCTTGAATCGCTGGTGCTTGGCGATGACTTGCTGGGCCAGACAATGCGCCTTGTCCGTGGCATCGACGTAACCCCCGATTCGACATCCATTCAGGCGATGAAAGAGGTCTGCCTTGGCGGGCCGGGGCATTACCTTGGCTCTGATCAGACGCTGAAACTGATGCAGACCGAATACATCTATCCGGTGGTCGGCAACCGCATGTCGCCCAAGGAATGGATGGAGGCAGGCAAGCCCCTGTTGCTTGATGGGGCGATTGCCCGCAAGAATACAATCCTCGCCAAGGCCGGATGCCGCGTCGATCCCGAGATTGACGCCGCCATCCGTGCCCGCTTCAACATCTACTTCAAGTGAGGTCGCCATGATCCCCGCCAACATGCTGAAATTCTACATCAATGGCCAATGGGTCGATCCGATTTCCGCCAACCGGATGGGGGTTGAAAACCCCGCGACCGAGGAAATCGTCTGCGAAGTCGCCATGGGTAACACCGAAGACGCCGACCGCGCGATTCTCGCCGCCCGCGCTGCGTTTGACGGCTGGACCTATCGCCCGGTGGCCGAACGCATTGCCATCGTGAAGCGCATCCTTGAGGTCTACAACGACCGCTACGAAGACTTCGCCCAAGTCATGTCCACCGAGATGGGGGCGCCCATCACCTGGGCGCGTGAGGCGCAGGCCTGGGCCGGTCAGGTCCATATCGAAGCCACGATCAAGGCCGCCGAGGAGATGGTCTGGGAATACAACCGCGGCACCACCCGGATCATCTATGAAGGGATCGGCGTCTGCTCGCTGATCACGCCGTGGAACTGGCCGATGAACCAGATCGCCTGCAAGGTCGCTCCCGCGCTGATCGCGGGCTGCACGATGGTCTTGAAGCCTTCGGAAATCGCACCGCTCTCTGGCACCCTCTTCGCGCAGGTCTGCCATGATGCGGGCGTGCCGCCGGGCGTCTTCAACCTTGTGCATGGGGCAGGGCCAGAGGTCGGTGCGCGGATGTCCTCGCACCCCGAGGTTGACATGGTGTCCTTCACCGGCTCCACACGGGCCGGCACCGCGATTGCCGCCGCCGCAGCCCCCACGGTCAAGCGCGTGGCGCAGGAACTGGGCGGCAAGTCGCCCAACATCATCCTGCCGGGTGCCAATATCGCCGAGGCCGTCGCCGCGGGAGTGACCGCTGTCATGTCCAACACCGGCCAGTCCTGCGACGCGCCGACCCGGATGCTGGTGCCGCGTGCCAAGCAGGCCGAAGCGCTGCAAGTTGCGAAAGAGGCCGCCGAGGCGATCAAGATCGGTGATCCGCGCGATGAGGCAACGGTGATGGGCCCCCTGATCTCGAAGCTGCAATTCGACAAGGTCCAGCGCCTGATTCAAGCCGGAATCGACGAAGGCGCCACCCTTGTGACCGGTGGCCTTGGCCGTCCGGCTGACCTTAACCGAGGCTGGTTCACCCGTCCGACCGTCTTCGGCGATGTGGTCAACTCGATGACCATTTCGAAGGAAGAAATCTTCGGCCCGGTCCTTGCGATCCAGCCCTATGACAGCATCGAAGACGCCATCCAGCAGGCCAACGATACTGTCTACGGCCTTGCCGCCTACATCGCCGGCCCGGTCGAAGACGCCAAACCCGTTGCCCGCAAATTGCGCGCCGGGACGGTGAACCTCAACTACCCCGACTGGGACACCTCCGCGCCCTTCGGCGGCTACAAGCAGTCCGGCAACGGCCGCGAATACGCCGATTGGGGCATCCATGACTTCTGCGAAGTCAAAGGAATCGTCGGCTACGGCGAATAACCGACACGACAACCAACAGGGGCGGGCCAGAACCCGCCCCATTCCAATGGGGACATGATGCACTACGGATATATCGGCCTTGGCAACCTTGGCGCGGCCTGCGCGGGTTGCCTTCTGAAAGCGGGTTTCAAGGTCACGGTCTATGACCTGAACGCGGCCCTTGCCGCCCCCTTGGTGGCAGCTGGGGCCACCCTGGCCACCAGCGCCGAAGGGGTCGCCGCCTCGGCCGATCACGTCATCACCTGCCTGCCATCGCCGGCAGTCTCGGAAAAGGTGCTGCGCCACATCCTGCCCCACATGAAAAAGGGCGCAAGCTGGGTCGAGATGTCCACGCTTGGCCGGGATGAGGTGCTGCGCCTGGCTGCCGTCGCTGCCGAAGGCGGCGTGCGGATGATGGAACTGCCCGTCACCGGCGGCGTCCATCTGGCGCATCAGGGCAAGATCACCATGCTGGCCGGCGGCGACGCCGACCTGTTCGAACTGCACCATGGTGCCATGCAGGCGATGGGCGACAAGATCTTCCACATGGGGCCTTTGGGATCTTCATCGATCATCAAGGTCATCACCAACATGCTGGCCTTCATCCACCTGAAAGCCACGTCCGAGGCGTTGATGTTGGCCAAGCGCGGCGGGCTTGATCTGGGGCAGGCATGGCACGCCATCGCGGCTTCGTCCGGCAACAGCTTCGTGCATGAAACCGAAGGGGCGCTGATCCTGAACGGGTCATATGACATTGCCTTCAACATCGACCTAGCGCTGAAGGACCTCGGCTTTGCGCTAGGCTTCGGCAAGGAATTCGGAGTGCCGCTCGACCTCGCCTCGATGACCAACCAGACCTACGTCGCCGCCAAGGCCGCCTATGGCGGCGAGGCGCAGTCACCGATGATTGCCAAACTGCTGGAAGACCTGCTTGGCACCGACTTGCGCGCCGAAGGCTTCCCGTCCCGGCTTGAGTGAGCCGGGCGAAACCGTTAAGACAGTGTGAATGCCCATGCTCAAGCCCTTGATTTCGCAATGGTGCTCACACTGTCCCCCTGTGGGACATCGCAGACAGGTGTCCGCATGACCCCCGAATTCCAGGCACACATCGCCCGCCTTCTTCACCACCGCAAGGCGGGTCTCGGGCAGGGTGATCCCGTGGTCCCCCCGATCATCGCCTCGGCCACCTTCCACCTGCCATCCGTCCAGACGGGTGGCCACATCTACGGCCGCAACGGCAACCCCAGCTGGGACGCCGTCGAAGCCCAGCTGGCAATCCTTGAAGACGCCGAGACGGTCTCCTTTCCCTCCGGCATGGCCGCCATCGCCGCTGCCTTGTTTGCCACGCTGAAGGCGGGGGATCGTCTGATCATCCCCTCGGACGGCTACTACGTCACGCGCGTCCTGTCTGACGGTTTCCTCAAACCCCTCGGCATCGACGTGCAGGCGATTCCAACGACCAGCTACGCCACCGCTGATTTCACCGGCGCGGCGGTGGTCTATCTGGAAACCCCCTCGAACCCCGGCCTTGATGTGGTCGACATCGCCGCCGTCGCAGCCCGGGCGCACAAGGCCGGGGCAAAGGTCATCGCCGACAACACGACGATGACACCCCTCCTTCAGCGCCCGCTGGACCTTGGCTGCGATCTTGTGGTGGCCGCTGACACCAAGGCCCCCGCCGGTCATTCCGACGTGCTTTTCGGCCATGTAGCAGGGCGCGACGGCGCCCTTGTATCCCGCGTGCGCGACTGGCGGCGGATGGCCGGGGCCATTCCCGGCCCGTTCGAGGCCTTCCTTGTCCATCGAGGCATTGAAACGCTGGAGGTCCGCCTTGACCGGATGTGTTCCAGCGCTGGATTGATCGCTGGGCGGCTTGCCGCGCATCCGGGCGTGACTGGCCTGCGTTACCCGGGGCTGGCGGACGATCCATCGCATTGGGCGGTGGGGGGGCAGATGGCCAACGGCGGTTTCCTTATCGGGTTCGAGCTTGCCGATGCCGGGGTGGCGGAAAGCTTCCTGTCGCGCTGCCCGCTGATCGAGCAGACCACCAGCTTTGGCGGCACACATACGGCCGGCGAACGCCGGGCGCGCTGGGGGGATGCGGTGCCGGAGGGGTTCATCCGGCTGTCTGTTGGTGTGGAACCGGCAGAGCCGCTTTGGGCGGCAATCGCAGCGGCGCTGCCGGGCTGAGCGGTCGAAAGGATCAGAGGCTTTCGATGATCCGCGCCGCTTCGATCTTTGGATCGGCAAGCGGGGTGCGGTCCTCTCCGGGGAAAAAGCGGGCGCGGGTGGCGGTCGGCATTCCCGCGGGGGCTGCAATCACAACCCGCGGGCCATGCTTGCGGGTTTCGGACTGCCAGCTTTGTGCCAGCGCGATCTGCGCGGCCTTGGTGGCGCCGTAGGCACCGAAGAAGGGCTGACCGGCGCGGGGATCATCAAGAAAGAGCGCCGTGCCACCTTGCGCGCGCAAGAGGGGTTCGACCATCGGGATCAACATCCCCGTTGCGCGGGTGTTGGTGGCGATGGATTTGTCCCAGTCCTTTGCGTCAAGATGCCCGGCCGGGGCCAGCGGTGCCGCATGAACCGCAGCATGCACCCAAAGGCCAAGGCCCCCCCAGCGGTCATGGATCGACCGGCAAAGGTGGCGCATGGCGTCATCATTGGTCACGTCCATCGGCGCAAGCGTCAGCCCGCCCGCGCCGGGAAGGCCTGCGTGCCTCACCCGGTCGTCAAGTTCCTCCAGCCCGCCCACGGTGCGGGCGACGGCAACGACATGCCAGCCGCGATAGCAAAGCTGCTCGGCAATGGCGGCACCAAGGCCGCGCGAGGCGCCGGTGACCAGGGCGACTTTTGGGGCGGCTTTGGGGGCGGTGCTGGTGGTCATGCGCTGATCCTTGCGGAGATGTCGAAGCCTCCGGCGGGAGTATTTTTGAAAAGAGCAAATGGCAAGGGGCCAGCCTTGGAGGGGCCAGCCTTGGAGGGGCCAGCCTTGCCGGGTCAGCCCTGGCCGCCGGGTGCGCCAGAGGCTGCGCTATTCGGCGGCCTTCATCTGAAAGCCTTCCTCGATCTTGTCGGATGGTGCGACCGGGTAATCGCCCGAGAAGCAGGCATCACAGTAGCGCGGATTGGCGGCGTCACGTCCCGCAGCCTCGCCTGCGGCACGGTAGAGGCCGTCAAGCGACACGAATTTCAGGCTGTCAACGCCGATCCAATCGCGCATTTCATCTTCCGACATCGTCGCGGCAAGGAGTTTGGAGCGTTCGGGGGTATCGACACCGTAAAAGCACGGCCAGGCGGTCGGGGGCGATGCGATGCGGAAGTGAACCTCGGCGGCACCTGCTTCGAGGATCATGTCCTTGATCTTGCGGCTGGTGGTGCCGCGCACAACGGAATCATCGACCAGGATCACCCGCTTGCCCTTGATGAGCGCCCGGTTGACGTTCAGTTTCAGCCGCACGCCCATGTTGCGGATGCTGTCGGTCGGTTCAATGAAAGTGCGGCCCATGTATTGATTGCGGATGATCCCCATCGCGTAAGGGATGCCGCTTTCCTGACTGTAGCCGATGGCGGCGGGGGTTCCTGAATCCGGGACGGGGCAGACGAGGTCGGCGTCCACAGGGGCTTCGCGCGCCAGTTCCACGCCGATCTGACGCCGGGTTTCATAGACTGAACGGCCGCCGATGATGCTGTCGGGGCGGCTGAAATAGACATTCTCGAAGATGCAGAAGCGCGATTTCGCGGGCGAGAAGGGGCGGGTCGATTCCACCTTGTCGCCCTCGATCACTACCATTTCACCCGGCTCGATCTCGCGCACGAAATCGGCTCCGATGATGTCGAGGCCGCAGGTTTCCGAGCTTAGCGCCCAGCCGTGGTCGCTGATGCGGCCAAGGACCAGTGGGCGCACGCCCAAGGGGTCACGCACGCCGATCAGTTTGGTGCGGGTCATGGCGACGACGGAAAAGGCACCTTCCACGCGGCGCAGCGCGTCCTTGATGCGTTCTGACAGGTTCTTCTGGATCGACCGGGCCATCAGGTGAATGATGCATTCGCTGTCGGAAGAAGACTGGAAGATCGAGCCGCGTTCAATCAGTTCCCGGCGCAGGGCGGCGGCGTTGGTCAGGTTGCCGTTATGGGCAATCGCACAGCCGCCCATCGAAAACTCGCCAAAGAAGGGCTGCACGTCCCGAATCGCGGTGGCCCCTTTTGACCCGGCGGTTGAATAACGGACATGGCCAATGGCAAGCTGGCCCGGCAGCGTGTCCATCACGTCCGGCTTGGTGAAATTGTCGCGGACATAGCCAAAGCGGCGGGCCGAGTTGAAGCCGTGGTCGGGGTGATAGCTGACGATCCCGCCCGCTTCTTGCCCGCGATGTTGCAGGGCGTGCAGCCCGAGGGCCACGAAGTTTGATGCATCGGCAACGCCGGTGACGCCGAAAATGCCGCACTCCTCCTTCAGTTTGTCGTCATCGAAGGGGTGCGAAAGGAAGGGGGCCATGCGTGTGCGAATCCTTCAAGGCGCGTTCAAGGCGCGTTGCCGGTGGTTTACGGCAGCCGCGCCGGGCTGTCACGCCCTGAAACGCCATTCCGGTCGATGGATCAGTTGCCGGCAGGGGCCTCTGGTGCGGTGGCGGGTGGGGTTTCGGCCGGAACCGGGGCGCCGCCGGGAGCGCAGACATTGGTCAGGTCATTGTAGCGGGCAACGATCCAGCCCGGTGCGTCTGTCGGGATGTTCTGATCGATGTTCGCCTGGAAGTTCGCAAAGACCAGCGCGGTGCGGGATTCGTCGATCATGGCAATCTTCTGATCCGACAGCACCCGGTCATAAACGATGAAGGCGACGGCGATCAGCAGCACGCCGCGCGCGGCACCGAACAGAAAGCCAAGCGCCTGGTCAATCCCGCCAAGCGCCGACCGCTGGACCGCACCGGAAAACAGCGGCGTGAACAGCGCGGCCACGATCAGGCCCACGACGAAGACACCGGCAAATGCGGCAACGACCGAAAGCTCGCAGCTGTCGGACAGGAATTCGCCAACCACCGGCAGCTCCTTGACCAAAGGCTGCACACCGGGGGCGAAATAATAGGCCGCGACGGCCGCACCGACCCAGCCAAGGATCGCCATAAGTTCCCGCACCAGCCCGCGCGAAAAGGCGAGGATCGAGGAGACGATGATGATCAGCGCTGCGCCACCATCAACCGCGGTCAAGTTTTCCATCGTTTTCGTCCCCAATCCTTAGCTTTTTTGCGGGCTTATCCTGCCCCGAACATTTCGCCCACAAAGGCCGTAAGATCCGGCATCTGCCGCACCGTCAGGCCCGTCGCCCCTTCAATCTTCGAATGAGACGGCACTGTCGCTTGTGAGAAACCAAGTTTCGAGGCTTCTTTCAACCTGTTTTCGGTCTGCCCCACTGGTCGCAATGCGCCGGAGAGGCTGATTTCCCCGAAAAGTACCATGTCTGGCGGAATTGCAACATCTTCGCGCGCAGAAAGCAGCGCGCCCGCGACTGCAAGGTCGGACGCTGGTTCGCTGACCCGCAAGCCCCCGGCGACATTGAGAAAAACGTCAAGCCCGGTGAAGGGGATGCCGCAGCGAGCCTCCAGCACCGCAAGGATGGTGGAAACGCGGCCCGAGTCGAGGCCCACCACCGTGCGGCGAGGGCTGGCGAGGGTGGAGGGTGCGACAAGCGCCTGTATTTCAGTCAGCACCGGGCGGGTGCCTTCGATCCCCGCAAAGACAGCCGAGCCCGGGGCGGGCTGGTCGCGGTTGGCCAGAAATAGCGCCGAGGGATTCGGCACCTGTGCCAGCCCGCCGCCGGTCATCTCGAACACCCCGATTTCATCCGCCGGGCCGAAGCGGTTTTTCACTGCCCGCAGGATGCGGAACTGGTGGCCGCGCTCGCCCTCGAAGTAAAGCACGGTGTCCACCATGTGCTCGACCACGCGCGGCCCGGCAATCTGGCCGTCCTTGGTGACATGGCCAACAAGGACAACGGCGACACCCTTGCGCTTGGCAAAGGTCACAAGCTCATGCGCTGCGGCGCGGACCTGACTGACCGATCCGGGCGCGGCCTCGATCTGGTCAAGCCACATGGTCTGGATCGAATCGATGATCGCAAGGGCGGGGCGTTCGGCATCCAGCGTGGTCAGGATGTCGCGCAGGTTGGTTTCAGCCCCAAGCCGGACGCGGGCATCGGTCAGCCCAAGGCGCTGTGCGCGCATCCGCACTTGCGCGGCCGCTTCTTCGCCCGAGATGTAAAGGCATTTCAGCCCCTTGCGGGCGAAACTTGCAGCGGCCTGCAAAAGAAGTGTGGATTTGCCAATGCCGGGGTCGCCGCCGACAAGGATGGCCGAGGCCGGAACAAGGCCGCCGCCCAGCACGCGGTCCAGCTCGTCAATCCCGGACGAGGCGCGGGGCGGGGCCGGTTCTTCGGTTGCAAGGTCCGACAGCGGGATCGGGCGGCCCTTGGCGCCCAGCGATTTCGGGCCGGTGGACAGCGGGGCCTCTTCAACGATGGTGTTCCAGCCGCCGCAAGCATCGCATTTCCCGGCCCATTTGCGGTGGCTGGCCCCGCAGGCGCTACAGGTGAAACTGTTGGAGGCTTTGCTCATCCGCCCTTCCTGCCTGCAAAGGCGGCGCTCATCAAGCCTGACGGTCGGTCTGCCCGGTCTGAGGTCCGCTTTTCCAGCTGATCAGGATCGAGGTCAGCACGCAGGCAGAAAAGAGGTAAAGACCCCATGCCGTTTCAATCGTGACCATGCCGACGCCTTGGACCAGCACGATATAGATCGCAATCAGAAAGATGTCGGCCATCGCCAGCTTGCCAAGCAGGTTGAGGGACGGCAGCGTCTTGGGACTGAGGAGGTTCCAGTGCAAAAGTGCGAGGCCGATGGTTTTGGCATAGGGCGCGAAGATTGCGAGGAAGGTGACGACAAGGGCCAGTGCGGCATCTGTCTTCCACAGCGCTTGCAGCCCGCTGATCACCGAGATTTCATCCATCCCGAAGATCGGCAGCAACGCCGCGCGCAAGATCGGGGCGAACCAAGCGATGGGAAACAGGATCAGAAGGGCGAGATTGAGATACTTCATCGATCTTTCCCCTTGGTGGGCCGCGGACTGAAGTGTTTCACACCCTCCAGACCTCCCGTGGAGTATTTCTCAAAAGAGCAAAAGCTAGCGGACACTTTCAATCGGCCCTTCGGCGCGGCCGTGGATGAACTGCTGGACGTAAGGGTCTGACGTAGCGTCCATTTCCGAAACAGGGCCAGTCCAGCGGATTTTGCCGCCATGCAGCATCGCCACATTGTCGGCAATGGCGCGGACCGAGGTCATGTCATGGGTGATGGTCATCGCGGTGGCGCCCATTTCCACAACGATCTCGCGGATCAGGTCGTTGATGACGCCGGCCATGATCGGATCAAGGCCGGTGGTGGGTTCGTCGAAGAAGATGATCTCGGGTTCCGCGGCGATGGCCCGGGCAAGGCCGACGCGTTTTTGCATGCCGCCGGACAGTTCGGCGGGAAAGAGGTCGGCGACTTCGGGTTTCAGCCCGACGCGGCGCAGTTTTTCGATGGCGGCCTCACGCGCCTCTGCCTTGGGCAGAGCTTTCGCGCCGCGCATCAGCCGGAAGGCCACGTTTTCCCAGACGCGAAGCGAATCGAACAGGGCGCCGCCCTGAAACAGCATCCCGAAGCGGGCAAGGAAGGCGTCGCGGTCGGCTTTGGTGACGTCCTGCCCGTCAAGCGTGATGCTGCCGCTGTCGTGATGGACAAGGCCGAGGATGCATTTCAAGAGCACCGATTTGCCGGTGCCGGACCCGCCGATGATCACCATGGACGTGCCGGAAGCGATGGTCAGATCCACCCCCCGAAGCACTTGGTTGGACCCGAAGGTCTTGGTGACGGCGGCGAGAGTGATCATGAGGTGAAGAACAGTTCGGTCAGGACATAGTTTGCTGCGAGGATCAGGACACTGGCGGAAACCACCGCCGATTTCGTGGCCCGGCCCACCCCCTGCGCGCCCCGGGCTGAATTCATGCCGTGATAGCAGCCCATCAGCGCCACGATGAAGCCGAAGACAGCGCCTTTGACCAGCCCTGAGCCCACGTCCCAGGCTTCAAGGAAGTCTATGGTGTTCTTCAGATAGGTGGCCGAGTTGAAATCAAGCCGGGTGATACCGACCAGCCAGCCGCCCATGATGCCGATGGCGTCGCCCGTCGCCACAAGGAAGGGCATGGCAAGGGTTGCGGCAAGGACACGGGGAACGGCAAGGTATTTCAACGGGTTGGTCGAAAGGGTGACCAGCGCGTCGATCTGTTCGGTGACTTTCATCGTGCCAATCTCGGCCGCGATGGAGCTTGCGACCCGTGCGGCGACCATCAGCCCGCCCAGCACCGGGCCAAGTTCGCGCGTCATCCCGATGGCGACAATGGAAGGCACCACGGATTCGGCGTTGAAGCGGGCGCCACCGGCATAGATCTGCAAGGCCAGGGCGCCGCCGGTAAAGATCGCGGTCAGCCCGACGACCGGCAGGGAAAACCAGCCGATCTGCATCAACGAATGGCCAAGTTCACGAAAATAGAACGGTGGGCGCAGGATGTGGCCAACAATCGCCCCGGCGAACATCGCAACCCGTCCGATCGCGGCAAACGCGGCAAGGACGGGGCGGCCAAGGCCCGCCAACGCGCCCGTTGCGGTCATTGGCTCCGCTCCTGATAGCGGCGCAGATGACGCGGACCAAGCGAGGTGAGGATCTCATAGCCGATGGTGCCGCCGGCTTCGGCAAGGGCGTCCACGGTCTGATGCGGACCAAGGATGTCAAGGCTGCGCGGAACTTCTGGCAGATGGGTGATATCGACCGTGATCAGGTCCATCGAGACGCGACCGACCAGGGGGCAGGGCGTGTCACCGTCCCACAAGGTGGCAATGTTGGAAAGTGTCCGGGGCAGGCCATCGGCATAGCCACCCGCCACCGTGGCGATGATCGCCGGGCTCTCGGCCACCCAGGTGCAGCCATAACCTACGGTTTCCCCCGGGGCGACCTCGCGCGTCTGGATCACCGGCAGCGACAGCGTGACGGCGGGATGCGCGGTCTCATGGGGCAGGCCGCCGAAAAGGCCGATACCGGGTCGGGTCAGATCGAAATGGTAGCGCGGACCAAGAAGGATGCCCCCGGTTGCCGCAAGGCTGCGCGGCAGGCCAGTGCCATCGGTCATGGTGTGGAAGGTCTTCAACTGCGCTTCGTTCAGCGGGTGATCGGGCTCGTCCGCGCAGGCAAGGTGGCTGATAAGAAGTTCCGGGCCGGCTTCGATCAGGATGGGCGCAACGGCCTGCCATTCCAAAAGCTCGACCCCAAGGCGGTTCATGCCGGTATCAAGCTGCACGCCGAACGGGTGGCCGGGCAGCGCCTCCAGATGCCGGGTGATCTGATCGAGGCTGTTGAGCATCGGCGTCAGATCAAGATCGTGGATCATTTCGGTATCGCCGGACATGTGGCCCGACAGAACGGCGATTTGCGGCCCCTGGCCAAGCGCCTGCCGGATCGCGGCGCCTTCTTCGGCATAGGCGACGAAGAATCGCCGCGCCCCGGCCTGTGCCAGCTTTCGCGCAATACGCGTGATGCCAAGGCCATAGGCATCAGCCTTCACCACCGCGGCAGTCTGCACCTCTGGGCCGGAAAGCCGGTCAAGCGCCCGCCAGTTGGCGACAATCGCATCAAGATCAATGGTCAGGGTTGCAGTAGCCATGCGGGCTGTTTTCACCGCAGGACCGTCGGGGTCAAGGGAAAACCTCCGCAAGGCTTGACCTTGCGCCTGACTGCGCCGCGCGCGACTGTGGTGCGATCTGGTAGGAGGCGGGCGCAATGGCCAGTCAGACGGTCGAAACGACAGCAGATGACTCGGGTGCCTATCTGACCGCCCTGTGCTGGATCGGTCTGGCAATCGCCACTGTCGATGCCTTTCTCCAGCCTCTGCCTGTGGGTCTGACATGGGCGGCACTTGGGCTTTCATTCCTCGCCGGTGGCCTTCCGGCGGCGCGGGCGGCGATTGGCGAACTTTGGCAGGACAAGCGGCTCGACATCGACTTGCTGATGGTGGTGGCCGCGCTGGCAGCGGCGGCTGTCGGCGCGGCGCTGGAGGGGGCGGTGCTTCTGGCGCTGTTCTCCTTGTCGCAGACGCTGGAGCATCGGGCGATGGGCAAGGCCCGCCGCGCGGTCGAGGCGCTGATGCAGTTGCGCCCCGAGACAGCCTTGCGCGAAGGTCCGGACGGGGTGGAGGAAATTCCGGTCGAGGATCTTTGCCCCGGTGACCGGGTGATCCTGCGCCCCGGTGCGCGGGTGCCGGTGGACGGGCGCATTTTGGAAGGTGCCGGGCATCTGGATGAAAGCACTGTCACCGGCGAGGCAGACCCGGTGCGCAAGACCCATGGGGCGGCAGTCCATGAGGCAACGGTCAACCTTGACGGCATCCTGACGGTCGAGGTGACGCGCACGCTGGCCACCAGCACCGTGGCGCAGATGATCCGCCTTGTGACCGAAGCGCAGGCGATGAAATCGCCGTCGGAACGGTTTTCCGACTGGTTCGGCCAGCGCTATACGGTGGTGGTGCTGCTTGGGTCGGTGCTGGCCTTTGTCGGCTTCTGGCTGATCGGCTATCCGCCCGGCGACGCGCTTTACCGGGCCGCGACCGTGCTGGTCGCGGCAAGCCCCTGCGCGGTGGTGATTTCGGTGCCAGCGGCGATCCTGTCGGCGCTGTCGGCGGCGGCGCGGGGTGGAGTGCTGTTCAAGGGCGGCAGCGCGCTGGAAGGGCTGGCCGAGGTCAGGGTCTTCGCCTTTGACAAGACTGGAACCCTGACCACCGGCCAGGCCGAAGTCACCGGCTTGCGGGCCTTGGCGGGCAGTGACGAGACCTTCCTTGCCCTTGCCGCCGGGCTTGAGGCGCAATCCGAACACCCGATCGCTGGCGCCCTGCGCCGCGCCGTGGCCGAAAAGGGGCTGACCCCGGCCCCGGTCCGTGATGTGCGATCTTATCCCAGCGAGGGGATTGCTGGGGCAGATGATCAGGGGCCGATCTGGGCAGGAAACCTGCGGATGCTGGCGCGGATGGGGGCCGTGATGCCGCAAGAACTTGCGGAACTGGCCAAGGGACAGGAAACGCTGATACTTGTCGGTCGCGGGGCGCAGGTACTTGGCGGCGTGACCGTGGCCGACGCCCCGCGCGATACGGCCATCGAGGCACTGGCGGCGCTGCGCGAAGGCGGCAAGACCCGCATTGTCATGATGACCGGCGACCGGGCCGAGGTCGCGTTGCGGATCGGCGCGCGGCTGGGGTTGCGCCCTGATGAGGTGCATTCCGGCCTCTTGCCCGGTGACAAGGTGCGTCTGATCGATGCGGCGGCGGCAGAAGGCAAGGTCGCCTATGTGGGCGACGGGGTGAACGATGCCGGGGCGCTGGCGCGGGCCGATGTGGGCGTCGCGATGGGGGTTGCGGGCAGCGAAGTGGCGCTTCAGGCAGCAGATGTGGCGCTGATGGCGGAAGACCTGCGCAAGCTTGCCGCGGCCCGCGCCTTGGCCCGGCGAACGGCACGGGTGATCCGGCAGAACCTGACGCTGGCAATCGGGGCGATGGTCGTGTTGGTGACTGCAAGCCTGTTCTTCGACCTGCCGCTGCCTTTGGCGGTGATCGGCCATGAAGGCGGCACGCTTCTGGTGGTGCTGAACGGCCTTCGGCTTCTGGCCGATCCGATCCGCTTTCGCTAAGTCCCCAGCGCCCGGTCCAGATGGACATAGCCACCGTCGACAAACAACCACTGGCCGGTTGTGTGACTGGCCCGGTCCGACAAGAGGAAGACAGCGGTGGCGGCGATTTCTTCGGCGGTGGTCATCCGGTTTCCCAAGGGAATGCGGGCGGTGATAAGTGCCTCCTGCGCGGCGGGGTCAGGGAAGGATTGCAGCCAGTTTGCATACATCGGGGTCATCACCTCGGCGGGCAGGATGGCATTGACCCGCACGCCATGTGGCGCAAGTGCTGCCGCCCATTCCCGCGTCAGACCCAGTTGCGCCGCCTTCGCCGCGACATAGGCCGAGGTCTGGCCTTGCCCGGTCAGCGCAGTCTTTGACGAGATGTTGACGATCGCCCCCCGCGCTGCCTTCAGATCATCCAGCAAGAGATGGGCCAATGTGTAGTAGTGAAAAAGGTTCTGGTCGAGCGAGGCGCGAAACGCCTCTGGCCCGGCCTCGAGCCCGACACCGTCGTTGGTTCCAGCGTTGTTCACCAGCCCGTCAATGCGCCCGAAACGCGCCTGCGCTTCGGATACCGCGGCCCGGCAATCGGCATCCTTGGAAAGATCGGCGCGCAAAAAGCAGGCGCGGGGCTCGATCTGCACCAGATCGGCCATGAAGGCCGCGTCCGGCGCGCGCCGGGCCAGAATGACCGGAACCGCCCCTTCCCGTGCGAGGGCAAGACTGATAGCCCCGCCAATCCCCGCGCCGCCACCGGTCACGATCACAACCTTGCCCGCCAATCCCAATTCCATCGCATCCTCCGCTTTGACCGCAGACTGCCGCAGCACCGCGCGCGTGGAAAGGGGGAGCCGGGCCGAGGGGCATCGAGCCCCTCAGCCCGGCGATGCCTCGGACCATCTGGCAAGGGCTGCACAGAGGTTTGGTTCGGAAGCCTCCGGCGGGAGTATTTTTGAAAAGAGCAGATGGGCTTGCCCTTTTCGCAAATACTCATCTACCCGAGCCGGTTGCGCGCGTCTTCGCGTGCAGAGGCGAGAAGACAGCTTGCCGCGGCACGCGGCTCAATCTGTCGGCAGCCGGTCTAGAAGCCCACGTCGGGGCCGCCCGCGCCTTGCCAGGGTTTCGCAAGATTGCCAAAGCGCGTGAAGCGGCCTTCAAAGCTGAGTTCCACCGTCCCGATCGGACCATGTCGCTGTTTGCCGATGATCACCTCGGCCTTGCCATGGACCGATTCCATCAGGGTCTGCCACTGGGCCATCTTTTCCAGTTCATGATCCCCGGGCTTTTCCCGCTCGCGGTAGTATTCGTCACGGTAGACGAACATCACCACATCCGCGTCCTGTTCGATCGAGCCTGATTCCCGGAGGTCCGACAGTTGCGGACGTTTGTCCTCGCGGCTTTCCACGGCGCGGCTCAGTTGCGACAGCGCCACAACGGGGATGTTCAGTTCCTTGGCGATGGCCTTCAGACCCTGGGTGATCTCGGACACCTCCTGCACCCGGTTTTCCTTGGAGGTGCCTTTGAGAAGTTGCAGGTAATCGATGATAAGGATGTCCAGACCGTGGGTCCGCTTCAACCGCCGGGCTCTGGCCGCAACCTGACTGATCGGCAGGGCAGGGGTGTCGTCGATGTAAAGCGGGCAGGCCTCCAACGCCTTTGCCGCTTCGACGAAGCGGCGGAATTCGGTTTCGGTCATGTCGCCCCGGCGGATCTGTTCGGACGGCACTTCGGAAGCTTCGGACAGGATCCGGGCCGCAAGCTGTTCAGCGCTCATTTCAAGCGAGAAGAACCCGACCACGCCCCCTTCGACCGATCCTTCGCCGCCGTCCGGCAGACGGCCGCGCTTGTGGGCCTTGGCGATGTTGAAGGCGATGTTTGTGGCAAGCGAGGTCTTTCCCATCGACGGACGCCCGGCAAGGATCAGAAGGTCTGACGGATGCAGCCCGCCCAGTTTCTTGTCCATGTCGACAAGGCCGGTAGAGATGCCGGCAAGCCCGCCATCGCGCTGATAGGCCGCATTTGCAACATTAACTGCGTCCGTTACAGCTTTGAGAAAGCTCTGAAATCCGCGTTCGGCAACGCCCTGTTCGCCCAGCTTGTAAAGCCGCTGTTCGGCCTCGATGATCTGGTCCTTGGGTTCGCTTGCAATCTCGACCTTGGCGGCTTGGGCTGCGATGTCGCGACCAAGCTGGATCAGTTCACGCCGCACGGCGAGATCATAGATCATCTGGGCATAGTCGCGTGCCGCATAGGCCGAAATCGCCGCCCCCGCCAGACGCACCAGATAGGCCGGGCCGCCAAGCTCCTTCAGCCCGGCATCGTCTTCAAGGAAAGCCTTCAGCGTGACCGGAGACGCCAGCGCGTTCTTCAGGATCCGTGCGGCGGCTATCTCGAAGATGCGCTGGTGGACGGGATCGAAGAAATGATGGGATTTCACCAGGGAAGATATGCGGTCAAAGACATCGTTGTTGGTCAGGATAGCGCCCAGGAGTTGCTGCTCTGCCTCGATGTTGTGGGGCAGAACCTCGGAGTCGGGCGAGGGGGCGATTGCCGGAACAATCTGTCTGACGGTTGCCACTTCGGCCATGGTCCTGCTCTCCTGCTGCCCCGGTCGTCTGATGCGACCTTCTTCGTCCGCAAACAACACCCGATAAGTCAGGGGAAATCTGCTGTATAAGCCTGAGGATAACCTGATCTGACCGAGTCTGCTACAGCCTGTGGTGGTGACCCATGGAAAAACCACGAGCACTGCCGTGCGAGAATCGCTTTACCCACAATCCCTGCACAGCGGTGCGCACAGGAAAATCCCGGCTCAGGCGGGCTTGCGCGCTTCCTGCCAGGCACGAGGGGATTTGAGGAAGCTTTCCACCTCGGTCAGGGTTGCGGCGTCAAAACTGCCCTGCGCACGGGCTTCGGCAAGGACATCCCACCAGGTGCAAAGATGGTGGAGTGCCACGCCATGATCGGCAAGACGCTGCGTCGTTTCGGGAAAGATCCCGTAGTAGAAGATCACTGCCGTATGGGCGCAGGTGGCCCCGGTCTCGCGGATCGCATCGACGAAAGACAGCTTGGACCCGCCGTCGGTGGTCAGGTCCTCGACCAGCAGGACGCGCTGACCTTCTGCCATCGCCCCTTCGATCCGGGCGTTGCGGCCGTAACCCTTTGGCTTCTTGCGGACATAGGTCATCGGCAGCGCCATCCGCTCGGCCACGAGGGCGGCGAAGGGGATCCCAGCGGTTTCTCCGCCAGCGATGTTGTCAAAGGCCTCGAACCCCGCGTCGCGCATCACTGTCACGGTCAGGAAATCCATCAGGGCGGACCGGATGCGCGGGTAGCTGATCAACTTGCGGCAGTCGATATAGGCGGGTGAAGGCAGGCCAGATGCGAGTGTGAACGGGGTTTCGGCGTTGAAGTGGACAGCCTTGATTTCCAGAAGCGCGCGGGCGGTGAGCCGGGCAATTTCCTCACGGGGCGGGAAGGTCGAGGGGATCATGAGAGTCCTTTCGCGCCGCAATAACCTTCGGCGAACATTCCTTGGTCAGGGTCAGGGTCAGGGTCAGGGCAGTACATGCCAATGCACGGGGAAGCCGGGGTCGAACACGGTGACGGGGCCAGCCCCAGAGGCGATCTTTTCAGGGAAGGCATTGGGTTCAGGGCGTTTTTCCAGCCGCAGGACATCTTTGTTCACTGGCAGGCGGTAGAAGGCGGGGCCGTTCAGGGAGGCAAAGGCTTCCAACTGGTCAAGCGCGCCGTCCTCTTCGAAGACATGGGCCAGCAGGGGCATGGTGTTTGTGGCCGTAAAGCATCCCGCGCAGCCGCAGGCATGTTCCTTGAGGGCATCCACATGCGGCGCGGAATCCGTGCCAAGGAAATAGCGCGGATTGCCAGAGGTTGCCGCCCGGCGCAGCGCCAGACGATGCTTTTCGCGCTTGGCCACCGGCAGGCAGTAGTAATGTGGCCTGATCCCCCCGGCGAGGATGTGGTTGCGGTTGATGATCAGATGATGGGTTGTAATGGTGGCACCCAGAGTTTCGCCCCCCTCGGCGGCATAGGCCGCGCCTTCCTCGGTGGTGATATGTTCCATCACCACGCGCAGTTCGGGCAGGCGGCGGCGCAAGGGATCAAGCACAGTGTCGATGAACACGGCTTCGCGGTCGAAGATATCTACTTCGGGTGTTGTCACCTCGCCATGGGTGCAAAGCGGCAGGCCAATCTCGGCCATCTTTTCCAGCACAGGCATGACCCGGGTCAGGTCTCGCACACCGGAGCTGGAATTGGTGGTGGCCCCAGCGGGGTAAAGCTTGACCGCCTTGACCAGCCCGCAAGCCGCAGCCGCCGCGACATCGGCGGGGTCGGTGCCTTCGGTCAGGTAAAGCGTCATCAATGGCTCAAAGGTGGCACCGTCCGGGATGGCGGCAAGGATGCGGTCGCGGTAGGCCACGGCGTCAGCTGCGGTGACCACGGGCGGCACAAGGTTCGGCATGATGATCGCGCGGGCGAAATGGCGGGTGGTTTCGGGCAGCACGGCCCGCAACATCGCGCCATCGCGCAGGTGCAGGTGCCAGTCATCGGGGCGGCGGATCGAGAGTGTTTTCATGGGATCGGCAGGTAGCGCAATCCTGACCTCATTGCCAGAGGGTTGCCGTGCTTGAAGCGCCATGAATTTCCTTAGCGTCGTCGCCACGCGTACTCTTGAGGCCGGCCCTTCCCTTGGCGCCCCTGGAATGGCCCCGCGCCTGCCAAAGGTCTGCCCGCCAATTGCGAGATGAATAGGGGCATTCTGGAACACGTCGATTGCCGAACGTTCTGCCGGGGTCAGGCAGAACGGATGCCTGGCAAGGTGTTGACCGCCTGCCCGTCGCCGGTTTTTGCCAATCTGCTTTGGTGGGCCAGGGGCCATACCAGGCAATTGCGTGCTCTGACCAGTCGGGGGCAGGGGGCTAGACGTCGCCCGTCAGTTCAGCAAGGCGACGGGCAAAGCGGGGGGCATTCAGCCGTGCCGTGACCGAGCGGCAAATTTTCACCTCGCGTTTGCGATGACCGGTAAGGCGGGCGGCAGCCAGAATCGCGCGAAGGTAGCTGCCGTTCGATCGTCGCCCACGCCAGAGCCAGTCGAAATAGGAAGCCGAGAACTTGTTGTCCATCGCGGCTTCAAGAATCCGGTCCAGAACCCGCATTTCACGCAGCGTGTCTTCGGTGCCTTCACCGGTATAGCGGGCATAAAGCGGAAAGACCCAAGGCCGCAGGAACAAGGACGCATGCATCGCATCTGGCTTGTGCAGCGGATCAAAGATCAGCCAGACGCGCGACGCGCTTTCCGTCAGGTCGGGGGCGTAGCCGTAGCGGTTGCGGAAATTGATCCGCCGGGCGATGCGGTGACGTTCGTCCCAGCCGGCGCGGGCCGGGTCCAGCGTGGCGCGAGGCGAAACCAGCACCAGTTCGGCACCCGGGGCGGTGATCGAGTAGGCCGCCGCCGCATAGCCCGCAGGGCCGGCACCGTAGAAGATCACCCGGTCGAAATCTTCCAGAAAACCGTCATCCGACAGGCGGTCGAAATACCGAAACACCGCAGGGTCGCGCCACCAGGTCTCGCCCTCGGCAATGATGGTCAGAAGCGACCAGCCCCGGGCCTTGGCCAGTTCGAAATGTTCGGGAAGATTGTCTTCGCGGTCACGAATGGCGGCGGCGTCCTCGAACGTGACGAGAAGGACGGGACGTTCTTCGGCAAAGAAGGCCCAATGCCGATCGCCAAGGGCAAGGAAATCCCCGTCCCCGTCGGCAATCGCCAGCATCGCATGCCGCCAGTCAGGAGCTGCCCCCAAGTTGTCCATCACCATCTTTCGTCACAACGCAATTTACTACCAACTCAAGTCAAATCTGGGGTAAATTCGTAGGCTCCACAAGGTTTTGCCCGTGCAGATGCGGGCCGTCACGGCAAACAACACTTTGCCATTGTTTCCAGCGCGGCCAGAGGCACAACCTGCGCGTTCAGCCGTTGCGGGCGCCTCAACCCTTGGCCGCTTCGGGGCGAAAACGGCGCTTCCAGATGCTTTCGGCCACATCGCGCGGCAGGGCTCTAGTAGGCGGGGTCATCAAGAGCCTGCCAAAGAGCGCGCGCCAGGGCTCTTCAGCCATCAGCTTCAGGAAACGGGCATGCCGCCAGGCGACAGCGGCCTTGTGCAGTGGGCCAAGCACCGGGTCATGGTGAAGGTCTTCGCGCAGGGCATTGCTGTCCAGTGCAGCGATGCTGCGGTCCTCGATATCCGAGAAATTGCGGTCGACCCAATAGCCGGTGTCGAAATTCGATCCTTCGCGATTGGCGCGGCCTCGGTCGGTCTTCACAAGATAGCCTTCCATCGACCCAAGCGCATAGTGGTTCAACTGGGCAAGACCGTAACTGTCCCGCCCCGGATCGGTGAAGACCCGCGCGGTATGGAAGGGGAGGGGAAGAGCGCTGCCGGACCCGTCAAACCAAGCTTGCCCGGCCATACGGTCGCGGTCGGGGTTGCGCGGGCGGTGAACACCCAACTTGCCATAGCTGCCGTCGTTGCGAAACAGCGTCTTGAACATCACCGCGCGCCACGGCCAGTAAAGCACGGCAGGTGCTGCGCGGGTAAAAGTTTCGGTGACGGGGCGATCTTCATAGGCAACCACGCCGCCATTGCCGAACAGACGCCATGTCAGCGGAATGGCGGTCGCCGTGGGCAATGCGGCCAGAAGTGCCGGAACGGTTCGATTGCCGGTGTGAATGTTGACGAATTCGTCAATGTCGATCGTCAGCAGCCAATCGGCGTCTTGCACCAGAGGATGCATGTCCGCCTGCTTCAAGGCCGCCCATTGCGGCCCTTCCTTGTGCGGACCGGGATTGCGCATATGAGTCAGCAAGCCCAGCACTTCCAGCCGGTCAAGCATCGCGTCGGTGCCGTCATCGCAGTCGTTGGAGAACACAAGGAAATCGGTAAACCCGCAGGCGCGGTGATGGGCGAGCCATTCCAGGAGGAACGCGCCTTCGTTGCGCACCGTCAGGACCGCCGTTATCCGCACCTCACCCTCCGACCGTTGCGCCGTGCCTGTTGCCTAGCACGGCGCAACGGTCCGCGGAACCGTCAGAAGAACGCCTGCAACCCGGTGATCGCCCGGCCAAGGATCAGGGCGTGGACATCATGCGTGCCTTCATAGGTGTTGACCGTTTCAAGGTTCACCATGTGGCGCATGATCTGGAAATCTTCCTGAATGCCGTTGCCGCCGTGCATGTCCCGCGCCCAGCGCGCCGCGTCCAGCGCCTTGCCGCAGTTGTTGCGCTTGACGATCGAGATCATCTCGGGCGCTGCGTTCGCCTCGTCCAGTAGCCGCCCGACGCGCAAGCTGCCCTGCAATCCCAGCGAAATCTCGGTCATCATGTTGGCCAGTTTCAACTGGAAAAGCTGGGTCTGTGCGATGGGTTTGCCGAACTGCTTGCGGTCAAGCCCATATTGCCTTGCGGCCGCCATGCAGAACTCGGCCGCGCCCATGACGCCCCAGCTGATGCCGTAGCGCGCGCGGTTCAGACAGCCGAATGGCCCCTTCAGCCCCTCGACAAAGGGCAACAGTGCGTCTTCGCCAACCTCGACGTCTTTCATCACGATTTCGCCGGTGATCGAGGCGCGCAAGGACAGCTTGCCCCCGACCTTGGGTGCGGACAGCCCCGCCATGCCCTTGTCGAGCACAAAGCCCTTGATCTTGCCGCCATGCGCCTCGGATTTCGCCCAGACGACGAAAACATCGGCGATGGGCGCGTTGGAGATCCACATTTTCGCACCGTTCAGCACATAGCCGTTGGCGGTCTTCTTCGCGGTGGTCTTCATCCCTGCCGGGTCAGACCCCGCGTCGGGTTCGGTCAGGCCAAAGCAGCCGACCCATTCGCCTGTCGCCAGCTTTGGCAGATATTTCTGCCGCTGCGCTTCGGTGCCGTAAGCATAGATCGGATACATCACGAGCGACGACTGCACCGACATCATGCTGCGGTAGCCACTGTCCACCCGTTCCACTTCGCGCGCCACCAGCCCGTAGGCCACATATGAGGCGCCCAGACCACCGTATTCTTCCGGCACGGTCACGCCCAGAAGCCCCATCTCTCCCATCTCGCGGAAGATCGACGGGTCGGTCGTTTCCTCACGATAGGCCGCCACCACGCGTGGTTGCAGCTTTTCCTGCGCATAGGCGCGGGCCGCGTCGCGCAGCATCCGTTCCTCTTCGGTCAACTGGTCATCCAGACGGAACGGATCTTCCCAGTCAAAGCGGCCCAGATCGGGGGCGTCTTTTGCCTTCAGTTTCGGCGCGGGGATTACGGTATCGGGCATGGCGGTCTCCATCTGTGTTGTGGCAAGGATTGCATGAAACGCCGACCCGCGCTATCGAAAGCCCTGCATGGATTCATGAGGAAAGCTCATAATGCTGCCCCGCCGTTACCTGCCCTCGATCCCCGCGCTCATGGCGCTTGAGGCGGTGGGCCGTCTTGGCACCGCATCAGCCGCTGCGCATGAGTTGGCATTGACCCAAGGCGCGGTCAGTCGGTCGCTGCAAGCGCTGGAGGATCAGTTGGGTGTCCCGCTTCTGATCCGTGAACGCCAGCGTCTGCGGCTCACCCCTGCGGCGGCGGATTACGTCACCGAAGTGCGCCGCGCCCTGCAACAGCTGGCCTCGGCCTCGCTGACCTTGCGGGCCAACCCGGCGGGGGGCAGCCTCAACCTTGCCATCCTTCCGGCCTTCGGGATGCACTGGCTGGCCCCGCGGCTGGCGCGTTTCACCGAGGCGCACCCGGAGGTGACGCTGAACCTGTCAACCCGCTTGCGCCCCTTCGACTTTGCCGGGTCCGGTTTTGACGCCGCGATCCATTACGGGCGGCAGGACTGGGCGGGGGTGGCATACCTGAAACTCATGGATGAATCGGTGCTGGCCGTCGGCGCACCTACCCTTGTGCCACAGCCCTTGGCGCGGGCCGAAGACATCCTGACCCACCCGCTCTTGCAGATGGAAAGCCGGACGGGTGACTGGGGCCGCTGGCTGGCGCATCACGGCGTGGTGGGGCAACGGCCGCCGGGGATGCTCTTTGACCAGTTCGCGACCATGGCGCAGGGTGCTGTGCATGGCCTTGGGCTGGCGCTCTTGCCGACCTTCCTGATCGCGCGCGAACTGGCCGAGGGGCGGTTGGTGCCGGTTTTTGGCGGTCCGGTTCCTGCGCTTGGAAGCTATCACCTTGTCTGGCCTGCGGATGTATCGCCCCGCGCCCCGCTCCTGTCGTTCCGCAACTGGCTTGCGGGACAGCTGGACCCGCTTCCAGACCCCTGACCCGACAGAGATGAAAGGTGCAGCTTTGTCGCTCCGTCAACGGATCAGGCTGAACCCCTTCCCGGGCAAGCCGGACCTTGCGCCGATGCCGGAGGTATTCGCAAGATTTTGGTGCCACGTCTTTGGTATCGGGGGAAATCTCCGATCCCGGCAACGGGGGCGACACCTCCTTGCGGTTGACGCTGTTGCGTCGTTCGGCGGGGCTTTGCCGAAGGCTATCGATTTGCAAGCCCATGATATCGCATATCAGCGCGGATAAGGCTTTGTTGAGATATCGGGGGTGACGGGAACCGGATCGAATCGTCCGCGTTGTTGTCACGACTTTCATTATGAGGACTTGATATGAGAAAACTTCTGGTTTCCACGACGGCGCTGTCCGTCGCTCTGAGCCCGGTCGGCATGGTGCCCTCTTTTGCGCAGGTGCTGGCCGAAGATGGATCGGTGGTCGGACCGGATGGATCGGTCCTTTGCGTGCCGTCATCTGACGTTGCCTGCGATCTGGATGCAATCATAGCGGCCTTTGAGGCCGAGCAAGCTGAAGCTGCCGCCGCAGAGGCTGCAGCAACCGCCGCAGCCGAGGCCGCTGCCGCCGAAGCGGAAGCTGCAACTGCGGCGCAAGCCTTGATCGAAGCGGAAGCCGCCGCCGCACAAGCCGCAGAGGCCGCCGCCGCCGCGGAAGCGGAATCGGCAGCTCAGGCCGCCGCCGAAGCGGATGCCGCTGCCCAGGCCGAAGCAGATGCAGCCGCCGCTGCGGCTGCCGCCGCCGAAGCCACCGCCGAAGCCGCCGCCGAAGCCGCCGCGGAAGCCGAAGCCGCCGCCGCAGAGGCCGCCGCGCAGGCCGCCGCCGAACTTGAGGCCGCGCTGCAAGCCGAAGCGGACGCCGCCGCCCAAGCCGCAGCAGAGCTTGAAGCAGCCCTTGAGGCCGAAGCCGCAGCAGCAGCGGAAGCCGAAGCACAGGCTGCGGCCCAAGCCGCCGCGCAAGCCGAAGCCGAAGCCGACTTGGACGCCGAAGCCGCCGCCGAGGCGGAAGCCGGTGTAGCAGCAGCAGCCGAAGCTGAAGCTGCCGCGGCGGCAGAGCTGGAGGCAGCGCTTGAGGCTGAAGCTGCGGCACAAGCAGAAGCCGAGGTTGACGCCGAAACTCAAGCCGAAGCCGAAACCCAAGCTGAAGCTGAAGCTGCGGAAGAAGCGCCCGCAGAAGCGGTCGTGGAAGAGACCCCGCCCGAGGCAGCAGCCCCTGAAGAAACAGTTGCTTCCGAGCCTGTGGTCGATGGCGTGATCGATTCCGCAACCGGTGAAGTCATTGACCCTGCGGTTGCAGCCGCAGCGGTTGCTGCTGCCGAAGCCGAACTTGCCATCTCTGCGGACGGTGTGATGATCGACCCGGCAGCCGGGCTGAAGGTTGCTGAACCGGAAACGGCGGAAGTGGTCGATCCGGTGGACGTGCCGGAAGTGTCGGAAACCGAAGTCGAAAGCCTGACTCAGCTTCTGACCCTTGATCCGACCGCTCTCAACCCTGAGTCCATTGCCGCCGCCGCAACGGTTGCCGCAATCGCTGCCGCAGGTGACAATACCGAAACCGGGGCGCTGCCGCTTGCGACGCCCGAGTCCGAAGACCTGCTGACCGCTGTGACCGAAACCATCACGGCGGAAAGCGTGCGGACCTCGGCTGACGAATTTGCCGCCGCACCGGTTGTGGTGGAAGAAGGCAAGAAGGACCGCCTGTCGAACCTTGAAAAGGCCGGACTTGTGGTTCTTGGCGCGCTTGTGGTCGGGTCGATCATCAAGGCGAACCGGGAAAATCAGGCCGACAGCCGCGTCGTCTCCAACACCGGCGACCGGGTGGTCGTGCTGCGGCCCGATGGCAGCTATCAGGTGCTGAAAGACGATGACACAGTGATCCGTCGCCCCGGCTCAACCGTCCGCACCGAGACATTCAGGGATGGGTCCACCCGGACGATCGTCGAACGCGATGACGGCACGCAGGTGGTGACGATCCGCGATGCAACCGGGCGCGTGCTGCGCCGGGCCAGCTATGACGGGCTTGGCCGCGAAATCATCCTGATCGACGATCTGGCGCGGGAAGAGGTTGTCGTGGTGCGTGACCTGCCAAAGCCGGGCCGTCGGATCGTGATTTCGTCGAAGGACAGCGACGCGGCCCTGAAGCGTGAACTTGCGGCGATCGAGGCGGAACGGGCGGGACGCAAATTCTCGCTTCGCCAGATCCGCGAAATCCCGCAGGTGCGGGCGCTGGCGGCGGTGATCGATACCCAGAATGTCACCTTCGCCACCGGATCGGCCTCGATTGCGGCAAGCGAGGCGCGCAATCTGGCCGAGCTGAGCCGGGTGATGCAGGATCTTCTGGAGGTCAACCCTGGCGAGGTCTTCCTGGTCGAGGGCCACACTGACGCCACCGGTCCTGCGGCGCTCAATCTCGTGCTGTCCGACCGGCGCGCGGAATCGGTGGCCTTGGCCCTGACGGAATATTTCGACATTCCGCCGGAAAACATGGTGGTTCAGGGCTATGGCGAAACCGAACTTCTGATCGACACCCAGGTAAACGAGCCGCAGAATCGCCGGGTCGAAGTGCGGGTGATCACGCCCCTGATGCGGACCGCCGTTCTGCGCTGATCTCAGGTTCCGGAACGGCAACGCCGCAGGTTCGCGCCTGCGGCGTTGTGCTGTCTGGTGGGAATGGCCATGGTCCGGGTGGCTTGCCTCGAACCTTTCATCCAGCCCCGACCGCAGCCCGGTGGTCAAGGGAAGGGCAAAGCCTGCCGGGGTCTGATAGCCGAGTGCCGAATTGGGCCAGGCCGTGCCAAAAGACCGGGCGCTTTCCAGCGCGGGCTGGGTGATGAAGCTGGATGTCAGCGGTCATGCGGCGGCAGGGGTGGCCAGACATTGGTCCAAAGACCCCTCGCGCAGCCCGCGCATCAGGCTTGTCGCAGATGAAAACGCGGGCCAGATGGCCCGCGCAATCAGCATCATTGCATGTGCCGCTTACTTCGGCCCGATCATCATCACCATCTGGCGGCCCTCAAGGCGCGGGAAGGATTCGATCTTGCCGATATCGACCACATCAGCCTCGACCCGCTTGAGAAGTTCCAGACCAAGATCCTGGTGTGCCATTTCGCGACCCCGGAAACGCAGTGTGATCTTTACCTTGTCACCTTCTTCAAGGAACTTGGCCACAGACCGCATCTTGACCTCGTAATCGTGGATATCGGTTCCGGGGCGGAACTTGATTTCCTTGATCTCGATGACCTTCTGCTTCTTTCTCGCCTCGGCCTCACGCTTCTGCGTTTCATATTTGAACTTGCCGAAGTCCATGATCTTGCAGACCGGCGGAACCGCCGTGGGCGAGATTTCGACCAGGTCAAGCCCGGCCTCCTCGGCCATCTGCATGGCGCGGGCCGGGGTCACCACCCCGACGTTTTCACCATCTGCGCCGATCAGGCGGATTTCCGTGGCCCGGATGCGGTCGTTGATCCGGGGGCCGGTGTCGCGTTGCGGCGGGGCATTGTGGGGGCGGCGGGCTATGGTGATCGTCCTTTGTGTTGTTGTATCAAGCGAGCGCAATCTAGACTCGCAGCCCGCCTGCCGCAACCCGGCTCGCTGGGGTCAAATGCGGAAAAACGGGCTGGAACCGCCAATTTCGGCCGCATGCCAGCCCCGTGGTCTTTTCAATTGGACCTTCAACTGCCATATGACCCGCAGCGGAGCCCAAGCTCCGGTCATGGGAGTAAGTGACATGAACAGAACAGTTGTCATCGGTGCCATTGTCGTCCTTCTTGCCGCGGGGGGCTATTACCAGTTCAGCTACAAGCCGGCACAAGAGGCCGCGATGATCGAGGAAGCTGCCCGCAAGGCCGAAGAGGCTGCCGCCGCAGCTGCTGCCGAGGCTGCCGCCGCCGCTGAAGCCGCCGCTGCCGAGGCCACCGCCGCAGCCGCAGCCGCTGAAGCAGAAGCCGCCGAAGCTGCGGCTTCTGCCGTGACCGAACAGAACGTCCTGATCGAATGGGCGGCCACGGCACTTGACCCGGCGGCGTTCGATCCGGCTGTGGTTGCCGAACTGATCGACGCAGCCAACGTCTCCGATACTGTCAAGGTGCAGTTGAAGACTGCCGTCGAGGCTGCCGCTGCAAACCCCGCACTGGTTGCCGAGACCGTGGCGCAGATCCGCACCGCACTTGGTCTTTGACCGCAGGCGCAGTCCGTAACACAAAGGCCGCAGGGGCAACCCTGCGGCCTTTGCACTTTTGTGAACCCTTGCTTGCAGGCCCGCCGCGTCATTGCGTCCCCCCGGGGACCGAAGCCTGCGACACGCGGCATCGGTAGCCTGAGGGGGCTGTGGCCGGCCTAGATCCCGTCGCCGACGAAGGCCTTTTCCACCACGAATTCCTGCGGTTCCGAGTTTGCGCCCTCGCGCAGGCCGAAGCCTTCAAGAATTGCCTTCACATCCACATTGAATGCCAAGGATCCGCAGACCATCGCCCGATCTTCCGCCGGGTTCATCGGCGGCAGGCCAAGATCGGCGAAGACCTTGCCCGAAGACAGGTTGTCGGTCACCCGGCCCATGCGGATAAAGGGCTCACGCGTCGTGGTGGGGTAGTAGATCAGCTTGTCTCCGACCATCTCTCCGATCAGGGGATCGTCCTTAAGGCTTTCGACCAGTTGGCGACCGTATTCCAGCTCGGCCACCTCGCGGCAGGTGTGCATCATGATGATCTGGTCATATTTTTCGTAGGTTTCCGGTTCGCGCATCAGGCTGGCAAAGGGGGCAAGCCCGGTGCCGGTAGCAAGGAACCAGAGCCGCTTGCCCGGAAGGAGCGCGTCATGCACCAGCGTGCCAACTGGTTTTGGGCGCAGGATGATCTCATCCCCCGGCTGGATATGCTGAAGTTTCGAGGTCAGCGGCCCATCCGGAACCTTGATCGAATAGAACTCCAGCTCTTCGTCCCACGCGGGCGAGGCGATGGAATAGGCGCGCAGCAAGGGTTTGCCGTTATCGCCCATCAGCCCTATCATCACGAATTCGCCCGACCGGAACCGCAGGCTTTGCGGTCGCGTCACGCGGAAGGAAAACAGCCTGTCCGTCCAGTGGGTGACCTGCGTCACCGTCTGGGCATCGGGCAGATGCTGTTTGGCCGGAGGGGTCGGGGCAGCGGGAATCGGGCTTGCTTCGGTCATTGCGGTCGCTTCGGTCATTGGATCATCCCGGCCTAGACCGGCCTCTATCTTCTAGCCTTGATTCAGGTCATGCGAAAGTCAGGCGCGCAGGCGGGCCTGATAATGGTGCTGCTGCCAGTCGGAGGCACGGAACTGCCACTGGTCGACGGGCTGGCGCGCGGCGATCTCGTCCGGGATTTCGGCCCCGTCAAAACCCACCCGGCGCAGCATGGCATATTGGTCAGCGATCACTGGACCATGCGCAAGAAGCTGGCCGGTGTAGCCCATCATCCGCAAGCGCCGGGCAACCGTGAAGGCGCGGCCATCGCTGAAGGCGGGAAAGGCCACGCGGATCAGCGTCAGGTGGTCCATATGGCCGACAAGCGCGGTCGGATCATCAGTGTTCGACAGATCCACAAAAGTGGCGTCAGGGGTCAGATCGGACAGCGCCACAGTCTTGCGCTGTGGGGCAGGGGAAAAGCCTGTATCGGTCACGATCACGCTCATGCTGCGTTCTCCTTGGGGGGGCGCACGGCCTTGCCGTCGATGAAATGAATGCCACATTCGGTTTTTGACTGGCCACGCCAGCGGCCTGCGCGCGGGTCTTCGCCGGGCTTGACCGGGCTGGTGCAGGGCGCGCAACCGATGGAAGGGAAGCCCTTGGCAACCAGCGGATGCCGGGGCAGGCGGTTTTCCACCATGTATTCCTCAAGATCCTCGCGACCCCAATGGGCCAGCGGATTGACCTTGATGCGGAAGTCGCCCTCGTTTTCAAAGAAGTTGATCGTGCCGCGATCCGCGTTCTGAAACCGCTTGCGGCCAGTGATCCAGCCGTCAAAGGTGGAAAGCGCGCGCTCAAGGGGTTCGACCTTGCGCACATTGCAGCAGGCGTCGGTCGAATACTGGTGGAGCGTGCCGTCGGGGTCTTCGAAATTCACCCGCGCTGGGTTGGCCCGGATCGTGCGGATGTCGCACAGATGCAGGCGTTCGGCCAGGTCACGCTGATAGTCCAGCGTCTCGGCAAACAGCATCCGCGTATCGACAAACAGGACCGGGGTTTCCGGCGCCATCACGCTTACCAGATGCAAGAGCACCACCGACTCCGCCCCGAAGGACGACACCAGCGCCACCCGGCCCAGATCGGCGTCCTTCAAGGCATGTTCCAGCACGGCGGTCGCCGAGTGGTGGCGATAGCGCGCGTTCAGCGCCGCCACACGTTGGGCCACGTCGCCTGCGTGAATGTCACGCGGCATCTTTTTCGCCCTCGACCTCATAGAGCGCGGCCTTGAACGGCTCCATCCCGACACGACGGAAGGCTTGCAGGAACGTCTCTGACGGTTCCTGCCGCAGGCCCAGATAGGCGCGCAGGATGCGTTCGATGGCGGGGACAATCTCGGTATAGGCAAAGCCAGGGCCGGTCTTGTCACCGATGACGGCGGTTTCCGTGCCGTCGCCGCCAAGGGTGATCTGGTAGTTTTCCACCCCGGCCCGGTCCAGCCCCAGAATGCCGATATGGCCGACATGGTGATGCCCGCAAGCGTTGATGCAGCCCGAGATCTTGATCTTCAGCGGGCCGATTTCATGTTCAAGCTTCAGCGCCTCGAAATGGGTTGCCAGTTCTTGCGCGACTGGGATCGAGCGGGCGGTAGCCAGTGCGCAATAGTCCATGCCGGGGCAGGCGATGATGTCGGACAAGAGGCCTACATTCGCTGTGCCAAGCCCGGCCTGCACCAGTGCAGCGTGCAGGCTGGGCAGGTCGGATTTGTGGACATGCGGCAGGATCACGTTCTGTTCGTGGCTGATCCGCAGGTCGCCGTGGCCGTAGCGTTCGGCAAGGTCGGCCATCAGGCGCATCTGGTCTGACGTGGCATCGCCCGGCGTCGCGCCATGCGCCTTGAGGCTGATGGTGACGATGGCATATTGCGCGTTGCGATGCGCGGTCAGGTTCGTATCGGCCCAGGACCGGAACACCGGATCGGCCTTGTAAAACGCGTCATGGCCATCAACCGGGGCGTTGCGGAAGGCGGGGGGCGCGAAGGCCGCGCGGATCTCTTCCAGAAGCTTCATGTCATTGCCACCAAACAGCGGGCGCAGTTCGGCAAAGCGGGCCTCGATCATCCGGGTGATTTCCTCGGCCCCGGTTTCATGCACGGTGATCTTGATCCGCGCCTTGTATTTGTTGTCGCGCCGACCAAGGGTGTTGTAGACGCTGAGGACCGCCTCGACATAAGGCAGAAGGTCGGCTTCGGGCAGGAAATCCCGCACGGTGACGCCGATCATCGGGGTCCGGCCAAGACCGCCGCCGACCATCACTTCAAAGCCGGGCTCACCCGCCGCATTGCGGACCATGCGCAACCCGATGTCATGCGCGCGCGTGACTGCGCGATCATTCGGGCTGCCGGTGATGGCGATCTTGAACTTGCGCGGCAGGAACTGAAACTCCGGGTGGTCGGTGGACCATTGGCGCAGAAGTTCCGCATAGGGGCGCGGGTCGGCGATTTCATCAGCCGCAGCCCCGGCGAAATGGTCGGCGGTGACGTTCCTGACGCAGTTGCCCGAGGTCTGGATCGCATGCATTTCCACATCGGCCAGCGCCGACAGGATCGCTGGCACATCCGGCAGTTTCGGCCAGTTGAACTGGATGTTCTGCCGGGTGGTGAAGTGGCCGTAGCCCTTGTCCCAGGTGTCGGCGATCAGCGCCAGCTGCCTCATCTGGTGCGGTGAGAGGGTGCCGTAAGGAATGGCCACGCGCAGCATGTAAGCGTGCAATTGCAGATAGAGCCCGTTCATCAGACGCAGCGGACGAAACTCGTCTTCCCCAAGCGATCCATCCAGCCGCCGTTCGACCTGCTGGCTGAACTGCGAGACACGTGCGCGAACGAAGGCTTCGTCGAAGTCGGAATAGGAATACATGGCCTGGCCTTTGGTTTTCAGAAGAGTCGGGGCAGGCCCCGACCTACGGGCTGCTGTAGGTCGGGGTTCACCCCGACTCGGCGATCACGTGAAATCGGCTTGCTTGCCGTGGGCATAATTCGACGGGCCACGGGTGCGAAAGGCCTCGCGGAAATGCGTGGGTTCCGGGCCGTTTGCCCCGGGCTTTGCGTCGGCCAGATAGGCCCCGACCACCAGCAGCTTTTGCGCCGTCGCATGTAAAAGTCGCATCTGACCATGGGCCTCATCCTCGATCAGCTCGGCCTCGTGATGGTGCGGCGACCAGCGGTCATCGGCGGTCAGATAAACCACATCGCCTTCGCGCAACAGGTTGGCGGTGACGACTTTCGCGGTGAAACGGCGGCTCATGCGCGGGCCTCCTTGAGGGCGGGAAGGGTGGCGGCGGCCTGACGTGGGGCAAGGCCGAACAGGATGACGGCGGGGCCATGGGTTTGCGCCACGGTTTCGGGCAGGGTGGAAAGGGTGGCGGCCAGCACCCGTTCATCGGCGCGGCTGACGTTTTCGACCACGGTGATGGCGGTGTCAGGGGCCGCGTCATGCATCAACAGGCGGCCCTGAATGAAACGCGCGGATTTCTTGCCCATGTAAATCGCCGCAACCTCACCCTTGCGGGCCAATCCGCGCCAGTCCTGTTCCGCAAAACCGGCCATGTCATGCCCGGTGATGATCCGCAGGCTGGCGTTGCGGCCACGCTGGGTCAGGCTTTGGCCAATCCGCGCGGCGGCCACCGTGGCCGAGGTCAGGCCCGGAAGGATCGCAAAGCCGATGCCGGCCGCCTCCAGCGAAGAAATTTCCTCGTCCAGCCGTCCGAAGATTCCGCAATCGCCACCCTTCAGGCGCACCACCCGCGCGCCGGTTGCGGCTTCGCTGACCAGAGCCGCGTTGATGGCTTCTTGCGGTGTCGACGGGCCAAACCCCTCCTTGCCGACGTCAATGCGCCGCGCCTGTGGCGGGATCAACTCCAGCACCTCATCCCCGACCAGCCGGTCATGAATCACCACATCCGCCGAGGTGATCGCACGAAGGGCGCCCAAGGTCAGGTGATCGGCCGCACCGGGACCGGCACCGACAAAGAGGACAGGATGGGAAGGCATGCTGAGCATGGCGAGACCTTTGGTTTGCTGTCCCAATATAGAAGATTTTCCCGCCTTGCCGCCAGTGACCCTTGCAGATAAGGACATTTGTTCCGATACTGCGTCGAAGTGGAACAGGGTTCCGGCAAAGCAGGGGTATGGCGAATGGCGGCCCAACTGGACGATCTGGACCGGAAAATCCTGTCCGAACTGCAAACCGACGCCGAACAGTCGCTGGACGAGATCGCGCGCAAGGTCGGGTCATCCAAGACCCCGGTCTGGAACCGGATCCGCCGGATGCGCGACCATGGCGTGATCACCCGGACGACCGCGATCCTCGACCCCGAGGCGCTGGGGCTGGAGGCCTGCTTCTTCGTCCTGATCCGCACCTCGGAACATGAGGCGGAATGGCAGCGCAAGTTCCTGAAGGCGCTGAAGGAACGCCCCGAAGTGATGGAAGCCCACCGGCTGGCGGGGGATATCGATTACATCCTGAAAGTCCGCGTGAAGAACGCCCGCGCCTATGACACC
The DNA here is from genome assembly GCF_030373185.1 of Tabrizicola sp. GTDB lineage: Bacteria > Pseudomonadota > Alphaproteobacteria > Rhodobacterales > Rhodobacteraceae > Tabrizicola. The sequence continues at coordinate 537,871 of NZ_JAUCZH010000001.1, forward strand.
TTCTATCAGGCGCTGATTTCCGAGGTGCGGATCTACAATGTGACCGCACTTCTGAGCATGGAAGAGATCAAGTCGACGACCGTGCTTCCCCTTTGATCCACGCGATGAATTGGAGCGCTTGCGCGCAAGATTCTTGTCTCGCCTCTGGCGCGCGAAGCCGCGCGCCAACCTGCTCGGACGTGCCTCCGGCGGGAGTATTTGTTGAAAAGAGCAAAGTGCCTTGCTCTTTTTGAAAATACTCTGGGGAGCTTGAGGGGCAAGGCCCCTCATCGTCTGAGGAAGAGCGGCACGCGACGACGAGGCATCGCCTGCGGCGCAGTCTTGCGCCGCGCAACCTGGTCAGACGCGGGTCAGATGGTAACCAGAAGCTGCTGCAACCCGTGGAAGTGATAGACATTGCCATATTGCGGCTTTGCGGCAAGGCGCAGGTCCGGATGGTGATGAAAGAGGATCGGCAGCGCGATCTGCAACTCCAGCCGCGCCAGGGGTGCGCCGACGCAGAAATGCAGGCCGGCGCCAAAGCTTGCATGCGGTTTTGGTGGGCGTGCGGGAAGAAAGACATGCGCCCGATCCCAGGCGCCTGGGTCGCGGTTGGCGGCGGCCAGCAGAAGCGCGACCTGATCGCCGCGGCGGAAGCTGTGACCCATCACCTCGACATCTTCATAGGCCCAGCGGGTGAACATGTGCAGCGCCGGATCAAAGCGCAAAATCTCTTCGACCGTCCCGCCGACCGCCTCTGGATCCAGCGCCGTCAGCGGGGTTTCGGTTTCCAGAAGTGTCTTCACCCCGTTGCCGATCGTATGCACCGTCGCTTCATGCCCTGCATTCAGCAACAGGATGCAGGTGGTGATCAACTCGTCGGTCGAAAGCCTTTCCCCCTCCATCTCGGCGGCGATCAGTTGGGTGATCAGGTCATCGGCGGGCCGGGCGCGGCGTTCTTTGACGTAAGACCGCAAGAAGTCCACGAAAGCTTCGGTCGCGGCGACGGCGCGGTCTTCCATTTCTCGAGTGCGACCGGCCATATACATGCCCACCATCGCATTCGACCAGCGCAAGAGTTCCGGGGCCATGGCTTCCGGCACTCCAAGCAGGCGGGCGATGATGCGGACCGGCAGAGGTTGGGCGAAAGCCTGCAAGAGGTCAAACTCGCCAGCCGGGAATGCCTCTGCCAGTTCGGAGGCAAGTGCGGTCACATCCGGTCCGAGCCCGGCGATCCGGCGCGAGGTGAAGGCGCGCAGAACCAGATTGCGCAGTCTTGTGTGTCGTGGAGGCTCCAACTCCAGCATCGAATGGGCCTCGACCGCGTAGAACGGGGCCAGATGCGGCGGCACGGGGGGGGGATCGACCGGCTCACGGCCAAAGCGGCGGTCGCGGAAGATGGCGTTGACCGCCGCTGCATTGCCGGTCGAGACAAGGCCGTAGTCCTGCCAGTGAAAGAACGGCCCCAGCGCGCGGGCGCGTTCATAGAACGGGTAGGGGTTCTGGACGAAGGCCGGGTCAGTCGGCGCTTGCTGAAGTGTTTCCATCATTTGCCCCTTCCGATCAGCCCTTGTGCCACCAGCGCCCCGAACACGACAATCACCGCGCCAAAGCTCTGCGCCCAGTTCCAGGCACCCCCAAGGGTGAAGACCATCAGCATGACATAGAACGGCACCGCATTCATGTGCATCGAGGCGGCCCCGATGCCGATCCTGCCGACCGAGATGATCCAGAGAAGCTGGCTGACTGCCATCGACCCGATGCCAAAAATCGCAAGCCCGCCAAATTCACGCGGGCCGATGGCCGACCAGTCCGGCCAGGCACCGCGCAGGGCGCCATCGCCAATTGCCGCAATCAGGATCACGACGGCACAACCAGAAACGGTGACCGCGCTGCGGCCCAGTGGTGTCAGGTCTGGCAGCGCGCGCACCGTTTCGCGCGAACCCCATGTATAGCACAGGACCGAGGCCAGCGCCGCAAGGACGCCTACGCCAAAATCAACGCTGCTCTCGCTGCCACTGACAGCAACAATTCCGCCGGCAACCGACAGCAGAAGGCCTGTCGCCAGGGCCTTCGTGAATGGGCGCTTGTCGGCCAGACATTCCAGCATGATCCCGACCACAGGCATCACCGCCGTTACGATGGCCACGGTTACAGGGTCGTTGAACCGCAGCGCAATGATCACGAAGAACGAAGCCAGCCCCAGTGTCACGAACCCGACCCAGGCCCCGGTCCGCCAGTTGGCACCAAGGACCGCGCCCCGCCCCTCCAAGAGCCACCAGACCGGCAACAGAACCATTGCCGCCAAAAGCGCCCGGCCAGCGGTCAAGGCCAGCGGCGACATGTGGGGGATGATCAGGTCAGCCGCAGGCAGACCGGAAGCCCAGCTGATCATCGAGGCCATGCAGATGAGGTTGGCGACCAGCAGTGACCGTCGCGCGGTGGGGGAAAGCACTGTCATGATTCCACGCTATAGAGGCCGCAAAAGGGCCAAAGCTGCTCTGTCCGCGACCCCCGAATGTCGTCAGGCCGAAAGGGCAGCGACGATTGCCCCGAAATCAGCGGCCTTCAGACTTGCCCCACCGACCAGCGCGCCGTCGACATGCGGCACAGCAAAGATCTCGGCCGCGTTCGAAGGCTTTACAGACCCGCCGTAAAGCAGACGCACGCCGTCCGCTTCCCCCCCGACCAGACCGCGCAGCCGGTCGCGCAGAAAGGCATGCACCTCACCAATTTCGGTCAGTGTTGGGGTGCGCCCGGTGCCGATGGCCCAGACCGGCTCATAGGCGACCACCAGCGTCGCTGCGGTGGCACCTGCCGGAACCGACCCGTCCAGCTGGCCACCGATCACCGTCAGGGTCTGCCCGCCGTCGCGTTCCGCCTCGGTCTCGCCAATGCAGACCACCGCCATCAGACCGGCGCCAATCACGGCTTCGGCCTTGGCGCGCACGAGCGCATCGGTTTCGCCATGATCGGCCCGGCGTTCGGAATGGCCAAGGATCACATGGCTGGCCCCGGCGTCCTTCAGCATCGCGGCCGAAATGTCGCCGGTATGCGCGCCCGAGGCCTTGGGGTGGCAATCCTGCCCGCCCACCATCAAGGCGCTGCCCCGCGCCGCTTGGGCCATCTGCGCAATCAGCGTCGCGGGCGGACAAAGCAGCATCTCGCAAGCCGGGGCAGGGTGCGCGGCCAGAAGCGCCTCGACTTCGGCAAGGGCCGCAGCCGTCCCGTTCATCTTCCAGTTTCCGGCGGCGAGTTTCTTCATGGACCATCTCCCTTGCGCTGGGACCAAGGCCTATCGTCTCGCCCGCGAAAGGAAAAGCCCCAAGCGGTGACCTTCGCCCTTCCTCTCTGCGCAAATATCCTCTGGGGGTGAGCCCCGGACCTTTCCGGGGCGAGGGGGCGGAACGCCCCCTGACGGGCTCGCGGTGGCGCGCCTCGTGTCGGGGCGAGAGATCCGGGCTTGCGGCTTTGCCGCACCGTGAAGTCAGCGCTGCTAGCTGCGGGAGTTCAGGCGGCAGGCGCGTCCTTGAACTTGATCGACTCGCCGCAGCCGCAGGCTTCAACCACATTCGGGTTGCGGAACTTGAAACCGGCTTCCAGCAAACCCGCCTCATAGTCGATCTCGGTGCCGATCAGGAACATCTGCGCCATGGGCGCAATCATCACCCGGGCGCCGTCCTGCTCCACCACTTCGTCAAGCGGGTTGACCGAAGTGACATAGTCCATGGTGTATTCCATGCCCGCGCAACCGCCCTTCTTGACGCCGATGCGCAAGCCGGATGAGCCCTGACGTTCCATCAACCGGGCGATCTGGCGGGTGGCGGCGGGGGTCAGGGTGACAGCGGCCTTGCCGGGAATGCCGAACATCTGCGGTCCTTTCGGTTGACCTGAAGGTAGTCCCGACCGGGAACCCGTTCAAGCCTTAGCCTTCGGTTACATGAAGCCCAGTTCTAGCCGGGCCTCGTCGGACATCATGTCCATGCCCCATGGCGGGTCAAAGGTCATATGGACATCGACATGCTTGACCCCGGGCAAGGGCTCGATCGCCTCGGCCACCCATCCTGGCATTTCACCGGCCACCGGGCAGCCGGGGGCGGTCAGGGTCATGGTGACGTCAACTTCGGAATCGGCGCCAATCTCGATCGTGTAGACCAGACCAAGATCGTAGATGTTCACCGGAATTTCCGGGTCGAACACTGTCCGGCACGCCTCGACGATCTGCGGATAAAGCGGATGGTCGGTGCTGGAGGGCTTGATCAGCGGTTTGCCCTCGATCTGGTCCTGCATCGCGTTTGCCCCGGCGTCTTCATGGATGTTGACCGATTATATAGGGAATAGCCGGGTCAAGGTCCAGAGCCGCCGGAACGATGCCGGGACGATGCCGGGACGATGCCGGCCAGAACGCCCGGTCAGAACGGAATTTCATCATCCATGTCGGACCGCCCGCCCGAAGATGAACCGCCCGAAGATGAACCGCCCGATCCCCCGCGTCCGCCCGAAGACGAGCCGCTTCCCTGACTGCCATAGTCGTCCTGACCGCCACGGTCGTCATATCCGCCGCCACCGCCGCCACCCGAGCCGCCGCTGTCACGGCCACCCAGCAGCGTCAACTCGCCCCGGAAGGGCCGGACCACGACCTCGGTCGTATAGCGGTCTGCCCCGGACTGGTCCTGCCATTTGCGGGTCTCAAGCTGGCCCTCGATATAGACGGTCGACCCTTTGCGCAGATACTGTTCGGCAATCTTGCCCAGCGCTTCGTTGAAGATCGCAACCGAATGCCATTCGGTGCGTTCCTTGCGTTCACCCGTCTGCTTGTCGCGCCAGTTTTCCGAGGTGGCGATGCGCAGGTTCACAACCTTGCCGCCATTCGGGAAATTCCGCACCTCCGGGTCGCGGCCGAGGTTGCCCACGATGATGACCTTGTTGACCGACCCCGCCATGCGATTCTCCCTGTATGTGTCGCCACGGCAGCTTCACCGCCGTTTGGTTAACAAACCTATACCGACGCTATAGGCAGCCGCAACTCGCCTTGGTGCGCAGATATCGGCAAAAGGTTGCTCCGGACCGCGGATGGTTCAGGGGCAGTGGACAAGACCAGCCGGATTGCGGCTGGAAATCTGGTGGCAGTCCGCTATAGTTTGACGGTTGCTGCTGCTATGGGTGGGCCGCGTGGGTAATCTTGGAAAATGCGTCACCGGTTTCACCGGTGCAGTCTTTGCGTTTGCAATGTCGGCGTCCGCGCCGCTTGCCGAAGGGTTGAAGCTGACCGGGTCCACCAAGTCCCGCAATGCGCTGTTTCAATCCCAGTCCCGGCTGATCGATGAAAAGCTTTCCAAGCAATACAGTGGATCGGTCAAGCTGACGCCCAAGTTCAAGAAGGGCGAAGCCGGGATTGCGGAAGCAACGCCGCGCTACAAGGGCAGCTACAAGGGCGAATACCTGGAGGTGGCCAAGGCCGCCGCACGCAAGCATGGCATTCCCGAAGACCTGTTCTTGCGGCTGGTCCAGCAGGAAAGCGGCTGGAACCCGGGGGCGGTATCGCACAAGGGGGCCACGGGGCTCGCGCAGCTGATGCCGGGGACAGCCGATAGTCTGGGGGTCAAGATTGATGACCCGGCCCAGAACCTTGACGGCGGCGCGCGCTATCTCCGGATGATGTATGACAAGTTCGGCAGCTGGCGGCTGGCCCTTGCCGCCTACAATGCCGGACCGGGTGCCGTGGAACAGCATGACGGTATCCCGCCCTATGCCGAGACCGAGAATTACGTCAAGGCGATCCTTGGCTAAGGCGGGCTGAAGCGCCCGCCCCGCCGATCTTTGATTGCAGGCACGGTCTATTCAGCCGCCATCTTGATAACCGGTTCCATGCTGGCAAGAATTTCGGCCGACAGGTGGCACTTGATGTTATGGCCGCCTTCCAGCACCTGAACCGGGGGCATCTCGCGGTCACAAAGGCCGCCCGGAACCTGAGACTTCCAGCGACACCGGGTCTGGAACGGGCAGCCCGGCGGGGGATTCATTGCCGAGGGGATGTCACCTTCCAGCACGATCCGCTTGCGGGTGATCTTGGTATCGGCAATCGGCACAGCAGACAAAAGCGCCTCGGTATAGGGGTGATAGGGCGGCTGGAAGACCTGATCGGTGGTCCCCATCTCGACCACATGGCCAAGATACATCACCATGACCCGGTCAGACAGATAGCGCACGATGGACAGGTCGTGGCTGATGAACAGAAGCGTGGTCCGGTTCTCGCGCTGGATGTCCATCAAGAGATCGGTGACGGCGGCCTGCACGCTGACATCCAGCGCCGAAACCGGCTCATCTGCCACCACCACCTTGGCCCCGCCCGCAAAGGCCCGCGCGATCCCGACACGCTGCTTCTGTCCGCCGGAAAGCTGGCGCGGCATCCGGTCGGCAAAGGCGCGGGGCAGTTTCACCAGATCCAGAAGTTCCAGCATCCGAGCGTGGCGTTCGGCGTCCGAATTGCCATGCTTGAAGATCTCCAGCGCCCTGATGATCTGGCGGCCGACATTCATCGACGGGTTCAGCGTGTCGAAGGGGTTCTGGAACACCATCTGCACCGAGGACACCGTATCGGTGTTGCGCTTCTGGATCGGGGTCGACTGCACATTTTCATCAAACAGCATGATTGACCCGGAAGTGGCCGTTTCCAGCCCCATCAGCACCTTTGCAAAGGTCGACTTGCCGCAGCCGCTTTCACCGACGATGGCAAGGGTTTCACCCTCTCGCGCCTCGAAGCTGAGGGTTTCGTTGGCCTTGACCACCTTCTTCTCGCCACCGCCAAAAGCGCCCGTGGCCACGTCATAGTATTTCCTGAGATCTTCCATCCTCAGCACGACTTCGCCGATCGGGGCCTTTTGCTTGACCGCCCGCTTGGCGGGGGGGGCGTCCCAGTCAATCTCGGTCCAGCGCAGGCAGCGCGAGCCGTGGCGGTCGCCGCCGGGTACCGGATCCATCGGGATGTCGGCGGCATCGCAGCGGCCCTTCTCGAAGTAATCGCAGCGCGGGCCGAAGTTGCAGCCCGGAGGGCGTTCGTGGGGCAGGGGGAAGTTGCCGGGAATCGAAATCAGCGGTCGGGCGTTCTTGTCAGCGCCCGGCAGCGGGATCGAACGGAAGAGAGCCTGCGTATAGGGGTGGCGCATCTTGTCGAAAACCTCGACAACATTGCCGGTTTCCACGGCCTCGCCAGAGTACATGACGCAGATCCGGTCGCAGACATCCATCACCAGACCAAGGTTGTGGCTGATGAACAGCATCGAGGTGCCGTATTTTTCGCCCAGTTCCTTGACCAGATCGACGATCCCGGCTTCCACCGTCACGTCAAGCGCGGTGGTGGGTTCATCGAGGATCAGAAGCGCGGGCTTGGCCATCAGCGCCATGGCGATGACGATGCGCTGCTGCTGGCCGCCCGAAAGCTGATGCGGATAGGCGTTGATGATCCGGTCAGGGTCCGGCAGGCGGACGTCGGCGACGATCTGGCGGGCCAGTTTCCACGCCTCATCCTTTGACATGCCGGAATGGATCATCGGCACTTCGGCCAGCTGCGCGCCGATCTTCATCGCCGGGTTCAGCGAGGCCATCGGTTCCTGATAGATCATCGCGATCTCGGAGCCGCGGATGTGGCGCAGTTCTTCATCGTCCATATTGGTCAGGTCGCGGCCCTTGAACTTGATCGATCCTGCGACGATCTTGCCGTTCTTGCCAAGGTCGCGCATCACCGCCAGCGCCACGGTGGATTTGCCGCAACCGCTTTCGCCGACCAGACCCATCGCCTCGCCTGCCATGACGCTGCAGGAAAAATCCATCACCGCCGGAATCTCGCGCAGGCGGGTGAAGAACGAGATCGAAAGATTCTCTATCTCGAGGATTGGCTTTGATGGATCCCAGGTGTTCTCAGTCATGGCAGCCTCGCGATTGCTGGAGCGGGCGGGACCGGGGGCCAGCCCCCGGACCCCCGGGATATTTCGGGACAGATGAAAGCCGGGCAGGCATCAGTCCCTAAGGCTTTCTTCACGCAGGCCGTCGGCCAGAAGGTTGAGGCCGAGGACCAGACTCATCAGGGCCAGTGCGGGAACGACAGCGGCATGGGGAAAGAGGCTGAGCGTCTTCCTGCCATCATCGATGGTCGAGCCCCAGTCCGGGCTGTCCGGTGCCACGCCAAGGCCAAAGAAGCCAAGGGTACCAAGCAGGATCGTGGTGTAGCCGATGCGCAGGCAGAAATCGACGATCAGCGGCCCGCGTGCGTTGGGCAGGATCTCCCACAGCATGATGTACCATGGGCCTTCGCCCCGGGTCTGGCCCGCAGCCACATAGTCGCGCGCCTTCAGGTCCATCACGATGCCGCGCACGATGCGGAACACGGTGGGCGAGTTCACGAAGACGACCGATACGAAGACGTTCAGAAGGTTCGGGTCCATCGACCAGACGCCCAAGGGATCCATGTTGAAGGCCAGACCGGAATAGGCCCAGAAGCCAAGCACCAGAACGATCCCGACATAGAGGTTGCGCTTTTTCGGGTCAGTGAAATAGCGCGCGTTGAACAGGATGGTCAGGAAGATGATCGGAAAGATGAACAGGACCGCAGCCAGCACCACCGGGATTCCGGTCAGCCGGATCTCGGGCGTGACCAGAAGGTAGAACAGCAGGATCACCGGGAAGGCCAGCACAAGGTTGGCAATGAACGACAGCGATGTGTCGAGCCGCCCGCCGAAATAGCCCGCAGGCACCCCAAGCGTGATGCCGACCATGAAGGCGAAGGCCGTGGCCGCCGGGGCGATCGACAAGACCGAGCGCGCGCCCATCACCATCCGGCTGAAGACATCGCGGGCCAGATGGTCGCCGCCGAACAGGAACCAGCCATACTGGCCCTCGGGCGAATTGGCCAGCGGGGTGCCTGGCACCTTGTTCTTCATGCCGGAAAACTGCGCCAGCGGGTCATGGGTAATGACCTGGTCGGCAAAAAGTGCCGTGAAGACCCAGAACATCACGATCCCAAAGCCGATCATGCCGACCGGGCTGTCAAAGAGCTTGCCATAAAGCCCCAGCCGCCGCTTGAAGGTGATGGAGACGGCATAGGTGACCACAAGCGCAATCCAGACCGGCAGGAATTGCACCGCGACCCGGCCGAGAATGGCACCCCAGGAAAGTAGTTCGTCCATGGTGACGCCCCTTATGAAAGCCGGATGCGCGGGTTCAGGAAGACATAGCCGATGTCCGAGATAAGCTGGGTCACCAGCACCACGAACACAGCCACGACCGAACAGCCGAGCAGCAGGTTGATGTCATTGTTGCCGGCAGCCTGGACCAGCGTCCAGCCGAAGCCCTTGTAATTGAACAAGGTTTCAACAATCACGACGCCGTTCAAAAGCCATGGGAACTGTAGCATGATCACGGTGAACGGCGCGATCAGCGCGTTGCGCAGCGCGTGCCGCACAACCACCTGACCGAAGCTGACCCCTTTCAGCCGCGCGGTGCGGATGTATTGCGCCGTCATCACCTCGGTCATCGAGGCACGGGTCATCCGGGCGATATAGCCGATGCCATAAAGGGCGATGGTCAGGACCGGCAGGGTAAAGCTCCAGAAGGTGATCCGGTCGGGCGAGGCGGCACCCTGAAACAGGGTCCGCCCGTCGATCCAGCCCCATTCCGCCAGCATCGGCGAAAGCCCGGTGACCGGAGAGGCGAACAGCGCCACAAGAATGACCCCCGACACATATTCCGGCGTGGCTGTCGAGGCGATGGAGAAGGTGGACAGGACGCGGTCAGTCCGGCTGCCTTCGCGCATGCCGGACACGACGCCGATAACCAGCGCTGTCGGCACCATCACGATCATCACCCACATCATCAGCCAGCCGGTTGCGGCCAGTTTCTCGGACAGGGACGGCAGGACGTCTTTCTTGAAGAAGGTGGAAAAGCCCCAGTCGCCTTGCAGGATCCCGCAGAAGCGCGCGGCTTCGGCCGGGTCTTGTCGCGGTTGGATGCAGCGGCCGCGCGTCACCCCCTTGTCATCGGTGCGGGTCCAGCCGGGGACAACCCCAAGCCACTGGCCATACCGGGCAAAGACCGACCCGCCATGGCCATTTTGTTCGATCCAGGCGGCAACGGATTCATCCGTCATCCGCACCGAGCCTTCGCTGCGCGCCAGCTTTTCAAGGTTCGGTGGCAGGTTGGTCAGAAAGAAGACCACGAAGGTAAGGACGAAAGCCGTCAGAAGCATAAGCCCCAGTCGGCGCGCGATGAAAGTCAGCATGGCTGTAGCCTTTGCTCCCTGCGGGCAATCAGGCCGACCCTTTCGGGCGGCGGCGGATGGCGGGGGTAGCTGTGGTTTGCCGGGCGCGCGTCATCCGCGCGCCCGGTCCGTTGCCTGCGTCAGACGAGCGACCACTTGTAGTGGTGATGCTCGTTCGACGGGTGACGCTCGACGTTGAAGCCTTCCTTGACGTGGGCAAACAGCGACCGCCAGTAGGGCTGGATGATATAGCCTTCATCCTGCAGGATCGATTGCAGCGTCGCCATGACCTCACGCCGCTTATCCGCGTCGGCCAGCGACAGCGCCTTGGTCATTGCGGCGTCGAACTCGGCATTGGCCATGCCGGATTCGTTCCACGACCCGGTTGAAGTATAGGCAAGTGCCATGTTCTGCACTGCCAGCGGCCGGTGGTTCCAGGTGGTCGAGGAGAAGGGATACTTCTGCCAGTCGTTCCAGAAGGTCGAACCCGGCATGACCGTGTGCTTCACGTTCGCGCCGGCGTCTTTCAGCTGTGCCACCACGGCTGCGGTGGTCGAGGCTTCGAACCCGTCGTCCAGCGAGATGATCTCAAGTTCGGCGTCGCCGAGCCCGGCTGCTTCCAGCGCCGGTTTCAGATTGGCCGGGTTGATCACCTGCGCCGGAAGCTCGGCATATTCCGGGTGAACCGGGCAGGAATGGTGGTTTTCTGCGGTGGTGCCAAGGTTGTTGTAACCCAGTTCCAGCACGACCGCCGGATCGACCGCCAGCTGGATGGCCTGACGCACAGCCTTGTCCTTGTAAAGATCGGACGTGGCCGAGTTCATCCGCACAACGAGGGTTGCGGCCGTGACCACTTCCTTGCGCTGCCAGCCAAGCGTTTCCATCTGCTCGATGAAATCACCCGTTGTCTCGTAGTTGGCGTCGATCTCGTCCGAAGCGGCGAGGTTCACCATGGTCGACGGGTCGGTACCAAAGTCGATGTAGTGAATCTCGTCCAAAGGTGCCGTGCCGCCCCACCAGTTGTGGTTCGGCGCGCGGACCAGAACGGCCTTCTGGCCGACCGAGATTTCCTGCGGAACGTAAGGACCGGTGCCGATCGGGTTTGCCGAAGGATCTTCGCCGTCAACAAAGCTGGCATGGACAACGGCAGCCGGGTAGTCGGCCAGGTTCGGAACCACAGCCACGTCCGAGGTGGACAGGTTCAGCTGGACCGTCATGTCGTCAACCTTGACCACGGCACCTTCGCGCAGGCTCTTTGTCGCTTCGTCCACCAGACCGAGGAAGCGGCTGGCCATCGCGTTGCCTTCGACATTGCCGTCGGTCCAGCGGGCGAAGTTGCGCACCACGTCATCGGCGGTGAAGGCATCGCCGTTGTTCCAGGTCACGCCCGGGCGGACCTTCAGCGTGTAGACAGTCGCATCCTCGTTGGCTTCCCAGCTTTCCAGCAGGCGGCCTTCGAAAGTGCCGTCCGAGTTGTACTGGATCAGATATTCCAGCCAGCCGCGATAGACGTTGGAAATCTGCGGCCAGTCAGCCAGACGCGGATCCTTGGTGCCTTTCACTTCCATGGCGCAGCGGACGATACCGCCAACCTTGGCGTGGGCTTCGGCTTGTGCCGGGGTGGGCAGGCCGATCAGGCCATAAGCTGCGACGGCAGAGACGCCCATAGCGGTGGTGCGAGTGAGAAATTCGCGGCGGCTGATCTTGCCGGCCGCAAACTCTTCGGCGTGCATCTTTGCTGCCGGATGAAGCGCGGCAGCGCGGGTCTTGTAGGTCATTCTTGTCTCCCTGACAGGTATTTTTGTTTGTTGGTTTTGGTAACGCATTCACTCAGTCCGACGTCTTGGTCCGGTTTGCCGGTTTCCGCTGCCGCCAGTCTGCGCATCGGCGCACCCCACGGCCCATTGCGCAACTTTTTGAGCCTGACGTCAACGGCTGCTTTCGCCGCATGACAGCAAATTTACGACATTTACCTGTCGAAAACGTCCAATTCTCTGCCGAATTCGCGCGATCAGGCGCCGCGACGGAAGCTGGAAGGTGATTTCCCCGTCAGATGGTGGAAAGCTCGGGTGAAGTAGGCCGGAGAGTTGAAGCCAAGTTGCTCTGCGATCCGCCCCACCGGCATCCGCGTTTCCGTCAGCAGCTTGCGTGCCTCGAAGATGCGGCGGTCTTGCAGCAAGGCGCTTGCGGGGCGGCCGCAGGCGCTGTTGCAGCACCGCGTCAGATGGGTGGGCGTTACACCCAGCGCGGTGGCGAAATCAGCCACGCCCATGCCAGTACGGAAGTTGCGTTCCAAAAGCGCGGTGTAGCGCGCGACCAGCCGCCGCGTCGCATCCGGTCGCGGGGAATCCGGGTCGGCCTTGCGGGCCTGCCGTTCCAGCCAGACGCCCAGAAGGCCGATGTAATGTCGGGTCGCCCGATCATGCGCGGGGGTGTCGCTCTCGATCTCGCGCTGGATGGCGTCCAGCAGGATGTTCACTTCCTGTTGGGCATGCACTTCGCGGATGCGCAGGTGCAGCGGGGTCTTCGGCAGCACGATGTCGGTATCACGACCGAAGAAGAGCGCCGCGCCAAACACCTGTGGCCCGGCTTCGAACCCATGCATGACACCAGCCGGAATGTAGATGGCGTTGTGCGCCGTGTAGCCCCGGGTCACCCCCGAGATGGTGATCCGGCCTTGACCCTTCGTGAACCACAAGAAGCACGGTTCCGAGATTGACCGCATCGCCTCTACCCGCCAGCGACCCCCTGCCATGAGGCGCGGAATCGCGACAAGCCGGGATGGCGAAGCGGGCGAAGCGACAGTCATGGCGAAATATCCCACGGGAATGGCGTTTAGCCGCAAGCTTAAGCAGCGCGGGCATCACATCCCAAGCAAAATCGGACGCAGGCGGCCCAAGTTACCCACCGATGTTGCAAAATCCTGTGCATAACCCTGTGGATGACCAGTTTCTTGCTGTAAGTTCACCTCGCAACCCCAAGTCAAGGCAAGGAAAGCTGCCTCCAGTCAGCCATGTTCGATCTGAACCATGTTCGCTGCCGCTTGGCGTATTGGCGGCTTGCGACAACAGCGGCCTCGGCGGCTTCGTCAAGGCTGATCCGGCCTTGGAGGCAAGCGATCAGTTCCGGCCCGCCGATGGCGCGTGACGATGGCAGGGCGGGGTTCCAGCCGGGAAGGTTCGCCCGCGCCTCGTCCAGCGCGCCATTGGCCAGCATCGCGGCGAAACGGCGGTCGATACGGTCGTTCAGCCAACCGGTTTCCGGTGCAAGAGCAATGGCTTCGACTTGGTCACGTGGCAAGAGGGGCGGCGGTGTTTCGGCCTGCCACGCCGCAAGCCCGCGCCCGGTGGCACGCAGCACCTCCCACGCGCGCTGAACACGGACGCCGTTCTGATGGTCGATCCGCGCGGCGGTTTCGGGGTCAAGCTCGGCCAGAAGCCGCTCATGCCCCTCAGCCTTGATCCGGGCATCCGCCTCGGCCCGAATCCCGGCCGGAGTTTCCGGGATTTCGGCCAGACCACGGGTCAAGGCATTGAAATTGAGCCCCGTTCCCCCCACGATCACCACAGGCCGCGACAAGAGAGGGGCCACCTCGCGCAGCCAGTGTCCCACAGAATAGGCGATGTCCCGCGCGACATGCCCGTAAAGCGCATGGGGCAAGGCCGTTTCGTCTTCGGGGCTGGGTCGGGCCGTCAGAATCCGCCAGTTATCATAGACTTGCAACGCATCGGCATTGACAATCAGCCGCCCGTCGCGCGCCGCGATTTCCATCGCCAGCGCCGATTTGCCGCTTGCGGTCGGCCCGGCGATCAACACCGGCGCCTCGCGTGAAATGCTTTCGATCCGCATCCCGAACCCCGCCCGATCCCCGGTTGAACCCGCCGCGGTTTTGCGACATTTTGCGGCTCAGTCCAAACAGAAAACGATATGCAGGGGGTGCCATGTCCGGAACAGCCACCGAAACCGGTGCTGCGGTGAAATACAGCCGCGTGATGCTGAAGATCTCGGGCGAGGCGCTGATGGGGGATCAGGGCTATGGCCTGCATCCGCCCACCGTTGCGCGGATTGCCCAAGAGGTTAAGTCGGTCCGCGACCTTGGGGTCGAGATCTGCATGGTCATCGGGGGCGGCAACATTTTCAGGGGTTTGCAAGGCAGCGCCCAGGGGATGGAACGCACCACGGCGGATTACATGGGGATGCTGGCAACAGTGATGAACGCGCTGGCGATGCAGTCGGCCCTGGAGGAGATCGGGGTTTTCACCCGGGTCATCAGCGCCATCCCGATGGATCAGGTATGTGAGCCCTACATCCGTCGCCGCGCCGTCCGGCATCTGGAAAAGAAGCGGGTCTGCATCTTTGCCGCCGGCACCGGCAACCCCTATTTCACGACCGACACCGCGGCGACCCTGCGCGCCTCCGAAATGGCCTGTCAGGCGATCTTCAAGGGAACCAAGGTCGACGGGGTCTATGACAAGGATCCCAAAAAGCATGCAGATGCGAAGCGTTATAATGAAGTGAGCTATGACGAGGTGTTGGAAAAGCACCTTGGCGTCATGGATGCCACTGCCATCGCACTGGCCCGTGACAACGACCTGCCGATCATCGTCTTCTCGCTTGACGAGCCGGGGGGATTTCGCGGCATTCTGGCGGGCGAGGGGACTTATACGCGCGTGCAAGGCTGAAGCCGGACTTTCCGGCTTGGCCGCCCAGCTTGCGGCATGGTTCATCGCACGGACACGAATCAAATGCGAATCGCCGGTCGGGAGCTGCCATCCTGCCCTTGGGCTTCAAAGACTTGCGGCTTTGGCCTATACCCACGGGCTGCGGCTCTGCTATAGAGCCGGAAATCGCGACCTCGCCGTGACCGGCGGGCTGAAGTAAGGAGCCTTCTTCATGGCAGACGACCTTGAAATCGACACCGACGCGCTGCAACGCCGGATGGATGGCGCGATGAACGCGCTCAAGACCGAATTCGCCTCGTTGCGCACCGGCCGGGCCTCGGCGTCGATCGTGGAGCCGATCCAGGTTGACGCCTATGGCCAGATGACCCCGATCAACCAGCTTGGCACGGTCAACGTGCCGGAACCGCGGATGGTGGTGATCAACGTCTGGGACAAGGCGATGATCTCTAAGATCGAAAAGGCGATCCGCGAAAGCGGTATCGGGATCAACCCGATCAGCGATGGCCCGCTGATCCGCCTGCCGATCCCCGAACTGAACGAGGAACGTCGGCGCGAGCTCTCCAAGGTTGCCGGCACCTATGCCGAAAACGCCAAGGTGGCGATCCGCAACATCCGCCGTGACGGGATGGACCAGATCAAGAAGGCCAAGGCGTCCGGCATGGGCGAGGATGACCAGAAGATGTGGTCCGAAGAAGTGCAGGAACTGACCGACAAGGCGATTGCCGCGGTCGACCGGGCGCTGGAAGCCAAGCAGCAGGAAATCATGCAGGTCTGACCAGAGGGTCTGGCGGGAGGGACGGCCGTTGTCCAAGGACTTGCAGAACGAGGTCGGCCTTAGGCCGGTCAATCATCTGGCGATAATCATGGATGGCAACGGCCGCTGGGCCACCAATCGGGGCTGGCCGCGTCTTGTTGGCCATCGGCGTGGGGCAGAACGGGTGCGCGAGATCGTGCGCACCGCCCCTGATCTTGGGATCAAATGGCTGACCCTTTACGCCTTTTCAACCGAGAACTGGAAGCGGTCCACCGAAGAAGTCCTTGGTTTGATGTCGATTTTCGCCCGCTACATCGAACGCGAGGCCGAAAGGCTGGCACAGGCGGGCGTGCGGATGCGCTTTATCGGGGAACGCGGCAGGCTTGATCCGAAACTCCAGCGTCTCATGGCCGGGATCGAGGCGCGGACGGCGGGGCTGGACCGGCTGAACCTGACGGTCGCGGTCAATTACGGTGGGCGGGATGAGATCTTTCGCGCGGCGCGCAAGATTGCCGATGAGGTGGCCTCGGGCCTTCTGGACCCCCGCCACCTGACCGAAGCCGCCTTTGCCGAGCGCCTGGATACCGGCGGCCTGCCGGACCCCGACCTTGTGATCCGCACCTCGGGCGAGACCCGGACCTCGAACTTCCTGCCATGGCAGGCGGCCTATGCCGAATATGAATTCACCGGCACGCTCTGGCCGGATTTCACGGCCGAGGAACTGGCCGGAATCGTCAATCGCTTTTCCAACCGCGAACGACGCTTCGGCGGGGTGCAGGGATGACGCCTGCGCCGTTGCCCGACGGTCAGACTGCAACCGCGAAGTGGGGCGACCTGCGCACACGGATCCTGTCGGCTATCGTCATGATCCTTGTGGGGGCGGCGGAAATCTGGCTGGGCGGGATAGCGTTTGCCGCGTTGGTCATCGTGTTGACCGCCCTTATGATGTGGGAGCTGGCCACGATGACCGCGCCTGCCCGGCGGAATACTCCGGTGACCCTGGGTGTGGTGGCGGGGGCGGCGCTGACGGCGGCCTTGGTCTTGCGGACCGAAGTGGCGGTTTTGTTCCTTGTGGTGCCGACGCTGATGCTGGCCCTGACGCCCCGGCGCGACCGCAGACTGTCATCGGCCTATGCGCTGGCCATCATGCTTGCGGGATATGGTCTGGTAGACCTGCGCGACGGGGCAGGGACGCTGGCGATCCTGTGGCTGGTGGCGGTGGTCATTGCCTCGGACGTGCTGGGCTATTTCGCGGGGCGGATGCTTGGCGGGCCGAAGTTCTGGCCCGCGATCAGCCCGAAAAAGACGTGGTCCGGCACGGTGGCGGGCTGGATCGGGGCGGCGCTGGTGGGGGCGGCCTTCTGGTCGGCCGGTCATGGCGGGATCTGGTTGATCGTGCTGTCTCCCATCGTCGCCTTTGCCGGGCAGATGGGGGATGTGGCAGAAAGCTGGCTGAAGCGGCGGTCTGGGGTCAAGGATGCCTCGCGGCTTATCCCGGGGCATGGCGGGGTGCTGGACCGGTTCGATGCATTTATCGGTGCGGTGGTCGCGGTGATGGCGCTTGAGCTGTTCCTGCCCGTGGCCCCTGCGATCGGGGGCTGACGGTTGCGCAGCATTTCCATCTTCGGGGCGACGGGGTCTGTCGGTGAACAGACGTTTGATCTGATCCAGCGTGCCGGGGGCGCGGATGCCTATCGGGTGGTTGCCCTGACAGGAGGGCAGAACATCACGCGGCTGGCCGACATGGCGCGTGAATTGCGGGCCGAAGTGGCGGTTTGTGCTGACGCTTCCAGTCTGGCGGAATTGCGCGACAGGCTGGCGGGGTCCGGGGTCGAGACCGCGGCCGGGCCGGAAGCGATTGCCGAAGCGGCAGATCGCCCGGCCGACTGGGTGATGAGCGCGATTGTCGGGGCGGCCGGCCTTGTGCCGGGGTTCCGGGCGCTCAGGCATGGCGCGACGCTGGCGCTGGCCAACAAGGAAAGCCTCGTGACCGCGGGGCCGCTTCTGCTGGCCGAGGCGGCGGCTCATGGTGCCACGATCCTGCCGGTCGACAGCGAACATTCGGCAATCTTTCAGGCGCTGACAGGGGAAGACATCGGCGCGGTGGAACGGATCATCCTGACCGCATCGGGGGGCGCGCTGCGCGACTGGCCGCTGGAAGCTCTGGCCAAGGCCACCGTCAAAGAGGCGCTGGCGCATCCGAACTGGGCGATGGGGCAGCGGATCACCATCGATTCGGCCTCGATGTTCAACAAGGCGCTCGAGGTGATCGAGACGCGGGAGTTTTTCGGCGTCACCCCGGATCAGGTCGAGGTGATCATCCACCCTGAATCCCTGATCCACTCGATGGTCGGTTTTCATGACGGGGCGATCATGGCGCACATGGGCGCGCCCGACATGCGCCATTCGATCGGATACGCGCTGAACTGGCCCGCGCGCGACGCGCTGCCGGTGGCGCGGCTGGATCTGGCGCAGGTGGCGACGCTGACCTTCCGCGCGCCGGAAATGGCCCGCTACCCCGCGCTGCGGCTTGCGCGCGAGGTGATGGCGCGGCGTGGGCTTGCGGGGGCCGCCTTCAACGCGGCCAAGGAAATTGCGCTCGATCATTTTCTGGCAGGTGGCATCGGCTTCATGGACATGGCGGGCGTGGTCGAAGACACGCTGGAGGCGCTTGAGCCGGAAATGGGCCGATCAAATCTGCCGGAGGCCCTTGAGGATGTGGTGGCAATGGACCATCTGGCAAGGATAAGGGCGGGCGAGATCGCAAGCCAAAAGGCAAGGAGCCGCTAAGGCATGGACTTCATCGCAGCCATCGGCGGCACGGCCTGGACGGTGTTCTTTTTCATCGTGGCCCTGTCGATCATCGTCTTCGTCCATGAATACGGCCACTATATTGTCGGGCGCTGGTCCGGCATCCATTCCGAGGTGTTCTCGGTTGGCTTCGGCCCGGTGCTGTGGAGCCGCCTCGACAAGCGCGGCACCCGCTGGCAGGTCGCTGCTGTTCCCTTCGGTGGCTATGTCAGGTTCATGGGCGATGCCGATGCGACCTCGGTCCGGCACGCGGATGTGTCGGGGCTGTCAGCTCGTGAACGCCGCCATACCATGGCTGGCGCCCCGCTGTGGGCGCGGTCGGCTACGGTTGTTGCCGGTCCGGTGGCCAACTTCATCCTGACCTTTCTGCTCCTCATGGGGATCATCCTGGCGCTTGGCATCCCTCGGGACGAGGTGACGGTCGGCAAGGCTCTGGCTCTGCCCGGGGTCGAAACCTCGCTTGTGGCGGGCGATGTGGTTCTGGCCCTGAACGGCAGCGCCACGCCTGATCGGGAAACCTTTGCGACGGTTGCGCGCGACCTGCCCGTGGATGAGCCGGTGGTCTGGACGCTGCGCCGTGGCGACACGACAGTCGACGTCGCCGGTCCGCACCCGCTTCCGGCGCTTGTGGCGGGCGTGTCGATCCGGTCTGCGGCCATGGATGCAGGACTGAAAGGCGGCGACGTGATCATCCGCGCGGGCGGGCAGGATGTCAGCGCCTTCGCGCAATTGCCCGATATCGTGAAGGCGACGGAAGGTGCGCCGATCGACCTGACGGTCTGGCGCGACGGCGCTACTTTCGACGTGACGCTGACTCCCAGGGTCCGCGCCCTGCCGAAAGAGGACGGCACCTTCGAGGAACGCTATCTGATCGGTCTTGAAAGCGGTGCAGCTTTCGAACCGGCCACCCGACAGCCCGGTCTGTTGGAGGCGGTGCAGCTTTCCGGGGCGCAGATGTGGACGATCACCACCACCACGTTCCGCAGCCTTGGAAAGATGATCGTGGGCCAGCTCAGCACCTGCAACCTGTCGGGCGCGATCGGCATGGCGGAAACCATGGGCGATGCTGCGCGCAAAGGGGCCATCGATTTCATCAGCATGATGGCCATCCTGTCCTTGGGTGTCGGGATCCTGAACCTGTTCCCGATCCCGGTGCTTGATGGTGGTCATCTGGTGTTTCACGCCTACGAGGCGGTGATGCGCCGCCCACCGTCGGACCGAGCCTTGCGCGTTCTGATGTCAATCGGCCTGACACTGGTGCTGGGCCTGATGGCCTTCGCGCTGAGCCGGGATCTGATCTGCGTCTGAGCCTGAAACGGCGGCGATGCCTTTTTCGCAGTCATGGGCCGCATACCACAACATGTGGGAAAGTTATCCACAGGGACCGCATGCTTTTGACAAAGCATGGCTTTCCCGCTAGTCAAACTCAAACGGCATGGAACGACGGGGACGCATGATGCAAGGGACCTTCCGCAGGATCAGGGGACGGTCGTCCAAGGCCGGGGCGCGCGCGCGCCTGTTGGCAACGGCGGTTTTTATCGGCGCCGCAACGGCTTCTGCGCCGTTCCTTACGCCGGCCTACGCGCAGGTCTTCAGCTTTTCGAACGTCGTGATCGAGGGAAATGATCGCGTCGATCAGGCGACGATTCTAAGCTACGCCGGAATCGGCCGCGGGGCAGAGGTTTCTGCGGCCGCGCTGAACGACGCTTATCAGCGCATTGTAAACTCTGGCCTGTTCGAAACGGTTGAACTTGTGCCGCAAGGTTCGACGCTTTTGATCCGGGTCAGGGAATACCCGATCGTCAACGTGATCAACTTCGAAGGCAACAAACGGCTGAAGGATGAGCAGCTGGCCGAACTGGTGCAATCGCAATCCCGCCGCGTCTATTCGCCCAGCGTTGCCGAATCGGATGCTGCTGCCATTGCCGAGGCCTATCGCGTCTCTGGCCGCATTGCCGCAAGTGTCACGCCAAAGATCATCCGCCGGTCGGACAACCGTATCGATCTGGTGTTCGAAGTCACCGAAGGCCGTGTGGTCGAGGTGGAGCGTCTGTCCTTTATCGGCAACCGCGCATTTTCGGACCGCCGTCTGCGGCAGGTTCTGGAAACCAAGCAGGCAGGGTTCCTGCGTACCTTCATTCAGCGTGACACCTTCGTTGCCGAACGTCTGGAACTGGACAAGAAGGTTCTGACCGACTTCTACCTGTCGCGCGGCTACATCGACTTTCAGGTGCTGGATGCCAGCGCCGAGGTCAGCCGTGAGCGTGACGCCACTTTCGTGTCCTTCACCATCCGTGAAGGCTTGGCCTACACCATTGGCGAAGTGACCGTCGTCTCGGAAATCGAAGGGGTGGACGCGGCCGAGTTTGCGGCGGTCCGCAAGATCCGGTCCGGGCAGACCTATTCGCCGCTTCTGATCGACAACAACATCACCCGGATGGAAACCCTTGCCCTCAAGAAGGGCTTGAATTTCGTTCGGGTCGAGCCTCGGATCACCCGCAACGATCGCGGGCAGGCCGTCGATATCGAATTTGCGATTGTCCGGGGCGAACGGGTGTTCGTCGAACGGATCGACATCGAAGGCAACCAGACCACGCTGGATCAGGTGGTCCGCCGTCAATTCCGCACGGTGGAGGGCGATCCCTTCAACCCGCGTGAAATCCGGCAATCGGCGGAACGCATCCGCGCGCTTGGCTTCTTTTCGGACGCGCAGGTCGAGGCGCAGCCGGGATCCGGCCCTGATCAGGTGGTGGTGAATGTCGATGTCGAGGAGCAGCCGACAGGTTCGCTCAACTTCGGTCTGACCTATTCCGTCGCCAGCGGCACCGGTGTAAACATCGGCTTTTCCGAGACAAACTTCCTTGGGCGCGGCCAGCGCCTGTCGCTCAGCCTCAGTTCTGGCACCGACACCCAGAATTCGAGCTTCAGCTTCACGGAACCCGCACTTCTGGGCCGTGATCTGAGCTTCAGCCTTGGCGCCTATTACCGGACATCGGAAAGCGCCAATTCGGTTTATGACACCCGCAACATCGGCCTTACCACAGGGATCGGGTTCCCCTTGGGTGAACAGTCCAACATCGACCTGCGTCTGCGTCTGTCCGATGACAAGATCTACAACTACACGGGCGATTCCCCGATCATTCAGGGCGAAGTGGATCTTGGCGCGCTGCGCACGGTCTCTGTCGGCTACAGCTACGAATATGACACGCGCATCACCGGTCTGAACCCCAAGGGCGGGATCCTGCTGCGCTTTGGTCAGGATTTCGCAGGCATCGGTGGTGACACGAAATACATCCAGACCACGGCACTCGCCTTGGCAGAAACGCGCGTCTTCAACGAAGAAGTCGCGGTTCGGGCGATATTCGAGGGTGGCGCGTTGACCTCGCTTGGCGACAATACCAGCCGGGTGACCGAACGGTTCTTTGGCAACGGCAAGATCCGCGGATTTGAGCCAAACGGGATCGGCCCGCGTGACCTTGATGCAACCAACCAGGATGCGCTTGGCGGCAACCTGTTTGCTGTGGCGCGGTTCGAGGCGGATTTCCCGCTGGGCCTGCCAGAAGAATATGGCATCACCGGCGGCGCTTTCCTTGACGTGGGATCAGTCTGGAGCCTGGACAACACCAGCGGCTTCGGCGGCAGCGAGGTTGACGACGGCTTCAATCCGCGTGCGTCGGTCGGGTTGTCGGTGTTCTGGACCACGCCCATCGGTCCCCTGCGCTTCAACTTCAGCCGTGCGCTGGTGAAGGAAGACTACGACAAGGAACAAAGCTTCGATCTGACCATCTCGACCCGGTTCTGATCATGCGTGCCGGGGTTTGCCGGGCGCAGGTCTTGCGCTGGCTGGGTCCGTTCGCTTTGGGTCTGACCCTTGCCAGCGCGGCACCGGCACAAGAGCCAGGTCCGGCCCCCGACCCTTTGGGGACGCCCGCAGTCTTGACCTTGGATCAGGACCGCCTGTTCGCAGAGTCGGCCTTTGGCAGGGCGAGTCTGGATCGGGAACGTCTGGCAACGCGCGCTCTTGAGGAAGAAAACGCCCGGATCGAGGCCGAACTGATCGCCGAAGAGCAAGACCTGACAACCCGGCGCGCGCTCTTGCCAGCTGAAGAGTTTGCAGCGCTGGCTGCGGCATTTGACGAAAAGGTCGAGCGTATCCGTGACGAGCAAGACGCCAAGGCGCGTAATCTTTCCCGCGGCCGCGATGATGACCGACAGGCATTCCTTCGGGCCGTGGTGCCGGTGCTGGGTGACCTGCTCAGTGAAAAGAAGGCGGTTGCGATCCTCGACAAATCCATGGTGATCCTCTCGTTGATTGCCATCGACATCACTGATGAAGCGATCACCCGCGTCGATTCCGTGCTTTCCGAAGGCACCCTTGTGCCGGATCAGCCTTAGGACGGAGACAGCTTTGCCTTGAAGGTCTCACGGCAGGCCCTGGTCGGACCATCTGGCCAACTTGTCACCCGCTGGATGAGTTGCTAGCAACAGGACAAGAGAACTGGCCGACGTTCGACCGGCAGGAAGGGACAAGACAATGGACGCAACCGCCGTCACCACCGCCGTCACCACCGCCGATCTGGATCTGATCCAGCGGATCATTCCACACCGTTATCCGTTCCTTCTGATCGACAAGGTGCGTGACATCGTGCTCAACGAAAGCTGTGTCGGGATCAAATGCGTCACTTTGAACGAGCCGCAGTTTCAGGGCCATTTCCCCGGCATGCCGATCTTTCCGGGCGTGATGATCATCGAGGCGATGGCGCAGACCTCGGGAATCCTCGTCGGGCTGTCGATGGATCTGGTCGACAAGAACGCCAAGGTCTTTTTCATGGGCGTTGACGGAGTGAAGTTCCGCCGCAAGGTCGTGCCGGGCGATGTGATGGAGTTGCATGTCCGGGCGGTCCGGGGCGGGGGCCGGGTGTGGAAGTTCGAAGGCAAGGCCATGGTTGATGGCGAACTGGCCTGCGAGGCGACTTTCATGGCGATGTTCGACGTTCCCAAGGCATGACAATTCATCCGACAGCCCGTATCCATGCCTCGGCCGTGGTCGAACCCGGTGCCGTGATCGGGGAAGGCTGCGAGGTTGGACCGTTCTGCCTGATCGGCGCTGAAGTCACGCTGCACGCCCGCGTGACGGTGAAATCCCATGCTGTGCTCACTGGCTGGACGGAAGTTGGTGAAGACAGCGTGATCTTTCCTTTCGCCACTGTCGGCGAGGTGCCGCAGGATCTGAAATATGTCGGCGAACATACCCGGCTGATCATCGGCAAACGCGTCCGGATCCGCGAAGGCGCAACGCTGAACCCAGGAACCGAGGGCGGTGGCGGTGTCACGCGGGTGGGTGATGATGTGCTGATCATGACCGGGGCGCATGTCGGTCATGACGCACAGATCGGGGACCGGGTGATTCTGGTCAACCATGTCGCCATTGCCGGGCATTGCGTGCTGGGCGATGACGTTATCGTGGGCGGACTTTCCGGCGTGCATCAATGGGTGCGGATCGGACAGGGGGCCATCATTGGCGCGGTTACCATGGTCACGAATGACGTGATCCCCTACGGCCTTGTGCAGGCCCCGCGTGGAGAGTTGGACGGCCTGAATCTGGTCGGCCTGAAGCGCCGGGGCGTAGATCGGGCCGAGATCACCGCGCTGCGCGCCGCCTATCAGACATTGGCGCAGGAAGAGGGCAGTTTTCTGGACCGCGCCCGCAAGCTGGCCGAAGAAAGTGACAGCCCGCTGGTGCGCGAGATTGCCGATTTCATCTTGTCCAAATCCGACCGCAGTTTCCTGACCCCAAAGGGCGGCCGATGACCATGGGCGCGTCGGTTGCGCTGATTGCCGGCCGCGGTCGGCTGCCTGCGGCCTTGGTTGCGCAGATGAAGGCCAGACCGCTGGTGGCGGTGCTGGAAGGGTTTATGCCCGAAGGTTTGACGGCCGATCTGACCTTTCGGGTGGAGCGCCTGATGCCGTTCCTGCGCGATTTGAAGGCGAAGGGCGTCAAGACCGTGGTGTTTGCGGGCGCGGTCAACCGGCCCCGGCTGGACCCGTCGCTTCTGGACCCGGAAACGGCGGCGATGCTGCCGCGCCTCATGCAGGCGATGGCGGCGGGGGATGATGCCACCTTGCGTGCCGTGATCGACATCTTTGACGAAGCGGGCTTTGGCGTGGCGGGGGTCGGGGATCTGGCACCGCAACTGTTGCCGGGACCGGGGGTGCTTGCCGGAGCGGTCACTCCGCGTGACGAGGCCGATGCCGACCGCGCCGCAACCATCGTTGCCGCCTTGGGCGCGGTGGATGTGGGGCAGGGCGCGGTGGTGACGCAAGGCACCTGCCTTGCGGTCGAGGCGCTTCCGGGAACCGATGCTATGCTTGCCGGGGTCGCGGCGCTGCCCTTGGGCCTGCGGCCTGACCCTGCACGCGGGCGGGGGCTGTTTTACAAGGCCTCGAAGCCCGGACAGGATCGCCGGATCGACCTGCCGACCCTTGGCCCCGATACCCTGCGCGCCGTTGCCGCTGCTGGTCTGGGGGGCGTGGCGTTTGAGTCGGGTGGGGTGATCTGCCTTGATCTGCCGGAAATGCTGCGCTTGGCCCGGGAGTTGGGCCTGTTTCTCTGGGCAAGGCCGTGAAATTGTTCCTGATCGCGGGCGAGCCTTCGGGCGACCGTCTTGGCGCGGCCTTGATGGCCGGGCTGAAGCAACTGGCACCTGACGTGACGTTCGCAGGCATCGGTGGGCCGATGATGCAGGCGGAAGGACTGGAAAGCCTGTTTCCGATGGAAGAGCTGTCGGTGATGGGCATTGCCGAGGTGTTACCCAAGTACTTCCACCTCAAACGCCGGATCGCAGAGGCGGCGAGGGCGGCGCTGGAGTCGGGTGCTGTGGCGCTGGTCACCATCGACAGCCCGGATTTTTGCCTGCGCGTCGCCGGGATCGTCAAGGCGGCAAAGCCCGCGTTTCGCACGATCCACTATGTTGCACCCTCGGTCTGGGCGTGGCGGCCGGGGCGGGCGGCAAGGATGGCGCGGGTGATTGATCATGTGCTGGCGCTTTTGCCGTTCGAGCCGCCCTACATGACCGCCGCCGGCATGACATGTGATTTCGTGGGCCATCCGGTGGTGGCCGAACCTCTCGCCTCAGCGGATGAGGTGGCCAGCTTGCGCGGTGTGGGCGAGGGGCCGATCCTCTTGGCGCTGCCTGGCTCGCGGCGGGGTGAGGTTTCGCGGCTGGCCCCGGTCTTCGGGCAGGTGGTGGGGCGGCTCAGCGCCATTCATCCCGGGTTGCGGGTCTTGCTGCCGACGGTGCGCGGGGTCGCGGGTCTGGTGCGTGATTTGACGGCGGGCTGGCCGGTGGTGCCAGAGATCATCGAAGACGCCGGCGCCAAGCGCGCGGCCTTTGGTGCCGCCGATGTAGCACTTGCCGCCTCTGGCACGGTGTCCTTGGAACTGTCGGCGCACGGCTGCCCGATGGTCATTGCCTATGACATGCACCCGCTGACGCTGTGGCTGATGCGGCGGGCTGCGTTGATCGACACGGTGACACTGGTGAACCTTGTCAGTGAAACCCGGGTGGTGCCGGAATTCATCGGCCCTGAGTGCCGCCCCGAAACCATCACCCCGGCGCTGG
Organism: Tabrizicola sp.; assembly: GCF_030373185.1. GTDB lineage: Bacteria > Pseudomonadota > Alphaproteobacteria > Rhodobacterales > Rhodobacteraceae > Tabrizicola. The sequence goes on from NZ_JAUCZH010000001.1 coordinate 563,971, forward strand.
AAGCGCTGCTGCGCGACCCGACCCCGCAGCGGGCTGCCATGGCGCTGACGATGTCGCGTCTGGGTCAGGGCGGTGAGGCGCCGGGTCTGCGCGCAGCCCGGTCGGTCTTGTCGGTGTTGCCGCAGGCGCTTGCGCCAAGGTAGCGGCCTGGTCCTGCCTCAGCCCTTCCAGACCCAGCCGCCGCCAAACACCCGGCTGCCGTCGGGCGCATAGAGTACGCAAGCCTGCCCGGCACTGACCCCGTCTTCGGGGGCAATCAATTCGACCTCGGCCGTGGTTGGCCCGGTCGGGCGGATAATCGCGTCACGCGGGGGGCGGGTGGAACGGACCTTGACCTTCAGGTGCCACTCCCCCTGCGAGGTGAAGGGCGTATCGCCCAGCCAGTTGATTTCCTTGACCGGAACGATCCGCGTCGACAGCGCCTCTTTCGGGCCGACGATCACCTGCCGGGTCTCGGGATCCAGCCGCAGCACATACAGCGGGTCTTCCAGCCCGCCAATGCCCAAACCCTTGCGCTGGCCCACCGTGTAATGGATCACCCCGCGATGTTCGCCCAGAACCCGGCCTGACAGATCGACGATCTGGCCGGGGTCCGCCGCACCCGGGCGCAGCTTTTCGATCACGGCAGCATAATTTCCGTTCGGGACAAAACAGATGTCCTGACTGTCGGGCTTGTCGGCCACCGGCAGCCCGTATTTCGCCGCAAGCGCCCGGGTTTCAGCCTTTGACGGCAGATGACCCAAGGGAAAGCGCAGGTAATCAAGCTGTTCCGGCGTGGTTGAAAACAGGAAATAGCTCTGGTCGCGCGCTGCATCGGCGGCCTGATGCAATTCGGCACCGCCCGGTCCGGTCTTGCGCTGGATATAATGGCCGGTGGCCATGCAATCGGCCTCCAGATCCTTGGCGGTGGCCAGAAGATCCTTGAACTTCACCCGTTCATTGCAGCGGATGCAGGGAACCGGAGTCGCACCGGCCAGATAGGCATCGGCGAAATCCTCCATCACCGCTTCGCGGAAGGTGTTTTCGTAATCAAGGACGTAATGGGGAAATCCCATGGTTTCGGCCACCCGGCGCGCGTCGTGAATGTCACGCCCCGCACAGCACGCACCCTTCTTGGCCAAGGCTGCGCCATGGTCATACAGCTGCAAGGTGACGCCGACCACGTCATAGCCTTCTTCGGCCAGCTGTGCCGCCACCACGCTGGAATCCACGCCCCCCGACATTGCCACGACGACCCGCGTCTGGGAGGGGGGTTTGGGAAGGCCAAGGGAATTGAGCGGCAGGTCGCGCGGCATGTGACTGTCCGATGATCAGGGATAGTTGCGAATATAGGAAAATGCTGTGTACTCTCAATCCCCAGTTTCAGATTTGATTAAGCCCGATCCCGCATTGTGATGTGAAATGGATGAGGGAAGGCTGATGTTCCTGAAACGTGTCGATGGACCAAGGCAGGTCACCCTGCCGGATGGCAGTATTCTGACGCGCGCTGACCTGCCTGCGGCAGATACACGGCGCTGGGTGGCCAGTCGCAAGGCAGTGGTGGTCAAGGCCGTGATGTACGGCCTGATTCCGCAAGGTGAGGCGCTGGAACGCTACGCCTTGTCCGAGGAAGAGTTTGCGTTGTGGCGCTCGGCGGTGGAACGCCACGGCGATGCGGGTTTGAAAGTCACAACGATCCAGAAATATCGACAACTTTAAATTGTTTCCTGCTCGCGCTCTGGCAAAGTAACCGACGGTTAACCATTGCCTCGCAAAGTCATTAACGATGGTGGCAACGGAGCGGAGAAACCGGCGAATGCGCATCCTGCTTGTGGAAGATGACCCGACAACCTCGCGCAGCATCGAATTGATGCTGACGCATGCAAACCTGAATGTCTATTGCACGGACATGGGCGAGGATGGCGTCGATCTGGCGAAACTGTACGACTATGATCTTATCCTTCTGGACCTGAATCTGCCGGATATGAGCGGGCATGATGTCCTGCGCCAGATCAGGCAGGCCCGGGTTGAAACGCCCATCCTGATCCTTTCCGGTTCCGATGATACCGAAAACAAGCTGAAAGGCTTCGGCTTCGGGGCGGATGATTATCTTACAAAGCCCTTTCACCGCGAAGAACTGGTGGCGCGCATTCACGCGATCATCCGCCGGTCCAAGGGCCACAGCCAATCCATCATCAAGACTGGGCGCATCGCGGTCAACCTTGACGCCAAGACGGTCGAGGTGGAGGGCAAGACGGTGCATCTGACCGGAAAGGAGTATCAGATGCTGGAACTGCTCTCGCTCCGCAAGGGAACGACGCTGACCAAGGAAATGTTCCTCAACCACCTTTACGGTGGCATGGATGAACCGGAACTCAAGATCATCGACGTCTTCATCTGCAAGCTTCGCAAGAAACTTGCCGAGGCGACGGGCGGGGCCAACTACATCGAAACCGTCTGGGGGCGCGGCTATGTGCTGCGCGATCCGGTTGGTGTGACCACCGCGAAAATTGCCGCAAGCGCCTGACTTGTCCTGACCCTGCCTCGGCCCTAAGGATTGGACAGGGCGAAGGGGGTTGCGATGAGCGAGGTGGCGATGCGTCCGGTCAGTGGGATGTCGGAACCTGAAGCCGTGGCCGAGTGGGCGGAACTGGTTCAAAAGGTGCTGGATGCCAATGTCGCCTATCACCGCGACGATGCACCGCTGATTTCGGACGCGGACTATGACCGGATGAAGGGGCGGCTTGCCGAGCTTGAAGCCGCCTTTCCGGGCATTGCGCGGGCAATGACCAGCAAAAGCCCCACCGCCATGGTCGGTGCGGCCCCGGCAGAGGGGTTCGGCAAGGTTACGCACCGGGTGCGGATGCTGTCGCTTGAGAATGCCTTTTCCGATGAAGAGGTGACAGAGTTTGACGAACGGGTCCGCAAGTTTCTGGGGATAAACGGCGCAATCGCCTATACGGCCGAACCGAAGATCGACGGTCTTTCGCTGTCCTTGCGCTATGAGGCCGGGAAACTGGTGCAGGCCGCCACGCGCGGCGATGGCGAAGTGGGGGAGAATGTCACTGAAAACGCAAGAACCATTGCCGACATCCCGCAGCACCTGACCAATGCGCCGGATGTGCTTGAGGTGCGGGGCGAGGTTTACATGTCGCACGCCGATTTCGCTGCGTTGAACGCGCGGCAGGCGGCTGCGGGTGACAAGGCTTTCGCCAACCCTCGCAACGCGGCGGCGGGATCGCTCCGCCAGCTTGATGCGGGTATCACCGCAGGCCGTCCGCTGCGGTTTTTCGCCTACGCCTGGGGAGAGGTGTCACAGCCCTTGGCGGTGACACAAACTGCTGCAATCGCGCGGCTGAACAGCTTGGGGTTTCAAACAAATCCGCTGACAGTGCTGTGTGACGGCCCTGAAGCGATGCTGAAGCAGTACCGACTGATCGAGTCGCAACGGGCGACGCTGGGCTATGACATTGATGGGGTCGTCTACAAAGTCGATGATCTGGCCTTGCAGGCGCGTCTTGGGTTCCGGTCCTCTACCCCTCGCTGGGCGATTGCACACAAGTTCCCCGCCGAACTCGCGTGGACGGAACTGCTGGGCATCGACATCCAGGTCGGCCGTACCGGGGCGCTGTCGCCCGTGGCGCGGCTGAAGCCGGTGACGGTTGGAGGAGTGGTGGTGTCGAATGCGACTCTGCACAACGAGGATTACATTGCCGGGCGTGATTCCCGGGGAAACCCGATCCGCGACAGCAAGGATATCCGCGTCGGTGACTGGGTGCAGGTCTACCGTGCTGGAGATGTGATCCCGAAAGTGGCGGATGTGGACCTTTCCCGTCGCAAGGAAGGCTCGCAGCCCTATGTTTTCCCACAGGTTTGCCCCGAATGTGGCAGCCCCGCCCACCGTGAGGAAGGCGATTCCGTTCGGCGCTGCACCGGGGGGCTGATCTGCCCGGCGCAAGCGGTGGAACGGTTGAAACACTTCGTTAGCCGGGGGGCATTTGACATCGAAGGGCTGGGGGCCAAGCAGGTAGAGATGTTTTTCCGCGACGCCAGCTTGCCGGTCAAGACCCCCGCCGAAATCTTCACCCTTGCTGAAAGAGACGCCGCCAACCCATTGCAAAAGCTTAAAAATCGCGATGGCTTTGGCGAGGTTTCGGCGGCAAAGCTGTTCGCCGCGATTGAAGCGAAACGGGTTATCCCGCTGGACCGGCTGATATTCTCGCTTGGCATTCGCCATGTGGGCGAGGTCGCGGCGGGCTTGCTTGCCCGGCATTATGGCACTTGGGCTGGATTTGAGGCTGCAATCACCCATGCCAGCCCCGGCAGCCCGGAATGGGCGGAACTGACGGCGATTGACGGGGTGGGTGCCGTGATGGCGCAAAGTCTGGCCGATGCCTTCCAGAATCCTGCCGAACGGGCGGCGATGGATGCGCTTGTGGCACAGCTTGACGTGCAGCCTGTCGCGGCGCGGGGCGCGGTGGATAGCCCGGTTGCCGGCAAGACCGTGGTTTTCACCGGCACACTGGAAAAGATGACCCGGGCCGAGGCGAAGGCGCGTGCCGAAGCCCTTGGCGCAAAGGTCGCGGGCAGCGTCAGCGCCAAGACCGATCTCTTGATCGCGGGTCCGGGGGCCGGATCGAAAGCCAAGGACGCGGCGCGCCTTGGCGTTGAGACCATCGACGAGGACACCTGGCTGCGGCTGATCGGCGGATGAGCCGTCCGGAGGCCCTGTTTCCGCTGTTCGCGGAGTTGGAGACCTTGCCCGGTGTCGGGCCAAAGGCCGCGCAAGCCTTTGAAACCCTTGGTGTGACCCGGCCCAAGGACTTGCTTTACACGCTGCCCCATTCCGGGATGGACCGCACCCGCCGTGCCTCGGTCCGCGATGTTGCCCCGCCCACCACCCTGACGGTCGAGGTTGAGGTCGGCGCTCATTTCCCGCCGCGCCGCAAGGGCGGGCCTTACCGGGTGGTGGTGCGCGATGACCGGCTGGAGTTCATGGTGGTCTTCTTCCACGCCCGGGCGGATTATTTGCAGAAGCTGCTGCCAACCGGGCAACGACGCCTGATCTCGGGCAAGGTCGAACTGTTCGATGGCGTGGCGCAGATGGTTCACCCTGATCATGTGCTGCGCCCCGAGGAGGCGGCGGAATTACCGGCCTATGGACCGGTTTATCCCTTGGCGGCGGGCCTGACGCAGAAGGTGGTGGCCAAGGCCGTGGCTGGGGCCATGACCCGGGTGCCGCCCCTTGCCGAATGGATCGACCCTGCCTTGAAGGCGCGGGAAGGCTGGCCGGATTGGGCTGCGGCCTTGGCGGAGGTTCATGCGCCCGAAACGGCGGCAGCGCTTGCCCAGACCCATCCGGCGCGGGTTCGGCTGGCCTATGATGAGCTTTTTGCCCATCAGGTGACGCTGGCCTTGGCCCGTGCCTCGATCCGCCGGGGCAAGGGGGTGGTCACGGTCGGGGACGGGGCGTTGCGCGCGAAGGTGCTGGCAAGCCTGCCCTATGCGCCGACCGGGGCGCAGACCCGCGCGATTGGCGAAATCGCCGCAGACATGGCGCAACCCTTGCGGATGAACCGGCTTTTGCAGGGCGATGTCGGGTCGGGCAAGACCTTGGTGGCGTTTCAGGCGCTTTTGGTCGCGGTGGAGGCGGGCGGGCAGGGCGTTATGATGGCGCCGACCGAAATCCTTGCCCGCCAGCATTATGAGGGGTTGGAACCCCTTGCGCGGGCGGCCGGGGTGTCGCTGGTCCTGCTGACGGGGCGCGACAAGGGCGCGGATCGGGCGGCAAAGCTGGCCGCGCTGGCCGATGGCCGGGCGCAGGTTTTGGTCGGCACCCATGCCGTGTTTCAAAAAGACGTGCATTTCCATGATCTTCGCCTTGCAGTCGTAGACGAACAGCACCGTTTCGGCGTCGCACAGCGGATGGAACTGGGTGCCAAGGGCGAAGCGGTGGACGTACTGGTGATGACAGCCACGCCGATCCCGCGCAGTCTGGCCTTGGCCACACATGGCGACATGGATGTGTCGGTGCTGGATGAAAAACCCGCCGGGCGAAAGCCGATCCGCACCGCAATGGTATCGGACGAACGGCTCGATGAAGTGGTTGAGCATCTGCGCAAGGCCGTGGTCGAGGGTCGGCAGGCTTATTGGGTCTGCCCCTTGGTCGAAGACTCCGAGGTGGTGGATTATGCCAGCGCCGAAGCCCGGTTTCGCACCCTGCGCGCGGCTTTGGGTGACAGGGTGGGCCTTGTGCATGGCCAGATGCCCCCGGCCGACAAGGACGCGGCGATGGGCCGCTTTGTGGCTGGTGAAACCTCGGTTCTGGTGGCGACCACGGTGATCGAGGTTGGCGTCAACGTCCCCAATGCCACGATCATGCTGATCGAGCGGGCCGAAACCTTTGGTCTTGCCCAGTTGCACCAGTTGCGGGGCCGGGTCGGGCGCGGGGATGCCGCATCGACCTGCCTGCTGTTGTATCAGGCGCCACTGAACGAATCCGGCGCACGGCGGCTGACCACAATCCGCGACACCGAGGACGGGTTTCGCATTGCCGAGGAAGACCTTGCGATGCGCGGCGCGGGCGATCTGATCGGCACCGCGCAATCTGGTCTGCCCCGGTTCCGGGTGGCCGATCTGGAACGGCAGGGCGCGCTGCTGGCGCTGGCCCAGTCTGATGCGCGCAAGCTTTTGCACGACGATCCGGCCCTGACAACGACGCGCGGGCAAGCGGTGCGGGCGCTCCTTTGGCTTCTGGATCAGGACCGAGCGATCCTGCTGATTGGCGTGGGGTAGGCCGAGAGTTCTGCTTTGTTCTCACATGTTCTTAAAAAGTTCTTTACAGCCCGCCTCCTGTATGAGAACAATATAGCAACAAGCATGGAGAACACGATGAGGAACGCCGTGAAGACCCTACTGACCAACCCGCCCCGCGCTGCCGTGGAAGATACGGTTGGTCTAGTCGCACTGTTTGTCCTGCTGTTTGCCGTGCTGTCATTGCCCGGCCTTGCCTGAGTTTTCTGCCCCGCGCTCTGTCCCCCAAGGGTGACCGGCCTTCCCCCATGGCTTGCCATGGTTCGCCGGACCGCCGTTTTCCAGATGCGCTACTGCCGCCGCCGTCCGTTGACGCGCGGCGGTTTTTTTTGCCCAGTCCACTTGGTCAGGCGGCAGTCTGGGCCTGGACGATTGCCTCGCAAACCGCTTCCAGTGCCAGAAGGATCGAAGCGTGGCGGTTCTTGAACGCGCGCGCGGGAAGCAGAACCTCATAGCCTGCGAACGGGGCGGTGGGGATGGGGCCAGCTTCGTTCAGCATGGCGCGCAGTTGGTCGCGCGCGGCTTCCAGTTCCGGCAGACTGCGGCCAATGACCGCCGCGCCCAGGACCGCCGCCGCCGCTTGGCCCAAGGCGCAGGCCTTCACATCCTGCGCAAATTCCGCGACCCGGCCATCCCTGACGACCACATCTGCGCCAACGGTGGACCCGCAAAGCGGTGACCGCCGCCGCGCGCTGCCTTGCGGGTTGGCCAGCCGCCCGTGATGCGGAATATCGGCCGCAAGCGCGAGGATGCGGGCTGAATAGAGCTTGAGAAGGTCGCTGTCGCTCATGGAATGTCCCTGCTTCGTGCTGTATGTAGTCCCCCGCGCCGCGCCTGCCAAGGAGAGACCGGATGAGCTTTGACCCCGCCAGCCTGAGGTTCGACGACAAGGGCCTGATCCCTTGCGTGGCGCAAGACCATGCCTCGGGTGAGGTGCTGATGGTGGCGTGGATGAACCAAGCGGCGGTGGCGCGGACGATCGAGACCGGCAAGGTTACCTACTGGTCACGGTCGCGGGCTGCGTTCTGGGTGAAGGGGGAAACCTCGGGCCATCATCAGCGGCTGGTGGAGCTGCGCATTGATTGTGACCGCGATTGCCTGTTGGTGCTGGTGGACCAGGACGGTCCAGCCTGCCATACCAACCGGCGGTCGTGCTTCTATACCGCGGTTCGTGAGGGCCAAGAGGTGGAACTGACCCGCCCGATGGTCTGACTGCCGGGGTCAAAGCCCGACCATGCGGCGAATATCGGCTGGACTGGCCCCTTCGGCCCGGTATTTGCCGATTGCGCGGGCATCGTCGCGCTTGGCCAGGCGCTTGCCCTGATGATCGCGGATCAGGCGGTGGTGGTGATAGACGGGCGTCGGCAAGCCAAAGAGATGCTGCAAGATCACCTGAATCGCTGTGAAGTCGAACAGGTCTTCGCCCCGGATCACATGGCTGATCCCCTGATCGGCATCGTCAAAGGCCGAGGCGAGGAAATAGGCCACGATATCCTCACCCTTGCGCGACAGGACCACATCGCCAATGCGGGCCGTGGCCTCGGCAGGATTGACGGTATGCTGGCCGTGATGGGTTGGGCCGGTCTCGGTGAAGTTGAGATCGGCGTCGCGCAAGGCATGGAGTGCCGCCGCCAGATCCAGGCGCAGCGCGTCGCCGGGCAGGCGGCTTGCCATCGGGCGACCGCGGCAGGTGCCGGGGTAGACGCTGAATTGCACACCCTCTTGCGGGGCGGCAAGGGCTGCGCGGATGTCCGATCTTGTGCAGGAGCAAGGGTAGATGAAACCTTTGTTCGCAATAGCTTCCAGCCGGATGTTATAGTCGGCGATGTGCTGCGACTGATGGTGGACGGGGCTGTCCCAGACCAGCCCGAGCCATGTCAGGTCGTCCACGATCTGTGTCTCAAACACGGGCTTGCAGCGGTCAAGGTCGGTGTCTTCCATCCGCAGCAGGAAGCGGCCCCCGGCTTTGCGGGCCATGTCATGCGCCAGAATGGCGGAATAGGCGTGGCCCAGATGCAAAGGGCCGGTCGGAGAGGGCGCGAAACGGGTTACAAAAGCCATTCGGCAAAGGCCAGTTTGGCGCGGTCGGTGTAAGCCTTGTAGCGCACCGCGCGGCCCCGCCGACCACCCTTCGCGTCAATCGGGGGAAAGAGCCCGAAGTTGACGTTCATCGGCTGGAAGGTCTTGGCCTCGGCCCCGCCTGTGATATGGGTCACAAGCGCGCCCATCGCGGTTTCCGGGGGCGGCGGCGGCAGGGTTGCGCCCTTGATTTCGGCGGCGGCCATGCGACCGGCCAAAAGACCCATGGCGGCGCTTTCCACATAGCCCTCGACGCCAGTGATCTGGCCCGCAAAGCGGATGTGAGGATATGTCTTGAGGCGCATCTGGTGATCCAGAAGCGTGGGTGAGTTGATGAAGGTGTTGCGATGGATGCCGCCAAGCCGTGCAAAGCTGGCATCCTGCAATCCGGGAATCATCCTGAAAACAGATGTTTGCGCGCCATACTTCATTTTTGTCTGGAAGCCGACGATGTTGTAAAGCGTACCCAGCTTGTTGTCGCGGCGCAACTGGACCACGGCATAGGGTTTCTGGTCGGGCTTGTGGGCGTTGGTCAGGCCCACCGGCTTCATCGGGCCATGGCGAAGCGTTTCGCGGCCACGTTCGGCCATGACTTCGATCGGCAGGCAGCCGTCAAAATAGCCCGCCGTCTCGCCTTCATGGAACTCTGTCTTGTCGGCCGCCAGAAGCGCGTCGATGAAAGCTTCATATTCATCCTTCGTCATCGGGCAGTTGATATAGGCCTTCTGCTCGTCTTCCGTCTCGCCCTTGTCATAGCGCGACTGCATCCAGGCCTGCTCCATGTCGATGCTGTCGGCATAGACGATCGGGGCGATGGCGTCGAAGAAGGCCAGTGCCTCGGCCCCGGTGGCCGCGCGGATAGACTGGGCCAGCGCCGGGCTGGTCAGGGGGCCGGTGGCAATGATCCAGTGACCAGATGAGGGAAGTTCGGTAACTTCCTCATATGACGTGGAAATCAAGGGATGCGCCTTCAGGCGCGCGGTCACGGCGGCGGCGAAGGGATCGCGGTCCACGGCAAGGGCGCCGCCAGCGGGCAGGCGGTGCTTTTCGGCTGTCTCCATGACAATTCCGCCAGCGCTGCGCATTTCCCAATGCAGAAGGCCCACGGCGTTTTGTTCATGATCATCCGAACGAAACGAGTTCGAACAGACCATTTCCGCGAAATCGCCGGTGCGGTGCGCGAAGGTGGCGACCTTGGGGCGCATTTCGTGGATGACCACGGGTATGCCCGCATTTGCGGCGGCCCAGGCGGCCTCGGCTCCGGCCATGCCGCCGCCAATGATGTGAAGTGTTTCCATAGGGCCGGATGTAGCCTTGTGGGTCTGGCGTTGCAAGACAGGGCGCTGCCCCTCTTGGCCGCAAGGGCGGCCAATTCACCCCGGGATATTTTGGGAAGGGAAAGCCGCAGATGAGGTTGGGGAGGCTTTCAGGGCGGCGCGCTCTGTCTGAACGAATGCGGTAGGATCGTCGATGCGGTGGCCAAGTGCGGCAGCCTTGTCGAAGAACCCCCGGGCGGGAAGCCCCTCACCAAGCCGGGCAGCGCAAACTGCGGCACGGTACGGACGTTTTTCGGCTGCGTCCTCTTCCATCAGCATTTCGAGTGCTGTGGTAAGTTCCGCCATGCGCAGGCCAAGATCACGCGCAAGGGCGCCGTAAGTGACGGTTTCGCCCGCAGCCGCAAGGGCTGCGAGCCTTTCTTCAAGCCTCGTCATCGCCCTGTTCGGCGACGCGGGCCACGGAAACGACCTCTTCATCCGCCGCGACGTTGAAGACCTTCACCCCCCCGGCAGACCGGGACCGGAAGCTGATCTGATCAACCGGAACGCGGATCGACTGGCCAGTGGAGGTGGCAAGCATGATCTGGTCGGCAAGGGTGACCGGGAAGGACGCGACAATGCGCCCGCCCCTTGGACCCGGTGAGATGGCCTTGACGCCCATGCCGCCACGACCCCGGACCGGGTAGTCATGTGAAGACGACAGCTTGCCCGAACCGCCTTTCGTGACGGTAAGGATCAGGTCTTCGGCGGCTGACATCTCGCTGTAGCGTTCTGGGCTAAGCTGCCCTGCAGCAACGGTTTCTTCCTCATCGTCGGCCTCTTCCTCGGTCACGCCAGCCATCAGGCGGCGTTGCTTGAGATAGGCGGCGCGTTCGGCGGGATCCGCTTCGAAATGGCGGATGATCGACATCGACACCACCCGGTCTCCGTCTGAAAGCCGGATGCCCCGGACCCCGGTGGAGCCGCGCGATTTGAAGACGCGAATTTCGGTCGTGGAAAAACGGATGGCGCGGCCAGCTTCGGTGACGAGCATGATGTCGTCATTCTCATCGGCGATGGCCGCATTCACCAGACTGACCCCTTCGGGCAGCTTCATCGCGATTTTGCCATTGCGCATGACGTTGGTGAAGTCTGAAAGGTCATTCTGGCGCACGTCGCCATCCGAGGTGGCGAAGACGATCTGGAGCGTCGCCCACTCTTCTTCCGGCACGTCGACCGGCATCAGGGCTGCAATGGACACGCCTTGGGCAATGGGCAGGATGTTGACCATCGCCTTGCCCTTGGCGGTGCGGCCCGCAAGCGGCAGCCGCCAGGTCTTCAGTTTGTAGACCATGCCATCGGTTGTGAAGAACAGTAGCCAAGTATGTGTATTCGCGACGAAAAGTGTAGTGACAACATCATCTTCCTTGGTCTGCATCGAAGACAGACCCTTGCCGCCCCGGTTCTGTGCGCGGAATTCGGCCAGGGGAGTGCGCTTGATGTAGCCGCCCGAGGTGATGGTCACGACCATATCCTCGCGCTCGATCAGGTCTTCGTCTTCCATATCGCCGGACCAGTCGAGAATTTCGGTCCGGCGGGGAACGGCGAAGAGCTGCTTCATCTCGGTCAGCTCGTCCGAGATGATGGCCATGATCCGGTCGCGCGAACCAAGAATATCAAGGTAATCCTTGATCTTGGCGGCCAGTTCTTCAAGTTCGTCCGTCACTTCCTTGACGCCAAGCGCGGTCAGGCGCTGAAGCCGCAGATCGAGGATCGCCCGCGCCTGGATTTCCGACAGGTTGTAGGTGCCGTCTTCGTTGATCGTATGCGACGGATCGTCGATCAGCTTGATATAGGCGGCGATGTCATGGGCCGGCCAGCGTCGGGTCATCAGCTTTTCACGCGCCTCGGCGGCATCGGCGCTGGCGCGGATGGTGCGGACGATTTCGTCCACATTCGACACAGCGACGGCAAGGCCGCACAGAACATGGCTCCGCTCACGCGCCTTGCGCAGTTCATAGGCGGTGCGGCGCGCGACAACTTCTTCACGGAACGTAATGAAATGGCTCAGGAAATCGCGCAGCGTCAACTGTTCCGGACGCCCGCCGTTCAAGGCCAGCATGTTGCAGCCGAAGCTGACCTGCATGGCGGAAAAGCGGAACAGCTGGTTCAGAACCACATCTGGCGTCGCATCACGTTTGAGTTCGATCACCACTCGGACGCCGATCCGGTCGGATTCGTCTGCGATATTGGCGATGCCTTCCACCCGTTTGTCACGCACCAGTTCCGCGATCTTTTCGATCATCGTCGCCTTGTTGACCTGATAGGGAACCTCGTCGATGACGATGGCGAAGCGGTCCTTGCGAACCTCTTCGATATGGGTCTTGGAGCGGATGATGACCGACCCGCGCCCTTCCAGATAGGCCTTGCGCGCACCGGAACGGCCAAGGATCAGGCCGCCCGTGGGAAAATCCGGGGCGGGGATGATGTCCATCAGCGCTTCCATGCTGATGTCGGGATTGGCGATCATCGCCAGCGTGCCGTCGATCACCTCGCCAAGGTTGTGCGGCGGGATGTTGGTGGCCATGCCGACGGCTATGCCGCCCGCGCCATTGACCAGCATGTTGGGGAAGCGGGCCGGCAGGACGGTGGGTTCCCGGTCCTTGCCGTCATAGTTGTCCTGAAAATCGACGGTTTCCTTGTCGATATCGGCCAGCAGGAAGGCGGCGGGCTTGTCCATCCGCACTTCGGTATACCGCATGGCGGCGGCGTTATCGCCGTCCATCGAACCGAAATTCCCTTGGCCATCAAGGAGTTTCAAGGACATGCTGAAAGGCTGCGCCATCCGGACCAGCGCGTCATAGATCGCACTGTCGCCGTGGGGGTGGTATTTCCCCATCGTGTCGCCGACAGGGCGGGCCGATTTGCGATAGGCCTTGTCATGGGTGTTGCCGGATTCGTGCATGGCAAACAGGATGCGGCGGTGGACGGGTTTGAGGCCGTCACGCAGGTCGGGAATGGCGCGGCTGACGATCACGCTCATCGCATAGTCGAGATAGGCGGTCTTCATCTCGGCCGCGATGTCGATCTGCGGGCCGTGATGAACGGCGCGTTCGGGCGTTTCTTCCGTCTTGTCAGTGTCTTCCGGGATATCTGCCACGATGTCTTGCGCCTTTTCTGCGGTCTTTCTGCGGTCTCAAGATTTAGGTGCGGAAAGGATACACCATTCAAGCTATGGGGTGCAATGGCGGGCGGTCACATGCTGGCAGCCATGCGGAGGGAGTGACAACATACTGTTTTAATTGAAATTTAATTCAGATGCGGCATCATTCATCTGTGGCAGGCAGGAAAGGCAAAAGGAATGTCTGGAAGCGAGACGGAGCGGATGCTGAAAGGCTATGGGCTGACGACGGCGGAACTTTACTATCGGATGCCGGATTATCGAAGTGTTATCAACAGCTTCATCTGGCAGAACTATGATCTGGCACCCGATTACCCGGAACTGTTCCGGTTCATCGAGTTCTGGCAGGGAAATATCGAAGGGCCGCTTCATTCGGTGCGGTTCACCCACCGCAAGCTGATTGCGCCCGGTGAATGGCGCAATGTGGTGGGGGAGTTTCACCTGCATTAGTCAGCGCCGCGGCCTGCGGTATCAGACCGCGGCGCGCAGGATCATGCCGAACAGGTCGCGCGGGTCATCGGGGTCGGCGATCATGTCGAGGTTGTCGTAAAGTCCTGTCGCCTGCGACTGGGCAAGAATGTAGCGCAACGCCGCGAAATCCTCGATCGCAAAGCCGACCGAGTCAAACAGCGTCACCTCTGCGGCTGAGCTGCGGCCCGGGGTCTTGCCGGTGATGACTTGCCAAAGCTCGGTGACGGGGTGGTCGGGGGCAAGTTGCTGGATTTCGCCCTCGATCCGCGTCTGGGGCGGGTATTCAACGAAGATCGAAGACCGCAGCAGGATGTCGCCGTGCAGTTCGGTCTTGCCGGGGCAATCGCCGCCCACGCCGTTGATATGGACGCCCGCGCCCAGCATGTTGTCGGTCAGGATGGTGGCGTTGGTCTTGTCGGCGGTGACGGTGGTGATGATCTGCGCGCCAAGAATGGCCTCTTCGGCGGTTGAGCAGGCGATCACGCGCAGGCCGGAACCGGCCAGGTTCCTTTCGCATTTGGCGGTGGCTGCGGGGTCAAGGTCGTAAAGCCGCACCTCGGACAGCCCGCAAATCGCCTTGAACGCCAGCGCCTGAAATTCCGCCTGCGCGCCGTTGCCGATCAGCGCCATGGTGGTGGAGCCTTTGGGGGCAAGCCACCTGGCCGCCATCGCGCTGGTCGCGGCGGTGCGCAGGGCGGTCAGGATGGTCATTTCCGACAGTAGCACCGGATATCCGGTCGCCACATCGGCAAGAAGTCCAAAGGCGGTAACGGTTTGCAGGCCTTGCTTCATGTTGGCGGGATGGCCGTTCACATATTTGAACCCGTAGGTGACACCGTCAGAAGCCGGCATCAGCTCGATCACGCCGACATCGGAATGCGAGGCGATTCGGGGTGTCTTGTCGAACAGCGGCCAGCGACGGAAATCGGCCTCGATCTCGGCGGCAAGGTCTGTCAGGACGCGTTCGATGCCAAGGTGCAGGACAAGCTGCATCATCTTGTCCACGGATACGAACGGCACAAGGTTGAGGGTCATCTTGCCACCCATCACTTGGACCGCGTCGGGCGGTCGAAGACCTTCTTGCCCATCAGCGAGCCGACAAGGTCAACCATCAGCCGGGCGGTCATGCCCCGGTCATCAAGAAACGGGTTCAGTTCGACCAGATCAAGCGAAGTGACAAGACCTGATTCGTGCAAAAGCTCCATCACCAGATGGGCTTCGCGGAAGGTGGTGCCGCCGGGAACCGTGGTGCCGACGGCGGGGGCGATGGCGGGGTCAAGGAAATCGACATCAAGCGAGACGTGCAGCATGCCCGCCTCGTCCCGACATTTCTTCAGGAAGGCGCGCAGGGGGGCGACGATGCCGTGTTCGTCGATCACCCGCATGTCATTGACCTGAATGTCACATTCCAGCATCGCGGCCTGTTCCGCCGGATCGACCGACCGGATGCCGAACATGCAGATCCGCGCGGCAGGAACCGGGGCCGGGAAGGGGGGAAAAGTGTCAAACCCCTCGCGCCCGGCGATATAGGCCAGGGGCGTACCATGAAGATTGCCCGAGGTGGTCGTCAGGGGTGTGTGAAAGTCGGAATGGGCATCCAGCCACAAAAGGAAGAGTGGCCGACCCTGCCGCGCGGCAAAGGCTGCTGCTGCGGCTGCAGAGCCAAGCGCCAGCGAATGATCACCGCCCATGATGATCGGAAAGCCACCTTCAGACAGGGCGTCATCGACACGGTCCATCAGGATTTCCGTCCAGCCGACCGTTTCGGCCAGCGAATGCACGACAGGGTTGGCGCAAGCCACATCGCGCAAGGGGGGAAGGGCCAGATCGCCCCAATCTTCAACCCCGTGGCCCTCGGCGGCGATTTCGCGGGCAAGCCCCGCCACGCGGTAGGCGGCCGGACCCATCAGGCAACCGGGGCGCTGTTGCCCGCTGTCGATGGGCGCGCCGATCAGGATTGTCTTGGGCATGGGGACCTCGTTTGCTTTGACCGGGTGTAGCGGGCTCAGGCTGCCGGTGGCAACGCACAATTGAACCGGTTTGACCGGGCTTGTCTGGCAGAATGACGGTGAACGCGGCGGAAGGGCGCAGGGTATTTCAACCTGAGCCCGGGACGCCTATCATAAGGTCAAAGAGGGAGCGGGTCATGATCATCGAGCTTGGGCATTTCGCGCTGATACTGGCGCTGATGGTTGCCGTCGTGCAATCCACCCTGCCGCTTTGGGGTGCGCATCGCGGGGATGCTCGGCTGATGGCCTTGGCGGAACCGGCGGCGCTGGTGCAACTGGTGTTGGTGGCGGCGTCCTTCGGGGTGCTGACCTGGGCCTTTGTCGCGTCGGATTTCTCGCTGGCGGTGGTGGTGTCGAATTCGCATACCGCCAAGCCCTTGCTTTACAAGATATCCGGGGTCTGGGGAAACCATGAGGGATCGCTCTTGCTTTGGGTGCTGATCCTTGCGCTTTACGGGGCGGCGGTGGCGGCGTTCGGGGGCAATCTGCCAACCCGACTACGGGCGCGGGTTCTGGCGGTGCAGGGGATGATCGGGGTGGCGTTCCTCTTGTTCCTGCTTTTGACCTCGAACCCGTTCTGGCGTCTGCTTGCCCCGCCGCTGGATGGCCAAGACCTGAACCCCCTGCTGCAAGACCCCGGCCTCGCCTTCCACCCGCCGTTTCTTTACCTTGGCTATGTCGGCCTGAGCATGGCCTACAGTTTCGCCGTCGCCGCCCTGATCGAGGGCCGGGTCGATGCCGCATGGGGCCGCTGGGTGCGGCCATGGACGCTTGCGGCGTGGATATTCCTGACCATCGGCATCGCGCTGGGATCTTGGTGGGCGTATTACGAGCTTGGCTGGGGCGGGTTCTGGTTCTGGGATCCGGTGGAAAATGCCAGCTTCATGCCGTGGCTGTTGGCGATCGCCCTGCTGCATTCCGCCATCGTCGTCGAAAAGCGCGAAAGTCTGAAGGCCTGGACCGTTCTTCTGGCGATCATGGCCTTCGGGTTCAGCCTGATCGGCACCTTCATCGTGCGGTCGGGGGTGATCACCTCGGTGCATGCCTTTGCCAATGACCCCGAACGCGGGGTGTTCATCCTGTTGATCCTTGGGGTGTTCACCGGCGGGGCGCTGATCCTGTTTGCCCTGCGCGCCGGGGCGATGGAGGCGAAGGGCCTCTTCGCCATGGTCAGCCGCGAAAGCGCGCTGGTGGCGAATAATGTGCTGTTGGCGGTCTCGGCCTTTGTGGTGTTTATCGGGACAATCTGGCCCTTGATTGCGGAACTGTTGCTTGATCGGACGCTTAGCGTGGGTGAGCCGTTCTTCAACGCCGCATTCACCCCCTTTGTGGTGGCGCTGGCGCTGATCCTGCCGCCGGGCGCGATGCTGGCGTGGAAGCGCGGCACGCTGGCGCGGTCGTTCAAGGCGCTGGTGCCAGCGTTGATCCTGTCGCTGTCCCTGGGGGCCCTGGGCTTTGCGATTCAGACCGGGCAGACGGCGCTTGGCCCCATCGGGCTGGCTCTTGGGGCCTGGGTGGTGTTCGGCGCGCTGACTGATATCTGGGCGCGCACCGGACGCGAAGGGATCGGCGCGCGTGGCAGCCGCTTGCTGCGATTGCCCCGGGCCGACTGGGGCAAGGCCACATCACATGCCGGACTTGGGATCACGATCTTTGCCGTCTCGGCGCTGACGGCGTGGAAGATCGAGGATATCCGCGTGGTCCAGATTGGCGAGACCTTTCCGCTGGGCGGTTATGAAGTGCGGCTTGACGCGGTCGATGAGGTGGAGGGGCCGAACTACCAATCCACCATGGCGCAGATGACCGTCACCCGTGACGGCGCGCTGGTGACGGTGCTTTCCCCCGAGAAGCGGTTCTATCCAGTGGCCGCGATGCCCACGACGGAAGCCGCAATCGATTATGGCTTCCTGCGCGATATATATCTGGTGCTGGGGGATCGGCAGCAGTCGGGTGGCTGGGCGGTGCGCAGCTATATCGAGCCATTCGCCAACTGGCTTTGGGGCGGGTGTCTTCTGATGGCGTTCGGCGGGTTTCTCAGCCTCAGCGACCGGCGCTACCGGGTAGCTGCCGGGGCGCGGAAGGTTCCGGCCGGAGTGCCGGCGGAATGAAGCGCCTTGTCCTTGCGCTCCTTCTGCTGGCCAGCCCGGTGCATGCGGTCCAGCCCGACGAAATTCTGGCCGACCCGGTGCTGGAGGCCCGCGCCCGCGACATCAGCCGCGAAATCCGCTGCCCGGTCTGTCAGGGCGAATCGATCGACGATTCCAACGCGCCGATCAGCCGTGACCTGCGGATCATCATCCGCGAAAGGCTGGTCGCCGGTGATACCGACCGTGAGGTGGTGGATTACGTCGTGGACCGCTATGGCGAGTTCGTGCTGTTCAACCCGCGACCCGAAGGATCGACCCTGATCCTCTGGTTTGCCGGTCCGGCACTGTTTCTGGCCGCAATAGCGGTGGCGGTGGCCGCTCAGCGGCGGCGGGCGCCACCCGAGGTGAAGCTGACCGAAGCCGAAGAGGCGCGCTTGCGCGAAATCCTGAAAGAGTGACGCGGCGTCCGGCTTTGGCTTTGCCCGCTAGGCTTGCGGTGAAACGGGGGGACCAGCATGGACGGACAGTGGATCACGGTGACCAAGGTCGAAGGCGTGACGACGATCACCCTGAACCGGCCCGAGGTGATGAACGCGCTGAACCGGGGCTTGCGGCTGGACCTGACCGCAGCCCTGCGCGAAGGCCACCATGGCCGGGTGATCGTGCTGACCGGGGCAGGGCGGGCGTTTTGTTCCGGGCAGGATCTGGCGGATGCTCAGTCACTGGATACGGTTGATTTCGAAGCGGTGCTGAATGACGAATACGTCCCGATGATCCGTGCGATCACCGAGGCTCCGGTGCCGGTGATTGCGGCGGTCAACGGCGTTGCGGCGGGGGCGGGGGCCAATCTTGCCCTTGCCTGCGATCTGGTGATTGCCGCGCAAAGCGCCAGCTTCATTCAGGCCTTTGCCCGCATCGGGCTGATCCCGGATGCAGGCGGCACCAGTTTCCTGCCGCAGCGCGTGGGGTTGCAGCGCGCGATGGGGGCAGCCTTGCTCGCGGAACCAGTCAGCGCGGATAAGGCCGCAGCTTGGGGCATGATCTGGGAAGCGGTCCCGGACGACCGCTTCGCCGCCGTGGTGGGCGCACGGGCGGCGCAATTGGCCAAGGGGCCGACCGGGGCATACGCCGCGCTTAAACAGGCCTTGCGCGGGGCCTTTCATCAGGATCTGGAGATGCAGTTGCAGCTGGAGGCTCGCCTGCAAGGCATCTGCGGTGCCAGCGATGATTTCCGCGAAGGCGTGGCGGCGTTCCTGCAAAAACGCGCGCCGGCCTTCTCTGGATCGTAGGTCGGGATTCACCCCGACACTGCGCCGGTTGTCGGGGTGAACCCCGACCTACGCCCCGCGTGACAGGGCGGCAACGCCGGTGCGGGCGATTTCCGCGAGGCCAAGCGGGCGCATGAGGTCAGCGAAAGCGTCGATCTTTTCCGGGGTGCCGGTCATCTCGAACACGAAGCTTTCCAGCGTCGAGTCCACCACATTGGCGCGAAAGATCTCGGCCAGTTGGAGTGCCTCGACCCGTGCAGCACCAGTGCCGGCCACCTTGAGCAAGGCCAGTTCACGCTGCACGGCGGGGCCTTCGGCGGTCAGGTCATGCACGTCATAGACCGGCACCATCCGGCGCAGCTGCGCCTCGATCTGGTCGATCACGGCGGGGGTGCCGCGGGTGACGATGGTGATGCGGCTGCGGTGGCCGGTATGGTCCACCTCGGCCACGGTCAGGCTGTCGATGTTGTAACCGCGGCCCGAGAACAGCCCGATGACGCGCGCCAGCACGCCGGGTTCATTTTCCACGATCACCGCAAGGGTGTGGCTTTCCTCCAACTGGACATGGCTGTCCCGCAGGTCATACGCCGAATGGCTGGATGAGCCTTTCTTGATGTTCAGTGCTGACATGCGTTCCCCCGACTGTCCTGAGATTTTTCCTGCCGTGCCTTGATCATGCAAGGGCATGCAGGGGTTCCAGATTGATGTGACTTTGCTGTCATGGCTCACGCAGGCCTTGCAAGATTGCGCCGCGCTGCGACCAGTTGCGACAGGCACAAGCCAAGACTGACGACCAGCAATGGTGTAATAATGACAGCACCCAGCAGACGTTGATCGACAAGCTCGGCAAAGTTGTTCAACGCCTGCAGACTGCCACCCATCCAGATCATGCCCAAAAGCAGCAGATGACCGGGTGCCGTCCCAAGGATGCCGGCGCGCAGAAGAAACAGCGCAATCGCCGCCATCAGCGCCGCCTCGTAATACCACAGATAGGGCGCCGAAAGCAGCATCGCTGCCAGTAGCCCCGCGGCCTTTGCATCGAACCCGATCCGCTCGGATCGCCAAAGGGCAAAGACGGCGAGGGCCGCCAAGCCCAGAATGACCCACTGCAACTTGAGAGCCAGCGCCGGGGCCATGCCAAGCAGCGCCAGAAGATAGACCGGGCTGATTACAAGGAACAGGTCCACCAGCGAATAGACCATCCGTGACCCCTGTTCGGTGACGGTCGCGACCAGCAGCGGCCAGTAATCAACGCCGTAGACCAGCGTCGGAAGCAGTGCCAGCACCACAGTGGTGGCAATAGCTACAAGGATCGTCCGCCACGCCCCCATGGCCAGAAGCGCCACGGGAAGCAGCACACCCAGTTGCGGTTTCAGTGTCAGTAGGCCGATGAAGAGGCCTGCCAGAACCCAGCGCTCGGCCCGAAGGGCTGCAAGCGCGGCAAGCAGGCCAGCCATCCAGAACAGGCTGTTTTGCCCCAGCATGAATGCCGGATAGTAAGCTGGGGCCAACGTCATCGCGATCCAGATGGGCGCGACCCCGGCAACGAAGGGTCGGACGGCCAGCACCATTGCCAGCAACGAAAGACCCGTCCAGACCAGATATGCGACGGAAAAGGTCAATGTGCCGAATGGTGTTATCAGCAAAAGATAGCCCGGCGGATAGAGCCACGGCATCCAGGAGTCCGGATTTGTCGCATGGGCTGCCGCAAGCCGCGCGGTGTCATGTACGGCCAGAGGGTCACCTTCCATGGCAAGCCTGGCTGCGGCCCAGAACACCCGGAAATCGATGCTCATCGCCAGAACATCGGGCTTTGCCGTCAGGATGAACGATGTTGCCAGCATGATCCCGACAAAGCTGAGCCCGGCAACCGCCGCCAGAACGGCGAACAGCATACCGGCACGGCCCGCAAACGGTGCAAGCCGGGCGTCAGCCGCAAGGATTGCCTGACGGTCCTGCATCGGTCAGACGAGAACCGCGCCCTTGGCACCGATCACGCCTTGGGTATCCGCATCGCCAAGCAGCATCTCGTTGTGCGGCTTGCCCGAAGGGATCATCGGGAAGCAGTTCTCGTGCTTCTCGACAAGGCAGTCAAAGATCACCGGGCCGTCATAACGCAGCATCTCCATGATCGCATCGTCAAGATCCTTGGGATCCTTGCACTGGATGCCCTTGCAACCAAAGGCCTCGGCCAGCTTGACGAAATCGGGCAGGCTTTCCGACCAAGACGACGAATAACGTTCGCCATGCAGAAGCTCTTGCCACTGACGCACCATGCCAAGGCGTTCGTTGTTCAAGATGAACTGCTTGGCCGGCGCGCGGAATTGCACCGCTGTTCCCATTTCCTGCATGTTCATCAGCCATGACGCCTCACCGGCGACGTTGATGACTAGCGCTTCGGGGTGGGCGATCTGCACGCCGATCGAGGCGGGCAGGCCGTAACCCATGGTTCCCAGACCGCCCGAGGTCATCCAGCGGTTCGGATCCTCGAAGTTCAGGTACTGCGCGGCCCACATCTGGTGCTGGCCGACTTCGGTGCAGATGTAGCGGTCCATGCCACGGGTCAGCGCTTCAAGCCGTTCCAGCGCATACTGCGGTTTGATCGTGGTGGTCGAAGGCTTGTAGGACAGGCACTTGACCGCGCGCCATTCCCCGATCTGCTTCCACCACTTTGCCACGCCGTCAGCCCGGGTACGACTGCCGCGCGCCCGCCACTGGCGCAGCACTTCTTCCAGCACCTTGGTCACGTCGCCCACGATCGGCACCTCGACCGGGATCACCTTGTTGATCGAGGACGGGTCGATGTCGATATGCGCCTTGCGTGAGTTCGGGCTGAAATCCTTGATCCGGCCGGTGATCCGGTCATCAAAGCGCGCGCCGATGTTGATCATCACATCGCAGCCGTGCATCGCAAGGTTGGCCTCGTAAAGCCCGTGCATCCCCAGCATCCCCAGCCAGTTCTTGCCCGAGGCAGGATATGACCCAAGGCCCATCAGCGTCGAGGTGACCGGGAAGTTCGTTTCGGCCGCAAGCTCACGCAACAACTGGCTGGCGCGCGGGCCAGAGTTCACCACGCCACCACCGGTATAAAGGATCGGACGCTCGGCCTTTTCCATCAGTTCCACCAGACGGGCGATCTGGGCCGGGTCACCTTCGGTGCGAGGCTGGTAATGGGTGGGTTTGATCTTGTCGGCGGGCGTGTAATCGGCGGTGGCGAACTGCACGTCCTTCGGGATGTCGATCAGCACCGGACCGGGGCGGCCGTGGGTGGCGACATGGAACGCCTGATGGATGGTTTCCGACAGCTTGGCGGTGTCCTTCACCAGCCAGTTCATCTTGGTGCAAGGGCGGGTGATGCCCACCGTATCGGCCTCCTGGAACCCGTCGGTGCCGATCATGAAGGTCGGAACCTGCCCGGTCAGCACGACCAGCGGGATCGAATCCATCAAGGCGTCGGTCAGACCCGTCACCGCGTTCGTCGCACCGGGGCCGGATGTGACCAGCACCACGCCCGGCTTGCCGGTGGACCGGGCATAGCCTTCGGCCATGTGAACCGCGCCCTGTTCATGGCGCACAAGGATGTGGCGAATGTCGTTTTGCTGAAAGATCTCGTCATAGATCGGAAGCACCGCCCCGCCGGGATAGCCGAAGACCACCTCGACCCCCTGTTCCTTCAGGGCCTCGATCACCATTTTCGCACCGGTCATCTGCTTCGACATCGTGTCTCACTCCATTCGTCGCGCAACAAAAAGCCCCCGGGGTTGGTACCGAGGGCGCATGGATGCCTGTTATGGCTGCCTTTATCGGCCCATGCGCCTGATCCCAACCGATACGAGAATGCCGGACATGGCCGCCCCCATTTGGTGCTTCGCGGCGGACACTAGGCGGGCGCTGCGGGGGCGTCAACCGCAAAAAGGCACCTAAAGTGTCGCAGGGAGTCGATATTTTGAACGATTGTTGCCGCTGATACCCCTGAATGCGCAACTTCCGCAAATCTGCACGGGATTGCAGGGGCTATGTGCGGGGATGAGTCGGCATTTGCCTTCTCTTTGGCGGTCCAGCGTGGAATAGACCAGCCTGAACGGCCGCGCTGGAAGCGGCCAGATGGGGAAAGATAATGAAGCTCTACTTCACGCCGGGGGTCTGTTCGCTGGCCTCGCATATCACGCTTTTCGAATCCGGTGCCGCTTTCACCGCCGAGAAGGTGAACCTCAAGGACAAGGTGACCGAAACCGGTGCCGATTTCCGCAAGATCAGCCCGCGCGGCGCGGTTCCGGTGCTTGACCTTGGGGGTGGCGAGGTGCTGACCGAAGGGGTCGCGATCATGCAGCATGTCATGGACAGCACAAAACCGGGTGCGTTGCCTGCCGCCGGAACACTGGGCCGGGCGCGTCTGCAAGAGGCGCTGAACTACGTCTCGACCGAGGTTCACAAGTCCTATTCCCCGATGTTCCGCGGTCTGGATGACGCAGCCAAGGCCGCACAGTTGCAGCTTCTGGAAGCGCGGCTTCAGGTGATCGAGGACCGGCTGGCCGATGGTCGCGACTGGCTGACCGGCGATGCCTTTACACCTGCGGACGCCTATTTCTTTACCGTGACCAACTGGTCACAAAGGTTTGGCCATGATCTGGCGAAGTTCCCGGCGATTGTGGCGCTGCGCGACCGTGTGGCCGCGCGCCCGGCGGTGCAGGCCGCGATGCGCGCCGAAGGGATGATCTGACAGGGCAGGGCTTTCGACAAGGTTCCGGGCCAGTGGCCCGGAACCGGGGCAGGGTTCAGCCCATGAACCACAGATAGCCGCCATAAGACGCCAGCAGCACCGCCCCCGCGATCCTTGGCAGGCCGCCCAGCACGAAGGCGATCACCGTCAGCGCGACCGAGGCACCGGCCACCCAGAACATGTCGATGCTTGCAAAGCGCGCCTCAGCCGGGATCGGCGCGATCAGCGCTGTGATGCCAAGGATCGAGAAGATGTTGAAGATGTTCGATCCGACGATGTTGCCTACGGCGATTTCCGTCTGACGCCGGATGGCGGCGATGGCGCTGGTTGCAAGTTCGGGCAGCGAGGTGCCGACCGCAACGATGGTCAGGCCGATCACCGCCTCGCTGATCCCGTAGGTGCGGGCGATGGCGGATGCGCTGTCCACCAGCAGCTGTGCGCCGATCACCAGGATGACCAGGCCCGCCAGCGTTTCGGCCCATGGGCGCCAGGCTGGGCCAGAGGTTTCGGGAACTTCTTCGTCGAGTGGGGTCTTGCCGGTCAGGAAGGCGGTTGCCAGAAACACCACAAGCCCGACAAACAGAAGCCCGCCTTCAAGCCGCGATACGATTCCGTCGGTCAGCATGATCCAGATGGCCGCAGTGGCGAGAAGCATGAAGCCAAGATCGCGCCAAAGCCTGCGCGCTGGAATGATCAGCGGCGCGATCAGTGCAGAAATGCCGAGGATCAGAAGGATGTTGCTGAGGTTCGATCCCAGCACATTGCCGATGGCGATGCCGGGCTGGTCGTTCAGTGCGGCCTTGATCGACACCATCAGTTCGGGTGCCGAGGTGCCAAAGCCGACTATGGTCAGGCCGATCACCAACGGCGAAAGGTTGAAGGTCCGGGCAATCCCCGTGGCACCGCGCACAAGATACTCACCGCCAAAGAAAAGCCCGGCAAGGCCGAGCGTGAAAAGAAGATAGGTCAAGATGGCTCCCCGGGCTTTGTTCTGGGGGAGGTTTGGTCGCGGCCGTCACATTGCAAGGGGTCAACTGCTGAAATCGGGTCACTCTGCGCGGGAAGCCGGGACCGCAGCGTCAGGTGTTGCGTCAGTGTAACACACCGCATTCAGCTTGTTGCCGTCAGGGTCGCGAACATAGCCTGCATAAAAGCGGGGGCCGTACTGTGGCCGCAGGCCCGGCGTGCCCGCGTCGCTGCCGCCATGGGCAAGGGCCGCCGCATGGAAGGCATCCACCGCCGCGGGGCTTTCGGCCAGAAACGAGACCATCGTGCCATTCCCCGGGGTTGCCGGTTCCCCGTCGAATGGCTGGGTGATCCACAAATGCGGGCCGGGATCGTCCAGCCCCCATGCGGCCGAGCGGTCTTCGGGGTCGTAATCCTCGACGCGGGTATGGCCAAGCGGCGCCAACACCGCGTCATAGAACCGCATCGCGCGGGCCAGATCGCGGGTGCCAAGCGAGACATAGCTGAACATGGGGCGTCCTTCGTGTTAGGTGATTCTCATGCTAGGGTGTTTGGCCGCCCCAATGCCATGCAGTCGTTTACGACATGATGGCTGAAAAATGCGACTGATAGCGCGAACATGCCCGATCAAGCAGAGGTTGCAGGTTTCTGGTAATATTTTATGACCAAAATCATGCCCGTTGGTGCAGTTTTGGGTTCTCATGTGACGCAACCTTCTTTAGGTTGAACGGCGCAGAAGTGCCTGGCACGGGTCGTCACGAACCCGGGGGGCCGTTAGTGGAGGAGTACTGCATGGATCGTCGCTCATTCTTGACCAAGGCTTCCGTTGGAGGCGTAGCTGCTGCCGGTGCGGCGGCATTGGCCGCCCCGGCCATTGCGCAGGACGCACCGACCGTGACCTGGCGGGTCACCTCGTCCTTCCCGAAGTCGCTGGACACCATCTTTGGTGCCGCCGAGACGATGTCGAAATATGTCTCGGAAGCCACGGGTGGCAAATTCACCCTTCAGGTGTTCCCTGCGGGTGAACTGGTCCCCGGTCTGGAAGCGGCCGATGCGGTGTCGGCCGGAACGGTCGAAGCCTGCCACACGGCCAGCTACTACTACTGGGGCAAAGACCCGACCTATGCGCTGGGAACGACCGTTCCCTTCGGCCTGAACTATCGTCAGATGAATGCATGGCTCTACTACGGTGGCGGCATCGACCTGATGAACGAGTTCTTCAATACCCAGAACCTGCATTACATGCCCTGTGGCAACACCGGTGCGCAGATGGGTGGCTGGTATCGCAAGGAGATCAACTCGCTTGCCGATCTTCAGGGCTTGAAGATGCGGATCGGCGGCTTTGCCGGCAAGGTGATCGAGAAGCTTGGGGTCGTGCCGCAGCAGATCGCCGGTGGCGACATCTATCCGTCGCTGGAAAAAGGCACGATCGATGCGGCCGAATGGGTTGGCCCCTATGATGACGAAAAGCTCGGCTTCCAGAAGGTCGCGCCCTACTACTACTATCCCGGCTGGTGGGAAGGTGGCCCGACGCTGTCGACCATGGTCAACCTGTCGAAGTGGAACGAACTGCCGGAAGCATACCAGGCCGTGCTGAGCTCGGCTTGCGAGGCGGCCAATTCCAACATGATGGCCAGCTACGACTGGAAGAACCCGATCGCGCTGCGGTCTCTGGTGGCCAACGGGGCGCAGCTTCGGCCCTTCCCGCAGGACGTGATGGTTGCCGCCTTTGAGGCAGCCGAGTCGACCTATGCCGAAATCAGTGCCACGAACCCGGCCTTCAAGAAGATCTGGGAAAGCCAGAAGGCCTTCCTTGCTGATGCCTATCTCTGGGCGCAGATCTCGGAATACAACTACGACGTCTTCATGATGACCCAGCAGCAGGCTGGCAAACTCTGACAACTGCCGCAAGGTGACGGAAAAGGCCCCGGGGAAACCCGGGGCCTTTTTGGTTGGGCTGGCTTGTGGCACGGGAAAGGGCCGGCCCCCGGCGGGGCCGGCCCTTTGACCAGTCCTCTGCGGTTTTGGATCAGGGGTTGACGACGGGTGGCCCCAGCTGCGGCGCCCCAAGCTGCGGGGCGCCCAAGGTTGGAGCACCAAGTTGCGGGGGGTCAAGTTGGGGTGCGCCCAGCGTCGGTGCGCCACCAAGCCCTCCGGGGGCCATCGGCGTGAAACCCGGCACCGTGATCTGGACCGTGGACGGGTCGATCACCGGACCTTTGTAATGCATGACAAGCTGCGGATAGAAGATCACCGCAAAGATCATCGTGACCTGAATGATGATGAAAGGGATTGCGCCCTTGTAGATTTCACCGGTCTTGATCCCGTCCATCTTCTTGCCGGTCACCTTGTCCAGATACGGCACCCTTGCCGCTACTGACCGCAAGTAGAACAGCGCAAAGCCGAAGGGCGGGGTCAGGAACGAGGTTTGCAGGTTCACCCCGATGATCACGCCCAGCCAGATCAGGTCGATCCCAAGGGTCTGGGCAGGCGCAATCAAGAGCGGGATGAGAATGAAGGCGATCTCGAAGAAATCAAGGAAGAAGCCAAGCACGAAGATGATCAGGTTGACCACCATCAGAAAGCCATACTGCCCCCCGGGAACCGAGGTCAGAAGTTCTTCAACCCAGACATGCCCGTTGACCCCGTAGAACGTCAGCGAGAACATCCGCGCCCCGATCAGCACGAACATGACAAATGCGGACAGTCGTGTGGTGGCAATCAAGGCCGATTGCAGGACCGGGAACTTGAACCGACCCTTGCCCCAGGCAAGGATCATCGCCCCGACAGCCCCCATCGCGCCGCCCTCGGTCGGGGTGGCAAGGCCGATGAAGATGGTGCCGAGCACAAGGAATATCAGTGCCAGAGGCGGGATCAGCACCATGATTACCTGTTGAGCAAGCCGCGACAGCAGATTGATGCCAAGATAGCGGTCAGCAAGCGCGTAGAAATAGATCACAAGTGTCGCTACGGTGGCCCCCAGCACATCGGCGTTGGCACCCCAGTTGTCATATTGCCATAGATGCGCGCCGTAGCCGATGCCGACCCCGGCCGCCAGGGCCACAAGCAGCGAGGTCACACCTCCGCCCAGCGTCCGCGCCTCGGGCGGCAGGGCAGGCACCTTGTGCGGCTGGAAGATCGCCACCATGCAGACATAGCCCAGATACATGCCGGTCAGCACCAGACCCGGCACCAGCGCGCCGCGATACATGTCACCGACCGACCGGCCCAGCTGGTCGGCCAGAACGATCAGCACCAGCGACGGAGGCACGATCTGCGCCAGCGTACCGCTGGCCGCGATCACCCCGGTTGCCGTGCGCCGGTCATAGCCATAGCGCAGCATGATCGGCAGCGAGATCAGTCCCATCGCGATGACCGACGCCGCGACGACCCCGGTCGTGGCCGCCAAAAGCGCACCAACCAGCACCACCGCAAAGGCCAGCCCCCCCCTAATCGGCCCGAAAAGCTGGCCGATGGTATCCAGAAGATCTTCGGCCATGCCGGACCTTTCAAGGATGATCCCCATGAATGTGAAGAAGGGGATGGCCAACAAGGTCTCGTTGGAGATGATCCCCCACAGCCGCTGAGGCATGGTGCCAAGAAGCGGCCAATCCAGCGTGATCTCGCCATTGGAATAGGGGGCCAGCCAGACGCCGATCACAAAGAAGATCAACCCGTTGGCAGCCAGCGAAAACGCAACCGGATAGCCTATCAGAAGGAAGATCACCAGACTTGCAAAGATGATCGGGGCAAGGTTGTGGGCAAGGATCTCGATCATTTCTTCACCTCGGGCGCCTTGGTTTGCGCCTTGCTTGCCTCGACCTCGGCGGCCAGTTCCTCGACCTCTTGCAGGGCATGGTCCTGTGCGGACTGGAAAGGATGCGGATCTTCCATCATTCCTTGCATGACTGCGATCTTCTTGATGATCTCTGCCAGCGCCTGAAACACCAGCATCAGAAAGCCCGCCAGCAAGACCGCCCGGGCCGGCCAGATGATCAGGCCGCCAGCATTGGTGGAGATCTGGCCGGAATAGAAGGCCATCACGGTGTATGGCCACAGATACCAGGCCATCAGGATGGCAAAGGGCAGCAGAAAGAAGATATGGCCCAGAAGGTCGATCCAGTGCTGTGTCTTCCGCGTGCGGCTGGCATAAAACACGTCGATACGGATATGTTCGTTCATTTGCAGCGTGTAGGCGGCGGCCCCCATGAACGCACCGCCAAACAGGTACCACTGCAACTCAAGCCAGGCGTTCGAGGACAGGTTGAACAGCTTGCGACTTATCGCGTTCGCCGCGCTTACCACCACGGCCAGAAGGATGAGCCAGATCACGCTCTTTCCGATGAAAGCGTTGACGCGATCGATGCCTCGCGACAGGGCAAGCAATGCCTGCATCCTCTGATCCCCTCCCTGGGTGGTCGCCGGCTTTTTCGGCATACCCTGCGTTCTGGTAAACTAATTTGGCCAATTACAGCATTTGGTGCCAGTTGGTCAACCCTGACGTGCCTTCGGCCAAAGATGCCCCGGCCGGGCAAGCCGCGCAAGCATGGCTTGCCGGAAATGCGGCCAGCCCGGTTCTTTGCGATCACCTGCGCCACTCATTCACCTGCGCCAGTCATTCATCTGTGCCGGTCATTGCGGCAGCGCGGGTTCAAGCAAGTCCCAACGATTTCCGAACGGATCACGCCAGACCGCTACGGTGCCATAAGGCTCGTGCCGTGGGGCTTCTTCGAACACCACGCCAGCGGCCAGCATTGCAGCATGGTCGCGGACAAAATCGTCGGTTTCCAGAAACAGGAACACCCTGCCACCGGCCTGATTGCCTATGGCATCGGCCTGAACCGGCCCTTCAGCGCGGGCCAGCAACAAGCGCGGCCCTCCACCCGGGGGTTCAACCGTCACCCAACGCTTGCGACCTTGATCGATATCCTCGCACAGCCTAAACCCCAACTTGCCGACGTAGAAGCCGAGTGCCGTGTCATAGTCCGGCACGACCAGGGCAAGGGCAGAGATCCGGGCCGCCACCGACTAATCCCGGTTGCGGGGGGAGTGGGGCCAGGTTTCCTGCGTTTCGGAAGGGGCGCGGGTATCTGGCAGGCTGATGCGGGCCACCTGCTCGGCTATGGGGTCCACCGACAGCGGATGCAGCGCGGATCCGTGGTCATCGGGGTTACCCAGATCGCGCCACTGGCCACCCTTGTAGATCTCCAGCGCAGTGAAACCGGATTTGTAACCCATCTTGCGGCTGCCCGGCACCCAATAGCCAAGATAGACGTAGGGTAAACCCGCGTCACGCGCGATGGCGACATGGTCAAGGATCACATGGGTTCCAAGGCTCAGATCAGAGAGATCGGGGTCATAGAAACTGTAGACCATCGACAACCCGTCATCGAACACATCGGTCAGGCAGACGGCTGCCAGCGGGCGCCCACGCTCATCCGGGCCTGGGGGGCGGGTGTATTCGATGACCCGAGACTTGATCGGCGTCTCCTCAATCATCGCGGCGAATTCGAAGATGTCCATGTCGGCCATGCCACCATCGGCATGGCGTTGGTCAAGATAGCGCCGAAAAAGGGTGAACTGGTCTTCGGTGGCCCAGGGCGAGGTCGCGTTGCGTCGCAGGTGCTGGGTGCGCTTCAGCAGCTTCCGCTGTGACCGGGATGGCGTGAAATCCGCAACCCGGATCCGGGCGGAAAGACAGGCCGAACATTCCGCGCAAGACGGACGGTAAAGCACGTTCTGACTGCGGCGAAAGCCCTGCTTTGACAAGGTGTCATTGAGCCGCTGCGCATGTTCGCCTTGCAGGGCAGTGAACAGCTTGCGTTCCATCCGACCCGGAAGATAGGGGCAGGGCTGCGGAGCCGTCACATAGAACTGGGGCACAAGGGGCAGGGTGTGGCGCATCGGGTTCGCAAAATGGCTGAAAACGAATGCAGCCTAGCAAGCCCGTGACGATCCGCCAAGCACCGTCTGCCAAGCACCGTCTGCGACAGGACGTGCAGGCAGACTGCCGCAAGGAACGCAAAGCCCCGCCCCGTCAGCCGGGGCGGGAGAAACGCTGGTGGACGATTTGGGGGGCAAGGCGCTGGATGCCCCCCAGGGCTGCTGAAATGTTCAGTATTCGCCTGATCGAGCCCCGTCGACAGGCTTCGGCCCGGTATCGGACGCAACATCAGGGTCTGCGACTACCCCACCTTCTGCCTGACCTGCTGCCGTCCGGGCGCGGTCTTCCATGAAGTTGTCGAATTCCGATTTGTCCTTGGAATTGCGCAGCCGCTGAAGGAACGCCTCGAACGCCGCCTGCTCGTCTTCCAGACGGCGCAGCGCCTCGGCCTTGTAGCTGTCAAAGGCGTGGTTACCCGTCGGCTCGGCGCTGTGACGGCGAGGGCGTTCCCAGGTTGTGTCGTTGGCCCGGTCAAACCGGCGGCCCCGGGCGGAGCAGGAACGTGAGAACATCTGTTTCTCCCAGATCATATAGGCAAGAAGGACAAGCGCGATCGGCCACGCGATGACAAAGAGCAGGACCAGCAAAGTGATCCAGGCCCATTTGCCGCGCTGGTCCAGCCAAGCCTCGCCGCGACGAAAGCTGTTGCGGATCCCGCCTGGCCGGGCGGTGTCGGAATAAGTATGCATCGGCGGTATCTCCCGGTTGAGTGGTATGTGAAAGTCTTTCACATGATGGGAGATGCGCTTTTGCAGCGCAGCGTTCAAGGGGTGATGTAAAGAAAATTTACATACGGTGATCCCCACCCTATCCGTCCAATCGGAGCGGCGTTCCGCCGCACGCTTCCTGTCTTGCCTCTGCGCGCAAGCGCGCAACCGGCTCGGCACGGCCTCCGGCGGGTGTATTTCACGAAAAGAGCAAGTTGATTGCACTTTTCCGAAATACTCTGGGGAGTTCGAGGGGCGGCGCCCCTCGTCAGCCTCGTAACCGCGCATCTTGGTGCGGATACGAGAGGACAGGATTGCGCCTTCAGGCGCTCATCATGCTTGGACGGGGCAGATGGTTGACCCTGCTTCGCCGTCGCCGCACTCTGCCCGGCATGAGCCTTGCCAACCGCATCACCCGCCAACCGATTGCCTTTGATTCCGCCGCTGCCGCCGATCTGCGGGCCAGCCTTCCAGGCTTTGCACCCGAGGTCATGGGGCTTATGTCCGCGACGGCCGGATGCAGCCCCTATCTGCGCGACCTGATGTTGCGCGAGGTTGATTGGCTGCCCGAAGCGGTCGCCGACCCCGAGGCGGCGCTGAAGGTGGTGCTGGCCGATCTTGGCGATCTGGGGACAGACGAACTGGCGCCGGGGTTGCGGCAGGCCAAGCGGCGCGTGGCGCTTTTGTCGGCGATTTGCGATCTGGGCGGCGTCTGGCCGCTTGAGGAAGTGACCGGTGCCTTGACCCGTCTGGCTGACCGGGCGGTGCATCTGACCTTGACCAGGCTTGTTGGCGACGAGATCCGGCGCGGCAAACTGCCCGGGGCTGTTCCGGAAGATGCAGCCAGCGCCGGCGGGATGGTGGCGCTTGCCATGGGCAAGATGGGGGCAGGCGAGCTTAATTATTCGTCCGACATCGACCTGATCTGTCTTTTCGACGACCAGCGATACCCCGGTGAGGCACAGGAAGCCCGCGCGGCCTTCATCCGGGTTGCCCGAAAGATGACTTCCATCCTGTCGGATGTGACGGATGGCTATGTCTTCCGGTCCGACCTGCGGCTGCGCCCGGATGCCAGCGTCACCCCGGTCTGTCTGTCGATGGCCGCCGCCGAAGCCTATTACGAGGCCGAGGGCCGGACTTGGGAACGCGCCGCCTATATCAAGGCACGTCCCTGCGGCGGCGATCTTGCGGCAGGCGCGCGTTTCCTGAAGACGCTGACCCCGTTTGTCTGGCGCAAGCATCTTGATTTCGTGGCGATACAGGATGCGCATGACATGCGGCTGCGGATCCGGGATCACCGGGGCTTGCACGGCCCGATCTCGATCGAGGGCCACAACATGAAACTTGGGGCAGGCGGCATCCGCGAGATCGAGTTCTTCACCCAGACCCGCCAGTTGATTGCCGGGGGCCGTGACCCTGAGCTGCGCGACCGAACGACCGTTGGCGGGCTTGCCGCCCTCGCTGCCAAAGGTTGGGTGCCACCAGAGGTGGCGGATGAGCTGACCGCGCTTTACCGGGCACACCGTGAGGTGGAGCACCGCCTGCAAATGGTGAACGACGCCCAGACCCACCAGATGCCCGCCACGGCCGAAGGTGTGGCGCGCATCGCCGCCTTCTGCGGCCAGACCGAGGCTGATTTCCGCCGCGACCTTCTGGACCGCTTGCAGCGCACCGACCGGCTGACCGAAGGCTTTTTCAGCCCCGGTGCGGCCGAGGACGGGCCTGAACTGTCCGACGCCGCCCGTGCCATTACCAAACGTTGGGAAGGTTACCCCGCGTTGCGGTCTGATCGGGCGCAGGCGATCTTTCGCCGGTTGCGCCCGCGGTTCCTGCGCGAACTGACCCGCGCTGCCAACCCGGATGAAGCTCTGGTGGCGCTTGACGGTTTTCTGGCCGGCTTGCCCTCGGGTGTGCAGATTTTCGCGCTGTTCGAGGCAAACCCGACCCTGATCGAGTTGATCGTCGACATCGCCGGATCAGCGCCGGGGCTGGCGCGCTATCTGTCGCGCAATGCGGCCGTGCTGGACGGGGTGATTGGCGGCAGTTTCTGGGGTGACTGGCCGGGGGGGGCGGTGTTGCGTGCCGATCTGGCCAGCCGCCTCGCCCCTGCGGCCGATTACGAGGCGCGACTGGATGCCGCCCGGCGCTGGATGAAGGAATGGCATTTCCGGGTCGGCGTCCACCATCTGCGGGGGTTGATCGACGGCTTCGAGGCGGCCAAGCAATACGCCGATCTGGCCGAGGCGGTGGTCGCGGTGATCTGGGATGTGGCGAGCGCCGATTTTGCCCGAAAGCACGGGCCGATGCCGGGGCGGGGGGCGGTGGTTCTGGGCATGGGTTCGCTTGGCGCGGCGCGGCTCAACGCGGGGTCGGATCTTGATCTGATCGTGATCTATGACGCGGAAGGTGTGGAAACCTCGGAGGGGCCGCGACCCTTGGCAACGCGGCCCTATTACGCGCGGCTGACGCAGGCTTTGGTTACTGCGCTGACGGCGCAAATGCCGGAAGGACGGCTCTATGAGGTGGACATGCGGCTGCGCCCCTCGGGGCGACAAGGGCCGGTGGCAACCAGCTTGCAAAGCTTCACCAGCTATCAGGAAACCGAAGCCTGGACCTGGGAACATCTGGCCCTGACCCGCGCCCGGGTGTTGGCGGGCGAAGCGACCCTTGGCGGCGAGGTCGAGACCTTCCGGCGTTCGATTCTGCAGGCCAAGGGGCAGGGTGCCAAGGTCCGCGCCGATGTGGCGGCGATGCGGGCGCGGGTGCAGGCGGCAAAACCGGCGCAAGGGGCGTGGGACGCCAAGAACGGCGCAGGTCGGATCATGGATATCGAACTTGCCGCGCAGACCCTTGCGCTTCTGGCCGGCAGCCCGGCACGTAGTGTCGAACGCCAGATCGCGGCGGGGGCAGGGCTTCATATGCCGGATTCGGACGCGCAGGCGCTGCTTGGTGCCTACAGGATGCTTTGGCGGCTGCACGCGGCGTCAAGGCTTCTGACCGATGGCGCTCTGGACATGGACAGCCTTGGCGAAGGTGGGCGCGCCTTTGTCTTGCGCGAGACAGGTGCCAGTGACGCGGCCACGCTGACGGCAAACCTTGGCGCAGCTGTCGCCTTGGCTGCGGCGGCGGTTGACAGACTGGTGGACGTAGCGCGCAACGGAGACAAGGATGGGGAGACGGGCAATGGAACTGGCTGAGGCTGACCCGAAGGGACTGGTGCGCGAAAGCTACCGGATCGAGGGCATCACGCCGGGTGAGTGCCGGTCGATCTTTGTCGATTGGGCGCTGTCGATCCCGGCGGGGCTATCTGTCCCGGATGCGGTGCGCACGCTGATCGCCGAATATGGGCAAGGGATGCAGGACCACCCGATGACCGGGGTGTTGGCGGCTGCGCTGACCGCCCCCGACCTGCCCCGTCGCCGGGGTGGCCGGGCGGCTCGGCAAGGGATCAGCGGCTGAGCGCTGCCGCTTCGCGCGCAAGCGTGGTGATCGTGGCCCAGTCCCCACGCTCCATCGCGTCCTTGGGGGCGACCCAGCTGCCGCCGACGCAAAGGATGTTCTTCAGCGCCAGATAGTCCGGCGCCAGCTTCAGGCTGATGCCGCCGGTCGGGCAGAAGCTGACCTGCGGGATGGGCGATCCGATCGATTTCAGATAGGCCGCGCCCCCGGCCTGTTCAGCGGGGAAGAATTTCTGGACGGTATAGCCCTTTTCCAGAAGCACCATGATTTCGGAGGCGGTGGCGGCACCGGGCAAAAGCGGCAACCCTTCATCCTCGCAAGCCGCGATCAACCGGTCGGTCGCGCCCGGACTGACCCCGAATTTCGCGCCTGCGGCCTTCGCGGCTTTCACGTCGGCGGGGGTCAGAAGTGTGCCGGCGCCGACGACGCCGCCCGGAACCTCGGCCATCGCGCGGATCGCGTCCAGCGCGGCGGGGGTGCGCAATGTCACCTCAAGTGCCGGCAGGCCACCGGCAACCAGTGCTTCGGCCAAGGGCCGGGCATGGGCCAGATCGTCGATCACCAGGACCGGGACGACCGGGGCAAGGCGGCAGATTTCGGCGGCGTGGCGGGATTGTTCTGCGGGGGTCATCTGGCTTCTTTCTGCACTGGCGGCGCGGGTGGCAAGGTCGGATGCCTCCGGCGGGAGTACTTTGAAAAAGAGCAAGCCTGCATGATTTGCTCGTTTCTCAAATACTCCCGCCGGAGGCGCTGGTTTGGCAGGGGTGCTGCGGTCACAAAACCAGCGCAGCCCCCGTGTCGGCAGATCCGACGTTGCGGCGGAAGGCGGCGAAGAGTTCGCGACCGATCCCGTGTTCGTTGGCCGACAGGTCGGCAAGGACGGGCTGGCGGGTATCGAAGTCGGGGACCAGCGCGGTCAGCGTGCCTTCCACCGCGTCCAGTCGGACGATGTCGCCATCGCGCAGGCGCGCGAGCGGGCCACCTGCAGCCGCCTCGGGCGAGACGTGGATGGCGGCAGGGACTTTGCCGGATGCGCCGGACATCCGGCCATCGGTGACAAGCGCCACGCGCAGGCCACGGTCTTGCAGCACCGACAGAGTGGGGGTCAGCGAATGAAGTTCCGGCATCCCGTTGGCCTGCGGCCCCTGAAAGCGGACGACGACGATGGTGTCAGTGGTGAACTCACCTGCCTTGAAGGCGGCTTTCACGGCATCTTGCGAATGGAAGATGCGCGCCGGGGCCTCGATCACATGGCGATCAGGGGCAACCGCCGAGACCTTGATCACCCCGCGCCCAAGATTGCCGGTCAACTGCTTGAGCCCACCTTGCGGGGCGAAGGGATCACCGGCCGGGCGGACAATCTTTTCGTTGAGGGACGCCTTCGGTCCGTCGCGCCAGGTCAGGCGGCCTGCATCAAGGATCGGTTCCTGGCGGTAGAGTTCCAGCCCGTCTCCGGCGATGGTCTTGGCGTCCGGGTGCAGAAGGCCTGCGTCCAGAAGCTGACTGATCAGGAACTGGAGGCCCCCGGCGGCATGGAAATGGTTCACATCCGCCAGACCGTTGGGGTAGACCTTGGCCATCAATGGCACGGCTTCCGAAAGGTCGGCGAAGTCTTGCAGATCAAGGATCACGCCGGATGCGCGCGCCATGGCGGGCAGGTGAAGGACAAGATTGGTGGACCCACCCGTCGCCATCAGCCCGACGATACCGTTGACATAAGCGCGTTCGTCCAGGATCTCGCCCGCCGGGCGGAAGTCATTGCCAAGCGCCGTGATCGCGGCGGCGCGGTCCACGGCGGCGGTGGTCAGTGCATCACGCAGCGGCGTGCCGGGGTTGACGAAGCTGGTGCCGGGCAGGTGCAGGCCCATGAACTCCATCAGCATCTGGTTGGTGTTGGCTGTGCCGTAGAAGGTACAGGTGCCGGGGCCGTGATAGCTGGCCATTTCCGCCGCCATCAGTTCTTCGCGCGTGGCCTTGCCTTCGGCCCAGGCGTTGCGGACGCGGGACTTTTCGTCATTGGGGATGCCCGACGTCATCGGGCCTGCCGGCACGAAGACCGCCGGAATGTGGCCGAACGTGGCAGCAGCCATGATCAGGCCCGGGACGATCTTGTCACAGACGCCAAGGTAAAGGCTTGTGTCAAAGCAGTTGTGCGACAGCGCCACGCCTGCGGCCAAGGCGATGACATCGCGTGAGAAAAGCGACAGCTCCATCCCCGGCTGACCTTGGGTCACCCCGTCGCACATCGCCGGAACCCCACCCGCGACCTGCACCGTCGCCCCGGCCTTGGCAGCCGCCGCGCGGATGATGTCGGGGTAGCGTTCAAACGGCTGGTGGGCGGAAAGCATGTCATTATAGGCCGTCACGATCCCGATGTTCGGCACCTTGGCCTGTGCAAGGTCATCTTTCGCGGCCCCCATCGCGGCATAGGCATGGGCCTGATTGCCGCAAGACAGATGCGCCCGCACCGGACCGGCAGAGACCGCCTTGCCCATCCGGTCAAGATAGGTTCCCCGGCTGTCTTGCGAACGGGCGCGGATGCGGTCGGTGACGCGGGCAATGGTGGGATGCAGCGACATGGGTTCTCCGGTGGGTTGGGCGGCAATCCTAACAGATGTTGTTAGCGCTAACAAGTGCGACAGACGCCCAAGTGATGCAGCTTCCCGCTTTCGAAACTGCCGGGAACCCGCTATGGGGACGGCATGAATGATGATAGCCCGAACACCCGCCTTCTGCCAACCGTCCGCCTGAAGCCCAAGGCCGAGGCCCGTGCAATTCGTCACGGTTTCCCATGGGTCTATGCCGATGAGTTGGTGACAGACCGGCGCACGCAGGCGCTGGCTCCGGGTGCGCTTGCCGTGCTGGAGGATGGCGATCGTCGGGCGCTGGGTCTGGTCACGGTCAACCTGAAGTCCAAGATCATCGCCCGGATGCTGGACCGCGACCCCGAGGCGGTGATTGATCAGGCGTGGTTCACCGCCCGGCTGACGCGGGCCTTTGCGCATCGGTCGCGGCTTTATGCGCAACCGTTCTACCGGCTGGTCCATGCCGAGGCGGATGGCCTGCCGGGGATCGTGATCGACCGGTTTGGCGATGTGGCGGTGGTGCAGCCCAATGCCGCATGGGCCGAGGCGCATCTTGACGCGCTGGTGGCGGCTTTGGTTGCGGTGACCGGCGTGTCAACCGTGATCAAGAATGGTCAGGGCCGGGTGCGCGGGCTGGAGGGGCTGGACGAAGAGATGGCGGTCGTCCACGGCCCTGTACCTGTCGGGCCGGTTGCTGTGCCGATGAACGGAGCCAGCTACATGGCCGATCTGATGGGCGGGCAGAAAACCGGCCTGTTCTTTGATCAGCGCGAGAACCACGCCTTCGCGGCGCGGCTGGCCAAGGGCGGCACGGTGCTGGATGTCTTTTCCCATGTCGGCGGCTTTGCGCTTGCTGCCTTGGCCGGGGGCGCGGTTTCGGCGCTGGCGGTCGATGCCTCGGCCCCGGCACTGGCGCTTGCGGGGCAGGGGGCGGCGGCTTCGGGCTTTGCCGACCGGTTCACCACGCGGCAAGGCGATGCCTTTGACGTGCTGGAGGCTTTGGGCGCCGAAGGCGCGCATTTTGATCTGGTGATCTGTGACCCACCTGCCTTTGCCCCGGCGAAACCAGCACTTGAGGCCGGCTTGCGCGCCTATGAACGCCTTGCGCGACTGGCAGCACCCCTGGTGGCACCGGGGGGCTATCTGGTCTTGTGTTCCTGCAGCCATGCGGCGGACCTGTCGGCCTTCCGCAACGCATCTGCCCGCGGGATCGGGCGCGGTGGCCGGCGGGGGCAGTTGATCTTTACCGGTTTTGCCGGACCGGACCATCCGGTCTTGCCGCAACTGGCGGAAAGCTCATACCTCAAGGCGCTGGCGTTCCGGCTGGACGGATGAAGGCAGTTCTGGACGCTTGCGTTCTTTACCCCACGGTCCTGCGCGAAATCCTGCAAGGCGCGGCAGAGGCCGGGCTTTACGAGCCGGTCTTTTCTGAACGCATCTTGCGTGAATGGGTGTTGGCTACCGCGAAACTTGGCCCCGCCGCCCCGGCAATAGCGGCGGGCGAGGCTGCCATGCTGGGTGCGGCCTTCCCCAAGGCATTGGTCCGCGACCGCCCCGACATCGAGGCCCGGCTTTTGCTGCCCGATGCGAATGACGTGCATGTTCTGGCCACCGCCATCGCCAGTAGCGCCGATGCCATCGTGACCTTCAATGCGCAGGATTTTCCCGGCCATGTGCTTGCCGCCGAGGGGATCAAACGGCGTGATCCCGACGGATTCCTGTGGGAGCTGCACTCGTACCACCCTGATCGCATGTCGCAAGTGGTTGAAGCGGTTCGCGCCAAGGCCGAGTCCATCTCGGGTCGCCCGATCGAGTTGAAACCCCTGCTGAAGCGCGCGCGGTTGTTCCGGCTGGCGAAGGCGCTGGGGGCCTAGACCGGCGGGACGGGCGCGCGTCAGGCGTCTGCCAAGATGTTCAGCTTACGCCAGCCAGCGCGCCTCGTTCGCCTCGATCGCGGCGATGCGTTCTTCAGTCTTTGGGTGGCTCAGCATCCAGGCCGGAACGCCCTCGGCGCGGTTCTGGGTCAGCGCCTCCAGCTTGCGAAACAGCGACTTTTGCGGCCCGGTTCCGATGCCTGCCTTGATCAGAAGCGCTGACGCATAGGCGTCCGCCTCGAATTCATCGCGGCGGGAAAGCCGGGCCATCAGTGCTGTGGCAAGGAAGTTTGCAATCCAGATGCCGACAAAGGGCAGGAAGCGGTTCAGCACCGCCGAAAGCATGATGAACACCGCGTTCTGGCCGGTGAAATCAATCATCCGCCGCCGCATATGGCCAAGGGCCACATGGCCAAGCTCATGCGCGATGACCGATGCCAGTTCCTCGGCGGTGACCTCGCCGCGCGCCTTGCGGTTCAGAAAGCCGCGGGTCAGGAAGATCCGGCCATCGGGGGCGGCAAGGCCATTGACCGGCTCCACCTCAAATACGTTGACCTTGATTTCCGGCAGGTCCATCGCGGCGGCCATCTTGTCGGCCAGCCGGGTGATCGACGGATCGGTCAAGGGTTGTGACTGCGCGTCCAGCATCCTTTTGGTGCGCCACATGGAAAAGCGCAGCATCAGGACGGCGTAGCCGATGGCAAGAAGAAGCGGGATGAGCTTTGTCATGACCGGGATATAGTCAGCTTTTGCCGCCAGACAAAGCCCGTGCGGCATCTGTGCGCTGCGCGGCCCAGAGCCAGTAGCCAAGGATCACCACCGCCGAGGCCCCCGCCACCATGCCCAGGACCGAACCCAGAAGGTCGCTTGCCGCCTCGACGTTGCCCGCAAAGATGTAGCCGGTCCCGACGTAAAGCGCAGCCCAGACGATCTCGCCCGCGACGCCGGCTAGGGTAAAGCGGTGCCAGCCGTAGCCAGTGCTTCCCGCCGTCAGATTGACCCACGGGCCAAGCGGGCTGAATAGCCAGCGCGACAGAAACACCGCCAGGATCCCGCGTTTGTCCATTAGCGCATCGGCCCGGGCCAGAAGCTTGTCACGCGCGGCATCCTTTCGCAGCCGCGACAGGAAGGCCGCGCCAAAGCGGCGACCTGCCCAATAGCCGGTCTGGTCCCCAACTATCCCCCCAATGGCTGCCGCAAGAAACGCCTGCCAAAGGCTCAGATCGCCCACGGCGGCAAAGCCACCGGCCGTCAGCATCAGGATCGAGGCGGGGATGGGCAGGGCAAGGCAGGAAAGAAACGTCGTCGCCGCCAGAAGCCAAAGCCCGTATTGCGGCACCAGGGCCAAAAGCCATTCGGTCATTCGCCGGGTGCCTTTTGCTTGACGCGCAAGGTGACGATTGCGGCTTCGACCTCAGCGATGATGTCCTCGACCGGGACGCCACGTTCCTTCGCGATTTCACTCAGCGGTTGCGGGTGGCCTTTCACTTCGGGCAAGGGCAGGCCGGCCTCCAGATCAAGCGCCATCGGTTCCAGCCCCCAGGAGCGGGCAATGTAGCCCACCGTCATCCATGGCCGCACCGGCAGTTCCTGATGGGTGGCCCAATAGACGGTCTGCACCACAAAGCGCCCGGAGAAAAACAGCGTCGCGGCACAAGCCAGAAGAAAAGCCGTCGTCAGCAGCGGTCGGTTGCGCCAAAGCCTGATCATCGTAGCCCCCTGATCCCCTTTGCCAGCCCATCGAGCGTCATTGGCACCATCCGCCCGGCAATGATCTCGTTGATCAGCCTTGTGGATTGGGTATGGCCCCAATGCGCTTCGGCCAGCGGGTTGATCCACAGATGATACGGCCATTGATCCAAAATCCGTCGCAGCCAGACCGCGCCCGCCTCGGGGTTCCAGTGTTCATTCGCGCCGCCGGGGTGGGTGATCTCATAGGGGCTCATCGCTGCATCACCTACGATGATCACCCGCCAGTCAGGGCCATAGGTGCGGATCACGTCCCAGGTTGGGGTCTGCGCATCCCAGCGGCGGCGGTTGTCGCGCCAAAGGCCCTCGTAGGGGCAGTTGTGGAAATAGAACACCTCCAGATGCCGGAATTCGGCCTTCGCGGCGGTGAACAGCTCTTCCATCACCTTAACATGGGGGTCCATTGACCCGCCTATGTCCAAAAGCAGGAGAACCTTTACCGCGTTGCGCCGTTCGGGTCTTGTCTGCACGTCAAGCCAGCCTTGGGACGCCGTGGCGCGGATCGTGCCGTCAAGATCCAACTCTTCAGCGGCGCCCTCGCGCGCCCAGCGGCGCAGGCGGCGCAGGGCCAGCTTGATCGTGCGGGTGCCGATTTCGGCGTCACCGTCGAGATTGCGAAACTCGCGCCGGTCCCAGACCTTGACAGCGCGGCGATGGCAGCTTTGGTCCTGCCCTATCCGCACGCCTTCGGGGTTGTAGCCATAGGCGCCAAAGGGGCTGGTGCCGGCCGTGCCAATCCATTTCGACCCGCCCTGATGGCGGGTTTTCTGTTCGGCAAGGCGCTGGCGCAGCGTTTCCATCAGCTTGTCAAACCCGCCAAGCGCCTGAATGGCCGCGCGTTCTTCCGCCGAAAGGTGCCGCTCGGCCAGCTTTTCCAACCAGTCGCGCGGCAGGTCCAGCGCCTCCAGCACCTGATCGGGTGTGATCCGTTCCAGTCCGGCGAAACTGCGGGCGAAGGCGCGGTCAAAGCGGTCTATATGGCCTTCGTCCTTGACCATGATCGTGCGGGCAAGGTGATAGAACGCCTCGGGGTCGTGGGTCACGATCCCGACGGCCATGCCTTCCAGAAACGCCAGAAATTCACGCAACGAGACTGGCACCCCTTCTTCCCGCAAGGTCTGGAAGAACGGGAGGAACATGGCGTCAGCCCAGCAAGAGCCGGTCAAGGATCAGCGTGGCGAACAGGCCCAGAAGCCCGAAGGCAATGCCGAAGC
Organism: Tabrizicola sp.; assembly: GCF_030373185.1. GTDB lineage: Bacteria > Pseudomonadota > Alphaproteobacteria > Rhodobacterales > Rhodobacteraceae > Tabrizicola. Next base: position 606,332 of record NZ_JAUCZH010000001.1, read on the forward strand.
CCGCCGCATATTGCGCCATGTCAGCTGGCTTGCCACCGCGACGCCGCGCCGTCAATGCGCCGACGATTACCCCCAGAACCAGACCGCCAATGACGAACATTCCGCCCCCATACCCTGGGGCATGACGCCCCTTCAGCCGTTGCCAGCGCGACCGGCCACGGCGGCGATATCCCGCATTCTGGCCCTGACCGCGCTGTCAGAGCCGAAGCCATAGCGTGCCAGAGGCTGAGTGTCGAGGCGCAGCGCCGCCGCAGCCCTTGCGTCACCCAGCTGTTCCAGCGCTTCGGCCTTGATCAGTTGGAGTGTGGCCAGAAGAGCCGCGTTTTCGTGGCGCCGAACCACTGGAATCGCCCGGTCCGCCAGCCTGATCGCCTGTTCCGTCAGGCCCCCGGCCAAGGCCATCGCTGACAGCTGCATGTCGATATGGGCCAGATGAACCTCTCCGCCGGGGTGGCGGGAATAGATGTCGGCGGCACGGGCAAATTCGTCCATAGCGCGCTGCGGGTTGGTTCCGGCCAGAAGCCGGGCAAGGGCGAAATGGCTGAAGCCAAGGCGTCCGTCGTTCCAGCCTTGCCCCCGCGCGATGTCAAGTGCGCGCCGGGCCGCGTCCTGCCGTGCCGCAAGCGGGCCTTTCTTGCCAAGCGCGGTCTCGATCGACCGGGTCCATTCGGCGGGCGTTGAACTTTGCGCGCCCACGGCTCCGCCGCCCAGAATGCCAGGCAACCGCGCCGCCACCTCGGCCCGCATCATGCCGCTGGCAAGGGAAGGGGAATAGTAGGCACGCAGGATGGCCATATCAAAGCCGGTCAGCACGGAATGGAAGTTGTCGTCATTGAAGACGCTGTCCGACAGCCGGTAAAGGTCATTCAACGGGCCAAGGGCCTGGGCCAGTTCCTCATGCAGGCAATCGCGGACTTCCTGCGGGCTGGTGTCGGAGGGGATGAAGATCGCCGCCCGTTCCCGCCGGGTGACCTGCGCCCAATCCACCGCGGCAGACCCGCGCAAGCGCCGGTATTCGGCCAGGGACGACACGTTCGGGACCACAAAGCAGGCGGCCTGCGGAGCAAGTCGGCGCAGGTCGGACCGGGCGGCGAACTCGATTGTGATCGTTGCCCCGCCGCCGCTTGCAGGCTTGATGTCCAGACCGGCCTCGGCGCGCAAACGCCCGATCAGCGCGCCAAGGTCGCGCGGGGCCGTTGGCGGGACAGTTCCTGCCAGCGCCACTGTCACCGGGCCTTCAAACCGGCTGAAGACATCCAGCGTACGGCCGCTTTCCATTGCGAAAGAAAGGTCCATGAAATCGCCCGCCAATGTCGAACCGCCCCCCGCCGAAGCCGCGAACCGCGAAGGCAAGCCAAAGCCCACGCCCACTTCGGGCTGTCCAGGGCTTTTGGACACCTGTGCCGGTGGCGCGCAGGCTGCGACCAGGCACAGAGCGGCAAGAAGGATAGGCAGACGCATGGCAGACCTGATGTAGCGCGACCCCGGAAGTCAGGAACTGTGGAACAATCAAGCCTGAAGGGCGGCGAAGTCAATTGCCGGAAAGTTCATATTTTCCGGGACACTATCCCTCGCGGTTGAAGTGGGCTACTTGGCCAGATCTGTCCTGTGTTGTCACGGAATGTTACATTGCGGGTCAGATGTCAGCTGCATGCGAGTCCCGTCGGACGCAACGCGCGCACGATTCGTCAGGCCTGCCGCCCACGCGCCATGAAGGCCAGACGTTCGAAAAGTTGCACGTCCTGTTCATTCTTCAAAAGCGCACCATGCAGGCGGGGCAGCGCAGTGCGGACTTCCTTGCGCAGATCTTCTGGTGCCAGATCCTCGGCCAGCAGCAGGCGCAGCCAGTCCAGCACCTCGCTGGTAGAAGGTTTCTTCTTCAGCCCCGGCACCTCGCGCAGTTCAAAGAAGGTCGTCAGGGCGGCGGTCAGAAGCTGGTCCTTTATGGTGGGAAAATGCACACGCACGATGGCGGCCAGCGTTTCGGGGTCTGGAAAGCGGATGTAGTGAAAGAAACACCGGCGCAGAAACGCATCCGGCAGGTCTTTTTCGTTGTTCGAGGTGATGATGATGACCGGACGGGTCTTGGCGCGGATCGTCTCGCCGGTCTCGTAGACGTGAAATTCCATCCGGTCGAGTTCCTGTAACAGGTCGTTGGGAAATTCGATATCGGCCTTGTCGATCTCATCGATCAGCAGAACCACCCGACCTTCCGCCTCAAAAGCCTGCCAAAGCTTGCCCTTGCGGATGTAGTTGCGCACGTCATTGACCCGGGCATCGCCGAGCTGGCTGTCACGCAAGCGGCTGACGGCGTCATATTCGTAAAGCCCCTGACTGGCCTTGGTGGTGGATTTCACATGCCATTCGATCAACGGCAGCCCAAGTGCTGCGGCCACCTGCCGGGCAAGTTCGGTCTTTCCGGTCCCAGGTTCGCCCTTGACCAGAAGCGGGCGCTGAAGCGTTACCGCCGCGTTCACCGCCACCGTCAGATCGTCGGTCGCCACATAGGCCGCGGTCGAAGAGAATTTCATCGCCTGTTCAACACCCTGTTTGCAGTTCTTTCACAAATCCTACCGACCCCAAGAAAATGTCGCAACCGCTAGTGACATTCCCCGGGCCTTGGGCTACATGCGCCCCAACAGGAGCGCATCATGACAGAAGCCCACCTGTCGGAGCGATCCGACGCAAAGGAGAGAGTGTCAATGAAGGCTGAGGTTTTCCTGCCTGACGACTATCGTCCCGCCGAGGACGAGCCTTTCATGAATGATCGGCAGCTTGAGTATTTCCGCCGCAAACTGCTGACCTGGAAGCAGGAGCTTCTGGACCAGTCGGCCGATACCATCGGCAGCCTGCAAGACAGTGGTCGCAACGTCCCCGATATCGCCGACCGCGCGAGCGAGGAAACCGACCGAGCGCTGGAATTGCGCACCCGTGACCGGCAGCGCAAGTTGGTGGGCAAGATCGACGCCGCCATTCGCCGGATCGACAATGGCGAATTCGGGTATTGCGAAGTGACGGGCGAACCGATCAGCCTCAAGCGGCTGGATGCGCGCCCGATTGCGACCATGACCCTTGAAGCGCAGGAAAAGCACGAGCGGCGCGAGAAGGTTCACCGCGAAGACTGACCGCCCGGCGGCATCTGATGCCATTTGCGCCGGGCCGAAAGGTCCGGCGTTTTCGTTTGCGGGGGTAAGAGATGAGCCTGATTGGCCAAGAGGTCACGGTGGTCGGCGCGGGTGTTGCCGGATTGGCCGTGGCGCGGGCGCTGGCGCTTCGGGGGGCGTCGGTCACGGTTCTGGAGCAGGCCGATGCCATCCGCGAGGTTGGTGCGGGCTTGCAGATCTCGCCCAATGGGGCGGCGGTCCTGCGGGCGCTTGGGCTGCAAGGGGCGCTGGATGCGGCCTCCCTGCGCGGGCAGGCGGTGGAACTGATCGACGGGCCATCGGGCGAAGGTGTCGTCCGGCTTGATCTGGCCCGGCTGCGTCCGGGGCAGGGGTATCACTTCCTGCACCGCGCCGATCTGATCAGCCTGCTGTTGCACGCCGCGACCGAGGCTGGGGTCACCTTGCGCCTTTTGTCGCGGATCGAGGCGGTCGATCTTGCCGGCGCAAAGCCCGCGGTTTTGCTGGAAGGCGGGCAGCGGCTGGAAGCCTCGCTGCTGATCGGGGCGGATGGGCTTCATTCGCGGATGCGCACGGCGCTGAACGGCGCGGAGACGCCGTTTTTCACCGGGCAGGTCGCATGGCGGGCTGTGATCGCGGCAGAACCCGGCGCGCAGCCTGTGGCAGAGGTGCATATGGGCCCCGGTCGCCATCTTGTCAGCTACCCCCTGCGTGGTGGCACCCTGCGCAACATCGTGGCGGTCGAGGAACGCAGCCGCTGGGCAGAGGAAAGCTGGACCCTTCGCGATGACCCGATGGACCTGCGCCTTGCCTTCGCGGGTTTTTCCCCCCGTGTCAGGGGGTGGTTGGACAGGGTGGAAGACCCTTGGCTTTGGGGTCTGTTCCGCCACCCCGTTGCCGATCGCTGGACCAAAGGCCTGTCAGACGGCGCGGTGGCGATCCTTGGCGATGCCGCACATCCGACGCTGCCATTTCTGGCCCAAGGTGCATCGATGGCGCTGGAGGACGCCTGGGTTCTAGCCGATTCACTGGCAAGACATGACAGCGTGGCCGCAGCACTGGCAGCCTATCAGGCCGCCCGCAAACCCCGCACCACGCGGATCGTGGCGGCTGCAGACGCCAACGCGCGGGCCTATCACCTGTCGGGCCTGCCACGTCTGGTAGGCCATACCGGCTTGCGCCTTCTGGGCCGGATGTCGCCGGGAACCATGCTGTCGCGCTTTGACTGGCTTTACGGGCATGACGTGACCGTCTAGCCGCAAAATTCTTCGAAGGGTTTTGGCACCTCACGCCGCCAGTTGCACCCAGGCCGGCACGTGGTCGCTGGGCTTTTCGCCGCCGCGCACCGCCTTGTCGATGCCCGCGTCTTCCAGCCGGTCGGCGGCTTGCGGGCTGAGCAAGAGATGGTCGATGCGGATGCCGTTGTTGCGCTCCCACGCCCCGGCCTGATAATCCCAGAAGGTATAGACCCCCGGCCCCGGTTGACGGGCGCGGATTGCATCGGTCAGACCAAGGTTCAGCATCCGGCGATAGGCCGCGCGGCTTTGCGGCAGGTAAAGCGCGTCCGTCACCCAGTTTTCCGGCTTGGCGGCATCTTCGGCCTGCGGGATCACGTTGTAATCGCCAAGGCAGACAAAGGGCTCTTCGCTTGCCAGGAGCGCGGTCACCCGCGCCTCCATCCGGGCCATCCACGCCAGCTTGTAATCATACTTCGGCCCCGGCGCGGGGTTGCCGTTCGGCAGGTAAAGCCCGCAGACCCGCAAGGGCCGCACCCCTTCGACCACCGCCTCGATCCAACGGGCCTGTTCGTCGCTGTCATCACCCGGCAAGCCGCGCCGAACATCGGCCAGCGGCAGTTTCGACAGGATAGCCACCCCGTTGAAGCCCTTCTGACCGTGGGTTTCGACCCGGTAGCCCAGTGCCTCGAACACCTCACGCGGGAAGTTTTCGTCGATCGACTTGATCTCTTGCAGGCAGACCACATCGGGCGCGGCCGTGGTCAGCCATGCGGGCAAAGCCTCGATCCGGGCCTTGATGCCGTTGATGTTGAAGGTGGCAAGTTTCATGGCAGCCCTCCGGTTCGCCCCCTTCTAGGCCCGCCCCAGCCCCGGATTCAAGCGGTCTGACGCATGGGCAGGGTGGCGGCCTTCAGCCAAAGCGCATCCAGCCGGTCCAGTTCAAGGGGATCAAAGCGCGTGGCGTCTTCCCAATACCGGCCCGATGGCACGAAATACCCAAGCGCCGCCTCGGCCGCCAAGGCCGCAGCGGCGGTATCGGGGCAATAGGGCTGTGGTCTTGCGCGCGCCGCCGCACCTCGCGCAAGGCGCGGGAAGATCAGTCGGGACGGGCCGGTTGAAAGATTGACCATCGCGCAGCCCTGCATCGCCCCCAGCACCATCAGCCGGGCCGACTTCGCCTCCAGCGACCGCAGGGTGATGTCCTTGCGCAACGGGTCCGGTGCGCCGGTGCCGTAGAAATGCGTCCTGCCTGTTGCCGCGTAGTGCATGTCACAGCCAAAGACCGCGATGACCGATGGGCGCAAGTCATGCAGCGCCCAATAGCCCGCCGTGAATGCCATTGTAGCGCCAGCGTAAACAAAGCCGCCAAATGCATTTTGCGCCGGCACGAATTGGTCTTCCGTCACGAGCGTCTGACCCGGTTCGGCCACTGGACGCCGATCCAGCGGAAAATCCCAAGGGTAGGCCAGCGCATCCCAATCTTTCCGCACCCGCCACGCGTTGTTGATCGCGACCACCCGGTCAAACGGCGCGCGAGGCCAATCGGCCGCCTCGGCGACCATGGGGGCAGATCCAAGCATCAAGACAACAGACATCCGGCTCCCTCCGCACCCAGACGCGGCAGATAGCGCGCGCGACTGTGCAGACCACCGATTATTCCGGCTCAGATCGAAAAAGACGTGCCGCAGCCACAGCTTGAGGTTGCGTTGGGGTTTTGCACCACAAAACGCGCGCCGATCAGTTCATCAGTGAAGTCGATCACGGCATTGGCAAGGAAAGGCAGGCTGACGGCATCAACCAGAACCTTCTGCCCGTCCTTTTCCAGCACCAGATCATCGGTGCCGGGCTCATCCAGCCGGATGTCATACTGAAAGCCGGAACAGCCGCCGCCATCGACGGCCACGCGCAGCGGTTTCACCTCACCGGTGAGTTCGGCAATTTCGGCCAGCCGGGAAAAGGCCCGGTCGGTGACCTTGGGGGGAAGCGTCAGTTCCATGGCTGTTCCTGTATCCTTCCACGCACCCGGCGAATATAGGTCATTCAACCGCCCCGAACAAGCCGAGGCCAGAATGCTGCAACCCTACGCCTGCCAACCCGAGGATTCGCGCGGAAGGCTTTGGCCGGAGCGTCTGTCATCCTTCCGCTCGCCCTTTCAGCGCGACCGGGACCGGATCATCCATTCCAGCGCGTTTCGCCGACTGAAACACAAGACGCAGGTCTTTGTCGAACATGAGGGCGACTATTACCGCACCCGCCTGACCCACACGATCGAAGTGGCGCAAGTGGCGCGAACGATCGCGGGGGTTCTGGGTCTCAACACCGATCTGGCCGAGGCGGTGGCACTGGCGCATGACCTTGGCCACACGCCCTTCGGCCACACCGGCGAAGACGCGATGGAACGCTTGATGGCCCCCTATGGCGGCTTTGACCATAACGCTCAGGCCTTGCGGATCGTGACCCGGCTGGAACGCCATTATGCCGATTTCGATGGGTTGAACCTTACCTGGGAAACGCTGGAAGGCATTGCCAAGCATAACGGCCCGGTGACCGGACCCAATGCCGACGCCAAGCACGCCGGACCATTGCCCTATGCCCTTGCCGAGGTGAACGCGCGCTGGGATCTTGGGCTCGACACCCACGCGTCGGCCGAGGCTCAGGTCGCAGCCATCGCCGACGACGTGGCCTATTCCCACCATGACCTGCATGACGGACTGCGCTCGGGCCTGTTCAGCGAGGCCGACCTGATGGAGCTTCCCGTCACCGGCCCTGCGTTCGAGGAAGTTGACCGGCTTTACCCCGGTCTTGAAAGGATGCGCCGCCGGCACGAAGCCCTGCGCCGGGTCTTTGGCCGGATGGTCGAAGACGTGATTGCCGTCGCCCAGAACCGCCTGACCTCTGCGCAGCCGAAATCGGTAGATGACATCCGCCAGTTGGGGACCACCGTGATCCGCTTTTCAAAGCCGCTCTATCAGGATCTGAAGGCGGTGCGCAGTTTTCTCTTTCACCGGATGTATCGCGCGCCGTCGGTCATGGCGGTCCGGGCTGAAGTCACCCGGATGATCGATGACCTGTTTCCCCTTTTTCTTGCGGATCCGGCCTTGTTGCCGGTCGAATGGCAAGCCGACGTCAGGGACGCAACCGACCAGACCGGACTTGCCCGCGTCGTGGCCGACTATGTTGCCGGCATGACTGACCGGTTCGCAATTCAGGAACACCAACGGCTTTTCGGTCCGTCTTCCGACAGCGCCTTGCGACAGAGCTAGGTGCCTCCGGCGGGAGTATTTTCGAAAAGAGCAAGGCCTGTCCGCGCGATGGCAAGGCACAAGGGTCAGTCGCGTCGCAGCGCCGCCATGACCCAGATGCCGGCCAGTCCAAGTGACAGAATGGTGTTCCACCCCGCCATCGAGATGCCGAACATCTGCCAGGCAATCTCGTCACAGCGCACAGGGGCCGCCACATCAACCGCCGGATTCAGCAGATCGGCGGCCGAAATCCCTGCAATTGAACCAGCGGAGCAAGAAGCCAGCCCCTCCCACCAGAACTGCTCCACGCCGACGTGGTAGAGGCCGATTCCCGCCGTGGTCAGGGCCGCCAGCGCCCCAAGCCAGGCCAGACCGCGCAGGCCCGTGGCCAGGGCAATGGCCCCGATCACGACTGCCGCCGCATGCGGCCAGCGCTGCCAAAGGCAAAGCTGGCACGGGGCCATTCCGCCGATGTGCTGGAAGGCGAAGGCCCCTGCAAGCAGGGCCGCTGAGCCGAGTGTGGCGATCAGGGCAAGGCTACGGCGTGACGTCATCTGGGGTGGCTTTCGGGGTTGGGGCATGGTGTGGCCGGACCATACGCCCTGTCCGCAGCGGGGGAAAGACACGCTGCCGTGCCTGTGGCCTTGTCGCAGACTTTCCGGCTTTGCGCTTGGCGCCTTGGCAGTTAGTAGGTTGGGAAGGGTTTGATCGTCGGCCGCTCCTGGTCGGAAATGCGCTGCACGAGCTTGCCCCTGCAGGGGCCGCAAAACCAAAGATGGGGACGACATGGACTGGAAGGGCCGCCGGGGCAGCAGGAACATCGAAGACCGCCGGTCCTCGGGCCGCAGAGGTGGGGCGCGGGCAGGGGGTGTTGGCGGGCTTGGTCTGGTTGCCGTCCTGCTGATTGGCTGGTTTCTCGGCATCGATGTGACCCCGCTGTTGCAGGATCCCGGCGGGTCGGGGGCCACATCGACGCCGGTCGAGTTGACGGCCGAGGACCGGGCGGCGGGCGAATTCGTTTCCGTGGTGCTTGCCGATACCGAAGAGATCTGGGCGGCTGTCTTCCGCAGCCAGCTGGGCCGGACCTACCGTCCAGCGACGCTGGTGTTGTTCAAGACAGGCACCCGGTCGGCCTGTGGTGGCGCGTCCGAGGCGACAGGTCCGTTCTACTGCCCGGCAGACCGCAAAGTGTATCTGGACACAGCCTTCTTCGTCACATTGGAGCGCCGGCTGGGCGCGAGGGGGGATTTCGCGGCAGCCTATGTCGTGGCCCATGAAATCGGCCACCATGTCCAGAACGAGCTTGGCATTCTGGGCGAGGCAAACCGGATCCGCCAGCAGGTCAGCCAGACCGAAAGCAACGCGATCTCCGTCCGGGTGGAATTGCAGGCCGATTGTCTGTCCGGCATCTGGGCGCGCGAGGCGGCAAAGATGCTGGGCGTGGTGGAACAGGGCGATCTGGAAGAGGCGGTGAGTGCCGCCCGGCAGATCGGCGATGACACCTTGCAGCGCAGCGCTGGCCAGCGCCCCATGCCGCACACCTTTACCCATGGCACGTCAGACCAGAGATCGCGCTGGTTCATGGTCGGGTTGCGGTCCGGGCAGATGTCCGACTGCGACACTTTCGCGGTCGATCGGCTTTAGGTGCAGCGATTGACGATGGCCTGAAGGTTGACTAAAGGAAGGGTCGGAGCCCGAGTGGTGGAATGGTAGACGCAGGGGATTCAAAATCCTCCGCCGCAAGGCTTGCGAGTTCGAGTCTCGCCTCGGGCACCACCTTTTCCTGACAGCCTGATTTGATAGTTTCGCAGTCGCGTGAATCAGGTTGTTTTTATTCAAATTGCAGTTGCTTCGATTTGAAAGGATCCATGGCGGATCCGGAAACATTGGCATTTTCCATTAACCTTGCTTCGAAAAAGTGATTGGCTCCGCGCGCCTCTACCAAGGGTTGTGGATTGTTTGGGCGTGGCGGCGTGATCCGATACGAAAACTGAAGGTAGGATTGATTTATAATGTTTTGTAACAATAGTTTATAAAAATCCTTTGTGTCGTTTTGCCTTGGCTGCCTTCAGGTCTTTGTGCGCCGGGTTGGGCTTGGTGGAAAGCCTGCACACGCCAAGGGCGAATTGCATCGCGTTTGCGCATTTCGAGTGATGAATTTTCACTTTTCAGACGATGCTGTCAGGGGTTAGACGATTGGGTGGGGGCAGTCACGATTTGCAATGTACAGGAAATGGTATGACTTTTGACCTGATCACGAACCGCCGGAACGATGGAACCTTCCCGCGCAGCACGCCCTGTTTCACACCCGGAACCATGGTCACCACCCAGCGCGGGGAATGCCCGGTGCAGCATCTGGTCGTGGGGGATCGGGTGATCACCCGCGACAACGGCATTCAGCCTGTGCGCTGGGTAGGCAAGACGCAGATGTTCCTGCATGACTTTCAGGCCGAACCGCACCTGCTGCCAGTGTTCATCCGGCAAGGATCGCTGGGCAAGAACCTGCCAGAGCGTGACATGATGGTGTCGCCAAACCACCGGGTTCTGGTGACGAACGAACGCAGCACCCTGCGTTTCAACGAGCGCGAGGTTCTTGTCGCGGCCAAGCATCTGACGACCCAGGGAGCGCATACGGTCCAGTCCAGCGGCACGACCTACATTCATTTCATGTGCGACCGGCACGAGATCGTTCTTGCCGATGGCATCTGGACCGAGAGTTTCCAGCCGGAAGACCAGAGCCTCAAAGGGATCGGCAACGCACAGCGTCTGGAGATCTATGAGGTGTTTCCGGAACTCAAGACGGCGGAAGGCCGGGCAAACTATGGACCCGCGCGTCAGACCGTCACGCAAGGCGCCGCTCTTGGGGTCGTCGCCTGATGCGCAGAACGCGCGCATCCCTTAGATAAACAAAAACAATGACTTGAGCGAACCCCTTTTTTGTGGTCTTTAGGCGGCGAATGCTGCCTTGATATACCCCAACCCTGACATAATTCGGTCACGGATCGCGGTCAACAAGTGCGGGGTCGAGGCGCAGGATAAGAACGATGGCGACTATTACCGGCAGCAACAGCGCCAATACGATCACCGGCGACCAGAACTTCGCGGGCGAGAATGACAGTATCTCGGCCGGAGGTGGCGCAGATACGGTCTTCGGATTGGGTGGAAATGACACAATCAACGGGGATGGTGGCGCCGATTCGCTTTACGGCGGTGATGGTGACGACCGGCTGTTTGGGGGTAGCCAGAACGACGGGCTGTTCGGCGGCGATGGCAATGACACGCTGACCGGTGGGACTGGGAACGACACGCTGGACGGCGGCGTCGGGACCGACACCGCCGATTTCACCGGCTCCACCAGCGCCTTGACGGTGAACCTTGTCAATGGAACCGCATCGGGCGACGGGACGGACGTTCTGGTTTCGATCGAAAACGTGATCGGCGGCAGCGGCAACGATACGCTTACCGGTGATTCAGGCGCAAACTATCTGGCAGGTGCGGGCGGGAACGACCGGCTTTTCGGCGGTGATGGCAACGACACTTTGTCCGGTGGTCTGGGCAACGACAGCCTCGATGGTGGCGCAGGCACCGACACCGCCGATTTCACTGGCGCGACAGGCAATCTCAACATCAACCTCGCGGGCGGCACCGCGACGGGTGAAGGCACGGATACGCTGGTTTCGATCGAAAATGCGATCGGCGGCAGCGGCAACGATACGCTTACCGGTGATTCAGGCGCAAACTATCTGGCAGGTGCGGGCGGGAACGACCGGCTTTTCGGCGGTGATGGCAACGACACTTTGTCCGGTGGTCTGGGCAACGACAGCCTCGATGGTGGCGCAGGCACCGACACCGCCGATTTCACTGGCGCGACAGGCAATCTCAACATCAACCTCGCGGGCGGCACCGCGACGGGTGAAGGCACGGATACGCTGGTTTCGATCGAGAATGCGATCGGCGGCAGCGGCAATGACACGATAAGTGGCACCGACGACGCGAACATATTGTCCGGAGCCGCAGGGAATGATTCCATCGTGTCCGGTGAAGGCGCGGATACCGTCTTTGGCGGCATGGGCAATGATACCATCGACGGCGGGGCCGATGATGATGTGCTGACCGGTGGGCCGGACAGCGGTGAACGGGTCGCGACAGCGCTTGATTTCAACTGGATTACGCCCGCCACCCCCGACAACACCAACCTTGCCGGCGGGTTCACCCAGGATACCGGCGGCATCAACGTCGCGGTGACCTACGCCCCCGGTGTGGCCAATGTCTTCAGGGCAGAAGACGACAACCCGCTTTACGTCGAGCCTGGCGAGCCCTTCAATACGAATTCCGCCGGCTACCTGTCGCGGCCCGGGGCGGGGACGCCGACCGAGGTAAATTTCGACTTCTCTTCTGTCGCAGGGTCCGGCTACGGCTCGGAGGTGGAAAACGTCCAGTTCCGGATCTCGGACATTGACCGGTCGTCCTGGACCGACCGGATCATCGTCCGCGCTTATGATGCAAACGGAAATCTGGTTCCGGTCAATTTCATCGAATATTCCAGTGAAATCTCGGTCACCGGCGATACGATCCTTGCGACTGGCAACGACACCAGTTCAAATCTGTTCGACGGTTCGGTCCTGATCCAGATCCCCGGCCCGGTGGCGAGCATCGAGATCATCTACGACAATGTGGGGACATCACAGCAGTTCATCGTGGTGTCGGACATCCACTTTGAAGCAATCAGCGTCGTGGATGATGACTCGATCATTGGCGGGGCCGGAAATGACACGATTTATGGTGGCATTGGTCAGGATACGCTGATCGGTGGCGCCGACAATGACGTGCTTTATGGCGGAGCTGGCAATGACAGCATCAGCGGTGGCAGCGGGGACGATACGATCGAAGGCGGTGCCGGGATCGATTTGCTGTTTGGCGGTGATGGCAATGACGTTTTCATCATCCGTCAGGCGGACGTCGGCGATACAGTTTCGGCAGAGTTCATCTCTGGCGGTGGCCCGCTTGGTGGCCCGTTTGAAAATGACTATGACACGATCGACCTGAGCGAGTTTGACTGGGCAAAGGTTGTCGTCACCTATGACCTTCTGACCGATCCGACCGGTGAAACCGGGACCATCAGCATCTATGCCGATGATGCCAAGACCATCCTGCTGTCCGTCATCGAATTCACCGAGATCGAGAAGGTCATTCCCTGCTTTACGCCCGGCACGATGATCATGACCGATAGGGGCGAAGTGGCTGTCGAGACACTGGTGCCGGGTGATCTGGTGCTGACGCGTGACCATGGGCTACAGCCCCTGTGCTGGGTCGGAAAACGTCAGCTTTCCCATCTGGATCTGGTCGCAAATCCAGATCTGCAACCGGTTCGGATCGGACGGGGTGCATTTGACGGGACAGGGCCTGATCGGTCGATGCTTGTTTCGCCGCAACATCGGCTGCTGATTGAAGGTGCGACGGCGGAGCTTCTGTTTGGCGAGGCCGAGGTGCTTGTTGCCGCAAAGCATCTTCTGGGTCGCCCCGAGGTGACGCGGGCCTTGCCGGCTGACGGGGTTTGCTACATCCACATCCTGTTTGATCGGCACGAGATCGTGCAATCGGACGGGATCTGGACCGAGAGCTTCCAGCCGGCCGAGCGGATGCTGTCTGCGATGGAAGCCGCAGTCCGGGCCGAGGTGGTGGCGCTGTTCCCGGAAATGGCCACGAGCGCAAACAGTTATGCGTCGGCCCGGTTGTCTCTCAAGGCTCATGAGGCAAGGGTTCTGCTTGCCGGTTGACCGGTTGCGATGGCCTTGACGCGCGTCAGCGGGAAAAGTCACGACGTCCGGCGGCGCCATTCGGTCCTGTCGGGAAAACAGACCGTGTGACCCGCGGTTCAGAGCTGCGCCATTGCGCGCAGGTTGGCAAAATGACCATCTGCCGGGTCAGGGACGGTGACCCGGAAAGTCGGCAGGAATCGAAGGGATGCAGGTAGGCCCGGGAAATCCGGGGGCAGGGCGACGGTGACCGGGGCGCCGGTTTCCAGCGCTTGGCTGGCAATCCTTGTCTGAAGCGGCTTTCCCCCATGTCTTCCATTGTCTGTCCACCCCAGGCATGCGTGAGGACGCTCCGGTAGCCGGGATCAGGATATGCGGCGTCATTGCGGGATGATGCAATGGAAGAAGGGGGGCCGTCTGCCCCCCTTCACCCCCCGAGGATATTTGGGGAAGAGAAAGCCGATCAGCCGCGCATCCGCCCGCCGTCATCCCAAAGCGGGGCGAGGTGGACGCGGGCCGGGCGGCGTTCCCCAAGGATCTCGATCTCGCAGGCGAGACCGTCCTGCACCTGGTCGGCGGGCAAGAAGCCCATGGCGACCGACTGGCCGGTGGTGTGGCTGAACCCGCCCGAGGTGCAGAAGCCGACCACCGCGCCATCAAGCCAGATCGGCTCCCATGCCACGACATCGGCATCCTTGGCATCGACGATGAAGCTGACGAGCTTGCGCTTCGGACCAGCGGCCTTTTCGGCGGTGGCCGCGGGTTTGCCGATCCAGTCGGCGTCCTTGTTCCAGCGGATGAATCGGTCAAGCCCGGTTTCCGCCGGGGTATAGTCGGGGCTGAACTCCCGCCCCCAGCTGCCGAACCACTTGTCCAGCCGCAGGGACATCATCGCCCGCATCCCGAAGGGACGCAGGCCAAGGTCGGCTCCGGCAGCGTTAAGGGTGTCCCAGAGGTGGCGGACGGACATGTGATCGGTAAAGATCTCATAGCCCAGATCAGCGGTGTAGCTGACGCGCTGGACGATGCAGTTGGCCATGCCCACGGTCATGCGGCGCACGTCCATGAACCTGAACGCCTCGGCGGACACATCGCTGCGGGTGACGCGGGACAGCAGTTCCCGTGCGTTCGGCCCGGCGATCTGAAAGCCGGAGCGCGCGTCGGAGATGTTTTCCACCGTCACCCCATCCATCGCGTTTTGTTCAAACCAGCGCTGGTGCCAGCCTTGCGCGCCATAGCTGGCAGTCAGCTGGAATTCTGCCTCGGACAGACAGGACACGGTGAAATCGCCGATGATCTTGCCGGAATGGGCCAGCATCGGAGTCAGCGACAGGCGGCCCGGTTTGGGGATGTTGCCGGCCATGATCCGGTCCAGCCAAGCACGAGCATTCGGGCCGGTGATCCGGTATTTGCCGAAGTTCTGCACTTCGTTGATGCCGACGCCTTCGCGAACGGCCATGACCTCTTGCCGTGTCGCCTCCCACGCATTTGACCGCTTGAAGGACGGTTCCTCATAGCGCGGCTCGCCCAGCAGGGCGTGGTAATTTACCACTTCCAACCCATATTGCTGGCCCCAGACGGCGTTCATGCCGTCGAAGACCTCATACATCGGGGTGGTGCGGAAGGGGCGGGCGGCGGGGCGTTCCTCGTTCGGATAGCTGACCGAAAACCGCATCTGATAGTTCTCGATCACCTTCGGCACGGTATAGCCGGGGCTGGTCCAGGTGCCGAAGCGGGAAACATCAAAGCCGCGCGGGTCACGTTCAACCTCGCCCTCGATCATCCATTGCGCCAGCGCAAGACCCATGCCGCCGCCCTGAGAGAACCCTGCCATCACGCCGCAGGCCGACCAGTAGTTGCGCAAGCCCTGCACCGGGCCAACCAGCGGGTTGCCGTCGGGCGCGAAGGTGAAGGGGCCGTGGATCACCCGCTTGACGCCAGTGCGTTCCAGCACCGGGAAGCGGCGATAGGCGAAGTTGACGCTGTCCTCGATCTTGTCGAACTGTTCGTTCAGCAGTTCATGACCGAAGGTCCAGGGGGTGCCGTCGACGGCCCATGGTTCGCAGGGTTTTTCGTAGAACCCGATGCAGAGACCACGGCCTTCCTGGCGCAGATAGCTTTCGCCGCCGGGGTCCATGACATGCGGAAATTCGCGGCCGGATTTCAGGATGTCCATGATCTCGGGAATGTCGTCGGTCACCAGGTATTGGTGCGCCATTGGCAACAGTGGCAGGTAAACCCCCGCCATTGCGCCAATTTCACGCGCCCAGAGGCCACCGGCGTTCACCAGATGCTCGCAGGTGACAGTACCCTTTTCGGTCACGACCTCCCAGCCGTCCTTGGTGGGGTTCGTTTCCAGCACGCGGTTGTGCAGCATGATCTCGGCCCCACCCATGCGCGCGGCCTTGGCATAGGCGTGGGTCGTGCCGGACGGGTCAAGGTGACCGTCCAGCGGATCATAGAGCGCGCCGATGATGCCTTCGAGGTTGACCATCCCATCGGTCAGCTTGTGAATTTCCTCTGGCCCGAGAATTTCGGTATCCAGCCCCATGTAGCGGTGCTTGGCGCGTTCCGCCTTGAGCTGCTCGAACCGCGCGGCATTGTCGGCCAGTGTGATCCCGCCCACATGGTGCAGCCCGCAGGACATGCCGGTGATCGCCTCCAGCTCTTTGTAGAGCCGGATGGTATAGCCTTGCAGGGCGGCCATATTGGTGTCGCCGTTCAGGGTGTGAAACCCGCCCGCCGCGTGCCAAGTGGACCCCGAGGTCAGTTCGGACCGTTCGATCAGCATCACGTCCGACCAGCCCAGCTTTGTCAGGTGATAAAGCACCGAACAGCCGACAACGCCGCCGCCGATGACGACCACGCGGGTATGGGATTTCATGGACGACTCCTTATCTGCCCGGCCAACTTGCGCTGAGGCAGATTGACCGGAGGCAGACAAAGGGTCATGCAGGTTTGCGACAGAATATGTCGCGGGTTGGCTTCACTTCTCCGGTATCAACCCGCGCGGGCTGAATCGCAGCACCACCAGCAAGATCACCCCCATGGACAGAAGCCGCATGTGCTCGGCGCTGCCAACAAGGTGGCTGCGAAGCCAGCCATCGGGCATGCCAGCGGTCACATAACCCATGATGGTCGGGCCGATGTTTTCCACCACCAGCCACAACCAGCCGATCAGCAAGCCGCCGAGAACCGTCCCCCAGTTGTTGCCAGACCCCCCGACGATTACCATGACCCAGACAAGGAAGGTGAAGCGCAGCGGGTTATAGGTGCCGGGGGTCATCTGGCCATCCATCGAGGTCATCATTGCCCCGGCGATGCCGATCACGGCCGAGCCCAGAATGAACACCTGCAAGTGGCGGCCGGTGACATCCTTGCCCATTGCCGCGGCCGACACCTCGTTGTCGCGGATGGCCCGCATCATCCGGCCCCATGGGCTGTTCAGCGCACGCTCGAAGGCCCAGATGATCAGCGCCAGCACAAGGCCGAACATCCCGGCATAAAGGAGTTTGACCAGGATGGTAGAGGCGGTCATCGGGTTCCAGCCCCAACTTGCAACGAAATCAAGAAACCCGGCTTGCTGTTGCAGGTCCACTTCCAGCGGCACCGGCCAGGGGCGGGGCAGGCCTGTCAGGTTCTTGACGCCGCGCCCCATCCAGTCTTCGTTCTTGATCACGGCCACGATTATTTCGGCGATGCCAAGCGTCGCAATGGCAAGGTAATCCGACCGCAGGCCAAGCGCGGTTCTGCCGATGGCCCAGGCGGCCGCAGCGGCCAGAAGCCCGCCAACCGGCCAGGCCAGCAAGGATGGTAGCCCAAGGCCGCCAATGTTGCCGGCAAACTGCGGGTTCACCGCCTCGACCGCGTTGACCGCCGGGTCAAAGACCGCACGGAACAGGAAGAAGCCGCCGATCAGCACCGCGGCAACCGTCAGTGTTCTGGCGCGTCCGGGTGCAATGGCGCGCCACGCGAAAACGGCGGCAGCAACGGACAAGGCCCCAAGTACCAGCGCCAGCAGGATGCCAAAGCCCCCGGCCTGCCAGTTGTCCGTGTTCGGCTTGGCCGAGATCAGCACAACGGCGAGCCCGCCAAGCGCCGTGAAACCCATGGTGCCGACGGAAAACAGCCCCGCATAACCCCATTGCATGTTGACCCCAAGGGCCGCAATCGTGGCCAGAAGGGCTGCGTTCAAGATCGACAGCGACAGGTTCCAGCTTTGCATGAACCCGGTGGCCAGATAGAGGCAGGCCACCAGCCCGAACAGGATCAGGTTTCTGGGGTTCATAGCGCTTTTCCCTTGAAAATGCCCGTGGGCATGAACAGCAGCACAATGATCAGGATCGTGAAGCTGACCGCGAATTTGTAATCGGTCGACAAAAGCTGAACCAGCGTGTCGGGTGCCATGCTTTCGGGCAGAAGGTATGTGGCGATCTTCTTCCAGGCGTTCGTCACCATCACCTCGGAAAAGGCGATGACAAAGCCTCCCGCGATGGCCCCAAGCGGGTTGCCAAGGCCACCGACGATTGCGGCGGCAAAGATTGGCAGCAGCAATTGGAAATAGGTGAAGGGCTTGAAGGACTTGTCGAGGCCGTAAAGTGTGCCGGCAATGGTGGCGATGCCTGCCGCAAGGATCCAGGTGACGGCGACGACCCGGTCAGGGTTGATGCCAGATAGCAGCGCCAGATCCTCGTTGTCGGAAAAGGCGCGCATGGATTTGCCGGTGCGGGTCTTTTGCAGGAACCAGAACAGGAAGGCCACCACGATCACCGCCGCCACCACAGTCACGGCCTGCGTGGTCTTGATGGCCAAGGGCTCGGCCAGACCGGTAGCGGCCCGGAACTCTTGCGGGTTGATCACGAACCGGGCGCCGTCGCTGAAGTTCTGTTCATCCACCCCGATGATGAAACGGATCACACCGTTCATCACGAACATGACACCAAGGGACACGATGACGACCATGGTCGAAGACGCCTTCTGCCGCCGGTAAAATCGATAGACCACCCGGTCCGTCGCCAGAACGAATGCCGCAGTCGCAGCAATTCCGATTGGCAGCGCCAAAAGTGCCGTGGGCAGCGGGCCGAAGCTGACACCCTGCGATTGCAGGCCCCAGGTGGCAAGGATCGTCACCATGGTCCCGAAGGCCATGGTGTCCCCATGCGCGAAGTTGGAAAACCGCAGGATGCCATAGATCAGCGTCACGCCAAGTGCGCCAAGCGCCAGTTGCGCCCCGTAGCTTAGGCCGGGAATGAAGACGAAGTTCAAAAAGGCCACAAGGGCGTTGATCGCATCCATCAGGTCAGGTTCCCCGACTGTTTAGGGGTTGCGGCAGGAGAAGGGCGAAGCTGGCAGCGCAAGAAAGAACGGGCGGTGGTCATCGTCATCCTCCAAGGAAACTGCGGCGCACTTCGGGGTCGGCCATCAGGGCCTTGCCGGTGTCGGTAAAGCGGTTGGAGCCCTGAACGAGAACGTAGCCCTTGTCCGCAATCTCCAGCGCTTGCCGCGCGTTCTGTTCGACCATGAGGATGGAAATTCCGGTTCGGGCCACTTCGATGATCCGGTCGAAAAGTTCGTCCATCACGATGGGGCTGACGCCTGCCGTCGGTTCGTCAAGCATCAGCACCTTGGGCTGGGTCATCAGCGCGCGGCCGACCGCGACTTGCTGGCGCTGACCGCCGGAAAGTTCACCCGCGGCCTGAAAGCGTTTCTGCTTCAGGATCGGGAACAGCTCATAGACCTGTTCCAGCGTTCCCCGGATGTCATCGCGGCGCAGGAATGCACCCATTTCAAGGTTTTCCTCGACCGTCATCGAGGTAAAGATGTTCTGCGTCTGCGGCACGAAGGCCATGCCCTTGGCCACGCGCGCTTGCGGGGTAAGGGCGGTGATATCCTCGCCGTCCAGCCGGACCGTCCCGCCGCGCAATTTCAGCATTCCGAAGACGGCCTTCATCGCAGTGGATTTGCCCGCACCGTTCGGGCCGACAATGACGGCAATCTCGCCGGGATCGACAGCAATGGTGCAGTTGTGCAGGATATCGACCGCGCCGTAACCGCCGGTCATCGCCTCACCGATGAGGAAGGGTTCAATCATGAAGCGTCTCCGGGCCAGAGAGATTGGAAAAATCCAAAAGCGACGCAAATCCAGTTGGTTGCAGGGTGTTTCTCTCAGACATGGAAGCCCTCGGCCTTGGCCTTGTTCTTCAGACCGGTGCCAAGGTAAGCCTCGATCACACGTTCATCATTCTTGACCTGGTCCACCGTGCCTTCAGCCAGAACCTTGCCTTCTGCCATGCAGATCACCGGGTCGCAAAGGCGGCCAATGAAATCCATGTCATGCTCGATCACGCAGAATGTATAGCCACGTTCCTTGTTCAGGCGCACGATGGCATCGCCAATGGTGTTGAGAAGTGTCCGGTTCACGCCTGCGCCTACTTCGTCCAGAAAGACGATCTTGGCATCGGTCATCATCGTCCGGCCCAATTCCAGAAGCTTCTTCTGCCCGCCCGAGATATTGGCGGCCTTCTGATCGGCCAGATGGCTGATTGTGAGAAACTCCAGCACCTCATCAGCCTTTTCGCGGATGCGCGCCTCTTCCCGTGCTACCGCGCCACGCCGGAACCAGGTGTTCCAGATCGTCTCGCCCGCCTGATGCGGTGGTACCATCATCAGGTTTTCCCGCACGGTCATTGATCCGAATTCATGCGCAATCTGAAATGTCCGCAGCAGGCCCTTGTGAAACAGCACATGCGGGGGCAAGCCGGTTATATCCTCGCCATCCATCAGCACGCGGCCACTGGTCGGCGGCAGGCGTCCGGCAATCACATTGAACAATGTGGTCTTGCCGGCCCCGTTAGGCCCGATCAACCCGGTGATCGTTCCGGATCTGATCTGAAGCGACGCCCCGTCAACGGCGCGGAAGCCACCGAAGTGCCGGTGAAGGTCTTCGACAACGATCATCCATTTCCCCCTGATCCTGCCTCTGTTCCGCTTGGGTCGGGCAGGTATTTGTGCAACGGCCCGGGGAGATGCCCGGGCCGTTGAAGTCTGTCAACCTGAAAACCGGATCACCGACCCGGTCAACGAGCCGATCAACGGAAGGTGACGGTTTCGTACACGCCGCCGTTGACCACGAACTCCTTGTAGCGGCCTGCGCTTTCGCCCGGTCCAATCAGCGTCACACCCGAGGCGCCGTCATAGTCGACGGCGGTGCCAGCGGCGATCAGTTCCAGCGCCTTGCCGATTTCACCCGGCAGGATCTTGACGCCTGACCCGTCAGCGGGGCCGTTTGCAACTTCAAGGATCTTGTCCTTGTAGACCTGCGGATCGGTGGAACCCGCCGCCTGCATCGCAAGGATGATCAGCGCCGCGGCATCGTATGATTCCATCGAATAGGGCGAGGTCGCGTCAAACGGCGTCGCGGCGGTCTTGCCCATTTCGGTCAGGATGGCAGCGCCAGCGCTGTCGGACTGGGCAACCTGGCCGTAGGAGCCGTCAAGCGCCGGGCCGATGGTCTTGGGCAGGTTGTCCCCGACCATGCCACCCGGAAGACCGAACTGGCTGAACGCACCACTGTCGAGCGAGGCCTGAATGATGCCCTTGCCGCCCTGGTCCAGATAGCCCGCCACGACCAGAAGGTCGCCACCAGCCGAGGCCAGTGCCGCGACTTCGGCCGAATAGTCGGCCTTGCCGTCTTCATGCGCGGCGTTGATCGTGATCGTGCCGCCCTTGGCCTGGAAGGCCGAGGCGATGGCTTCAGCCAGACCCTTGCCATAGTCGTTGTTGGTGTAGGTCAGCGCGATCGACTTCACGCCCTTTTCCATCAGGATCTCGGCCATGACTTCGCCTTCACGCGCGTCGGACGGCGCGGTGCGGAAGAAGAGGCCGTCATCCTCGGCGGTGCTCAGCGCGGGCGAGGTTGCCGAAGGCGAGATCATGACCATCCCGTTCGGACGCGCCACGTTTTGCAGCACGGCCCCGGTGATGCCCGAGCAGTCGCCACCGATCATGCCCTTGATGCCTTCCGCGGTGATCAGGCGTTCGGCAGCAGCCGTGCCAGCCGCGGTGTCGATGGCGCAGGTGGAGTCCGCGCGCACGCCCACGACGGTCGAGCCGTTCATGAACTTGCCCGACTCCGAAGCCTCTTTCATGGCCAGATCAGCCGCTGCCGCCATGTGGCCGGTCAGCGATTCGATCGGGCCGGTGAAGCCGATGAAGATCCCCAGCTTGACTTCTTCAGCCGAAGCAGCGCCCGCAATGGCCGCAGTGGCCACGGTCGCGAGAAGCAGTTTTTTCATTCTTGTCTCCCTAATTGGATCGCAATCCTGCCCGAGACCCTAGAGGGGCCGTTTCGAAAAGAAAAGCGGTTTGACAGCGGGAATATGCCCATCCTCCGGACGAAAACCCGACTGTGATGCCGATGTGAATGGACCTGGCGCCACTATGTCATAGATAAGATCGGCGCATGAAGGAGTTCGGGATGCAGCATCTGGGAAGCGTGGCGGCTTTTGTGTTTATTGCCAGTGTGGCCCAAGCGGCGGACCTGAGTGTACAGACCACGGTCGGGCCGATGGGGATCACCAGGATGGCTGAGGGTCTGGAAGAACCGTGGGGGCTGGCCTTTCTGCCCGACGGCAGTTTCCTGATAACCGAACGGGAAGGCGCGCTGAAGCTGTTCACCGCCTCCCTGTCCGCCGCAACCAGTCTTGCCGGCCTGCCCGAGGTGGAGGTGGACGGGCAGGGTGGTCTTCTGGACGTGATGCTGCCGCGCGACTTTGCCACCTCACGCGAGGTATGGCTGAGCTATTCGGTCGCGCAAGGGCGCGGGGCTGGCACGGCAGTGGGCAAGGGCAGGCTGTCGGCGGATGGCACGCGGCTGGAGGATTTCTTGCAGCTTTTCGAAACACCCGAAGGTGCGCGCGGGGGCAGACATTTCGGCTCTCGTCTGGTGGAAGCCTTGGATGGCACTGTTTATGTCACCGTTGGCGACCGGGGAACCGGACCGGGTGGCTATGAAGCGCAGGATCCGGGCCGCGCCGAAGGCAAGGTAATCCACCTGAACCGCGACGGGACACCGGCAACGGTGCTTTCCGGGGCCTTGCCCGGGGTCTATTCCAGCGGCCACCGCAACCCGCAGGGAGCTGCGCTGGATCTTTCGGGTCGGCTTTTTATCCACGAACACGGCGCGCGGGGCGGCGATGAACTCAACGCCCCCGAAGCGGGCAGGAATTATGGCTGGCCTGTAATCACTTATGGTCGCAATTACAACGGCTTGCGGATAGGCGTCGGCTCCGCGAAGGATGGGATGGAGCAGCCCTTGCACTACTGGGATCCGTCCATCGCGCCCTCTGGTCTGCTGATCTACTCCGGCGCGCTGGTGCCGGAGTGGCGGGGGGACATCTTCTTCGGTTCGCTCAACAGTGATTTTCTGGGCCGTCTGGACCCGGATACCCCGGCTGAGACGGGCTTTGCCGAAGAACGGATCAGCAGCGCCGAGACCGGCCGTGTCCGTGATGTGCGTGAAGCACCGGACGGGTCGATCTGGTTTCTGTCGGTAGCGGATGGTGCTGCCTACCGGCTGGCGCCGCCCTGACGCGAAGGCGTGCCGGTCAGATCGACAGCCTGACCGGCACGATGCCCGGCATCCCTTGCGTTCCGCGTTCGCGGTAGGGGGTGGTGTTGTAGTGGCTGCGGTAGCATTTGGAAAAATGCGACGGGCTGGCAAAGCCGCAGGCGAGGGCCACGTTGATGACGCTCATGTCCGTCTGCATCAAGAGGTTGCGCGCCTTTTGCAGCCGCAACTCCATGTAATAGCGCTTGGGGCTGCGGTTCAGATAGCGGCGGAACAGTCGTTCAAGCTGGCGGGTCGACATCCCCACTTCCTCGGCCAGATCGGCGGGGGACATAGGGTCTTCGATGTTGCCTTCCATCATCTGGATAACCTGGCTCAGCTTCGGATGGCGCACGCCGATCCGCGTGGGGATCGACAGGCGCTGAGTGTCCTGGTCGGTGCGGATGGTGGAATAGATCAGCTGGTCGGCCACGGTATTGGCCAGATCCTCGCCATGGTCGCCCGCGATGATCCGCAGCATGAGGTCGATTGAGGAAATCCCCCCCGCCGTGGTCCAGCGGTTGCCATCCATGACATAGACCGATTTGGTCAGCTTCACATCCTCGAATTCTTCGGCAAAACCGTCCTGATTTTCCCAGTGGATCGTGGCTTTCTTGCCATCCAGAAGTCCGGCCTTGGCAAGCGTATGCGCGCCCGTGCAAAGCCCGCCAATAGTGATGCCGCGACGCGCCTCGCGCCGAAGCCAGCCGATCACGCCCTTGGTCGTGGTCTTTTGGATGTCCACCCCGCCGCAGACCAGAACGGTGTCATCCCGCTCCATCTCGTCCAGCCCGAGGTCAAGCTTGAAGGTAGCGCCGTTGGAACAGGTCTTTTCGGTCCCCTCGCCGCACAAGACCCAATTGTATATTTGCTCGCCCGCGACATGGTTTGCCAACCGCAGGGGTTCGATCGCACCGGCGAAGTTCATCATGGTGAACTTGTCCAAGAGCAGAAAGACGAAGCGCCGGGGAGTGGCGGCCTTGGTGGTCTGGGTGGCTTTGCGAGGCGGGGGGGGCATGTCTGCGACCTGTTCATGTCGTTTGCATGCCACCGAAACCGAAATTCAACCCCGCCGCAAGGGCCGAAACCATTCGTTTTCGCCCAATCGCCCTTTGCAAGGCGGAAACGGAGGGCTATACCGCTTGCCGACCTGATTGACAGAGCCCCGAGACCCGGAGAACGACGATGACCAAGGGATGGACGAAAGCCGCATGGCGCGCGAAACCTCGGGTGCAGATGCCGGATTATCCCGATGCGTCGGCCCTGCACGCGGTCGAGGCGCAGCTTGCCAAGTATCCACCGCTGGTCTTCGCGGGCGAAGCGCGGCGGCTGAAAAAGCAGCTTGCACTGGCGGCTGAAGGCAAGGCCTTCCTTCTGCAAGGCGGCGACTGCGCTGAAAGTTTTGCCGAGTTTTCGGCTGACAACATCCGCGACACGTTCCGGGTGATGCTGCAAATGGCGGTCGTCCTGACCTATGCCGCCAAGGTGCCGGTGATCAAGGTTGGCCGGATGGCGGGCCAGTTCGCCAAGCCGCGCTCGGCCCCGACCGAGATGATAGGTGGCGTGGAATACCCATCCTACCGGGGCGATATCATCAATGGTTTCGACGCAACCCCCGAAGCCCGCACCCCTGATCCGCAGCGCATGCTGCAAGCCTATACGCAGGCCGCCGCCAGCCTGAACCTGTTGCGCGCTTTCAGCACGGGCGGATTTGCCGACATCCACCGGGTCCACAGCTGGACCTTGGGCTTTGCCGAACATGACAAGGCCGAACGCTACCGCGAGATGGCGAACCGGATTTCGGACGCGCTGGATTTCATGAACGCCGCCGGGGTCAACAGCGACACCGCGAACGAACTTTCGCGGGTGGATTTCTACACCAGCCACGAAGCGCTGCTGCTGGAATATGAAGAGGCGCTGGCAAGGGTGGACTCGATCACCGGCCAGAACGTCGCGGGTTCCGGCCACATGATCTGGATCGGGGACCGCACCCGCCAGCCCGATGGCGCGCATGTCGAATTCTGCCGGGGTGTGCTTAACCCCATCGGCCTGAAATGCGGGCCGACGACCACAGCGGAAGACCTGAAGGTGCTGATGGCCAAGCTCAACCCGGAAAACGAGGCGGGTCGCCTGACTCTGATCGCCCGCTTTGGTGCCGGCAAGGTCGGCGATCACCTGCCGCGCCTGATCAAGACGGTGCAGGCCGAAGGTGCCAATGTCATCTGGTCTTGCGACCCGATGCACGGCAACACGATCAAGTCCTCGTCCGGCTACAAGACCCGGCCCTTCGATTCCGTACTGCGCGAGGTGCGGGAGTTCTTTGCGATCCACAAGGCCGAAGGCACCGTTCCCGGCGGCGTGCATTTCGAGATGACGGGCCAGGACGTGACCGAATGCACCGGCGGTCTGCGCGCGGTGTCGGATGAAAACCTTGCCGATCGCTATCACACCGCTTGCGACCCGCGGCTGAATGCCTCGCAGTCGCTGGAACTGGCCTTCCTGGTGGCGGAAGAGCTGTCGTCGCAGCGTGAGGCCGCGCGCCGCGTCGCTCTTTAAGCGCACTGACAACGGTTGGGGGCGGCAGGGGTAACCTTGCCGCCCTTTTGCATTTCACACCCGCCCGGGTTCAGTCACCCGCGTAGCTCAGTCACCCGCGTGAATCAGTCGCGCGCGTGGATCAGGGTCAGATGCCCGACCTGCCGTTTCTGATTTGGCGGTGCCGCTGGCATATTCGGGTAGATCTGCTCTTCCCGCCGACAGAGGACGTCCAGCTTGCGACCGGGGCGAAGTGCGGCCTCGGCATGGCCAAGACAACCCAGCACCAGCCGTCTATCCGGTCCATCCGACAGGGGCAGCAACAGCAGTTGTCCGATCTGCCCGGCAGAGCCGCCGCCAAGATCAAGCTCTGCGACGGCCTGACCGGTGATGACCGGTTCAAGCGCCTCGGCCAGTTGCGGACGGGCGTTGGCAGAAAAGAGAAAGGACAAGGGCAACCCACGCAGGTCAGTTCCGGCAGCCTCGGCAATGGCTGATCCGGCGATGCGGACCTGGACCATTCCCCAGCCGATGCTTTCGGCCAGAAAGACGCGGTCCAGCACACCGGAAAGGCCGCGTGGGTCCAGCTGCGCCCGGTCCGGGATAGAGCCAGCCCCGCGCAAGGCTTCCCAGTAGGCGCGGACCTGCGACGGCCCTTCAAAGACCGGACAGCGGGACTGACGGGCCAGCAAGCGCCCGAGATCAGGAAACCGGAAATCCACAAGTCTGAGAACCATCGTCATCTCCGCCGTTTGGCAAGCCAGTGGGGCCTTGCAGCGCCCCGGCCTGACAGGTCATGAAGAAAACGTACCCCGGATCGCTAGGATTCGGCTGAAAATCTATTCAAATGGTAAATGACGGCCGCCGACGGCCGCAGGGGGGGGCGGATGATCTCGATGACAGGTTTTGCCGCGCGGCGCGGTGCTGGTGTGGGCTACGCCTGGGCATGGGACTTGCGATCGGTCAATGGCAAGGGGCTTGATCTGCGGCTGCGTCTGCCGGACTGGATCGACGGGCTGGAACTTGCAGTCAGGTCCGAATTGCAGAAAGCCGCTACCCGGGGCAATGTGAATCTGACCCTGAAGGTCGCGCAGGACGACACGCGTGAGACATCGGCCTTCCGCCTGAACGACGGGAACTTGATGGCGGCCCTTGCCGCGCTGGCCGGGGTCGAGGCTGCTGCGATGGCCGCAGGGGTGACCCTTCGCCAACCCACCGCCGCCGACGTGCTGACCTTGCGAGGCGTGCTGGACACCCAGACGCAAGAAATCGACACCAGCCCCCTGCGCGCTGCCTTGCTGGCTGATCTTCCGGCCCTTCTGGCCGATTTCGCCACGATGCGTGCAACGGAAGGCACCGCACTTGCAGGCGTGATCGGTGCGCAGATCGACCGGATCGCCACCCTGACGGAAGACGCCCAACGCGAGACCGCCAACCGTACCGCCACCCAAGCCGAGACCCTGCGCGACAATCTGGCCCGGGTGCTTGCGGCCAGTGACGCCGTCGATGAGACACGTCTGGCGCAGGAACTGGCGCTGCTGGCAGTCAAGACCGACGTAACCGAGGAACTGGACCGCCTGTCCGCCCATGTCGCAGCCGCCCGCGCGCATCTGACCGATCCGGCCCCGATGGGCCGCAAGCTGGATTTCCTGATGCAGGAATTCATGCGTGAGGCGAATACCTTGTGTTCCAAGGCGCAGTCCTTGGCGTTGACCCGGATCGGTCTTGACCTGAAAACCGTGATCGATCAGATGCGCGAACAGGTGCAGAATGTGGAATGAACGATGACCCCAGTTTCGGTTCGGCGCGGGCTTCTTCTGATCCTGTCTTCCCCATCGGGGGCGGGGAAATCCACCCTGTCGCGGATGCTGATGGCGTGGGATCCGACCATGCGGTTTTCCGTGTCTGCCACCACCCGCGCGCCCCGGCCCGGGGAAGAAGACGGTCGGGAATACTATTTCCGTGACCGACAAACCTTTGAAGCCATGGTGCAATCCGGTGACATGCTGGAACATGCCGAAGTGTTCGGCAATTTCTACGGCAGCCCGCGTGGCCCGGTACAGGCAGCGATTGACGCGGGAACGGATACAGTTTTCGACATTGACTGGCAGGGCGGCCAGCAGATCAAGCAGGCGATGCGCGGCGATGTGGTGTCGATCTTCATCCTGCCACCGTCGATTGCCGAACTTGACCGCCGCCTGCGCAGCCGCGCGCAAGACAGTGACGAGGTGATCGCGGGCCGCATGGCAAAAAGCCGCGATGAGATCAGCCATTGGGCGGAATACGATTATGTGCTGGTCAACGAAGACCTTGACCAGACATTCGAGCAGTTGAAAACCATCCTGACCGCAGAACGGCTGAAGCGCGACCGCCAGCCCCGGCTTTCCGCTTTCGTGCGTGCGTTGAATGAGGAGTTCGAGGCCCGATGATCTATGCGCTTGAAGGCCTTGTGCCGCAGATCGCCGCAACCGCCTGGGTTGCCCCCGATGCCAATGTGATCGGTCGCGTGGTGCTGGAAGACGAAGCCTCGGTCTGGTTCGGTGCCACCTTGCGCGGCGACAATGAAGAAATCCGGGTCGGCGCGGGCAGCAATATTCAGGAAGCCTCGATCCTGCACACCGACATGGGCTTTCCCTTGACCATTGGCGCCAATTGCACCATCGGCCATCGTGCGATGTTGCATGGCTGCACGATTGGCGAAGGCAGTCTGATCGGCATGGGCGCGACGATCCTGAACGGCGCGAAGATCGGCCGAGGTTGCCTGATCGGGGCCTCTGCGCTGATCACCGAAGGCAAGGAGATCCCGGACGGCTCGCTGGTCATGGGTGCTCCTGGCAAGGTTGTCCGACTTCTGGACGCCGAGGCGCAGGCCCGGCTGCTTGCATCCGCCGCCGGGTACCGCGCAAATGCCCGGCGTTTCATGGCTGGTCTCTCTGCAATCTAGGCGTTTCGCCGGTTGGCTCAGACGTCCTCGAGCAACTCCAGCGTCATTCCCTGCTTTGCGGCATGCGACCGCAGTTCCCGCAAGACTATTGCCCGATTGGGAAGCTTCGGGGCCGCAATCCGCAGCAGGCCGCGATATCCCTGTGCGCCAAGCAGCTCGATGATTTCCAGCGCATCGAACGCATCGCAAAACAGCGGAACCACTACCAGTTCCAGCCCTGCAAGCTGGGCAAAGTAATCCGGAAGATCGGAATAGGGGATCGACGCAGCCTCCTGCGCGCGAATGCTGCCTTCGGGAAAGGTTGCGGCTGGGATCCCCACAACCAGGCATCTGAGCGCCTTCGACATGTGTCTTCCTGCACCTTCATCGACGAGGGGTGCGACGAAAAATTCCTGCCTTCAGAATTTTCCGCCAGACCCGACCCTTGTTCCGGGCAAAGGCCGGTAGAAAAACACAAAAAACACACTGCACGAGAAGTTACCGCGAATCTTCTGCTAGGCAAGTCCGCAGGGTGCTAACAAGTCATCATGGCGAAAAGATGCCGGCGCGGCGCAGGATTGGAAGGCAGGAAAATGGACGAAGACGGGCTTTTCCGACTGCTGAACGGCTTGCCGATGCCCGCAATGCTGGTCGAGGGTGACACGCGGATCGCAGGCTGCAACCCGCAGGCCATCGCGCTGCTGGGCGAGGGGATCATCGGAAGAAATCCGGCCATGGCGGTTCGCACCCCGGCTGTGCTGGAGGCAATCAGCGCGGCTGCGCGCGGGGGCGGTGTGCATGAGGTGCGCATGGCCAGCCGCCGCGACGGGCAGGACCAGATGTTCCAGGTCACCGTCTCGGCCCAGGGGGAGGGAATGGTGCTTTGCGTCTTTCGTGATGTGACCGAGACCGAAAAAGCCGGTGCCATGCGGCGGGATTTCGTGGCCAATGTCAGCCATGAGTTGCGCACGCCGCTGACCGCCCTGATGGGCTTCATCGAAACGTTGAAGCACGCCGCAAGAGACGATCCGGCGGCCCGTGACATGTTCCTTGGCATCATGGAGCAGGAAGCAGGACGGATGAACCGGCTGGTGCGCGACCTTCTGCAACTGTCGCGCGTCGAGGCCGAAGAGCGGGTCCGCCCGCGCGAAACCGTTGCGGTGCGACCGTTGCTTGAAGGCGTGATCGCCTCGCTACACGGCGTCGCGGAAAAGACTGGATCGTCGGTCCGTCTGGTTGGCGCGGACGCGGTGTTGCCGGGCGATGCCGACCAGCTGACGCAGGTCTTTACCAACCTGATCGAGAACGCGCTGAAATATGGTGCGTCCGGGCAAACGGTGACTGTGACGCTGAGCCCGGAAGACACTGTGCGCGGCCCTGCCGTCCGGGTGGAGGTCGCGGACCAGGGCGAAGGGATCGACCCGGTCCACCTGCCTCGGCTGACGGAGCGGTTCTACCGGGTCGATTCCCACCGCTCGCGCGAGATGGGGGGGACGGGGCTGGGGCTGGCCATCGTGAAGCACATCGTGAGCCGCCACCGGGGCTGGCTGCGGGTGGAAAGCGTGGTGGGCGAGGGGAGTCGGTTCCAGGTGATCCTGCCCTTGGGTTAGGGGGCCTCAAGGAATGGATAGGGCGAGAAGCTGCGCTTAAAGCTATCGAGGCGACCGGTGGCCGTTTTCACGCGTTCGCGTGTTCGCAAAATGGATAGGAGTGTTCTAATGGCGCGGAAAGCGGAACTCTCCAGCCGCAATCTTCTGCACGAGCGAGCATCCCATGACATCCTGATCAAACACCAGCCAGGCATTGTTCGCGTAGGCACGCGGCTCCAACGCGTAGATAGTCAGGTGAACCAGACTGAGCGAACCGGGTGGATTGATCGGATACGCGTCAAGGAGCAAGTTGCGCCATTGCGGCTCAAGCGATTCCATTTCAAAGGCGTTGGCGACGAATTCCTGTTCCGTTGCAGCGATCTGTCGCTCTCGAGCAGATTGTTGCAGCAGGGCGTGGGCCATTTCATGGGTAATGGCCGCCGCAAAAAGTACGTCGGGCGGTAAAGCGGACCGGGGATCTCCAACGGGCAAGAGCGATGACATGCGGTCAAGATCCGTAACCGCAAGGCATTCCGTCTGCTGATCGAAAGTTGCCAGGCAATCCCCAAAAGTGGGGTGCTGCGCAATGTCCACCACGGCGATGTTGATTGGCCTGTCCTGGACCAGACCGCAAGAGGACAGCAACGCCTTGGCCGATGTGGCTGCGTTGCAGGCAAGTTTCCCGACCCCCTCCGTATCGGCTTGCACACTCAGCATCGGATCCTCGCAAACGTGCAGGGCCGCCAAAGCCAGGTCAGGAAGCAGCAGCAGGGAAGAAATGGTCAGAGCGCGCCGGACATTCAGCATTGCGCCATCCTGGCATATGGGAGACAGGGCCAAAGGATGTTGGGTGTCGCGGACCCTGTCAACGTTCTTGGACGGGCTTTGGGCTCACAACCTCCCCAACCGCTCCGTCAGGAGCCGGTAGAACCCCTCCCGGTCGACGCCGCCCATGAACATCGCGTTGGGCTCGCGGTCTGTGACGCGCCACCAGTCGGCGACGGTCATGCCGAGGGTAAGGGGGCTTTGCGTCTCGATCTCCACGTTGATGTGGCGGCCGGTGAAGAGGGAGGGGTCGATCAGGTAGGCGATGACGCAAGGGTCGTGCAGGGGGGCGCCTTCGCTGCCGTATTTGGCGGTGTCGAAGCGTTCGAAGAAATCGGTCCAGGAGGCGACGGCGTGGCCGACAGGGGTGCCAAGGGCGCGCATCTCTTCAATCCAGGCGCGGGAGGTGAGGGCCTTGTGGGTGACGTCAAGCGGCATCACCACCAGAGAAACACCCGATTTAAACACGATATCAGCGGCTTCCGGGTCGAC
Organism: Tabrizicola sp.; assembly: GCF_030373185.1. Lineage (GTDB taxonomy): Bacteria > Pseudomonadota > Alphaproteobacteria > Rhodobacterales > Rhodobacteraceae > Tabrizicola. The sequence continues at coordinate 637,661 of NZ_JAUCZH010000001.1, forward strand.
GTAGATGTTGAATTCAGCCGCGGGGGTGATGTTGCCGCCCTCAAAGCAGCCGCCGCCCATCAGCACGATCTCGGCCACGCGGGGGATGATGTCGGGCGCGCGCTGGAAGGCGGTGGCGATGTTGGTCAGGGGGCCGAGGGGGCAAAGGGTGATGGTGCCGGGCGGATGGGCGCGCAGGGTGTCGATCAGATAATCGACGGCGTGGCGGGCTTGCAGCGGGTGGGTCGGGTCCGGCAGCGGGATGCCGTCAAGGCCGGTCTTGCCGTGGACATGCTCGGCGGTAACGAGAATGCGGTGGAGGGGCGCATCGCAGCCTGCGTAGACCGGGGTGGGCTTGCTGGCCAGTTCAACGATCTGGCGGGCGTTGCGTTCGGTCAGGGGGAGGGGGACGTTGCCGGCGACGGCGGTGAGGGCGAGGACGTCGAGTTCAGCGCTCGCGAGGGCGAGGAGGATGGCGACTGCGTCGTCCTGTCCGGGGTCGGTGTCGATGATGATCTTGCGGGACATTTGGATCTCCTTTGCGGCGAGTAAGGGGCAAGGCTGGAAGTTTGTCCAGACGGTCAGAAATCCTGCGTGCTGATGGCGGTGTTCGGAACGCTGGCAGAGGAAAAGGGAGGCTGGATCTGCTGATCGATACCGTCGACGTCCTTATTGGCGGTTGCGGGCCGTTTCGAGGGTTGGAAAGCCCCGAGGATCATGTATGGCTGTTCACCAGCAGGAATGTTGCACAGCGGTCCGGGGGACATCATGACACGCGCTAACAAGGTTGAAATCGCCATTGGAACTGCCGTGGTCTTGATGTCGCTGGCGGCCCCAAGGGCTGTGATGGCCGATCAGGTGATTGCCGATGACCTGATCGTGACGGGTAGCGCCTGTGTGGGCTTCGACTGCGTCAACAACGAGAATTTCGGTTTCGACACGCTGGTTCTTAAGGAAAACAACCTGCGCATCTTCTTTGATGATACCAGCAATTCAAGCTCATTCCCGGCAAACGACTGGCGCATCGTGATCAATGACTCGGCCAATGGTGGCAGTTCCTTTTTTTTGCGATCGAGGACGCAACCGCAGGGCAGACATTGTTCCGCATCTGCGCTGTGGCGGGTACCGGTTGCACCAATATCGGAACCGGCGGCAGCGATCCGCAAACGGCGGTGAACACCAGTGCCATTACCCAGAACACGGCGGATATTGCGCAGAACACCGCTGACATTGCCCAGAACACCTCTGATATTGCGGCAATCAACGCCCAGATCGGCGGGTTTGCCGACGATGTCGCGGCCAACCGCGATGGTGTGGCGATGGCGATTGCCATGGGGGGCGTTGCGCCGCTGATGCCCGACCAGAACGGGACACTTGCGATCAACGTGGGCCATTTCAACGGCTCGAACGCGCTGGGTATGGCGGGAGGCTTCCGGCTTGGCGAAAAGGCTGTGCTTAACACCGGGCTGGGCTATGCCTCAGGGTCGAAGACCGTGGGCGGTCGGCTGGGCGTGCAGTTTTCGTGGTAGCGCCCTGGGCGAGTGCATTGGCGGGGCTGGTCGCCCTGCAGATGCATGGTGTCGGCATGGGGCCAGTGGCGGCGCAGTCCGCAGCCGCAGTCTGGGAGTTGGACTGCAAGCCGATCAGCGGCGAAGCACGCATGGGATGCGTGGCCCGGACGACGCTGATCTCGCGTGGGGCCGGGGGGACAGCGCTGCGGATCGACGTCGTTCCGGCCGGGGCTCTGGGCAATGCCGACGCCGTGCTACGGGTGTTCCTGCCGCACGGCGTGGCGTTGAACGCCAATCTTGGTGTGCAGATTGACGGCGGCGAGGTCTACAAGATTCCGCTGATGACCAGCGACCGCGACGGCGTGACCGCTATTCAGTTCATCGGGGCGGATGTGGTGAAGAAGCTGCGCAACGGCAATGCCCTACAGGTAACAGCCGTGACGCCGCAGGGGGATACGGCCGCCAATTCGGTGTCTCTGGTCGGACTGACGCTTGCGTTGGACAGTGCGAGCCGCCTGATGGAGCCGTGAACCAAGGCGGTTGATCAAGACGGGCGCCATGTGGCGCCCGCCGCGTGTGTCTGTGCCTGCGAAGATCAGCCGTCGAAGTTGACCGTTTCCATGATCTTTACCGCTGCGGCGCGCGCGGCGGCGATGTCGGCCAGCGGGGTCGTATCGGCGGTGAACTCGCCCCATGAGGCAACCAGAGCCGACCGCTCCACCCCTTGCTTCACCGGATATTCATGGTTGGTCTCGGCATAGATCTTCTGGGCCTCGTCCGAGGAGAGCCACTCCATGAACCTGAGGGCGTTTTCCTTGTTCGGCGCGGATTTTGTCATCGCGACACCCGAGATGTTCAGGTGCGTGCCGCCATTTTCAAAGGTCGGAAAGACGATGTTGACGGATTCCGCGGCCGGAACCTGTTCCGGGTCGGCAAGCATCTGGCCCATGTAGTAAGTGTTGCCAAGGGCTATGTCACATTCGCCGGCCGCAATGGCCTTGATCTGGTCACGGTCGCCGCCGTCGGGCTTGCGGGCGAGGTTGGCTTTCAGCCCTTCGCCCCATGCGGTCGCGGCCGCCTCGCCGTGGTGGGTGATGACGGCGCCAAGGAGGGCAATGTTATAGTCATGCAGGCCCGAACGGGTGCAAAGGCGGCCCTTCCACTTGTCCGAGGCGAGGTCTTCATAGGTGGTCACCTCGCCCGGGGTCACGCGGTCTTTCGAGGCATAGACGATCCGGGCGCGGGCGGTCACACCGAACCACAGGTCACCCGGGTCGCGCAGGGCTTCCGGGATATTGGCTTCCAGCACGTCGGACTGGACCGGTTGCAGGACATCTGCTTCAACGATCTGAAGCAGGCGCGCGATATCGACCGTAAGCACAAGGTCGGCAGGCGAGCGGCTGCCTTCGGCCTGAAGACGTTCGGCCATGCCCTTGTCGACAAAGGCCACGTTGACGGCAATCCCGGTTTCGGCGGTGAAGGCATCGACCAGAGGCTGGATCAGTTCAGGCTGACGATGGGAGTAGACGTTGATTTCCTGCGCCAGCACCGGGGTGGAACAGGCAAGGAGGGCGAGGGTCGAAAGGCGAAACATGGTTGAGTCCTTTAGTCAGGAAATGCCCGAACCTTAAACCTTAGTGTTTTACTTTGGTCAAGATGCTGAGTGAAATAGTCGGCTATTTTTCCGAGTTGGCAGTTTCAACTCCGTATGTTGCTTCTGCAGACTGTCAAACCTGTGCATCCGCCAAAGGAAGGCCACCCTGCCTTGCACTGTGAGTGTCCTGAACGATCAGCCCCGCGCGGCCTTTTCTTCGGCTTTGGCACGGTTCCAAAGAGCGTCCATTTCCGCAAGGTCGCTGTCGGATGGCGTCTTGCCCTGTTCGGCAAGCCAGTCCTCGATCCGGGCAAAGCGGCGCGCGAACTTGGCATTTGCGCCGCGCAGCGCGGCTTCGGCATCAACTTTCAGGTGCCGTGACAGGTTGGCCATGACAAAGAGGAGGTCACCGATTTCCTCGGTCAGAGCGTCATGGGTCAGGGTATCGCGCGCCTCCACAACCTCGCGGGCTTCCTCGACAAGCTTGTCCAGGACTTCCCCGGTCGAGGGCCAGTCAAAGCCGACACGGGCGGCGCGGTTTTGCAGCTTTACTGCGCGGGTCAGGCCGGGAAGCGCCGCCGCGATGCCGTCAAGTGTCCGGGCGGAACCCCGCTCGGCGGCTTTCAACGCCTCCCAGTCGGCGGTCTGCTGGGTGGCTGTCTTGTCGCGGCTTTGGTCGCCAAAGACATGGGGGTGTCGGGCGACCATCTTGTCACTGATCGCGGTCACGACATCGACAAAGCTGAAATGGCCCGCCTCGGCCGCCATCTGGGCGTGGTAGACAGTCTGGAAAAGAAGGTCGCCGAGTTCACCCTTCAACTCGTCCCAGGCCTGCCGCTCGATGGCGTCAGCCACTTCATGCGCCTCTTCAAGCGTGTAGGGCGCGATGGTGGCGAAGGTCTGTTCGATGTCCCAGGGACAGCCGGTTGCGGGATCGCGCAATCGGGCCATGATGGCGAGAAGGCGGTCGATGCCAATGGGGGGGAGGGCGGCGGGAAGGATCATGGGGCCTCGCGTTGTGCTGCGCGGCCAGAGTAGGGCGGGCGCGGGGGCGAATGCCAGCCCCCGCGCGCAAGGGTCAGAAGGACAGGCCGACGCGCAGTCCGACAGAGTTCACAGTTGTATCGATGTCGAAAGTATTGCCCGGATTGTCGTTGGTTCCGCTCAGATTGCGGCTGGTATAATCGATCCCGACAAAAGCCCTTTGGCCAAGCATGAAATCCACTCCAAGGCCCAAGCTGGTGCCGGACACTGACGGGCTATCTGTGCCGTTGACGGTCAGCTCACCGCGCGAGTATCCCACTGCGCCGTAAACCAGAGCCTTGCCTGCCGCAAAGCCGATACGTCCACGCAGATCCAGGAGCGAGTCAAGGGAGTCGTCGCCACCGGCCCCCACGAGTATCGCATCATTAACCGAGGAATAGGCCAGCTCAGCCCCATACACAACGCGACCGCGCTGCAGATTGTAGCCGAGGAAGCCTCCGGCAGCGCTACCAGTTTCGTAGTCATATACAGTGAAACTGTCGTTGAGATCGCCTGAAGTGCGCCCATAAGAAAGCCCGACGTAAGGCCCGGACCAATCATGGACAGCGGCGGGCGCAGGTGCGGCGGCTGGAGCCGGATCGTCAGCAACAGCAACAGGTCCGCCGGCGAAGCTTGGTGCGGCAAAAGCAGCCAGCATCGCGGCTGTGATGATGTATCTTTGCATCTTCGACACTCCTTGTCAGTACAAATTCAATATATCCAATTTTACCGTGTGAAGCTCCACGTTCGTGGCCTTGGCCGATGATTCTGCGGCAGTGATGCTGTTGTGCATCATGGTTTTTGGCCCCGTTAATCTGTGTCAGACAGTCTGGTTCGGTTTATGCTGCACCCATTCCGCCACGCAGCCTGCGCGCTTCACTGATTGCGGTTCCGTGGGTTTTACGATTTGATCAAAGTCTGTCCAATCGCCTGAAGGAACCCCCGACATGCCCGTTCTGAACCGTATCGCTTCATATGCCGAGGAAATGAAGGGTTGGCGGCACCATCTGCACATGCACCCGGAACTTGCCTTTGACTGCCACGACACCGCAGCCTTCATCGCGGACCGTTTGCGTGAAATCGGGGTGGACGAGATTCATGAAGGCATCGCCAAGACGGGGATTGTGGCGTTGATCAAGGGCCGCTCGGGCGGGCCTACCATCGGCTTGCGCGCCGACATGGACGCGCTGCCGATCGACGAGACGACCGGGGCTGCCCATGCCAGCAAGATGCCGGGCAAGATGCATGCCTGCGGCCATGACGGACATGTGACGATGTTGTTGGGCGCGGCGAAGTATCTGGCCGAGACGCGGAATTTTGCCGGGACGGTGGCGCTGATCTTCCAGCCGGCGGAAGAAGATGGGGGCGGTGGACAGGTCATGGTGCAGGAAGGCATCATGGACCGCTTTGGCATCGATCAGGTCTACGGCATCCACAACGCGCCGAATGTGCCGTTCGGGCAGTTCCAGACCACGCCGGGGCCGCTTATGGCATCGGTCGATACGGCGTTCGTCTACATCACCGGCAAGGGCGGGCATGGGGCGACACCGCATGAATGCGTCGATCCGGTCGTGGCGGTTGTCGGCATGGTTCAGGCGATCCAGACCATCATTCCGCGCAATGTCTATGCGCTGGACGAGGCGGTGATCTCGGTCACGCAGATCCACACCGGAACCGCCTCGAACATCATTCCCGAGGAGGCGATGTTTTGCGCGACTATCCGCTGTTTCAAGCCTGACGTGCGGGATCTGCTGAAAAAGCGGTTCCATGAAATTGTCGAGGGCCATGCCGCCGCCTATGCGGTGACAGCGCGGATCGATTATGACTGGGGCTATCCGGCAACGATCAACCATGCGGACGAGGCGGATTTTGCCGCCGACGTGGCGCGCGAAGTGGTGGGAGCCGATGCCGTGGACGCCCGCGCCAACCGCGAGATGGGGTCCGAGGATTTCAGCTACATGCTGGAAGCGCGGCGGGGGGCCTACCTGTTCCTTGGCACCGGGCCGGGGGCCGGGCTTCATCATCCGGCCTATGACTTCAACGATGAGGCAGCACCGGTAGGCGCAAGTTTCTTTGCCCGGTTGGTGGAACGGGCGCAGCCGATCAGCTGACGCAACAAAGGGGGAATGAAGATGTGGATACGGTCGGTTCTCTACATTGGCTGCCTGCTGGCGGCAGGTCAGGCTTCGGCAGACCAGTATGCCGTCTTCCAGTCTCCGACCGGAAATATCCATTGTTTCATGGATGAATGGGGTGGCAGCGGCACCGTGCGCTGTGACCTGATAGAGTTTACCCCGACATACCGGACAGCGCCGCCGGACTGTGACCTCGACTGGGGGTTCGCCTTCGGGCTCGACAGCCGGGGCAGGGGCTATCTGGCCTGTGTCGGGGATACCGTTGTCGATCGGCGCAACCCGGTGCTGCCCTACGGTCAGGCCGTGTCGCTTGGCGGGATATCCTGCGTCTCGGCGCAGACCGGAATGACCTGCACCAATGCCGAAGGGCATGGCTTTCAGGTCGCGCGGGCCAAGCAAAGGCTGTTCTAGGCCAGCCTCGGGACAGTCACCGCGCTGACTGCACGACAGGCGGGCAGGGCGCAATGGACCGGATCAACCGCAGCAACGATGGCGCTGATTCGGTGCGGGCGTCGCGACGCATCGCGCATTTCGCGGGCTGATCAACCTTTGGACACCATATCTTGCCCCACCCCAACCTTTGGGGGTCAGGGCGGGCTGGAAATAATTTGATCAAAATGCTAGAAGGGTTCCGCAGTACAGTATCTGGAGAAAACCATGACCGCCGCCATCACCCTGAACTCCCCCTCGCCCGTCGAGCTTTGGGAGATGGACCGAGCGCACAGCCTGCACCCCTGGACGAACTTCGGGTCATTCGAGCGTGAGGGGTCTTTGGTCATCACCAAGGGCGAGGGGGCCTGGCTTTGGGATGCCGATGGCAAGCGCTATTTTGATGCGGTTGGCGGGCTTTGGTGTACCAACATCGGGCTTGGCCGCAAGGAAATGGCGCAGGCGATTGGCGATCAGGCCGAGCGGCTGGCCTTTTCCAACACTTTCGTTGACATGACCAACGATCCGTCAGCGCGGCTGGCGGCGAAGCTTGCCGACCTGGCGCCGGGCGATCTGAACCGGGTGATGTTCACCACCGGGGGATCGACGGCGGTGGATACGGCAGTGCGGACGGTGGCCTATTACCAGACCTGCATGGGCCGTCCGGACAAGACCGATATCGTGGCGCGGGACTACAGCTATCACGGCTCCACCTATCTTGCGCAAAGCGTCGGCAAACGCCCTGGCGACCGGGTGCCGGAGTTCCGCTACAAGGAAAGCGGCATCCACCATCTGTCGGTGCCGAACCCCTACCGTCGGCCCGAAGGCATGACGGAAGCCGAGTTCTGCGATCATCTGGTGGCCGAGTTCGAGGCGCTGATCGAGCGCGTCGGCGCGGACCGGATCGGCGGGTTCATCGCAGAACCGATTCAGGCCTCGGGCGGCGTGATCGTGCCGCCAGAAGGGTATCTGCGGCGGATGTGGCAGGTCTGCCAGCGCCACGACATCCTGTTCATCGCCGATGAGGTGGTGACCTCATTCGGGCGGCTGGGGTACTGGTTCGCTTCATGGGACGTCTTTGGCGTGCAGCCAGACATGATCTGCACCGCAAAGGGGCTGACCTCGGGCTATGTGCCTTTGGGCGCGCTGATCATCTCGGACCGGATGTGGGACGCCATGGCATCAGACGGATCGCGCTGGTTCACGGCCGGGTTCACCTATTCCGGGCATCCGGTGTCCTGCGCGGCGGGTCTGAAGAACATCGAGATCATGGAGCGTGAAGACCTGCTGGGCAATGCCACGAAGGTTGGCAGTTATTTCGAGACCCGGATGGCCGAGTTGAAGGCCCTGCCGCTGATCGGCGATGTTAGGGGCCAGAAGCTGATGCTCTGCGTGGAAAGCGTGGCCGACAAGGCGACCAAAGTCGTGCTGCCGGACGCCGCGAATGAAAGCAAGCGCATCTCCAACGCGGCCGAGGCGATGGGGCTGATCGTGCGCCCGATGGGGCATCTGAACGTGATGTCGCCGCCCTTGGTGATCACCGAGCGTGATGTCGATTTCATCGCCGAAACACTGGAAAAGGCGATCCGGCAGGTGACGGATGAACTGGTCCGCGAAGGCTATCACCTGGGTTGACTTGGGCTTGTGGCCCACTAGACCCTCTCTGACGGATACGCGCGGTCTCCGGTTCCTGAACGATAGCGCTGTTCTAGATAGGAGGCTTTGATGGCCCTCGAAGATGCCAAGCATGAAGTTGACACCGCGATCACCCGCAAGGGGCTGCGCGGCTATGCCTTTGAAAATGCGTTCGGGGGGGCGACCTCGTTCCTGCGGCGCAGCTATGCCAAAGACCTGACCGGCGTTGATCTGGCGATCACCGGCGTGCCGTTCGACCAGGCGGTCAGCCACCGTGCCGGCACCCGTTTTGGCCCCCGCGCGATCCGCGAGGCTTCGGCGCTGATGCCCTATGATCCGCCGCCCGGCTGGGGGACCAACCCGCTGGAGGAGATGGCGATCGTCGACTATGGCGACTTGGCCTTCGACTATGCCAACACGCGAGAGTTTCCCGAAACGCTGACCGCCCATATCCGCACCATCCTGGCTGCGGGTGCAGGCACGGTTACGCTGGGCGGCGACCATTACATCACCTGGCCGATCCTGAAGGCCTATGCCGAGAAATTCGGGCCGCTTGGCGTGATCCATTTCGATGCCCATTCCGATCTCTGGCCCGATGACAACCCCGACCGGATCGACCATGGCACCATGCTTTACAAGGCGGTCAAGGCCGGGGTGGTGGACCCGAAGCGCTCGGTCCAGATCGGCATCCGCACCACCACCGAGGATTATCTGGGCGTCAACGTCATCACCGCCCGCGAGGCGCATGAATGGGGCGTGGAGCGGGTCGTGGCGACGGCCAAGGACATTGTCGGCGACAAGCCGACCTACCTGACCTTCGACATCGACGCGCTCGATCCGGCCTTTGCTCCCGGCACCGGCACGCCGGTCTGGGGGGGCCTCGCAAGCTGGCAGACGGCGGCGATGCTGCGCGATCTGGCGGGGATCAACCTTGTCGGCGGCGATATTGTCGAGGTCTCGCCCCCCTATGACACGACAGGGGCCACGGCGATTGCCGGCGCGCATGTCGCCTATGAGCTGATCTGCCTCTATCACTGGGCACGGACACAAAGATGAGGGGGCGGGGCATGGCGGGATATGCGCTGATCGGGCTTTTTCTGGCCCTCGTTGCCTTTGGCGCCTATGTCCGCCTTGCCCCCTCCGACCCGACGATCTGGCACATCGACCCGGCGTCGGCCCTGCCCACCGCTGAGGACCGCGTGCTGTCGCGGCTGGGCGAGCCGCCCCGGATCGTCACCACCCTCAACTCGGCCGCGGCAGCGGTCGAGGTGCAGGGGGCAGCACCTGCGGCCCTTGCCCGGCTGGACGAGATCGCGCTTGCCACTCCCCGAACCACGCGCCTTGCCGGCAGCCCGGAAGAGGGGCACATCACCTGGGTCACCCGGTCCGCGCTCTGGGGCTTTCCCGACTACACCACGGCGCAAGCGCTGACCCACGACGTTGCGACCAGCGAGGTCACGATCTTCGCCCGGTCTCGGTTCGGCAAAGGTGACATGGGCGTGAATGGGGCCCGGCTACGGGACTGGCTCTCAAGGCTTTAGGCTTTCTCTTCCGCAAATATCCTCGGGGGTCCGGGGGCAGACGGCCCCCGGCGCTTGCCACCTCTTGACCGGCCCGGGGATACAGGCCACATCCCGCCCCATGGTTCCCTTGGACAAACTTGCCCAGATCACCCAGCGTTTCGAGTTTCTCGAAGCCCGGTTGCATGCCGGGGCCGCCCCGTCCGAAATTGCGCGGATCAGCAAGGAATATTCCGACCTGAAGCCAGTGGCCGACGAGATTGCCGCCTATCGGCAGGCGCTGACCGATCTTGCCGAAGCCGAGGCGATGCTGGCCGATCCCGAGATGAAGGCGCTGGCCGAAGAGGAAATCCCGCGGCTGCGCGCGCGCATCCCGGAAATGGAGCAGAACCTCCGGCTGGCGCTCTTGCCCAAGGATGCCGCCGATGCCCGCCCGGCCATCGTGGAAATCCGTCCCGGAACCGGGGGGGATGAGGCCAGCCTCTTCGCCGCCGACCTTGCGCGGATGTATCAGCGCCACGCGGAAAAGATGGGCTGGCGCTGGGAAGTGCTGGAAGAACAGACGACCGACCTTGGCGGGCTCAAGGAACTGGTGGCGCTGGTCTCGGGTGAGGGGGTCTTTGCCCGGCTGAAATACGAATCCGGCGTTCACCGCGTCCAGCGCGTGCCAACGACCGAAGCGCAGGGGCGGGTTCATACCAGTGCAGCCACCGTCGCCGTCCTGCCCGAGGCCGAGGCGGTTGATATCGACATTCCCGCCAGCGACATCCGCATCGACACCATGCGATCCTCAGGGGCGGGTGGACAGCACGTGAACACCACCGACTCGGCAGTGCGGATCACCCATATCCCGACCGGGATCGTGGTCACGTCCTCGGAAAAGTCGCAGCACCGCAACCGCGAGATTGCGATGCAGGTCTTGCGCGCCCGGCTTTATGAGGCTGAACGCGAACGGGTCCACTCCGAACGCGCGGCAGACCGCAAATCGCAGGTCGGGTCCGGCGACCGCAGCGAACGCATCCGCACCTACAACTTTCCCCAAGGCCGGATGACCGATCACCGGATCAACCTGACGCTTTATGCCCTGCCGCAGATCATGGCGGGCGATCTGTCGGAAATCATCGACGCGCTGACCGCGCAGGATCAGGCCGACAAGCTGGCCGAGATGGAAGGATGACCGCGCAAAGCGCGCTGGCGGCGGCGGTGGCACGGCTGGCGGCGGCGGGCGTCGAGGGGCCGGGCCGCGACGCACGCCTGCTTTTGGCCTATGCTCTGGGGATTGGAGCCGACCGGCTGACGCTCTATCTGCAAGATGAGATGACGGCGGCGCAACAGGCGGCCTTTGATGCAGCCCTTGCGGCCCGCGCGTCCCGGCAGCCGGTGGCACAGATCACCGGGCGACGGCTGTTCTGGGGACTTTCCTTCCGCGTGACGCCCGACACGCTGGACCCAAGGCCAGAGACCGAAACCCTGGTGGCCGAGGCCCTGTCCCGCCCGTTCCTGAAGATACTGGACCTTGGCACCGGGACCGGCTGCATCCTTTTGTCCTGCCTGAAGGGCATGCCGATGGCGCGGGGCCTGGGGGTCGATATCTCGACCGCAGCCCTTGCTGTGGCCCGGGGCAATGCGCGCGATCTGGGCCTTGAAGACCGGGCGCGCTTCATGGTGTCGGACTGGTTTTCCGGGGTCACGGGAGATACTTCCGGGGACATCACTGGGGACATCACTGGGGACATTACTGGGGCCGACACTGCGGGTGTCATCGGGGCTTTCGACCTGATCGTGTCGAACCCGCCCTACATCGCCGCCGATGAAATGCCCGGTCTGGCCCCCGAGGTGCGCGACTGGGAACCGCATCTGGCCCTGACACCAGGTGGCGACGGGCTGGATGCCTACCGCATCATCGCGCGCGGGGCAGGGGCGCGGCTCTTGCCCGGCGGTCGTCTCTTGCTTGAGATCGGGCCTGAGCAAGGCAAGGCGGTTGCGGGGCTTCTCTCTGCCGCGGGGCTGGATCAGGTGCGTATCCTTGCCGATATGGACGGTCGTGACCGGGTCGTAGCTGCTTTGAAGCCGTGATCCGCGGAAAGCGGCTCCTGAGCCGCCCAGATTCCCCTCAGTCGAGGAAATACTGCTTGTCAGGGCGCGGACCATGTGTTTATTGAGGTGCGCGAGGGTAGGGGTTGTCCCCGGCCCCGCGTATTGCCAGCCCCTGCGCGACCATTGTCTTGCTGCCCGAAACGGGGCGGCGGCCGCAGGCCAAAGCCATCAAAGGACAAGATGCGCTCCTCCAAGAAACGCTCGCGTTCCAGCCAGAACCGCCCGCGCACCCTCGGCAACATCATCAACCGTGTCTTTGACTCCTCGGGCCCCGAGGGCAAGGTGCGCGGCACGCCGCAGCAGATCATCGAGAAATATCAGCAACTGGCGCGTGACGCGCAGCTGTCGAATGATCGGGTTGCTGCGGAGAATTTCCTGCAACATGCCGAGCACTATACCCGCATGCTTGCCGAAGCGATGCGCGAAATGGCCGCCGAACAAGAGGCGCGCCAGCAGCAGTTTCAGCAAGGTGGCGGTCAGGCTCCCGGCCAGAACGGGGGACAGAATGGCGGTCAGAACGGTGGCCAGCATGCTGGTCAGGCAAGCGGCCAATCGCCCCGCAACGATCGCAACGATCGTGCTGACCGCCCGGATCGTGCTGATCGCCCAGAACGAGCTGATCGCCCGGACCGTGCAGACCGGCGCCCGGAGTTCCAGCGCGAATTCCGCGAAGAGCGGGACTATGCCACGATGGAACAGCCCAGTGTTCCCGATGTGATCGACCTTGGCCCCGCCGAGGAGAGTGGCCTGATCGAAACGCCAGAATCCGCAGCCCGGCCAGCCTCCCGTCCGCGGTCCGCGCCAACGGCAGGGGCGGCCGAACCCTCCCCCGCACGCGAAGACCGCGGCCCACGCCGCCCACGCGGCCCGCGCAAGCCAAAGGCTGAGATCAAGCCCGAAGGCGAGCCGCCCAAGGAAGCCGCCGAGTAGGCCGGAAAGTCAATTTCTCTGATGCAGGCCGGGCTGTCCGAAAGGGTGGCCCGTTCCTTTTGCGAGGTTGATACCAGTGGCATGCCCGCACACCGACTGCCCTGATGCCGAAAACAAAAAGCCCTGACGCAAATGCGTCAGGGCTTTTTGTTATGGCTCCGGCGGTAGGGATCGAACCTACGACCAATTGATTAACAGGTAACTTGGTACATAACAGTATCAATATCTTATGAGGTAGTTTATATGTTAGGTTTATAAGTACCACCGTCGAGATTACCGGATGACAACGAACGCAAGAGTTGGGAAGTCCAAGACGCCGTCAGCGATTCGGATCTACAAGGGTCTGTCGATCTATCGTGTAGCGAACTCACGAAAATGGTATGTAAGGGTTTGGGATAGAAGGACAAAATCGTACTTTGTCAAATCGACAGGTCAAGACAGTGCCATACTTGCCCAGGACCTGGCCCAAGAACTGGCCTTAGCTATGCTACGGGCAGAAAAGCCCGTTGAGAAGGAATTCACCTTTAGGAGCTTTGCGCTAAAGCTTCTTCACCGATCTAGACTTCAGGATCAAACCGGGGAACGGAGTGCAGGATATGTCAAGGCACTGCACTGGTCCATCCAGAACGAAGACTGGGGGTTGCTGCGCCACTTCGGTGAAAGGGACGTCCGGCATATTCGTACCCACAGCTTTCAAGAGTACATGGCTGACCTGACCAAGAGGCGCCCGGACCTCGCCGCCTCGACTAGAAACACCATCATGGCAGCCTTTCGGAATGTGATGAAGATCGCCAGGGATGAGGGAGCGATTGAGGCTGTCCCTCAAACGCCCAGAGTCAAGTTGAAGGACAATCCTCGCCCATTCTTCAGGTTTCATCCACTGGTAGACAAGGCGGATGACAACTATCAAAAACTGCTTCGCACAGTGCGGAAGATGACCGCTGAAGGCGTCAGTGTACGAGGATTGATGGTTACTGACGAAATGTACGACCTCATCCTGTTCCTCACCCACTCATTCGTCCGACCGATATCCTCGGAATTGTACACCATTCGACATAGCGACGTGACTGTTGCAGAAGATCCAAGACGGCTGATCGTGACCGTCAGGGACGGCAAGACCGGGTTCAGGGCTGCAAACACAATGGAAGCGGCAGTTTCGGTCTACGAGAGGATAAACAAGCGTTATCCAAACGCCAAGAGTGAGGACTACATCTTTCTACCGCAGTACGAAAATCGGACGACTGCATCGACGATGATGCAGCGGTTGTTTGGAGAGGTACTGAAGTATGGCGGCCTAGAAGTAGATGTTCCGACCGGGAAAAAGCATACGCTTTACTCCCTTCGGCACACTGCCATCTGCATGAGGATCATTAATAGCGGTGGCAAAGTGAACATCTTCAACTTGGCTAAGAATGCGGGTACCTCGGTCGAACAGATAGAGCGCTTCTATGCCCGGTTCTTGCCCCTTTCAAAAGAGATGGCGAAGAACCTTCAGCTTTTCGGAGATTAATGATGCGCCTCGGGACAAAGCGGACCATAAACCTTGCGAGCGTCTTACTTGCGGTCAGCATCCAGCAAGTAAGAGCTGAACCCATGATTCTTAACTGTCAAATGGGAGCCTGCTTTTGGAGCGAGGTGGTGGCAAGTGAAACACTGGCCGTCCCTGATACTAATACGAACCTAACTATAGTGAGTGCAAGGGTGCGTTCGTTCACTACAGGCCATAAAGGCGATTATCCGACCGGATACTCGAAGGACCTTGAAATTTCTGATGAGACAATCGGAGAGGTTCGTGCAGCGTGCAGCAGTTTAACGCCAGGCTTGCTCGACGAAGATGGGCAGCTAACAACCATCGGAGTGTTACAGCCGTATGGCTACGAGCTTTCTGCCCGCTCTCTCTACTTTCTACTTTGCCATAATGTTTCTGCGAACGTCCTTTCAGAGGATGTCGTCCGATCATTAGGCTACACGAGTGACTCCCGTACGGATTTTCCTTCGCTAGACGATGTGATCTTGGCCAATGCTTCGGTAACCACAGAGAAGGTGTTACCCTTCTACTACAAGGTGATCGATGTTGCTTCGAATGATGTTTTGAACATTCGATCCGCTCCAGACTCGAACGCAACGATCGTCGGTTCAATCCCTTACAACGCTTCACTGGTGGAGATAACGGGAGCCAGCGAAGACGGCAAATGGTTCCGTCTGAACATTGGTGAGGGCTCAGGATGGATACGAAACCGCTATCTAGCACCCCGGGGGGTTCCGGTCTTCAGCAACACCGACCTACCTGTTGGCTTGCGGTGTTTACGTGAAGAGCCCTTTGATGTGATTACCTTCTTCGTAGGGCTGGTTCGCTGGGATCACCAAAGTCTGCCGGACGATACGGAAATGGCGCTGAAGAGTGTCACAACATCTGTCGACCCAGAAGGCGTAAGGACCTCGATACTTGTGGCTGAAGACAAGGGCGGCTCCGTTAGGTTCCTCGGGCAAGAACGAGTATGCTCAAGCGACTCGGGACGGCTTTATCCATACACGTTTTCTCTGGAGGCTGACGGAGGGACTTCATGGTACCTAGGGTGTTGCACACTCGTGAAGTAGACAGGCGATGCTAAGTCTTGTAACTGGCTTAGTGTAGTTTTTGCGTACGGCCGTGTTCTAGCCACGGCCAATGAAGCCCGCAGAAAAATATTGTAAAAGCAAAAGGTTAGAGACCGAACTTATATACATATGACGAGCTTTAGGAATTGGCCCGTCATGCACCCTCACATTCATCATTTTGCCCACCACCTTGTTCTGCCCAACCCCGTTGCGCTGACACTTACCATGAAGCAAGCCGATCAGTGGGGCACGCTGGATCAGATTGAAGCCCGCAGAAACTTCGGATTCTTCATGAACCGCCTGAACCGGAAGGTCTACGGAAACGCCTTCACCCGCTATGGGAGGAGACTTGGTGTAGTTCCAGTGTTGGAGCGATCACCAGGTGGAAGGTTGCACTATCATGCCTCCATTGAAAATCCCTACGATGATCTACCCACCTTTTCAGAAGCGGTGCTCGCTTCCTGGACGAAAACGAGATGGGGCTACCACGAAGTGGACGTGCAGAGACAGTTCAGTAGTGGTTGGATCGACTACATTTTGAAATCGCAAGACTTCGACGCCCTTGACGTCGAAAACCTCCATACCGTTTGCTGAGAAAATTCTCCTTACGTATCGTCTTCGCCACATGCTGCAGCACAAAGGATGGTCCTCCATTCTTTAATTTTTGGCATGTCCGAATGCTAAGGTGATTTTTGGCATGTCCGAATGCTAAGGTGCCAAGGGAAAGCCGGAGGAAGGACCTGCCTGCTACAGATACGAAGAAGGGCACCGTCGCCAGTGCCCTCTACTTCGCTTCGACAGTGTATCAGTCCAGGAGCGCCACCCAGTGATGGTGGTCAGCTCTCCAGGGATCAATATTGTCCAGCCTTGATGTAGTGCCATTCATCTTGAGACGCTCGACGGTGCTGATGTCTCTGATGAGTTGCCCCACCCTCTGTTCATCTACCATCGTTGGATTGTGCCAAATGGCATCGATCATCGGGCTGGAGCACGTCTCATGATCGGTGACCTCGATCAGAAGCTCGAGCTTCTGGGTGCAGATGATCTGAGCAGCCCCGATCTGATGAGGTGTAGAAATGTTATCGATGCAGTAAGCACAGAGCTCCTTCGGCCCATCCTTCCACACGATGCTGCCGGATGCGTTCAACTTGCGAAACAACACCAGAGCGCTCACATCATGGAACTCCATCGAGACATCCATCTTCTTCATATTCAAAATCTTCATATTTCTATCCTATACATTACACTCCATGAACTTCTCAAAGAGCGAAGTATTTAGCTGGTTCGGACGGACGAACCGGCACCTCGTATAAATATTTTTTGGAAGAAGGATGGCGATCATAGCTGTGAGCCTCGACCAAAAGGCACGGGAGGCCTAGCAATGTTGACGTTCGAAGAGTTCAATTCGGAGCAGGCGAAAGCGCCCCGGAACTTAGTACGGACTGGTTCGGCGCTTATGTTTGCCAGACGAGCGCATCTAGCTGGGAGCCGAGCGGAAGCGAACTTCAAACGGGCTTCGCTCACAGTTACTGTCAAGGTTGACCAACTCAGCGAGGATCAGCGTTGGCAAATTCTCCTCGAGACACTAGCGTCGATCTCAAAAGGTCTCGAAGAAACAAGGCAGCAGCTTGGAGCAATTTCAGCTCAGATTGGGGCGTCTGAACTCTTGTAGCTGAACTGATGATATTTTGAATATTTGTTCATCAGTTCTTACAAGTGGTTGACCCAGTTACTCAAATTTCCGCTCAATGACTGTGTTCGTGTCGAAATGATTATAATATTGTACTTCAGTGACTTATCAACACTAGTAGGATAACATGGCACTCGGAAAGCAGGCGAAAACGCTGACTAGGATTCAAGTCGACGCCGTTACCAATTATCTGGCGTCCAGGCGATATGGATTGCGAGACCAAACAATTTTTTTCCTGTCGGTTCGAGCGGGGCTCCGAGCAAAGGAGATCGCCAACCTCAAGTGGTCGATGGTTGTTGGTGCTGACGGGGAGGTGGCAAACGCAATAAGTTTGACCGACGACGCAGCAAAAGGACGATCAGGCCGGATCGTACCCCTGAACAAGCAGCTGCATGCCTTCTTAGTAAGCCTGCTCGTCGATGCCCGACGTAACCCAAGCTTCAAACTATTGAATGCGTATGTTGTGACTACAGAGAGGTGGGAACACACGTCTCCCCAAGTGGTTGTGAACATGTTTAAGCGCTGGTACTCGGATCTCGGGTTGGTTGGCTGTTCGTCTCACAGCGGACGGCGGACATTTATCACTAACACAGCAAAGAAGATCAGTAGCGTCGGGGGGTCGCTCCGGGACGTACAAATGATGGCTGGACACTCTTCCCTAGCACTCACCCAACGATACATAGAAGGTGACAGTGACGCTCGAAGCAAGGTTGTAGACCTTATCTAACCTGCCCTTCGGAATTGTCTTGAGCGAACTGTAACAATCGGTACACATGACTCCAAGAAGAGGGGTCATGTATGTCGATCGAATCAAGGTTAGACGAAGCTTATATTCGTGCAGAATCCGAGGCAGCGCTTGCCATCTCGGCGAGACTTCCGAATGCATTGGTCGGTCGTCTTAGAAAATGGCGCTATGGTGCATATGGTTGGATATCGCCAGTCAATCTATTGATTACAGCGGCTTGGTATAAGTGGCTTAACCCCCAGCAAGACGTTTGCAAAATTTGGGCAACCGACCATAAAAGCAAGCCAATACCCGGCGGATTTGCGATAAGAAGCAACGATGAGGGCTATACCGTACCACTCGTATCGAAAACGAGAATCGCTGCAGGCTTTTGTTCACCGAACTCTGGCATGCAGGGGTCGAGGGCGTTGGAGAAAATGAGGGGTGCAGGTCGCATCGATCGGGACACGCCGATTGATCAATCCGTTTCGTTCGACATGCCCCTTTTTCAGAATATACTGAACGATATCAATCAGTGTTCGTCTGACGAGGCACTTGATGTACTATGCCTTCTGCTACGGATTGGTATTGAGATTAGAGAAGAACGTGAGGCTCAGAAGGCACTTTTGCTAGGAGCATCAGTGACCCAGTCGGCATCAATAGGTGATGTCCTTACTTTTGCACGCTCAATTTCCGACCCACAGTTTGTCCGTATTATTGCTGCCTTTTTCGCCTTCCCGTTCGTGTCAACGATCTTCGAGGACGCTTCCCTCGGCGGAATGGATGGAGCCAAGACCGCTGCAGACTCGCAGAGTAAGTCTCCAGGGGACTTTTGGTTTGCAACACCTAGCGGGCAGGTGATCGGGGCTGAGGTCAAGGATAAATCAAAGCAGATCGGATTTGAGATACTGCAGGCAATTGAGGCTAGGAAAGCAAACAACCCCAAGATGAGTCACTATCTTGCCATTAGTGCTGCACCATCCGCCGTGTCGGAGAAAAACTTGGCCGACCCCTTCTGGCGAAGAAACGTTGAAAGTCTTCGTAAGCAGCATGGAGTGAATGTTATCTGTCTGAGCCTCGATGAGCTTGCGGGACTGTTTGTACTCTCCGGCGGGTCGATGCAAGATTTTTTGGCACAAGTTACAACGCAGTTAACAACCACCATCGACTTAAAGCAAGACACGATAGCTTCATGGCAGGAAGAGTTTCTCGTTCAAGCTGTTTAACTGATAGTAACCTTGCCATCTGTTACGTTGACCCTAACATCACCAGTGCGATGCGTTCCCTTGTCACGCCAAACCGTGTAGGTGTTGGTTTTTGTGTAGAGCGAGAATGGGTAGCAGGGTTTGAAAAACCCCTCTTTTATGGCCCTGTTCGTTTCGTGCGTTCTGATGTCGTATCCAATAGAACGAAGGGTCTGAAGAGCCTCACTTGCTTGTTGGCTGTTATCAAAAAAGTCGGCGTATCTGTGTAGGGTCGAGAGGAATGAAAAATCGCTCATGCACAAGATAAGGTTTGCAATCTTTTCCTCAAGGCCCGCTCGACTTGATAGGTGTAGGATGTCCATGCCCAGCTGAAACTTTGGGTGCGGTTCGGTAAAGTGACCATACAATGGGAGTAAACCTTCATAGCTAGATGACATTTCAATAGCGTGATGGATAGCGTCCCAGAATATAGCGATATGATGAAGCTCTGACAGCGAAGCCTCTACAACAATTGTGTTGAAGTTACATCCTGCTGGGTTGGAGAACTTTAAGGTAGATGATACTTTGACTGACTCTAAAGAAGTCGTTGGAGCCATTGAGATGTGCCAAATGCCGGATTTAAGTGATCCATCTATTTGGTATGAACCCAGTGACGAGGAGACTTCTCGGTCAAAAGATAGATCTACGTCGTAAACTTTTGGTTCGGCGAACAAATCAAGTTGATCGGCCCCAACGAAGCTATCCTTCTTTGTCTTTCCCTTTGTACTGGCAGCCTTGACTGCCTTTCGCTTGGAGTGGTGGCTAGTATCAGATTCCTGTGACAAACTGACAAAAACGTCATTGGCTCCAAAGAACTGCAACTTTACAGCATCGGCAAGCTTTCTCCCCATTCGAGGGGCTACAGAGTTTCCGATCTGGCGGACTGCTTCAACCTTAGAAGATACAAATTGGTAGTCGTCTGGAAACCCCTGAATGCGCTTTAACTCTGGAATTGTGAGCTTTCTATTGTTCCAGTGGAATGGGCCGTCGTAGCGTCCCTGATGAGCAACTACCGTCTTTGACGGCTCGTTCTTCGGCAGTTTATAAAGGAAGCCAGAAAACTTAGATCGCCAGGCAAACAGAGGATTGGCGTGACCAAATTTTTCAGTGTAGTAGAGGTAATTCATTCCGGGCGGTATGTCATTTAGTAGGTGACCGTACTTCCCACCGTAAGGCGGGACGACTTCATCGGGACTATAGAAGTCTCCAATAGCCATCCAAGGGGTAACATACTCCTTCGAAGTATCTCCAGCAGGACCGTGCGTGGGACTTGGGAATAAGAATGAGTAAGCCAGATCATTCCTAACTCCCACCATGATCAAGCGCTCACGATGCTGCGGTGTGCCGAAGTCGGCAGCATCTAAAATTTTAAAGTTTACTGTATACCCTACGCTTTCGAAACTCTTCAGAATTATGTCCCAGTCTGAACTGTTGTTGGCTTGAAGAATACCTTTTACGTTCTCAAAAAGAAAACCCGCCGGTTTGAAGTATTCCAGGTACTTGCAATAATACCAGAAAAGTGAACCTCTTGTATCGTTGATACCATGCACGCCTCCTGCTCGACGACCCGCTGCAGAGAAACTCTGGCACGGAGGGCCGCCAATAATGAAGTCGATCTCCCCCACATCTAAAGACGCCGGTTCTGTGAGAGTGATGTCAGCGTTGAAGATTTTTGTCTCGGTGGAGACATATTTGCCGATGTTCAGGCCAAGTGTATCGCAAGATGGAGTGTCGATCTCTAAACATCCAATGATGTCAAAACCTGCTTCGTGAAACCCCAAGTCTAGTCCGCCTGCGCCGGAAAAGAGAGACAGCGTACGTATTGACCTCATCAGGAGCTCCGGCTTCGTGCTTGCTTTGTTCCCTCTGTACACTGCTATTGGGCGCTTTGAAACCCTCCTCGATTGGTGGGGTCGCTTGGAATCGTCCCGTGTGGTCCAGGTGGAAGTACGTCTTGGGTTTACAACTGTTTATAACTTTCATTCACACCACCGACGTCGGGAGATGCTGACTTAAGTCGTTGTATTTTTTGAATTTTTTGGCTCCGGCGGTAGGGATCGAACCTACGACCAATTGATTAACAGTCAACTGCTCTACCGCTGAGCTACGCCGGAACACGGTGGCCGTATAGCAAGCCCTCTTGGGGGCGTAAAGGGGCAAAAGCCGGGAAAACTCGTCCAGGGTCACAGGCGTTGATACAAGGCGTTGTGATCAAGGGACGGTGAAGCAAGAACCATATTTTTTGAGGCCAGATCAATGAGATGGGCCAGAACGTTGCGCTCTGCGGCGGGCAGGAGGCGGGCAGGGGTGTCCTGATAGATCTGTCGCGTCAGGTCGGGAATTGTTGCGGGCGCTGTGGCCAGTCTTTCCAGGATCGCTGCCTCGCGCATCAGGCGGTGGGCCACAAGTTCGGCAAGCCGGGTGGGCGGGTCTTCGATACTTGCGCCATGGCCGGGCAGGAACCGGCGCCAGCGCCCAGACTGCAACCCTTGCAGCGAGGCCATGTAGGCACCCATGTCCCCATCCGGCGGCGCGACGAGGGTTGTTGACCACCCCATGACTTGATCCCCGGAAAACAGGGTATCTCCGAGAGACAGACACAGGTGGCCGCCCAGGTGGCCGGGCGTGTGGATCGCGGCAAGATCCCAGTCCGGTCCGGCGATGCTATCTCCGTCGCGCAGCTGGCGGTCGGGGGCGAAGCTGAGGTCGAGGCCTTCACCCGACGGTGGCAATCCCTCGGCCAGTCGTTCCATCAGGGGGCTGCGCCCCTCTGTCGCTGTGCCGTAGGCAAGGATCTCGGCCCCGGTGGCCTTGGCAAGCCTGGGAGCCAGTTCCGAATGGTCGCGGTGGGCATGGGTCACGATGATCTGGGTGATTCGTTCGCCGGGGCCGAGACCGGACAGGATGGCGTCCAGATGCGCGGGCAGGTCGGGACCGGGATCGATGACGGCGACCTCGCGGCTGCCGACCAGATAGGTGTTGGTCCCCGTCCCGGTCAGGGGCGACGGGTTTGCGGCGGTCAGGCAGCGCACACGGGGCGCAGATCCGGTCATCGGACTCCCCTGGTGCATGGGCTTTTCAACGGAGGGGCCGGGAGATAGTATTCCGGCTGATGTCGGTGTTTCAACGTATCTTTCCCCGCAGTCTCTATGCGCGCGCGGCGCTTATTCTGATCGTGCCGGTGGTTGCGATCCAGCTTGTCGTGTCCACGGCCTTCATCCAGCGCCACTATGAAGGCGTGACCCGACAGATGACGCAAGGGGTCGCCATAGATCTGGGGTTCCTTCTGGCGGAAATCGACGCTGCCGGATCGCTTTCCGAGGCGCAGGACCGTGTACCGGAACTGGCCGATGCGCTTGCCGTCACCGTGACGCTGCCTGCCGGGCCGACGGCACCGCGGCAAGACCGGGCGACAGCGCTGGATCTTTCCGGCCGGGTTATCATCGAGACATTGCACGCGCAGTTGCCCGCACTTGTTGCTGCAGATGTCTCAGACCCGGAGCGGATCGTGTACCTGCTTTTCGACAGTCGTTATGGGGCTGTGCAGGCGCAACTCAGCCGCAGGCGGATGTCCGCCAGCAATCCGCATCAGCTTCTGGTGCTGATGATCTTCACCTCGATCCTGATGACGATCATTGCCTATATCTTTCTGCGCAACCAGTTGCGGCCCATCACGAAGCTGGCGCAGGCGGCCGAGGATTTCGGGAAAGGACGTCCGGTGTCCTACCGGCCGCGCGGGGCGCTGGAGGTGCGGGCAGCCGGGCGGGCCTTTCTGGACATGCGTGCAAGGATCGACCGGCAAATCGAACAACGCACATTGATGCTGTCCGGTGTCAGTCACGATCTGCGCACGCCATTGACCCGGCTGCGGCTGGGCCTTTCCCTTTTGCCCGAAGATGCAGAAGTGGCCGCGCTGCAAAAGGATGTGGCCGAGATGGAGCGGATGGTGGACGAGTTTCTGGCATTCGTGCGTGGCGATGCGATGGAGGGGTCAGAGCCGACGGACGTGGTCGCGTTGGTCGAGGGGATCGTGTCAAGGTCCGGGCCATCTGTGCGCCTGACAGGGGTTCTGGGTGCGGCGGAACCAGTGCAGGTGCGTCCGCAGGCGGTCACGCGGGCCGTTGAAAACCTGGTGGAGAACGCCCGGCGCTTTGGAGACATGATTGAAATCCGGGTGGACTATCAGGATAGCAGCCTGCGCATTGTCGTCGAAGACAACGGGCCGGGCATTCCCGAAGGGCAGCGGGAGGAAGCCTTGCGCCCCTTTACCCGGCTTGACGTGTCGCGCGATCCGAACCGGGGCGGTGGGGTCGGTCTGGGGCTGTCCATCGCGTCGGATATCGCACTGAGCCATGGGGGCGCGCTGCGTCTTTCAAAAAGCGAGAGGCTGGGCGGCCTTCGCGCCGAACTGGTGATCGCGCGCTGAGAGCTACTTTGACGCGCCGACCACAAGGATCCAGTGGAGCTTGGCATCCGGTGCCGGGCTGACTGCAATTCCGATCCCAACTTCCCTGGCTTTGCGCAAGAGAATATTGTCACGGTGTTTGGGCGAATTCATCCACCACTGGACGGCCCGCGCGCCCGAGGCAAAGCCGCGCCCGGTATTTTCAGCCGCAGCCCGAAACGCATATCCAGCCCGGCGCAACCGGTTCTTCAACGTGCCGCCATCTGAGGAAACATGGCTGATCGACTTGCGCGCGGCATTGTCGCAAGCATGGCCCTGCGCCGCCTTGTCCAGTTTTGCCGACAGGCGCAGCGGCGATAGGCCGTTCGCCCGGCGTTCCGCATTCAGGTGGGATAGCAGTTCCTGCTGCATGGCCCCCGCGCCGGCCGGAATCGTGCAGGCAAGGCCCGGCGTGGCGAGGCCGATTGCAACGCACAGCGGAATAGCCAGATTGAAGAGGCGATAGGTCATGCAACTCTCCTGTCGAAGCACGTGGTCAGAAGTAGAGAGTCAGTTGGGCCTTAACTTGACTCAAACGTGCAAAAATCATGAACAGGCCAAAAATCTGACCAAATCTGAGTAGGGCCTTGTCCGGAGACGGGCAAGACAAGCGATCAAGTGATCGGCGGCAGCCCGCGCAAACGTGACTTCCCTTGGCCGGCTAGGCCTGAGAAACTGGGTGCTGCTGCGGGGGTATGATGCTGGACGGATTGATGCGTGGGGTGATCGATGCCCCCTTGAACCGTGGCGGGCGTTGGCTTGCCGCACGGGGGGCTTCGGCGGATGCAGTGACGCTTGCCGGACTTGCGCTGGGGCTTGGCGCAGCGGGGCTTCTGGCCTCCGGGTTGTCTGGCCTGCTTGTGGCGCTGCCGCTTCTGGCAAGCCGGTTGGCCGATGGGCTGGACGGGGCGGTCGCTCGGGCCGGGGGCAAGACCGACTTTGGCGGCTATCTGGATATCGTCTGCGATTTCGTCTTCTACGCCGCGATTCCTCTGGCTTTCGTGCTGCGCGATCCGACCGGCAATGGGGCTGCCGGGGCTTTCCTTCTCCTAAGTTTTTACGTCAACGGCGCGACCTTTCTGGGCTACGCGATCCTTGCCGCAAAGCGCGGGATGGAGACGACAGGCCGGGGCGAAAAGTCGCTCTACTTCACCGCCGGGCTTCTGGAGGGGACCGAAACCATCCTGTTCTTCCTGGTGATCGTGCTGTGGCCCGCAAGCTTCGCGCCTGCCGCATGGGTCTTTGGTGGTCTTTGCCTTGTCACCGCGCTTGCCCGGGTGCTTCTGGCGCGCCGGGTGTTTCGCTAAGGCATCACCGCTTCACGAAAGCGGAAGAAACCATGCGTTGCGTGGGGCCATGCGTCACGGTCATGCGGGCGGAGGATGCGGTCAACGGCAATGCCGCGCAGTGCCGCCATGGCTTCCAGATCGGCCAGCACATCAGAGATCGGGCCAGTCGGGGCATAGGGCGTGACGATCCGCGTCAGCCCATCGGTTTCAGCCTGATCAAGAATGGCCCTTGTCGCCTCGGGCCGGTAAACCGGTGCCGAGGCGGCGTTCAGCCGGGACAGGGCATCTGCGATGGCGCCACTCGTGAAGTCATGCACCCGGCCAGCCACCGGCAACGCAGACCGGCCCATGACATGACTGAGGACCGCAACGCTGCTTGGGCGCAGGCCCTGATCCAGCAAAAACTCCGACGAAAGGTCTTCTTCGGTCACCAGCAAAAGGGACGGCGCCGTCAGGTTCAGCCTGTCTCCGACCGGGGCGGCGCGTGGGGCAGGGTGAGGCCGCATCGGCAAGACCGGGGCGTCGGCTGCAAGCCCTTCCGGCCTGAATCGGCCTTCGGTGTTGCGGGCGATGTTGTCGGCGGTAGCAAGGTAGGTCTTGCCGGGCGTGTGCAGACCGCCAACCCAGCGCCAGCCGAGCGTGTTCGAGGCCGGATCACCATCGATCAGATGGCGGAGGAAAAAGTCCGCCCCCAATTCCCAAGGCAGGCGCAAGGTGAATATCCAGATCGAGGCGAACCACATCCGCGCGTGGTTGTGCATGTAGCCCGTCGCCACCAGCTCACGCGCCCAATCATCGAAGCCGTCAATCCCGGTATCGCCCAGCATCGCAGCCTCAGCCCGGGCGGCAAGGCCCGGTTCCACCGCGAGCCGATTCCCTGCGGCGGTCAGACCCTGCCGGTAGTCGTCCCAGATACCGGGGCGCAGCTCCAGCCAGCCTTTCCAGTAGGTCCGCCACCAGACTTCGGCCAAGAACTTCTCGGCACCATGGGGGTGGGCCTCCAGCGTGGCCCTGATCACCTCTGCTTCGGTCAGCAGGCGATGGCGCAGCCATGGTGAAAGGCCCGACACATGCGGATTCCCCGGCAGATCAAGATTGCGCTTTGCCGCATAGTCCCGGCCGGCTTTCGGCAGGAAAGCTGCAAGCCGGTCACGTCCGGCGGCCTTGGTTGGCACAATATCCGTCATGGTTTGGGTCTATGCCGGCCCACCCATGTTTCAAGTCCGGCGAGACAGCCTGACGCAGCGCCGAATGACCGGCTTGGGAAATCAACCGGCCCGCCCTTGCAGCCCCCGTCCCGCCCAACTAAGACTCTGGCAATACTCCGGCGATATTCCCTTTGGGCAGACAGAGGCAGGCACCGATGCGCGATCCCGTTGACCACTACATGAACACCCTTGTCCCCATGGTCGTCGAACAGACGAGCCGGGGCGAACGCGCCTATGACATCTTCAGCCGCTTGCTGAAGGAACGGATCATCTTTCTGGGTGGCCCGGTGCATGATGGGATGTCCAGCCTGATCTGCGCCCAGCTTCTGTTTCTTGAGTCGGAAAACCCGACCAAGGAAATCAGCATGTACATCAACAGCCCCGGTGGCGTGGTCACCAGCGGTCTGTCGATCTATGACACCATGCAATACATCCGCCCCAAGGTCTCGACCCTGGTGATCGGGCAGGCGGCCTCCATGGGGTCGCTGCTCTTGACTGCGGGTGAAAAGGGCATGCGGTTCAGCCTGCCGAACAGCCGGGTGATGGTTCACCAGCCTTCGGGCGGCTATCAGGGACAGGCGACGGACATCATGATCCACGCCCGCGAAACCGAAAAACTGAAGCGCCGGTTGAACGAAATTTACGTTCGCCACACCGGCAACGACTATGACACGGTCGAAGCCGCGCTGGAGCGGGACAATTTCATGTCTGCCGAAGATGCGAAGGAATGGGGCCTGATCGACCAGATCCTTGAAAGCCGTGGCAAGGCCGACGATACGGCAACGTAAACACACTGTCCTCCGCTTGGTGTTCTGGCGGGGGATTTTCGGATTGTGGTGATCTTGGGCTTGGCCTAGACTTTCCAGCCAGAACCAGGGCGGCGCGACCGGTATAATAGTAGCGACAGCGTCAAGAGGACTGCGGATGGCGAACAATTCCGGTAGCGACAGCAAGAACACGCTTTATTGTTCGTTCTGCGGCAAAAGCCAGCATGAGGTTCGAAAGCTGATTGCCGGGCCTACGGTGTTCATTTGCGACGAATGCGTCGAGCTGTGCATGGACATCATCCGCGAGGAGACGAAGACCACCGGTCTGAAATCCTCGGACGGGGTGCCGACCCCGCGGGAAATCTGCAAGGTGCTGGACGACTATGTGATCGGTCAGATCCACGCCAAGCGGGTTCTGTCTGTAGCGGTCCACAACCATTACAAGCGGCTGAACCATTCATCGAAGACCGATATCGAGCTTTCGAAATCGAACATCCTGCTGATCGGCCCGACCGGCTGCGGCAAGACGCTTCTGGCGCAGACCCTCGCGCGGATTCTGGATGTACCGTTCACGATGGCCGATGCCACCACGCTGACCGAAGCCGGCTATGTTGGCGAGGATGTGGAGAACATCATCCTCAAGCTGTTGCAGGCATCCGAATACAACGTCGAACGGGCGCAGCGCGGGATCGTCTATATCGACGAAGTCGACAAGATCACGCGGAAATCGGACAATCCCTCGATCACCCGCGACGTCTCGGGCGAGGGTGTGCAGCAGGCGCTTCTGAAGATCATGGAAGGCACGGTCGCCAGCGTTCCGCCGCAGGGTGGCCGCAAGCATCCGCAGCAGGAATTCCTGCAAGTCGATACGACGAACATCCTCTTCATCTGCGGCGGTGCCTTTGCCGGTCTGGAAAAGATCATCGCGCAACGCAACAAGGGGTCAGGCATCGGCTTTGGCGCCGATGTGAAGGGGCCGGAAGAACGCTCGGTTGGAGAGTTGTTCAAGGAACTGGAACCGGAAGACCTGCTGAAATTCGGACTGATCCCGGAATTCGTCGGCCGTCTGCCGGTGATCGCCACACTGACCGACCTGGACGAGGCGGCGCTGGTCACCATCCTGACCGAGCCGAAGAATGCGCTGGTCAAGCAATATCAGCGCCTGTTCGAGATCGAAGGCGTCAAGCTGACCTTCACCCCGGACGCCCTCACGGCCATCGCCAAGCGCGCGATCAAGCGCAAGACCGGCGCGCGGGGCCTGCGTTCGATCATGGAAGATATCCTTCTGGATACCATGTTCGAGCTGCCGGGCATGGATGGGGTCGAGGAAGTCGTGGTCAAGGATGAGGCCGTGACGTCGGGCGCAAAGCCGATGCTGGTCTACACCGAGACCAAGAAGAAAGAACCCGTAAAGGCCTGAGTGCTTGACTGCAAGGCCATGATCGGGGCAGGCCTTGGGCCTGCCCTTTTTCATGGTCGTTGCATCAGGTTGACCCTGATCTGGTTGTCGCCGGATTGCCGCGCATCTGCGGCTTGGTGCTGGACCTTGGCGGGTGTTTCGGCCATATGAGGGAAAAGCAGAGCGGAGCCTTGCGCATGTATTTCCTCAAGCGAATGTTGACCTGGTGGAACAGCCAGACTCTTGGCACCCAGATCTTCACGTCTCGCAAGGGTGTGAAGGTTGGCAAGGATGACGCCGGAAACGTCTTCTACCAGACCCGTGACGGCAAGCGCCGCTGGGTGATCTTCAATGGCGAGATGGAAGCGTCTCGCGTCTCGCCCGACTGGCACGGCTGGCTGCACCACACCTGGGACGAACCGCCCTCGAAAGCCCCGCTGAAGCACAAGGCCTGGGAAAAGCCGCATCAGGAGAACCTGACCGGCACGCAGCTGGCTTATGCGCCGCCCGGATCGATCCGCCGTGCCGATCCGGTGGAACGGCGGGACTATGAGGCTTGGCAGCCCGAGTGATGGCCGAATCGCGCGCAGAAATCCTTACCGGGGTGGCAGTCTTGGCGCTGGCTATCGGCTTTGTTGCCTATGCGGCGCAGGGAACCGGCTTGCTGCGGGCGCCGGACAGTTACCCGTTGACCGCAAGCTTCCGGTCGATCGAGGGGATAACCACCGGTTCGGACGTTCGGCTTGCCGGGGTGAAGGTTGGCACCGTCACTGAACTCAACCTGAACCCTGACACCTTCTTTGCGGATGCCGGGATCAGCATGCGAAGGGATGTTCTGCTGCCGGTGGATTCCACGATTCTGGTTTCTTCCGAAGGGCTTCTGGGCGGAAGCTTCATTGAAATCCTGCCCGGTGGCGCGTTGGAGAATCTTGAACCCGGCGACGAGATCGAGGATACTCAGGGCGCTGTCAGCCTGATCACACTCCTGCTGAAATTCGTCGGCGGCGGTGACGCAGAGCCGGCAGAGACCACAGATCCATGAAGCAGGTCTGCCTTGCCCTTTTCGTTGCGCTGGCCAGCCCGGCGCTTGCGCAAGAGTTTGTGGAGTCTGACGGCGCAACGTTGCGGTTCCTTGACAGGCTGACCAGCGAAACCGGCGATGTCATCCTTAGCCGCGGACAGGCGGCAAGATTTGGGGGGCTTGTCGTGCGGTTGGATAGTTGCCGTTACCCCGCCGATAATCCGACCTCGGATGCCAGCGCCCATCTGACGGTGATTTCCGCCGCCGGCGAAACGGAGCTGTTTAACGGCTGGATGCTTGCCTCTTCGCCCGCCTTGTCGGCGCTGGACCACCCACGCTATGATGTCTGGGTTCTGGACTGCGTGTTGCCCGAGGCAGCAGATGACGCGACGTCCGACGCGGAGGGCGAATAACCCAGCGGGGCAAAGCTGGCAGGTTGGGCAAGGGCTTCGGCCAGTCGGCGGTGATAGGCAGCCCGGGGAATTTCGACCGCCCCCAGACTTGCCAGATGTGGCGTCAGGAACTGAGTGTCAAACAGCGCGAAACCCCCGGCACGAAGCCGGTGGACAGTGAAGGCCAGCGCAATCTTTGACGCATCGGTCACACGTGAAAACATGCTTTCGCCAAAGAACGCGCCACCAAGCGTGACCCCGTAGACGCCCCCGACCAGATCCTCACCGGCACGCACTTCGATGCTATGGGCAAAACCGCGACGATGAATTTGGCCATAAAGCATTTGTATACGGTGACTTATCCAGGTTTCTTCACGTTCCGCACAAGCGGAAACCACTGCGTCGAAATTACGGTCGACCGTGACGGTCAGGGAGGTCTGCCGCAGCGTGCGGGCCAGCGAGCGGGAGATATGGAAACCGTCAAGCGGCATGATTCCGCGGCGGCGCGGATCGACCCAGTGGATCTCCGGGTCGTCGCGCCCTTCTGCCATGGGGAAAATTCCCATGGCATAGGCCTGCAACAGGGTTTCTGGCTCCAACGCGTCGGCCACCTACAAAATCCTTCAAAGGATTTTGCAAAAGTCTTCGAAAACTTTTGCGGCGAAGCGCCGATCCGTGGCGCCTCGGTCTTGCTTTACTGGCCGAATTGGACCGCCAGCCACTTTTCCAGCCAGTGAATGTTGTAGTCACCGGCCTGAATGTCTGGCTCGGCCAGCAGCATGTGAAACAGCGGCACGGACGAATCGACCCCGTCGATGATCAACTCGCCCAAGGCGCGTTTCAGGCGGGCCATAGCCTCGGGCCGGTCGCGGCCGTGGACGATCAGCTTGCCGATCAGGCTGTCATAATAGGGCGGGATCGAATAGCCGCCGTAAAGGGCTGAATCCATCCGCACGCCAAGACCGCCCGGCGCGTGGAAGGTGCGCACCTTGCCGGGGCAGGGCGCGAAGTTCGGCAGTTTTTCAGCGTTGATCCGGACCTCGATCGCGTGGCCGTTGATCTCCAGCTCTCCTTGCGTGAAGGACATGCCCATTCCGGCCGCGACGCGGATCTGTTCGCGCACAAGATCGACGCCGAAGATGTATTCCGTGACCGGGTGTTCGACCTGAAGCCGAGTGTTCATCTCGATGAAGTAGAACTTGCCGTCTTCATAGAGAAACTCGACCGTGCCAGCGCCGATGTAGTTGATCTTGGCCACGGCCTCGGCGCAGATCTTGCCGATTTCCGCCCGCATCTTTGGGGTGATGGCGGGGCCGGGGGCTTCTTCGAACACCTTCTGGTGGCGGCGCTGCAAGGAACAGTCGCGTTCCCCCAGATGCACGGCGTTGCCCTTGCCGTCACCAAAGACCTGAATCTCGATGTGCCGGGGCTTTTGCAGGTATTTCTCGATATAGACTTCATCGTTCCCGAAAGCGTTCTTCGCCTCGGACCGCGCGGTGCGGAAGGCCATCTCCAGTTCGGTCGCGTTCTGGGCGACCTTCATCCCGCGTCCGCCGCCGCCTGCGGTGGCCTTGATGATCACCGGAAAGCCGATCTCCTCGGCCGCCTTCATCGCGATCTCGAAATCCGCGACCCCGCCTTCCGATCCCGGAACGACCGGAATCCCCAAGGCCTTGGCGGTTTCCTTGGCGGTGATCTTGTCGCCCATGATGCGGATATGTTCGGCGGATGGGCCGATGAAGGTCAGCCCGTGATCTTCCAGAGCCTGCGCGAAGCTGGCGTTTTCCGACAGGAAGCCATAGCCCGGATGCACGGCCTGTGCGCCGGTGATTTCACAAGCCGAGATGATCGCGGCCTTGTTCAGGTAGCTTTCCGAACTGGGGGCGGGGCCGATGCAGATGCTTTCATCGGCCATGCGAACATGCATCGCATCGGTATCGGCGGTTGAATGCACGGCGACCGACTTGATCCCCATTTCGCGGCAGGCGCGGATCACGCGAAGGGCGATTTCGCCCCGGTTGGCGATCAGGATTTTCTCGAACATGGGCTTACTCGATGATCATCAGCGGCGCGCCGTATTCGACGGGCGAGCCATCCTCGACCAGAATCCGCTTCACCACCCCGGATTTCGGCGCCGGAATGTGGTTCATCGTCTTCATTGCCTCGATGATCAGAACGGTCTGGCCCGCGCTGACCGTCGCACCGACCGTCACGAAGGCCGCTGAACCCGGCTCTGGCGACAGGTAGATCGTGCCAACCATGGGCGATGTGACTGCGCCGGGGTGCTGGGCGGGGTCTTCCGGGGCGGCAGGGGCTGCGGCGGCAGCGGCTGTGGCGGGTGCTTGATGCACAACCGGGGCAGGGGCAGCGGCGGCAACTGTCACGACATTGGCCTGCTTGACCACGCGGACTTCAAGGCTGTCATCCTCGCCATACTCGCGCTTGACCGAAAGCTCGGTCAGGTCATTCCTGTTCAGAAGTTCGGCCAGTGCCGAAATGAAGGCCACATCCGTTTCGGTCGTCTGCTTGCTCATGCCGTCCTCTGTTTCTGGTCGGAGCCCGTCACAGGCCCGCGCAGGGGGGCGTGTCCCCCGCAATCTGATGTGGAGCGCTTATACGCGAGGGGGACGGGGCTGAAAAGCGCCGAAAGTTGCGCCGTAAAAAGCGGCATATCGGGGCATGATGCGGCTTTGGCGCTTCTTTTTGCGTCTGGCAGAAAATTTACCGTTTGATAAAAAATTTGACCTGTGCCAGCCTTCGGGAAACGAACAAGGGGAGGACATAGGTCCGATGACGAACAGCCCGCTGACGCCCGGCATTGTTCCGGGTCGCCTGCCAGCCGCAGCCTACGCCGCAAATTTTGCCGACCACACGCCGCCGCTTGACGGGCATGAGGCGCGGGTCGCGGCGGACCGTTGCTATTTCTGCCACGATGCGCCCTGCATTACCGCTTGCCCGACGGCCATCGACATCCCCCTGT
Source organism: Tabrizicola sp. (assembly GCF_030373185.1). Taxonomy (GTDB): domain Bacteria; phylum Pseudomonadota; class Alphaproteobacteria; order Rhodobacterales; family Rhodobacteraceae; genus Tabrizicola. Next base: position 670,270 of record NZ_JAUCZH010000001.1, read on the forward strand.
TCATTCGCCAGATCGCCACCGGCACGCCCGAAGCGGCGGCGACGACGATCTGGACCCAGAACATCCTTGGCGGCATGTGCGCCCGGGTCTGCCCCACCGAAACCCTGTGTGAAGAGGCATGCGTTCGCGAAGCCGCCGAAGGCAAGCCGGTGGAGATCGGCCAGCTTCAGCGCTTTGCCACCGATGTGGCGATGGCCAAGGGGCTCCATCCGTTTGAGCGGGCCGCAGCGACGGGCAAGCGTGTGGCTGTGGTCGGGGCGGGGCCTGCCGGTCTGGCATGTGCGCACCGTCTGGCAATGCATGGCCATGATGTCGTGGTGCTTGAACGCCGCGCCAAGGCCGGGGGCCTGAACGAATACGGTATCGCCAGCTACAAGGCGGCGGGAGGATTCGCGCAAAAGGAGGTGGACTGGCTTTTGTCCATCGGCGGGATCGAGATCAGGACCGGCGTTGAACTTGGCCGCGATGTGACGCTGGACCAGCTCAAAGCCGACTATGACGCGGTGTTTCTTGGCATCGGTCTGGCCGGGGTGAACGCGCTTCGGGCGGCGGGGGAAGACCTGCCCGGCGTGCGCGATGCGGTCGATTTCATTGCCGAGTTGCGCCAGACGGCGGACCTTTCGACCCTGCCCGTTGGCCGGGATGTGGTGGTGATTGGTGGCGGTATGACAGCGGTCGATGCCGCGGTGCAGTCCAAGCTCCTTGGCGCCGAGAACGTCACCATTGTCTACCGTCGTGGCCGCGAGAAGATGAGCGCTTCGGGCCATGAACAGGATCATGCTGTTCAATCCGGCGTGCGGATCATCCACAATGCTGCCCCGGCTAAGGTGATTGGTGACGGACATGCAACAGCGGTTGAATTTGCCTATACGCAGGACGGACCAAATGGCCTGACCCTGTCGTCCGAGACTTTTACGCTGAAGGCCGATCAGGTGTTCAAGGCCATTGGCCAGACCCTGACCGGCGCGCCGGACGGGCTTGCGGTGTCGGGCGGCAAGCTGGCCGGACCTTCGGCAAAGGTCTGGGTCGGCGGCGACTGTGCGGCGGGGGGCGAAGATCTTACCGTCACAGCTGTCGCCGAAGGTCGGGACGCTGCCGAAGCGATCCACGCAGCGCTTTCGGGGCGGTGATGCGACCGCTTTTCCCTTGCCTGACCGCGGCTTTCCAGCCAAAGCGCTGCAAGGCAGGGAGCAGGCATGGACGGCTGGATCAACACCTTCATCGCGTTCATCGAACGCAATCAGGAGTGGCTGCCCCTGATCATGGTGGTCTTCGCCGCGGCCGAGACGACGGCCTTTCTGTCGATCCTGATCCCGTCAACCGCCGTCTTGGTCGCTGTCGGCGCGCTGGCGGCCACCGGGGCGGTGCCGTTCTGGCCGCTTTGGGCCGGGGCGACCGTGGGTGCCATGATCGGGTCCAGCTTCAGCTACTGGCTGGGCTGGCGCTATGGCAGCACGGTTCTGACCATGCGGCCGCTGAAGGACCACCCCGAGATGGTGGCAAAGACCCGCGCCGCCTTTACCCGCTATGGCCCTGTAACAATCGTCATCGGCCACTTCGCCACGGTCTTGCGGCCGGTCGTCTTTCTGATGGCGGGGATGAGCGGGATGACGCTGGCCCGCTTTGCCTTCTGGAACACGATAGGCTGTGTGTCCTGGGCCTATCTGATTCCGAAGCTGGGCCAGTTCGGCGGCGATCTCCTCGGCTGGCTCTGGTCGCTGTTCTGACCGCTCGCGCGGTCTTTGCTCCTCGTGGGCGTATCGCCAGTCCTGCATTCCCCACACCACATCCCGCATTCCGCAAGGAGGCTTGTCATGGCTAACCTTTCCGCCGATTTCATCGGCATCAAATCCCCCAACCCGTTCTGGCTGGCCTCGGCCCCGCCGACAGACAAGAAATACAACGTCGAGCGGGCATTCGAGGCCGGCTGGGGTGGCGTCGTGTGGAAAACGCTTGGCTCCGAGGGGCCACCGGTCGTGAACGTCAACGGGCCGCGCTATGGCGCGATCTGGGGTGCTGACCGCCGACTTCTGGGGTTGAACAACATCGAGTTGATTACCGACCGCCCGCTGGCCGTGAACCTTCAGGAGATCAAGGAGGTCAAGCGCAAATGGCGCGACCGGGCCTTGGTCATCAGCCTGATGGTGCCTTGCGATGAGGATTCGTGGAAAGACATCCTGCACCGGATCGAGGATACCGAGGCCGACGGGGTGGAACTGAACTTCGGCTGCCCGCATGGGATGGCCGAACGCGGCATGGGCTCTGCCGTGGGGCAGGTGCCAGAATATATCGAGATGGTTACGCGCTGGGTCAAGAAGCACAGCCGCATGCCCTGCATCGTGAAGCTGACCCCGAACATCAGTGATATCCGCAAACCGGCCGAGGCGGCAAAACGCGGCGGGGCGGATGCGGTCAGCCTGATCAACACCATCAACTCGATCACCAGCGTCAACCTTGACAGCTTTTCTCCCGAGCCGATGATCGATGGCAAAGGCACCCATGGCGGCTATTGCGGCCCGGCGGTCAAGCCGATTGCGATGAACATGGTGGCCGAAATTGCGCGATCTGCCGAAACGCGCGGCCTGCCGATTTCCGGCATCGGTGGCATCACCACCTGGCGCGACGCGGCGGAATTCATGGCGCTGGGTGCAGGCAATGTGCAGGTCTGCACCGCCGCCATGACCTATGGGTTCAAGATCGTGCAGGAGATGATTTCCGGCCTGTCGCAGTATCTGGATGAAAAAGAGATCGGGCTTTCCGATCTGGTTGGCCGCGCGGTTCCGAACGTCACCGACTGGCAGTATCTGAACCTGAACTACGTCGCAAAAGCGCATATCAATCAGGATGACTGCATCAAATGCGGCCGGTGCTATGCTGCGTGTGAGGATACCAGCCATCAGGCCATCTCGATGTCGCCTGAGCGTGTGTTCGAAGTGATGGATGACGAATGTGTCGCCTGCAACCTGTGCGTGAACGTTTGCCCGGTGGACAATTGCATCACCATGGTGCCGATGGCCAAAGGGACGGTTGATCCTCGCACGGGGGCGACTGTTGGCGACTATGCCAACTGGACCACGCACCCTAACAACCCCAGCGTCCAGGCGGCGGAATAAGGCAGGCTGGCAGATTGCCTGTGGCCTGCGATACCCGAGGTCTGCTCAGCTGTCCCGCTACAGGCCGGGCAGCGGCAAGGGGCTGACACCCGCAGCGATGCTGGCGCGGATGTAAGCCGCGCGTGCAGCTTCGGCCTTGGCGGCCGCAGCGCCCTCTGTCCTGTCTTGTGCGGCGAGAAAGTGTGTTTCACCGCCCGGTGGCTTGGCGGCAGCTTCAGGAACTGCATCCAGCAGCACCGGGGCCGTGACCGGCTGAGAGATCGGAGCGGCCGGTCCCTGCGGTTGACGGGCGCCGCCCCGCATGTCGGCCGCGCCGGACTGGTGTGCCACATCACCCACCGGTAGTTGCGCGCGGATCGCGGGTATCAGTCCCATAGCATGCATCCCTTCTGCCGGACGCCCCCCATGCACTCATAGCCCGATCACGGCGCGCGCAGCACCCGAATGATGCCTAAAATGCGAAAGGTCAGGGGGCCAGTAGCCGGGTGAACAGCGTTTCAAGGAAGGCGCCAGCTTCGGCAAACGGGTCATGCCCGGGGCCAAGAACCGCGCGGACCTGCACGTCAAAATCGGCGTAATGCTGGGTCAGCGCCCAGATCGAGAAGATCAGGTGCATCGGGTCCACCCGGGCAATGCGGCCTTCATCCATCCAGCGCCGCAATATTGCGGACTTTTCTGCCACCAGATCGTGCAGATCACCCTCGATCGCCTCACGCATCCGTGGTGCGCCTTGCAGGATCTCATTGGCGAAAAGCCTGCTTTCGCGCGGAAAATCGCGCGCCAGATCCAGCTTGCGGCGGACATATCCCATGATCTCGACCAAGGGGTCACCCGCCGGGTCCATCGCGCGCAAGGGATCAAGCCAGGTGTCCAGCAGCCCCGTCAGCAAGACCTTGTGGACCGCCTCTTTCGAGGGGAAATAGTAAAGTAGGTTCGGCTTCGACAGCCCCGCCACCTCGGCAATCTGGTCCAGAGTCGCCCCCCGGAACCCGTGCAGCGAAAACACCTCCAGCGCCGCGTCGAGGATCATCTCGCGGTTCTTTTGCTGGATACGGGACCGGGGTTGGGCGGCAGGGGGCATGGGGATTGACGACCGGGATTCAGGGGCGGGAGGCTGACTGTCGAAAGCCCATGGATAGCTTGCCCGGCAACACCCCGTCAAATCATTCGCCCCGGTCCCCCGACGTTACGCCTGCCACGATGGCCGCCGCCAGGGCCCGGCCACGCGGTGGGATGCGCGCCACTGGACCGGGCTACTGCACCATCTGCATTATGCCCCACGGCACCACAGTGACCATCGCCCCGATGATGAGGATGGAACGCTTGAGGCCCTGAAACATGTTTGCTCTCCCTGAGTTTTCTGTTCGGGGAAATATGCCTTGACCGTCACCCGGCAAGAGGTGTGCGATGAACCGACGCAGCCGGGCGGTATCCGCGATGCATCGGACTTGCGTCACCTGTTCCAGGTTCGTGCAGCGACCCGAATGCCGGCGGCAATGCCTCATGCAAGAACCACAGGCAAATGATTGCGACCTGCGGCTGAAGATAACCGCCGACAGGCCCGATCACCGCGCCGGACCGGGCGAACAGAACGTCATTGAACGCGGTGACGCGGTGATTTCCTGTCTGGGCCGAGCCGCACCGGCAGCCCGCTACGGGCAGGGCGCGATGCGGTAAGTGCCGTCAGAAAGCTTGTAGGCACATTCATCGGTGACGTTGTTGCGGGCCACCATCGAGCCTACCGCAGCGCCGGCCAATGCGGCAACGATGGTCCATTCCTTGTTCGCGTCCAGAAGATCTGCTGTCAGGATCCCTGCCGCCGCTCCGGTCAGACCACCAGCCACAACCTGCTGGTCAGGAGTCATGGTGTCACACCCCGCCAACCCCAACGCCGAGGCCGCGATCGCAACAATCAGAATTCTGTGCATGGCTTTCTCCTTTGATCCGGACAGCATGTCCTTCAGAAGCCATGTTCGTCAGCGGCATGGGTTGGCAGCATTGACGGGGGTCAATTGTGCCATCCTTTCCGCTAACGGCCCGAAGTGCGGCCGGTGTTTGAAACCCGTTGCCGGAACCTGCGAATAGATGGTGGAGATCTGTCAAGGGTGATGTGTGACCCTATCCGGCCAGCAGCACGCGGATGCCCCGGACCACCAGCTTGTGATCTTCCACCTGCGGCAGGCCCGAGACGGTCGCCACCGCAACCACGCACCCGCCCTTCACCCGGATCGGCACCGCGCCGCCATGATCGGCATGGTCCGAGGTATCCAGCCCGTGTTTGGCAAGGCTTTCACCCTTGGCGCGGTGGCGTGTGCCGACCAAGAGCGAGGCCTCATGAAACTTCAGCGCCGTGTTGGATTTCCGCAGCGCCCACAGATCGTTCAGAGGAGCCGATCCGGGCAGGCCGGCATGGAAAAGCGTGCGGTCAGACGTGCGGATGTCAATCACCACCGGCAAGCCGTCGGCCAGCGCCAGATCGACCAGCACCTGGCCCAACCGCAGCGCCACCATCTCGTCGAACCGCGGCAGCACCAGTGTGGCGGCCTCGGCCTCAAGCTCTGCAATTTCCATCATCGTCCCCTATATCGCCCCGATCCCGCGCAGGACCAGTTCCTTGACGCTGGCCTTGGCCTCTTGCCACTGGCGGTCTGACAGCGGTTTTCCATCGTTGAGCGTCTGGATCTGATGGCCGAAATCCGCGTAATGCTGGGTGGTGGCCCACAGCATGTAAAGCAGGTGCCGGGGGTTGACCGGGCGCATCTTGCCTTCGTCGATCCAGCGCTGGATCGCCTTGATCCTGCCTTCTGTCCAGTCGCGCAGCGTGGTTTCCAGATAGTCCTGAATCACCGGAGCGCCGTGCATCACCTCGGAGGCCCAGACCTTTGATCCATGCGGGTGGGTGCGCGAGATATCCATCTTGGCGTCGATATAGCCGCCGATGCCTTCCACCGGGCCGGGCGCATCGTCAAAGAGCATCGCGGCGTCCAGCCAGATCTCGAAGATCTGCTGAACGACCTTGCGGTAAAGGTCTTCCTTGGTGGCGAAATAATAGTGGAGGTTTGCCTTCGGCAGCCCGGCCATATCCGCGATCAGCTGCATCGTGGCCCCGCCGAACCCCGCCTCGGCAAAGACCTTTTCTGCGGCGTCCAGGATCACCCGCTCGTTCTCGCGCCGGATATCCGTGCGACGGCCCGGCTTGATGCGTGAAATCTGGGCGTCTGCGGTCATGCGGGCCTGTCACATTCTTGTTGACCGGTTGGTCAGGTTGTGGTGCGCTTCACTTTGACCATACGGTCAGGAAATGAGTCGCGGCAAGGGGCAGGATGGTCCCGCCGTGAACGGGGAGAAAAGCGATGCCAGCAACCACCGCCCATTCGGGGGATAACCTGCGGATCAATTCCGAACGGCTGTGGGACAGCCTGATGGAAATGGCGAAGATCGGCCCCGGCATTGCGGGCGGCAACAACCGCCAGACTCTGACCGATGCCGACAGCGAAGGTCGCCACCTGTTCGCCGGCTGGTGCAAGGCTGCCGGAATGACCATGGGCGTCGATACAATGGGCAACATGTTCGCCACCCGGGCTGGCACGGACCCGGACGCGCTGCCGGTTTACATGGGCTCTCACCTCGATACCCAACCGACCGGGGGCAAGTATGACGGCGTCTTGGGCGTTCTGGGCGCGCTGGAGGTGGTGCGGACGCTGAACGACATGGGGGTGAAGACGAGACACCCGATCGTGGTGACCAACTGGACAAATGAGGAAGGCACCCGCTACGCCCCTGCCATGCTCGCCTCGGGCGTTTTCGCGGGGATGCATACACAGGACTATGCCTATGCACGCGTCGATGCCGAGGGGAAGGCCTTTGGCGATGAGTTGAAACGGATCGGCTGGGTCGGCGATGAACCCGTGGGCGCGCGCAAGATGCATGCGATGCTGGAGCTGCACATCGAGCAGGGACCGATCCTGGAGGCCGAGGGCAAGGATGTGGGCGTTGTCACCCACGGTCAGGGCCTTTGGTGGTTGCAGATCACGCTCACAGGGCGCGACGCGCATACCGGCTCGACGCCGATGCACATGCGGGTGAATGCGGGCCTTGGCATGGCGCGGATCACCGAACGCGTCCACCAGATCGCGATGAGCCACCAGCCGAACGCCGTGGGCGCGGTGGGCCAGTGCAACGTCTACCCGAACTCGCGCAACGTGATCCCGGGCAAGGTGGTGTTCACGGTGGATATCCGGTCCCCCGAACAGGCCAAGCTTGACGCGATGAAGGCCGAGGTGATGCGGGCGGCCCATGCGGTGGCGAAAGAGCTGGGGCTGGGCTGCGAGATCGAGGATGTGGGCCACTTCGACCCCGTCACCTTTGACGCAAGCCTTGTGAAGGTCGTCCGCCAGAGCGCTGAAAAGCTGGGCTATTCTCATATGGACATCGTGAGCGGCGCCGGCCACGACGCCTGCTGGATCAACCGCGTCGCCCCCACGGTGATGGTGATGTGCCCCTGCGTTGGGGGGCTGAGCCACAACGAGGCGGAGGAGATTTCCCCGGAATGGGCGGCGGCGGGGACGGATGTGCTGTTGCACGCCGTGCTTGAGGTGGCGGAGGTGGTGGGGTGAGTGTTTCGGGCGATTGGATTCCTACCGCCGCATTCATTGAACACTTCGTTCTTGAAGAGGCACTAAGCCGCGACGTGTCAATCAAGAAGGCGTCGGCTACTGTCGTTCCACGGTTTGGACTCTCGTCGAATGGACCGTTCCTTGATCGCCGGACTCGGTTGCTTGGGATGCTCTACACGCTGCTGGTTTTTCCTCGTGAACGCTGGAAGCGCGATGGGCTCATAGACGTTGTGGTTGAACGGGCAAAGATGGACAGTGAACTGTCTGTCGCAAACAAGAAATTGCTTAGCTTGGATTTCATGCGCTGCATCCGAAATGCCGTTTCACATGCTCGGATCGACTTCACGGATGACACGATAACTTTTCGAGACGGCAAAACCGAAGAAAGCCTGACTTTCGAAGTGACGCTTTCTATCCGTGAGGCAGTCAACCTCGTGCTGGTTCTGGGGCGTGCGTTCCATGAAAGCGCACAAGTAAAGGAAACTCTGGCGAACGTCGGGAGAGGCAAGCCATGACCACCATCATCAAGAACGGCACCGTCGTCACCGCCGACCTTACCTACAAGGCCGATGTCCGCATCGAAAACGGGGTGATCACCGAGATCGGGCAGGGCCTTACGGGCGGCTCGGAACTCGATGCGACCGGCTGCTATGTGATGCCCGGCGGGATCGACCCGCATACGCATCTGGAGATGCCCTTCATGGGCACCTACTCGGCGGATGATTTCGAGAGCGGCACGCGGGCGGCGCTGAGTGGCGGGACCACGATGGTTGTCGACTTCGTGCTGCCGGGGCAGGGGCAGGGCCTCATGGATGCGGCCCAGATGTGGCACAACAAGTCGGGCCGGGCGAATTGCGATTATTCCTACCACATGGCGGTGACCTGGTGGGGCGAGAAGGTCTGGGACGGGATTGCCGAGGCGATGGGCGCGGGCATGACCAGCTTCAAGCACTTCATGGCCTACAAGGGCGCGCTCATGGTCAATGACGACGAACTTTTCGCCAGCTTCCGCCGGATTGGCGAGCTTGGCGGGCTGGCCATGGTCCATGCCGAGAACGGCGATGTGGTGGCGGAACTGACGGCCAAGCTGATCGCCGAGGGCAACACCGGCCCCGAAGGCCACGCCTATTCCCGCCCGCCGCAAGTGGAGGGCGAGGCGACAAACCGCGCGATCATGATCGCCGATATGGCGGGCGTGCCGCTTTATGTGGTCCACGTCTCGTGCGAGGACGCGCATGAGGCCATCCGCAGGGCGCGCCAGCAGGGCAAGCGGGTCTGGGGTGAGCCCTTGATCCAGCACCTGACGCTGGACGAAAGCGAATATTTCAACCCCGACTGGGACCATGCCGCGCGCCGCGTCATGTCGCCCCCGTTCCGCAACAAGCAGCATCAGGACAGCCTTTGGGCGGGTCTCATGTCCGGCAGTCTGTCAGTCGTGGCCACTGACCATTGCGCCTTCACGACAGAACAGAAGCGCTTCGGCCTTGGCAACTTTGCCAAGATCCCGAACGGGACGGGGGGGCTGGAGGACCGGATGCCGATGCTCTGGACCCACGGCGTTGCAACGGGGCGCCTCACGCCGAATGAATTTGTCGCCGTAACCTCAACCAATATCGCGAAAATCCTGAACTGCTACCCGAAGAAGGGCGCGGTTCTGGTGGGGGCGGATGCCGATCTTGTGGTCTGGGATCCGGCGAAGGAAAAGACGATCACGGCGGACAAGCAGCAATCCTCGATTGATTACAATGTCTTCGAAGGCAAAGCTGTGAAAGGCCTGCCGCGCTTTACCCTGACCCGTGGCCATCTTGCGGTGCATGATGGTGAGATGCGGACGCAGGAAGGCCACGGCCAGTTCGTCGCCCGCGCGCCGCGCCCGGCGGTGAACCGGGCGTTGAGCCAATGGAAAGACCTGACCGCCCCACGGCCTGTGGTGCGGACGGGTGTCCCGGCAACGGGGGTATAGGTGTCAGGGCTCACCCTGTTCGCTTTCCTCCTCCTCGGAGGCGGATGGGACAAACGTCACGATGGGCGCGTCGAAATAAACCTCGTCCAGGTCTTCGGGCGCTGGGGCAAAGGCAAGGGTCGTCTGCATGGCGGTCCTCCTTTGCGAGCCGAGATGGGAAGGGTTGGCCGCATGCGCAAGGTTCGCATGCATTGGCAACGGGAATGTGAAGGAAGCCACGCTTGAAGGACACGATGAACGCCTCTGCGAATGCCACCGCTCCAGTGATCGAGGCCAAGGGGCTGAACCTCGTCTTTCAGACGGCGGACGGGCCGGTGCATGCGCTCAAGGATGTGGATCTGACGATCAACCGGGGCGATTTCGTCAGCTTCATCGGACCGTCTGGCTGTGGCAAGACCACCTTCCTGCGCTGCATCGCGGCGCTTGAACATCCGACCGGCGGCACGCTGACGGTGAACGGGATGACCCCGGACGAGGCGCGGCTGCGGCGGGCTTACGGCTATGTGTTTCAGGCAGCGGGGCTTTATCCGTGGCGCACGATTGCCGGGAACATCCGGCTGCCACTGGAGATCATGGGCTTTTCCAAAGCGGAAATGGAAAGCCGGATCGACCGGGTGCTGGAGCTGGTGGAGCTGAAGGGTTTTGGCAAGAAATTCCCATGGCAGTTATCAGGTGGCATGCAGCAGCGGGCCTCGATTGCGCGGGCCTTGGCGTTTGATGCCGATATCCTGCTTATGGACGAACCCTTTGGCGCGCTGGACGAGATCGTGCGGGACCGACTGAACGAAGAGGTGCTGAAGCTTTGGGCGCGGACGGGTAAAACCATCGGTTTCGTGACCCATTCCATCCCCGAGGCGGTGTATCTGTCGACCAAGATCGTGGTGATGAGCCCGCGACCGGGGCGGATCACCGATGTGATCGACAGCCCCTTGCCGAAGGAACGCCCGCTGGACATCCGTGACAGCCGCGAATTCATCGAGATCGCCCACCGCGTGCGCGAGGGGCTTCGGGCGGGGCATCAAGATGATTGAGTCGCGGACATGAGCGGGCTGAGTTTCCTGTGGCTTGGTGCGGCGACGGCGGTGTTCGTGGCGGCCAACGGGGTCTTGAAGACCTATGCGGTCAAGGGCGGCTGGCCGGTGCTGGTGGGTGCGCTTTTGCTGTTTTGCGTTGGCAACTGGCTGATGGTGCAGGTGATGCGCCTGAACGGGCTGGGGCTGGCGATTGCGCTGTCGGCGATCTTTCAACTGGTTGCGATTTCGCTGATGGCCATCGTGGTCTTTGGTGAGCGGCCCTCGGGCCTGCAACTGGCGGGCATGGCGCTTGGCGTGGTGGCCGTGGCGATGATCGCCTGGCCGCAAGGGGGGGGGGCATGACCCGCGCGCTTCCCGTTCTGACCGTTCTCGCCGGGATCGTGGCAATCTGGTATGCCGCCGCGGTCTGGATGAACGCGACATGGATCTTCGATCAGGCCGAACGCAATGGCCAGACCGTGACATGGGCCGAGGTGATCCCGCAGACCATGGATCAGGCCCGCCCGCTGTTGCCCCCGCCGCATCAGGTAGCGGCGGAGTTGTGGAAGGGTGTCGCCGGGCAGGCAGTCACCTCCAAGCGCAGCTTGGTCTACCACGGCTATGTCACGGTCAAAGGCACCCTGATGGGTTTTGGTCTTGGGATCGTGATGGGCGTTCTGCTGGCCATGTCCATCGTGCGGTTCCGCGTGATGGACATGAGCGTGATGCCTTGGGCGATCATCAGCCAGACCATTCCTATCGTTGCCCTTGCGCCGATGATCCTGACGCTGTCCAGCCAGTTGGGGATCAGCGGGCGCGATGTGCCAAAGGCGATCATCGCGGCCTATCTGTCGTTTTTTCCGGTGCTGGTGAGCATGGTCAAGGGCTTGCGCGCACCCGACCAGATGCAGCTTGACCTGTTGCGCACTTATGGCGCGGGTGAGGGGGCGACCTTCCTGAAACTGCGGCTTCCGGCCTCGATGCCGTATTTCTTCGCCTCGCTGAAGGTGGCGATTGCGGCCAGCCTGATCGGCACCATCGTCGGCGAACTTCCCACCGGGGCGATTGAAGGCCTTGGCGCGCGGATGCTGATCGGGTCGCAGTTCGGTGAGCCGTTGATCATGTGGGCGGCACTGTTCGCGGCGGCGATCCTTGCGGGGATGCTGATCCTTGCCGTGGGCGTGGTAGAGCGGCTGGCCCGCGCGCGCATGGGGGTGCCGGCATGACCTGGCTTGTGGGAACGATTGGCATCTGGCTGGCGGCCTGGGCGTTGAACGCGCGGCTGGCGGCCAGTGGCTGGGCGCGGACTACGGCGGGCAAGCTGGCGGTGCCGATCCTGTTCGGGGTGACGATCCTTGTCCTGTGGGAAGGGCTGGTGCGGGGGGCAGGCATTGCCCCGGTGATCCTGCCCGCGCCAAGCGCGATTGCGGCCAAGATTGCCGTCTCGCTGCCGACTCTATGGCTGGATTTCTCGCAGACCTTCCTCAAGGGCGCATTGCCGGGCTTTGTGATCGGTTGCGGGGCAGCCATCGCCACCGCGATTGCCATCGACCGCAGCCCCTTTCTGCAACGCGGGCTTTTGCCGATCGGCAATTTCGTGGCCGCCTTGCCGATTGTTGGCCTCGCGCCGATCCTTGTGATGTGGTTCGGGTTTGACTGGCAGTCGAAGGCCGCCGTGGTGGTGGTGATGGTGTTCTTTCCGGTCTTGGTGAACATGGTCGCGGGCTTGCAGGCGTCAGAGCGGATGCAGGCCGATCTGATGGCCACTTGGGGCGCATCCTACTGGCAGTCGCTGGTGAAACTGCGGCTGCCGGCGGCGATGCCATTTCTGTTCAACGGGCTTAAAATTGCATCGACTCTGGCCCTGATCGGCGCAATCGTTGCCGAGTTTTTCGGCAGTCCGATCTATGGCATGGGATTTCGCATCTCGACCGAGGTGGGGCGGCTTGGCCTTGACATGGTCTGGGCCGAGATTGCGGTGGCGGCATTGGCGGGGTCGGCCTTTTACGGGCTGATCGCGCTTATCGAACGGTGGGTGACCTTCTGGCACCCCTCGCAAAGGCATTAACCAAAGGCCCGGGATACGGGCTCAACACGGGAGAAGACGATGAAGAAGCTGATGACAGGGGCGTTCATGGCCGCGATGGCCACCGGCGCGCAGGCTGAAGACGTGACGCTGCAACTGAAATGGGTCACGCAGGCCCAGTTCGCGGGCTACTATGTGGCACAGGACAAGGGATTTTACGAGGAAGAGGGGCTGAATGTCACCATTCTTCCAGGCGGGCCGGACATCGCGCCGACGCAGGTGATCGCGGGTGGCGGGGCCGATGTGATGGTGGACTGGATGCCTGCGGCTTTGGCCGCGAGGGAAAAGGGACTGCCGCTGGTGAACATCGCGCAACCCTTTGCATCTTCGGGCATGATGCTGACCTGCCTTGCCGAAACCGGCATCACCGCCCCGGCTGATTTTGCCGACAAGACGCTTGGCGTCTGGTTCTTCGGCAACGAATTCCCGTTCCTGTCGTGGATGGGGACGCTTGGCCTTGCGACCGATGGCTCGGCTGGCGGGGTGACGGTGCTGAAGCAGGGCTTCAACGTGGATCCCTTGCTGCAAAAGCAGGCGGCCTGCATTTCCACCATGACCTACAACGAATACTGGCAGGTGATCGACGCCGGGATCTCTCCGGACCAGCTGGTGACCTTCAAGTATGAAGATCAGGGCGTGGCGACGCTGGAAGACGGGCTTTATGTGCTGGAAGACCGTCTGGCCGATCCGGCTTTTGAAGAGGCCATGGTCAAGTTTGTCCGGGCCAGCATGAAAGGCTGGAAATACGCCGAGGCGAACCCGGATGAAGCGGCGATGATCGTGCTGGAAAACGACCAGACCGGCGCGCAGACCGAAAACCACCAAAAGCGCATGATGGGCGAGATTGCCAAGCTGACGGCAGGCTCCAACGGCGCGCTGGATGTGGCGGCGGCGGAACGCACTGTTGCCACGCTGCTGGCCGGTGGGTCTGATCCGGTGATCACTGCCGCCCCGACGGGCGCATGGACCAGCGTCATCACCGACAAGGCGCTGGCGAACTGATCCGACGACACGACAAGGCCGCGCCCGGGCAATCGTCCGGGCGCGGAATGATTTTCAGATGTTGTCAATCGCTGCCTGACCTGTAAATCTTGTGACTTCTCCACGGGTCACGCCATGCCGCTTTCCTCTCTGACTGGAACCAGACTGCGCGAACGCCGTCTTGCAGCCGGGTTGCGGCAAGCCGATGTTGCGGCAGAAGCCGGAATTTCGGCGTCCTACCTCAACCTCATCGAACACAACCGCCGCAAGGTCAGCGGCGAGGTGCTGGACCGTCTGGCCCTGCTTCTGGGCGTTGATCTGTCGGCCGTCGCAAAAGGGGTCGATGCGGCGCTGATGGCGGGAATACAGGCTGCGGTCGCAAGGGGCGGAACCGATGCATCGGGGACAGTCGGGGCCGAAATTGACCGGCAGGATGAATTCGTCAGCCGCTTTCCGGGCTGGGCGGGGCTTCTGGTGGCGCTGGATACCCGTGTGCAGACCCTTGAGCGCGCGATCGAGACCTTGAACGACCGGATGACCCATGATCCTCATCTGTCGCAGTCGCTGCATGAGGTGCTTTCGTCCCTGTCCTCGGTCCGTGCGACGGCGGCAATTCTGGCCGAAACGGAGGATCTCGATCCCGAATGGGCCGGGCGGTTCCATCAGAACCTGCACCATGACAGTGAACGCCTTGCAGCCGGGGCCGAGGCGCTGGTGGCCTATCTGGATGCGGGCAGCGACACTGCCGAACAAGGCATCGCCGCCCCTCAGGAGGAGGTGGAGGACTGGTTGAAATCGCATGACTGGGCCATCGATGATGCGACGCTTTCATCGGGACTGGACTCGGAAATTGATGGGCTTGCCTCGACCGCCGCACGCAGTCTGGCGCGTGATCATCTGGCCCGACTGGCCGATGATGCCCGCGTTCTGCCGCTGGCCGGTTTTGTCGCTGCGGTGGATACCCACGGCCCGGACCCCTTTGCTTTGGCCGGGGTCTTTGGCTGTGATCCCTTGGTGGTAATGCGCAGGTTGGCAGGTTTGCCCGGCCTTGATGCCGGTCTGGTGCTTTGCGACGCCTCAGGCACCCTGACCTTTCGCAAGCCGGCAGCTGGCTTTCCCATGCCGCGCTTTGGGTCTGCTTGCCCACTTTGGCCTCTATACGCAGCGCTTGGGCGTCCCCAGCAACCGGTCGAGGCGGTTGTGGAAATGGCCGGGCAGGGCGGGCGGCGCTACCGGGTTCAGGCATGGGCCAGCCCGCGCTATCCCTTTGGGCTGCGCGGGCCGGAACTTCGCGAGGCCGGAATGCTGATCCTTGGCGCCGAACCCGAGGCGGTATCGACATTGCCGATCGGATCAAGCTGCCGGGTTTGCCCGCGCGGCGACTGTCCGGCGCGGCGCGAGCCGTCAATCCTGTCAGCGGCCGCCTAAAGACCCAATCGGCCCATTGGGTTTTGACATGGCCGCCGGTTGCGCCAATAGTAGGCGTCTGGGTGCCGGAAGCGCGCCGGGGGGAACCGTTGTCACAGCATGTGCTCCTCATCGAGGATGAGCCGAACATCGCCGAGGCGATCCGCTTCATCCTGTCGCGCGATGGTTGGCGCGTCAGCCATGAGGCGGACGGTAGCGCCGCACTCGAGCGCGTGCGCAAGGACCGGCCCGATCTGGTGATCCTTGACCACATGCTGCCGGGGATGTCGGGGCTTGATATCCTTTCCGCCCTGCGCGCCGACCCCGAAACGGTGGCCCTGCCGGTGATGATGCTGACAGCCCGGGGCCGTGACCGCGAAATGGCCGAACAGGCCGGGGCCAACCGCTTCATGTCAAAGCCGTTTTCCAATGCCGAGATCCTTGCCGAGGTCCGCTCGATGATGGGGCGATGATGGCACGGAAAAAGCCGCCGCTGTTTCTGGCCCGGGCGCCCTACCGTCGGCGGCGGTTGCGCGACGCGGCGCGGCTGTTACCGATTCTGGGAATCTTTCTTCTGCTGCTGCCGCTCTTGTGGACCGAGGAATCCCGGCTGAACCTGTCGGCTGTCGATGTGATCTATTTCTTCGGGGTCTGGCTTTTGCTGATCGGTCTGGCCGCCGCCTTTGCCCCGGGGCTGCGCAAGGGTGAGGGTTTGAAGGAGGAGGAGGACTGACATGCCCTTCAACCTTCTGGTGGTCGCCTGCCTGCTTTATGTGGTGTTCCTGTTCGCCGTGGCCTTCATAGTCGAACGCCGGGCGCAGGCGGGTCGGCTTGGCTGGCTGCGGTCACCGCTTGTCTATACGCTGTCCCTGTCGATCTATTGCACCGCCTGGACCTTCTACGGAGCGGTCGGATATGCGGCGCGATCAGGGCTGGAGTTCCTGACGATCTACTTTGGCCCGACACTGGTTTTCGTGGGTTGGTGGTGGCTCTTGCGCAAGCTGGTGCGGATCGGGCGGCAATACCGCGTCACCTCGATCGCCGACCTGATATCGTCTCGCTTTGGCAAGTCGAACACGCTGGGGGTGATTGTCACGATCATCGCCGTTGTGGCCGCGACGCCATATATAGCGCTGCAACTGCAATCTGTGGTCCTGTCCTTTGGCGTCTTCGCCAGTGCGACACCAGACGGAGTGGCGCCTCCGGACCCGGGCAGTACGGCAATCTGGGTGGCGGTTGGGCTGGCGTTGTTCACCATCCTGTTTGGCACCCGCAACCTTGATGCCAAGGAACAGCACCACGGCATCGTCACCGCCATTGCAGTCGAGGCGGTGGTCAAGCTGGTTGCGCTCCTGGCGGTCGGGGCTTTCGTCGTCTGGGGGATTGCGGATGGTGTCGGCGACATCATCGCCCGGATCGACGCGGCCGATCTTTCCGCATGGCAGGTGCAGCCGGGACGCTGGGCGGGGCTGATCTTCCTGTCCGCCGTCGCTGTCATCACCCTGCCGCGGATGTTTCAGGTCATGGTGGTGGAAAACGACGACGAGGGCCATCTGGCCCGCGCCAGTTGGGCTTTCCCGCTGTATCTCATGCTGATGAGCCTGTTCATTGTTCCCATCGCGGTAGTGGGGCTGGACCGTCTTCCCGCAGGGTCAAACCCGGACATGTTCGTGCTCACCCTGCCTCTGGCCGAGGGGCAGGGCGGGTTGGCGATGTTGGCCTTTCTGGGCGGGTTCTCCTCGGCCACCTCGATGGTGATCGTGGAATCCATCGCTCTGGCCACGATGATTTCCAACCATGTGGTGATCCCGCTCTGGCTGCGGATGCGACCAGCGGCGGCGGCGGGGGATGATCTGCGGTCGGTGGTCTTGAACGCGCGCCGGGTGGCCATCGCGGCGGTGCTGGCGCTTGGGTATGGCTACTATCACGTCTCGGGCGGGTCTGCGGCCTTGGCGGCGATCGGGCTGATTGCGTTTCTGGGTGTGGCACAGGTGCTGCCTGCCTTGATCGGGGGGCTGTTCTGGCGCGGGGCCACGCGGGTTGGCGCGATCATGGGGCTGGTCACCGGCTTTGTCGTCTGGGCCTATACCTCGTTCCTGCCGTCCTTCGGGCCGGGGGCGGTGCTGTCGGATGCGGTCTTTGCCCAGGGCCTTCTGGGTCTCTCATGGCTGCGCCCGCAGGCCCTGTTCGGAACCGAGGCGATGGACCCACTGATCCATGCGCTGTTCTGGTCGCTGACCTTGAATGCCATCGCCTTCTGCATCGGCTCTCTGTTGACCTTTCCCGGCCCGGTCGAACGGTTGCAGGGCGCGGCCTTTGTGAACGTCTTCGAAGGCTCGGTAGGACCACAGCGCTGGTCCAAGGGGCAGGTGGAGCCCGAGGCGCTTTTGACCATGGCCCAGAGAATTCTGGGCGAGGAAGAGGCGCTGTCGCTGTTTCAGTCTTCCGCGCGCGAACAGGGCAAGGACAGTTTCCTGCCTGATCCGACCCCCGGCTTTCTGAACCGGCTGGAGGCGCAGTTGTCCGGCACGGTGGGGGCTGCCACCGCCCATGCGATGATCAGCCAGCTTGTCGGGCGCGCCACGGTGACGGTGGAAGACCTGATGGCCGTTGCCAGCGAATCCGCCCAGATCATGGAATACTCCGCCCAGCTTGAGGCGCGCGAGGCCGAACTGACCCGCACCGCCGGCGCGCTGCGCGAGGCCAATGAAAAGCTGACGCAACTTTCGATCCAGAAGGACGCCTTCCTTTCACAGATCAGCCACGAACTGCGCACCCCCATGACCTCGATCCGCGCCTTTTCAGAGATCCTGACCGAAGGCGACCTGCCGCCCGAAATGGTGACGAAGTATGGGCGGATCATCCATGACGAGGCCAAGCGGCTGACCCGCTTGCTGGATGACCTGCTGGATCTGAGTGTGCTGGAGAACGGTACCGTGCAGTTGAACCTTGGTCTGGCCAGCCTGCAACAGATGCTGGATACCGCCCTGACTGCCGCGCGCCAGACAAGGCCCGAACGCAGCTTCGTCATCCACCGCGATCTGCCGTCCGAAGCGATCTACATCAAGACCGACGCAGACCGGTTGACGCAGGTGTTCATCAACCTGATCTCGAACGCGCGAAAGTACTGCGACGCGGCCAAACCGGAACTCAGGATCAGCGTGCGCCAGCGTGCCGGTCGGGTGACGATCGATTTCATCGACAACGGCAAGGGGATCCCGAAGGAGTCGCAGTCGCTGATCTTCGAGAAGTTCGCCCGCCTGACCGATGCCAACCGGGCAGGGGGCGCTGGTCTTGGGCTGGCAATCTGCCGCGAGATCATGACGAATCTCGGTGGATCAGTGGCTTACCTGCCAGGTCAGGGCGGGGCTGCGTTCCGCATCACGGTGCCTTTGCGGCTGGAAAAACTGGCGGCTTAACGCTTTGGTAGGGCAGCGCGCGCTAATGTCGGGTATCAACCCCCGGGGATTGTCTGCATGATCGATGTGATCCGCCGCAAGATCGACCGCGCCAGGGTGCCGCTTGCCGATGGCGCTCCGGGGGCCGACCGGGGCTGGCGGCTGGCCCTCGCCCGGGCCACACGCGACGCGATGGGCCTGGATCTTGAATTTCGCCGCCTGAAGGTGACCCGCGCCAGCCTCGCCGAACTCTTGGAAATCGCGCCGGACCGGGCGCTGGTGGCGCTGCTTGATGGCCCGCAGGCCGGGCTTGGCATCCTCATGCTGGATCCCTCCGTCACGGCTGCGCTGATCGAAATGCAGACGATTGGCCGGCTGTCGCAACAGGCGCCCACCCTGCGCAAACCTACCAGAATCGATGCTGCAATGGTGGCAGGCGTGATTGATCGTGCGCTGACCGGGCTGGAAGAAACCCTTGCCGAAGAGGCAGATTTTGTCTGGGCCGGGGGGTTCCGCTACGCCTCGTTTCTGGAAGACACAAGGCCCTTGGCCCTTCTGCTGGAGGAAGAGTCGTATCGTGTCCTGCTGGCTGACGTGGCCTTGGGCGGCGGCGACCGGGAAGGGCAGGTCATATTGATCCTGCCGGCCAACGGAAGGGGCGAACGACCCGAGTTGTCCGACATTGGCGACGAAGCCGACATACCACATTTTGCCAACGCACTGGCGGCTCAGGTCTTGCGGGTCGATAGTCGGCTCGACGCGGTGATCGGGCGGCTGACCCTGCCAATCTCACAGATCATGGGACTTGGCCCGGGTGATCTGCTGGACCTGCCGCTTGCAGGGCTGGACGCCATTTCACTGGAGACACTGGAAGGGCGGCAGGTTGCCCGGGCCAGACTGGGCCAGAATCGCGGGATGCGCGCGCTTAAAGTGCTTGAGGCAGAGGTGGTGCGTAATTCCGCCCCGACCTCCCGCCCGGTCATGCCAGCAGCCGTCCCCCCTGCTGTCGTTGCGCCTGAACCGGGTCTGCGGGCCGCCGGCTGATCCGTCAGCCCGCCCGCGCCATGGCCTCGATCTGTGGGCGCAGGTGGTCAAGCTGATAGCCATAGCGCGCCGGAAGGCCCACAAGTTCGTCCACCGGACGCTTGCCAGCCTCGGCCAAGGCCCAGACGATCGAGCTCCGGTTGCCGCTGGCGCAATAGGCAAGGATCGGGCCGCTCGCGGCTGCGATGGCTGTGCGCTGCGCGGTCACATTGTCCATGGTCAACGCGCCACCGATCACCGGATTTGCCACAAATTCCAGCCCCAGCGCCTCGGCCGCCGACTTCATTGCCGAGGCGTGAAGTTGCGGCGGGATTTCACCATCTGGCCGGTTGTCGATGATCATCGTGTAGCCCGCAGCCTTGATCGCGGCGAGGTCAGAAAGCTCAATCTGCGGTGAAACGGCGTAGTCCGGGGTAATGGCGCGAATATCCATGTTCATTCCTTGCTGACGGGCGGCCTTAAGCCGGGCATGGCGGTTTTGGCAAATATAGTCGCTGGCATGGAAAAGCGAAAGCGCTGGCGTTGACTTGGGTCAAGGTGCGGCCAGCCGTGACGGGTGATACATAAGGCACCAAGAGGAGGAAAGTGATGCAATCGTCCCCGAAGACAAATCTGGCTCAGCGCAAGGCCATGCTGGAAGGCCGCCTGATCGAACTGGGCGAAAGGTTGGAAGCGATCGAGGAGGAACTTGATTCGCATCACAACCCGGACTGGTCCGACCTTGCCGCCGAGCGTGAGGTCGATGAGGTGCTGGAAGCCACCGGAATGGCTGGTTTGGCCGAAATTCCGCAGATCCGGTCTGCGTTGCAGCGGATTGAGGTCGGCAGCTATGGCCTTTGTGTCCGCTGTGGTGCCGAGATTGCAGAGGAGCGGCTTGACGTGCTGCCCTGGACCCCGTTCTGCCGGATTTGCGCCCGATGACGCAGGTTCGTTCCACCACAATCGGGCAACCCGGCGACCATGATCCGCGCGGTCTGATCTTGCAAGATCAGGGCCTGCAACGCCTGCTGGCCGAGATGCAGGCTTTGGTCGCGCTGATGCCCGGACGGCACTCTGCCACTCCGCAGATGACCGGCACCGATTGCCGGTCCACCGACGAAACCGAAAGCCAGACCGACGCCATGATCGAGGCGGGCTTTGACAACATGCCCGTATGACCTGATCCGTCTGAATTGATCCGACCGGTCAGTTCGGTTCGTGCTGGCGGTATGAACTTGCCAAGCCCTTGAGATTGCGCCTTACTTGTGCGGGCGGGCAAGGGGCTGCCATCATGGCATCAAGCGGAGTTGCGGTTGAACGGCGAAGCAGGACACTTGTCCTGACGCTGGGCAATGGTCCTGCCAATACAATCAGTCCTGCGCTGCGCCGCGCCCTGCTGCGCGAGATCGAGACAGCGGATTGCAGCGCCATCGTCCTTGCGGCAAGGGGGACGACATTCTCCAGCGCGCTGCCGCTGGAGCCGGACCACGCAACCCCGCGGCTGGCAGATCTTTGCACGGCGATTGCAGAGGCAAGGGTGCCTGTTGTTGCAGCGCTGCATGGCCTTGTGATGGGGGCGGGGGCCGAGCTTGCACTTGCGGCCACCGCGCGGATTGCCAGCCCCGGATGCCGCATTGCGCTGCCAGAGATCGCGCTTGGGCTTTGCCCGGAAGCTGGCACCTCTCGGCGTCTGCCAACACTGGTCGGATCAGTGGCTGCGTTGCGTCTTTTGCTGACCGGGCGCGCGGTTGGCGCAGACGAGGCGCTGGGACTGGGACTGTTGGGGGCCGTGGTCGACGGCCCGCTTCTGGATGAGGCGATAGCGTTGGCCGAAGCCCTGGCCGACAGCCCGCGCGCTCCGCGTCCTGTAGAACCCGCCGCTACCTGGCAAGCCGCGATTGCCGGGGCGCGGCGCGCATATCCGCGGGCTTTGCCTGCGGTCGGACGGATCATTGACTGTGTGGAGGCTGCGCTGCTGCTGCCCCCGGAGGCCGCGCAGGCTTTCGAAGCGGTTACCCGGGAGGATCTGGAGAAGACGCCCGAGGCAGCCGGGCTTTGTGCTGCGGTCAAGGCCGAACGACGTGCGGCTGCGCTGCCGCCTGCCGTTGCCCGGGCCGGCGCCAGTTTCACAGACCGCATCGCGCTTTCCGGGCGCGGGCAAGGCCTTGGCGTTCTGGCGCGCGCCGCCGTTGCCAAGGGGATGGCGGTTGTCTGGCTTCAGCCCGAACCAGAGGCGTCGGCGGCGGATGGGCAGTTGCCCTCCGGGCCATTGTTGCGGATTGTTGCTGATCCCGCCGCACTTGCCGGGATCCCGTTTCAGGTGCATGCCAATCTTGCGAATGCCGACCTTTCAAGTCGTGCCACCCCCGGAACCGCAGTACTGGTTCTGGGCGGGGCCGAGGGCGAGATGGGTCTGTCCATTGCCCCCTCCGGGCGGGCTTGCGAGCTTTCGGTCCTGGCCGAGGAAGCGCCCGACGCTATTGCCACTGCCGTCGCGGTCCTGCGCCGGCTGGGGTTGCCGCCGCTTCTTGTCGGCCAGCGCCCCATTCTTGGCGAACGGGTCTCGGCGGCGGGGATGGCGGTCTTGCTGCACCTTTCTTCGCGTGGCGTGTCACCGCGTCGGCTTGGGGCGGCGCTGGTTCCATTCGGCGCAGTCGTGCCACAAAGCCTTCAAGGCGGCGTCCCGGATCCGGCCGCGCCGCCGCCAGACATGACCGCGGTTCAGATCCGCGACCGCTGGCTGGCAGCAATGGCCAATGAAGGGTTGCGCCTGCTGGATCTGGGCATCGCACGCCGTCCGTCGGATGTGGATCATGCGATGGTGGCCGGTCACGGGTTTCCGCGCTGGCGCGGGGGGCCGATGCATCAGGCAGACCAGCGTGGCCTGCTGGTCCTGCGCCATGACCTGCGGCTTTGGGCAGAGGAAAGCCCGCTCTGGTCGCCAGCACCGCTTCTGGACCGGCTTATCCAGGACGGATTGCGCCTTTCGGCGCTGGACCGCTAAGGCTCAGCCCAGAAATATCCCGGCGACCACCAGCAAGAGACCAAGGATCGACAGGCCAAGCGCGCCCATGTTGATGGCCACGACGCGCTGCAGTTCGGCACGCATTTCGCTGTCTTCCAGCCCGGCCTTGCGCGCCCGCATGGCCCGGAACACGCAGTAGCCCAGCCCACCCACGCCGATCAGCGTAAGTCCCGCGCCAGTCCAGATCAAAGCCTGCATTATTCTCCCTCCGGGTTTTCGTTGCCGCGTCCTAGCTGCTTCGCCTGTCTGCGGCAAGGATGCCCGCGGGAGAATGGCCCCCGGCAACTCTGTGCCGATCCTGCTTGAACCCGCCCGCCGGGGCAGGGTAGGAACCGGGGCGACACAGACCTTGCATCCAGAGGACGAAGATGGCCGACGCGAACGATCCCTATGCCGTGACCGCTGACGAGCTGCGCCAGTTCATCGAACGTTTCGAACAGCTGGACTCAGAAAAAAAGGACGTGGCCGATCAGCAAAAAGAGCTGATGGCCGAAGCCAAGGGGCGCGGCTACGACACACGCGTCATGCGCAAGGTCATTGCGATGCGCAAACGCAAGCCGGATGAGTTGGCCGAAGAAGAAGCGGTGCTGGAGCTTTACAAGTCCGCCCTTGGAATGTCCTGACATCCAGCGCTCGGCGGGACAGGTTGCGGGGCCTTTCCCGCAGCCTTAGGATTCGATCACCCTGACCCCAGGCAGACGCCGGATGCGTTCGACGTCTTCCATGTAGCGGCTGGTCATGGCCGCCACAGTATCATCTGTCCAGCCCGGAAGATCTATTTCCATTTCGATCCGATCTTGCCGGGCGAACTTCTCGAGGAAAGCCGAAACGACCCGCCGACGCTGCGCCACCGACTGCGGCGGGTGGGCAGAGCAATAGGCTTTCATCCGGGCCATGCCGATGTCTGACATGATCATCGACAGCAGCTCATCGGCATCCGCCAACACCGTATCAGGCGCGTGGCCGGAGACGGCCTGCAAGACCTCGGGCCAGATCAGCGGCGTTTCCTCATCGCACCAGATGGTCAGGGAAACACCGGGGTTCTGGGCCAGAATCTGCTGTACCGCATCCGACCAGCGCAGATAAAGCGGGTCCATCTTGCGAAGGATGTCATCGGATCCCTTCGCGTTCACCTTTGACTGCAAGGCGGGCAGAAAGGTGGCGGGGTTGCGGATGGCCATGTGAAACTCAGCCTCGATCCCGGGGAATATCCGGGTGAAGGCGCGGATCCGTTCGCCCGCGAAGACATAAAGCGACCCGCGCACCGCCCATGCGGGAAAGGACAGGAAACTGTCCCACGACAGGATCAACCGTTCGGCATGGTCCCCGTCCATGATCTGTTCAAGGATCATGGCCTGAGTTTCTTCGGACGCGTCCTGTCCGCGCAACTGAACAGCGGTATCACGCATCAACTTGCGGTAGCGGGTCGGGGACGGCACCATGATGCCCTGATCGGCCAGGATCGCGCGGTTCTTCAAAAGGCAGCGGACCAGCCTGTCTTCATCGGTGCAATGAGCGCCAAGGTGGTAGACGATACGCATTGGGCCTGTCTTCACTTCGCCCAACCGGGGCCGCCTTCTTGTCGAGACTATACGGGCTTTTGTGGACAGTTAAACCGCTTTCCTGTAAGCCGTCCCGCGATGACCGAGCATTTCAGTCAAGTTGCCGAAAAAGCACCGCGCAGACGGCTGGACCTCTGGACGCCGGGGGCGATTTTCGTGGCCGCAATCGTGCTTGCGCCGATTGCCTCGATCATCTGGATCGCCTTCAATCCGGTGGAAAACATCTGGCCGCATCTGATGGCCACGGTATTGCCGCGCTATCTTCTGACGACCATCCTGCTGATGCTCGGTGTGGCTGTGCTGACGGCGGCAATGGGGACTGGGGCGGCATGGCTGGTCAGCCAATACCGCTTTCCGGGGCGCGACTGGCTGGCCTGGGCGCTCCTTTTTCCGCTGGCGATCCCGGCCTATGTCGGGGCCTATGCGCTGGTCGATTTTCTGGATTACGCCGGGCCGCTGCAATCTGCGTTGCGGGGGGCCTTTGGCTGGGCCTCGGCGCGCGACTACTGGTTTCCGCAGACCCGGTCGCTTTGGGCGGCGGTTCTGGTGCTGTCTCTGGCGCTTTATCCATATGTCTATCTTCTGGCCCGCGCGGCGTACCGCGAACAATCGGGTTGCACCTATGAGGTCGCCCGTGCGCTTGGCTGCGGGCCTTGGGCGCTGTTTTTGCGCGTTGGGCTGCCACTGGCCCGCCCGGCAATCGCCGCCGGAGTGGCGCTTGCCTTGATGGAAACCGTAGCCGACTACGGCACCGTGCATCATTTCGGGGTGCAAACCCTGACAACGGGAATCTTTTCAACCTGGCTGAACGGCGGCAACGCGGGGGGTGCTGCACAGATTGCCGGGGTGGTGTTGCTGCTGATCCTGCTTTTGGTCGGGCTGGAGCGGGCAGGGCGTGGCGGTGCGCGCTTTCATCGCCTTGGCCGCAGCGCCCGCCCGATTGCGCCGCAGGCCATTGCCGGTCCGCGCCGCTGGCTTGCGACGGGGTTCTGCCTCTTGCCCTTTGCAGGCGGCTTCCTGTTGCCGGTCGGGGTGATGCTGGCCCATAGCCTTGGCGCGCCAGAGGGCTGGCTTGCGCCGGGGCTGACCAAGGCCTTGGTAAACACGCTTGTTGTGGCGGGGGTTGCGTCGCTTGCCACTGTGGGGGCCGCGCTGTTTCTGGTATACGCGCTGCGGCTTTCTGGCAGCCGGGTAGTGCGCTGGGTACTTCCGCTGACGCTGATCGGCTATGCCGCGCCGGGGGCAGTGCTGGCGCTGGGGCTGCTGTTTCCCTTGGCGGCGCTTGATCACCGGCTGGCCGATGCGGTGTTGGCGGTCACAGGTCATGACCCCGGGCTATTGATCACCGGAACCGCCTTTGCCCTTGGGCTGGCCTATCTTGTGCGCTTTTTCGGGATCGCGCAGGGGGCGCTTGATGCAGCCTTCGGGCGGGTTTCCCCATCCCTTCCCATGGCCGCGCGGTCCTTGGGGCGGACGGCGGGGGGGGCCTTGGGTTCAGTCTATCTGCCCCTGATGCGGGGATCTGTGCTGACCGCGCTCCTGGTCGTCTTCGTGGATTGCGTGAAGGAACTGCCCGCAACACTTCTGTTGCGCCCGTTCAACTACAACACCCTGTCCACCCGCGTGTTCGAGCTTGCCAGCCTTGAGCGTCTGTCCGAAGCCGCCCCTGCGGCCCTGATGGTGATGGCGGTTGGTCTGGTGGCGGTTGCAATCGTCGCACGGGGCCAACGCGAACCGGGCCAGCGCGAACCGGGCCAGCGCGACTGAACCGGCGACCCAACGGGGGTCTTGCGCGCCGAATGGGCTGCGGTTATCTGGAAGCCAGCGCCCCTATAGCTCAGCTGGTAGAGCATCTGATTTGTAATCAGAGGGTCGGGAGTTCGAGTCTCTCTGGGGGCACCACATCCACTTTTGAAACGCCAGTAAATCAACGATAACAGGACGTTATTCGCCTTCTGGGTCCACAATCGGGTCCACAGGAGGTCCACAAATGGGCGTGTCGTTGACGTTGAAGCACATCAAGGACTTGGGTCTAGGTCGGTTCGAGTATCGGCGGCGTGTACCCGAAGCTGCAAAGGGCTTCATGGGGAAAGACGAATTCAAGCGCATCTTCTCTGCCACATCACCTGCGGCACTTGCCCGCGAACATGCCCGCATTGAAGCAGAGTTCGACCGCGCCTTGGTACAGGCCAAAAGGGGCCATGAAGTGCCCTCTACTTCTACGCCTCGGGAAATCTGGGAGGCAGCCCTGATAGAGGCCAAGCGGCTCACTGAGGGGACGATAGGGCTTGATGAGGAGGAGGCAGGTGCCATCGTCGCTGACATGCTGGAGGAAAGCGGCAAGTCCTCTACGGTGCTGGCCATGGCATTGAGAGACCCGCACAACCTTTCCGAGGACAACCCCCTTCCCTGTCGCACCCTTGAAGATGCGCGGAACCTCTACATCAAAGAGAAGCTGGGAGGGGGCAGGGCGCTGAGCATCGTGAGGGCTTGGCTCGTGTCGAAAGGGTGATGCATAGGGTGGTTGAGGCTCTGGGCAACGATGCCCGGACGCGGCCTTTGGATAGGCTGAAGCGCGAGGATGGCAGACAGAAGGCGTTGGCCACAGCTATGGCACCGGGTATCCTCTGGAGGTCTTGGCGAAGTTCACATGGCTCAGTTCCCAGTGAAAATTATGCGCCTAACCGGCTCAGTTCCGGGTGAAAATCAACACATCCTCTTCAGTCAGTCCCTTAAAGCCCTTCGTGGAGTTGCTCGACATGAGGTCGCGCGTGCTTTCCACAAAACGCTGATGCAGCCTCGGGTCGCTGAAGAGGAAGCGGGAGAAGGTGTCCGCGTCATAGACCCCGAGTGGGGCCAAGCGTTGCAGCACGGCGGTCGCCACCCCATCGCTAGGCAACTCGTTGATGTCTGGACAATCAAGGCGCTGCCAGTCATGGGCTTTGGCAGTCGCTGCTTGCAGCGGCTCGTCAATTCGTGTCCCATTCGAGCAGCCACTGCTTGGGACCGCAATCATATGACACTCAAATATGCGCAACGGATGGCGAAGGTTCAGCCATCGGCCATCGGCGAGTTGCTTGCCTTGGGTGCCGATCCCTCGATCATTTCCTTTGGCGGCGGCTATCCGGACGCGACATTGTTCCCCGCCGAACAGCTGGACGCCGTGTTCCATCAGATCATCCGCCAGCCCGGCGGGGCAGCGATGCAATATGCCCCGTCGAATGGGCTGCCGCGCCTGCGCGACCAGATTGCCGGGCTGATGACGGCAGACGGCATGGCCTGCACCGGCGACGATGTCCTGATCTTGCAGGGATCGCAGCAGGGTCTCGACTTCGCAGCGCGGATGTTGATCGATCCCGGCGACGTCATCGTCACTGAAGACCCAACCTTTCTGGGCGCGCTGATCGCCTTCGAGCCCAGCCAGCCAGACTATGCAGTTGTTCCTGTCGATGCCGAGGGAATGCAGACCGAGGTTCTGGGGCAGATCCTTGCGGCCAATCCCAGGGCTAGACTGATCTACACTGTGCCGGACTTTCAGAACCCGACCGGCGTGACTCTGTCGCTAGCGCGGCGCAAGCAGTTGATCGCACTGGCAAACCAGTATGACCTGATCGTGCTGGAGGATACGCCTTATCGCCATATTCGGTTTCAGGGCCAGAGCCAGCCCACGCTAAAATCACTGGACACCGAGGGTCGTGTCATCCATCTGGGCAGCTTTTCCAAAGTCCTCGTGCCGGGTCTGCGCATCGGCTGGGCGGTGGCCAACCCGGATCTGCTGGCGCGGATGGGGTGTCTGAAGGTTGCGGCGGATACCCAGACCTCGACGCTGAACATGGCCGCGGCAAGCCTGTTTCTGGATCGCTATGACCTTGCCGCCCATATCGCCACCTTGCGCGCGGCCTATGCCCGCAAGAAAGAAGCAATGCTGGACGCGATCCGCCAGCATTTCCCGCAAGACATCACCGCCACCGATCCTGAAGGCGGGCTGTTCACCTGGCTCACCTTTGCCGAAGGCTTTGACGCCACGGCCTTCATGCGGGATGTGGCTTTGCCGCAGGCGCGCGTGGCCTATGTGCCGGGAGCGACATTCTTTCCGCTGACCCCGCGCGCCAATCATGCCCGCCTGAACTTCTCGGCCCCGTCGATAGTCATGATCCAGACCGGGATCGCGGCCCTTGGCAAGGCCCTGCATGCCAACACTTCCCTCTGACCCCCGAGGCCCCATGCCTGTCATCCTTCAAGCCTCGCCCACCTGTGATCTGACAGAAGCCGAGATAACCCGCTGGAGGGCCATTCCAACGGCGGTGGCCGTCGATCTCGTCCGGGAGATGGGGCAGATCGACCCCGCAATCCGCCCGCTGCGGCCGGCCGGGCTGCAACCACGGCTCTTCGGTCAGGCCGTGACCGTCCGCTGCGAGGCGCCGGATTTCGGCGCCGTCCTGCAGGCATTGGATGTGATCCAGCGGGGTCAGGTTCTGGTGATCGATGCGGGCGGCTACCGCGATGCAGCGATGATCGGCGACATTCTGTCGGGGCATCTGCGTGCAAGGGGCGTTGCGGGCGTAGTCTGTGACGGGGCAGTGCGCGACACCGGAACCTTGGGCGGCTGGGATGATTTCGCCGTCTATTCGCGCTGGATCAATCCACGCGGCCCCAGCGGTGCCGAGCGGGGCGCCGTCAACCTACCGGTCGAGATCGGTGGGGCCAGCATCGCGCCCGGCGATCTGATCATCGGCGATGATGACGGTCTGGTGTCTCTTACCCCACAAAACGTCCGAGCCCTCATCGCAGATGCAGAGGCAAAACTCGTCCTGGAATCAGACTGGACCCATGCTTTCGCCGCAGGGAAAACGGCGGTCGAAGTCTTTGGCCTTGCTCCGGCCGAGCGGAAATGAAGCTTTCGTGCAGTCTTCAGATTTCGACAGCCGACGCCCTTCGCTTTCGGACCCTGGGCCTGTCCGGGAATGCGGCCAAGCCACCGGCTTTTCCATCGGCCATGAAGGCTTGGTCCCAGCAGTCGGCGTTGTTGCACAACTCTGACCGTTGAGGATTCACATCGCGAATCCATGCGTGCCACCCGGCACTATGGCAGAGCCTTCTGGAAGCGATGGACGGGATACCACGTCCGAAGCCGGATCGAGGCGAAGATGCGGTGCCTCAAGGCCTTCGGTGAACGCATCGCGGCAAGAGACCCCGACCGCCAGACCGCCGAAATCCAGATCCGCGTCGCACTGATGAACCGCTTCTCGGCCCTCGCAACAGCCGAGATCATTCGAGTGGCGTGATGCCGACAGGGGAAGGGGCAATCATGCCTCAGGCGGGCGTTAAGCAACAACGCCGATTCACTGTCATCTTTCTGTGGATAAGAGCATGGGCCGCCCCGTAGTATGTTATGTTCGCAACACGCAACCTTTTGCGGCGCCTCGTGCGCCATCGGGGGCTTGGTGACTTGCCGGGTGCGTCTGCTAACGCCGTTCGACCACGCCAAAAAAACTGAGAGCCGTCTCCATGTCAGCGCGCAACTTTGCCTCGCTGCCGTTGAAGCCCTTGCACAGCATGTCGAAACGTTTGCGCAGGGCCTTCTTCTCTTCGCCCTTGCAGTCATTCCATGGCCGCCCTTGAAGCCCCATGACCAGCACATAATAGCCGATGAAATGCGGACGCGTTCCGGCAGAGAGCAGGCGGCGATAGGCCTCGTCGGGACCAAGCGCGCGGATTTCCTCGGCCGTCGTGATTCCGGCCCGCGCAAATGAATTTTCGGAGGCCGGACCAAGGTTGGGAATCGAAGAGACGGGACTGATCATCCGATACGGCCTGACGAAGAAATGGCTCTGAAACCACAGCGGCCGCACGACACGCGGCCCGGAAACTGGAAGGCCAGCCTCGCGGCTGGCCGGGGTGTTGTCAACGTTGGAGGCAGTTCATGGTGACGCCCAGTCTCAGATCGATGCCCAGCCTCAGATCGATGCCCAGTCTCGGAAGATCGGTTGACCGGCCTGCTGGGGCGCTATGCTCGCCTCTTGGGCCTGCTGCTGCCGGGCATCCTGGCCCTGGCCCTGCTGTTGCTGAGGTTGACCGAAAGGCGGTTGCCCAGTGCTGCCGCCTTGTTGCGGCTGGGCGATTGTTCTGGCCATCTGACTGCTCCGTTCGCTGGCTCTTGTTAGTTTTCTTGCCAGCATATTGCGCTTGTCGACGGCCGCAACAAGCCCGGAGAATGACGATTCTGCGACGATATCGCGGGCCTGTGCGACATCGGCAACAGATCGCCGATCCAGACCGCTATTCCAGAACCAACGCCGGATAGCCGGCCTCATCCAGCGCGGCCAGCAAGGCGGGCAGGGCTGCATTGCCGTCAACCTGGACCTGTCGTGTCGAAAGATCGACACGCACAGCTCCGGCAGCCTGAACCTTGGCAAGAGCTGCTTCGACGGCGGACTTGCAGTGTCCGCAACTCATGTCGGGAATCGATAGGGTGGTCATGGCTGGCTTCCTCGGCAAATCCAACTCATTGGCCTTGCAGTCGGGCGCAAGGTCAAGGGTTGCGCGGCAGCTCCCTTCAAATCGCCTCATTTCGCACCAGCCAATGCGGGCTGGATGCTTTTGCTTTGAGAGCATGGGGTTTGGGGTTGCGGTCGCTCCAAAGCGCTTTGATTTACGCAACGGCCTAGGTTATGGGGAATATAATCGTTGGACATGGGCTATGTTTGCGGTAACATAAAAGCGGTTTGAAACGTGGCCCGATCCAGAATAGTCGTCGCTGCGCCCGATAGATGCCTTGACCGCCGCCATATGGCGCATAGGCTTTGCGAAAGAGAAGCCTTGCTGGATAAATCCGTGACAGACCTTAGCGTGACCCCCAACCTGTTGCAGGCTGACATCCTGCGCCATCTTACCTTCACCGTGGGCAAGGATGCACCACATGCCAGCGTGCATGACTGGCGCATGGCGCTTTCGCACGCGATCCGGGACCGGATTGTCGAGCCCTGGTTTAGCTCGACCCGGCGGACCTGGGCCGAAAAGCGCAAGCGCGTCTATTATCTGTCCATGGAATTCCTGATCGGTCGGATCCTTGAGGATGCAACGATCAACCTTGGACTTTACGATCAGGCGACCGAGGCGATGGCCGCCATGGGGCAGGATCTGCGCGCGGTGATCGGAGACGAACCTGACGCCGCGCTGGGGAATGGCGGCTTGGGCCGGCTGGCAGCATGTTTCATGGAATCGATGGCGACCTTGGGTTGCCCGGCCTACGGCTACGGCATCCGCTACGAACACGGTCTCTTCTGCCAGCGGTTTGAAGGTGGGCGTCAGGTCGAGACTCCGGAAAACTGGCTGGCACAGGAACATCCCTGGGAATTCGCACGGCCCGAAAGCGCCTATACCATCGGGTTCAAGGGTCATGTCGAGACGAAGGATGGCCGCGACATCTGGCATCCGGCCGAAACGGTGATCGCCGAAGCGCATGACACGCCGGTCATCGGCTGGCAGGGCAAATGGGCCAACACGCTGCGGCTTTGGGGGGCGAAATCCACCGGGCAGTTCGATCTGGAGCGTTTCAACCGGGGCGACTACACTGCGGCGGCAGAGCCGGAGACGCTGGCGCGCACGCTGTCCCGGGTGCTTTATCCCGACGACACCACCTATCAGGGTAAGGAGTTGCGTCTGAAGCAGGAGTTCTTCCTGACCTCGGCCGCCCTGCAAGACATCCTGCGTCGCTATCTGGCCAGCCATTCCGACCTCAAGGCGCTGCCGGAGCATGTGGCGATCCAGATGAACGACACGCACCCGGCGATTGCCGGACCGGAACTGATCCGTCTGTTGCAGGACGAACATGGGCTGCCCTTCGATGAAGCGTTGACCATCGCAAGGGCTTGTCTGGGGTATACCAACCACACCCTGTTGCCGGAAGCTCTTGAAAAGTGGGCGACTTTCACCTTTGGCAATGTCCTGCCGCGCCATATGCAGATCATCGAGAAGATCGACAGCTGGCACCGCCGCGCCTATCCGAACCGGCCGCATTATGTGGGGATCGTGAAGCATCAGGAAGTGCGGATGGGGGAACTTGCCTTCATCATGAGCCACAAGGTCAACGGTGTCTCGGCGCTTCATTCCGATCTGGTCAAGCAGAACCTGTTTCCTGAACTCCACCGGCTGCACCCAGGGCGGATCATCAACCAGACCAATGGGGTTACGCCCCGGCGCTGGTTGCGGATGGCGAACAAACCCTTGGCCGGTCTGATCACCGACACGATCGGCGCGGGCTGGGAGGCGGATCTGGACCGGTTGAAAGAGCTTGAGCCACATGTCGAGGATGCTGGCTTCCGCGCGGCTTTCGCGGCAGCAAAGCGCTTGAACAAGGTGGAACTGTCAAACTGGACCCGTGCAGAGATGGGGGTTCAGATCAACCCCGATGCGGTGTTCGACGTGCAGATCAAGCGGATCCACGAATACAAGCGCCAGCTTCTGAACATCCTTGAGACGATTGCCCATTGGCACAAGCTCCGGTCCAACCCCAAGGGGACTTGGGTGCCACGCGTCAAGATTTTTGGCGGGAAGGCAGCGCCGGGCTACGCCGTTGCAAAGGAAATCATTCGTCTTATCAATGATGTAGCTGAGGTCGTTAACAACGATCCGCTGACCGGAGATCTGCTGAAGATCATCTATCCGTCGAACTACAACGTGAGCATGGCCGAACGTGTGATCCCGGCAGCGGACCTGTCGGAACAGATCTCGACCGCCGGGAAAGAGGCCAGCGGCACCGGGAACATGAAGTTCATGATGAACGGCGCGCCGACAATCGGCACGCTGGACGGCGCGAATGTCGAAATATTGCAAGAAGTTGGCGCAGAAAACTTCTTCCTCTTCGGGCTGACCGCCGAAGAAGTGGCCAGGCGCCGCGAAGACGCCGATCATTCGAAAAAGGCCATAGAAGCCAGCCAACCCTTGATGGATGTGCTGCAAATGATCGCCGAGGGGCGCTTCAGCCCCGACGAGCCTGATCGCTATCACGGGCTGGTTCACCGGGTCTGGCACCACGACTATTTCCTCGTGGCCGCCGATTTTGACGCCTATCATGCGGCGCAAGGGCAGGTGGACAAGGCCTATGCCGACCCGGATCGGTGGTGGAAGATGGCGGCACTGAATACGGCACGCAGCGGGTTCTTTTCGTCCGATCGCACCATTCGCAGCTACATGGACGAGATCTGGCAGGCCACAAGCGCTTTGTGACCGGTGCATCGTGACTGGCTATCGTGACTGGCCTATCGTGACTGGCGCACTCTGACGCGCTTTCGGGGAGGAAAGCATGGCTGAGACCACACTTGACAGAGGCGCCGCCGAAGCGATTGCCGGGGGCTGGCATGGTGATCCCTTTGCGGTGCTGGGGCCGCAGAAACGCACCAAGGGTTGGGAGATCACGGCCTTTGTGCCGGGGGCGGACCGGCTTTGGGTGCTGACCGGCAAGACCGAGACAGAGGCGGTGCCATATCCCGGTATTCCGGGCCTTTTCACCCATCAGATGGCGCGCAAGGCGAACTACAAGTTTCGCGCGGAGGGTTATGGAAATACTTGGGAATTCGATGATCCCTACCGCTTTGGCCCGGTGCTGGGAGAGATGGACGAATACCTTTTGGGCGAAGGTACGCACCGGCGTCTGTGGCAGGTCATGGGCGCGCATTGCATCACGCATGAGGGGGTAGAGGGCGTCCATTTCGCCGTCTGGGCGCCCAACGCGGAACGCGTCAGCGTGGTGGGTGATTTCAACGTCTGGGACGGCCGCCGCAACCCGATGCGCAAGCGTGGCGCGACCGGCGTCTGGGAGGTGTTCATCCCCGGTCTGGGTGAGGGGACGACCTACAAATACGAGATCAAGGGTCCGCATGGCGCGGTCTTGCCGCTGAAGGCCGATCCGGTTGGTTTCGGGTCTGAACATCCGCCCGCAAATGCAAGTGTTGTAAGGACAATCGGCGGCGAATGGCATGATGGTGACTGGATGTCCCGTCGGCAGGCGCTGCATACGATTGATGCGCCGATCTCGGTCTATGAGGTGCATCTCGGCTCATGGCGGCGCGCGCCGGGCAACCGGATGCTGAGTTATGCCGAACTGGCCGAACAACTGGTGGATTACGCCGCCGACATGGGCTTCACCCATATCGAATGTCTGCCGGTCAGCGAATATCCCTTCGACGGATCATGGGGTTATCAGCCGGTCGGCATGTTCGCCCCCACGATCCGCCACGGCACGCCGACCGAATTTCGCGCCTTTGTCGATGCAGCGCACCGCAAGGGGTTGGGTGTGATCCTTGACTGGGTGCCGGGGCATTTCCCGACCGATGCGCATGGCCTTGGCAGGTTTGACGGCACGGCACTTTATGAACATCAAGACCCGCGCGAAGGGTTTCATCAAGACTGGAACACCCTGATCTACAACTACGGCCGGGTAGAGGTTAAGAACTATCTGGTCAGTAACGCCTTGTATTGGCTGGAAGAATACCACATCGACGGGTTGCGCGTCGATGCTGTCGCCAGCATGCTTTACCGCGATTACAGCCGCAAACAGGGCGAATGGATCCCGAACAAGGACGGCGGTCGCGAGAACTATGAGGCGATCGACGTTCTGCGCACCACGAACATCACCGCTTACGGCGAAGTGCCGGGGATCATGACCATTGCCGAGGAATCGACCGCCTTTCCCGGTGTCAGCCGCCCTGCAAACTGGGGTGGCCTTGGGTTTGGCTTCAAGTGGAACATGGGGTGGATGAACGACACCCTGAGCTACATGCAGAAAGACCCGCTTTACCGCAAATATCACCACCACCAGATGACCTTCGGCATGGTCTATGCGTGGTCGGAAAACTACATCCTGCCAATCAGCCATGATGAGGTGGTGCATGGCAAGGGCAGCATGCTGTCAAAGATGCCCGGCAATGCGTGGGAAAAGTTTGCCAACCTGCGGGCCTACTATGGCTTCATGTGGGCGCATCCGGGCAAGAAGCTCTTGTTCATGGGGCAGGAATTTGCCCAAGGCGCGGAATGGAACCATAACCAGAGCCTTGACTGGCATCAGCTTGATATCCTTGAACATAAGGGCATGCAGCGGCTTGTGCGCGACCTGAACCGGGTCTACCGTGAGGTGCCGGCCCTGCATGTGAATGACTGCCGACCCGAAGGCTTTGACTGGATCGAGAACAATGACGCCGACGCCGGGGTCTTTTCCTTCGTCCGCAAGGGCGGTGCGAAGGAAAAGCCCGTGGTTGCCGTGGTGAACATGACCCCGCTGGAACGTTCATACCGGCTGGGTCTGCCTGTGGCCGGAAAATGGCTGGAGATTCTGAACACCGACGCCGAGGCTTACGGCGGGGGCAACCGTGGCAATCTGGGAGGAGTGACCACGGAAAAGACGCCCTGGCATGGTCAGACGCAATCAGCGCTTGTCACCCTGCCGCCGCTGTCGGCAGTCTATCTGCAACAGGATTGACTGCGACAGGACTGACATTCTGGCGGCAGGACCGCCCATCCGGGGAGGGATGAGAATGAAACCAAGACCGAACCAGCGCCTGTCTTCTCAGGCCATGGCCTTTGTGCTTGCAGGGGGGCGCGGCAGCCGGTTGAAGGAGTTGACCGACCGGCGGGCGAAACCGGCGGTCTATTTCGGCGGCAAGACCCGGATCATCGACTTTGCTCTGTCGAATGCGGTGAATTCGGGCATCCGCAAGATGGCGATTGCGACGCAGTACAAGGCCCACAGCCTGATCCGGCACTGCCAGCGCGGCTGGAACTTCTTTCGGGCGGAACGGAACGAATACCTCGATATCCTGCCCGCGTCGCAGAGGATGGACGAGGTGAACTGGTATCGCGGCACGGCCGACGCGGTGGCGCAGAACATCGACATCATCGACAGCTACGGCATAAACTATGCGATCATCCTTGCTGGCGATCACATCTACAAGATGGACTACGAGGTGATGCTGCGCCAGCACGTCGAGGCAGGGGCGGATGTGACCATCGGCTGCCTGACCGTGGCGCGCAAAGAGGCGAGTGCCTTTGGCGTCATGCATGTCGACAAGGACATGCGGATCACCGATTTTCTGGAAAAGCCCAAGGATCCGCCGGCCATTCCGGGGGATCCCGATCATGCGCTGGCCTCGATGGGGATCTATATCTTCGACTGGGCCTTCCTGCGTGATCTGTTGCTGAAGGACATGTCGGATGACAGTTCTACCCATGATTTCGGCTTTGACCTGATCCCCTACATCGTGAAAAACGGCAAGGCCGTGGCGCACAAGTTCGCCGACAGTTGCGTGATGAGCGGTCTGGAGACCGAACCCTACTGGCGTGACGTGGGGACGATTGACGCCTTCTGGCAGGCCAATATCGACCTGACGGATTTCGTCCCCAAACTGGACCTTTACGACAGCGCCTGGCCGATCTGGACCTATGCCGAGATCGTGCCTCCGGCCAAGTTCATCCATGATGAAGACGGGCGGCGCGGGTCGGCGGTGTCGTCGCTGGTGTCGGGCGATTGCATCGTTTCCGGCTCGGCTGTGTCGAACAGCCTGTTGTTCACCGGCTGTCGGACCCATTCTTTCTCAAGCCTGGAATATGTCGTGGCCCTGCCGCAGGTGATCGTCAACCGCAAGGCGCAGTTGAGAAATTGCGTGATCGACCGGGGGGTGGTCATCCCGGAAGGGCTGGTCGTGGGCGAGGATGCCGAGGAAGATGCAAAATGGTTCCGCCGGTCGGAAGGTGGGATCGTGTTGATCACGCAAGACATGCTTGACGCGCGGGCGCGGGCATTGTCCTGAAGGCGCGCGGGCGGAGACGCCCGGGGGGTTTCACACCCCCCGGACCCCCTGTGGAGTATTTTTAAAAAGAGCAGGACGGGGAGCGGTGGGTCATGGGCGGTCGGGTGCTTTCGGTGGCGTCGGAATGTGTGCCACTGGTCAAGACGGGCGGGCTGGCCGATGTGGTCGGTGCATTGCCAGCAGCTTTGGCGGCTGTGGGCTGGGAGATGCGGGTGTTGTTGCCTTGCTATCGGTCGCTTCGGTCGCTGGTCGGGGGGTGGCCGGTCGTCTGGGAAGAAG
Organism: Tabrizicola sp.; assembly: GCF_030373185.1. Taxonomy (GTDB): domain Bacteria; phylum Pseudomonadota; class Alphaproteobacteria; order Rhodobacterales; family Rhodobacteraceae; genus Tabrizicola. The sequence goes on from NZ_JAUCZH010000001.1 coordinate 707,539, forward strand.
CTGACCTGTGGGGCGGCCCGGGGCGCGTCTTGTCAGGCGAAGTTGCCGGCGTACAGGTGCTGCTTCTGGATGCACCCCATCTTTACGACCGGGAGGGTGGCCCATATTCCGGCCCGAATGGCGAACATCCTGACAATGCGGTGCGGTTTGCCGCGCTCAGTTGGACCGCTGCACGGATTGCGCGCGAGGGGCTGGACGGCTGGAAGCCGGATGTCCTGCATGCGCATGATTGGCAGGCTGGGCTGGCGCCCGCCTATCTGGCCTATCACGGCTCGGGCGGGGTGAAGTCTGTCCTGACCATCCACAACATCGCGTTTCAGGGCTGGGCGCCGGCGCACATGCTGGGGGTGCTGCGCTTGCCAGGTCACGCCTGGCACCCCGAGGCTTTGGAGTATTACGGCGGGATATCGACCCTCAAGGCCGGGCTGGTGACGGCGGACTGGATCACCACAGTGTCGCCTACCTATGCGGCGGAATTGATGCGGCCGGAATTCGGGATGGGTCTGGAAGGTGTCATCGCAGCACGGGGGGCGTCAGTTTCGGGGATCCTGAACGGGGTGGATACCGCAGTCTGGAACCCCGGTGCCGAAGATCCGCCTTTTGATCGCAAGTCCTTGGCAGGCAAAGCCGCCGCCCGGGCCGGTCTTTGCGCAGAGTTCGGGCTGGAGGTGCCGGGGCCGCTTGCCATTGTCGTCAGCCGGCTGACGGACCAGAAGGGGATCGACCTGTTGCCCGCCGTGATCCCCGATTTCGTTCTGGGGGGCGGGGGGCTGATTGTTCTGGGCTCGGGCGATCCGGGGCTGGAGGGCGCAGTGCGCAAGCTGGCGGCGCGGTTCCCGGGGCGCGTGGGGGTGCGGATCGGCTATGACGAGGCGATGAGCCATCGGCTTTTTGCCGGCGCGGATGTGGTTCTCGTGCCAAGCCGGTTCGAGCCCTGCGGCCTGACGCAGATGTACGGCTTGCGCTATGGCACGCTGCCGGTGGTTTCGCTGGTGGGCGGGTTGGCGGATACGGTGATCGGGGCGTCTCCGGCCACGTTGGCGGCTGGGGTGGCGACAGGGGTGACGTTCCATCCGGTTGACGCGCTTGGCTTCGGGCAGGCGCTGGCGCAGGTTCTGGCGCTGCATGCCCAGCCGAAGCTCTGGGCGAAACTGCGGTCCAACGCCATGGCGCATCCCGTTGGTTGGGAGACCAGCGCCGCCGCCTATGCCGGGCTATACGAAAGACTTTGCGCGTGACACCCCAATCCACCCATTTGCCCGCCCGGCTTTCGGGCCATGCGGTTGGCCCCGGGCGGCCCTGGCCGATGGGGTCAAGTTTTACCGGGGACGGGGTGAATTTCGCTGTCTTTTCGGCCCATGCCGAACGGATGGAGCTTTGCCTGTTCACCGCCGACGGGCGCAAGGAAATGGCGCGGTTGCCGATCATCGAACGCGACGGCGATATCTGGCATATCCATGTAGGTGGTCTGACCCTCGGCACGGTCTACGGCTTTCGCGCCCATGGGCCTTATTCGCCCGAACAGGGTCACCGGTTCAACCCCAACAAGCTGCTGCTGGACCCCTACGCCCGCGCCCTTGAAGGGCGGCTGAAATGGTCGGACGCGCTGATGGGCTACAAGATCGGCTCACCCCGCGGGGATCTTAGCTTTGACACCCGCGACAGTGCCTTTGCGGTGCCGAAAGCGGTGGTGACAGACCCCTCGTTCAGTTGGGGAAATGATACCGCCCCGCGCACGCCGCGCGTCGATACGGTGATCTATGAGGCGCATGTCAAATCGCTGACCGCGCTGCATCCGGGGGTGGAGAAGGGGCTGCGTGGTACTTATCTGGGTCTGTGTTCGGATCAGGTGATCGACCATCTGCTGAAATTGGGGATCACCGCGATCGAGCTTTTGCCGGTGCAGGCCTTCATCGACGACCGGTTTCTGGTGGCCAAGGGCTTGCGCAACCATTGGGGTTACAACACCCTTGCCTTCTTCGCGCCCGAACCCCGCTACATGTCTAAAGGCGCGCTGTGGGAGTTTCAGACCATGATCCGCCGGTTCCATTCCGCCGGGATCGAGGTCATTCTGGATGTGGTCTACAACCATACCGCTGAGGGCGATGAATGGGGGCCGACGCTGGCGTTCCGCGGCCTCGACAATGCCAGCTACTACCGCTTGGCGGGGGGCGGGCGGCATTATGTGAACGACACCGGCACCGGCAATACGCTCAACCTGACACATCCGATGGTGCTGCGGATGGTGATGGATTCGCTGCGGTATTGGGTTGAAGTGGCGCATGTCGATGGCTTCCGCTTTGACCTTGGCACCGTTCTGGGCCGCGAGGCGCATGGCTTTGACCCCAACGGCGGCTTCTTCGATGTGGTCCGGCAAGACCCGACCCTGAGCCGCGTCAAGCTGATCGCGGAACCTTGGGACATCGGCCCCGGCGGGTATCAGCTTGGCGCCTATCCGCACCCGTTCCACGAATGGAACGACAAGTTCCGCGATGGGGTGCGGCGGTTCTGGAAGGGCGATGCAGGCATGACGCGCGATCTTGCTGCGCGGGTTCTGGGCAGCGCGGACCGGTTTGACCATTCTGGCCGGGCGGCGACGTCTTCGGTCAACTTCATCACCAGCCATGACGGCTTCACGCTGGAAGATCTGGTCAGCTTCACCATCAAGCGCAACTTCGCCAATGGCGAGGATAACCGCGATGGCCACCACGAAAACCACTCGGACAATCTGGGGGCAGAGGGGCCGACAAAGGATGCCAAGGTGCTGGCGGCGCGGGGTTTGCGCAAGCGCAACCTTCTGGCGACGCTGATGCTGGCCCAAGGCGTGCCGATGCTTCTGGCGGGCGATGAAATCGGCCACACGCAGGGCGGAAACAACAACGCCTATGCGCAGGACAATGAGACAAGCTGGATCGACTGGTCGAAGGCCGATGCGGGCCTTGTGGCCTTTGTTGCGCGCCTGTCAGCCCTGCGGCAGGCGCTGCCCGTGCTGCGCCAGCGTCGGTTCCTCCACGCCCGGCAGCGCCCCTCGGACGGGGTGCCGGATGTGATCTGGCGGCGGGCGGATGGCACGGTGCCGCAATCGGAAGAATGGCATGACCCGTCGTTCCGCTGTCTTTGCGTCGAATTGCGGATGGCGGCCGAAGGCGGTGAACCGAACCCCGAAGCCGTGTTTGCCGTGTTCAACACCGGCCCGGCAGCACCTCTGCATCTGCCCGATACCGCGCCGGGATGGGAGCTGCTGCTGGATACCACGCGCCCTGACCATACCCCGGATGGCAAGCACGCCCGGGCCTTTGCCGAGGCACCTGCGCAATCGGTTCTGCTGTTCCGGTCATTTTCCGGCAAGCCCAAGGGAGAGAAGTCATGACTCAGGTCACCACCGTCGCGACGGCACCGATCGCCGGACAAAAGCCGGGGACAAGCGGGCTGCGCAAGAAGACCGCCGTCTTCATGGGGCGGCACTATCTGGAGAATTTCGTCCAGTCGATCTTCGATGTAGTCGGGTGCCGGGACGCGCAGGGGCAGGGCAAGACCTTTGTCCTTGGCGGCGACGGGCGCTATTTCAACGACCGTGCGGCGCAGGTGATCTTGCGGATGGCGGCGGCGAATGGGGCGGCACGGGTGATCGTGGGGCAGGGGGCGATCCTGTCCACGCCCGCTGCCTCGCACCTTATCCGGCTGAACCAGACCGATGGCGGGCTGATCATGTCGGCCAGCCACAACCCCGGCGGCCCGAATGAGGATTTCGGGGTCAAGTTCAACATGCCCAATGGCGGCCCCGCCCCCGAAAGCGTGACCGAGGCGATGTATCAGCGCACGTCCACACTCACCCAATACCACATCCTTGAAGCGCAGGACGTGGACCTTGCGGCCATCGGGCGGCACCAGCTTGGGCCGATGGTGGTGGATGTGGTCGATCCGGTGGCCAACTATGCCGACCTGATGCAAAGCCTGTTCGATTTCCCGGCCCTGCGCGCGATGTTTGCCAGCGGATTCACCATGCGGATGGATTCGATGTGTGCCGTGACCGGGCCTTACGCGGTCGAAATCCTTGAAAACCGGCTGGGTGCTTCGAAAGGCACCTGTGTCAACGCCACACCCTTGCCCGATTTTGGCGGCATGCACCCCGACCCGAACCCGACCTGGGCCAAGGCGCTGATGGATGAGATGTTCTCAGGGGCCGCCCCCGATTTTGGCGCGGCCTCCGACGGGGACGGCGACCGCAACATGGTGGTTGGACGCGGGGTCTATGTCTCGCCCTCCGACAGCCTTGCCGTGCTGGCGGCGAACGCGCACCTCGCGCCGGGCTACAAGGCGGGATTGAAGGGCGTAGCGCGGTCGATGCCAACGAGTGCGGCGGCTGACCGGGTAGCCGATGCACTTGGGATCGGTAAGTATGAAACACCGACGGGGTGGAAGTTCTTCGGCAACCTTCTGGACGCCGGAAAGGCCTCGATCTGCGGCGAGGAGAGCTTTGGCACCGGGTCTGACCATGTGCGCGAAAAGGACGGGCTTTGGGCGGTCCTTTTGTGGCTGAACATTCTGGCCATGCGCAAGCAGTCGGTGGCCGATATCCTGAAGGAACATTGGGCAGCTTACGGGCGGAACTACTATAGCCGCCACGATTTCGAGGCGATCGAGGTGGCAAAGGCCGACGCGCTGTTTGCCGCATTGCGTGGCAGCCTTGCCACCCTGCCGGGGCGGCAGGTCGAAGGGATGACCGTCAGTGCGGCTGATGACTTCGCCTATACCGATCCGGTGGATGGGTCGGTCAGCACTGGTCAGGGCGTGCGGGTGATGTTCGAGGATGGAAGCCGCATCGTCTATCGACTGTCGGGAACGGGAACCGAGGGGGCGACGCTGCGGGTCTATCTGGAACGCTATGCTGCGGGACCGGCGGGCCTTGATCTGGACGCGCAGGAGGCGCTGGCCCCGGTGATCCGTGCAGCTCATACGTTGGCAGGGATTGCGGACTTTACCGGCAGAACCGCGCCTGATGTGGTGACCTGAGGCGTTTTGCGCCCGCACGATGTCGCGGATTGACCAGACTGGCACACCGTTTGCGACAAACCTGACACTCATGTCGAGTTTCGGCGTGGGACGGGGATGGAGGAGCGACGATGAGTGAGGTCAGGGTGCGGTCCGGGCGGCAGGCGCGGCAAGCGGAACGGGCGCAAAAGGGCGGTGGGGTCGGGCGACCCTATATCGTCCGCAACATCCCGACTTATGACGTCTTGTCGGAGGAAAACCTGCTGCGGATCGAAGCTGCGGCTGATCGGGTTCTGGCCGAAACCGGAATCGAGTTTCGGGATGATCCGGTTGCGCTTGATCACTGGAAGCGCGCGGGTGCCGATGTGCAGGGCCTCCTGGTCAAGTTCCCGCCCGGCATGCTGCGAGAGATCCTCAAGACAGCCCCGGCCGAATTCACCCAGCACGCCCGCAACCCGGCAAACTCGGTCAGGATCGGCGGGAAGAATGTGGTCTTTGCCCCCGCCTATGGCAGCCCATTCGTGATGGACCTTGACCGGGGCAGGCGCTTCGGCACGCTGGATGATTTCTGCAACTTCATCAAGCTGGCGCAGTCCAGCCCGAACTTCCACCACTCTGGCGGCACGATCTGTGAGCCGACCGATGTGCCGGTGAACAAGCGCCATCTGGACATGGTCATGGCCCATATCGAGCTTTCAGACCGGCCCTTCATGGGGTCCGTGACCGCCGAAGAACGTAGTGAAGACAGTATCGACATGGCCCGCATCCTGTTTGGTGAGGCGTTTGTGAACGACCATTGCGTTATCCTTGGCAATGTGAACGTCAATTCACCTCTGGTCTGGGACGGTACCATGACCAGATCGCTGCGCGCCTATGCGCGCGCCAATCAGGCGGCGGTCATTGTGCCGTTCATTCTTGGCGGCGCGATGGGTCCGGTGACGAACGCGGGCGGTATCGTGCAATCCCTTGCCGAGACGATGGCAGGTTGCGCCCTGACCCAGCTTGAACGCAAGGGCGCGCCGGTGATCTTCGGCAACTTCCTGTCCTCGATGTCCTTGCGGTCGGGCAGCCCGACCTTTGGCACGCCTGAACCCGCGATCGGGTCGCAGGTCATTGGCCAGCTTGCCCGGCGGCTGAACCTGCCGTTGCGCTGTGCGGGCAACTTCACCACCTCGAAACTGCCGGACGGGCAGGCGATGATGGAAGGCACGATGTCGATGCTGTCGGCAATTCATTGCGGCGCCAATTTCATCCTGCACTCGGCAGGCTTTCTGGACGGCCTTCTGTCCATGTCGTATGAAAAATTCATGCTCGACGCCGATCTGTGCGGCGCGCTGCATGCCTATCTGGACGGGATCAGGATTGATGACGACCAGCTGGCCGTCGAAGCCTTCGCCGAGGTTGGGCCGGGCAACCATTTCTTCGGCTGCTCTCATACCATGAAGCACTACGAGACGGCGTTCTGGGACACAGACCTGTCTGACAACGAGCCTTTCGAGAAATGGGAAGCGGCAGGGTCCGCCGATGCCGCAACCCGGGCGAACAAGCTTTGGAAGAAGCGTCTGGCGGAATATGAGCCACCAGCGCTGGATGACGGCATTCGCGACGGGTTGAAGGATTACGTGGCGCGCAAGAAGGCCGAGGCCGTGGACGCCTGGTATTGACGCGGACCCTCCATCAGGTCCGCAGGCCGGTTTCTTCCAAAAGGCCAAGTCGCTTGGCCTCGTAGTAATAGCCGCGTGCATACCAGGCGACCGCCTCGGCTTCGTTGCCGCGCGACACCAGCCACGCACCGCGCAGGTAGCGACCGGCGTAGCGCAGGTTTGTCTCGGCATTGAGCAGGCCCTCGGGATCACCGCGATAGCCCATGGTGCGGGCGGTCTGCGGCAGGATCTGCATCAGCCCGTAATAAGGGCCGTTGCGCGCGCCAGGATTGTAATTGCTTTCGCGTTGAATCACGCGGTGCAAAAGGCTTTCGGGGATCTTGTGTTCGGCGGCCGATCTTTGGATCAATGCGCGCATCTGGGCAGTTTCGCCGGGGAAAAGATCGCTGCGGGTGGCTGGTGCATCGCGGCGCGAACAGGCGGCGACAAGGGCGCTTGCAGTCAGGACCAAAAGGCTGCGGCGGGAAAGGGGCATGCGGCGGGCTCCGTCTGAATTTTCACGTTGATACGTGGGCAGGGTGCTGGCTTGCAAGGGCTGGCACCTGCAACCGGCGGGAAGCGGCGCGCAGGAAATTGCTGGCGAGGCAAAGTCTTGCCGGCCAGCCCCAAGGTTCGCTTCCTGTTTCAGGGATGGCAAATGAAGAACGGCCGTTCGGGCCGAACGACAGCCGGACCGCCTGCATGGATCGCCGCACAATTCCCTGTCGTGGACACTTGTGACAACCGGGCAAGCTGGGCGCATCATGAACATACGGTCGCCCCCCCATGACTGTCATGGCCCTGTCACCGAATTCCGGCAACTCTGCGGTGCAGACCCCCTAAATGTCGCAGTCTCTAGGGGGTTGCATAGGCGGAAACGCCATATATAGTTCCGGTTGACGGGGCGGGCTCCCCCCGCCTCGTGGCCGGTGCGGCAACGGGCAAGGCGTGGAGTCTTTGACGAATGGACGGCGATTTCAGAACCCAGTTCGTGCGCGACCCCGCGGCACTGAAGCACTATCCGGCTTTGGTGCTGAATGCGGATTATCGGCCACTCAGTTACTACCCGCTCAGCCTTTGGCCCTGGCAAGAGGCGATAAAGGCTGCGGTCCTTGAAAGGGTGCAGATCGTTGCTGAATACGATCAGGTGGTTCACAGCCAGCGACAGGTCTTCCGGATACCTTCGGTCGTCGTGCTGAAAGACTACGTCAAACCCCAGAAGCGCGTGGCATTCACGCGCTTCAATCTTTTTCTGCGCGACGAATTCTGCTGCCAGTACTGCGGGGCAAGGGGTGACCTGACCTTCGATCATGTCGTGCCTCGGTCCGGGGGCGGCATTACCAGTTGGGAAAACGTGGTGGCTGCGTGCAGTCCGTGCAACCTTCGCAAAGGGTCCAGATCCCTGAAACAGGCGGGCATGTATCTGAACCGTCGTCCGCGGGCGCCAACGGCGGAAGAAATGCAGGCGCACGGCCGCCGCTTTCCGCCCAACCATCTGCATGAAAGCTGGATGGACTACCTTTACTGGGATGCGGAACTGGACGCTTAGGCTAAAGGCTGCACCCGTCATAAAACCGTTACATTATGTTTACATTCCCGAAAGGGCGTGATCCGATGTCCGCAACTTACGCGGAGGTCATCTTGGTTATCGCGCTTGAATTTGCTGCGCTCAACCTGTTCACGGCTTTGGCCTGTGGGGCGTTGATCGGATCCGAGCGTCAGGTTCGCCAGCGCATGGCCGGGCTTCGGACCAACGCGCTTGTAGCACTTGGGGCAGCCAGTTTCGTGACATTTTCGGCGCTTTACCCCGACGAAGTCAGCCCAACCCGGGTGGCAGCGCAGATTGTATCCGGGATCGGCTTTCTAGGCGCCGGCATCATCTTTCGGGACGGGTTCAACGTTCACGGGCTCAATACGGCTGCAACCTTGTGGTGTTCCGCCGGTGTGGGAATGATGGCCGGGGCCGGGGCCTGGGATTATGCGCTTTTGCTGACGGGTATGGTGGTCTTCGTGAACCTTGGCCTGCGACCGCTGGTCAAATGGTTGAAGCGACATACCCGCGCGGGCATGCCGGTGTTCCGGGCCTACCGGGTTATCCTTACCGTGGCCGAAGCGCAGGAATCAGAGGCGCGCAATCTGATCCTGCGAACTCTTTCCCTTGGGGGTTTGCACCTTTCCGAGATCGGGGCCACTCCCGCTGAGGCAGGAAGGGGGCTGGATCTGACTGCAACGGTAACGGCTGAAGGCGTGGGCGATATGGCGCTGGAACAGGCAATTCAGCGCATTGCCGCCGAACCCGGCCTGATGCGCGTGCGCTGGCAGGCACTGGAGGACGGCTGATCGCGGCAAAGGTTTCCCGATCCGCCCCGCGATGCTAGACATCCGTGCGGTCAGTCTGTATTGAGGCACCGTTAGCGCTAACACAGCCTGATCCGAGGAGACAGTCATGGTATCGCGTGTCATTCCGGTCGACGTCTTCGATCTGGTGATCTTCGGAGCCACCGGCGACCTTGCACGGCGCAAGATCCTGCCAGGTCTTTACCGCCGCTTTCAGGCGGGCCAGATGCCCGGCGACAGCCGGATCATCGGCGCCGCCCGGGCCGACCTGACCGAGGACGCCTTCCGCGATCAGGTGCGCGCCGCCATTGTGGAGTTCGTGCCGCCAGCGCGGCAAGAGCCCGAAGCGATCAACGGGTTTCTGGCCCGTATCGGCTATGTGCCGATTGACGCCACCGGCACGAACGGCTGGGCAGCGTTGCAAGGGATGATGCGCGAAAACGTGGTTCGCGCGTTCTATTTCTCGGTTGCACCCAGCCTCTTTGGCGATATCGCCCAACGTCTGCATGAACACGGCATTGCCGACGCATGGAGCAGGATTGTCGTGGAAAAGCCGTTCGGGCGTGACCTTGCCTCCGCAAGGGCGCTGAACGCGGTTCTGGCACAGCACTTCACCGAAGCGCAGATCTACCGGATCGACCATTATCTGGGCAAGGAAACCGTCCAGAACCTGATGGCGGTGCGCTTTGCCAATATCCTGTTCGAGCCGCTTTGGAAGGCAGAATATGTGGACCACGTCCAGATCACCGTCGCGGAAACCGTCGGCGTAAGTGGCCGTGGCGCCTATTACGACAAGTCCGGTGCGATGCGGGACATGGTGCAGAACCACATGATGCAGCTTTTGTGCCTCATCGCGATGGAACCGCCCTATCACTTTGACCCCGACGCCGTGCGGGACGAAAAGCTCAAGGTGATCCGGGCGCTGAAGCCGGTGCAGCCCGCGGATATCGTGCGCGGCCAATATGGCGCGGGGGCCGGAGAGAAGGGCTATGTCACGCATAGTGAGAACCCGGGCTCCAAGACGGAAAGCTACATCGCGCTGAAGGTGCAGGTTTCAAACTGGCGCTGGCAGGGGGTGCCGTTCTATCTGCGCACCGGCAAGCGTCTGCGCGCCCGCGCGTCCGAAATCGCGATCACCTTCAAGCAGCCACCGCATGCGATCTTTGACGACGCAAAGGGCTGGCATGAAAACGTGCTGGTCATCCGGCTTCAGCCCAATGAGGGCATGAACCTGATGGTGATGATCAAGGAACCGGGGCCGGGCGGCATGCGCCTGATGCAGGTGCCGCTGGACATGTCCTTTGCCGATGCCATCGGCGATGAGGCTGAAGATGTGCCGGACGCCTATGAACGCCTGATCATGGACGTGATCCGTGGCAACCAGACCCTCTTCATGCGCGGCGATGAGGTGGAGGCTGCCTGGGCCTGGACCGACCCGATCATCGAAGGCTGGGAAGCGCGCGGCGACAAGCCGCAGACCTATGACCCCGGATCATCCGGCCCCGAAGACGCGCTCATGCTGATGCACCGCGACGGGCGCCGCTGGCGGGAGATCAAGGAATGAACTTCGAGACCTATCCCGACCGCGAAATGATGATGCTTTCGCTCGCCGACAAGATCGCCGGGCAGCTGGGCGAGTTTCTGCGTCGCGACGGCAAGGCCACCTTGTCAGTCCCCGGCGGCACCACGCCCGGGCCGATCTTCGACACGCTTTCGGGTGTGGAACTGGACTGGGCAAACGTGGCGGTAATCCTTAACGACGAACGCTGGGTGCCGGAAGACTCCGACCGCTCCAACACCCGGCTTGTGCGCCAGCGCCTGATCCGGGGCCGCGCGGCCCAAGCCCGGCTGGTGCCACTTTACGCGCCTGCGGATGCTCCCGAAGACATGCTCGACGCCCTGTCCGAGGGTGTGCGCCCGCATCTGCCGATTTCGGTCCTGCTCCTCGGCATGGGGGCAGACATGCACACCGCGTCACTGTTTCCCGGTGCCGACAAGCTGGACGAGGCCCTGTCCGCCAACGCCCCGATCCTGATGGCTCTGCGCGCCGAAGCGGCCGGAGAGCCGCGCATCACCCTGACCGCTCCGGTCCTTCAGGCGGCATTCAACATCCACATCCTGATTACCGGCCCGGAAAAGCGCGCAGCCCTCGAACGCGCGCAAACCCTGCCCGCGACCGAGGCGCCGGTGCGCGCCGTTCTTGACAACGCAACCGTGCATTGGGCGGAGTGAATGATGGACAAGTGGTCTGATCTGAAGGCGCAACAGGCCGCCACGGCCGACCGGCCGATCCTGAGCCTGTTCGATGACACCCGCGCCGCGGATTTCTCGGTCCATGCCGACGGGATGCTGTTTGACTATTCCAAGACCAGTATCGACAGCCAATCCAAGGCGGCGCTGATCGCGCTGGCCGAAGCTTCAGGCGTTGCCGACAAGCGCGCGGCGATGGTTTCGGGCGAAAAGATCAACCTGACCGAAGGCCGCGCGGTGCTGCACGTGGCGCTGCGTGCGGGGGATCAGGCGGAGATCCGCGTCGATGGCAAGGATGTGCTGCCCGAGGTCCGCCGCATCCGCAACCTTTGCGCCGGTTTTGCCCGTGACGTGCGGACGGGTGCCTATAAAGGGCAGGGTGGCAAGATCACCGATGTGGTGAACATAGGAATCGGCGGGTCGGATCTTGGCCCGGCGATGGCGACGCTGGCGCTGACGCCGTTCCATGACGGGCCGCGCGTGCATTTTGTGTCCAACGTCGATGGCGCGCATATCCATGACACGCTGCGCGGCCTGAACCCCGAAACGACGCTGGTGATCGTCGCCTCCAAGACCTTTACCACCATCGAGACAATGACCAACGCCGACACCGCAAAGCGCTGGATGGCAGCAAAGGTCGCCAACCCTGCCGTCCAGTTCGCCGCGGTCTCGACCGCCGGTGACAAGACCGCCGCCTACGGCATTGATCCTGAGCGGGTTTTCGGCTTTGAAGACTGGGTTGGCGGGCGCTATTCGATGTGGGGGCCAATCGGCCTTGCGCTGATGATCGCGGTGGGGCCAGAGGCGTTTGACGACTTCCTTGCCGGTGGCCGGGCGATGGATGACCATTTCCTGAAAGCCCCCTTCGCCCGGAACATGCCGGTGATGCTGGCCCTTGTCGGCATCTGGCACAACCAGATCTGCGGCCACGCCACCCGCGCCGTCCTGCCCTATGACCAGCGCCTTGCCCGCCTGCCGGCTTATCTGCAACAGCTTGAGATGGAATCAAACGGCAAGCGCGTCGCCATCGACGGCAGCGATCTTGCCACCCACTCCGGCCCGGTGGTCTGGGGCGAACCCGGCACCAACGGCCAGCATGCCTTTTACCAGTTGATCCACCAGGGCACCCGGCCCGTGCCTTGCGAATTCCTGGTGGCGCGGCGCGGGCATGAGCCAGACCTCGCGCATCAGCACCTCCTCCTTGTCTCGAACTGCCTGGCGCAGGCCGAGGCACTCCTGCGCGGCCGCAGCCTCGATGAGGCGCGCGCCATCATGGCCAGGAAGGGCCTGACCGGCACCGAACTGGAAAAACAGGCCCGCCACCGCGTCTTTCCGGGCAACCGCCCCTCGACCGTGCTGGCCTATGACCAGTTGACCCCCTTCACGCTTGGCCAGATCGTGGCGCTTTACGAACACCGGGTGTTTGTCGAAGGCGTGATCCTTGGCCTCAATTCCTATGACCAATGGGGGGTGGAGCTGGGCAAGGAACTGGCGCTTGCCTTGCAACCCGTGCTGGAAGGCAAGACAGGCACAGATGGCAAGGACGGATCAACCGCAGCGCTGGTCGCCTTCCTGCGCGGCTGACTTCCTCTCTGCGGAAATATCCCACGGGGGTGCGGGGGTGTGAAACCCCCGCTGCTTCGGTGTGGGTGCGGGGGTATGAAACCCCAGCAGCGGCGATTACCGCAAGGCAGCGGTCACAATGACCTCGACCTTGTAGGCAGGCGTCGCCAGTTTCGCTTCCCCCGTGGCACGGGCCGGGGTGTGACCTTGGGGAACCCAGGTGTCCCAGACCGCGTTCATCTCGCCAAAGGTGGCGATGTCGGCCAGCCAGATCTGTGCGGACAGGATCCGGGTCTTGTCGGTCCCGGCTTCGGCAAGAATGCGGTCAACCTCGGCCAGGCATTGACGGGTCTGGTCCGCAACCGATGCCCCGGGCTCGCCGACCTGACCGGCAACCCACAGGATGCCATTATAGGCCACCGCCTCCGACATGCGGGCGCCAGTGCCGAAACGGGTGATATCGCTGTTCATGAAAACCTCCTGAATGTTCCGCGACGACTGCTAGCCTGTCGACGGCCCGAACGGAAGCCTAGTTCACACGACGACAGTTCAACTGATCTCCGGTCGCGCTGGAAACCCAGGTCAGGCCAGTCGCGGTCACCGCACCAAGCGCGACCTTCGAGCCGCCTTCAAGGTAAAGCATGAAATTGCGCCCACTTTGTGTGGCCGTGCGGATCGGAATGGTGGTTGAACCGTTGTTGTAGGACGTATTGGTGAAGACAAATGTCGCAACTCCGCAGTCCCAGATGCCAACGAAAGCATAGGGCTCAACCGGGCCGGGATCACTTGCGCATGCGCCCAGAGCAAGGACGGACAAAGTGACAGCAACCATACTGGCGCGCATCGGCTGGAACCTTCTTACAAGAATTCCCCACGTCAGGCATCGTTCCTGCCTGAGTGTAAATATCTGGTAGCAGCCATCTGCAAAAGCGGCAACCCGCAGGTCAAGCGCGCCGATGCAAAGCGGGGGCAGATTCATCCGGTGATGGGGGGCTGGAGCGGGTGAAGGGAATCGAACCCTCGTCGTAAGCTTGGGAAGCTTCTGCTCTACCATTGAGCTACACCCGCAGCGCAAATCGGGGTATGCCAATGCGGGCCGGGCGTCAAGACGTTCCGACCCGCAGAAGGCTCTGCGATCAGGGTCTGACGACCTCGATCTCAAGCCGCTGGCCGTCGGCCAGAGTGATGGGCTGTTCAACCTCGATATCGCTGCCGAAATCGGTAACCACAATGTAGTCCCCGGGGGGCAGCGTGGACTGCGAAACCTCGCCGTAATCGCCACTGATCCGCTCGCGCTTTCCGTTCAGCCCGTCGGGCGGCAGGTAGATGGTGATCTCACGCGCGCCGGGGGCCGAGATTGCAGCCACCCCGCGCGGGATGATCACCGACACCTCTGTCCGGGTGCCATCCGTGACGCTGAAAGCGGTCTCTGCAAGCGCCTTGTCGGCCCGCGCCTCGATCACATAATCTCCGGGCGGCAGCATGTAATCGGCAGTCTCGCCATAGTTGAAGCGCACTTCCTTGCGCTTGCCGTCCAGCCCGACCTTCGCGTCATAGACCTGCAAGGCGGTAGCCCCCGGGGCGCTGACAGCAGCCAGACCCACAGCGATGGTAATGGTGGCCTCGGTCCGTTCGGCAGCGGCGACCGTGAAGGTTATGTCACCCGTCGCCTCGCCGGCCTTGGCGGTCGCGTAGTAGTCGCCAGCGGGCAGGGTATACTGGATCACATCCCCGTAATCAGAGCGGATATAGGCACGTTTTCCATCGAGTCCGATCTTGGCGGCATAAAGCTCCAGCGCCGAGGCATTGGGCGCGCTGATCACGGCGATCCCTGCATTCAAGATCACCGGAACGTCGAAACGCTCGCCGGGTTTGACCGTGAACGGCACTTCGACCTTGGCTTCACCGACTCCACCGATCACGACATAGTCCCCCGGTGGCAGGGTCGGGGCGGAACCTGCGCCGTAATCGGTGCGGACGTAGGGGCGCTTGCCATCAAGACCGGCCTTCGCGCTGTAGACGTCAAAGGATTGGTCACCCTCCATCGGCACGCCTTCGGCATAGTAGGCCGCAAAGACCGGCACACCGCCGGCAAGGATGATGGTCATATCCGTCGTTTCGCCCGCCGTGATCACCGCACTTTGCCGCGCTGTCACTTCTTCCAGCTTGGCGGTGATTTCATGCTCGCCAGCCGGGAACACGCGGACGGTCTGGCCGTAGCCGGAATCGTAGAGCCCTTCGGGACCATAAAGTTCCCACAATGCATTCGCTTCGGGCTCGCCACCGGCCTCGGTGACCAGCTGCAAGCGCAGGATGCCGGCGTCCAGCACCGCAACAGGCCGGGAGACTTCGCTCTCGGGACCGATCTCGACCTCTTGCTCCACGGTTACGGAATGCAGCGTCGTCCGCATCAGATAGCGACCCGCTGGCAACTGGCCAAGCGAACGGCCATAAATCGTGGCAGCGCTATCCGACCCCGGCGTGCCATCAGACCCGATGGCCACGAAGTCGAAATAGGCATCCATCAGGATCGCGTCTTCCGGTTCGGGGCCACCGATGACAAGGTGCAGCACAGGGTCCACATTTTCGGCAAGGATCACCGGTTCGGGCGGGGCCGGCTCCGGTTCAGGTTCTGCCACGACGACCGTTGTCAGCGCCTCGACCAGACTGCCCGCATCCTTGGCCTCGATGTAAAGGCCACCAGTGTTCTGGGCAAGGCAAGCCACGGTGGCCCCTTCCGCAGCGGTCAGGCCAAAGCCGACAACATGCGCGGTAAAATCCACGCCCGATGCCTCCAGTTCGGTGCCAAGGGCGCAGGGGTCGGCCTCGCAGGTTTCGATCCCATCGGTAATCAGGATGACGGTCGCCTTCTCCTCTGTCGAACGCAATTCGTCTGCCGCACGGCGCACGGCATCGGACAGAGGCGTCTTGCCAAGGAATTTCAACGTATTCGCGGCATCGGTGATCGCGCCAGCGGTCGCGGCAGCAGGCGGCACGATCAGTTCGATATCGGTGCAGCTGCCCTTTTCGCGGTGGCCATAGGCCATCAGGCCGATCTCGGTTTCAGCAGGTATCGCGGAAAGCACCGACCCCAGTGCCTCACGCGCGATTTCCAGCTTGGCGCGCCCGTCAATCTGGCCCCACATCGACCCCGAGGCATCAAGGACGATGATCGACTTGCCTTCCGCCGCCAAGGGTCCGGCCAGCAGGGAGTGTCCAAGAACAAGGGCAAGTATCGGTTGAAGAAAACGCATTAAATCTGCTCCGCCTGACTGCAATACACGCGCAGGTTAGGTGCGGGGCTGGATTTGGTCAACAACGGGCAGGGGGCTGGGGGCAGGAATGAAGCAGGAACGGGCCTTCGGGGCGATGCCCGAAGACCCGACCGAACCCGCAGATCCCAAATGGGGGACTAGGTCTGCAACCCGCAGGTCCGGCAGGCAGGCCGGACGACGCAAGGCATGAGTGACCATGCCCGCAGCCCCGGCCCTTCGACCGGTGACAAGGGATCACATCGCCGGCAGAAGCACCGTGTCGATCACATGGATCACGCCGTTTGACTGGCGGACATCGGCGATGGTGACATTGGCGACATTGCCCTGACCGTCCTTGATCATCACCGCGCCATCCTTGGCCATCACGGCGAAGTCGCAGCCGCCGACGGTGCCGAGCTTGTATTCACCACCATCGGCCTCGACCATCCCGATGATATCGCCAGACAGCGCATTCGCGGCAACGACATGGCAGGTCAGGATCTTGACCAGCGTGTCCTTGTTCTCCGGCAGAAGCAGCGTTTCCACGGTACCTGCCGGCAGCTTGGCAAAGGCGTCATTCGTGGGGGCAAAGACGGTGAACGGGCCTTCGCCCATCAGGGTTTCGGCAAGACCCGCCGCCGTCACCGCCGCGACCAGCGTGGTATGATCAGCCGAATTCACCGCGTCTTCAACGATGTTCTTGTCAGCAAACATCGGGGCGCCGCCAACCATAGGGTTGGCATGGGCTTCTGCCAGCGCCACACCAGAGGCCAGAAGCAGCATCGCTGTGGCGAGTTTCAAGGTTTTCATCCTGGGCATCCCTTTGCGTTTCGGACGGGCCAATCCCGTCTCACACCCGAAGGAACGCAAATCGATGCGGCGAAGTTTCAGACCAGCCACGGCCTCACGTTGTCGTGATCAGGTCTCGTTGCCGACCAGCGTCGTCAGGATGACCGGCCCGGTCGGCACACCGGTGGGAGAGCCGCCCGCAGGTTCGACCGACACGGCAAGCATCCAGCCTTGCGGTGGCACCGGATAGGTCACGACCAAGGGTGCCTCGGCCAAGAGACCAAGCGACACTGGCGAGGCACCGGGCGCGATGACCCAAAGCTCATGCACCTGACCCGACACCGCCGGAATCCCGGCGACCCGCTCCACCTGCAGCGTGCCGCCAAAGTGGCGCACCTCGTAGGACAGGCGCGCGTCGGCCGTTGCCAGAACAGCGACCAGTGCAGACTGCGGCGGTGTCAGGGTTGCCACCGAAAGGATCACCAGCGAGGCGGCAACCACCGCGCCGGACAGCCAGCCCATCAAGCCCAGCCGCGCCCCGGTCCGGGGCCGGGTGGCCGGCGGAAAGAGCCGCGCCTCGATTGCCGGCAAAAGGTTCGGGGCAGGGGCCTCGGCGTAATCGTCATTCAGGCCTTCCAGCCGGCTTTCCCATGCGGCCACCCGCGCGGCAAAGTCGGCATCGCGCTTGATCCGCGCCTCGCAAGCGCTGCGTTCGGCAAGATCCAGCACGCCCAGCACGTATTCGGCGGCCAGCGCGTCATCGGTTTCTTCCGGGGTCAGGGGTGCATCGGTCATTGGTCGAGACACTCCTTCAGCTTCAGAAGGCTGCGTCGCAACCATGTCCGCATGGTATTGAGCGGCACCGCATGGCGTTCGGCAAGTTCGATATAAGAAAGTCCTGCCAGATAGGCCCCGCGCACCGCATCCGCGCGCTCGGGTTCCAGAGTGTCAAAGCAATCGGCCATCCGCCGCGCCTCGCCCATGGCGATCAGACGGGTTTCGGCCCGGGGGGTGCTGTCCTGCACCATGTCAAGGCCGTCATCGCTGCTGGCTTCGGGTCGGGCGCGGAGCCGGTCAATGGCAAGGTTGCGCGCAATGGCGATCAGCCATGTCATGCCCCGGCCCTTCGCCGGATCATAGCGTCCCGCGCGCAGCCAGACCCGTGTATAGACTTCCTGCAAGGCATCCTCCGCCCCAGAGCGTTCCCTGAGGATACGCAAGAGGACGCCCATGAGTTTCGCAGAGGTGTCACGATAAAGCGTTCGAAACGCCGCACGGTCGGCAGCGGCGCATCTTGTGATCAGATCAGCGACAGGATCGTCAGACATTCGGCGACGTTACGGGTTTTCGGCTCGGGCGCAAGCCGGTCAGTCACAGTCGCGCGTGTCAGACCCGCCGCCGCCTGCGTCCGCCGTCACCGCCGCCCGATCCGGAAGTATTGAAACTGACATCGGGCAGGGTCACGATGCTCATCAGGTTCGGGAACGCATCTACAGCATGCGGAATGGCATTTGCGTTCACGAAATGCTCTTGAAACCGTGGTTCGATGGCGGTTTCGACCTTGTGGATCTGATGCACCGTCGCCTCGATGCCGTCACGGGCCGCCACCGAACACAGCGCGATCCGTGCGCCGGTGCCTGCCGCATTGCCAGCGCTGGTCACCTTGTCCAAGGGCGCATCGGGGATCATCCCAAGAACCATCGCGTGTTTGGGGCTGATATGCGCGCCGAACGCGCCCGCGAGGGTCACGCGATCCACCGTGTCCACACCCATCGCATCCATCAAGAGCCGGGCGCCGGCATAAAGCGCCGATTTCGCCAGCTGGATTGCGCGGATATCGCCTTGGGTGACCATGATCTTCGGCCCACCCTCGGCGCTGCCATCGTGGAGGAGGTAGGAATGGGTGCGTCCATGCGGTTCGCAGCGCGCCGTTCCGGTCTGGTCCGGCCCGCCGATCAGCCCACCGGGGTCCACCAGCCCCGCCATCCGCATTTCGGCCACCGCCTCGATGATGCCGGACCCGCAGATGCCGGTGATCCCGGTCGTCGCGGTCGCTTCGGCAAAGCCCGGATCATCCGACCACAGATCGGACCCGATCACCCGAAAGCGTGGCTCTTTCGTTGCCGGATCAATCTCGACCCGTTCGATCGCGCCCGGCGCAGCCCGCTGGCCGCTGGATATCTGCGCGCCTTCGAAGGCGGGGCCGGTGGGCGATGAACAGGCAAGCACTCGGGTTTCATTGCCAAGCAGAAGTTCGGCATTGGTGCCGACATCAACGATCAGCACCATGTCCCTGGATTTCTGCGGTTCTTCCGACAGCGCCACCGCGGCACAATCCGCCCCCACATGGCCCGCGATGCAGGGCAGCACATAGACCCGTGCATTGCGGTTCAGGTTGGAAAGCTCCAACTCGCGCGCATCCAGCGACAGGCTACCCGAGGTCGCCAGCGCAAAGGGAGCCTGGCCAAGTTCCACCGGATCGACGCCGAGGAACAGGTGGTGCATCACCGGATTGCAGACGATGACCATTTCGTAGATCGTCCCGGCATCCACCCCGGCCTCGACCGCGATCACCTGAGCCAGCGCATTGATTGCCCCGCGCACCACGCGCGTCATCTCGACATCGCCGCCGGGGTTCATCATGACATAGGAAACCCGGCTCATCAGGTCTTCGCCAAAGCGGATCTGCGGGTTCATGAGGCCACTGGACCCCAACACCCGCCCATCCGACAGATCGCAAAGATGTGCGGCGATGGTGGTGGACCCAAGGTCAACCGCCAGCCCCAGCAGCGGGCCTTCGTGAAAGCCGGGGAAAATGTCCAGCACCCGGGCCTTGGCATCGTGGTTGCCCTTGTGCAGAACGACCGTGACCTTCCATTCGCCCTTGCGCAACACCGGTTGCAGACGGCGCAGGATCGACAGATCCGCCTCGACGCCCTCGACCTGCCATTGCGCGGCCAGCGCGCGTTGCAGGCGTTCGAAATCGCCGGTGGGTTCGTGCATGTCGGGTTCTTCCACCTCGACGTAGACCGCACGGGTTGCCGGGTCCATCACCATCACCCGCTCGGTCGCGGATTTGCGGATCACCTGCTTGTGGACCTGGCTTTCCGGCGGCACGTCGATGACCACATCGCCCATCACCTTTGCCTGACAGCCAAGGCGGCGGCCTTCGGTCAGGCCACGGATGCGGTTGTAGCGATCCTCGACCGAGTTCCATTCACTGAGCGCGTCTTCGGCCACCGTGACGCCATGCTTGGAAAATTCGCCATAGCCCGGCGTGATCTGGCACTTGGAACAGATCCCCCGCCCGCCGCAGACAGAATCAAGGTCCACCCCCAATTGCCGCGCCGCCGTCAGGACAGGCGTTCCCAGTGCAAAGCGGCCGCGCTTGCCAGAGGGTGTGAAGATCACAAGTGCGTCGTCGGTCATTCGGGGCTCTCATGCAGGAAGCGGTAGTTGATGTCGGAAAAGCAGT
The DNA here is from genome assembly GCF_030373185.1 of Tabrizicola sp. Classification (GTDB taxonomy): domain Bacteria; phylum Pseudomonadota; class Alphaproteobacteria; order Rhodobacterales; family Rhodobacteraceae; genus Tabrizicola. Next base: position 727,842 of record NZ_JAUCZH010000001.1, read on the forward strand.
CGGTAGCGATGGTGAAGAACCTTTTCAACGGGCCTGACGCCACCGGCACGCCATGAACCGCACCACCGGCGATGTAAAGCGCGCGCCCGGGGAAAAGCGGGTGGATGTTGTGCCAGCCGGTAGCTCCACTTTAATGCAGTTGTAGGTCCGCCACGGCGCTCAGCAATGCCCGGAAACGGCAGATCAGGGGCGCATTCCGGCGTCAGCTGTTCTGGGGCGGTACCTTTGTCCCGGTCTATGTCTGCGCCGACTAGCCAGCCAGCCAATCAAGGATCGCCTGCCGGTCACCATCCAGCGCGGGTGCCGGTGGGCGCGCCGCCGCTTCCTTCAAGCTGCTTATCTTGATCGGATTGCCCGTTGCGGTAAGGGCAGGACCGCCCGGGCGCGGAGTGATCGGCAGCACCATGTTGCGCGCAAGTATCTGCGGGTCGCGCAGCACTTCGGCCATGTCCTGCACCCGGGCGGTCGGCAGGCCCGCGCCTTCCAGCACGGCAATCCAGTGGCTGACCGTCTCCCCAAGTGTCACCGCCTCCAGCAAGCGCTTCAACAGTGCGTGATGCTGGCACCGCGCGGCGTTGGTGGCAAAGCGCGGATCATCGGCCAGCTTCAAGCCCAATGCGTCACAAAGTCGGGCGAACATCGCGTCATTACCGGCAGCAATCACCACAAACCCATCGGATGCGCGGTAGGTGGCAAAGGGCGTGATCGTGGGATGGCGCGCGCCGGTCCGGCCCGGGGCAGTGCCGGTGGCCGTGGTGATGGCCACCGAATGCTCTTGAATGGCCAGTTGCGAATCCAGCATTGCCACATCGACAAGCGCGCCTTCACCCGTCTTTTCCCGCTGGTAAAGGGCAGCAAGGATGCCCTGGGTCAGGAACATGCCCGCAGCGATGTCGCCGATGCTGGCGCCCACCCTGACCGGAGGGCCGTTGCTTTCCCCCGTGATTGACATCACCCCGCCGCGCGCCTGCACCACCATGTCATAGGCGGGCTTCAACGCCTCGGGTCCGGTCTGGCCGAAGCCGGACACGGCGGCATAGACCAACCGGGGCAGGCGGGCGTGCAGGGCAGCCCAACCATATCCCAGCCGGTCCATGGCCCCGGGGCGGAAGTTTTCGATCAGCACATCGGCGCGGCTCAGCAGCCGTTCGAAGATTGCCCGGTCGGCCTCGGCCTTCAGGTCCAGCGCAATGGACTGCTTGCCAGCATTGAGCGTGGCGAAGTAGGCGCTTTCCCCATCCACGAAGGGCGGAAAGGCCCGCGTGTCATCGCCCACGCCGGGGCGTTCCACCTTGATCACCCTTGCACCCAGATCCTGCAAGGTCATGCTGGCGAATGGCCCGGCCAGCACATGTGTCAGATCCAGTATGGTGATCCCGTCAAGCGGTGCCATCTTGCGCCCTTTCCCAATCATTGCCCGTCTGCAATGCCAGCCAAACGCAGGCCGGGCGTTGACGCGGATCAAATCCCCCACTACCTCGCGCCCATGGCACGCGCACCCCTCCTTCAGCTTTCCGGCATCTCGCTGACCTTCGGCGGCAATCCAGTCTTTGACGACCTGACCATGGTTGTCCAGCCGGGCGACCGGGTGGCGCTGGTCGGCCGCAACGGCAGCGGCAAATCAACGCTGATGAAGGTGATGGCCGGCCTGGTCGAGGCGGATCGCGGCACCCGCACCGTCGCCCCCGGCACCACCGTCGGCTACATGGAGCAAGACCCCGACCTTTCCGGGTATGAAACCTTGGGAAATTTCGCGGCCTCCAACCTGCCCGAGGGCATGGAGTACCGCCTTGCCGTTGTGGCAGAAGGGCTGAAGTTCAACCCTGAAACCCCGGTTTCAACCGCCAGCGGCGGGGAAAAGCGGCGGGCGGCGCTTGCCAAACTTCTGGCCGAGGCGCCGGACCTGATGCTTCTGGACGAACCGACCAACCACCTCGACATTCAGGCGATCGAGTGGCTGGAGGATGAACTTTCCTCCACCCGCACCGCCTTCGTCCTCATCTCCCACGACCGAGCTTTCCTGCGGGCGCTGACCCGCGCAACGCTCTGGATCGACCGGGGCGAAGTGCGCCGCCGCGAATCCGGGTTCGAAGGTTTCGAGGACTGGCGCGAGACCATCTGGGCCGAGGAAGACGAGGCCCGCCACAAGCTTGACCGCAAGATCAAGGCCGAGGCTAAATGGGCCGTCGAAGGCATTTCCGCGCGCAGGAAGCGCAACATGGGCCGGGTCCGCGCGCTGCAACAGTTGCGCGCAGACCGGTCGTCGCAGATCCGCCGCCAGGGGACCGCCGCCATGGCACTGGAAAGTGGCCCGACCTCGGGCCGCAAGGTGATCGAGGCGGAACACATCACCAAGGCTTATGGCGACAAGGTTCTGATCCAGGATTTCAGCCTGCGCGTGCTGCGCGGTGACCGCGTGGCCTTTGTCGGCCCGAACGGGGTGGGCAAGACAACGCTTCTGAAACTGCTGACGACCGAAATTGCTCCTGACAGTGGCAAAGTCACCCTTGGCACCAACCTCGAGATTGCCGTTTTCGACCAGACCCGCGCCCGGCTCGATCCCAATGCGACGCTTTGGGACAATCTGACCGGCGATCCATTGATGAGCGTCTCGGGCGCCGCCGATCAGGTGATGGTGCGGGGCAATCCCCGGCATGTGGTGGCCTATCTCAAGGACTTCCTCTTTGACGAATCGATGGCACGCGCCCCGGTGCGCAGCCTGTCGGGCGGCGAAAAGGCCCGTCTTTTGCTGGCCAAACTGATGGCCCAGCCGTCCAACCTTCTGATTCTTGACGAACCGACCAACGACCTTGACGTCGAAACGCTGGATCTTTTGCAGGATATCCTTGGCGAATACGACGGAACCGTTCTTCTGGTCAGCCATGACCGTGATTTCATCGACCGCATCGCGACGGCCACCGTGGCGCTGGAAGGCGGGGGCAGGGCGACGGTCTACCCCGGCGGCTGGTCTGACTATGCCGCCCAGCGTGGCACGTTGGCAGCCGAAGAGGCGGCCAGACCAAGCCCAAAGCCCGCATCCGCACCAGCCAAGGCGGAACCGGCAAGGGTGTCCGGCCTTTCCTTCACCGAACGCAAGCGGCTGGAAGACCTTCCCGCCCTGATCGACCGGCTGGAATCCGAGATTGCGAAGCTGTCCACCCTTTTGGCCGATGCCGATCTTTTCACCCGCGATCCGGTGAAATTCCGCAAGGCGTCCGAGGCGATGGCCGACCGGCAAGCCACCCTTGCAGCGGTGGAGTCCGAGTGGCTGGAACTAGCCGATCGGGGCTGACGCACCCTTTTCGGCGCTATTCAGCCCAACATCCTGAAAGCGAGCGGCATCTCTCCGCCGCTTCTTGACACGGCCCATCACCCTGACGTGAGGTGCCGTTGCGCCAGCACCGCTGCGACCCCAAACCCTTTTACAGCAGCCGCTCCGGTTCGAGTGGCGGCTCAAAAAAAGGAGACCATCATGAAATCCCTCGCAGCAGTTATTGCTACCCTGACACTTGCCGCCCCCGCCTTTGCCGGTGGGCCGGTCACTGTGGCGTCCGAACCGACCGTCACCCCAACCTATGCCCCCGCAGCGCCGGCTTCGGTTGACTGGTCAGGTCTTTATGTCGGCGCGCAGCTTGGCTATGCCGATGTTGACTCCAATGACGGCGGACTTGATGGCTACGGCTTTCTGGGCGGCGTCCATGCCGGCTATCGCTGGGACTTTGGCCAGTATGTCGCCGGTGCCGAACTGGACTATGACACCGCCAGCATCGACCTTGGCGGCGACACCGGCACCCTGGATGACGTTGCCCGCCTGAAACTGATGGGCGGTGCCGAGTTCGGCAACAGCCTGATCTACGCAACCACCGGAATCGCCCGGGCCAGCGCGACGGTCGGCGGCGACAGCCTGCGTGACAACGGCTATTTCCTTGGCGCAGGCATCGACTATGCCCTGACCGACCGCTGGAGCGTCGGCGGCGAGTTGATGCAGCACCGTTTCAAGGACTTTGACGGCTCGACAGTCGATCTGGACGCGACCACGCTGAAGGCCAAGGTTTCCCTGCGCTTCTGAGGCCAGCTTTGCGACCACCATTGCGGTGCGGGCCGGTCCCGCACCGCAGACCGTTCAGCGACCAGTGCTGTGGCACTGTGGAAGCATCGCTTTCGCGACAGGCCGGCGCGTCGGGACTGACACAAAGAACGCGACGCAACCTAAGGCTTTGACTACCATTTCCCGCCCGCGCCGCCCCCAGAAGACCTTCCGCCACCAAAGCCTCCGCCGCCGGACGATCCACCTCCGCGCCCGCCACCCCGCCCATCGCTGCGACCTGCGCCACGTTTCGAGATGGAAAAGGACTTGCGGTCGATGAAACCGCAGGAGGTGCAATGCAGATGCTCCAAGCCGGTGCCGGACCCAAGCGAACTTGGCGGCTCGATCACCTCACGCGTGCGTTTCAGGGTCAGTTCGCCACAGTTCGGGCAGGTTCGTCTGGCCCGCGCATTGCGCCAAAGTCCATACCCGATCAGCCCGCCCGCTCCGCCGATCCCGGCCAGCCATGGCAGCGCGCTCGATTGTTCCTCGGCAAAGCCTTCGGTCAGGCTGACCGGACGCCCTTCCTGAAAGGGAGCGATCAGCCGGTCACGCGACGAGATGATCCCCGCCTCGATCCCCTCAGAAAGCCGATCCGCACGTAACTCCGGCAGGACGGCGGTCGACAGCACACGCGCCGCCCGACCGTCATAAACTGCGTCATAGCCAGCCCCAAGGGCAATGCGCGCTTCGCGCGTGTCGGTCACGACCAACATCAGGATTCCGTCATTGCGCCCGGCGTCACCCACACCCCAGTCGTTGAACAGCGCCTTGGCATAGGCGTCCAGTCGCATCCCGGCACCGCCAAAGGCGTCAATCGAGGGCAGCGTCACCACAACGATCTGGACCCCGGTTTCCGATCGGGTTGCTTCCAGCATGCCGATGATCCGGCCCTCCTCGGTCGGGGTCAGCACATCGGCAAAATCCGAAAGGCTGTCGCTTGCCGGGTCTGGCAGCGAGGCGGGTGGCGTCTGTGCCACGGCGGCAAAGGCCAAAGTCAGAAAGATGGCAAGGGAGCGGATCAACATCATGCAAGAAACTCATTCACTGTCATTGCGATAAGCATGACATCTTCGCGGCTACAGTCAAACGATCCGACTTGCACCCGGATTGAAAAACGCCCGTCAACCCGGGTTTGCGTCAGATAGATCCGGCCGTCATCGTTGATCCGTTGCAACAGCGCTTCTGTCGAGGCCTCGTCCTTGAGCGCAAAAGTGAACAGCGACAGCCGCGGTTCCGTCACGATTTCAACCCCTTCCAGCGTAGCCAACTGGTCGCGCGCCTCAATGGCCCAGGCAATGTGGTTGCGAATGCGGGCGCGCAGACCTTCAAGCCCGTAGGCCCGCAGCACGAACCACAGCTTCAGCGCGCGGAACCGGCGGCCAAGCGGCACCGTCCATTCGTTGAAATTGACGATTTCCTCGCGTCCCGCAGTTTCCAGATAGGTTGGTCGCAGGCCCAGCGTGCGCACCTGCGCGCCCGGGTCACGCAGGAACTGCACGGAACAGTCGAACTGCGCGCCCAGCCATTTGTGCGGATTGAAGACGATGGAATCTGCCCCCTCGACGCCCGCCCAAAGACCGCGAAACTCCGGGCAGATCATTGCGGACCCGGCCCATGCGGCATCGACATGCACTGGCACGCCTTCGGCCTTTGCTACTGCAACACAGTCCCCGATCAGGTCAAACGCGCCCACACTGGTGCCGCCAGCGCAGAGGATCACACCCGCCGGCTGCAACCCGGCGGCACGGTCAGCCGCGATGGCCGCGCGCAAGGCAGCGCCAGTCATCGCGCGGTCTGCGTTCACCGGCACCTTCACCAGATTGCGCTGCCCGATCCCGGCAACGCGAATGGCCTTGTCGACAGATGAATGCGTCTCGGCGCTGGCATAGAACCGCAGGACCGGGCCGCCGGACAGCCCTTCGTCAAGCCCGCGCCAGCCCAAGGCCCGTTCGCGCATCGTCAGGACCGCCGACAAGGTGGCGTTGGTAGCCGAATCATGGATCGTCCCGGTAAAATCCTCTGGCAAGCCAAGCGATTGGCGCAGCCAGCCGATCATCACCTGCTCCACCTCTGTCGCGGCGGGAGAGGTTTGCCAGATCAACGCGTTGCAGGCCATCGCGTTGACAAGCTGTTCGGCCAGCATGCTGGCGGGTGCCGCATTGGCCGGGAAATAGGCGAAAAAGCGCGGATGCTGCCAATGGGTCATGCCGCCCGGCACGATCCGCTCGAAATCGTCCCAGATATCGGTCATCGGCTCGGCTGCTTCGGGCGGACCGGCTGGCAGTTGCCGCGCGATTGCCCCCGGCACCAAAGGCGCGCGCACGGGTCGGTCACGCAGGCCCGCATGATAGTCCGCCGCCCAGTCCGCCGCCCGTTTCGACCACAGCCTCAGCGCTTCATGATCCATCCCGTCCTCCAGCCCCGCCGTCCCGTTGGCGCGCAAATGGGCATGATCTGGGCAAAACGGCAAGCCTCCACCCTGTTCCCGACACTTCATCACCTTGTTCCGGCCAAGGTGGATTCTTAAGGAATGACCGATAGACCCGGAACAAATCCGCTTGCATGAGGTATCTATGTCTCTTTCCCGCCGTCTGGCCCTGGTTGGCCTTTCAACCCTTCTCCTGTCTGCCTGCGTTGGCGGCGGCGGCTTCATGACTGACTATGATCCGGTTTCCCCCGAGGTTGCCCGCAACTGGCGGCTGGGTGAGGTTCGGGTGAACGTGCCAAGCACGCTTGTCGTGTCGGAACAGAAATCACTGTTGCCAACGGCCGATATCGTCTGGCGCGAAGACCCGCTGGGCGACCGTTACGCGCAGGTCGCACTGATCATGAAGAACGCCATCACCCTCGGCGCACAGGGGCTGAACGGCTCGCGGCTTGTCATCATCGATGTGACCGTGACCCGGTTCCACGCCCTCACATTCGAGGCCGAAACCCGGCTTCAGAACGCTGGCGTCCACAACATCAATTTCACCGCGCAGATCCTGGATGCACGCACGGGCGAGGTGCTGCTTGCCCCGACCGATATCCGCGCCGAACTGCCCGCGCTTTCGGGGGACCAGATGCGCGCGGCCCGCGCCAAGGGCCAGACGCAGAAATCCATGATCAGCGCGCATGTCGCACGCACTGTCGCCGGCTGGCTGGGAACCGGCCCCGACAATCGCGGATCGTTCACCCGCTCCGGCAACTGAGGCCCACCTTCGGGTTCAGCGACCGCTTTGCCCCCCGGCCACTGAAAGGGCCGGGGCAGCAACCGCCCGATCCCGGACCGCCCCACCTCGGGCCACTTGCGCGCGGGGCCGCGCGCGTGCTACCGAAACCGCATGACGACATTGCGCAACATCTGCATCTGCTGCATTACCCGCTGACTTCGGTCGCGCGGGCGCTTCGTCATTCCCCTGGATGAAAAAGCCGAACCCCGCGCGTGGGATGCCGCGTATTGGGACGACTGACATGGTGACGATCCGCCTGACCAATTCGAAGACCCGGAAGAAGGAAGACTTCGTTCCGATCGACGCCAAGAACGTGCGGATGTATGTCTGCGGCCCCACGGTCTATGACCGCGCCCACCTTGGAAACGCCCGACCGGTCATCGTCTTTGACACACTCTACCGCCTTCTGCGCCACGTCTACGGGGCGGATCACGTCACCTATGTCCGCAACTTCACCGACGTCGATGACAAGATCAACGCCGAGGCGCTGCGTCGCCAGAAGGCCGGCGCGCCGGGAACGCTGGAAGAGCTGATCCACCAGCGGACCGAGGAAACCATCGCCTGGTATCACGCCGACATGGACGCGCTGGGGGCGCTCAGGCCGAGTATCAAGGGCGTTGTGTCTGAAAATGCCGAGCCTCGCGCCACCGAATTCATCACCCAGATGATCGCGATGATCGATGGGCTGATCGCGTCCGACCATGCCTATGCCAAGGACGGCCACGTCCTCTTTCGGGTCCGCAGCTACAAGGACTATGGCAAGCTTTCTGGCCGCAGCGTCGATGACATGATCGCCGGCGCAAGGGTGGAGGTCGCGCCCTTCAAGGAAGACCCGATGGACTTCGTGCTGTGGAAACCCTCCTCGGACGAAGAACCCGGCTGGTCCTCGCCCTGGGGCAGGGGCCGCCCTGGTTGGCACATCGAATGCAGCGCCATGGCGCATGAACTATTGGGCCAGTCCTTCGACATCCACGGCGGCGGCCTGGACCTGCAATTCCCCCACCACGAAAACGAAATCGCCCAATCCGCCTGCGCCCACCCCCACGGCGACTTTGCCCACTATTGGCTGCACAACGAGATGTTGCAGGTCGAGGGCAAGAAGATGTCCAAGAGTTTGGGGAATTTCTTCACGGTCAGGGATTTGCTGGATCAGGGCATCCCGGGCGAGGTGATCCGGTTCGTGTTCCTGATGACGCATTATCGCAGCCCGATGGACTGGACCGAAGCCAAGCGGAAGGACGCTGACCGAACGCTGGCAAATTGGCATCTTCAGACTTGGGAGCTTGATCCAACACCGGCAGAAGAGTTCGTGGCTGATAGGTCGCTCGTTGAAGCATTGGCAGAAGATCTAAACACGCATATGGCATTGGTTCGCTTGCGAGCTTTGCAAGATCAACCTCAGGCTCTACTTGATAACGCGCGCTGGCTTGGGCTTCTTCCTGATTCTGAACGCCAGCGTTTTCGTAACAGTTGGCTTTCTCTGAGTGCGGGCAGCGGTTCTTCTCCCGATTTCGCTGAGCTTGCACAGCGGCTCGATCACCTGCGGAAACAAGCAATAGACTCCAAGGACTTCTCCGCCGTCGATGCCCTCAAGTCCGCCCTGATAGCCGCAGGCGTCGAAGTCCGCATGTCCAAGTCCGGCGTGGAACTCGTCCCCGGCTCGGACTTTGACCCGGCGAAACTGGAGGCGCTCCAATGACCCGCGAACGCCTTTACCTTTACGACACCACGCTCCGCGACGGTCAGCAGACCCAGGGGGTCCAGTTCTCGACCACCGAAAAGGTCCAGATCGCCCGGGCGCTGGATACCCTTGGCGTCGATTACATCGAAGGCGGCTGGCCCGGCGCGAACCCGACCGACAGCGAGTTTTTCGCCGCCCCGCCAGAAACCAAAGCAACGATGACCGCTTTCGGCATGACCCGCCGCGTGGGCCGGTCGGCCGAGAATGACGACGTTCTTGCCGCCGTTCTGAACGCCAATACCCCCGCCGTCTGCCTTGTCGGCAAGACGCATGAGTTTCACGTCATCACAGCACTTGGCGTCACTCTGGACGAAAACCGCGAGGCCATAGCGTCATCCATCCGCCATCTTGTTGCCAAGGGGCGTGAGGCGATGCTGGACGCCGAACATTTCTTCGACGGCTACCGCGCCAACCCCGCCTACGCCCTGTCCTGCCTGACCGCCGCACTGGAGGCGGGCGCGCGGTGGGTGGTCTTGTGCGACACCAACGGTGGCACGCTGCCCGCCGAGATCAGCCGCGTGATGGCCGAGGTGGTGGCCGCTGGCATTCCCGGCGACCGGCTGGGCATCCATTGCCATGACGATACCGGCAATGGCGTGGCCAATACCCTTGCCGCGATCGAGGCGGGGTGCCGTCAGGTGCAAGGCACGCTGAACGGGCTGGGCGAACGCTGCGGCAATGCCAACCTGACCTCGCTGATCCCGACGCTGCTTCTGAAGGAACCCTTCGCCAGCCGGTTTGAGACCGGTGTCAGCCAGCAGGCCTTGGCGGGGCTGCTCAAGACCTCTCGGATGCTGGACGATATCCTGAACCGGGTACCGTTGCGGTCAGCCCCCTATATCGGTGCGTCAGCCTTTGCCCACAAGGCGGGGCTGCATGCCAGCGCCATCCTTAAAGACCCCACCACCTACGAACACATCGACCCGGCGCTGGTTGGCAATGAGCGCGTCATTCCGATGTCCAATCAGGCGGGTCAGTCAAACCTGCGCGCCCGGCTGGCGGCGGCGGGGATCAAGGTCGATCCGAAAGACCCCCGTCTTGGCCGGATCATTGAGGTCGTGAAGGAACGCGAGGATCAGGGCTATGCCTATGACGGCGCGCAGGCCAGTTTCGAGCTTGTCGCCCGCCGCGAGCTTGGCCTTTGCCCCGAGTTCTTCGAGGTCAAGCGCTACCGGGTTACGGTCGAACGGCGCAAGAACCGCTATGACCGGATGATCTCGCTTTCCGAGGCGGTGGTGGTCGTCAAGATCGGGGATCGCAAGATGATGTCGGTGTCCGACAGCATGGACGAGGCGGGGTCCGACCGTGGCCCGGTCAACGCGCTGGCCAAGGCGCTTGGCAAGGATCTTGGCCCCTATCAGGCCTGCATCGACGACATGAAGCTGGTGGATTTCAAGGTGCGGATCACCAATGGCGGCACCGAGGCGGTCACCCGTGTCATCATCGACAGCGAAGACGGGCAGGGGCGGCGCTGGTCCACCGTGGGAGTAAGTGCGAACATAGTGGACGCGAGCTTTGAGGCGCTGCTGGATGCGATCCAGTGGAAGCTGATCCGCGACATCGGCCAGCCCGCAGGTGCTGTGTGACGATCTTCGACCTCTTCGATGGCCTTGACCGGTGCGCTCCGGGGGATGCGGATAGCCTGCGGCGGGCCTGCGGCGGGCTTGCGCCAACCGCCTCGGTGCTGGATGCGGGTTGCGGGACGGGGGCGGATCTGCCCGCGCTTCTGGCGCTGGTGCCAGCGGGCCAGGTTACGGCTATTGACCTTGCCGAGCCCTTCATCGCCGCGATCAGGGCGCGGCTTCCGCAAGTGCGCGCCGAAGTGGCAGATATGACTGATCCACCGGGCGGGCCATATGACCTGATCTGGTCGGGCGGGGCGATCTATGGGCCGGGGATCAGGGCGGCGCTGGCGGCATGGCGCGGAAAGCTGGCCCCCGGGGGGCGAGTGGTCTTTACCGATCTTGTGCTGCGGGGCCGGGACGTCTCGCCGGACGTCGCGGATTTCTTTGCTGCGGAAGGGATACCCTTGCGCGATGTCTCAGGTCTTCAGGCCGAAGTCGCAGCCGCCGGCTGGCGTTGCCTGGACGGGTTCTGGCTGCCCGACAGCGCGTGGGACGCCTATTATCTGCCACTGGAACGGCGGCTGGACGCCATGGCCGTCGATCCACAAACGGCAGAGCTTGTGGCCGGGTTTCGCAGCGAGATTGCGCTTTGGCGGCACCATGGCGCGGAATATGGCTATCATCTGATCGTGGCGGTCCCGCAATGACCCTTGCCGCCTGCGCTGCATTGGTGGAACGCGGCGACCCGGACCGGTTTCTTGCCGTCATGGCCGCACCCGTGCATCTGCGCCCGCAGCTCTTGCCGCTTTACGCCTTCAATCTTGAGGTGGCCCGCGCGCCTTGGGTGACCGAAGAACCGCTGATCGCGGAAATGCGCCTGCAATGGTGGCGCGATGTGGTGGAGAACGCAGCCTCGGGTGCGGCGAGGGCGCATGAGGTGGCTGGGCCGCTGCACGACCTGATCCGCGATTTCGGCTTGCCGATTGCGGTGCTTGACCGGCTGATCGCGGCGCGGCGCTGGGATATCCACCGCGAGCCACATGACAGCGCCGAGGCGTTGAACACCTATCTGGAAGACACCGGCGCGGGGCTGATGTGGCTCGCCGCCCGCGCGCTTGGTGCGCCGGACACGGCGGAGGCCCCGCTCCGCGCCTATGGCTGGGCGGCGGCGGCGGCGGGCTATCTGCGCGCGGTGCCGGCCTTGCAGGCGCGCGGCAGGGTGCCATTGCCCGATGGGATCACCCCGCTGGATCTGGCCCGCGACGGGCTGGCGCGGCTGGCCACGGCACGGGCCGGGCGGCGCGTTGTGCCAAAGGCTGTGGCCCCGGCACTTTTGGCGGGATGGCAGGCGGAACCGATCTTGCGGCAGGTGGGTGACGGCACGGACGCAGCTTTGGGCCTGTCCGAGTTTCAAAGGCGCGGGCGGCTGATCTGGCAGGCCTTCACCGGGCGCTGGTAGGCGGGGCCAAGACCCTCAGGCGCGGGTTTCGGCGGGTTTCAGCCAAAGCCAGATCAGCGCGCCCCCGGCAAGGATCAGGAACGGCAGCATCGCAAGATTGACCATTTGCCAGCCCGCCTGGACCGAGCCACCCGAACAGTTCATCAGGCCGCCAGACGAGAAACTGGCCATGGTGACGCCGCCAAACACGATCAGATCATTCAGACCTTGCAGGCGGCCACGCTCCTCGGGGCGCTGTGCCGAGGTCAGCATGGTGGTGGCCCCGATGAAGCCGAAGTTCCAGCCGATGCCCAGCAGCACAAGGGCGATTAAGAAGTTTTCCAGCTCGACCCCCGCCATGGCCACCGCGCCGGCGGCGGCAAGGATGGTCAGGCCAAGGGCGATCACCCGTTCAACCCCGAAACGCGCAATGATGTGACCAGTGATGAAACTTGGCGCATACATCGCCAGCACATGCGCGGTGACGACATCAGCGGCATTCCCGGTCTCGAACCCGCAGCCGACGACCGCCAGCGGTGAAGATGTCATGACAAGGTTCATCAGCGCGTAGGATACCGTGGCGCAGATCATTGCGACAGCGATGGTCGGGGTACGCAACAACTCGCCCCGGGTGCGCCCGATCGGTGCGCCCGCGACGGGAGGGCGGGGTTTCGGTATGTCGAGGCCAAGAAACAGGAACATTCCGGCAAGGTTCAGCCCGATCACCGCAAGATAGCTGCCAAGGAAGGTGACGGCCATCAGGTCAGATGTCGCCTTGACCAGTTGCGGGCCGACAACGGCCGACAACAGCCCCCCCGCCATGACCCAGCTGATCGCCTTGGGGCGAAAGGCATCAGACGCGGTGTCGGCGGCGGCAAAGCGGTAAAAACCCTGCGCCGACATGTAGACCCCGGTGAAGAGCGCCCCGATGCAGAACAGAAGGAAACTGCCGGTCGCAAGGCCGTAAGCCCCGATCGCCGCCCCAAGCGCGCCGCCAAGCGCGCCGACGACAAAACCTGCCCTCCGGCCGTGGCGCTGCATGAAGGCCGAAATGGGCGTGGCGGTCAGCATCGACCCGATCACCGTCATCGAGATCGGCAGCGTCGCCCAACACGCGTTCGGTGCAAGGGTTGATCCGGCAAGTCCGGCGATGGTGAAGATCATCGGCATCTGCGCGCCAAGGATGGCTTGGGCTGCGACAAGGACAAGGACGTTGCGTTTGGCGAGGGCATCAGTGCTCATTCCCGTATCGGTAAGAGCCTGACGCGGGCAGGGCAAGGGGCAAACGGTGGTTGCCTCCGGCGGGGAGATTTGTAGACAGAAGATATGGTGGGCCGGATCATCCAAACCTTAGACTGTGTGGCCGAAGGGGCCGCATGGCTCGCCAAGTGCGAGCCTGCCTTTGCGCGTGCCTTGCCGCTTGTGGGTGATCTGCCCCTGCGGCGCGAGCCGGACGGGTTTGCCGCCCTCTTGCGCGCGATTGTGGGCCAGCAGGTTTCGGTTGCCAGCGCGCGGGCGATCTGGGCGCGGCTGGAGGCGGTCGGGCTGACCGAGGCCTCGGTGATGGCCTATGCTTCAGACGATGATCTGCGGGCGGCGGGGCTGTCGCGGCAAAAGGCGCGCTATGGCCGGGCCTTGGCCGGGGCGGGGATTGATTTTCACGCCCTGCGCCAGATGCCGGATGCCGAGGTTGTGGCGCGGCTGATCGCGGTGCCGGGGATCGGGGTCTGGACGGCGGAGATTTACGCCATGTTCGCGCTGGGGCGGGCGGATGTCTTTGCGCCGGGCGACCTTGCCTTGCAGGAGGCCACGCGGATGCTGTTCGGGCTTGAGACGCGGCCAAGCGATAAGGTGCTGCGGGTCATGGCCGAGGCCTGGTCACCCTGGCGGTCGGTTGCGGCGCGGCTCCTATGGGCCTATTACCGGGTGGCCAAGGAACGGGACGGGATAGCGTGATGCGGGAATTGCGGTTCGGACGGAAGGGGGCGGCGACACCATCGGCCCTCGTGGTGTTCCTGCATGGCTATGGCGCGGATGGGGCAGACCTTCTGGGCCTTGCCGACGTGCTGGCGCCGCACCTGCCGGGCGTGGCATTTCTGGCCCCCGACGCGCCCGAACGCTGCGTGGGCGGCGGCTTTGGCTATCAGTGGTTTCCGATCCCCTGGATCGACGGGTCACCTCAGGCGGCGGCTGACGCCGGGCTGGACGCGGCCGCCGAGGATCTGAACGGGTTTCTGGATGCACGGCTGGCCGAGACCGGGCTTGCGGCTGACCGGATGGCCGTGATCGGCTTCAGTCAGGGCGCGATGATGAGCCTGCATGTCACCCCGCGCCGGGCCGAATCGCTTGCCGGTGTGGTGGCGATTTCCGGGCGGCTTTTAAGGCCCGAACGGCTGGTGGCAGAGGCTTTGGTCAAACCCCCGGTCCTGTTGATGCATGGCGATCAGGATCCGGTGGTGCCGTTTGACGACATGGGCCGCGCAGGCGACGCTTTGCTGGCCGCTGGCTTTCCGACCTATGGCCATGTGATGCAGGGAACCGGTCACGGGATCGCGCCCGATGGTCTGGGCGTGGCGCTGCAATTTCTGAAGGAACGCCTGCCGCTGGGGCAATGACCTTGCGGAGCGCCCTGCGGCGCAAGCCCTTGCATCAAGAATCGGGGGGCGTTCCGCCCCCGAGGTGCAAATGCACCTCTCCCCCCTGAGGATATTTGCGGACAGATGAAAGGCTGATGTCTGCTTGCAGTCCTAAGCCTTGCTGGCAAGATAGGCAGCGCAGCCGGTAAGCGCAGCGTAGTCATCTTCGACAACTGTCACCGAGAAATCCTTCTGGAGCAGGTCCACACGGCGAGCATCGCGAAAGCCCTCCGCCAACCCGAAGGTTGCGAAATGCGGGGTCATGGCGCGGGACATGCCTCCGATCAGGTAGATGCCGCCATAGGGCAGGTGGATCAGGGCCAGATCGGCAAGGGTCTGGGCGAGGATATGGACATAAAGCCGTGCGGCATGTGTTGCGGTGCCGTCGGCTGTGGCCAGCGCGGCAAGGACTTCGGCGGAAGTGCGGCTATCCGGCTGACCAGCTTCGGCGGCAGCGAAGGCGTGAAGGTTGGCAAGGCCACGCCCCGCCAGAACCTCTTCCACGCCAGCGTGGGGGACTTCTCCTTCGGCGGCAAGGCGCGCTTCAATGAAGCGGGCAAGGCGGAAGTCCTCAGCCGTTCGCACCGGCATGTTGACATGGCCGCATTCCGACGGCGGCACCACGCGGCCCTGCGGGCCGGGATGGACCGGGGCGGCATTGACCCCGGTTCCAAGCCCAACGACCAGCATCGGCGCGCCGGTCTTGACCGGGCCATCGATGACGCGCCGCAGGTTTTCAGCCGGGATATGGCCAAGCGCCTGACCTTGGGCCTGCAAATCGTTGAGAATGGCAACTTTCTTCGCACCGGTCGCCGCGGAAAGCTTGGCCGCGTCCATCACCCAGTCAAGATTGGTCATGGTCGCCACACCATCTTGCACCGGGCCTGCTGCCGCCACGCAGACGCCACTGACCTTGGCATCTGTCTGGGCAAGGTAGTCCTGCAACACATGGGCAATGTCCTGCCCGCGCGCCTGATACTCGGCGTTGGGAAAGCGGCGGATGCTGTCAAGGCGCACCCGGGGACCATCGGCCAGCGCAACGCGGGTGTTGGTGCCTCCGATATCGGCGAGAATCGCAAGGGTCATCGGGGCCTCCTAGTCGTTGCGAGCCAGCGCGCGTGCGAGGGCGTGATAGGAGGATTTGGGCGTGCGCACCAGTGTCTGAAAATCGACATGGACCAGACCGAAGCGCTTTTCATACCCTTCGGCCCATTCGTAGTTGTCGAGCAGGGACCAGTAGAAAAAGCCCTTCACATTGGCCCCATCGGCGATTGCCCGCTTTGTCGCAGCAAGATGGGAAAACAGAAAATCTTCGCGAATCCGGTCTGTTACGGCACCATCTTCCAGTTGGTCGGCATTGGCCATGCCATTTTCCGTGACATAGATCGGCAGATCACCCACATAATCACGGGCCATCCGGGTCAGGAAATGATGCAACCCCTCGGGGTAGATCTCCCAACCCATCTGGGTTCGCGGACGGTCGCCGGGGACATCGCGCAGCGACGGCCAGGCCGTGCCGGGAGCATGGGCGTGCAGGTGTCGGGTGTAGTAGTTCACCCCCAGCCAGTCGAGCTTTTGCCCGATCAAAGGCATGTCTTCCTGCCAGTTTGCGGGCATGTGGGGGCCAAGGCCTTCCAGCACATCGGCAGGGTAGTCCTGGCGCACGATCCCCTCGATGAACCAGCGGTTCATGATACCGTCCCAAAGGTCTGATACCAAACGATCTTCGGCGCTTCCTGATGCCGGGGAGGCGTGGTCGAAGTTCAGCACGATCCCAAGGTTCTTCTGCCCCATCCCGCGCAGGCGTTCCACCGCCAGACCATGCGCCAGCAGGATATGGTGCATTGCCCGGGCCGTGGCGCGGATGTCGCGCAGGCCGGGGGCGTGGGCGCCGATGAAATGCGACAGCCACGCGACGCACCAGGGTTCGTTCACCGTGGCGATGCTGGCGACGCGGTCGCCAAGGCGGCGGGTTATCGCCTCGGAGAAATCCGCGAAACGGTAGCAGGTCTCGCGGTTGGTCCAGCCGCCAAGGTCGGCCAGCGCCGAGGGCATTTCCCAATGATACAGCGTCTGAAAAGGCTTCAGGCCGCGCGCAAGCATGCCATCAACAAGTCTGTCATAAAAATCCATACCTTCAGGGTTGACGTTCACCCCATCCGGCATGACGCGCGCCCAAGAGGTCGAAAAGCGGTAGCCGTCAAGATTTGCAGCCTGCAACAGGTCAAGATCGGCAGGCCACTGGTGATAGTGGTCGCATGCCCGCGCACCGTCTTCGGCTCGCACCACGTTGCCGGGCGTCGCGGCAAAGCTGTCCCAATGGCACGGGCCGCAAGCCCCGAAGGCGGATCCTTCGATCTGGTAGGCTGCAGTGGCGGCACCAAAGACAAAGTCTTCGGGAAAGTCGAAGCGCGACAATGACATGGGCTCAGTTCTTGAGTGCGGGGCCAGTTGACTGGCCGATGATCAGTTCAGCCTCGAGCAAGCGTTGCTGCGGGCCGGAGTCGGGATGGGCGATCACGCCTAGCAGCATTTCGGCCGCAAGGCGCCCGGCTTCGCGCACCGAAGATCGGGTTGCGGTGAAGATCGGCACATCCTCGCCGTTCTTCATGTAGGACAGGTCATCGTCATGGATGATGATCGAGACGTCACGACCCACGACAAGCCCTGCGCTTTCGACAGCCCGTCGCACCCCCATGCCCGAAATCATCGACGAGGCCAGGATGGCCGTCGCCGGATCGGGCAGGGCAAGCATGGCCTGCGCCGACCGGAAGCCCGCGATCTCGGTCATTTCGCCCGAAGCCATGAGTGCCGGATCCGGGGCGATTCCCCGGGCCGACAAGGCATCGACATAGCCGGTGCGACGCCGGATCGCGAAATCCATGAACTCCAAGCCGTTCACCAGGCCGATACGGACATGGCCAAGGTCCAGCAGAAACTCGGTCGCGCGCTGGAAGGCACGACGGTTGTTCACGTCAAGCCAGCAATAGGGCTCGGCCGTGCCGGTGGCGCGGCCATGGACGACGAAGGGCAGGCCGATTTCTCGCAACAGAGGGATGCGGGGATCTTTCATCCGGGGGGCGTGGACGATGACTCCGTCGACATTGCCTTTGGATTTCAGGCCACGATAGGTTTTCTCCTCGTCATCGTCGGGGACGACGGACAGGACCATGTCATAGTCGTTGCGGCTGTAGGTTTCGCCCGCGCCCGCGATGAAATCGGCAAAGACCGGATTGACGATCTCGTGTCGGGTGGCGATCGGAATGACGTGGCCGACGGCCATGGCACGACCGGTGGCCAGACGGATGGCACGCGTGTTCGGATGGTAGTTGTGCCGCTTTGCGGCCGCAACCACACGTTCACGCGTGGCTTCGTTCACCTCGGGATAACCGTTCAAGGCACGCGACACCGTGGTGGGCGACAACCCCAGTCTGGTGGCGAGTTCCTTCAGATTCATTGGTCCTGCTGCTCAAAACGGTTTCAACCGCCCAAACCTTAGCCACACATCCTGGGTGCGTCAAAACATATCGCCGACTTCCGTAAACGATTACGGCGTAGATTCAAGGCGGATTCAGGATGTCCTGCATGATTTGAAGGCGCTTTGGATTGACACATCACCTGTGATAAGCGAGGCTCAGCCATCCAAAGCGGTTTGAAGCGATTCTACCGCCCTTGGCTTAGCGCCCCGCCATGAGGGCGGGGGTACCGGGAGGAAAAACATGAAGTGCAAACTCTATGCCAGCGCGGCTGCGCTGGCGCTGATGGCATCTGGCGCGGTCGCGCAGGATCTTTCGTTTCCTGTGGGCGAAGGTGCGTTCAACTGGGCCTCATTCGAGGAATTCAAGGCCGCGAACACCGGGGTCGCCGGCGAAGTCCTGACGATTGCCGGGCCGTGGCTTGGCCCTGACCAGGAACTGGTCGAATCGATGCTGGCCTATTTCGAGGCCGCAACCGGCGTTGACGTGAAATACGTTGGCTCCGACAGCTTTGAGCAGCAGGTCCGGATCGACGCCGAAGCCGGTTCGTCGGCCAACATCTCGGTCTTCCCGCAGCCTGGCCTGACGGCAGACCTTGCCAAGCTGGGCTTTGTCGCCCCGCTGACCGATGCCGATGCCGACTGGCTGCGCAACAATTATGCCGCTGGCCAGTCCTGGGTGGATCTTGCCAGCTTTGCCGGTCCGGACGGTAATCCGGGCCTCTTCGGCTTCTTCTACAAGGTCGATGTGAAGTCGCTGGTCTGGTACAATCCGGAAAACTTCGAGGATGCGGGCTATGCAGTGCCGCAGACCATGGAAGAGCTGAAAACCCTGACTGACCAGATGGTTGCCGATGGCGTGACCCCCTGGTGCATCGGTCTGGGATCGGGCGGCGCGACGGGCTGGCCCGCGACCGACTGGGTCGAGGATCTGATGCTGCGCACCCAGACCCCGGCTGACTACGACGCCTGGGTCCGCAATGACTTGCCGTTCAATGACGCCAAGGTCGTGGCCGCAATCGACGAGTTCGGCTGGTTCATCGACGGTGATCGCGTGTCGGGCGGCAAGGGGGCGGTGGCCACCACCGACTTCCGCGACAGCCCGAAGGGTCTGTTCGCCTCGCCGCCGCAATGCATGATGCATCGTCAAGCCTCGTTCATCCCGTCCTTCTTCCCCGAAGGCACCGAGATGGGCGTTGACGCCGACTTCTTCTATTTCCCGGCCTATGCCGAGAAGGATCTTGGCAAGCCGGTTCTGGGTGCTGGCACCCTGTTCGGCATCACCAAGGACAGCCCGGCGGCGCGCGCCTTCGTGGATTGGCTGAAGACCCCGATCGCGCATGAAGTGTGGATGGCCAAATCCGGCTTCCTGACGCCGCACAAGGGCGTGAACACCGAACTTTATGGCGACGCCACCCTGAAGAAGATGGGCGAAATCCTGCTGGGTGCCGACACCTTCCGCTTCGACGGCTCTGACCTGATGCCGGGCGGCGTTGGTGCGGGTGCCTTCTGGACCGGCATGGTCGATTATGCCGGTGGCAAGTCGGCCCAAGAGGTTGCCGATGCGATCCAGGCCACCTGGGACGGTCTGAAGTAACAAGCTACGAAAAAACTGCCCTTCCCGGGGTGCGCGACTTCGGGAGGGGCTATTCACGGCCCGGCAAGGCCGCAAGACAAAGAACCGGTGCAGCCGGTCCACCAGGGGAGCGTGACACCGGGAGGAGGACCACCAATGCATCCGGCACTTCAGGGCCTGATCACGATTGTCGTCGGCGTCGGCGGCTGTATCGCGTACTACTACTTCTCGAACCTCTTCCTCGACAAGGTTCTGTTCCCGGCCAAGGGAGCAATGGCCGGTCGCAACATCAACCGCGCCAACATGGTCCGGCCCTGGCTGTTCCTGATGCCTGCTCTGGTGGCACTTGGGCTTTACCTGGCCTATCCGGTGTTTGCCACGATCCATCTGTCGCTGACCCAGCGGGTTGCCGGGGGCGGGTTCGAGTTCGTGGGCTTTGAGAATTATGTCAAGATGAGCGGCGAGCCCAAGTTCTGGGAGGCACTGACCAACAACCTCTTCTGGCTGATCGTGGTGCCTGCCGCGTCGACTGCCTTTGGTCTTCTGGCCGCGCAGCTGTCGGACCGGATCAAATGGGGCAATGTCGCCAAGTCGCTGATCTTCATGCCGATGGCGATTTCCTTTGTCGGCGCGGCGGTGATCTGGAAACTGGTCTATGACACAAGGCCCGCCGGGCAAGAGCAGATCGGTGTGATGAACGCGGTCTGGCTGAGCTTTGACGAGGGCAGCATCTGGTCTTTCCTGTTCCTGAAGCTGGTGCCGATCCTGCTGGTGGCGGGATTTGCCGTAGCGATCGCGCTGATGACATGGGCGCTGGCAAAGCCAGTAGTGCAGCGCAACGGCCCGGTGTCGGGCTGGCGCACGGCGGCGGCGGTGCTGGTCGGGGCGGGGGCGGTCTGGCTGATCTACAAGTCGATCTTCGGCATCCTTGGCATTGCCACGGCAAGCCTGCCCTATGGCGAGCCGCAGACCTGGCTGACCATGCCGTTCTGGAACAACTTCTTCCTGATGGCGGTGCTGGTCTGGATCCAGACCGGTTTTGCCATGGTGATCCTGTCCGCCGCGCTGCGCGGTGTGCCGGAAGACACCATCGAGGCGGCGATTGTCGACGGGGCAAACCCGTTCCAGATCTTCTTTCAGATCAAGGTGCCACAGATCATGGGGACAATAGTCGTGGTCTGGACCACGATCACCATCGTCGTGCTCAAGGTCTTCGACATCGTCTACGCGATGACCAACGGCCAGTGGGAAACGCAGGTTCTGGCGAACTACATGTATGACAAGCTGTTCCGCGCCAATGACTGGGGCGTGGGGTCGGCGGCAGCCATGGTGATCATGCTGCTGGTCACGCCGATCCTGGTCTGGAACGTCTACAACGCCCGCAAGGAGATGCGCTGATGGCCCGCGACTGGACAGGAGCAGATCATGGATAACATCGTGGGCAAGAAATCCGGGTTGACCTGGGCGGTCCATATCTCGATGGCGCTTCTGGTGGCGCTGTGGCTTTTCCCGACGGTGGGGCTGTTCGTGTCGTCGTTCCGGACCTCGGACCAGATTGCCACCTCGGGCTGGTGGTCTTCGCTTGGCACCCAGGAACGCCAGAACCCGGCCATCCGGATCGAGGGCGATGTGGTCGAGGTGGACGGGCAGTTCACCATTTCCGGCAATCTTTTCGGCCGCACGGGCGTGACCGTGGGCGCCTGGGGAACCAACAGCCGCGAGCCACAGGCCTATGGCCCGGGCGAGACGGTTGATCTTGGCGAGGGTCAGGCCCTGACCGTACGGGAGAACGGCGACTACACACTTGCCGCACCCAGCGATTTCGGCGACCAGCGCCTGCCACGGGTCTTTACCACGGCCGAAACACCGCCCGAGTTCACGCTGAACAATTACAGCGCCATTCTGTTTGATCAGCGCAACGTTGACGGGATGGCCAAGGCCTTCTTCAACACGCTGACCGTGACGATCCCGGCGACGATCATACCGATTCTGGTGGCGGCCTTTGCGGCCTATGCGCTGGCCTGGATGGACTTTCCGGGCAGGGCGCTGCTGATTGCCGCGATTGTCGGCCTCTTGGTCGTTCCGCTGCAACTCGCGCTGATCCCGCTTTTAAAGCTCCACAACGATATCGGGATCGGCAAAAGCTATCTGGGGGTGTGGCTTGCCCATACCGGCTTTGGCTTGCCACTGGCGATCTACCTTCTGCGGAACTACATGGTTGGCCTGCCGCGCGACATCATCGAGAACGCCAAGGTCGACGGCGCGACGGATTTCCAGATCTTCACCAAGATCGTGCTGCCGCTTTCCTTCCCGGCGCTGGCCTCGTTCGCGATCTTCCAGTTCCTCTGGACCTGGAACGACCTTCTGGTGGCCCTTGTCTTCCTGCTCGATTCAAGTGGCGAGACAACCGTGATGACCAAGCAGATCGTCGAACTGATGGGAACCCGTGGCGGCAACTGGGAGATCCTGGCGACGGCGGCATTCGTGTCGATCGCCGTGCCGTTGGCGGTCTTTTTCGCCATGCAGCGCTATCTGGTGCGCGGCTTGCTGGCGGGGTCGGTCAAGTGAGCCTGATGGAAAGGGAAGGGCGCAAGGTGCTGGCGGCGGACCCGGATTGGTGGCGGGGCGCGGTGATCTATCAGATATATCCGCGCAGCTTTCAGGACAGCAACGGCGACGGGATCGGCGATCTGGCCGGGATCACCACTCGGTTGGACCATATTTCTGGTCTTGGCGCGGATGCGATCTGGATCAGCCCGTTCTTCAAAAGCCCGATGAAGGACTTCGGCTATGACGTCAGCGATTATTGCGACGTTGACCCGATGTTCGGCACGCTGGCTGATTTCGACGCGCTGGTCGGCCGCGCGCACGACCTTGGCTTGCGGGTGATGATCGACCTTGTATTGTCCCATACTGCGGATGCCCACCCGTGGTTTGCCGAAAGCCGCAAGGACCGGACCAATCCGAAGGCGGACTGGTATGTCTGGGCCGACCCAAAGCCGGACGGCACGCCCCCGAACAACTGGCTTTCGGTCTTCGGCGGCTCGGCCTGGACATGGGATGGCCGGCGCGAACAGTATTACCTGCACAACTTCCTGACCTCGCAACCCGACCTCAACCTGCACCACGAACCGGTGCAAGAGGCGCTGCTGGATGTTGCGCGCTTTTGGCTGAAGCGGGGCGTGGACGGGTTCAGGCTGGACACGATCAACTTCTACTTTGCCGACAAATATTTGCGCGACAACCCGTCCTTGCCCAAGGAATTGCGCAATGACTCGATCGCGCCTTCGGTGAACCCCTATAATCACCAATTGCACCTCTTTTCCAAGAACCAGCCGGAAAACCTTGAATTCCTGCGGAAATTCCGCGCCGTCCTCAACCCATACAACGCCGCGGCCGTGGGTGAGGTGGGCGATGCCCAGCGGGGCCTTGAAATCATGGCCGAATATACCAGCGGCGGCGACAAGGTGCAGATGTGCTACCCGTTCGAGATGCTGCAACCGACCCGGCTGACCGCTCCCTTGCTGGTCGAAACTTTCGAGCGGATGCGGGCTGCCGCCCCTGACGCCTGGCCCTGCTGGTCATATTCCAACCACGACACCGTGCGGCACATCACCCGCTGGGGCCTGTCCGAGGCTGCCGCCAAGACCTATGCCACGCTTCTGGTCTGCCTGCGCGGTTCGCTATGCCTTTATCAGGGCGAGGAGTTGGGCCTGCCTGAAGCCGAGTTGGGTCTTGAAGAATTGCAAGACCCCTACGGCATCCAGTTCTGGCCCGAATTCAAGGGCCGCGACGGGGCGCGAACGCCAATGGTCTGGGTTACCGACAACGCCAGTGGGGGGTTCAGCACTGGCAAACCATGGCTGCCGGTGAAATCGCCACATTTGCCGCTGTCGGTGGCACGACAAGATCACGAATACTCCTCTATCCTGTCGCATTACCGTCGCGCCTTGGCCTTTCGCCGGGAGTATCCAGTATTGCGTAGCGGCTCGATGGACAACATCGTCGCCGTGGGTGGGGTAACGAGTTTCCGGCGCAGAGGAGATGAAGATCTCTTCTGCGCCTTCAACCTTGGGGACACGGTGGCCGAAATCGGCCTGCCCGAGGGTCAATGGACAACAATCGGAACGGAACTGGGAAGCCAGACCGCCACAGGGGGCCGCGTGACGCTGGCCCCTTGGGGCATTTGTCTGGCCCGGCGGAGCTGAGGGGGAGGGATACCATGGCTGAACTGGTCTTGAAGAACGTCGAAAAGGCCTATGGCGAGGTCAAGGTGTTGAAGGACATCAACCTCGAGATCCAGACGGGCGAACTTATCGTCTTTGTCGGCCCATCGGGCTGCGGGAAATCCACGCTGTTGCGGATGATCGCTGGCCTCGAACGCATCACCGGTGGCGATTTCAGCATCGACGGTGTGCGGATGAACGATGTGCCACCCGCACAGCGCGGCATCGCGATGGTGTTCCAGTCCTATGCGCTTTACCCGCACATGACTGTGCGCGACAACATGAGCTTTGCTCTGAAGATCGCCAAGAAATCTCCGGCGGAAATCAGCGCGGCGGTCGACAAGGCCGCGCGCATCCTGCAACTGACGCCCTATCTTGACCGCCTGCCCAAGGCCTTGTCCGGTGGCCAGCGACAGCGCGTAGCAATCGGGCGCAGCATTGTGCGCGATCCCAAGGTCTATCTTTTCGATGAACCGCTGTCGAACCTTGATGCCGCCCTCCGGGTGGCAACGCGGATCGAGATTGCCCAGTTGAAAGAGGCGATGCCAAACTCGACCATGGTCTATGTCACGCATGATCAGGTTGAGGCGATGACCCTTGCCAGCCGGATCGTGGTGCTGGCAGGCGGCGGGATCAGCCAGGTCGGCACCCCGCTGGAACTTTACGAGCGACCCGAGAATGAATTTGTGGCACAGTTCATTGGCAGCCCGTCGATGAACCTTTTGCCCGGCGAGGTGATCGAGACCGGCGAAACCACCGTAGTGCGTCTGGAAAATGGCGGGCTGGCGCGCACGCATGTCCCGACGCAAAGTGCCGACAAGGGCCTCAAGGTAAAGATCGGCGTGCGCCCCGAGGATTTCACCGAAACCGACGGTGACGCGATTCATGCGGGGACAGTCGAGATCACCGAGGCCTTGGGCGAAGTTACCCTGCTTTACTTCCAGAAAACCGCCGATGGCGCGCAAATTGTGGCAAAGCTGCCGGGAATTCGCCCGGAGTTGCGCCGCACCGAAGTTAAGCTGACAGCGGATTCGAACAAGGTGCATCTTTTTGCGAATGGACGGTCGCTGCTTTACAGGTAGGTCAGTGCCACGATCCCAAGCCAGAACAGGCTGAGTGCAGCGGCGATGAACACCGGCACCCAAAGCGTAAGCCTTGGGGCCGGGGCAGGGGTCTTGGTCAGGGATACCCGTTTCATGGCTTGGATTAAGGTCATTGAAATCTTTCCCTGCCGTTAATGGCGGCATGGTTCTTGGTGATGACACGCACCCTTTCTTTCTGCCGTTTCAGCAAAGCGCGGTCTATGGCCGGGCCGCGGTTGCCTGCGGCGCAAAGGCGCAATGGGTCGATCTTGGCATCGGCTTTGCGCTGGCGGTTGACCGTGGCCCCTTCCGCCTGATCTCACGCGGGCCGGTCTGGACGGAGGCGGCAGGGGCCTCGGTTCGCAGAACTGCGCTGCGCGGGATGGCGCGGCGGTTCGGGGTCACGCTTGCCACACCCGAAGCGGCGCTTGTCGGGGTCGGCCTGATCCCCCTTGTCACGCCCGTGCATCACGCGGTCTGGGATCTCTGCCCCGATCCGCCTGGCAACCTGCGCACCAGAATGGCGGGAAAATGGCGCAACGGTCTGGCTTTGGCAGAACGCGCCGGGCTGGCCCCCCGGGCGACAGACTGCGCGGTCCTTGGCCCACTGCTCCGCGCCGAGGGGCTGCAACGCAGCATGCGGCGCTATCGCGCACTTCCGGCTGCCTTCACCCTTGCCTTGCCGGGCAGCGCCTTGCGGCTGTGGGAATGGCGCAAGGATGGCCAGCTTCAGGCCGCGATGGCCTTTGTCCGGCACGGTCGCTCAGCCAGCTATCATCTTGGCTGGGCATCGCCTGTGGCGCGGCTGGCCGGGGTCCACCGCCTGATGCTGGTCCGCGCCGCCGAGGCGCTGCAGACAGAAGGCGTGTGCTGGCTTGACCTTGGGTCCGTCAACACGGATGCAGCGCCAGGTCTGGCACGTTTCAAACTTGGATCGGGCGCGGCATTGCGGCCATTGGGGGCGACGCTTCTGGTCTTGCCCTGAGGCTTGCCCTTGCACCGCGCCCGGGGCAGGGTGGCGAAAAATGGGGGGCCAGATGGTTACGGTAACCGATGAGATGATCGAGACCTATCAACGCGACGGTGTGGTGCTGATCAAGGGGCTCTGGGCTGATTGGGTCGACATGCTGCGCGCCGGCATCGCCCGCAATATGGCAAGTCCAACGCATCAGATGGCCACCCTGAAACCCGGAGAGCCGGGCTATTTCTTCGACGATTATTGCAACTGGTCCCGCATTCCCGAATTTGGCGCCGTCATCCGTCAGTCCGAAGCGGCAGAGGTGGCCGCGCAACTCATGCGGTCGGACCGGGTGCAGTTGTTCCACGATCATGTGCTGGTCAAGGAACCCGGCACCACAAAGCCGACGCCATGGCACACCGACGGGCCGTATTACTTTGTCGAAGGACGCCAGACCGTCAGCCTTTGGTCGCCGCTTGATCCGGTGCGCGAGGCGGCGCTGCGCTGCGTGGCTGGCAGCCACCTGTGGCCAAAGGATGTGATTCCCACCCGCTGGATGGCCGAGACCAACTTCTACCCCGGCGAGCATGATTATATCCCCGTCCCGGACCCGGAGGCCGAAGGGATGGAAATCCGCGAATGGCAGATGGAGCCGGGTGATGCGGTGGCCTTCAACTTCCGCACCCTGCACGGCGCGCGCGGCAACAGTGCCGCCACCCGGCGGCGGGCGTTTTCGCTGCGTCTGGTGGGGGATGACGCGCGCTATGTGGAACGGCCCGGGCCAACCTCGCCGCCGTTTCCGGGGCATGGGATGCAACCGGGTGACCGCCTTCGCGAGGACTGGTTCCCGGTCTTGCGGCACTAGGTCCAGGCAAGGGCCACCAAGCGCCATTGCCAAGACGCAATGCTGCGGTATGACAGGGGCAAGGAGAACCCGATGAACCCGCAAGATGCCCGTCCGAAACGCTATCCACCGCCAGAGTTTCCGCCACGCAAGGTGGCCGCCTTCGCCAAGACCCCGCCGGCGATTTTCTCGCCAATTCTGGGGCTTTTGGGGTTGGCTCAGGCTTTGGCCATTGCATTGGCGCTGGTTGGCCTGCCCGCGGCGGCAGGTCAACTTCTTGCCGGCCTTGTGGTTCCGCTTTGGGCATTCGCGGCCTTCGCCTATGCGGCAAAGCTGGCACGCCGCCCGTCAGTGGTGATGGATGATCTGCGGGTTCTGCCCGGTCGGGCTGGGCTTGCTGCCATGGCAATGGGTGGGATGGCGGCGGCGGCGCTACTTGCGCCCTATGTGCCGGGCGCGGCCTCGGCGCTTCTGGTCCTTGCCCTTTGTGTGCATGCGGTCCTTGCCGTGCTGTTGATCCGGCTTCTGATCAGCCTGCCACCCGCCGGACGCGAGGTGAACCCGACGTGGCATCTGAGCTTCGTGGGTTTCATCGTCGCGGCCCCGGCATCCCTTCTGCTGGGCTGGACGGGGTTGGCCGAAGCGCTGTTCTGGCTGACCTTGCCAGTTGCGGTCCTGATCTGGGGCCTGAGCGGGCTGCAATTTCTTCGCAATGTGCCGCCGGTGCCGCTCCGCCCGCTGCTGGCGATCCATGTGGCGCCCGCCAGCCTGATGGCCATCGTCGCGGCCTTGCTGGGAAAATCCGAAATGGCTCTGGGCTTTCTGGGGCTTGCGCTGGTCTTCGCGCTGGGGCTGGTCGCGGCGGGCCGCTGGGTGACGGTCAGTGGCGTGACGCCGCTTTGGGGCAGCTTTACCTTTCCTTTGGCTGCGTTGACACAGGCCATGCTGCTGCAAGCCGGCATATGGAAGGTACCGGGGCTTGCGCTTCTGACGATCGGGCTTGCGGCCATACCGGCAATTGCCTGGTGGGTGCTGAAGCGCTGGCCGGGCGGGCGTCTTGGTCAGGTGACAAACGCCGCCGAGGCTTAGGCCCGCAGAAACCTCAGATCAGCCCGACCCAGGCCCGCGCAAGCGCCAGCCCATGCGCATCGGCCGCAGCCCCTCGGGTTTCAGCTTCCAAGGGGTGGCGTTCGGCCCAGCCCGGTGCCATCCGGTCGATACCTTCGGGAAACTTCGCCACCCAGTCACTGACCACGGCCCGGCTGGCCTCGAAGTGAAACTGGGTGCCATAGGTCGCGCGGCCGATGCGGAAGGCCTGTGCTGCGGCGTTTGCGCTTGTCGCCAGATGCACGGCCCCGCCGGGCAGGGTGAAAGTGTCGGAATGCCATTGGAAGATCGGGAAGGTTTCAGGCAGCACCGACAAGACCGGATCGACCCGCCCGGCCGCGGTCAGCCCGACATCGACCCAACCGAATTCCGGTGCCACACCAAGCCGGTTTTCGGCACCAAATGCCCGTGCCAGCAATTGCGAGCCAAGGCAAATTCCCAGAACCGGACGGTCTGCCGCAGTATAGTCGGCCATCAAACGGGCCAGATCGGGCAGATAGGGGTGGGTGTGATCATCGGTGGCCGACTGTTCGCCGCCAAAGACCACCAGCGCATCCGCCTCGACCCCGGCGGGCAAGGCGGCCCCGGTCCAGGGCTTCCAAAGGTCGATCAGCGCCGCGCGTTCATGCAGCGCCACGCCCACCTGTCCGTGATGGGTGATCTGGGTATTTTCGACAATGGCAACGCGCATCGGCTGGCTTCCTTCTGGCGTGGACACTCTGCATGGGCCAGCCAAAGCCGCAAGGGGGCGCATTTCCCCTTGCCAAGCCTGCGCGCGCGTGAAAAGGCAAACCGCCAAACGACGCCACCTCCGAAAGGGTTTTTTCATGGAGATTCGTGAGGCTCTCACCTTTGATGACGTGCTTTTGGTGCCAGCGGCATCAAGCGTGTTGCCGTCGGATGCCGACACATCAACCTTCGTGACCAAGGCGATCCGGATGAACATCCCGCTGCTGTCCAGCGCGATGGATACCGTGACCGAAGGCCGGATGGCGATTGCCATGGCGCAGGCGGGCGGGATCGGGGTGATCCACCGCAACCTTGATCTTGAGGCGCAGGCGCGTGAAGTGCGCCGGGTGAAGCGGTTTGAAAGCGGCGTCGTCTATCAGCCGATCACCCTGACCCCCGATCAGACCCTTGCCGATGCCAAGGCCTTGATGGAACGCTATTCGATCACCGGTTTTCCGGTGGTTGATGCGACGGGCAAGGTGCTGGGCATCGTGACCAACCGCGACATGCGATTTGCGTCCGATGACCGCACTCCGGTTTCGGTGATGATGACATCAGACAATCTGGCGGTGCTGCGTGAACCGGTGGACCGGGCGCAGGCCATCAGCCTGATGAAGGCGCGGCGGATCGAAAAGCTGCTGGTCACGGACGGGCAGGGCAAACTGACCGGACTTTTGACGCTGAAAGATACCGAAAAGGCCGTGCTGAACCCGCAGGCCTGCAAGGATGATCTGGGGCGGCTAAGGGTGGCGGCGGCCTCAACCGTGGGCGATGCGGGCTTTGCCCGGTCCGAGGCTCTGATTGATGCGGGTGTCGATCTGGTGGTGATCGACACCGCGCATGGCCATAGCGAAGGCGTGGCCCGCGCGGTCGAACGGATCAAGCGGCTGTCGAACACGGTGCAGGTGGTGGCAGGCAACGTCGCCACGGCCGAGGCGACGCGGGCGCTGATCGGGGCGGGGGCTGATGCGGTAAAGGTCGGGATCGGGCCGGGCAGCATCTGCACCACCCGGATCGTGGCGGGCGTGGGCGTGCCACAGCTGACCGCGATCATGGATTCGGCCCGTGCGGCGGGCGACGTGCCGGTGATTGCCGATGGCGGCATCAAGTATTCCGGCGATTTCGCCAAGGCGATTGCGGCGGGGGCGTCCTGCGCCATGGTGGGCAGCGCCATCGCCGGGACGGACGAATCCCCCGGCGAGGTGATCTTGTGGAACGGGCGGTCCTTCAAGGCCTACCGAGGCATGGGCAGCCTTGGTGCAATGGCGCGGGGGTCGGCGGACCGGTATTTCCAGAAGGACGCGGCGTCTGACAAGCTGGTTCCAGAAGGGATTGAAGGGCAGGTGCCTTACAAGGGCAGCGCTGCGGCGGTCATTCACCAGATGGTCGGCGGCCTGCGCGCGGCGATGGGCTACACCGGCTGTGGCACCGTGGCTGCAATGCGGACGCAGTGCAAGTTCGTGCGGATCACCGGGGCTGGCCTGAAGGAAAGCCACGTCCACGACGTGCAGATCACCCGCGAAAGCCCGAACTACCGGGTTGGCTGAAACCGCCACTCAGCCGGTCAAGGCGGGCGGTCACAGGCGTGTCGTCACAGGCGGGGGCAGTTTGCCAAAGTCCATACATCAGGGGCAACATGACACCATCGGCCAGACTGTCAGCCGCCATTGAAATCCTTGACCGGCACCTTGCAGGCTCGCCCATCGAACGCGCGCTGACGAACTGGGGCAGGGCCAGCCGCTTTGCCGGATCGGGGGATCGGGCTGCGGTGCGCGATCTGGTGTTTGATGCCTTGCGGCGGCGGCGATCGGCGGCGGCGCGCGGGGGCGGGCTGACAGGCCGGGGCCTGGTCCTTGGCATTTGCCGCGAGGTTGGCCAGGAGTTGCTCTTTGACGGGGTCGGCCATGCCCCCCCGCCGCCAGGCAAAGCCGACACTGGCCATGAGCCGGATGCCGATGAATCCCTTGATGCGCCCGATTGGCTGCTGGGCGAGTTGCGGCAAAGCCTTGGGCCGGATTGCCCGGCTGTGCTGGCCGCAATGCGCCAGCGCGCGCCGGTCTTTGTCCGCGTGAACACCGGCAAGACTGACCTTTCCGGGGCCATCGCCGCCCTCGCCGCAGAGGGTATTGCGGCCCGGCCGCATCCGCTGGCGCAAACCGCGCTTGAGATCACCGAAAATGCCCGTCGCCTGCAAAACTCGGGCGCTTATCAGTCGGGGCTGGTGGAATTGCAGGACGCAGCCTCGCAGGCCGTGATCCTTGCCTTGCCGCTGACCGACGGAATGCGTGTTCTGGACCATTGTGCGGGGGGGGGTGGCAAGACACTTGCCATGGCCGCTCGCGCTCGGCTGGACCTGTTCGCCCATGACATCGCCCCGCGCCGCATGACCGATCTGCCACAGCGCGCCCGCCGCGCCGGGGTTGAGGTCAGCCTGACCGCCACGCCTGAGGCAGAAGCTCCGTTTGATCTGGTCCTTGTCGATGCCCCCTGTTCGGGATCTGGCAGCTGGCGGCGTGATCCAGAGGGCAAATGGGCTTTGACGCCGGACCGTCTGGCAACCTTGCTGAGCGAACAGGGCTCGATCCTGAAAAGAGCCGCGGCCATGGTCCGGCCCGGAGGATGGTTGGCATATGCCACCTGTTCGCTCTTGCGCAGCGAAAACACCCAGCAGCGTGAAACCTTCCTTGCAGCGCATCAGGGCTGGCAGCTTGAACAAGAGCTTGCGCTGACGCCATTGTCTGGAGGAGACGGGTTTTTTCTTGCAATCATGCGTCGATCCAATGACTGATCGTTGCAACCCCTGCGCGCATCACGACCTGAGCTAGGGTCGCGTTAAGCATCAATTAACCTTTTCGCTGCGAAGGTGGGGGCCGGCACGGGCAGCGGCGGGCGGGAATTTGGTCGGATCCGGAAGCAGAACGCTCTTTCGTCCAGATCGTTGGCCGTTTGCGGCAAGCCTTGCGTTTTCTGGCGTCGGGGCGGCTCTGTTGGGCAACTGGGCTGGTGGCTGGGTCGCACTTGGGTCCGTTGGGGGCTTCACCGGGCTGAGCCTTGGGATCCTCGGGTTGGTGCTGGCCGGCGTTGGGCTGTGGCACAAATCCGTATTGGCCATTGAACAGGGTCGGACCTTCCGGCTGGTCGCTGATGATGCTGCCGCATGTTTCTCGACCGACGCTGCGGGTCATGTGATATTGCGCAACCTCGCCGCGGAAACCCGGTTTGGCACTGACAGCCGCTCGATGATCGAGGCCCTGTCGAGCAACGTCCTCAACCCCGGGATGCTGCTCCTGCGGCTGCAGAACGAGGCCGAAACGGCGGGTGCGGCACGCCATGATGTGCCGACAAGAACCGGAACACTGCGGCTGGCGGTGCATCGCTCCGGCCCAGATCGCTATTTCTGGCGGATTGACGAATTCACCACATCAAGCGGCGACATGGGCGAACAGATCAGGGTGGACCGCCCCGCTGGCGATGCGGCAGGCGGCGATCTGGAAGATGTTCCCGTGGCGCTGATGACATTTGGCCCTGACGGTGTTCTGCGCAGCGCAAATCGGGTGGCACGCGATCTGATGCTGCAAGGCGAACTGCGGTCGATGCTGTTTCACGACCTCTTTGAAGGGCTGGGCCGGCCGGTATCGGACTGGCTGGCTGATGTCGTCGCGGGCCGCTTGCCCGGGGGAACCGAAGTGCTTCGCGCCCGCAAGGCAGACGAGGAAACCTTCCTTCAGGTCAGTCTGCATCGGTTCAACGACGGCGGGCGGATCTCGGTGCTGGCCGTGCTGAACGATGCCACGCGCCTGAAGACGCTGGAAGCGCAATTCGTCCAAAGCCAGAAGATGCAGGCAATTGGCCAGCTTGCCGGAGGAATTGCGCATGATTTCAATAACCTGCTGACAGCAATCTCGGGCCATTGCGAACTGCTTTTGCTGCGTCATGGCCGCGAAGACAGCGATTTCTCCGATCTGGAGCAGATCCGTCAGAATGCCAACCGGGCGGCATCACTGGTGGGGCAGCTTCTGGCCTTTTCGCGCAAGCAGACCCTGAAGCCGGAGCGGCTTGATCTGGAAGACGTGCTGTCGGATCTGACCCATCTGCTGAACCGGCTGGTGCTGGAACGGGTGGGTCTTAAACTGTCACATCTTGGTCAGAAGGCGGCACGCCCGCTGCTTCCGATCCGCGCCGACCGACGGCAGTTGGAACAGGTGCTGATGAACCTGGTGGTCAACGCCCGCGACGCGATGCCGAACGGCGGCAGCATCGAGATCGAGACGGAACCGCTTACCCTGGCAGAAGATCTGAAGCGTGACCGTGCCTCGGTGCCGGCAGGGGATTATTCGGTGATCCGGGTAAAGGATCAGGGCATCGGCATCACTGGAGAAAACCTTCATAAGATCTTCGAGCCGTTCTTTACCACCAAGCGCGTTGGCGAAGGCACCGGGCTCGGCCTGTCAATGGCTTACGGGATCGTCAAGCAGTCAGGCGGCTTCATCTTTGTGGATTCGGTGGCGGGCGCAGGGTCAACCTTCTCGATCTACTTCCCGGTCTTCAACGGCGAAGCGCCCAAACCGGCCGAGCCGGAAACCCGTCGCGCGTCGGCCCGGCAGGGCGAAGGGGTGGTGCTTCTGGTAGAGGATGAGGCACCGGTGCGCGCCTTTGCGGGCCGGGCGCTGCGCCTGCGCGGCTATACAGTGCTGGAGGCCGCAAGCGCCGAAGACGCGCTGGCGATCCTTGAGGATTCCACGCTGGAGGTTGATGTCTTCGTCACCGATGTCATCATGCCCGGCATGGACGGCCCGACTTGGGTGCGGCAGGCGTTGCAAGACCGCCCCAATGTCCGGGTTGTCTTCGTCTCGGGCTACGCCGAAGATGGAATGTCGGAAGATCAGGCCCGGATCCCGAATTCGGTCTTTCTGCCAAAACCGTTTTCCCTGAACGATCTGACAACGACCGTGCAGGGCCAGTTTCACTGATGCCGCAAAAGCCGCGCAACTTCGGGGGCGAAATAGGTCAGTATCCCGTCACAGCCGGCGCGCTTGAAGGCGATCAGGCTTTCCAGCATTGCCTTTTCACCGTCGATCCAGCCGTTCAGCGCCGCCCCCCGGATCATCGCGTATTCACCCGACACCTGATAGGCATAGGTCGGCGCCCCGAAGGCATCCTTCACCCGGCGGCAGATATCCAGATAGGGCATGCCGGGCTTGACCATCACCATG
This sequence comes from Tabrizicola sp., assembly GCF_030373185.1. Classification (GTDB taxonomy): domain Bacteria; phylum Pseudomonadota; class Alphaproteobacteria; order Rhodobacterales; family Rhodobacteraceae; genus Tabrizicola. The sequence continues at coordinate 761,734 of NZ_JAUCZH010000001.1, forward strand.
TCCGCCCCTTCCGACAGGTCACGCGCCACCAGTCGCAGCGCCTCGTCGCTGTTGGCCGGGTTCATCTGATAGGTCTTCTTGTCACCCTTCAACGCCCCCGACGCACCGACAGCATCCCGGAACGGCCCATAGAAGGCCGAGGCATATTTCGCCGCATAGCTGAGGATCGCCACATCCTTGTGGCCCGCCATTTCAAGCGCACTGCGCATCGCGCCGATCCGACCGTCCATCATGTCCGAGGGACCAAGGATATCGGCCCCCGCTTCAGCCTGGGCCAGGGTCATCCTGACCAGTGCCTCGATGGTTTCGTCGTTCAGGATGATGCCGTCCTGCACCAACCCGTCGTGGCCATGTGCGTTGTAGGGGTCAAGCGCGACATCCGTCATGACCGCAATCTCCGGCACCTGCGCCTTGATCGCGCGGATCGCCCGGTTTGCCAGATTTTCGGGGTTCCACGCCTCGCGGCAATCAGCGGTCTTCAGGGCCGGATCGGTATAGGGAAACAGGCAGATCGCCGGAATGCCCAGATCCCGCGCCATCGCGGCCGCTTCGACCACCAGTTCGGCCGAAAGCCGTTCCACCCCTGGCATCGAGGCGACAGGCTCGCGCACATTTACCCCGTCACGCACGAAGACCGGCCAGATCAGGTCGCCCACGGTCAGGCTGACCTCTTGGGTAAGCGCGCGCAAAGCCTCGCTGCGGCGCGTCCGGCGAAAGCGGCCTTGCGGAAAGGGGGCAAAAACGGGCTGCATGCGCACGCTCCTTGACTGGCATTGCAAGCGGGGGCTTGCGAGTTAGCTTCCTGCCTGCCATGGAATGTGACGCGCCTCAAGAGACCTCGCTCGCATCTGGGGCGGCAATGCGGGGCAACCAGAAAGGAAGACCCGAAAGGTGGACTTGTTCGACACGGTTTTCGAGGTGATCGACATGCGGTCCTTCTCCAATCTTTGGTACTGGATCGCGCTTGCGGTGCTTTGGTCCTCGACCAGCCATTGGGTGCTTGGCGTCCCGCATGACATGATCCAGCGTGGCCGGCGTGAAGGTGGACAAGCCCAGACCGATGTCGAAGACCTTGTCCGGATCAATTCTGGTCGGCTTCTGACCATGGTTGACAGGGGCGCCCCGGTGATTGTCGGCCTTGCCTGTTTCTGGCTTTCTGCCCTTGCCGTCCTGGGCTTCTACTACAAGATCGAGTTTGCCCAGGCGGTATTCATGCTTCTGGGACCGATGTCGGTTGTTGTGTGGCTGAGTGTGCGGACCTGCCGCAGGATCGCTGCCGGCGAGAATCTTGGGGAGCCGCTTTATCGCCGTCTGCTTGTTCACCGCAGGTGGACGCAAAGCATCGGGATGGTGGCGGTCTTTGTTACCGCGATGTATGGCATGTGGACCAACGTCAACATCTCCATCCTGAACTGATCCGGATCCTTCATGACCGCCGAACGCATCATACTGGGCGGCGCGCCCGAGGGCTTTGACGCCCTGCTTTTGTCCCGCGAACTGGCGCGGGGGCGGCCGGTTGTCCATATCGCCCGCGATGACAAGCGGGCCGAGGCGATGCGCGCGGCGCTGGCCGTGATGGCGCCGGATGTGCCAGTGCTTGATTTCCCGGCATGGGATTGCCTGCCCTATGACCGTGTCAGCCCCAACCCCGAGATTTCAGCAAGGCGCATGGCGACACTGGCGGTTCTGGCCGAAGGCCTTTCCGGATGCTACGTCCTCTTGACCACGCTCAACGCCGCGACACAGCGGATCCCCGCGCGGGACGTGGTGCGCGCGGCATCGTTCCGCGCCGTCGTGGGCGAAAGGGTGGATGAGGCGCGGCTGAAGGGGTTTCTGGCGCGGATGGGGTTTTCACCGGTCTCTACCGTGGCCGAACCGGGCGACTACGCGCTGCGCGGCGGGATCGTGGATATCTTCCCTCCCGGTCCCGGGGGGCCGATCCGGCTGGATTTCTTCGGAGACGTGCTGGACGGCGCGCGGCGGTTTGACCCGGAAACCCAGCGGACCATCGAAAAGCTGAAGCGGGTGGAGTTTTCGGCCGTCTCGGAAATCATCCTTGATGAAGGTTCGATTGCCCGGTTCCGCCAGAATTACCGGATCAGCTTTGGCGCTGCTGGCACGGACGATCCTCTGTATGAAGCGGTCAGCGCCGGCCGCAAGCATCAGGGGATGGAGCATTGGCTGCCGTTCTTCCATGCCGGGCTTGAAACGATCTTCGATTACTTGCCGGGTGCCAGCGTTGTGCTGGACGATCAGGTAACCCCGGCACGCCTGGCCCGGTGGGAGGCGATCGACGACGGCTATGACTCGCGCCACGAAGCAATGGGGGCCAAGGGGCGGATCGATACGGTCTACAAACCTGTGCCGCCCGGGGAGCTGTATCTGGACGACGCCGCATGGGAAAGTGCGGTAGCCGGGCATAGGGTGATCCAGCTTTCCCCCTTGCCGCAAAGCCCCGGGCCGGGGGTTCTGGACGCTGGCGCGCGGGCCGGACGCAGCTTCGCGCCAGAGCGCCAACAAGAGAAGATCAATCTTTTCCAGGCATTGGCGGAACATGTTCAGGTTCTGGCGCGCGACGGTCATGTGGTCGTCGCCTCATGGTCGGACGGCGCGCGCGAACGGCTGAAGGGGTTGCTGGCCGACAATGGGCTGACGGGGGCCAAGGACATTTCTGATTTCCGCGACCTGACCGAGGGGAAGGCCGGGGGCAAAGGCGGGCTATTCCAGATCGTCTGGCCGCTGGAGGCGGGATTTGTCGCCCCCGGTCTGGCGGTGATTTCCGAACAGGATGTGCTTGGCGACCGGCTGGTCGGCAAACCCCGGCGCAAGCGCAAGGCTGACAACTTTCTGCGCGAGGTGGACACGCTTTCCCCCGGTGATCTGGTGGTGCATGTCGAACACGGCGTGGGCCGCTATCTGGGGATCGAGACGATCACCGCCCTTGGCGCTCCGCATGCCTGCGTGATGCTGGAATATGCGGAAAATGCAAAACTCTACCTGCCTGTTGAAAATATCGAACTTCTTAGCCGCTATGGCCATGAGGAAGGGCTACTTGACCGGCTGGGCGGCGGGGCGTGGCAGGCCAAGAAGGCCAAGCTCAAGGAACGGATCAAGGAAATCGCCGACCGGCTGATGCGGATCGCTGCGGAACGCGCGCTGCGCCATGCGCCAATCCTTGAGGCGCCCCATTCGATCTGGGAGGCCTTCGCCGCCCGCTTCCCCTATCAGGAAACCGACGATCAGCTTTCAGCCATCGCCGATGTGGTGGCGGACCTTGAGAAGGGCAGCCCGATGGACCGCCTGATCGTCGGCGATGTGGGGTTCGGGAAGACCGAAGTGGCGATGCGGGCGGCGTTTGTGGCGGCCCTGTCCGGCATGCAGGTGGCTGTGATCTGCCCGACCACGCTGCTGGCGCGCCAGCACTACCGCAGCTTTGCTGAACGCTTTCGCGGATTTCCCATATCGGTCAGACCCTTGTCGCGCTTTGTTTCCGCAAAGGATGCCAATGCCACACGGGCGGCGATCAGCGACGGATCGGTCGATATCGTGGTCGGCACGCATGCGCTTCTGGCCAAGGGGATCAGCTTCAAGAACCTTGGGCTTCTGATCATCGACGAGGAGCAGCATTTCGGCGTAACGCACAAGGAACGGCTGAAGGAAATGCGGTCCGAGGTGCATGTGCTGACCCTGACCGCCACGCCAATTCCGCGCACGTTGCAACTGTCGCTGACCGGGGTGCGGGATCTGTCGATCATTGCCACGCCACCGGTGGACCGCTTGGCAATCCGCACCTACGTTTCCGAATTCGATACAATCACAGTCCGCGAAGCGCTTTTGCGCGAAAGGTTCCGCGGCGGGCAGTCCTTCTATGTGGTGCCGCGGATCGCCGATCTGCACGAGGTGGAAGAGTTCCTGAAAACCCATGTGCCAGAGGTGAGCTACGTCGTGGCGCACGGTCAATTGGCGGCGGGCGACCTCGATGACCGGATGAACCAGTTCTACGATGGCAAGCATGACGTACTGGTCGCAACGTCGATTGTTGAAAGTGGGCTGGATATTCCCACCGCAAACACCATGATTGTCCACCGATCGGATATGTTCGGCCTGAGCCAGCTTTACCAGATCCGTGGGCGGGTCGGCCGGTCAAAGACGCGCGCCTATTGTTACCTGACCACAAAACCCCGCGCGCCATTGACACCGCAGGCGACGAAGCGGCTGCGGCTTCTGGGCAGCCTCGACAGCCTTGGCGCAGGGTTCAACCTTGCCAGCCATGACCTTGATCTGCGCGGCGCGGGCAACCTTCTGGGCGAGGAACAATCCGGCCATATCCGCGAAGTCGGCTATGAGCTTTATCAGCAGATGCTGGAAGACACGATTGCCAAGATCAAATCGGGTGAATTGCAGGGCCTGACTACGGTCGATGACGGCTGGAGCCCGCAGTTGAACCTTGGGGTGCCGGTGATGATCCCGGAAAGCTACATCCCCGATCTGGACATTCGGCTTGGGCTATATCGGCGCCTGTCCAGCCTTGGGACCAAGGTGGAACTGGAAGGCTTCGCGGCAGAACTGATCGACAGGTTCGGGCCGCTGCCGAAGGAAGTGAACACTCTGATGCTGATCGTGCGGATCAAGGCGATGTGCAAGCGGGCAGGGATTTCCAAACTGGATGCCGGGCCGAAGGGCGCGACGATCCAGTTTCATAATGACAAGTTCGCCAACCCCGCCGGGCTGGTCGATTTCCTGAAGGCGCAAGGGCCGGCAGCGCGGGTCAACGGCAACAAGATCGTGCTGACCGGCGAGATGAAGACCGAGGCCGACCGGATCAAGGGCGCCTTCAACATCGCCCGCGATCTTGCGGAAGTGGTGAAGGCCGGGAAGAAGGCCTAAGCCGGGCGCAGACCGAAACGCATCAACGCAAGGGCTGCGGCCAGCAGCACGGAGACACCAGCCAGCAGCGGAAAAACGGTGCCATTGAAGGCAAGGCCCACCGGAATTGCCAGCAAGACCGATCCGACAGTTGCCAGACATGAGATGACCGACGCGGCAAGGCCGGCGATATGCCCCACCGGCTCCATCGCGAGGGCGTTGAGGTTGCCCATGGTCAGCCCCATCATGCTGAAAAGCCCGATCGACCATAAAAGATGCGCCGGAAAGGCAAGGAATTCAGGCATCTGACCAGTGGCGATGACCAGAAGGCACAGCAAGGTCAGCCCAAGCTGTGCGGCGAAAGTGACGGTGATCACCCGCCGCATGCCAAGCGTCATCACGATCCGGCTGTTCAACAGGCTGCCGGACATGGACCCGACAGCGATGAAGGCAAACCAGAGCGGGAAGGTTTCCGCCCGGTCAAAGCGGGCCTCGAAGATGCCGTGCATCGACGAAAGGGTGGCGAACAAGGCACCCAGCGTCAGCGCCTGCACCAGCGTGGAAATCACGATCACACGGTGTCGGCCAAGTTCCTTTGTCGCCAACCAGAGCGAGGCCACATGCAGGGGCCGGCGCGCTGTGGCGGGCAAGGTTTCCGGCTGGCGCAGGCCCAGCCACAGCATCGTGATCGCGGAAAAGGCGATATAGGCCAGAAAGATAGCGTGCCAGTCGGCAAGGGCGATGATGCCCTGACCCATCAAAGGGGCAATGGCCGGGATGATCGTGAAGATCATCATCACAAAGCTGAGGATCCGGGCCATCTCGCGCCCGCTGAACATATCGCGCACCATGGCGATGGATACGGTGCGCGGCGCGGCAGAGCCTATCCCCTGCACCACGCGCGCAGCCAGCAAGAGTTCAAGCGAAGGGGCAAAATAGCAGGCCAGCGCCGCCATGGCATAAACCGCCGATCCCAGCATGATCACGCGCTTGCGGCCGAAGGTGTCGGACAGCGGCCCGGCAAACAGCGTGCCGATCCCCATGCCAAGCACGAAGCTGGTGACCACCAGTTGCGCCGCATTCGGTGCCTCGGGCGACAGGGCGGCGGCGATGTCGGGCAGGGCTGGCAGCATCGCGTCAATAGAGATTGCGATGGTGGCAAAGAGCATCGCCACGATGGCAACAAACTCGGTCTGTGAGACTGTCTTCTGCGCGACGGGGTTTGCGGTCAATTGACCAGGCCTTCGGCGGGCGGCGTCAATTCGGCGATGACCTTTGTCCACAAATCAGGTGGCTGCGCGCCAGAAACAACATATTGTTGCGCAACCAGAAACGTCGGCACCGCCGTAACACCTTTCGCGCGGGCGTCGGCGTCGCGGGCGGCGATATCATCGGCGTCGGCGTCTGAATGCAGCAGCCGCAGCGTCGCGGCACGGTCCATGCCCGCTTCTCCTGCGATATCGGCAAGGGTATCCAGATCACCGATGTCGCGCCCCTCGGCCCAGTAGGCGCGCATCAGGCGGTCTACCACATCGGGCTGGCAGGCCTCGATCCCCGCCCAATGGATCAGGCGGTGGGCGTTCAGGGTATTGGGCATCCGCTGGGGGATGTCCGGGTCCATGTCCACCCCGGCCGCACGGGCCACTTCGCGCAACCGGTCATGGATCGCGTCCACCTTGGCGGGGCCGCCGAACTTGGCCTCCAGATAGGCGCGTTTCGGCATGCCTTCGGGCGGCAGATCGGGGTTCAGCTGAAACGGGTGCCATTGAATGGCGAAGGGGTGGACCGGGTGATCCATGATCGCGCGCTCAAGATTGGCCTTGCCGATGAAGCACCACGGGCAGACAGGGTCGGAAAAGATATCAAGGCGGATCATGGGTCTGGTCTCTGATATAGGGCGGCAACCGCGCGGCGGATCAGCTTGCCATTGGCGGTGCGGGGCAAGGTTTCAACCTGCTGGTAATGCCTTGGCTGCTTGTAGCGGGCAAGGGCAAGTTCGGCGCGCTGGCGCAGAGGTGCGGCGTCGATCCCGCACCCGGCTTCGTAGAAAAGCGCGATGATCCGGGTGCCGGGGGCGACCTCGACCTCGGTCGCCGCGCAGGCGGTCAGGCCGGGCAGGTCGTGAAACGCGGCCTCGATCTCCAGCGGAGAGGTGCGGAACCCGCCCGCGTTCATCAAGTCATCGCGGCGGCCCAGATGGGTGATCGCCCCGGTGGCAGACATCCGCACCATATCGCCGGTGCGAAACCACGGGCCTTCGGGGGCAGGTCGACCAAGATAGCCGCGCATGAAGCCCGGGTCGGCGGTGGAAACCGCAAGCTCGCCCGGCGTGTCGCGCGGCACCAGGTCGCCCGCATCGTCAAGGCAGGCGACAAGGCGGCCGGGCTGGACAAGTCCCGCCGTTCCAGCCGGCGCGGGACGACCCGGCGCGCCCGAGATATAGGTCGACAGTTCCGACATCCCCAGCGCCTCATGCACATCGGTGCCGGTCTGGCGTTGCCAGTCCACGCGCAGGGTGGTGGGCAGGGACTCACCCGCCGAAAGCGCGTGGCGAAGCTGGGGCAGGGTGGGCAGCCCTGCGCGCAGCATCTGGCGAAAGACGCCCGGAACGGCGGCAAAGATGGTGGCTTCGGCCCGGGCCAAAAGTGCTGGAAGGGCGGCGGTCGGCGTGTCCGGTGCCGGGATCAGCGCGGTTGCCCCCACCGTCCACGGGTCCAAGAGCCCGGCGCCAAGCGTATAGGTCCAGTTCAGCGCCCCGGCATGCAACAGCCGGTCGTCAGGCCCCAAAGCCTCCCACGCCACATGCATCGCGGCGCGCGCAAGGATGGCGCGGTGGGCATGCGACACCGCCTCGGGCTGGCCAGAGGAGCCAGAGGTAAAAACGACATAGGCCTCGCGCCCCGGATCACCCAAGTGGAAATCTGCCGGGGGCAGCTTGCCCCAGGCTACAGGATCAGGGGCAAGGCGTGGGGCAGGGTGGTCGGGCAGGGCCACGCCGGGATCGGCCACGATCAGCCTTGGGTCAACCCGCAGCGCCAGCCGCGTCACCTCGGCCACCGTGAGCGCGGCCGAAGTGGCCACCGGCACCAGCCCTGCCGCAATGGCCCCAAGAAAGACCACCGGAAAGCCCAATCCGTTTTGCAGCCGCATCAACACCCGGTCCCCCGGGCGCAACCCAAGCGCCAAAAGGGCTGTGGCCGCCCCCAGCACCTGCGCGGTAACCTCGCGGTAGGAAAACAGCGCGTCCCGGTCAGGATGCAGCATCACCAGCGCCGTCTTTTCCGGGCTGGACCGCCCACGCGCCAGCACATGACCGGCCAGATTGAACACGGGCGGCAGGGCCGGAAACGGGCGGGTGTCGATCAGGGATTGCATCCACATTGCCTAAGAAGCCCGCATCGCAGTTGCAAGGCCGGGTGTGCTGGACTATCGCAAAGCCATGCAGCCGACAGACCCCAAGACCATGATCCGTGTGGCCCGCGAGGCGGGCGGTGAGACGCATGTGGAGCCTTTGAACCTTGGCGACCGCGTGCGCGAGTTGCGCCGCAGCCGAGGATGGACGCTGGAAGAAGCTGCAAAACGCGCAGGGCTTGCCCGGTCCACCCTGTCAAAGATCGAGAACGGACAGATGAGCCCGACCTATGACGCGCTGAAAAAGCTGGCCGGGGGCTTGTCAATCTCGGTGCCGCAACTGTTCACACCACCATCGAAGGCGCAGATCAACGGGCGGATGGCTGTCACCAAGGCCGGAGAAGGGCAGGCGCAAGCCACCGTAACCTATGAACATGAGCTTCTGGCGGCGGGCCTTTTGAAAAAGCAGATGCTGCCCTACCGTGCCACGATCCGCGCCCGCAGTTTTGACGAATTCGCCGGCTGGGTGCGCCACAACGGCGAAGAATTCCTGTACGTCCTGACCGGTGTCGTCCGGCTTTATACCGAATTCTACGAACCGGTTGATCTGCGGCGGGGCGACAGTGCCTATTACGACGCCGCCATGGGCCACAACGTGATCAGCCTGTCCGACGATGACGCGACGATCCTGTGGGTCACGTCACTGGTCTGACGGGCGCCCCCCCCCCTCTGGCTCAGAACATGCTCTTTACCGTTTCAGCCCCGGCGGTGATGTCTTGCCCGACACCGCCAACCGTGTTGCAGGCCGACAAGGTCAGAAGTGCCAGTCCGATCAGTGCGAGTTTGCACATGCTCTTGCCTTTTCTTTTGTTCCCGGGGGTCATTCTTCATACCACCACAGCGCGGGAAGATAGGAATTTCCCCAGTCGCCGTAAAGCTGCACCGTCTCGGGGTGGCGCAATTCCTTGCGATGCACGATCAGGTTGCGGTCGGCAAACCAGAACGGCACGACATAGCGCCCGGCGGTCAGAAGCCGGTCAAGCGCCTGCGCGGCGGCGGTAAAGTCGTCCTGCCCCCCGGCTGAAAGCATGGCCCCGATCATCGCGTCAATCGCCGACGATTTCACACCCATCCAGTTGCGCGACCCTTCGGCTTCGGCCACGTCGGACCCCCAGTAAAGGAACTGTTCGTTGCCCGGCGAAAGCGACATGGTGCGGATCATGTAGGTCATGTCGAAATCGAAAGTATCGGTGCGGGTCTTCATCTGCGCGCTGTCCAGCATGGTGACCTTGGCGTCGATCCCGATGGCCTTCAGCGCTTCGACATAGATGGCCGAAATGGTCGCCGCCTCGTCCTGACCGATGGTCAGCAGGATTTCAAAGCTGAAGGGCGCGCCCTCGGCATTGCGCAGGATACCGTCAGCGGCCACGGTCCAGCCGGCGTCTTCCAAGAGGGCCATCGCGCGACGCAAGGCCGCGCGGTTGGCCGGAGTGCCGTCATTTTCCGGAAGCGCGTAGCCTTCGATCGTGCCAGGCAGAAGATCGGCGGCAAAGGGTTCCAGCAGGGCCAGAACCTTGCCCTCGGCCGGGGTGCCGGGGGTCATGGCAAACGGGCTGTTCGAGAAATACGAGGCAATGCGCGGGGCGGCACCACCCGTCACCGTCTGGTTGATGAAATCGAAGTTGAACATCTGGATCATCGCTTCGCGCACCCGCCAGTCGGCAAATTGCGCGCGGCGGGTGTTCATCACCAGCCCGATGATGCCTGACGGGCGGTCATGCGGCACCTCAAGCTTGACCATCTCGCCCGAGGTGATGGCCGGAAAGTCGTAGCGGCTGGCCCATTTGGCCAGATTATCCTCGCGGTAGGCGGTGATCGCACCGTTCTTGACCGATTCGAACACCGCGACCGGGTTGCCGAAATATTCGTATCGGATGGTATCAAAGTTCCACTGACCCTGATTGACCGGCAGGTCTTTGCCCCACCAATCGGGGTTGCGCCGATAGCTGATGTTCACGCCCGGATCGACCTTGTCGACAAGGTAAGGCCCGGACCCGGTCAGCCGGTCCAGCGAGGTCACATCGAACGCCTTGCCGTCGAAATCCGCCTTCTTCAGGATCGGGCGCAGGCCAAGGATCAACGGCAGTTCGCGGTCTTCGACGTTGAAGGTAAAGCGCAGGCTGCGTGGCCCCGTCGCCTCGGCGGTGGCGATCTTCTTCCAGGCCCCGTGATAGCGCGGGTGGCCCAGTGTACCCAAAGTCTCATACGACCACAGCACGTCTTCCACCGTAACCGGGCTGCCGTCAGAGAATCGGGCTGCCTCACGCAGGGTGAATTCGACGAAGGTCCGCCCGTCATCGGTGGTGATCGATTCGGCCAGAAGACCGTAAAGCGTGAATGGCTCGTTGAAACTGCGTGCCATCAGCGTCTCGAAGGTCAGGGGGGCAATGCCTTCCGCCGCCGAGCCGTTGGTGATGAAAGGGTTCAGCGTGTCATAGCTGCCATTGACCGCGAAAGTGATGCTGCCCCCCTTCGGCGCATCGGGGTTTGCCTGCGGCAGGGACACAAAATCCGGGGGCAAAGCCGGTTGGCCATACATAGCTATGCCATGCTGGGGCTCTGCGCCCGCGACGCCTGCCGCAAGGACAAGCGCTGCAGGTGCCACAAGGCGGCATAGACTTTGGCGAATTGCGCTGAACATCGTGGCGATCTTCCTGACTGCTGGCGGTGTGATTGACGGCCAGTCTAGGGCCGTCATCGTGCCATTTCAAACTTTTAGCTTGGCCATCGGCGGAGAGACGATTATACAAGTCCTACTGCTCGATAGGTTTCTTGCCTGTATGAAACCTGCCTCAAAGACTTAACGCCGGCTTCGTGCCGGCGTTTTTTTTATGCGCTGTGCAAAGCTTCCCCTTGGCCGCCGCACATGGCATTGTTTCGCAGATGCAGCATAAGGGGAAAGCCATGACACTGGCAGGCAAGCGGGCGATCATCACAGGGTCGAATTCGGGCATTGGGCTGGGCGTGGCCGAAGCACTGGCCGCCGCCGGGGCAGAGGTGGTGCTGAACAGCTTCACCGACCGGGCCGAAGATCATGACCTTGCCCGCGACCTTGGCGCGCGCCATGGCGTGACCGCACGCTACATCGCCGCCGACATGTCGAAGGGCAGCGATTGCCGGGCGCTGATCGAACAGGCGGGCGGCTGCGACATTCTGGTGAACAACGCAGGCATCCAGTTCGTGGCCCCGGTGGATGAATTCCCGGTCGACAAATGGGATGCGATCATCGCGATCAACCTGACATCGGCCTTTCACACCACGGCAGCCGCCTTGCCGGGGATGCGGGCCAAGGGCTGGGGGCGGGTGGTCAACGTGGCCTCCGCGCATGGGCTTACCGCAAGCCCCTACAAAAGCGCCTATGTCGCGGCCAAACATGGGGTTGTCGGGCTGACCAAGACCGTGGCCCTTGAATGTGCGGGGCAGGGTATCACCGCCAACGCGATCTGTCCGGGCTATGTGCTGACCCCCTTGGTCGAGGCGCAGATCCCCGACCAGATGAAGGCCCACAAGATGGACCGGGAAACGGTGATCCGCGAGGTGATGCTGCTGCGCCAGCCCTCGCGTCAGTTTGCAACCGTCGAACAGGTTGGTGGGACGGCGGTTTACCTTTGTTCGGCGGCGGCCGATCAGGTGACCGGAACCACGATTTCCATTGATGGCGGATGGACGGCCCTGTGACGCCCGCGCCGCAGCCCCCGGCAAAGCGGCGGGTCAATCTGGCACTTCAGGGCGGCGGCGCGCATGGCGCCTTCACCTGGGGTGTGCTTGACCGTCTGCTTGAGGAAGATGATCTGGAAATCACCGCGATTTCCGGCACCTCTGCGGGTGCGCTGAACGGGGCGGCGCTGAAGGCCGGGCTGATTGCCGGCGGGCGCGGGGCTGCGCGCAAACGGCTTGACCGGCTTTGGCATCGGGTTGGCGAGATCGGCGATTTTCGCATGATCCCATGGCTGCAACCCTTTCTGCCCGCCATGCGATTCTGGCAAGGCGCGTCCGAGGCCTTGCTGCCCGTTTCGCCCCAAGGTCTGGCTGCGCAGTTCTATTCGCCCTATGCGTGGGGGGACAGCTGGCAAAACCCGTTGGAGCCTGTGGTCCGTGATCTGGACTTTGCCCGGGTCTGCGCCGGGGAAGGCCCGCGCCTTTTTGTCAGTGCCACCAATGTCCGCACCGGCAAGATCAAGGTGTTTTCCGGCACCGCCATCACGCCCGAGGCGCTGATGGCCTCGGCCTGTCTGCCCACGGTGTTTCAGGCGGTCACGATTGATGGCGAAAGCTATTGGGACGGCGGCTATGCCGGAAACCCGGCCCTGTTCCCGCTTTACGAACCGGACTTGCCGGAAGATGTGCTGATCGTGTCGATCAACCCGATGCGGCGCGACCAAGTGCCGGAGACCCCGCTGGATATCCAGAACCGGATCAACGAGATCAGCTTCAACGCAAGCCTGCTCAGCGAACTTCGCGCCGTGAACTTCGTGCGCCGTCTGATTGCCGAAGGTCGGATGGAAAAGGGCAAGATGAAGGAGGTGCGACTTCACATGATCGCCGATGACGGGTTGATGAACAACCTGTCGGCCAACAGCAAGACCGCCCCCAACCCACAGCTTCTGGACCGATTGAAGACGGCAGGCCGCGCGGCGGCGGACCGCTTTCTTGCCACCGACGCCTGCCACATCGGGGCCGAGCCGGGGGTGAACCTGCCGGGTCTGTTGGGTCAGGGATAGATAAAGGCCGGGTCAGGCCAGATCGGTGTCAGGCTGGCTCTTTCGGCAAGGGATAGACCAGCCCGCCCGACACGATCAGCTTGGCGGCATCGTCAATCTTCATGTCAAGGATCACCAGATCCTTGGTCGGCACGAACAGCAACATCCCCGATGTGAACGGCGTCAGCCCCACGAACACGGCGGAAAAATCCGGGCCAAGCGCGGCAAGCCGCTGCGCCAGTTCACCCTTTGGTCGGGTCGACAGGAAGCCAAGGGCAAAAGACCCTTCGCGCGGAAACTCCAACAGGCAGACCTGATCGAAACTTTGTTCCTTCTTGTTGAAGAAGGTTTCCGCCACCTGCTTGATCGCGCCATAGAGTGACCGGATGATCGGCATCCGGTCCACCTTGTCTTCGCTCCAGCGGATGATGGACCGTCCGAACAGACCCTTGGCCATCCAGCCGATGAAGACGGTAAAGACCAGAAAGACCAGCACGCCCAGCCCCCGCACCGGAAAGTTCGCGTCCGGGCCGATGTAATGGGCGACCAGCGCGTCGGGCTGGTAGGCGGCAGGGATCAGCGGCAGGATCCAGGCATCGATCCAGCCGATCAGGGTCCAGACGAAATAGGCCGTCAGGCCGATCGGCAACACCACCACCAGACCGGTCAGAAAACTGCCGCGCAAGCTGGCAAGGATGCTGCGGCGGCGGGAAGTCTGCGGGTCTGACATCAAGGCTCCAGCGGGGCAGGAGGGGCGCGCAGCCCCAATCTATGAGCCCCTTGGCCCCTTGCCAATGGCCAGCAATCAGCTTTCGGCGCGCTGCCGGGCGATTTCGGCAGCGATGCCCGTCGCCAGCCGCGCATTGTTCAGCACCAGCCCGATATTGGACCGCAGCGACCGGCCCTCGGTCAGTTCGAAGATGCGCTGCAAAAGGAAGGGCGTCACCGCCTTGGCCGCGATGCCCTGGGCCGTAGCCTCGGCCAGCGCGGCCTCGATATGGGGCATGATTTCGGCCCGGGGGAGTTCATCGGCCAAGGGGATCGGGTTGGCCACCAATTGCCCACCCGGCAGACCAAGCCGTGCGCGCAGGATATGCGCGGCGGCGATGTCGGCGGGCTGGTCCATCCGCAAAGGCGCCTTCAGGCCCGAGGACCGCGACCAGAAGGCGGGAAATTCATCCTGGCCATAGGCGATGACCGGCACGCCCAGCGTTTCAAGGTATTCCAGCGTCTTCGGCAGATCGAGAATCGCTTTCGCCCCCGCCGCCACCACCGTCACCGCCGTTTCCGCCAGTTCCCGCAGGTCAGCCGAGATGTCAAAGCTGGTCTCTGCCCCGCGATGCACGCCACCAATGCCGCCGGTGGCAAATACCTCGATCCCCGCAAGCTGCGCGCAGATCATTGTGGCGGCAACCGTGGTTGCCCCGGTGCCGCCCTTGGCCAGACAGGCCGCCAGATCGGCGCGCGACAGTTTGGCCACGTTGGTCGCCTGCCCAAGCGCCTGCAAGGCGGCTTCGGTCAGGCCGACATGAATCTGGTGGTCCATGATGGCGATGGTTGCCGGAGCCGCGCCATGCGCCCTGACCTCGGCCTCTACCCGAGCGGCTGTTTCCACATTCTGCGGAAATGGCATGCCGTGGGTGATGATTGTGCTTTCAAGGGCCACAATCGGGGTGCCGTTGCGCCGCGCCTCGGCCACCTCGGGTGACAGGATTAGGGGGAAGGTCATGCGCCGATCTCTCCTGAAACATAGCTTGCGGCCGCGCGCAGGGCGGCATCCAGCGCGACCATCCGGTCAGCCCCTCGTGTCTCTGCCACGATGTGCGCGGCCATGAATGTATCGCCCGCGCCTGTCACACGGGTTACAAGAACCGGAGGCGGAGCATCCTCGATCACCCCGCCGCCGCGCTGGCCTTCGGCAGACAAAGCCCCGCCATCGGTCACCAGAACCCGGCTGGCACCGCGCGCCAAGAGCGCCTCGGCGGCCTCGGGGGCGGTGGTGCAGTTGGACTTGGCAAGGATATTGGCCTCTTCAAGGTTCACATAGAGCGTTGCTGTCGGATGGGCCAGCAGCGGCAGCAGCCGCTCCGCCTTGCCGGGCGAGGCCGGGGCGACCCGCAGATCGGCGGCGGCAAACAGCGGCGAAATGGCAATGTCCGAGAGCAGCGCCTCGGTCAGGTTGCCGTCAAGCGCGATCAGGCCGGGCCATGGGGTATGCGCGCACCCAAGCCGCCCGTCTTCAAGCGGCCGCAGGATCTTGTCACCCGCCGCTTCAAGCGAATGGGCGTCAGCCACGGCGGCAATCAGCCCGTTGGCACCCTCTATGGCCATGTAGCGGTCTGTCGGCAGATCATCGGACCGGTAGATATGACCAGTCAAAAGCCCCATCCGGTCACAGGCGGCAACGAGTTCGTCACCCTCCGCATCCCGGCCGATCGCGGTCAGCAGGGCAGGGCTCAGACCGAAACGGCGCAGGGTCATGGCGATGTTCATCGCCACACCGCCCGGTAGCCGGGTGATCCGGCCCGGCACATCGGACCCAAGCCGCATCGCCGTCGGGCTGCGACCGATGATGTCCCAAAGGATCGAACCGATGCAAAGGATGTCAGGAGGAGCGGACATGCCTGCCTTCTGCCGCGAATTGGCGGGGCGGGCAAGCCGCTATCCGAGGCTTTGTGACGTCAGCAGGTGGCCTTGGCGCGGGTGCCTGCCCGGGTGGCAAGGTCTGGAGGGCAAATGAACTCACCGGCCAACCTACTGCGCCGTTCAGCAGGTTTCTTGAATGTGAAAGAACGTGCTAAACTGCAAGCTGCGGTCGCCGGTGTCTGCCCCCTTTGCGAACCCGTTCTGATTTTTTTTGCGACCCGTCCGCAGGTCTGCCACCCCCGTCGTCATGGATTGGCCAACCCTGCAATTTCGGGGATATCGCCATGCAAAGACTGGAACAATTGCTTGCAGCCCGGACGCCATGGCTGACGGACGGCGGACTGGAGACGACAATGATCTTCAACGAAGGGCAGGAGTTGCCCAGTTTCGCGGCATTTACCTTGCTGGACAGCGAAACCGGTCGCGACGCCCTGACCCGCTATTTCCATGTCTATGCGGCGCTTGCACGGAACGCGGACACCGGGTTGGTGCTGGATACGCCGACCTGGCGCGCTGGCACCTCCTGGGGCGCGGTAATGGGCCTTGATGGGACCGCGATCCGGCGGATCAATGCCGAGGCGGCGGCATTTTGCGCAGGCTTCCGGGCCGGGGCAGAGGCGGAGGGGATGCCGGTCCTGCTGAACGGCGTGCTTGGCCCTTCGGGTGACGGCTACGCGCTGGAGCGCACGCTGACCGGGGACGAAGCCAATGCCTGCCACAGGGTACAGGTCGAGGCTTTGGCAGAAGCCGGAGTAGAATTGATCACCGCCGCCACCATGACCCATTCCGGCGAAGCAATCGGCGTGGTGCGGGCGGCACAAGCCGCAGGGGTGCCAGTGGCAGTATCCTTCACGGTTGAGACGGATGGCAGGCTGCCCTCGCGCGAAACGCTGTCGCAAGCGATTGCCACGACAGATGCCGCGACGGACGGCGCGCCGGTCTACTATATGGTCAACTGCGCGCATCCCACCCATTTCAGCGGCGTGCTGGAGGGGAGCTGGGTGTCGCGGATCGGCGGTATCAGGGCCAACGCGTCGCGCATGAGCCATGCCGAGCTTGACGAGTCCACCGAACTGGACGCGGGCGACCCTGACGAGTTTGGCCAGCTATACCGAGACCTCGGGGCGCTTTTGCCGAACCTCAGGGTCATCGGCGGCTGTTGCGGGTCGGATCACCGCCATGTCGGGGCGGCGTCAGGTCATTTCCACCGGCATCACACGCGGTAATCGGTTCATCCAGACCGGTTCAACGTTTGCGGAATAGGCTGCCATAGCCACCCGATCGGCCATCGGGAAACGCCCCTTCGGCCAGATAGCGTTCGTGGCAACGGGCAAGCGCGCCTTCATCCAGCGTTACGCCAAGGCCGGGGCCATCCGGCACACGCGTCACGCCACCTTCAAGCGCATGCGGGCCGCCTTCGATGACGTCATCGGCGTACCAGTGAAACAGCGTCTGGCTGGCCCCGCGCACATGTTCCATTGCGGCCGACAGGTGCAGGTAGGCGGCACTTGCGATCCCCGTCTCGCCGCTGTGAAAGCGGAAGCCCACGCCGAACGCCTCGCAGGCGCGGATAAAATCGGCGGTGCGGCGGATGCCGCCGTGTTCGTTTACGTTGGTCACGATACAATCGGGGCAGCGCAGAGCAACAGCCTTTGGCAAGTCGATCATATGGGCAGAAAACGGGATGTCTGAATGGCGGCGAAGATCCGCCATTTCCTCATAGGTTTCAACCGGTTCTTCAAACCAGCTGATGTCGAACGGCGCAAGGCGGCGCAAGGCGTCACGCGCTGTTGGCACCGTCCAGCCGCCGTTGGCATCCAGTTGCAGGGTGCGGTCGCCGATGGCTGCGCGCACCTCGCGCACCATCTGCACCTCTTCCTCCAGCGCCACGGCCCCGACCTTGCCTTCAAAGATCGTCGCGCCGTGGCGTTCGATCATCGCAGCACAATAGCGCGCCACCTCGACGGGTGAGCCTTCGCCGGGGTGGTTGGCCCCGGGCCAGCGATAGCTGAAATACTCGGTCAGCGGAATTTCCAGCCGGACCGCGCCACCCAAAAGCCGGTAAAGCGGCACGCCTTCGGTCTTGCCCCGCGCGTCCCACATGGCCATCTCGATCCCCGCGAACACTCTGCGGGCCGAAAGCACATTGCCCCAAGGGGTATAGCGCATGGCGGGAACCAGCTTTGCCTCGGCCAGATGGATGTCGCGCAGGTCCATGCCCACCAGCCGCGCACCCGCCGCGATCACATCAGCCGCGCGGTCACCATCGGCACATTCGCCAAGGCCCGTCACCCCGTCTTCGGTTTCCAGCCGGATCACCGTCTTGGTCAGCGACGCAATCGCGCCATAGCTGAACCGGTAAGGCGCGTGAAACGGGATGTTGACCGGCACCGCCGTGACTGACCTGATTTTCATGGCAACCCCTTGCAACGCCAGACCCCAGTGGCAACTTTAGCCACCCGAGGCGGCCTTGCGCCATGGCTTGCGACAACAAAGGGCCGCTTTCGGCCCGGTCCAGCCCAGTTTACAGCCAATTACGGGCGATTTCCGCTTGCAACGCCGGGTGGGGCGGGGTAATGCCCCGCCACTTCACAGGTGTGGCTGGGGCTTTTGCGGGGAGAAATCCCGTGGGGTCCACCGGTTGCCCCCATCCGGGGGTGAAGACGGCCGCACCGAGGATCAAACCGGAAAAGGATAAGGCATGGCTCTTCCCGAGTTCTCCATGCGTCAGCTCTTGGAAGCTGGCGTTCACTACGGCCACCAGACCGCTCGCTGGAACCCCAAGATGGGCGAGTTCATCTATGGTGACCGCAACGGCATTCACATCATCGACCTGACCCAGACCGTCCCGATGCTGGACGCGGCGCTGAAAGTCGTGCGCGACACGGTTGCCAAGGGCGGCCGCATCCTGTTCGTCGGCACCAAGCGTCAGGCGCAAAAGCCCGTCGCCGAAGCGGCCGAGCGTTGCGCGCAGTTCTACATGAACCACCGCTGGCTGGGCGGCACGCTGACCAACTGGAAAACCGTTTCCCAGTCGATCCAGCGCCTGAAGCAGCTGGACGAAGTTCTCGGCGCAGGCGGCGAAGGCCTGACCAAGAAGGAACGCCTTGGCATGGAACGTGACCAGTCCAAGCTGCAGGCCTCGCTTGGCGGGATCCGCGAGATGGGCGGCACCCCGGACCTGATCTTCATCGTGGACGTGGGCAAGGAAGACCTTGCCGTTCTGGAAGCGCAAAAGCTGGGCATCCCGGTCGTGGCCGTGGTTGACACCAACTGCTCGCCCAAGGGCGTGAACTATGTGATCCCGGGCAACGACGACGCCGCCCGCGCGATCCAGCTCTACTGCGACCTGATCGCCCGTGCCGCACTTGACGGCATGTCGGCCCAGATGGGTGCGGCTGGTGTCGATCTTGGCGCGCTTGAAGCTGCGCCGGAAGAAGCCGTCGTCGCTGAAGCCGAAGTCGAAGCCGAAGCCTGATCGGCTTTGCGCGTCACAAGCTTGTCACCCGGCGGGTCTACCCCGCCGGGATCCGAATTTCAGGAGTGGAAAACATGACGATCACCGCACAGATGGTGAAGGAACTGCGCGAAGCCACCGGCGCAGGCATGATGGACGTCAAGAAGGCGCTGACCGAGGCCAATGGCGACATGGAAGCCGCGGTTGACTGGCTGCGCACCAAGGGTCTGGCGAAAGCCGCCAAGAAAGCTGACCGTGTGGCCGCCGAAGGCCTGATCGGGGTTGCCGTCAAGGACGGTCGCGGCGTTGCGGTCGAGATCAACTCGGAAACCGACTTCGTTGCCAAGAACGCCGATTTTCAGGCGCTGGTCCGCGATGTCGCCAATGTGGCGCTGACCACCGGCGATGAAGTCGAGGTGGTCAAGGCCGCCGCGCTGAACGGCAAGACCGTGGAAGACGTGATTCAGGAATCGATCGCCCGGATCGGTGAAAACATGACTTTCCGCCGCCTGCACGTTCTGGAGGGTGACACCGTGGTGTCCTACGTCCACAACGCTGCAACCGAAGGCATGGGCAAGATCGGCGTCCTCGTTGCGCTGAAAGGCCCCGCCGACAAGGCGCAGGCCATCGGCAAGCAGTTCGCGATGCACATTGCCGCAACGGCGCCCTTGTCGCTGTCGGAAGCCACGCTTGACCCGGTCGTGCTGGAGCGTGAACTGGCCGTGCAGACCGCCAAGGCGCTGGAAGAAAACGCAGCCGCCGACAAGCCGAAGCCCGATGCCGTGATTCACAACAACATCATCCCGGGCCGGATGAAGCGTTTCCTTGCGGAAAACACGCTGATGGGTCAGGCCTTCGTGATCAACCCCGACCTGACCGTGGAAGCCGCGGCCAAGGAAGCCGGCGTGGAAATCACCGGCTACGCGCGCGTTGCCGTGGGCGAAGGGATCGAGAAGAAGTCGGAAGACTTCGCCGCCGAAGTTGCGAAGGCGCTTCAAGGCTGAACTGTCGGCAATTCATGCAGGGGGCCGGTGCAGCAATGCTCCGGCCCTTTTCTGTTGGGCTTCCAGGCAGAAAACGGCGCGGCTCGGGGGAAAGCCGCGCCGATCTGTCCTGTCGCCAGCCTTGGGGATAAGCACGCGCATTGCAAGGACCGGGAACGCTGGGCCGCAATGGCCCCGAACCACCACACATGGCAGATGACTGCCGCACCAAGTTCCGTTTCGTGGCGGATTCCCCGCCGTCAAGCGAGTAGGGTAATCCATACCTCGCCCTAGAGTGTGGCAAGTTCCGGCTCTGACGCGCGCTGAAAGATCATGTTGAGAAGCGCACCCTTCGCTACCGCCTGCGCCGTGGTTTCAACCGCAAGCGCCTCGCGCGCCAGACGCAGATGCTTTTCGACCATCGCCGCCGATACCCCCATGAGCAAGGCCACATCCTGCGTGGTCTTGCCATCGGCCACCCATTCCAGCGCCTCGCGCTGACGCGGGCTCAGCGCACGGTGTCGGCTCAGTTGCGGCAGATGGACAATGGCCAGATGCATCATGTTGGCAACGGCAAGGATCTCTGCCTGCTTCCTTGCAAAAAGTGCATCAACCTCGACATTTGTCATGCCGGGATCGGCAATAAGCCCAAGCGCCCCTTTCGAGCGCGACGACACCTCGGGGAAGCTGACCGAAATGCCAGCGCTTACCCCCATGCCTGCATTCTGGCGCACGGCCTCGGCTTCCTCGGCAGTCAGACGGCCCGCCTCGAACGCCTCCTTGACCCAGGTCCAGGTACAGATGCCCGAAGACCGTTCAGCCCAACGAAAGACCAGCGTCTTGGCGTAAAAGCCGCCCAGAAAATAGCGCTTCACATAGTCGCCGTCACAGGTGGTCAGAAACAGCGCATCATCCGGGTCGCCAATGGTCTTGAGATGCCGGAACCGGGTGAAACCATAGTTCGCCCGTTGAAAACCAAGGCCTCCAAAATACCCAGTGGCCAATTTCCACGCCTCATCAATGCTGGAGGCAGCAGCAATACGGTTAAGAAGTGGCAGGATCGTCAATTCGGTCATTATCTACATCCTTCAAGCTGGATGTGACCCCAGAGGTTGCAGCACGTTGCCGCAAGGTCACCCTTGCCGTGCAGCGAGTGATAGGACCGGCAATCCTGTCTGTCGAGACTGCTTTGCCCGGCCAAGAGGCAAATCGCTCAGGATCTCGTCAGTCGTCGCAAAACAGCCGGGGAGAGCCAATCACAGACGCACCGAAAGATGAGAGACAAGGCCGGGCAGGGCGCGGAAATCATTGAAAACCAGTTTCGCGCCAAGCACTTCGACCGGGGCCTTGCGGTAGCCCTCGGTGAAGAGCGCCAAAGCTATCCCCGCCGCTTGCGCCGTTTCGGCGTCAACCTCACTGTCACCCACGAAAAGCGCCGGGCCATTCCCAAGTGCCGCAATGGCGGCCTGAAGAGGTGCCGGATCGGGTTTGCGCTGTGCCAGACTGTCGCCACCGATCAGGATGCGCATGTGACGGTCCAACCCGAAATGCCGCAGGGCGGCGCGGGCAGGGGCCTCGGGCTTGTTGGTGCAAATACCCATCGGATGCCCTTGTGCGGCAAGGGCTTCCAGAGCCTCCAGAACACCAGGATAAAGAACTGTAAGATCAAAGGCTTCTTCGTACAACTTCACAAAGCTTGCCACCAGTTCGGCCTGCAATGGACCAGCACCATCCAGCCCCTGTGATTGCAGGAGACGGCTTACCAGAACGCCGACGCCATTACCGATGAATCCCCGGACAACCTCAAAAGGAAAGGGTTGTAACCCCTTGCCCAAAAACACTTTATTTGCCGTCGCATGGATATCTGGCGCCGAATCGATCAATGTGCCGTCCAGATCGAAAATGATGGCTGGAAGCTCAGCCAATGGCGGCCTCGGCCGCAGCGCGGATGGCCCGGATATTCACCCCATATCCCCCAGGATCCGCTACCGATCCGCCCTTGAACACCGCCGATCCGGCCACCAGCGCATCGGCACCGGCCTTGGCAACCAGCGGTGCCGTTTCAACCGTAACGCCGCCGTCCACTTCAATATGCACGGGGCAATCCCCGATCAGGCTGCGCAGCCGCGCGATCTTTGCCAACTGGCCAGACAGGAAACTCTGCCCGCCAAAGCCCGGGTTGACAGTCATGACGCAGACCATGTCAACCATGTCCAGAAGGTCCGCAACTGCCTCGACCGGAGTACCGGGGTTCAAGGCAACACCTGCCTTTTTTCCAAGCCCACGAATGGCTTGCAGCGTGCGGTGAATGTGCGGGCCAGCCTCGACATGCGCGGTGATGATATCGGCACCAGCGCTGGCAAAGGCCTCAAGGTAGGGGTCGACCGGGGCGATCATCAGATGCACATCCATCACGCCTTTGATATGGGGACGCAAGGCGGCGCACATCGCCGGGCCGAACGTCAGGTTCGGCACGAAGTGGCCGTCCATCACATCGACATGCACCCAGTCGGCGCCCTGGGCTTCAATCGCGCGGCATTCCGCGCCAAAATTCGCGAAATCGGCGGCAAGGATTGAGGGGGCAATCTTGATGGAACGATTGAAGGGCAATACGGCATCCTTTCGCTGTAAAAGCCTCATATCCCGGCAATTGCAGCCTTTCCAGCCCCGTTTGTATGACATAATACTGATTATCCGAAAATCGTATCCATGCAAAGCCCACTCCCCGGCTGCCGACCCGCAATGAAAAAGGCCCGGCACAACGACCGGGCCTTCCTGCATTCTTTTCGACCGAGATCAGCCGACCAGTTCAAGGCCCGAGAAGAAGAACGAGATCTCCCGCGCGGCGGCAGCTTCCGAATCCGAACCGTGGACCGAGTTTTCGCCCTTGGACAGCGCAAATTCCTTGCGGATCGTGCCGTCTGCGGCGGCAGCCGGATCGGTTGCACCCATCACTTCACGGTTCTTCAGGATAGCGCCTTCGCCTTCCAGGACCTGCACCACCACCGGCTCGGAGGCCATGTAGGCCACCAACTCGCCGTAAAAGCCACGCTCCTTGTGCTCGGCATAGAACTCACCGGCTTGCGCGGGCGTCAGGTGGATGCGCTTGGAGGCGACGACGCGCAGGCCAGCCTCTTCGAACTTGGCAACGATCTTGCCGGTCAGGTTGCGCTTGGTGGCATCGGGTTTGATGATCGACAGGGTGCGTTCAGTGGCCATGGGGCTCTCCGTAGGTTGTGGCACTTGCATGCCGGAATGGGACGCGGCGCAGCTATCATGCCCTGCCCCTGATGAAAAGACGTCGCGGCATTGACGCCGCGCGCGGTATCAGGCAGGCAGCGGCCATGCTGAAAATAGAAGACATCACCTATTCCGTCGAAGGCCGCCCTTTGTTCGAAGGGGCCTCGGCCACCATTCCCACCGGCCACAAGGTTGGTATCGTGGGGCGCAATGGCGCGGGCAAGACCACGCTTTTCCGCCTGATCCGCGGCGAGCTGGCGCTGGAGGGTGGCACGATCACCCTGCCCCAGCGCGCCAAGATCGGCGGCGTGGCGCAAGAAGTGCCGTCGTCTGAAACCTCGCTGATTGACACGGTGCTGGCCGCCGATACCGAACGCGCCGGTCTTCTGGCCGAGGCAGAAACCGCCACCGACCCGCACCGCATTGCCGATATCCAGTCACGCCTTGCCGATATTGATGCATGGTCAGCGGAAGGCCGCGCCTCCAACATCCTGAAAGGATTGGGTTTTGACGCGGCCCAGCAGCTGATGCCCTGTTCGGCCTTTTCGGGTGGCTGGCGGATGCGCGTGGCGCTGGCCGGGGTGCTGTTTGCTCAGCCTGACTATTTGCTTCTGGACGAGCCGACCAACTACCTTGACCTTGAAGGCGCGCTCTGGCTTGAGGCCTATCTTCAGAAATACCCCCATACCGTCCTGATCATCAGCCATGACCGCGGCCTTCTGAACCGTGCCGTGCAGGGCATTCTGCATCTGGACGCAAAAAAGCTGACCTACTGGACCGGCCCCTATGACCAGTTCGCGCGCCAGATGGCCGAACGCCGCGCCGTCCTGACGGCCGAGGCGAAGAAGGTCGACGCCCGCCGCGCCCATCTGCAAAGCTTCGTTGACCGGTTCAAGGCCAAGGCATCAAAGGCCGTTCAGGCACAGTCCCGCGTCAAGATGCTGGAAAAGCTGACCCCGATCACCGCCCCGGAAGAGGCCAAGAAGGTCGTCTTCACCTTCCCCGAACCTGAAGAACTGTCACCCCCGATCATCAACCTTGATGGCGCGGCCGTGGGCTATGGCGGCCCGCCGATCCTGCGCAAGCTGAACCTGCGGATCGACCAGGACGACCGGATCGCCCTTCTTGGCCGCAATGGCGAAGGCAAATCCACGCTTTCCAAACTGTTGGCAGGCAAACTTCAAGCCTGCGAAGGCAAGCTGGCCCGGTCTTCCAAGCTGCGCATCGGCTATTTCGCCCAGCATCAGGTCGATGAGCTGCACATCGACGAAACCCCGCTTCAGCATATTCAGCGCCTTCGCCCCACCGAAATGCAGGCCCGCCTCAGGGCGCGGTTGGCGGGCTTTGGCCTGATGGCCGATCAGGCCGATACCGTGGTGGGTCGTTTGTCCGGTGGCCAGAAGGCGCGGCTGTCGCTGCTGCTGGCCACCATCGACGCACCGCACCTTCTGATCCTTGACGAACCGACCAACCACCTTGACATCGAATCCCGCGAAGCCTTGGTCGAGGCGCTGACCGCGTATTCCGGCGCGGTGATCCTTGTGTCCCACGACATGCACCTGCTCAGCCTTGTGGCGGACCGCCTCTGGTTGGTCAAAGGCGGCGCAGTTATCCCCTATACCGAAGATCTGGAGGCTTACCGCCGCCAGCTTTTGGCCGGGGAAGAAGATGTGAAGGCCGCGCCGAAACCCGTTGAAAAGCCAAGGAAAGCCAGCCGAGACGAAGTTCAGTCCCTGAAGTCAGAGGTGCGCAAATGCGAGGACCGGCTGGCGAAACTGAATGACATGCGCGACAAGCTGGCCACCAAACTCGCCGACCCCGCGCTTTACGAAGACGCGCGCAAGGGTGAACTGGTCACCTGGAACGCCAAATACGCCGAGGTGATGGGCGCGCTGGACCGGGCCGAGGCGATGTGGCTGGCCGCACAGGAAAAGCTCGAATCCGTGAATGCTTAGCGGCCAAACCCGCTTTCTGTCAGACCCTGCCCCTTGATCGCAAAAGCCGGGCGCGCTTGCACGCCTCTCCTGACTGACCGGCATTTTCTGTCTCCAGATATCTCGGGGGGTTCCGGGGGGCTGGCCTTCCGGTCCCGCAGGTTTCAGCTTTCCAAACCAAGGCTCACCGCGCTACCCTGCCCCCAAGCCCGAGGACCAGATGCCGGAAATTGCCTTCCTGATCACCGCCTTCGCTACATTGTTCGTGGTGATCGACCCGCCGGGCCTTGTGCCGCTGTTCATTGCGCTGACCAGGGGCATGACGCCAGACCAGCGCCGGGCAATGGCGCGGCGGGCATGTATCATTGCGGCGGTCCTCTTGCTGCTCTTCGGCCTTGCAGGCGAAGCAATCCTTGGGTTCATCGGCATTTCCATGCCCGCCTTCCGCATCGCGGGCGGGATCCTGTTGTTTCTGACCGCGCTCGACATGCTCTTTGAACGCCGCACCCAGCGGCGTGAAGGCCAGCAAGCCGACCCCGACCATGACCCGTCGGTCTTTCCCCTTGCCATCCCCCTCATCGCCGGGCCGGGCGCGATTGCAACGATGATCCTTCTGGTCGGCCAGGCCGGCCCCGGTTGGCCCGGAACGCTGGCCGTCCTTGGCCTGATGCTGGCCATGATGGTGGTGACCTACGGCTTCCTTCTCGCCTCACCACCTTTGGAACGGATGCTGGGCCGGACCGGAACGATCGTCATCACCCGGCTTCTGGGCATGCTTCTGGCGGCGCTGTCGGTGCAGTTCGTGATTGACGGCATAAGAGGCACGGGATTGATCGGCTGATCTTTCGCTGGCGGGGTCCAGCCCCCATATCGGTGAAAACACCGGAGATGTTCATGGACGCGGACTCCTTCGCACGCATTGCCTATCTTGGCATCATCCTTGTCGCCCTCGGCGGCTGGGTGATGGTCGAGTTTCGCCAGCGCATGGGTCAGGCGCTGCGGATGGGGATGGCGTGGGGCCTGATCTTCATCGGCGTGATGGCGGGCTATGGGCTCTGGTCCGACATCCGGCAGGATGTGATGCCGCAGCAGATGGTCAGCGAGGCCGGAACGGTCGAGGTGCCGCGCGCGCAGGACGGGCATTACTACCTGACGCTGATGATCAACGGCACACCGATCAGGTTCATGGTCGATACCGGGGCGACCGGGATGGTGCTGGGCGATGACGATGCCGCCCGGCTTGGGATCGACCCGGCCAGCCTGATGTTTCTGGGCGAAGCGCGCACCGCGAACGGAGTGGTCAGAACCGCGCGGGTGACGCTGCCAGTGGTAGAGCTTGGCCCGTTTCAGAACCGCGATTTCAGGGCCTTCGTGACCGAGGGTGACATGCCGGGTTCCCTGCTAGGGATGGATTATCTCGGCCAGTTCCGCATGGAATTTGCCGGCGGGCGGCTGATCTTGCGCCAGTAGGTCGCCTTCGGCGGAACCGGGAAACCGAAGAAGCTCAGCCCGCGACGCTTTCGGCTTTCTTCTCCCAGCGACCGCTGTCTTCCGACCAGTATTGCGCGGCATGACCGGCCCCAGTCATCGCCTTCCACTGGGCGCGGGCGGCCTGCAATCGGCCTTCGTCCAGCCCGTCGAACAAGACCCAGACCCGCTCCATCGCAGCAATCTCGGCATCCTCGGCCGCTGCCCCGTCAACCAGCGCCAGCACCTTGGCACCATTCGTCCCGGCCCCCTGCCCGATCAGAACCGGCTGATCGACATCCTGCGGCCCACCTTCGCGGCCATGCGGAATGAAGCCTGCGTCGCCGCCTTTCAGCCACAACTCTTCATCCAGCCGGTCAAGGGCGGCGGCGGCAGTGCCACGGATCAGCACCCGCCAGCCCTGATCCAGCGCGCGCGGCAGGTTCACCGCCAAGGTGTCGACCGGGGCCGACCGGGTGAGATGGTAGAACATCACGACGCCCATGACCGCCCCCCGGTTTCCCGGTCAGCCCTTTTCGAACCGGTCGCGAATCAACCGGTCCAGCGCCATCACGCCCCAACCCGTCGCGCCCTTTGGCGCAAGCGTGGAATCGGATTTCAAGAGCGCGGTCCCGGCGATATCAAGGTGGCACCAAGGCATGTCCGGCTTGACGAAGCGGGCAAGAAATTGTGCCGCCGTCACCGCGCCTGCGTCACGGCCGCAGGAATTGACCATATCGGCCACCCGGGATTTGAGCTTGGCGTCATACGCCTCGCCCATCGGCATCCGCCATGCGCCCTCGCCTTCCGCCGCCGCTGCCTTCAGGAAGGCGTTGCACAGGTCATCGTTGTTGGAAAAGACGCCGGTGTTTTCATGGCCCAAGGCCACGATGATTGCGCCGGTCAGGGTGGCAAGGTTGATCATGCCGGTCGGCATGAACCGTTCCTGCGCATACCAGAGCACATCGGCCAGAACGAGCCGGCCTTCGGCGTCGGTGTTGATCACCTCGATCGTGTCGCCCTTCATAGAGCGGACCACGTCGCCGGGGCGCTGCGCACGACCGTCGGGCATGTTTTCCACCAGGCCGACCAGCCCCACGACATTGGCCTTGGCCTTGCGCAGTGCAAGGCTGCGCATGACCCCGGCCACGACGCCCGCGCCGCCCATGTCCATCGTCATGTCTTCCATGCCGCCGGCCGGCTTGATCGATATCCCGCCGGTATCAAAGACCACCCCCTTGCCGACCAGCGCGAAAGGCGCTTCGCCCTTCGCCCCGCCGTGCCAATGCATGACCACGACCTTTGAGGGGCTTTCAGACCCCTGCCCCACACCCAAAAGCGCGCGCATGCCCAGCTTCATCAGCTGGTCTTCCTCCAGAATCTCGACCTCCAGCCCGAGTTCCTGCATCGCGGCAAGGCGGGCAGCGAAATCATGGGTGGTCAGGATGTTGGCCGGTTCATTCACCAGATCGCGGGTAAAGAACACGCCTTCGGCCACGGCGGCCATCGGGGCTGCGGCGCGAGCCACGGCCTCGGCGTCCGCGACCATCATCGTCACCGGGCCGGGGGTGGGCCTTTCGCCGCTTCTGTGGGCGTTGAAATCATAGGCCCGCAGCGCAAGGCCAAAGGCGATGTCGGCCGCGCGGGCATGGGCTTCGGCCAGCACAAGCGTGCCACCAGCCCCATGCGCCCGGCCAATTGCGGCGCCGGCCTTGCGGGCGGTTGCGACGTCGGTGCGCTTTGGCAGATGCAGAAGTTGCAGCGCATCGGCGGCAAGCCCGGCGGGGAAGGCAAGGTCCATCCCCTCACCCGGCTTCAGCTTGCCAAACGCGTCCGACGCCAGCGCCCGGGCCAGCGCGCCCTTGGTCAGCCGGTCCAGCCTTCGCAGGGCCGGGCTGAGAGGGCTGCCAGAATCGGCCAGCACGGCTATCCGGCCGGTGGCAGCGGCCAGCGTTTCAAGATCAACGGTCTGGAACTGGATCGGAAGCGGTTGGGACATGAGCAGCATCTTTATGCAAAAGAGGGGGAACCCCACACTGGGCGGGCCTTCGCCGGAAGGCTACAGTCAGGCTTCGGGAATGGCCAGATATGAGTTTTCGCCGCTGGCGAATTCCGTTAGGGTCGGACAACATCTTGTAGGGGCTGAGGCGCGCGTGTCTAGATTCGACAGATATCTCCTGTCGCAACTGCTTCAGCTGTTTGGCTTTTTTGCGCTGGTGCTTGTGGCAGTCTACTGGGTGAACCGGGCGGTTGGCCTGTTTGACCAGCTGATCGGCGATGGCCAGTCGGCGCTGGTGTTTCTGGAGTTCACCATCCTGACGCTGCCGAACGCGATCCGGCTGGTTCTGCCCGTGGCTGCCTTTGCGGCCAGCGTCTATGTCGTGAACCGCCTGATGCAGGAAAGTGAGCTGGTGGTGATGCAGGCCACCGGATTTTCGGCATTCCGGCTGGCACGGCCGGTGCTGTATTTCGGGCTGGTCGTGATGGTGATGCAACTGGTGTTGACCAATGTTCTGGTGCCTGCAAGTCAGCGGGCCTTGAGCGCGCGCAGCGCCGAAATTTCGGAAAACATCACCGCGCGGTTCCTGAATGCTGGGCAATTCATGCATCCGGCCGCAGGGATCACGCTTTACATCCGGGACATCACCCCGCACGGAGAGTTGGTTGACCTGTTTCTGGCAGATGAGCGCGGCCAGAACGAGCGGGTGACCCACACCGCACGGAAGGCTTTTCTGGTGCGGGGCGCGATTGCACCCAAGTTGGTCATGCTGGATGGGTCGACCCAGACGCTGTCGCGCGCCGACGGGCGGTTGGCCATAACCCGCTTTGCCGATTTCACGCTGGATCTTGCAGGGCTGGTCTCGGTGACCGGTGGCGGCCGGGCGGGGCTGAACGCCTTGTCGACCCCGGACCTCTTGGCCGCTGATGAAACCGTGGGCGCCGAAATTGGCGCAAGCCCGGCGCAAATGCTTGAAGAGGGCCATTCCCGTCTGGCCGCGCCGCTCATGGCGATTGCGGCGCCGCTGATCGGCTTTGCCGCGCTGATGCTGGGCGGATTCTCGCGCTTTGGGCTTTGGCGGCAGATGGGTCTGGCAGTTGGCCTGATCATCGGGGTGCAACTGGTCTGGACCTGGGGTGGCAGCGTTGCGATCCAGACAGCGGGGGCCTGGCCACTGGTGTATCTGGCCCCACTTCTGGGGATTGCGCTGGCAGGCCTGATCCTGTGGCAGGCGCAACGGCCGAAACACCGGCGCACAGAACGTGACAGGCCGGAGGCGGCGGCATGACGCTCAGCCTTTACATTGCGCGGCGGTTTCTTGGCACCGTGGGGCGGGTTTTCCTGATCTTCTTCGCCATCCTGATGCTGGTCGACATGATCGAACAGTTGCGCCGCTTTTCCGGCGCGGGCGTCGGGCTTGGTGATGCGGCCCGGCTGTCGCTGCTGAATGTGCCACAAACGCTGTACCGGATTTTGCCGCTGATCCTGATCATGGGGGCGATTGCGAACTTCCTTGGGCTCGCGCGCTCGTCGGAACTGGTGGTGGTGCGGGCGTCGGGGCGTTCTGGCTTGCGTTTTCTTCTGACCCCTCTTGCAGTAGCGGTCGCGCTTGGGCTGCTGACAATCGCCTTGTTCAACCCGTTGGTGGCTGCCACGTCCAAAGCCTATGACGCGGAACGCTCGGCCCTGTCGCAGGGTGGCGGATCGGTGCTTTCGGTGGCCGACACCGGTCTGTGGCTGCGCCAGGGGGCAGAGGACGGCCAGACGGTCATTCAGGCCGCCAGATCAAATCTGGACGGGACCGAGCTTTTTGGCGTCACCTTCCTTGGCTTTGATGACAAGGGACTGCCCATCTCGCGGATCGAGGCGCAGTCGGCGCGGCTGGTTGCCGGGGCTTGGGAGCTTACCTCCACGAAAAGCTGGGATCTGCGCCAGCCAAACCCGGAGCTTGCAGCAATTGCCGATGCGGGCAAGATCACTCTGCCCTCGGACCTGACGGCAGAACGGATCCGCGACAGTTTCGGCACCCCGTCCGCCATCGCCTTCTGGGATCTGCCGGGCTATGTGGCCGATCTGGAACGCGCCGGGTTTTCGGCGCGCGCCTACCAGCTCTGGTTTCAGATGGAACTGGCTCAGCCCCTCTTGATGGCGGCGATGGTGCTGGTGGCGGCGGGGTTCACAATGCGGCATGTGCGGTCCGGCGGAACCGGGCGGATGGTGGTTTATGCAATGCTGTCAGGGTTTGGCATCTACTTTCTGCGCAATTTCGCTCAGGCTCTGGGGGATACGGGACAGATCCCGATCCTTGTGGCTGCCTGGTCGCCCCCCCTCGCCGCCTCCTTGATGGCCCTTGGGCTCTTGCTTCACCTGGAGGACGGCTGATGTTGCGTCTTCTGGCCCTGATTGGCTTTTGCCTCGCACTGGCCTTTCCAGCCCTTGCGCAGGATCAGGCCACGCTGATTTCCGACCGGCTGGAAATTACCGGCGACACGCGCCTCATCGCCCAAGGCAATGTCGAGGTGTTCTACAAGGGCCGACGTTTGAAGGCCTCGCGCATTGTCTATGATCAGGCCACCGACCGGCTGGAAATCACCGGACCGATCGTGCTGACCGAAGAAAGCGGCAACGTGCTGATCCTTGCGTCACAGGCCGAACTTGCCGCTGACCTGAGCGAAGGCATCCTGACCAGCGCGCGGTTGGTGCTGAACCGGCAGTTGCAGCTTGCCGCAAACCGGATCACCCGGGTTGCCGGTCGGCGGACCACGCTGGAAACCGTAGCCGCTTCGTCCTGCAAGGTCTGCGCCGACAACCCGACCCCGCTATGGGAAATCCGCGCACGCCGCGTGGTGCATGACGAGGTGGAGCGCCAGATCTACTTTGACAATGCCCAGTTCCGCCTTGGCGGAGTGCCGGTGTTCTACGTTCCGCGCCTGCGGATGCCCGACCCCACCCTGGACCGCGCGACCGGGTTTCTGATGCCATCCGTGCGGACAACCTCGGACCTTGGGACCGGATTGAAACTGCCCTACTTCATCACCTTGGGGAAGTCGGCCGACCTGACCGTGACCCCCTACCTGACCCTGCGCAACAGCCAGACGGTGGAACTGCGGTATCGTCAGGCGTTTGCCACCGGAGCAGTCGAGTTGAACGGCGCGCTCACCCGCGACGACCTGATCCCGGGCAAGACGCGTGGCTATCTTTTCGTCGATGCGGCCTTCACCCTGCCGCTTAACTTCGGCCTGACGTTCAAGGGGCAGACAGTCACCGACCCGGCCTATCTTCTTGACTACGGCATCGGCAACGTCGACCGGCTGGACAGCCGGATCGAAGCCAGCCGGACGCGCCGCAATGAGCATATCTCGGCCCGGATCATCAGCTTTCAGACCCTCCGCGACAGCGAAGACAACACGACCATCCCGTCGCTGATCGCCAATCTGACCTTTCACCGCCGCTTTTCGCTGGGTCCGCTTGGCGGTGAAGGCGGGCTGAGGCTGCAAACCCATAACCATTACCGGACCTCGGACAATCCGCTTGATGCCGACCTGGACGGGATTGCCGATGGCCGTGATCTTGGGCGGATTTCGGCGCGGATCGACTGGCGGCGCAGCTTCCTTTTGCCGGCAGGAATCGAAGCCACATTTCTGGGCGAAGCGACGGCAGATGCCTATTCGATCTCGCAGGATGCGGTCTATCAGGGCAACACCACCCGCACCCATGGCAGCGCTGGCGTTGAACTGCGCTGGCCATGGCTGAAGGCAGGCGCCGGCGGCGCCACCCATGTAATCGAACCGGTGGTGCAGCTGATTTGGTCGTCCTCCGACACCGAAAGCCTGCCGAACGAGGATTCGGTTCTGGTCGAATTTGACGAGGGCAGCCTTTATGCACTTGACCGTTTTCCGGGATCTGATGCCGTGGAACGTGGTCCCCGCGCCAATCTTGGCATCAGCTGGACCCGACATGACCCGCAAGGCTGGTCGGTCGGTGTGACGTTGGGCCGGGTATTCCGCGAGGCGGACCTTGGCCAGTTCGGCCCGGGCTCCGGCCTTGATGGAAGCCGGTCCGACTGGTTGGCGGCGGTGAACTTCGATCTGGCAAGCGGGATCGCCCTGACCGCCCGAGCGGTGCTGGACGATGATCTGAACCTGACCAAGGGCGAAGCACGGCTGGCACTGAACGGCCCGAAGACAGCGCTTGCAACCAGCATGATCTATGCCGTGGCAGACCCGCTGGAGAACCGGCCGGACCCGACGCAGGAACTGACTTTCGATGCACGTCGGCGGCTGGACGGCAACTGGACGGGAAAACTGTCCGGCCGCTATGATTTTGTTGCCGACCGTGGCACCGTTGCAGGGCTGGGTGTGGAGTTCCTGAACGAATGCCTGCGGTTTGATGTTTCCCTCTCGCGTCGGTTCACGTCCTCGACTAGTGTGACCCCCACGACGGATTTCTCTTTGTCGCTCGATCTGGTCGGGTTTGGCAGTGGTGTGACCGGTGGGCCGGCACGGACATGCCGAAATTGATGGGTCGGGCGGTGGAAGCGGCGGGCAAAGACCCGCGGGAAGCAGGAAAGAGCGGCTGAGGCGATGGCATTTTCCTTTCTGAGACGGCAGGCACTGGTTTGTGGCGTGGCTTTGGCCACCTTGGTGCCAATCGGGCCGGGCATGGCGCAAGATCTGTTCGCGCCCCGGATCTATGTGAACAATCGGGTGATCACCGAATACGAGGTGGCGCAACGGGCCATGTTCCTTCAGGTTCTGCGCGCCCCCGGCAACCCGGAAGACGAGGCGCTGAAGGCGCTGATCGAAGACCGGCTGCGCCAGACCGAGGCGAAACGTCTGGGGTTGAGCCTGACCGATCAGGAAGTGCTGCAAGGCATGGAAGAGTTCGCCGCGCGTGCCAATCTGAATGCCGAAGGCCTGATTGATGAGTTCCAGAAGGTCGGCATCTCGGCCGAAACATTCCGCGATTTCGTGTCAGCTGGTCTTTTGTGGCGCAAGGCCATTCGGGCGCGCTTTGTCGGTCGCGTCCCGGTGAACGAAAACGATATCGACCGGGCGCTGGAAGCATCGGCCCGGCCCCGCGCTTTGCGGGTTCTGGTGTCGGAACTCGTGATCCCCGCCCCTGAAGGTGGCGAGCAAGAGGCGTTGGCGCTGGCCGATCGGCTGTCGCAAACCATCAGCGGCGAAGGTGCCTTCGCCTCCGCCGTACGGCAATACTCGGCGGCTCCTACGGCGGGGAACGGCGGGCGTCTGGACTGGGTGCCTTTGGCCAACCTGCCAGCGGCCATCGGTGCGGCGGTGCTGGCGCTTGGCCCCGGCGAGGTGTCGGATCCGGTCGTGGTGCCGGGTGCTGTCGTGCTGCTCCAGTTGCGCGACGTTGCCGAAGACCAAAGCGCAGAACCGATTTCCGTCACCGTCGAATGGGCCGAGCTTCTGGTTCCCGATGATGCGGCTGAAATCGCCCGGCTGCGGGCCTCGGTTGACCGCTGCCTCGATCTTTATGGTCAGGCAGAGGGTTTGCCCGAAGACCGGCTGACAGTGACAAAGCAATCCGCAGCCGAAGTGCCGGGGGATGTCGGGCTGGAACTTGCCCGGCTGGACCCGGGAGAAACCTCTGTCGCGCTGACGCGCAGCGGCTTCCGGCGCTTTTTGATGCTTTGCGGTCGGGAACAGACGCAGGAAGAACCGATCAGCCGCGATGCAGTGCGTGAACAGGTGATCAACCAGAAACTTGAAGGCATGGCCGAAGGCTATCTGGAAGAACTGCGATCGGCTGCCATCATCCGCACGCCGTGACGGCACCGGTTGTCCTGACTTGCGGCGATCCATCCGGCATCGGGCCGGAGGTTGCAGCAAAGGCCTGGGAAGCGGGTGAGCGTTTCGTCTGGCTGGGCGACCCGCGGCATCTGCCGCAGGGTGTGCGTTGGCAGGCCGTCTCATCTTGCGCCGAAGCGCTTGGTGCAACCGACCTGCCGGTGCTTTGCCACGACTTCTCTGCAACCGCCCTGCCCGGTCAGCCTGACCCGGCCAATGCCGCGGGTGTCATTGCGGTGATCGAACGGGCGGTTGCGCTGGTCATGGCGGGCGAGGCGTCGGCAATCTGCACCGCGCCGATCCACAAGAAAGCGCTGAAGGATGGCGCGGGCTTTGCCTTTCCCGGTCATACCGAGTTTCTTGCCCATCTGGCCGGGGTAGACCGGGTGGTGATGATGCTGGCCTGCCCGGAACTGCGGGTGGTGCCGGTGACGATCCATATCCCGATCACCGATGTGCCTGGCGCGCTGACCGAGTCTTTACTGGAAGACACCATCCGCATCACCCATGCTGCGCTGATCCGGGATTTCGGCCTTGACGTGCCAAGGCTGGCCGTGGCGGGCCTGAACCCGCATGCGGGCGAAGGCGGCGCGATGGGCTGGGAGGACGAGCGGATGATCCGACCCCTCGTCGCACGTCTGGCCGCGGAGGGGATGGCGATCCGGGGGCCGATGTCGGCGGACACCATGTTTCATGCTGCCGCTCGGGCGGGCTATGATGCCGCGATCTGCATGTATCACGATCAGGCCCTGATCCCGATCAAGACCATCGACTTTGCCGGGGGGGTCAACGTGACGCTGGGCCTGCCCTTCGTGCGCACCTCGCCCGATCATGGCACGGCCTATGACATTGCGGGGCGCGGGATCGCGGATGCGACGAGCCTGATTGCGGCGCTGCGGATGGCGCGTGACATGGCGGCGCGGCGGTAGCTGTGGGAGCGGGGGCCAGCCCCCGCACCCCCGGAGTATTTGAGAAAAGAGCAAGGGGCGGAATTGGGAACGATAGACGGGCTGCCGCCTCTGCGAGAGGTGATCCGGGCGCATGATCTGGTGGCCAAGCGGCAGCTTGGGCAGAATTTCCTGCTAGACCTGAACCTGACCGCCAAGATTGCACGTTCGGCGGGCGACCTTTCGGGCTGCGATGTGCTGGAGGTTGGCCCCGGTCCAGGGGGGTTGACCCGCGGCCTTCTGGCCGAGGGCGCGCGGCGGGTGCTGGCGGTGGAAAAGGACGCACGCTGTCTGCCGGCGCTGGAGGAAATTGCCGCCAGCGCGCCGGGGCGGCTGAAGGTGATGATCGGCGATGCGCTGGAGGTGGACGTTCTGTCCTATTTGACCCCCCCGATCAAAGTGGTGGCGAACCTGCCCTACAATGTCGGGACGGAACTGTTGATCCGCTGGCTGTCGGTCCCCTGGCCACCCTACTGGACCAGCCTGACTCTGATGTTTCAAAAGGAAGTGGCCGAGCGGATCGTTGCCAAGCCCCGGACGGATCACTTTGGACGGTTGGCGCTTCTGGCGCAGTGGCGCTGCAATGTGGCGATCGTGATGACCCTGCCGCCCGAGGCCTTTACGCCCGCACCCAAGGTCCATTCGGCAGTGGTGCAGTTGACCGCCCTGCCCTGCCCACGATTCCCTTGCGATTTCGGTGTATTGCAGCGCGTAACTGCCATGGCCTTCAACCAGCGGCGCAAGATGTTGCGATCAAGCCTGAAGGGCATGGGACCGGGGATCGAGGCGATGCTGGAAAGCGTGGGCATCCCCCCGACCGCGCGGGCCGAGGAGATTGGTCTGGAACATTTTTGCGCTCTGGCCCGGGCGGTTCAGGCCGCCTGACGGTGGCTGAGAACCCGGGCCATGGTTTCGCCCATGGCCGAGGGGTTCGGGGCAACTGTGATGCCCGCGGCCTCGAGGATCTCGACCTTTTCCTGCGCAGATTCGCCGAATGCTGAAATGATCGCCCCGGCGTGGCCCATCTTGCGGCCCTTCGGGGCGCTCAGGCCAGCGATATAGGCGACCACGGGTTTGGTCATGTGATCGCGGGCGAAGGCGGCGGCTTCGGCCTCTTGCGGGCCACCGATCTCGCCGATCATCATCACGGCGTCGGTGTCGGGGTCCGCTTCAAAAAGGGCCAGGATGTCCTTGAAACTGCTGCCGTTAATCGGATCACCGCCAATTCCGACTGATGTCGAGACCCCAATGCCAAGCGTCATCATCTGACTGGCCGCCTCATAGCCCAGAGTGCCAGAGCGACCGACGATGCCTATCCGTCCGGGCATGTAGATATGGGGCGGCATGATGCCCATGAAACCCTTTCCGGGACTGATGATCCCGGCGCAATTCGGGCCGATCAGGCGCATCTTGCGCTCCTCGGGGTAGCGCTTCAGGAAGCGTTTGACCTTCATCATGTCCTGCGACGGGATGCCGTCGGTGACGCAGACGGCGGTCTTGATCCCGGCGTCGGCGGCTTCCATGATCGCGTCGGCGGCAAAGGGGGGGGGCACGAAGACAAGCGAGGCCTCGGCGCCTGTCGCCTCTACCGCCTCGCGGACGGTGTTGAACAGCGGACGGTCGAGGTGGGACTCTCCCCCCCGGCCCGGGGTAACGCCGCCAACGACATTCGTGCCGTGCCGGATCATGTCGGCGGCATGGAAGGCCCCGATGCGGCCGGACATGCCTTGCACGATGACGCGCGTGGATTCGGTGATGAGAATGGCCATTGGTTTCTCCCTATGCTGCTTTTGCGGGACGGGCGGCGACAGCTTTGGCGGCGGCCTCGGCGAGGGTGTCAGCCGAGATCAGCGGCAGGCCCGAGGTGTCGATGATGCGCTTGCCCTCGTCGACATTGGTGCCGGCAAGGCGGACGACGACCGGGATGGTCAGGCCAACCTCTTGATATGCCTTCACAACCCCTTCGGCCACCCAATCGCAGCGGTTGATCCCGGCGAAGATGTTGACAAGGATCACGGAAACATTCGGGTCGGCCAGCACGGTGCGGAAGGCGCGAACGACACGTTCGGGCGAGGCGCCGCCGCCGATGTCGAGGAAGTTGGCCGGTTCGCCCCCGGCCAGCTTGATCATGTCCATCGTCGCCATCGCAAGGCCAGCGCCATTGATGATGCAACCGATGTCACCATCAAGCCCGACATAGGCCAGACCATGGTCCCCGGCGGTGCTTTCGCGCGGGTCTTCCTGGCTGCGGTCACGAAGTTCGGCCACTTGAGGACGGCGGAATAGCGCGTTGGTATCAAAGGACATCTTGGCATCAAGGGCCACAAGATCACCCGATCCGGTAACGACCAGCGGGTTGATCTCCACCATCACGGCGTCAAGGTCACGGTAAGCGCGGTAGCAGGCCTTGAGGATCGTCACCATCTGGGCGATCTGGCCGCCTTTCAGGCCAAGCTGAAAGGCCAGTTCGCGGGCCTGGAATTCGGACAGGCCAACGGCGGGATCGATGGTCATGCGGCGAAGCGAATCGGGGTCGGTTTCCGCCAGATCCTCGATTTCCATCCCGCCATGGGCCGAGGCGACGATCATGATGCGCTCGGATTTCCGATCAAGGACGAAGCCCAGATACATTTCGCGGGCGATGTCACTGGCCGCCTCGACCCAAAGCCGGTAGACGCCCTTGCCATTGGCATCGGTCTGCTTGGTCACCAATTGCTTGCCGAAAAGAGTGGCGGCAAAGCTGGTCACCTCATGCTCATCGCGGCAGAGTTTCACCCCGCCAGCGGCACCCCGGCCACCAGAGTGGATCTGGGCCTTGACCACCCAAGCCGCGCCACCCAGTTCGCGGGCGCGGTAGCCGGCCTGTTCGGGGCTGTAGGCAAGGCCGCCCCTGGGGACTGGCACGCCGAAGCGGGCGAGGATTTCCTTGGCCTGATATTCGTGGATGTCCATGAGGTTCCTCCCGTAACCTTATGACAGGTCAGCAGTATTGCCCACCCTGCCCTGTCAGCGCGCGGCGATGGCGTCAGCCACGGCCAACAGATTTCGCGCCATCTTTTCGGATGCCGCGTCGATCATCTTGCCGTCGAGGCTGGCGGCGCCCTTGCCTTGGGCTTCGGCCAGTTTCAGTTCCTCGATGATGCGGCGGGCCTTGGTGACTTCGGCCTCGGTCGGGCTGAAGACCTCATTGGCCAAGGCGACCTGGCTGGGGTGGATCGCCCACTTGCCTTCGCAGCCCAAGGCAGCGGCGCGGCGGGCGCCGTCCTTGTAGCCCTCAGGGTCCGAAAAATCGCCGAAGGGGCCGTCGATGGCGCGAAGGCCGTAGGCGCGGCAGGCGATGACCATGCGGGAAATCGCGGCATGCCACTGGTCGCCGGGATACATCGGGTTGAGGCCGCCGATATTCACGGTGCGGGCGCGCATGCTGGCCGCATAGT
Organism: Tabrizicola sp.; assembly: GCF_030373185.1. Classification (GTDB taxonomy): domain Bacteria; phylum Pseudomonadota; class Alphaproteobacteria; order Rhodobacterales; family Rhodobacteraceae; genus Tabrizicola. Next base: position 800,634 of record NZ_JAUCZH010000001.1, read on the forward strand.
CGGCAACGCCGAAGTGCAGCGCCTCCAACCGACCACCGAACTGGGCGATGGTTTCGACGTTCGCCATGCCGAGGGCGGTTTCGATCAGCGCCTCAAGGCCGACACGGGTGGTCAACCCGCGCGCCTGTTCGATCTGGTTGACCATGGCCTCGACCATGTAGAGGTCATCGCGGACGCCGACTTTGGGAACCAGCAGGGTATGCACCCGGTCGCCCGCCTGTTCCATCACATCGACCACGTCGCGGTACATGTAATGGGTATCCAGGCCGTTGATGCGGACCGAAACCGTCTTGCCCTTGGCCGCCCAGTCGATGTCGTTCAGCGCCTGGATGCAGTTCTTGCGGGCCTGTTCCTTTTCCGGGGGGGCGACAGCGTCTTCCAGATCGAGGAAGACGTAATCGGCGGGGCCGTCGGCGGCCTTGTCGATCATGCCGGGGTTCGAGGCCGGCACCGCGAGTTCAGACCGCTGGAGCCGCTGCATGCGCAGCGGATGAAGTGTGTGGCTCATCTTGTTGTATTCCCTGCTATTCTGCGGCCATGCGAAGGGCGGCTTGCTCGGTGCGCCCTTGGGCATACCAAGCCTGTGCGGCTGCAACGCCCGAACCGAATTCGATATCCGCCCCGGCCTCGACCAGCGCCATTTCGGCGACGGCGATGGCGGTCAGGCACATGCCTTCGTTGAGATCGCCAAGATGGCCGATCCGGAACACCTTGCCTGCCAGCCGCGCAAGGCCCGACCCGAAAGAGGTGTTGTAACGCTCATACCCGATACGGATCACGTCGCGCGCATCCACCCCGTCCGGCACCCGGATCGCGGTGACGGTGTTCGAGGCAAGCGATGGGTGTTCGGCGCAGGACTGAAGGCCCCAGGCGGCGACAGCGCGGCGCACGCCTTCGGCAAGGCGGGTGTGGCGGGCGAGGACGTTGTCGAGGCCTTCGGCGTTGATCCGGTCCAGCGCGCGGCGGAGGCCGTGGAGGATCTGCGTCGGCGGGGTATAGGGGAAATAGCCGGTCTCAACCGTCTGCCGGAAGTCGCGGAACTCGAAATAGGCGCGGCGCATGGTCGAGGTTTCGGAAGCCTTCATCGCCTTTTGCGACACCGCAAGGATCCCAAGACCCGCCGGACACATCAGCCCCTTCTGGCTGCCGGTCACTGCCAGATCGACGCCCCAGTCATCCATGCGAAAGTCGATCGAGCCGACCGAGGATACGCCGTCAACAAAGAGCAGCGCGTCATGGAAGCAATCGTCCAGCGCGCGGCGGACGGCGGCGATGTCGCTGGTCACGCCGGTTGCGGTCTCGTTATGGGTGACGAAGACGGCCTTGATCTCGCCCTTGCGATCAGCGGCCAGCTTGCGCATGAATTCGTTGACCGGCGCCCCTGCCCCCCATGCCACGTCAATAACATCGACCACAAGGCCAAGCCGCGTCGCCATCTCGGCCCAGAGCGTGGAAAACTGGCCGTGCCGGGCCATCAGAACCCGGTCACCGGGGTTGAGGGTGTTGGTTATGGCAGCTTCCCAAGCACCGGTGCCAGAGCCAGGAAACAGCATCACCTCCCCGGACGTGGTGCGAAACACGCGCTTGAGGTCGGCCAGGATGCCCAGCGTCAGCGCCCCGAATTCAGGCCCGCGCTGATCCTGCATCGCCACATTCATCGCCATGCGCACGTCTTCCGGCACATTCGTCGGGCCGGGGATGAAAAGGTGGTTGATTCCGGTGCGCATCGCTTTGGTCATGGCTTCCTCCGTTGGTTGACCATCTCCTGTCACCATTCCCGAGATGTGCAAAAGCAAAGCGGGTCGCGCTGTAAATGCGAGAATTTACAAGTGCCATTTTATGTAATATTGTAAATCTCACAAACCCCAAGAGGTGTGCAACGGTATGCAGAAAACCTTTATCGGCCCGCATCTGCGTCGCTTGCGGATGGAGCGTGGCGAAACGCAAGGAGCCATGGCGCGGGCGCTCGGGATCAGCCCTTCCTATGTCAACCTCTTGGAAAACAACGAACGTTCAGTCTCTGTCTACGTGATGCTGAAACTGTTTGAGGCATACGGAGTCGACTGGCGCGAGATTGCTGAAGAGGATGGTTCAGGCCAGTTGGCCGACCTGCGGGCCGCGCTGCAAGATCCGATCTTCACAGATGCGCGGCCGGACCTGACCCAACTTCGTGCCGCACTTGTACACGCGCCTGATCTCGCTGCGGCCTTCCTGCGGCTGCATCGCAGTTGGCAGGCAGCGACAGACCAGCTGTTGTCGCTGAACGAAGGCGACGCGCGGGCGATCAACGCCACGCCCGAGGCCGCGGTGCATAATGTGTTTCGCCGGCACCGCAACCATTTCCGCGATCTTGAAGAGGCGGCCGAAGCCTTCTGGCCGGCTCCGGTCGAGCGGGATGAAATCTATGTCGCCTTGAAGCGGCGTCTGAAGGATGGGCTTGGCATTTCGGTCAGACTGGCGCGCGTCGAGGATCTGCCCGGAACGCTGCGCCAATATGACGAAACGCGCCGCGAGATTCTTTTGTCCGAAGCGCTGGACCATACCAACCGCACGTTCCAGCTGGTCCATATGTGCGGCCTTCTCGAACAACGCGCGCTTCTGGACAGGCTGATCGACAGGACGGGCCTTGCCGATCCGCGCGGGGTGGCGCGGCTGCGGGTGGAACTGGCAAACTACTTCGCTGCGGCCGTTCTGATGCCCTATGCGGCGTTTCTGGCCGAGGCGCGGGCCACCAAATATGACCTTGACCATATCGCCACCCGCTTTGGCGTCAGCTTCGAGCAAGCCTGCCACCGCGCCACCACTCTGCAACGCGAAGGCGCGCAGGGGGTGCCGTTCTTCTTTCTGCGCATCGACAAGGGCGGCAATGTGACCAAGCGGTTCAATGCGACCGATTTTCATCTGGCCGAATATGGTGGCGCCTGTCCGCGGCTGGACGTGCATACCAGCTTTCGGACTCCTGGGAAGATCGTCCAGCAATTTGTTGAAATGCCAGATAAATCTCAGTACTTCGTATTCTCGCGAACGGTGGACCGGCCAACCTGGATCCGGCATGCGCAGGACAACCGGCTTGCGGTGGCGATGGGCTGCATGATCGAGCATGCCGGCGAGATCGGCTATGCCGAGGCGTTTTCCGTGACGGGCGCGCGGATGGTCCCGATCGGGATCAACTGCCGGGTCTGCCCGCGCGCAAATTGCGATCAGCGCGCACATCAGGCGACCATTCTGACCCAACCGGTTGACGAGAAGCGCCGGGGGGCCACGCGGTTTGACGGCTAGAAGCGGAGGGTTCACACCCCTGCACCCCCGTGGAGTATTTCTCAAAAGAGCAGATCAGGCTTTGACTCGCGTATTTTGCGGGTCATAGAGCGGAGCAAGGTGGACCTGGGCAAGGACGCGCTCAGACGCGACTTCCAACTCGTAAGTGCCTGAGCGGATGAAGTCTTCCGTCACGCCCTCCGGGTGGCGGATGTAGCCGAGGCCGATGGCCTTGCCGACAGTGTGGCCAAATCCGCCGGATGAAAGCCATCCGACGCGTTCGCCGTTTCGGTAGATCGTTTCTCGGCCAAGCAAGATCACCTCGGGCGCGGCGCTGAAGGTAGCGAGGCGCTTCTTCACGCCCTTTGCCAGTTGCACGGCCACGGCCTCGCGGCCAAGGAACGGCAGGCCGGATTTCATCTTGCAGGCCCAGGCAAGGCCCGCCTCGACCGGGGTGTGATCGGGGCCGATGTCGCTGCCCCAGGCGCGGTAGCCTTTTTCAAGCCGCAGCGTCTCGATGGCCCGGTAGCCGGCGTTGGTGACCTGGCCGGTTGCCATCAGGGCCTCGTAGACCGTGACGGCAACTTCGGTGGGCATGTGCAGTTCCCAGCCAAGTTCGCCAACGTAAGTCACACGCAGGGCAAGGACCGCGCAGCCGGCGATGGAAATCGTGCGGGCCGAGCCAAAGGGGAAGCCTGCATTGGACAGGTCATCAGGGCAAAGCGATTGCAGGATATCGCGTGAGCGTGGCCCCATGACGGAAAGGACGGCCGACCCGGAGGTCACATCGAAGAGTTGAACATTCCCGCACAAGTTACGGGAAATCCAGTCGAAATCATGTGTGGCAAACCCGGTCCCCGTGACGATGTAGAATTCATCCGCCGCGCGGCGGACCACGGTCAGGTCACATTCGATGCCGCCCTTTTCGTTCAGCATCTGGGTGTAGGTCAGGCTGCCGACAGCCCGGTCCACGTTCCCCGCCGCGATCCAGTTCAGTGCCTTGGCCGCATCCGGCCCCTTGAGCGCGAATTTGGCGAAGGAGGTCTGGTCGATCACGACGCAACCCTCGCGTGCGGCCCTGTGTTCGCGGCCCACGGCATCAAACCAGCCGGGGCGCTGGTAGGAATAGTGGTCTTCAGCCACTTCCCCCGGAGCCGCGAACCAGTTCGGACGTTCCCAGCCCAGCTTTTCGCCGAAACAGGCCCCCGCCGCTTTCAGTTGCGCATAAAGCGGCGAGCGCCGGGTGGGTCGGGCAGAGCGCATTTCCTCGGCCGGCCAGGCGATCGTGTAGTGCTTGGCATAGGCCTCCATCGTGCGGCTGCGGACCCAGTCCGTCACCCTGTGGGGCGGGCCGAAGCGGCGAATGTCCACCGGCCAGAGGTCATAGGGCGCAGACCCGGTGGCGACCCATTCGGCCAGCGCCATACCGGCCCCGCCGCCGGATGCGATGCCGAAGGCGTTGAAACCGGCGCCGACGAAGAAGTTCCTCAGCTCCGGGGCCTCGCCCAGAATGAAGTTCCCGTCGGGCGTGAAACTTTCCGGCCCATTGATCAGCTGCTTGACGCCGGCATTGGCAAGGGCCGGGACGCGGGCGATGGCGTCATCCATGAACTGGGAATAGTGGTCGAAATCGCTGGTGAGCAGTTCGAAGTGAAAGCCCTCCGGGATGCCGTTTTGCGCCCAGGGTTTCGGGTTCGGTTCATACCCGCCCCAGACAAGGCCGCCGACCTCTTCCTTCCAGTAGGTCAGCCGATCCGGGTCGCGCAGGGTGGGTAGGGTCGGGGTCACCCCCTCGATCCTTTCGGTGACCATGTATTGATGTTCAACCGAAACGAGGGGGACGTTGACGCCAACAGTCGCCGCAAGGCTGCGGGTCCACTGGCCAGCGCAACAGACCACCTTTTCACATTCGATGGTGCCGAAGGGGGTCTCTACCCCCCGGATCCGGCCGTCTTCGACGATGATCCGGGTGACGGGCGTATCCTCGAAGATCTTCACCCCCGCCATCCGCGCGCCCCGGGCAAGCGACTGGGTGATGTCCGAGGGGTTGGCCTGCCCGTCGGTCGGCAGATAGGCGGCCCCCACCAGATCGTCGATCGTCATCAGGGGCCAGAGATCCTGCGCTTCCTTCGGGGTCAGCAGGTGCATCTCAAGCCCGAAGGAATGTGCCGTGGTGGCCTGGCGCTTCACTTCGGTCCAGCGTTCGGCGTTGCAGGCAAGGCGCAGCCCCCCGTTCATCTTCCAGCCGGTCTGTAGCCCGGTCTCCGCCTCCAGCGTCTTGTAAAGCGCGACCGAATGGCCAAGAAGCTGGGTGATGTTGGCGCTGGTGCGCAACTGGCCGACCAGCCCCGCCGCGTGAAAGGTGGTGCCGGAGGTAAGCTTCTTGCGCTCCAGAAGCACGGTATCGCTCCAGCCGAGCTTGCCAAGGTGATAGGCCACGGAACAGCCGACGATCCCGCCCCCGATGATGACGGCACGGGCGGTGGTGGGAAGGTCGGTCATTGGGATGTCCTGAAGGCGGCCAGGGCGGCGCGGTAGGTTTCAAGGTAATCGGCCGTATAGGCGGCATAGTCGAAATCAAGGCCAGAGTGGATTTCCTGGACCATGGACCACATCGCCTCACGCAGGGCCGCGGCCGCCTTCATCGCGCGAAAGCGCCGCCACAGGTCTGCATCGGGCGGCTGGCCGTAGTAAGCGGTCAAAAGCCAACCTTCTTGTGCGGCGTCCAGCTCATTGTTGGCCGCCAGTCCGCCAAGGTCGAATAGCGGCGAGTTCCACCCGGCATAATCCCAGTCGATCAGCCACATCCGGCGGCCGTCATGCAGAAAATTGGCTGGCAAAAGATCGTTGTGGCCAAAGACCAGTTCAATGCGGCCAACGGCGGATTCAAGCATGGCGGCTTCGTCCATCAACCCCTGCAAAAGCGGCAGATGGCGCGAAGACCCGTCCGACAGGGTGGCGGCATAGTCGCGCAGCACCTGAAACACCCAAAAACACAGTGCAGGGCCGCGCAGGTGTCGGGGAATGTCGCGGTGGGCATGCATCACAATGGCCAAAGCCTGTTCCAGCAGATCCTGCTGGCGCAGGTCTTCGGCAGTCATCGTGCGGCCTTCGACAAAGTCGATCACAAGTGCGCCGGGTTCGTGGTGGATCACGGCAGGCGAAACACCGGCGGCATGGGCGGCGCAGCTGGCCGCCAGTTCATTGAAGCGCATGATCTGGTGAACCGGAATGTCGTCGCCAATCCGCACCACCGCCCGGCGCTTGGCATCGGTGACCAACACATTGAGGTTGGTGATGCCCCCACCTAGGGCCACGGCCGTCGCCTGCCCCGACCAGATCGGCAGAGACAGCGCGCGGGCCAGAGGATCCTGCAAGACACTCATTTCGGCCTGCAAGCAATGGGGCGGTGTGATCGTGACACGGGCGCGGCTTCTCAATGTGCAGGACGGGCGGACCCAAGGGGTCAGGCCCGCCCGAAGGATGCGTCAGAGGGTCCAGACCACTGGCGCACCAAGAATGAAGGTCAACTTGCGGATGAGGGATTGCCCGCAAACAGTCCTTGAAAAAAAAGAGTGGGCGCCAAGGGGCAGTCTGTCAAAGGGATTTGTGATCATTTGTGTGGTGTTGAGTGGTTCTTGTTGAATTAGGCAGGTGAAAAGACATAACATCACATTATCCCTCGAACCTGGGCAGTCAGATGCTGCAAAATGAACGCGAACGCGCAATCCTTGATCTGCTGATGCAATCGGGGTCGGCCCGAATCAAGGATCTGTCGGTCACCCTTGGCGTCAGCGAGGAAACCGTGCGCCGGACGTTGAAACGGCTGGAATCAATGGGCGGTCTGACCCGGGTCCATGGCGGAGCACAATTGCGCGACTGGGGAGCCGAACCCAGCTTTGCGCTGCGGCTGGGCGTCAACATTGATGCCAAGCGGCGGATTGCTGCGCGGCTTGCGGGGTTGATCGAACACGGGGCCTCGCTGTTTCTGGATGTGGGGTCGACCACGGCCTTTGTGGCGCAGGCTTTGCGCGATCACCGCGATCTTCTGGTGGTGACGAATTCGCTGGCGGTGGCGCAGACATTGGCCGGGCGTGGGGGCAACCGGGTCTTCATGGCGGGGGGTGAGTTGCGACCCCATGACGGCGGCGCTTTCGGTGCCGAGGCCCTGGCCTTCGTGCGCCAGTTCCGGGTGCGTCATGCGATCCTGTCGGCGGTGGCGGTGGACGGGCGAACCGGCTTCATGCTGAACGACCTGCGCGAGGCCGAGTTCAGCCGTGCCATCATTGACTGTGCCGAGGTGGCAACCATCGCCGCAGATGCGACCAAGTTCGACCAAACCGCCCCGGTGCGGATCGCAGCCCCGGACGCCTTCCACCGGTTTGTGACTGATGTAATCCCCGAGGGGGCGCTGGCCACCCTTCTGAACCGGGCCGGCATCGAGATCATTCTGGCCTGAGTCCGGCGTGACAGATCAGCAGCGCCTCGGTCAGCCGTTCCGGCCGCAGCGGCTTGGCAACGCAGCAGGCAAAACCCCGTGACAGGTAGTCGTCAACCTGATGGGTCATCGCATTGGCCGTGACGGCCACCGCCAGCGGCGGGGCCACCCCAAGCGCCGCGGCCTTGGCCTGCAAGGCGGCAAGAGTAGAGATTCCGTCACGGCCCGGCATGGCAATGTCCAGAAGCACCGCGTCAAAGCGTCCCGGTTGCCAGCGCTCCAGCGCCTCATCGCCGCTGGTGGTGATTTCCACGCTGACCCCAAGCGTCTGCAACAGGCTGGCAAGGATGATCCGGTTCGTGGCGTTGTCTTCCGCCGCCAGCACCGTCATCGGCGGCAGTTCGGCATTGGGCAGCGGCTTGGCTTGCTGCGCGGGGCCGTCATTCAAGGGCATCGCAAGCGTCACCCGCGCCGTCAGCCCCTGCCCCGGCGCGGCGATCAGCGACACATCGCCCCGCATCATCCGCGCCAGCCGCCGCACGATGGCAAGACCAAGCCCCGTGCCACCGTAGCGCCGCGAAATACCACCCTGACCTTGGGTGAAATCCTCGAATACACGGGCGATATCGGCCTCGGACATGCCAATGCCGGTGTCGGACACCGAGATCTCCAGCAGCGTGGCCGAGGTTGCATCGACCCGCACCACAACTTCGCCCGCATCGGTAAACTTGATCGCATTGCCGACAAGGTTGTGCAGGATCTGGATCAACCGCTTTTCATCGCCAAAACGCTGGGCGTCTTGGTGGCTGCCGTGGCAATCGGCGGTCAGGCGGATGCCTTTTTCTTCGGCCCGAACCCGGTGCAGGGCCACGATCCGGTCAACGATATCGCACAGGTCCAAGGGGCCGGGATCAAGCGAGAAACGCCCGGCCTCGATCTTGGCCAGATCAAGAATGTCGTTGATGACCGACAAGAGATGCTCGCCAGACTCGCGGATGATCCGCAGCATCACGCGCTGGTCGGTGTCGGCAAGTCTGGCGTTCAAGACCTCAACCATGCCAAGCACCCCGTTGAGGGGGGTGCGCATTTCGTGGCTGATGGCGGCAAGGAAATCCGATTTGGCCCGGTTTGCCGCCTCGGCCGCTGTCATGGCGGCACGCAAGCGGTCTTCGCTTTCGACGGCGTCGGTGATGTCGGTCAGCGAACACAGCACGGCAAGATCAGTCCCCGGCGCGGAAAGCCGGGCCGCGTTGATCGACAGCACGCGCCGGGTGCCATTGGGCCAAAGGATCGCGTGGCGCAGGTCGTGCTGAACGGCCAGCCCCGCAAGCGCCCGGTTCACCGGAAAGTCCGGGGGGGCCACGCTGGCGCCGACAAGATCGGTGACACTGGCAGACGCCAGAATTTGCGGCAGGTCATCGCCGGGCAAAATAGGGCGGCCCAGAACCGCTTCCGCCGCCGCATTGGCAAAGACCACCCGGCCAGCGCCATCCACCGCAACGATCCCGGAAACCGAGGTTTCCATGATCCGCGCCAGCGTGTCGCGTTCGCGCGCCAACGCCGCCTCCAGCGCCTTGGCGGCCGAGATGTCAAGATGCACCCCGCTGATTTGCAACGGATTTCCCTCGGCATCCCATTCCGTCACCTGACCACGCGACAGCACCCAGACCCAATGTCCCTCCCGGTGGCGCAGACGCATTTCATACTCGACCGTCCATTGTCCCTCGGCAAAGGACCGGGCGGTTGCTTCCAGCATTGCGGGCAAGTCATCGGGATGGATCAGGCCCAACCAGCGCTCCAGCGGCAGCGGGTTCAACTCGACCGCCCGATAGCCAAGGATTTCCGCCCACCTGTCGTTGATCAGCGTCACCTCTTGGCGCAGATCATGTTCCCATGTGCCAACGCGGGCGCCGTCGATCAGCCGGGTCAGGCGCTGTTCGGCGTCGGTCCTGGCCGAAACATCCAGCGTCACCCCCGAGATCCGCCTTGGCGTGCCGTCACTCCGCCGGGACAGCACCTTACCGCGCGACAAGAGCCAGACCCAATGCCCGTTCTGATGCCGTATCCGATACAGCAGGTCGAAATCGTCGATCCCACCCTGAAACAGCGCCCGGTGCAGATCATGGGCGACGGGCAGATCGTGGTGGTGCATCAACGCCATCAAGTCAGGCAGGTCAGCCATGCCATCTTCGCGGCCCAGCATCGCCCGCCAGCGGTCATTCATCGCGCTGAGTCCGGTCTCTGCCGCCCAATCCCAGACCGCAACCTCGCCGCCCTCAACCACTTGCTGCAAGCGGCGGTCGGCAAGTCGGCGCGCGGTGACATCTTCGTAAAGCCCCACGGTCTCACGCTCGGGGGTCGAGCGTTCGCGCACCCAGATCAGGCGCCCGTCGGCGAAGACATCTTCGCCGTCCCAGATCTCGGTCAGCGGGCGGTCAAGACGCCGCCGGAGGCTGGCCTCATCGCGCTCGCCCTCGGCGCCGAAGATGCCACGCTCGATCGCGGCGCGCAAAAGATCGTCATAAAGCGCGCCCTCGACCAGAAGGTCGGCAATCCCGGCAAAAACCCTGGCATAGGGCATGTTCCACAAGACCAGCCGATCATCGGCGTCAAAGATGGCAAATCCATCGTCCAACGCCTCGATTGCCGAAACGAAGCGCGCTCTTGTCGCCTCCAGCGCGGCTTGTTCGGCCAGCAGGGCAGCTTCCTTGGCCCTGATCTCGGTCACATCCTCGATCAAGGCCCAGACCATGCGCCGTCCGTTCGGATCAATGCTCATGAACCCGCGCAACACCGCCGGAAAGCGGCGCCCATCCCCACGGCGCAAGGTGGCCTCGACCGGGCCATAGCTTCCGGTGGCTTTCATTGCAGCGACGGCATGGTCAATCAGCCACAAGGCATCGGTCGGCAGAATGTGCCGCACGCCCTGCCCCGTCGAGTGCTGCGGATCAATGCCGAACACCTGCTTGAAGGCACGGTTGCCGTCCAGCAATTCCCCGGTGTCAAAGTCATTGAGCAGGATCGGATGCGGACACATCTCGAAAAAGGCGGTGAACTGGCCTTCGCGGTAAGATGCCATTTCGCTTGTGGTCTGCGACGAGGACATGTCACGGATCACCGCGACGGCCCCTGATTGACCCTGGGCTGGGTCGAGGCCAAGCGGCGCGACCGAAACCTCATACCAATGCGGTGCGACAAGTGTAGACACACCGACCCTTCGGGTGCGGGCGGTACCGGCGGCAGGTGGATCCTCAATCATTTCCGTCAGCGTCCGCGCCAGAGGTTCAGGCAGGATATCGCGGGCATGCCGCCCCATGCCGGCATGAACCAGACTGGAAAGCCACGGCAGATTGTCACTGTGACAGGCAACGATATGGCCATCCGGGCAGATTTCGATCACCAGATCGGGAAGCGCCCGCAAGGTGGCCTCTAGATGACCGCGGGCCTCGGCTTCGGCCTTTGCCGCATCGGTCCGCAGCAGGACCGAGGCTACAGCACGACCCACCGACCCAAGCAGGAAAACCTCGTCTTCCGTCAGGGGGCGATCCGGGCTTTCGCTGTCAAAGCCGAAGATCCCCAGCAGCCTGTCACCATCCCGCAACGGCAGCATCAGCGAGGAATGGACGCCGATCTTTTCCAGAAACAGCCGTTCGGGCATGTCCGGTGGCAATGCAGCACGGCTGGCCACAGCCACGGCCTTGCCGGCCAGAAACGCCGCCTGCCATGTGGAATGGTCTGTAGGCTGGACTGACTGCATCCGGTCTTTCAGCGCGGCCACACCCGGGGCCACCCATTCATGGCTGTTGTATCGCGTGCCGCCTGGCCGAATGCGGAAAAGGAAGCTGCGGTCAAACCCGCACGCCGCCCCCAGTCGGGCCAAGGCATCATCCAGCGCCGCATCGATACCGTCCGGGCCGGGATCAAGCAGACGGTTCATCAATTCGATGACCAAAAGCTCGACACACGCCGACCGAGCCTTTGCCGCGTCAAGCTGGCCGGTGCGTCCCATGCGGTTCCCGTGGTCCTCAATCGCTGACGAGTATCGGGCAGAGCCGCCTGTCCCGCAAGCCTGCAAGAAGGCCTACCCCAGCGGCCATGGGGTCAACATCGGCCGCGCTTGCAGGCGTCTTTCTCTGGCCCTCAGTCTTTCTCTGGCCGTCAGTCTTTCTCTGGCCCTCAGGCCGCAGGCATACGGGCCTCGGCCATGCCGGCATACCAGCTGGAGCCGAAGGGGATGGCGGCATCGTCAAAATTGTATGCCGGGTGATGGACCATCGCCGTATCGCCATTGCCAAGGAAGATATAGGCCCCGGGGCGTTCGTTCAGCATGAAGCTGAAGTCTTCCGCCCCCATCAAGGGTGCCGTATCAGTATCGACCTTTCCAGAGACTGCCATCGCGACTTCTGCTGCAAATTCAGTGTTTTCCGGCGCGTTTATCGTAACGGGATAGCCACGGCTATATTGCACATCCGCCCGCGCGCCCAAGGCAAGTGCCGTGCCTTCGACGATCTGGCCGATGCGCGCTTCGACATAATCCTGCACCCCGGGATCCATCGTGCGGACAGTGCCTTTCATCTTCACGACCTGAGGAATGACGTTATGCGCGGTGGAATCGGTCTCGACCGTGCAGACGCTGACCACGACCTGCTTCAACGGGTCTACGTTGCGGCTTGCAATCGTTTGTAATGCCACAACAATATGCGCGGCGACCACGGTCGTGTCCACACAGTCATGCGGTTTCGCAGCGTGGCCACCCTTGCCCGTCACCACGATCTCGAACTGATCGGCGGCAGCCATCATCGCACCGGGGCGAATGGCAAAATGGCCGACAGGAATGCCGGGCATGTTATGCATTCCGTAAACTTCATCAATATTCCAACGGGTTATCATCCCGTCTTGAACCATCTCACGCCCGCCACCGCCGCCTTCTTCGGCTGGCTGGAAGATACAGACGACGGTGCCGTCGAAATTCCGTGTCTCGGCCAGGTATTTCGCGGCCCCCAGAAGCATCGCGGTATGCCCATCATGACCGCAGGCGTGCATCTTGCCCGGTGTCTTGGAGGCATAAGGCACCCCGGTCTGTTCCTTGATCGGCAACGCATCCATATCGGCGCGCAGGCCGATGGTGCGGCCCCTTGTATCCGATTTCCCTTTGATAACAGCCACTACCCCGGTGCGGCCAATGCCGGTCACCACCTCATCGCAGCCGAAAGAGCGGCAGAGATCGGCCACTTTTTCAGCGGTGCGGTGAACGTCGAACAGAAGTTCGGGATGCTCATGGAAATCGCGGCGCCAGGCGGTGATTTCGGGCAAGAGTTCGGCAAAACGGTTCTTCGGGGGCATGAGGGGGACTCCTTTACGCCTGAGGGTGGGCTTTTGGGACCGGATCGGCAAGAGGGATCACAGGCTGGGTCCAGGCGCGATCTTTGTGCCATCACTAAAGCGTTTGAAGCGGAACCGTGAAAGGTCGTGGCCGACCGCACCGCCGGTCACAAGGTCGGCCAGCACCCGGCCCATGCCGGGACCGATGCCAAAGCCATGCCCGCTCATCCCCGTGGCGATGGTCAGGCCGGGGATCGGCGCGTGATCGACGATCGGCACCACATCGGGCAGCGTGTCGATCATCCCGCCCCATGCGGTTTTCAACTTTGGCCGACCAAGACCGGGAAAGGCGCGCGCGAAAGCGTCCTGCACCTTTCCCAGCGTCTTCAGGTTCGGCGCGGGGTTGAGGATGCGGGTGGCCTCGAAGGGGGACGCCTCGTCTTCCGACCAGCGCCGGGGGGTGCGCCAACCGTCTGGAAACCCTTTCGGCGCCATCGGGCGAAAGCGCGCGTGGCGCAGGTCTTTCTTCAGGATCGGCAGATAGGGGCGGATGCTGCGCAAGGCATCGGGGCCAAGAAAGAAGTCATGTTCAGACCCGCCGGGCGCGATGGAATAGCCGCCATCGGCACGGCGGCGAAAGGCAAAATCATCGTCGGCGGCATTGCCGGGAAAGATCTCGGGCATCGGTTCGGTGGCCGCGACCGAGGCAAGGACGGACAGTTGCGGGATCTTCACCCCATGGCGGGCAAGAAACAGCCGCGACCACGCCCCCGCCGCAAGCACCACATGATCGCACGCGATGCGGCCATGTTCGGTGACGACGCCGATGACACGGCCTGCGGCGATATCAAGCGCGCGCACCGCACAGGATTCCATGATCGCAACACCGCGTTCTTCGGCGGCAGCGGCAAGGGTCGGGACGGCAAGCCAAGGCTCGGCCCGACCATCCGATGCGGTGTAAAGCGCGCCCTTCCACGGGGCGACCGCACCTTTCAGCATCGTCATGGTTTCGGCCCCGGTCAGAAGCCGGGTATCAAGCTGATGGGCGCGGGAATGTTCGGTCCAGTCTGCAAACCCCTGCATTTCCCGGTCAGTCTTGGCAAGGTAAAGCACCCCGGTCTGCTTGAACCCAAGCCCGTCGCCAAACTCGGCGGCAAGGTGTTTCCAGATCGACAGGCTTTCAACCATGATCGGCAATTCACCCGGGTCGCGGCCCTGCTGGCGCACCCAGCCCCAGTTGCGGCCCGACTGTTCGCCCGCGATCCGGCCCTTTTCGCACAGGGTGACGGACAGGCCTTTCTTGCGTAAAAACCACGCTGTCATGACCCCGATCACGCCACCCCCGATGATGACGACATCTGACCGGGCCGGAAGCGGGCCAGCAAAGCGGATCGGCGAGGCGTCATGGATCGGGAATGTCATGCCAGCGCCTCCAGCAAGGTTTCCATGAACCGCTGCCCGGCTTCGAATTCCGCCACCTCAAGAAACTCGTCGGGCTGATGGGCTTGGGCTATGTCACCGGGACCGCAGATCACGGCGGAGTAGCCTGCTTCCTGAAACTGGCCGGCCTCGGTCCCATAGCTGACCACGCCGGTGGTGTTCGCACCGGTCAGGCGACGAACCAGCGCTTCAGCCGGGCCGTCGATTTCAGGGACAAGGGCCGGCACCCCGAAGAACTGGTCAAGCTGGACGCCAGCCTCGGGACGGACGGCCTTCAGCGCGGCGTCAAGGCGGGCGGCTTCGGCCTCAAAACGCGCTTCGTATTCGGTGATTTCCTCACCCGGCACGACGCGCATCTCCAACGCAAAGCGGCAATCGGCGGCGGTGATGTTATGCGCGGTGCCGCCTTCGATCATGCCGACGTGAAGCGTGGTGAAGGGCGGGTTGAACTGGGCGGCGGCCGGGCCGGGGGCGCCCGCCTGGAGGACTGCGTTCTGGTCGTTGACCCACTGGATCAGCCGCGCTCCTTCCATGATGGCCGAGACCCCCTGAGGCAGAAGCGAGGAGTGGACCTCATACCCCTTCACATGAACATGGTACCCAGTCCCGCCCTTGTGGCCGGTGATCAGCCCCATGCGGGAAGGCTCTCCCACGATCACCGCGCTGCCCTTCGGCAAGATGCCCTGCATCGCGGCGATCATCGGCGGGGCGCCAGTGCAGCCGACCTCCTCGTCATACGAGAGGGCAAGTTGCAGGGGCGTGGTCAGGCCGCGACGCTGACCTTCAACCAGCGCCCAGATGGCCAGGGCGACATAGCCCTTCATGTCACAGGTGCCGCGCCCATAAAGCCTGCCGTCGCGTTCGGTCACGGTCCAGGGGTCGGTCGTCCAGCTTTGTCCATCGACCGGGACCACATCAGAATGGCCCGAAAGCACCACCGCCCCCGGCTCCCATGGCCCGACATGGGCGAAAAGCGCGGCTTTGGTGCCGTCTTCGTTCCAGTGGCGATGGGCGGTGATATCGTGGCCGCCAAGATAGCTTTCCAGCCAGTCGATCAGGTCCAGATTGGACCCGCGGCTTACTGTCGGAAAACTGACCAGACGGTCAAGGATCTGACGTGACGTCAACAGTGTCGGGGATTTCACTTTGCACCTTTCAAGATGTTGTAGCGAGACTGTCGGGCGGCCCTGTCCCTGTCAATATCTGGCAGAATGACGGGCCGATCAGTCATTCTGCCGGAGGATGGCTGTGGAATCGGGCTGCAAATCGGGATTGATAGAGTCTGGAAAATCGGAAACAGTTGCGTTGACTGCGGGCAACCGTTGGCTGGCAGGGTCAAAAAGACCCAAGAATAACAAGAACTAAGAAACGACGCGGGGAGTCTTTGATGGCCGATCAGGCCTTGCCTGTCCTTGAAGTCAGGGGCCTAGAAACCGTATTCCGCACCCGCGGAGGCGAGATTCACGCCGTCAATGACGTCAGCTTTCATCTTGAACGTGGTGAACTTTTGGGCGTCGTGGGGGAAAGTGGTTCTGGCAAGTCGGTCACCATGATGTCGCTGATCCGGCTTTTGCCCGCGCCCCCGGCGGATATCCGCAAGGGCGAGGTCTTGCTGAATGGCGAGGATCTGCTGAAGATGACCCCCGATGCCTTGCGCCAGGTGCGCGGGGCGAAGGTGGGTTTCGTGTTTCAAGACCCGATGACCAGCCTGAACCCGGTGTTCACGATCGGCGATCAGGTGATGGAACCGTTGCGCAAGCACATGGGCCTGTCAAAAGCCGAGGCTGCGGTGCGGGCGGCGGAACTTCTGGAACTGGTCGGCATTTCCGATGCCAAGAGCCGGCTGAAGTCTTATCCGCACCAGTTTTCCGGCGGCATGCGGCAGCGGGTGATGATTGCCATCGCGCTGGCCTGTGACCCCGATGTGCTGATCGCGGACGAGCCGACGACAGCGCTGGACGTCACCATTCAGGCGCAGATCCTGGAACTGGTGAAGGAACTTCGCCAGAAGCTGGGCATGGCGATCATCTGGATCACGCATGACCTTGGCGTCATTGCCGGAATCGCGGACCGAGTGCTGGTGATGTATGGCGGGCAAGTGGTGGAACAAGCCCCGGTGGCCGAGCTTTTCGCCAATCCGCAGCACCCCTACACCCGGGCGCTGTTGCAGACCGTGCCAAAGATCACCGGCGTGCGTGAGGCGCGGCTCAAGGTGATCGAAGGCCAGCCGCCGATCCTGACAGCGGCGCTGTCCGCCTGCCCGTTCCGTGCGCGCTGCGAATA
The DNA here is from genome assembly GCF_030373185.1 of Tabrizicola sp. Taxonomy (GTDB): domain Bacteria; phylum Pseudomonadota; class Alphaproteobacteria; order Rhodobacterales; family Rhodobacteraceae; genus Tabrizicola. The sequence continues at coordinate 817,375 of NZ_JAUCZH010000001.1, forward strand.
CCGGCATGCGGCCTGCGATGCCGCCAACCCGGCTCGGCGGGCGGTTGACGGGCAACCCGTCGGGCGTGGCCATGATGTCGCCTGCCACTGGCAAGCCCCCGCAGCACAGGAGGCCGTGCATGCTTGACGCCCGCCCTGTGCCGAAATCCGCAAGCCCGCTGGTGCAGGTCGAAGGCCTGACGATGCATTTCCCGATCTATTCGGGCGTGTTGCGCCGCCATACCGGCGACGTGAAGGCGGTGGATGGGGTGTCCTTCACCATCAACGCCGGCGAAACCCTCGGGCTGGTCGGCGAATCCGGGTGCGGAAAATCCACCGTTGGCCGGGCGCTGTTGCGGCTTTATGAACCCACGGCGGGCCGGGTGATCATCGACGGCGAGGATGTTGCCAGCCTGTCGCCCGAGGCCCTGCGCAAGAAGCGCCCGACCATGCAGATGGTGTTTCAGGATCCGCAAGCCAGCCTGAACCCGCGCATGACCCTGTCGCGCATCATCGGTGAGCCACTGGACGAACATACCGATTGGGCCGAGGCGAAAAAGCTGGACAGGATCCACGAGCTGATGGATGCCGTCGGGCTGAACCGCCGTTTCGCCAACCGGTTCCCGCATGAATTTTCCGGCGGGCAGCGCCAGCGGATCGGCATTGCCCGCGCCCTTGCACTGGACCCCAAGTTCATCGTCTGTGACGAACCTATCGCCGCCTTGGATGTGTCGATTCAGGCGCAGGTGGTGAATCTTCTGGAAGACATGCAGGAAAAGCTGGGGCTGACATATCTGTTCATCAGCCACGATCTTTCCATGGTGCGCCATATCGCGGACCGGGTTGCGGTGATGTATCTGGGCAAGATCGCAGAGCTTTCGCCGCGCGACGATCTATATGCCCGCCCCTTGCACCCTTACGCCGAGGCGCTTTTGTCTGCGGTGAACGAACCTGATCCGGCCATCGCCGCAAAGCGGCGCCGGATCATCCTGTCGGGCGATGTGCCTTCACCCGCAAACCCGCCAAAGGGCTGCAATTTCTGCACCCGTTGCCCCAAGGTCATGGACATCTGCCGGACCGTGAAGCCCGACCTTGCCGAGGTCGAGCCGGGGCGACTGGTCGCCTGCCACCTTTACACCAATACATCCGCCGCCGGATCAACCGGCGCACCAGAGGCAACAGAGCGTAACCAACAAGGAGAGACTCGATGAAACTGACAACCGCCCTTCTGGGCGCTGCCGCCGCGATGGCCTTTGCGCCCGCGGCCTTTGCCGAGCGCGGTGCCGATGGCAACGTGAACGTGCTTTACTGGCAGGCGCCGTCGATCCTGAACCCCTACCTGTCCTCCGGCACCAAGGACGTGGAAACGGCCTCGCTCATTCTCGAAGGCCTCGCGGGCTTTGATGAAAAGGGCGTGGTCTTCCCGCGTTTGGCGGAATCGGTGCCGACCGTGGACAACGGCGGGATCACCGAAGACCTGACCCAGATCACCTGGAAGCTGAAGCCGGGCCTTCTGTGGTCTGACGGCACACCGGTGACCTCGGCTGACGCGAAGTTCACCTATGACTATTGCACCCATCCCGAGGGTGGTTGCGCCCAGGCTGCGCGCTATGAAGGCATCGCCTCGATCGATACGCCGGACGATCTGACAATCGTCATCACTTTCAACGCCCCGAAGCCGAACCCCTACACCGCCTTTGTCGGCGGCACCTCGCCGGTCTTGCAAGCGGCGCAGTTTGCCAACTGCCTTGGCGCGGCGGCTTCAACCTGCACCGACCAGAACTTCAAGCCAGTCGGCACCGGGCCTTTCGTCGTCACCGATTTCAAGGTGAATGACGTGGTGACGCTGGCCGCGAACCCGAACTACCGCGACCCTGCAAAGCCTGCCTTCGCCACCATGACCGTCAAGGGCGGCGGCGATGCCGGTGCCGCTGCACGCGCCGTTCTGGAAACAGGCGAGTTTGACTATGCCTGGAACACCCAGATCAACCCCGAGCAGCAGGCGCAGATGTCGGCCGCTGGCAAAGGCGTTCTCTTGAACGGATTCGGCACGCTGGTCGAGCGGATCGAGATGAACATGACCAACCCCTCTCCGGACCTGCCGGAAGGTGAGCGGTCGACGACCAAGCATCCGCACCCGTTCCTGTCCGACATCAACGTCCGCAAGGCGCTGTCGATGGCGATCGACCGGCAGATCCTGGTGGACATCGGCTATGGCGCCGCTGGCCGCGCGACGTGCAACCTGGTGCCGGCACCGGATATGTTCGCCTCGCCCAACACCGACTGCATCACGCAGGACATGGAAGGCGCCAAAGCGCTGCTGGAATCCTCGGGTTGGGTCGACAGCGATGGCGACGGTATCCGTGAAAAGGATGGCATGCCGCTGAAGCTGGTCTACCAGACCTCGACCAACCCGGTTCGTCAGGACTTTCAGGCGGTCATCAAGGATTGGTGGACGGAACTTGGCGCGGATGTGGAACTGAAGAACATCGACGCTTCGGTCTTCTTCGGCGGTGACGCCGGCTCGCCCGACACGTTCCAGAAGTTCTATTCGGACGTTGAAATGTACGCCAACAACTTCGACGGTACCGACCCGGAGCCCTACCTGGCACAATACAAGTGCGACAAGATCCCCGGCCCGGACAACCAGTGGCAGGGTGAAAACATCAACCGCTTCTGCGACCCGGCCTATGACGCGCTGGTGGACGAACTGTCCAAGACTGCCGATATGGGCGAACGCAGCGCAATCGCGATCAAGCTGAACGAGATGCTGACGAAAGACAGCTATGTCGTGGTGCCGCTGGTGGACCGTGGCCGTCTTTCGGCTGCCTCGAACACCCTTGGCGGTGCGGTTCTGAACACCTGGGACACCGAACTTTGGAACGTCCAGGACTGGTTCCGCGTGAAGTGATCCGAACCCTCGGGATGGGCGGTTCTGCCCATCCTTCGGACGGAGGCCAAATGGTCTCCGTCCGTTTTTTCCCGCAAGACAGCTGATCCGAGGCACCTGCCCCATGCTCACATTCACGCTGAGACGGCTGTTACTGGCCATCCCCACGCTTCTTCTGATCAGTCTTGTCATCTTTCTTCTGGTCGATCTTGCCCCCGGCAGCCCGGCGTCAGAAATTCCGCTTACCGTGCCGCCGGAAGTGCGCGCCAAGATTCTTGAAGCGCTTGGTGTGAACGAACCCGTCCACGTCCGATACCTGCTTTGGCTGAAGCAGTTCTTCTGGGTCGAACCGCTAAACGGGTTCGACGCGATCTTCGGCACCAATTACGCCGAGGGCATGCAGCGGATCATCAGCTATCAAAGCCGGTCCCCGGTGTTCCCGCTGATCGGGGAACGCCTGCCGCAGACGCTGACCGTGATCGGCACCGCCTATCTTGTGGGTGTGCTGATCGCGCTGCCGATCGGGATCTATTCGGCCTACAAGCAATATTCGCTGTTCGACCAGTTCGGCACCATGTTCGCAATGATCGGCTTTTCGGTGCCAACCTTCTTTACCGGCACACTTTTCATCATCATCTTCGCGGTCGGTCTGGGCTGGTTTCCGACGAAATACGATACCACGCTGACAGTCACCGACTGGGAAAGCTTTCTTAAACAACTTCGCCAGATGGCCATGCCGGTGATGGTGCTGGGGCTGGCGAATGCCGCCGCGATCAGCCGTTACATGCGGTCTTCCATGCTGGAAAACATGGGCCAGGATTACGTCCGCACCGCCCGCGCCAAGGGCCTGGACGAACGCACGGTGATCTTGAAACACGTCCTGCGCAATTCGCTGATCCCGGTGGTCACGGTCATCGCACTTGGCATCCCTTCGATCTTCGGCGGCGCGATCATCACCGAGAACCTGTTCGGGGTGAATGGCATCGGATCGGCGCTTATTCAGGCGATCCGAGGCAATGACCTGCCGATGGTGCAGACGCTGGCCTTCATCTTCGCGATCCTGATCGTGATGTTCAACCTGATTGCCGACCTTCTTTATGGCATGCTTGACCCGAGGATCCGCTATGACTGACACCAATCTTGGCGTCGCCGCGCCGGAAACCCTGCGGGCCGCTGTCTGGGCGCAGTTTCGCAAGCATCGCGGGGCTGTGTTCGGGCTGGTGGTGCTTGGCCTCTTGATCCTGTTTTCGATCCTTGGCCCGCTGGTCTGGGCGCCGGAAAAGCTGACTGTGGTCGAAGCACTGAAAAGCAAGAACCTTGGTCCGGGCATGTCGCATCCGATGGGAACCGACCAGCTGGGCCGAGACCAGATGCAGCGGATGATGGCGGCTGGCAAGGTCAGTCTGGCCGTGGGCTTTGTGGCGATGATCATCGCGGTCTTCCTTGGCACGCTGATCGGGGTGCTGGCGGGTTATTTCAAGCGGCTGGACGGCCCGTTGATGCGGCTGACCGACATGTTCCTTGCGCTGCCGCTGATCCCGCTGCTTCTTGTCATGGTGATGCTCTTTCGGGACAAGCTCTCGCGTCAGCTTGGGCCGGAGATGGGGGCGTTCCTGCTGATCGTCTTTGCCATCGGTGTGACCAGCTGGATGCATGCGGCCCGGATTGTCCGGGGCGAGGTGCTGGCGCTGAAGGAACGGGAATATGTGCTGGCCTCACGATCGATCGGGGCGACGCCGCGCCGGGTGATCCTGCGGCACATCCTGCCGAACGTCGTGTCCCCGGTGATGGTGGCCGCGACGCTGGGTGTGGCCGAGGCGATCATCACGGAATCCGTGCTGTCCTTCCTTGGCCTTGGCTTTCCACCAGATTTCCCGACATGGGGACGGCTACTCTATGAAGGCCTTGAATACATGCAGATGTATCCCGAGCGGGTGATCTTCCCCGGCCTTGCAATCTCGCTGACGGTGCTGAGCGTCAACTACATCGGTGACGGGCTGCGCGACGCGCTGGACCCGCGCATCCGGGGCCGCTAATCGGCAAAGCGGAAGGCAAGGTCGGTGATCCGGCCCCGCCAATAGGGCTTTGGCCCTTCCGGCAGGATCCAAGCCACCTCGCCCGCCATCGGCACCATCATGCCGTCCTGAGGCTGGTAGTCGGACCAGTGGCCTTCCCAAGGGGTCGGGATCACCGCGCCGGCCAGCGTGCGGCCCCGGGCCTCGGCGCGGACCGAGGCGATCAGATCGTCCGGGCCAAATCGGAAGGTCAGGTTGATCGTCAGCGGGCCATCGGTCAGCGTGGCAAGGGCGCTGGAATCGTCAATGCCGGACCAGTCAACACCCTGCCCCGGTAGAAGCGCGGTCGGATACCATGCGGCCTCGGCCAGATAGCGCATCGCCTCGCCTTCGGCGATATCGCCGGTGCCGCGCAACTCGGTCAGCTTTAAAAGCCCGAAAAGGGCGGGGATCAGCACGCCTTCGCCCGCGACATAGGCGTCATGGACCCGCACCGGCAACCCCGGCGCCATGCGGATCGTGCCATCCCAGACAAAACCGGGCCGCGAGATTTCAACCACCTGCCGAGAGGTGAAGGGTTTCCAGTTGTCCACCACCTCACCCATGTTGAAGGTTCCGGCATGGGCAAGCGTTACCCCCGCCACCATCGGCTGACCGGGGGTCAGGGCCGCACGAAAGAAGCGCTGAACGGGGGGAGGCAGGTCGTCAAGTGCGGCCGGATCATAGCGGCCCGGGGAAACCGGCGTTCTGCTTGCTGTCAGGTCTGACACCAGTGCCGCGGTGCGCGCCTGCCAGCGCCAATTGCCGTAAAGCGCCAATCCAGCCCAGACCAGAGCCTGCCCTGCCGCCGCGTAAAGCCCCCATTTCAGCCAGATCATCGCCGCCTCCGTCGCTTGACGACGGGCAGGATCGCAGGCCCCGGCTCAAACCGCCTTGACCCTGCGCAACGTGGCGTCAGTGCAACGCCTTGCGGATCCGGCGGACCAGCAGCCAGACCAGACCGACCACCGGCAGGACAAGTGCAGCCGTCAGGGCTTCCTTGCCCATGTTCAACGCCTTGGCCAGCGGATAGGCCAGATAGGCCGCAAGGCTGACCGCATAATAGCTGATCGCCACCACCGACAACCCCTCGACCGTCCGTTGCAGCCGCAGCTGCAGATCGGCGCGTTTGTCCATGCTTTCCAGAAGCTTCTGGTTCTGGGCCGATCGTTCCACATCAACCCGCGTGCGCAAAAGCTCGGCCGCGCGCTGGGCGCGGTCGGCCATGGCCTGCAATCGCCCCTCGGCGGATTTGACCGTGCGCATCGCCGGATCATATCGGCGCATCATGAATTCGGCAAAGGTCTGGCGGCCCTCGATCCGGGTTTCGCGCAAAACCTCGATCCGCTGGTTCACGATCGCCTCATAGGCCGCCGTGGCACCGAATCGGAAGGAAAACTGCACCGCAAGGCTTTCCAGTTCCGCCGAGATGGTCAGAAGGTCATGCAGGGCCGCTTCGGGGGCCGGTTCGGCATTGTCGAGACCAGAGACCAGCGCCGAAAGCCGCGGGTCAAGCGTGTTCAGCCGCGCCGACAGATCGCGCGACCGCATCAGGCCCAGCATCGACATGGCGCGGTAGGTTTCGATCTCGCACAGGCGCTGGACGATCCGGCCGACCCGGCGCGGGCCAGTGCCGGGCTTGACGAAAACCGCAAAGCGCATGTGTCCGGCAGGATCGATGCGGAAATCCCCGGCGATCACGGCAGCCCCATCGACAACACGGCTGACGGCAAGGCTTTCCGGCACAAACCAGTCATCCAGTTGCGCAAACAGCGCTTCGTCCGAAGCCGGCATCGGCTCGATCCGGATCAGGACCGAGGTCAGGCGACGACCCGGCGCGGTCGCCAACCAGTCTTCGGGCAAAAGCTCCGCCTCGGCCGGGTCAAAGGGACGTTTGGAAGCGCCGCGCGAAAAGGCGGTATAGGTCACGAACTCGGTGTGGCTTTCCCATTTCAGATCGGCCCGGCCGATTGGCCCCTGAAAATGTGTGGCACCGGGTTGCGGATGGGCGCTGCCGTGACGGTCAAGCAGTGACAGAAGATGGGCCAGATCCTTGGAGCGGTCACGATTCTGCGCCTGCACCGGTTCCTTGATCGCCACATAAACGGCGGTCGATGGCACCTCCAGCGACGGAAAGGGCCGCGCGTGCAGCTCATTCACGGTGGCATAGCGAAGCGGGTGATCCGGGATCGGGGGCATGGCGGGCCTTTGGCTGTCTTGCCGCAAGAGTTAGGCCGCGCGGTCCCTGCTTGCCAGCAAAATGCTGGAATACCGGGGTATGCCGGGCAGGTGTTGCAGTTTCGCTGAAGGCTGATGCGCGGGGTGGGCTGATCTGCCCACCCCGCAAGCGGTCAGTCGATCAGCGGCAACAGCGCATCCAGCGACTTCTTGGCGTCGCCGTAGAACATCCGGGTGTTGTCCTTGTAGAACAGCGGGTTCTCGATGCCCGAATAGCCGGTGCCTTGGCCGCGCTTGGACACGAACACCTGCTTGGCCTTCCAGCATTCCAGCACCGGCATCCCCGCGATGGGACTGTTCGGGTCTTCCTGCGCTGCCGGGTTCACGATGTCATTGGACCCGATGACGATGGCCACATCCGTGGTTGGGAAATCCTCGTTGATCTCATCCATTTCCAGCACGATATCGTAAGGCACCTTGGCCTCGGCCAGAAGCACGTTCATGTGGCCCGGAAGGCGGCCAGCGACCGGGTGGATCGCAAAGCGCACGGTCTTGCCGCGCGCGCGCAGCTTGCGGGTCAGCTCAGAGACCGACTGCTGCGCCTGGGCCACGGCCATGCCGTAGCCCGGGATGATGATCACCGAATCCGCGTCATTCAGCGCCGCCGCGACACCTTCGGTATCGATGGCAATCTGTTCGCCGGCAATTTCCATCGCAGGACCAGTCGTGCCACCGAAACCGCCAAGGATGACGCTGATGAACGACCGATTCATCGCCTTGCACATGATGTAGGACAGGATCGCACCCGAGCTGCCGACCAAAGCGCCGACCACGATCAGAAGGTCATTGCCAAGGCTGAAGCCGATGGCCGCCGCCGCCCAGCCGGAATAGCTGTTCAGCATCGACACGACCACAGGCATGTCGGCCCCACCGATCCCCATGATCAGGTGATAGCCGATGAAGAAGGCCAGAAGCGTCATCAGCGCCAGCGTCCAGATACCCGCCTCGTTGAAATACATCACGCCAAGCACGACCGCGCCGATGGCCGCTGCCGCGTTCAGGAAATGCCCGCCCGGCAGCTTTTTCGCCGTCGTGTCGACCTTGCCGGCCAGCTTGCCGAAAGCGACCACCGACCCGGTGAAGGTCACAGCCCCGATGAAGACACCAAGGAACACCTCAACCCGCAGGATCGACACCTCGACCGCGTCCTTCTTGGCCAGAACGGCGGCAAAACCGTCCAGCGCTTGCCGCGCGACGCTGTCCATGCCCAGCACGCGACCAAGCTCGATATCGGCGTTGAAGCCCACGAACACCGCCGCAAGGCCGACAAGGCTGTGCATCGCCGCCACAAGCTGCGGCATCTCGGTCATCTGCACGCGGTTGGCCACGACCCAGCCGATCGTCCCGCCCGCCAGCACCAACACCAGCGACAAGGCCCAAAGCCCAGCCCCCGGCCCGATCAGCGTGGCGGTTACCGCCAGAGCCATACCGGCCATGCCATACCAGACCGCGCGCTTGGCGCTTTCCTGACCCGACAAACCGCCCAAGGACAGGATGAATAGAATAGCCGCAACAACATAGGCGGCGGTGGTGAAACCGTAATCCATCGTCGGGCTCTCCTTACGATTTCTGGAACATGGCGAGCATGCGCCGGGTGACAAGGAAGCCGCCGAAGATGTTGATCCCGGCCATGAATACCGACAGAGCGGCCAGAACGATCACGATGAACGAACCCGACCCGATCTGCATCAACGCCCCAAGGATGATGATCGACGAGATCGCGTTGGTGATTGCCATGAGCGGGGTGTGCAGCGAGTGGCTGACGTTCCAGATCACCTGGAAGCCCACGAACACCGCCAGCACGAAGACGATGAAATGCTGCATGAAGCTGGCCGGAGCCACCAGACCCACCGCCAGCAAAAGCGCGCCGCCGACCACCAGAAGGCCAACCTGACTGCGGGTTTGCGCCTTGAAGGCCGCCACTTCCTGCGCGCGGCGTTCCTCGGGCGTCAGCTCCTTGACCTTTTCCTTCGGCTTGGCTGCGGCAATCGCCGCGATCTTCGGCGGTGGCGGCGGATAGGTCACCGCGCCGACATGGGCCACGGTGGCCCCGCGGATCACGTCATCTTCCATGTTGTGCAGGATCACGCCGTCTTTCTTCGGCGTAAGGTCGGTCAGCATGTGGCGGATGTTGGTGGAATAAAGGGTAGAGGCTTGCGCCGCCATCCGGCTGGGGAAGTCGGTATAACCTACGATGGTCACGCCATTTTCCGTCACGATCTTCTGGTCCGGCACCGTCATATCACAGTTGCCGCCACGTTCGGCCGCAAGGTCGACGATCACCGACCCTGGCTTCATCATCGCAACCATGTCCTCGGTCCAGAGCTTCGGCGCGGGTCGGCCGGGGATCAGGGCGGTTGTGATAACGATGTCCATTTCCGGCGCAAGCTCGCGGAACTTCGCCAGTTGCTTCTCGCGGAACTCAGGCGACGAGGGGGCAGCATAGCCACCCGTCGCGGCGCCGTCCTGTGAAGCCTCGAATTCCAGGAAAACGAAGCTTGCACCCATGGATTCGATCTGCTCGGCCACTTCGGGGCGCACGTCGAAGGCGTGGACAATGGCACCAAGTGAAACGCTTGTCCCGATGGCGGCAAGACCCGCCACACCCGCGCCAACGATCAGCACCTTGGCTGGTGGCACCTTGCCCGCTGCCGTCACCTGACCGGTGAAGAAGCGGCCAAAGTTGTTACCGGCCTCGATCACCGCGCGGTAGCCGGCGATGTTTGCCATCGACGACAGCGCGTCCATCTTCTGCGCGCGGCTGATGCGTGGCACCATGTCCATCGCGACCACGGTCAGGTTCTTCTTCGCTGCGGCTTCCAGCAGTTCAGGGTTCTGGGCGGGCCAGAAGAAACTGATCAGCGTCTGACCTTCGGCCAGCGTGCCAAGTTCGGCGGCCTCAGGCCCGCGCACCTTGACGATCACGTCAGAGGCGGCAATCACATCGGCGGCAGTCGGCAGCACGGTCACCCCGGCCGCGCTGTAAAGCGCGTCGGAAAAACCCGCCTTTGCCCCTGCCCCGGCCTCGATGCAGCAGGAATGGCCCAACTTGAGCAGTTGGGTGGCCGAGTCCGGTGTCATCGCTACCCGGTTTTCACCCGGAAAAACCTCTGTCAGTGCTCCGATTTTCAAGACTGCCCCCCGCTTCTGCCGTCTGCGCCATAAACCAGCCTGATGCACTTATCACCGCGCAACAATATTTCAAACCCCAGTTTGTCGCACCGGGGCTGTTCATTTCCTTGGGGTCCGGCCCCCGATCCAGCGTGGCGTGTGTGCGGCCCAAAGATCAAACTCCGGCCCGAAGGCCATGGTCAATCGCGTCTCCTCGTCGCGGATGAAACGGGTCTGGATCAGCAAGACGAAGACCGCGACCAAGGGCAGCGCCAAGATCGCGTCCAGCCACAGGATCGCCCCCAGCAGGATCACGGCATCGGCCAGATAGATCGGGTTGCGCGAAACGGCAAAAAGCCCGGTGGTCACCAGTGCGGCAGGCTTCCGGCGAGGAATGACGGTGGTGCGGTGCAGCGTCATCTGGGCGGCGGCAATGACGGTGATGACGACACCAAGAATGACCAGGGCGCGACCAAGCCAGTCGCCGGCGGCGCCGAACAGCGCTGGCGAGATCAGCGAAAGCACCCATGCAGCAGCCACATGCGCGGCCAGCCAGGCGGGCGGCAGGTCGATCAGGGCAAGGATCTTGCGCAACATCGGGCGCATATCGGCCTCCATTCGTGACGGCCGATCTAGGCAGAGCATGGCGCAAGGTGCAAGCGCCGCAGTTCCGGCTTGGCATTGCAAAAGGAAGCCCCGATAACGGCAAGGAGAAGGAGACAGCCATGCCCATCGATTTCGCAGCCAAGAAGGCCTTGTTCCACCTGCCCGAGGGGGTGGTTTATCTGGATGGAAACTCCCTCGGGCCGATGGTCAAGGCCGCGCCCGCACGGGTTGATCATGCGGTGCAGGCCGAATGGGGTGAGATGCTGATCCGCGGCTGGAACAAGGCCGGATGGATGGCGCAACCCGCGGCACTTGGTAACCGGGTGGGCAAGTTGATCGGCGCGGCGCCGGGGACGGTGGTTCTGGGTGATACGCTGTCGATCAAGGTCTATCAGGCGCTTGCCTCGGCGCTGGAGATGAACCCAAAGCGCCGGGTGATCTTGTCCGATACCGGGAATTTCCCGTCTGATCTTTACATGGCCGAAGGGCTGTGCCGCACACTTGGCGGGCAATACCGGCTGAAGACCGTGGCCCCCGAAGAAGCGATGGCAGCAATTGATGACACCGTTGCCGTGGTCATGCTCACCGAGGTCGACTACCGCACCGGGCGGCGGCACGACATGCGCGAGATCACCCGGCGCTCGCATGAAATGGGGGCGATCACCGTCTGGGATCTGGCCCATTCGGCGGGTGCGCTGCCGGTGGATCTTGCTGGCGCGGGTGCCGATTTCGCGGTGGGCTGCACCTACAAATACCTGAACTCCGGCCCCGGTGGCCCGGCCTTCATCTATGTGGCCCCCCGGCATGCCGAGGTGGCGCGCCCTGCCCTGTCCGGCTGGCTGGGCCACGAAGCACCCTTTGCCTTTGACCTGAGCTATCGCCCCGGTCAGGGGATCGAACGGATGCGCGTCGGCACGCCACCCGTGTTGCAGATGGCGGCACTGGAAGCCGCGATGGATGTCTGGGACGGCGTCGATCTGGCCGAGGTTCACGCCCAGTCGCTGCGGCTGCAGGATCAGTTCATCAAGGGCGTGGAAAGCCGCGCACCGATGCTGCAACTGGCAACGCCCCGTTCACACCTGATGCGGGGCAGCCAGGTCAGCTTCCGCCATCCCGAGGGTTATGCGATCATGCAGGCGCTGATCCATGAAGGCGTGATTGGCGATTTCCGCGCACCCGACATCCTGCGTTTTGGCTTTACCCCGCTGTACATCGATGAAGATGACGTGGCGCGCGCCGTCAGCGTGCTGGCACGGATCATGGACTACGGCACGTGGGACAAGCCCGAGTTCAAAGCCCGCGCGGCGGTGACGTGATGATCAGGCTCTGGACCCCGGCGACGATGCCGCAACCCGCCTCGCGCTACAATCAATGCGCGCTGGCCGAAGGGGCGACCCGACGGCTGGAGATTTCTGGCCAGATCGGCATTCACCCGGATGGCACCCTGGCCGAGGGTCTGGCCGCGCAGCTGGACGTGGCCCTGGCCAATGTTGACCGGGCGCTGGAGGCGGCCGGGATGAGCAGGGCCAACCTGATGAAGATCACGGTCTACCTGACCGAAAACAGCCCCGAGGCCGTGGCCACCTACCGCGTCCGGCGCGACCTTTGGGTGGAGGAAAACCCGCCGCCTGCCGCGACTCTGCTGATCGTCGCGGGGTTGGCATCGCCTGCGCTTTTGGTCGAGGTAGACGCAGTGGCAGCCGGATAAGGGTCTGAAAGGCGCTTTTTTCCACCTTTTGACGCGGTTTTCACGCGCCCGTGATCGCGTTCCGTCCCCTGCACGGTTTGACGGACAGTCACGGCTAAGTTACCGTGAAGCCGTAGTTTAGCCCGGGCAGGAAGCTTGCGGGCCGGAAAAAGTGAGTTTCTTGATGCGCCAGACGCAGATTTCCCTTGGCCGCAGGCTGGCGGCCCTTCCCGCAGCGCTTGCCCTTTTCGCCCTCGCTGCCTGCGTGGACCCAACGGTCAGCCCATCGGCCTCGAACCAGCCGCTGCCAAAGCCGGACGAGAATGTCTATCTGGCGTCAATGGATGCCGGCATCCAGATCCCGGCCCTGCCGGTGGAACAGATCCCCGAAACCCACCGCCGACAGGTTGTGGCCTATGAAACCGACCAGCCGGTCGGCACAATCATCATCAACCCCAAGACCAGGCTGCTTTACTATGTGGTCGGAAAGAACAAGGCGATCCGCTACGGCATTTCCGTGGGCCGCGCCGGGTTTGAATGGTCGGGCGAGGCTGATGTCGTCGAAAAGAAGCAATGGCCAACGTGGACACCTCCCCGGGAAATGATCGAACGCGATCCGAAGCTGGCGAGATGGGAAAAGGGTCAGCCGGGCGGGCCGACCAACCCCTTGGGCGCGCGGGCAATCTATCTCAAATCGAACGGCATCGACTACGGCTACCGCATCCACGGCACGCCGGAATGGAAGTCGATCGGTCGCAATGCATCTTCTGGCTGCATCAGGATGATCAATCAGGACGTGATTGACCTTTATAACCGCCTGCAAGGTGGCGAAAAGGTTGTCGTGCTGACTGCGGCGGGCGAAATGCCGAAAGGGCTCTATATCCCCAAGCCGATCGTTCCAGCAAAGAAGAAGGTCGAAGAGCCGGTAATTCCGGCAGGCGCGGTGCCTGCCTTGAACGTGCTTCCGCCACCCTCGATCGCGTTGGGGACCGCCCCGGTTGTCGTGCCGGCAGCGGCCCCGGCAGTGGCGGCGCCCGAGACAACGGAGGCAACCGCCACCCCGGTTTGCGCCACGGCACTGGTTGACGGCGCCTGCCCGCCCCCAACTGCCGTGGACTGAACCGCACAGGCTTGCAACGCAAACGGGGCGCCAATGGCGCCCCCGTTTCAATTCATGGCCAAGGTATTAAAGCCAGCTGTCGTAATCGCTGACCAGCAGATGCAGCGGCGGCTCGTCCTCCTCGATCTCGGCAAAGCGGCCAATCGGCTCGCGGAAGATGTTGTCGGTGAGATCGTCGTTCACGGTTGACACCTCACCGATCAGCACATCGCCCCCCTCGCCCCAGAAGGCGTGCCAGTCGCCGGGCATCAGCGTGACACTTTCGCCGGGGGCAAGCCGCAGCTTTTCACCCGGACCATAGGCCCGCGCGATGCCGTCGCAATGCACGCTGCCGCCGCGATCCTCGGCGAAGTTGCCGTGATCGTCCGACCCGTAAAGCTCGATCACCAGAGTAGCCCCGCCGCGGTTGATTATATCCTCGGCCTTGATGACATGGGTATGCATCGGGGAAAGCTGATCTTGCCGGGAAATCAGCAGCTTTTCAGCATAGCACATGCCGCCGCCGCGTTGCAGATCAGCCAGCCGACCATTGCGCAGGGTGAACAGAAACAGGCCCATGTCATCAAACCGGCCCTGCCCGTAATCGGTGATGTCCCAGCCCATCCGGGTTTGCACGATTGTCCCGGCATCGGTGCGGGCCTTGAACGCCTCGGGCGTCCAATAGGCGAAGGGTGGCAGGACAAAGCCGTGGTGGCGGATGAGATCGTCCGCCGCGCGCATGATATCGTTGATGCGTGATCGTTTCATTGCTGACTCCGGAAATGGGCTGGTCGACTTGACCTGAAATCCTGCCCACTGTCACCCGGGCAAGATGCAAAACCGCAAGGTTTTGCGGCTATCGCTTGCCGAAGATCGAGCCAAGCACCCCGCGCACCAGTGCCTGACCGGACTTTGTGCCAAGCTGGCGGGCGAAGCTTTTGGCAAAGGCGGTGCCGACGGAATCGGACCTGCTGCTGCCAGACTTTGACGGCGTTCTGGCCTTGCCGTCGTAGCGGCGGGCGCGGTCAAACTCTTGCTTTTCCTCGGCGATGCGCGCTTCGGTTTCGGCCGCCTCGCGCGCGGTCTTTTCGGCTCGGGCGCGCAGACGCTCCCAGGCGCTGTCGCGGTCAATCGTGGTGTCATATTTTCCGGCCACCGGCGAAGCGGCGATGATCGAAGCGCGCATGGCTTCATCCAGCGGGCCAAGCTGGCTGGACGGCGGACGGATCAGGGTGCGCTGGGCGACGCCGGGGATGCCCTTGGCCTCCAGCAAGGACGTCACCGCCTCACCCGTGCCAACGTCGCGAATCGCGTCTTCGATGGCAAAGGCAGGGTTCGGGCGATAGGTCTGTGCCGCCATCCGCAGGTCTTTCTGATCCTTGGCGGTAAAGGCGCGCAAGGCGTGCTGCACGCGGTTGCCAAGCTGGCCAAGGATGGTTTCTGGCACATCGGCGGGGTTCTGGGTCACGAAGTAGACCCCCACACCCTTGGAGCGGATCAGTCGCGCGACCTGTTCCACCTTTGAAATCAGCGCCTTCGGGGCATCATCGAACAAGAGATGCGCCTCGTCGAAAAAGAAGACCAGCTTTGGCTTGTCTGGGTCGCCCACCTCGGGCAGCATCTCGAAAAGTTCGGCCAGAAGCCAAAGCAGGAAGGTTGCGTAAAGCCGGGGCGACTGCATCAGCTTGTCAGCGGCGAGGATGCTGATCCGGCCAAGGCCTTCCGCGTCGGTCAGCATCAGGTCGGCCAGATCCAGCGCGGGTTCGCCAAACAATCCGGCCCCGCCCTGATTTTCCAGCACCAAAAGCCGCCGCTGGATTGCACCGATCGATTCCTTTGACACCAGACCGTAGCGCGCAGAAATCGCGTTGGCGTTTTCAGCGACGAAGGTCAGCAGCGCTTGCAGATCCTTCAGGTCCAGGAGCGGCAGTTCCTCTTCGTCCGAAAGCCGGAATGCGACGTTCAGCACACCTTCCTGCGCCTCGGACAGCTCCAGCAGGCGCGACAGCAGCAGCGGCCCCATCTCGAACAGGGTCGCACGGACCGGATGACCCTTTTCGCCGAACAGATCCCAGAAGATCACCGGAAAGGCGCGGTATTGCAGATCAAGCCCGATGGTGGCCGCGCGCCTGGAGAAGGGCTCGTGCAGTATGTGGGTTGCCGAACCAGAGGCAGCGATGCCGGAAAGATCACCTTTCACATCAGACAGAAATACCGGAACCCCGGCCGCCGAAAAGCCTTCGGCAAGGATTTGCAGCGTGACCGTCTTGCCGGTGCCGGTGGCGCCGGCAACCAGCCCGTGCCGGTTGCCATATCTCAGCAGCAGGGACTGCGGCTGGCCATAGGCTTCGCCACCGCCACCGACAAAAATGCTGTCCACCGACTGTTCTTCATTGGCCACAAGTCACCTCACAAATCCGATGAGAGCCGGATCCGGCGGCCCGGCCGCCATCTTTCCCGCCGATGTTTTCCGCAGTCAAAATACATTGTTAAGCCCTTTGTGCCAGTCTGAACGTGCCGGGGCTGTGTTCATCATGGTTCCGTTGGTGACTTCCTCCCTGTGGACTGGCCGCGCCCTTGAAAAGGCGCGGTTTTTTTATGACGTCCACATGACTGACCCCGGCAGAATCCCGTTGACGGGCCTCAAAATCCGCCGTAGCGTCCGAACCCATGAAGTCGGCCAGTCCGACAGGGAGCAATAAGAAAATTCGAAAAGGGCCGGTTCTGCTGGCCCTTTTTCATTCTTTTTCCCGGTTGCGGAATGTGGCTTGCCCAAGCCTTGAGGCAGAACCCCGCTGAAGCGCGCTTTCCGACCTGACTTGGCCAGCCGGTCATGCTAATGACCTGCCACAATTACCGTCCGACCAAAGGATCCGCCCAAGATGGCAATGACCAAGACCACTGCGCTTGCCCTTTTTCTTGCCCTGACCGCAACGCCGTTGATGGCCCAGACGACAGAAGCCCCCGCCTCCGATGAAGCCGCAGCAACGGATACCATCGCCGACGCTGCCACTGCCGACGGGCTGTCGATGGGGACGGAACTTGGAGGCGGCGACGGGATTGGGGACACCTATACCGCCGCCAACTTTGAGGCATGGGAACAGCGTTGCGTGCGCACCGAAAGCGGGATTGACCCATGTCAGCTTTACATGCTGTTGAAGGATCAGGATGACAATTCGGTGGCCGAGTTCACCATGTTCGGCCTGCCCAAGGGCTCGCCGGGGCCAGCCGTCGCCGGGGCTACCTTCATTGCACCGCTTGAAACGCTGCTGACCGCCGGCATGACGCTGCAGATCGACAGCGCCAAGCCCAAGGCCTATCCCTTCACCTTCTGCACCCAGATCGGCTGCGTGGCACGGCTTGGCTTTACCGCCGAGGAAGTGGCGCAGATGAAGAAGGGGGCGGCGGCGACGATCGTGATCGTGCCTTTTGTCGCACCCGACAAACAGGTGGAACTGAAAGTGTCGCTGAAAGGCTTTACCGCCGGGCTTGCGGCGGTCGATGCTGCCAATGATGCGGCCGATGCGGCGACAGCCCCCGCGGGCAACGAATAGCGCAGCGCTGAACTGCGCATGCACGGCCGGTCCGAATGGGCCGGCCGTTTGCGTTCAGGCCGCGCGAAAGGCCAGAACCGCGTTCAGCCCGCCGAAGGCAAAAGCATTCGACAACACCACCTTCGGGCTGGCGACGCGCGCATCGTTCGCCACCACATCCAGCGCACAATCCGGATCCGCACCGAGATAGCCGATCGTCGGGGGCAGGATCCCTTTGGTCAGTGCAAGGATGCAGGCAATGGCCTCCAACGCGCCGGTCGCCCCGATGGCATGGCCGTGCATGGATTTGGTCGCAGAAACAGGGGGCGGCGCCGCACCGAAAACCTCAAGGATTGCAAGGGTTTCCGACCGATCATTCACCAAGGTGCCGGTGCCGTGCGCGTTGATATGGCCAATGTCGTCGCGGTCCAGGCCGGCATCCTTGAGCGCGGCCAGCATGGCACGGACTGCACCGCCCGGATCGGGGGCCACGATGTCGCCAGCGTCAGCGTTCATGCCGAACCCGGCCACCTCGGCCAGAATGCTCGCACCACGGGCGCGGGCGTGGTCTTCTGCCTCGAATACCAGCATCCCGGCCCCGTCGCCGATCACCATCCCCTTGCGACCAAGCGAGAATGGGCGGCATGCATCGGGGGCCAGCACGCGCAGTCCCTCCCATGCCTTGACCCCGCCAAAGCACAGCATCGCCTCGGCCCCGCCTGTCAGCATCACGTCCGCCGCGCCAAGCCTGATCTGTTGCAGCGCAAGGCCCATCGCGTGATTGGCGCCGGCACAGGCCGATGACACCGACAGGACCGGCCCCTGAAGCCCATGCGCAATCGACAGGTGCGAGGCGGCGGCATTGTGCATCAAGCGCGGCACCACAAGGGGCGAGACGCGGGACTTCCCTTCGGCGAAGACCGCGCGGTAGCTGTCCTCCCATGTGCTGATCCCGCCAGCCGCCGTGCCAAGGATCACCCCACCCCGCGGCCCAAGGCCCGCAGAATGGTCCGATGGAAGGCCCGCCATCGCCATCGCCTCGGCCCCCGCGACCAGCGCGTATTGGGTCACCCGGTCAAAAAGCGGCAGGCGCGCGGGGTCGAGATCGGGCGCCCAGTCACGAACCTCGGCACCGATGCGGATGGTCAGACGGTCTGCGTCACGGCAGGTCAGAGGGCCGATCCCCGGACGGCCTTCCGCGAGTGCGGCAAAGGTTCCCGGAACATCCTTGGCCAGCGCGTTCACGGTGCCGATGCCCGTTATGACGACCCGTCTCATGCCCGATCGGCAATAAGTTTCGCCACACCGTCAACGATATCCGGGACCGAGGCAAAGTCGAACTCTGGCAGGTCGGGTTCATTGGCGTTGAAAGGGATGGTGATCCCGAAGCGTTCTTCCAGCGCAAAGATCGCCTCGACCTTGCCCAGACTGTCAAGGCCAAGGTCATCAACCCGCGCGTCTGGCGAAACCCCTGACGAGGGCAGCAGCAACTGAGCCGCCAGAATCTCGATCACCGCCGTTTCGATTTCTGCCCGCACTTCTGGCTGCACCTTTGTCTGCCTCAATTCCCGGCTGCCCGTCAGGGTTTCCTACTCGGCTTCCGGGGCGAAGGGAACGCCCTTCTCCAGGGCGGCCACCCGGCTGGCAAGGCGCGGCAGGCGGCGCAGCGCCTTTTGCATTTCGACATGCGTCTCCATCTTGACCGCCGGGTATCCCAGAAGCACGCGCCCCGCCGGAGCGTTGGTGAATATCTTGGTGGCACCGCCCGCAATCACGTCATTGCCAACGAAGATGTTGTCATTGACGCCGCATTGCCCGCCAAGCACCACCCGGTCCCCGATCCGGGCCGATCCGGCGATGCCAACCTGCCCGCAAAGCAGGCAGTCGCGCCCGATCTGGACGTTGTGGCCAATGTGGACAAGGTTATCAAGCTTGGTGCCGGACCCGACGGACGTGTCGCGGATCGTGCCACGATCGATACAGACGTTCGCGCCGATTTCCACGTCATCCCCAATGCTTACAGCCCCAAGCGAATGAATCCGCGTCCAGTTTTGTTCCTTGATGTCAGCGCGGCTGCCAAGGGTTTCGCGGATCTCTTCGACCCCGGACCTTTCGGGTGTCACAAAGGAAAACCCGTCCGCACCTATGACGGCACCGGGCTGGCAGATGAAGCGGTCACCGATGGTGACCCGCGCACCGATCCGCGCACCTTGCAGGATCAGGCAATCCGCGCCGACCCGCGCCCCCTCGGCGATGGAGGCATGGCTGACAATCCGCGCACTCGGCCCAAGAACCACACCCGCGCCGATGGTGACAAATGGGCCGATCGCAGCACCCGGGCCGATCTCGGCCGAGGGATGCACGATGGCCATCGGATGCACGCCGGGCGCCAGATCCGGGCCGGGGTCCATCAGCCGCGTCAGGCCCGCCATGGCCAGCCGCCCGCGCGGGGCAAAGATCACAGCCTTCAGGCCCATCGCCTGCCAGTCGGCACCCGGCCAGACCATTGCAGCCCGGGCCTGCCCCCTGATGATCCCGTCGCCGTAGCGCGGGTCCATCGCAAGCGCCAGATCATCGGGGCCAGCCGCCTGCGGTTCGGCCGCGTAAGTAACCGTCAGGTCAAGATCGCCCGCCGCCTCGGCCCCAAGGGCCAGCGCGATATCACGGATGGTGTGCGGCATGGCAAAGCTCCGGCTGCGTCCCTGGCGGCAGGATTACCCCTGAACCCCGGCCAAGGCCACCCCGGCTTCGGCCAGCGCGTTGAACAGCGCCGCATCCCGGCCATAGACATCACGGCGATACCCGATCCGGCCCTTGGCGTCCGGGTAGGCCGTGAAATAGACCAGATGCACCGGCACGGACTTTTGCAGCTTTACCGTGGTTTCCTTGCCAGACTTCAGGTGGACCTGAAATTCATCTTCCGGGGCATCGGATTGAAGCGCAAGCAGCGCATAGGCCAGATCGAAGGGATCGGCCACCCGGATGCAGCCATGACTGTAGGCGCGCACGTCATGGCCAAACAGGGATTTGGACGGAGTATCATGCAGATAGATGTTATGGACATTGGGGAACATGAACTTCACCTTCCCCAGCGCATTGCCATCCGATGGCGGCTGGCGCAGGCCGAAGGGAAAGCTGCGCGCCGAATAGGCGGCGAAGTTGACCGCCCCGCGCGGCACCACCCTGCCCCGCCCGTCGATGACCTGAAGGTGGCCGACCGCATTGGGGTTCTGTTGCAGCAGGGGCAGATATTCCTTGACGATGATCGAGCGTGGCACCCCCCATGACGGGTTTATGACCATATGTTCCATCTGGTCGGAAAATTCCGGGCTGCGCTGGTCAGGGACGTTCTTGCCGATCACCACGCGGGTATCAAAGACCGTGCGGCCGCCGTCGATGATCTTGGCGCGGAAGTCGGGCAGATTGACCCAGATGTGGCGGGTGCTGCGGTCGATATCCATCCAGCGTTCGCGTTCAAGGGCGACGATCACGGATTTCAGACGCCCCTCTGCCGGGATGTTCAGTTCAAGGATGGTGCCTTCCCCGGCGCGACCATCGGCGACAAGCCCATGACTGATCTGGAAATTCTGCACCGCCGTCTGCAAGGTGCGATCGTAGCTGGCGGTTGCGGTCGGGGCCAGATAGCCCATCTTGATCAACCGGTCGCGCAGCGCCACGACGGCCGGTCCGGTCATGCCCTGCTCCAGCGGGCTGACCGCGAGCGGCGCGCCCCAGCCACCGGCGGCAATTTCCGCCTCAAGCCGGATTTTCGCCTTCATCAGATGCAGATAGGCGGGCGAGTGGGGCAGAAGCCGGGCCAGCACCGTCTCGGCCTTGCCATTGGCAAGGCGTGACAACAGGGTCCGCGGGTCGATCCGGTCGATCTCTCTGACAATGCCGGCATCAACCCTGGCGGGGTCGATCGCGCCCGAGGTCAGGTCGCGCGCCCATGCCAGATAGGCGCGAGTCATCGCAACTTCGAGCCGCCCCCGGTCACCTTCGGTCGTCGCCGCGCGCAGGGCGCCGGCAAGGGCCGCAGCGTCATAGCGCTGCACCGGAAGCCCGTGATCCGCAGCAGTGGCGATGGCGGTCAGAAAGGCCTGACGGCGTTCTGCATCATCGGCACCGGTCCAGAGCGGTTCATAGCCGGTCTTGCGATACCATTCGGCGATGACCTCATTGTCAGACGCGGCGGCGGCAAGGGATTGTGAAAAGGCTGAAGCCTGCGCCAGCACAGGTGTGGCATCAAGCGGAGCCATCACAAGGGCCAACGACAGGACAAGCGCACGCCGGGGCAGAGCTTGCAGCAGGAAAAGGTTCATTCGGCCCTCATTCTCAATCACTTGGCCAACGAATTGGCGTATGGCTCATGTTTTCGTGAAAATGGGACGACTGTCCATTCACAAACCTGTCTATCTGCGAAGTTGCGGTTGGATTGTTTCCACCCCATGGACAGTCTGAGGGCAACCGATGCAAACCGACAACAGCCGCCGAGTTTTCGTGCCATTTGTCCGGCGTTCAGCGAAAATTTGCCGATTAAGGTTGTGCTGGGGAACCGGCGGGCAATCTGCGCTTGGGCTTCGATTCGTCTTGTGCAATAACACCGTTGCACTTGGGGAAGAAGTTGCACGAAAGCTGCGCTAAGGCAGTCAAAGACAGCTACGGGGACAGGCGTTAGAATGACGGATCAACGGACTTACGGTGTCACGCGGCGTGGCCTTCTTGGCGTGTTCGCGGCAACCGCAGTGATGGCAGCACCGACCTATTCAAATGCTTTCGGGCTGTTGAAAGGGTCAGGCGATATTCGCCGTATCCGGATGTATTCGGGCCGCACGGGTGAAAGCCTTGACACGATCTACTGGATCGATGGCGAATACGTTCCGGAAGTCCTGAAGGAAATCAACTACTTCATGCGTGATTGGCGTTCCGACGATACCACCCGGATCGACATGCGGACCATCGACATCATGGCCGCGTCGCACCGGCTGATGGATGTCTCTGAACCCTACATGCTCTTGTCGGGCTACCGGTCGGCCAAGACCAATGCGATGCTGCGCTCAAAGTCGCGCGGGGTGGCGAAGAACTCGCTGCACATGGTTGGTCAGGCGGCTGACCTGCGGCTGAAGTCGCGGTCGGTTGGCCAGATGGCCAAGGCGGCAGTGGCTTGTGCTTCCGGTGGCGTTGGAAAATACTCGCGGTCGAACTTCGTGCATATGGATTGCGGTCCGGTTCGCAGCTGGGGCGGCTGAAACAGCCGTTACTGTGGAAAAACGGCGCCCTCGGGCGCCTTTTTCATTTGAATTTTAGGGATCGGATCAGTCTTCAGGATCATCCTGCCCTGGCCGGTCCGCCAGCTCGCGCCCGCGAAACCCCATGGCCACCACAAATTTCTCCGAACTGTCGGCTCGGCTGGCAGGGGGTTTGACGTTCGCCACCTTGCGGAAGTTCTTCTTCAGCAGGGTCTGCATCTGGTTTTCCGCGCCCCCGGCAAGAACCTTGGCAACAAAGGTGCCGTCGTCTTCCAGCACGTCAAAGGCAAAGGCCAGCGCCGCTTCGACCAGTGCCACGATCCGGAGGTGATCGGTCGCCTTGTGGCCACTGGCCGAGGCAGCCATGTCCGACATCACCACATCGGCACGGCCCCCAAGCCAGCCCTTGACCTTGTCATCGGCATCATCGGCCAGAAAATCCAGCTGATGGATCTCGGCGCCGGAAATCGGTTCCACCTCTTGCAGGTCGATCCCCAGAACGGTGCCGATGGGTTTTTTCGGGTTCTGCCCCAAGGCGTTCACCCGTTCGACCGCGATCTGGCACCAGCCCCCCGGCGCGCAGCCAAGGTCCACCACCCGCGCTCCGGGCTTCAGGAATCCGTAGCGGTCATCCAGTTCAAGGATCTTGTAGGCCGCGCGGCCGCGATAGCCCTCTTTCTTGGCGCGGATGACATAGGGGTCATTCAACTGGCGTTCGAGCCAGAGCGTTGACGACAGTTTCCTGCCCTTGGCGGTCTTGACCCGCACCCGAAGTTCCCGCTGGCCGCGGCCCGAGGTCGGTTTTTCCGTCATGTGTAAGGCCCGTCCCCAAGAATGCCGTCGCTGCTCATCTGCGCATAAAGAAGCCCCTCCCTAAGCCCCCGGTCGGCCACCGACAAGCGGTCCGTCGGCCATATCCGCATAAGCGCCTGCAAGATCGCCGCCCCCGACATGATCAACGCATGCCGGTCACGGCCGATCCGAGGGTCATTGCGGCGGCCCTCGGGGCCAAGCGACAGGTAATCGCGGATCACGATGTCGATCTGGTCCGAGGTCATCTGCAACCCGTCCACCTTGGCCCGGTCATAGCGCTTGAGGTTCAGGAAACTGGCCGCAACCGTGGTGACCGTGCCAGAGGTGCCGACGATCTGGAACCCTTCGCGGGGGTTTTCGGCATTGTAGGGGCTGAAGCTGGCAAGGTTCTCTTCGAAAAACCAGCTCATCAGCGCAAAGCGGGCGGCGTCGTCATCCACGTCGATGAACTGGTCTTTCAGCGTCGCCACCCCAAGTGGCACCGAAATCCAGTCCACCACCCGCGCCACGGCCCCTTCGCCCTGGGCATCAAAGCCCATGTGCAGACGCATGATCGCCTTTGGCCGGTCATGCGGCGCAACGGCCGACAGGTCGATCCACACCAGTTCTGTAGACCCGCCGCCGATATCCACGACAAGAAGCTGCTCGGTCGTGGGGCTGACGAGGGGCGCGCAGGAAATGACGGCAAGCCGCGCCTCTTCCTCGGGGGCGATGATCTCCAGCGAGAGGCCGGTTTCGCGGCGCACCTGGCGGATGAAATCACGGGCATTGCGCGCGCGGCGGCAGGCTTCGGTCGCAACCAGACGCATGCGACGGACAGAGTGCTTTTCCAGCTTCTTTTCGCAGATCCGAAGCGCCTGTATCGTGCGCAGCATCGAAGACCGGCTCAGCCGGCCCGAAGCTTCAAGCCCAACGCCAAGCTGGACCGACTTAGAAAAGCTGTCCAAGATGACGAACTGACTGCCCTGAGGTTGGGCAATCAGCATCCGGCAAGAGTTCGTACCAAGATCAAGCGCCGCGTAAAGCGGGGCTGACCCTGGGTCAGTCAGGGCAGACGGAGCATCGGCGCGGGAAACATCCTCGGGCGTCTCGACCTGCGCGTCAGTTGCGTCCGCCCTATGGGGACGCTCGGGCGTCATGCCGCCCTCCATATTTGGTTAAAGTGGAAGGTAGTTGTCTTTTGCCTTCATGACAAGCATCACCGTCCGGGCTGGCCAAGCAGAAAGTCGTATTTCTATATGCCTGCCGTCACCACATCGGCAGCGGGCCAGGGCCGCACTATGCGCAGCGTCCAAGACTCTCTATGATATCAGAATTTAGTGCATGGAGATCATGATGACATCCCAAACCAGACTACTGGGCGCTGCCCTTCTTTTCGCTCTGGCTTCCCTGCCCGTATCTGCCGGCGGACCAGTGACGCCGGTTGAAGAACCGATGATCGCGCCGATTGCGGATGTGCAAGACTGGCAAGGCCTGCATTTCGGCATCGCGGCCTCACGTCCGAATGGTGACAACTTCTTTGCCGAGCGTGGTGAAAGCGCCGCATCTAACCCGGACGATTTTTCAGGCACCTTTCCCACCGTTTCTGCGGGCTACGACTGGCAGCGCGGCAATCTGGTCTACGGCGTGGCGCTCGCGATTTCTTCCGGGGAGATCACTGCCAACCCGACAACGAGCGTCAACTTCTTCTGACCCGGTTGCGAAACCAGCGTGGAAAAACTTGCTACCCTGCGCGGTCGCCTTGGGTGGGCCTTGGGCAAGACGCTGATCTTTGGCAGCGCTGGTGCTACGCGCGCCGATGCCATGGGGACTGCCAATGACGGCACCAGTGTCTTGGGCGAGGACAGCCTCTCGGGCTGGACCGCAGGAATTGGCGTGGAACATTTCGTCACCCGGAAAATCACAGTCTCGGCCGAATACCTGCACACGGACCTTGGGCGGCTGGAACTGCCGACGGTATGTGTTGCCCAATGTTACACGGATGTAAGCTTTGGCCGACTGCAACTGGGCCTGAACTACCGCTTCTGATACCGGCATTCTGCGACACTTGAACCGGCCCCCGTGATTGGGGGCCGGTTCTGTTTCTGACCGAGCTTCATTTCCTTTATGAAGATTTCTCAGATCCCGCATGCTGGCGTCCGGCCATGCGGTTGGTTAACCTCGCCGCATGCGACCGGCGGGGTCGCATCCATCATACGCCATGTCGAAAACCGACACCGGCTGTCGTGGATCGGCGACTATCAGTAGCAGCAGGCAAGCCAAGGGGAATCACCGGATCATGGCCGAAGTCACCATCGTCTACTGGCGCGACATCCCGGCTCAGGTCATCGTCGGCAAGGGCCGGCGCGGATCGAAGATCCAGCTTTCCGAGCGTTTCGAACAAGCCATCGACCGCTGCGCCATGAAGGTCGGTGCGCGCGATACCGACAGCTATCTTGCCGAATGGCGCAAGGCGGTGGTCGGTGAGATCGAGGGTGATCCCGACCAGATCGTCGCCACCGAAGCCGCGCGTCTGGAAGCCGAGTTTGACACCGCGCGCCTGAAATTGCTGATCGAATCGGATGGCTGGGCCAAGGCCTGAGCCGCATGTCCCTGCCCCCGACCCTCAAGGAGACCGTGATGGCCCTGTTCAACTTCCGCCGCAAGGACGACGCACCCGCAGCACAGCCGCTGGAGGCCTTTCTCAAGGGCTACTCCATCGAGGTGATGCCGCGCACCGCCGAAAAGGTCGAAACCTTCCGCGATATCCTGCCCACCGGCACCCGCGTCTATATCGCCCATATCGACGGCACCCCGATCGAGGAAATGGTCGCCACCGCCAGACGGATCGGGGCCGAAGGCTTTGACGTGATGCCGCATTTCCCGGCGCGGATCATCAAGGACAAGGCGACGTTGACCGATTGGGTCGCGCGCTACAAGGATGTGGGCGTGAAGCAGGGCCTGCTTCTGGCCGGTGGCGTGGCCCAGCCGGTTGGCGACTTCGCAACCTCGATGCAACTGCTTGAATCCGGCGCGTTTGGTGGCTTTGAGCGTCTGCATGTCGCCGGTCACCCGGAAGGCAACAAGGATATCGACCCCGACGGATCGGACCGCATGGTGATGGAAGCCGCGCGCTGGAAATCGGCGTTCATGGAGCGGACGGATGCCCAGATGGCGATGGCGACCCAGTTCTGCTTTGAGGCCGAACCGGTCATCGCATGGGTCAACCGGTTGCAGGCCGAAGGCGTGAAGCTGCCGGTGCATATCGGCATCGCCGGCCCGGCCAAGCTGCAAACCCTGATCAAGTTCGCCATTGCCTGCGGGGTTGGACCCAGCCTGCGCGTTTTGCAAAAGCGGGCTATGGACGTGACCAAACTGCTCCTGCCCTATGAACCGACCGAGGTTCTGGCTGGCCTTGCCGCCGAAAAGGCCGCCAATCCCGATTTCGGGATCGAACAGGTCCATTTCTTCCCCCTGGGTGGCATAAAGACCAATGCCCAGTGGGTCACCGACAATGGCGGCGCCTCTGGCGTTCCCGCAAACGCATAAGAGATAGGTTGAAGAATGACCCGCACTGTCATTGAATCCAAAACGAAAACCGTGATCATCGGCTTTGATGAGCCCTTCTGCGTGATCGGGGAACGGATCAACCCCACGGGGCGCAAGAAGCTGGCGGCGGAACTGGAGGCGGGCAACTTCGAGACCGTGATCAAGGATGCGCTGGAACAGGTGGCCTGCGGGGCGACGGTGCTTGACGTGAACTCGGGCGCGGTCTTCACCAACAAGATGGCCACCGACCCGCGCTATGCCGACAACAACTTCGTCGAGCCGCCGCTCATGAAAGCCCTGATCGAGATCATCCAGCAGACGGTCGACGTGCCTTTGTGCATCGACTCGTCGGTGCCGGGCGCGCTGGAAGCGGGGCTGATGGCCTGCGAGGGCCGCCCGCTTCTGAACTCCGTCACCGGCGAGGAAGACCGTCTGGAACTGGTTCTGCCGCTGGTCAAGAAATACAACGTGCCGGTAGTGGCGATTTCCAACGACGATACCGGCATCAGCCAGGATCCCGATGTGCGTTTTGCGGTGGCGAAAAAGATCGTCGAGCGCGCTGCCGATTACGGAATTCCGGCGCATGATATCGTGGTTGACCCGCTGGTCATGCCGGTCGGAGCAATGGGCTCGGCGGGCCAGCAGGTCTTCGCGCTGGTGCGGCGTTTGCGTGAGGAGTTGGGCGTGAACACCACCTGTGGCGCGTCAAACATCAGCTTTGGCCTGCCGCACCGTCACGGGATCAACGGCGCCTTCCTGCCGATGGCGATTGGTGCCGGCATGACATCCGCGATCATGAACCCCGTCCGCCAGCAGGAAATGGAGGCGATCCGCGCCGCCAACTTCCTCATGAACCATGACGCCAACGGCGGCGAATGGATCCGCTTTGCCAAGGTGCTGGAAGCGGTGGAAGGCGGCATGACCTTCGCCGAAGCCTCGTCCGCCGCCAGCCAGGCCGCAGGCGGGCGTCGTGGCGGGCGTCGCGGACGGGCCTGATCGGCCCGCACTACCGTGCAACCGCCCGCAAGGATGCCGCGCGGGCGGGCGGAACCCGGTCCACCTCGACACAGGTAAAGACGTGGAGCGTGTCCAGTTCGCGGTCCACGACCGCATGGTCACTGACCCAGCCGCCCATGCCCAGATAGGTCCGCAGCAAGGGTGGCAGCGCTGCAAGTGACGTTCGGCGGTCAACAACCGGCCCCGCCAGAGCCGGGAAATCGACCACTTCGGCCGCCTTGTACCCCGGTCGGTGCGCCTCTGGTCCCAGAAACTCGGCCGCCAGAAGTGCCAGACCCGCCTTATGCGGCCGCCAGTCCGCACCCCGGAACGACGCGCAGCCGACCAGAAGCCCCGCCTGCCCTTCATCCACCAGCCGCGTCATTGCCCCCCATGCCAGACGCAGGACATCCGGATGCACTCCACCCGGGGCAAGGCAAAAGCGGCCCATCTCGGCAATCGGTCGGCCGTAGCGTTCCAGCGGGGCCACATCGTAAAAGCGTGCCGCATAGCCCTGCGCCAGCCCCGCACCCCAGCCAAACAGCATGACGCGGAAATAGCCAAGCAGTTCTCCTGCGGCGCTTTCAACCATGACATGCGCCGAAAGCGCGTCCTGGGCATCTTCTTCCTGCCCGCTCGTCCGGGAAAAGGCAGCCCGGCGGAAATCAAGCACCCGGGCAAGGTCGGCCGACCCATCTGCCAGCCGCGCCACCAATCCGCCCCGCTTCACTGGCTGCACACCCTTTCCCCCCGCCAAACCACATCCTAGATTAGAGCGGTAGAACAGGAGTCCCCGCAATGGACAAGATTACCAAGACCGATGCCGAATGGCAGGCGCAACTGTCCGATCTGGCCTTCAAGGTCACCCGCAAACATGCCACCGAACGTGCCTTCACCCATGATGACTTTCCCAAGGCCCCCGGCACTTATCGTTGCATCTGCTGTGATGCGCCCCTGTTCGATCAGGCAACCAAGTTCGACAGCGGCACCGGCTGGCCCTCGTTCTATGCGCCGCTGGATGCCGAAATGGTGGGCGAACAGTCTGACAACAGCTGGTTCATGCGGCGCACCGAAGTGCATTGCAATCGCTGCGCGGCGCATCTGGGGCATGTGTTTCCCGATGGCCCTGCCCCAACCGGCCTGCGCTATTGCATCAATGGCGTGGCGCTGCGGTTCGAGCCGGAAGACTGAGGCTGGCTGGGCTACTCGCCCAGCAGATCTCCGGCCTGCAAGCGCCCGAAGTTGCCCAGAAGTTGCTGGATCAGGCTTAGACCCTTGATGTTTGTCTCGGTCACGCGTCGTGAAATCTCGACGACCTTGCCGTCTTCCAGCCCGTAACGACCGATGTTTTCGACCACCCCCGCCTGATTGAAGGTGATCGCCAGCAACTGACGCTCGATCTCTTTCGGGGCGCGCGGGCCTAGGTGTTCATAGCGGCTTTGCACATAGTACCAGCCTTCATCGTTCAGAAGGCCCGAGGTTGACGGCCGGCCGATCTTCTGGCCCACCGTTTCGCGCGTGTCACTACCGATTTCGATCTGGGCAAGCTCGTCTTCAGCCGGCACATAACCGTGGTTGCGAAAGACCGGAGAGCAAGCGGCAATGCCTGCCGCAAGCACCAGAACCGCGCCTTGTCTGCGCGTGCCATGGCAGATCGCGAGGATCGTCCGCGCCAATCGGAATACCGCCATAACTGCCCTCATGCCCGCTGAAACGCCGTTGCCGACGCGGGTTCTTCAAAACCCTTGGTGTTCGGGATATCAGAAGGCAGGCCCCTTGTTCAAGAATGGAACGCCATATCGGGGTTTACTGCCGTCATTCCCTGCGCCAAAGGCCAAATTCATGACCGATGCCGACCCTGTTCGACCCACCAAGTTCCGCACCGGCGGCCTCAGCCCGCGCAAGCCGACACGCTTTGCCTATGCCCCCGGCGCAACCCTGCGTCAGGCGTTGGCAGGTGAAATGGGCCTGCTTGCGCTGCCCAAACTGGAATTTTCCGGTCAGATCGCGCCGGACGGGCGCGATGCGATGCTGTTGACCGGCACGCTGACGGCCGAATGTGACCAGCCCTGTATCGTGACCCTGGCCCCGGTTCGGTCGCGGATCACCGAAGCGGTGCGCCGCCGCTATGTCGCAGGTCTGGACCAGCCCGACGCCGACGAGATGGAGATGCCCGAGGACGACACCGTAGATCCGATGCCCGAGGTGATCGACATCGCCGAGATCGCCGCCGAAGCGCTGATGCTGGCGCTGCCGCTTTACCCCCGTGCTCCGGGGGCGGAACTGGGCTCTGTCGTGCATGCAGGCGAAGGGGTGTCACCTTTGTCGGACGCGGACCTGAAGCCGTTTGCGGGCCTTGCCGCCCTTGCAGGAAAGCTGGCCACAAAGCCAGACGGGGATGGTGGCAAAGATGGGTGAAAGCCCGCGCCGACCTGCGGAAAAGGGCTTGCGCATGCCCGAAATCCGAGTATGTATCGCGCCTCATTCAAGCTGTGAAGCAGCATCGGTCGGCTATTGCCGTAGCATCCCTGACCGTGCCGCTTCGCAAAGGAAATCCCGGGGCCTGTCCCCACTGCCCGAGGTTGTGACATGGCTGTCCCGCAGAACCGCACCACGAAATCCAAGCGCAACATGCGTCGCGCGCATGACTCGCTGGTTGCCGCAAACCCGAACGATTGCCCGAACTGTGGTGAACTGAAGCGTCCGCACCATGTGTGTCCGTCCTGCGGTCACTACGATTCGCGCGAAATCGTCTCGATGGCCCGCGAAGTTGATATCGACGAGGACGCGGCGTAAGCCGCGCCACCCGCGCGACAGATCCCATGGCCATCGGACCCGAGTTTGCGTCTGCTACGGCCCCCGTCCCGGCTTCTGAAAGCGTGGTGATTTCGGTTGATGCCATGGGTGGCGATCTGGGGCCGGCAGCGGTGGTTGCCGGTCTTGCTGATTCCATGGCTCAGCATCCGCAGATGGCCGCCATCCTGCATGGTGATGAATCTGTTCTGGCCCCCCTGCTGGCGCGCCACGCAATTCTTGCCAACCGCTGCACCCTGCGTCACGCCCAACGCGTCGTGACGATGGAGGACAAGCCCGCGCAGGTGATGCGCCACGGGGCCGGCACCTCGATGTGGGGGGCGATCGACAGCGTCAAGGAAGGCGAAGCACAGGCGGCGGTGTCCTGCGGCAATACGGGCGCGCTGATGGCGGTATCCATGCTGCGGCTGCGCAAGCTGCCCGGGCTGAACCGTCCCGCCATCGCCAGCCTGTTCCCTACGCCCACCGCGGGCAAGATGAATGTCATGCTGGACATGGGCGCCGATGTGAAGGCCGATGCCGGTGATCTTCTGCAGTTTGCCTTCATGGGGGCGTCCTACGCCCGCAATGGCCTGTCCATTGCCCGGCCGCGGGTTGGTCTGCTGAACGTCGGCACAGAAGAACACAAGGGCCGGGCCGAGCTTCAGGAGGCACATGCGCTCATGAGTCAGCGCGCCGAGGCGGGCGATTTTGACTATATCGGCTTTGTCGAAGGCACTGATATCCTTTCGGACCGCGTCGATGTGATCGTGACCGATGGTTTTACCGGCAATGTTGCATTGAAGGCCATCGAAGGCACTGCCCGGACGGTGGGCGACCTGTTGCGTCAGTCGCTGACCAGCACGCTCATGGCCAAGCTCGGAGCGCTTCTGGCCCGGGGCGCGCTTGGTCGGCTGCAACGCAGGATCGACCCGCGCCGGGTGAATGGCGGGGTATTTCTGGGGCTGAACGGCACGGTGGTAAAGTCGCATGGCTCGGCCGATGCGACCGGGGTGGCAGCGGCCATCGGGCTGGCCCATCAGCTGGCGCAGGCCCGCTTCATCGAACGGCTGGCAGCCCGGGTTGCATCGGCCGAAGTGGCGGGGCAGGATGCCGCGCAAGATAAGTCCGGCACCAATAGCGGGACGGGGAGCAGTCCGACCGAATGACGATACGCGCCACAGTCAAGGGCGTCGGGCATTACCTGCCCGACCGCGTGGTCCCGAACGCCGAGTTCGAAGCCATCATAGAGACCTCCGATGAATGGATCCGGTCCCGTTCCGGCATAGAACAGCGCCATTTCGCGGCCGAAGGGCAGATGACCTCGGATCTTGCGACCCGTGCGGCGGTTGCGGCACTGGCGGATGCCGGGCTGGTGGCCGGTGATATCGACGCAATCATCGTTGCCACCTCGACCCCAGATCTGACCTTTCCGTCAGTCGCCACCATGGTGCAGGCCGCCTTGGGGATGACTCGCGGCTATGCCTTTGACGTGCAGGCGGTTTGCGCGGGTTTCGTTTATGCACTGACCACGGCAAATGCGCTGATCCTGTCGGGGCAGGCAAACCGGGCCCTCGTGATCGGGGCGGAAACCTTCAGCCGGTTGATGAACTGGAAGGACCGTGGAACCTGTGTTCTGTTCGGCGACGGCGCGGGCGCACTGGTGCTTGAAGCCTCCGACGGAGCAGGGACTGCGGCTGACCGCGGCATCCTTTCGGCCGATCTGAACTCCGACGGCCGTTTCCGTGACATCCTTTATGTGAATGGCGGCACCTCTACCGGGACAACGGGCCATCTGGTGATGGAAGGCAAGGAAGTGTTTCGCCATGCCATTGAAAAACTTGCAGAAACAGCCCATCACGCGCTGGAGAAAGCCGGGCTGACCCCGGACGATGTTGACTGGATCGTGCCGCATCAGGCCAATATCCGCATCATCGAAGGCACCGCAAAACGGATGCAGGTGTCGATGGATCGGGTGATCGTGACCGTACAGGATCATGGCAACACATCCGCCGCCTCGATCCCCTTGGCGCTGTCGGTGGGCAAGGCGCGCGGGCAGATCAAGCCGGGCGATCTTCTGGTCACCGAGGCCATCGGTGGCGGGCTGGCGTGGGGGTCGGTCGTCCTGCGCTGGTAAGTGCCTTTAAGCGCGTGTCCCAAGTGGTTGATATTGACTCGTAAATCCATCCGCCGCATGGTCATGAAAATGATCGTGAAGACAAACTCTTGGGGGACGAGATGAGCGAAAAGACGTTGACCCGGATGGACCTCAGCGAAGCCGTATTTCGCGAAGTTGGCCTAAGCCGCAATGAATCTGCCAATCTGGTCGAATCCGTGCTTCAGCACATGTCCGACGCCTTGGCTCAGGGTGAGACGGTGAAGATCTCCTCCTTCGGGACATTTTCGGTCCGCTCCAAGTCGGCCCGGGTCGGTCGCAACCCGAAGACGGGCGAGGAAGTGCCAATCCTGCCGCGCCGTGTGCTGACCTTCCGTCCCTCGCACCTGATGAAGGACCGCGTCGCTGCCGGAAAGAAGCGCTGAAGGGGTTTTAGCGGATGGACAAGTCTCCTGACGCCTTCCGCACCATCAGCGAGGTTGCCGAGGTTCTGGAAACGCCGGCCCATGTGCTGCGGTTCTGGGAAAGCCGGTTTCCGCAGATCAAGCCCGTAAAGCGCGCCGGCGGCCGGAGGTATTATCGGCCATCCGACATGGCGCTGCTGTCCGGGATCAAGCGGTTGTTGCATGACGAGGGGCTGACGATCCGCGGAGTTCAAAAGATTCTGCGCGACCATGGGGTGCGCCATGTTGCTGGCCTTGCAGACGATTCGGTAAGTGTCGAGGATCTTGTCGCCGTTCCTGAACCGATTGCGACCGGATTGCCCGATCTGGCAGAGCCAGAGACTGCGGCAGAAGATGCAGGCAACGCGCCAACCGGGACGGCTCCGGTCAGTGCGGGGCCAATAAGCCCGCAGAAAGAGGTAATTGTCACTGACGAAAGCGCTGCGCTGCCCTCGGCGACACGAAGCGCCCCACAGCAGCAGGTTCTGCCGCTGTTTGACCTTCCGGCGACCACTTCCCCCGATACCGGCCCGATTGCTCCCCCTTTGCCAACTGCCGCCACGCGCCGCCAGCCGACGCTGCGCGATGATGCCAGCTTTGCAAGCCTTGTCAGGGGGTTGTCGCCCAAGGCTCGGTCTGCTTCCGCGCCTGAACTGGCCAGTTTGGCGCGCCGTCTTGCTGCCTTGCGGGCGCAAATGGCCAACCGCGCCGAAGGCGGCCAAGGCTGAACCGCGCAATGTGCTTTCCTGCTTGCCCCGGCCCGGAATATCAGTATGTATCGCCTCGTGTCGGGCCGTAGCGCAGCCTGGTTAGCGCGTCCGTCTGGGGGGCGGGAGGTCGAGAGTTCGAATCTCTCCGGCCCGACCACTACAAAGCCGCCCGCCTGCCAACCGGCAGCGCGGGCGGTTTCGTATTCATCAACTGGGGCGGGGATGCGATGACAAATGGTGTGCTGCCGTCTCAGGCCTTGCGCGGGCTGATTGCCCAAGGGGCCATTGCAGCTGATCCGGCGGTGCTGGAAGACCAGCTGCAACCCGCCAGCCTTGATCTGCGGCTTGGGGCCGTGGCTTACCGGGTGCGAGCGTCGTTTCTGGCCGGCAAGGGCCGCAGGGTGCAGGATCGGCTGGAAGAATTCACCATGCACAAGGTCAACCTGACCGATGGCGCGGTGCTGGAAAAGAACTGCGTCTATCTGATCCCCTTGGCCGAGCGGCTGGCCCTGCCTGCGGGCGTCACGGCGGTGGCCAATGCCAAAAGCTCATCAGGGCGGTTGGACCTTCTGACCCGCACCATCACTGATGGCGGAATCGAATTCGACCGGATTCCAGAAGGTTACCAAGGCCCGCTTTACGCCGAGGTTTGCCCGCGCAGCTTTTCGGTGCTGGTCCGCGCCGGGCAACGGCTGAACCAGATTCGCTTCCGGCAAGGTCAGGCGGTGTTGTCGGACGCCGCGTTGACAGCACTGCACAAGGCTGACCCGCTGGTGTCGGGCGAGGCGGTGATTTCCGAAGGCCTGGGCTTTTCGGTCGATCTGCGCCCGGCAAGCGGCACGCTGGTCGGCTACCGCGCCAAGCCGCATGCGGGCGTGGTCGACCTTGACCGGATCGGCCATTACCCCGCCTCGGATTTCTGGGAAGAGCTGCACAGCCGCGATGGCCGCATCATCCTTGACCCCGGCGCCTTCTACATCCTTGTCAGCCGCGAGGCGGTGACGATCCCACCCGACTATGCCGCCGAAATGGCGCCCTATCTGGCGATGGTGGGGGAATTCCGGGTGCATTACGCAGGCTTCTTCGACCCTGGCTTCGGCCATGCCGCCGCCGGTGGCACCGGATCGCGCGGCGTGCTGGAAGTGCGCTGCCATGAAGCCCCCTTCGTGCTGGAACACGGACAGGTGGTCGGGCGGCTGGTCTATGAGAAGATGAGCGAACGACCCGAAACCCTGTATGGCGCTGGAATTGCGTCAAATTATCAAGGTCAGGGACTGAAACTGGCCAAGCAGTTCCGCATCGGCTGATCTGCAGGCAAGCTCGCCCCGGTCAGCGCATGAACCGCCGCCCCAGCCGCGCGGCCTTCTTGGCCTTGTTGGCCATTGCCTTGGCGGATTGAGCCTGCTTGCGTTTTTCGGGCGACATTTCGGCATCGGGCTTGCCCTTGCGTGCGGCAAAGTTGATCCCGGTATCGACCGCCGAACGGACGAACATCTTGGTCACCATGCCGATCAGGCGGTTGATATCCATTCGCTCCCTCTCAATCCTCGAAAAGTTCGGTCTGGCCGACCCCGGAGTCCTCGTCGTCGTCGGAAGCTGCAAGTTGCCCCGGCGCTGGCCGGTTGTCCAGCAATCCCGCCGCGCGCAGTTCTTTCAGGCCCGGAAGGTCACGGGCCGATTCAAGCCCGAAATGATCAAGAAAATGCTCGGTCACGACAAAGGTCACCGGCCGGCCCGGGGTCATCCGGCGGCGGCCAAGGCGGATCCAGTCCAGTTCCAGAAGCTGATCCACCGTGCCACGGCTGACGGCGACACCACGGATTTCCTCGATCTCGGCGCGTGTCACTGGCTGATGATAGGCAACGATTGCCAGTGTTTCGATCGCGGCGCGGCTGAGCTTTCGCGTCTCTACCGTTTCGCGGCGCATCAGATGGCCCAGGTCAGGCGCGGTGCGGAAGGCGTAGGCGTCACCGATCTTGACCAGATTGACCCCCCGCCCGTCATAACGCTTGCGCAAGTGGACCAGCGCCTCGGCCGGGTCGGCCCCGTGTGGCAGACGCGCGGTCAGTTCGGCAAGCGTCACCGGTTCGGCCATGGCAAACAGGATCGCTTCGACCATGCGTTCCTGTTCGCCCATGGGCGGCGCGTCAAACAGGCTTTGTTCTTCGGCGTCCATCACGTTTCTCTCCGCCGCAGCTGGATCGGGGCGAAAGCATCGCCCTGACGCAAGGTGATCTGCCCGGCCTTGGCCAATTCCAGAACGGCGGCAAAATGCGACGCGGTTGCAGAGCGGCGGGCCATGGGGGTGACATTCCAGCCGTCAGGCAGAAAACTGGTCAGGTCGGCCCAATCCCCGGCATAGCCGATCAGCCCGCGCAGCCGGTCCAGCGCCTGTTCCATCGTGAAGACATGTTCGCGGTCAAGAACGAAGGGGCGGAATTCATCCTTGGTGCGGATCCGGGCATAGGCGCGCATCAGATCCAGAAGCGTGGCGGTATAGGTCACCTTGCGGTGGTGGGTCACATCTTCCGGCACGCCTCGGGCAAAGAAATCCCGCCCCAATTGATCCCGCGCCATCAGGCGGGCGGCGGCGTCGCGCATTGCGGCCAGACGTTCAAGCTGAAACGCCAGATGGGCGGCAAGGTCTTCGGCACTTGGCCCGGCTTCGCCCGGTTCAGGCGGCAACAAAAGGCGCGACTTCAGGAAGGCCAGCCAGGCTGCCATCACCAGATAATCGGCCGCCAGTTCGATCCGCAAGCTGCGGGCCTGTTCGACAAATCCAAGATACTGTTCCGCCAGCTTCAGGACCGAGATCTTGCGCAGATCAACCTTCTGTGTCCGTGACAGCGTCAGCAAAAGGTCAAGCGGCCCCTCGAACCCGTCGACATCGACGATCAGGGCTTCTGCCGCCAGACGGTCTTCAGTGGGCAGGCGTTCGGGCTGATCCCAGCTGTCATCTTCAGCCATCGGCCAGCTCCGCCATAAGGGCAGGCAGGTCAGCCGTCACCTTGCGCCTGAGGGCAAGTGCCGCCCTGCCCCGGGCCATGGCCGCATCGGTCATGGTTCCGGCGGCACTGGCCACCTCTTGCATCTGACCCAGATCACCCTTGCAATGGAGCGCAATATCCACCCCCGCCGCCATCGAGCGCTCCGTGCGGTCTGCAAGCGTGCCAGACAGCGCCTCCATGTTCAGATCATCGGTCATCAACAGGCCCTGAAAGCCGATGTCTTCGCGGATCAGCCGGATCATGGTTGACGATTGTGTGGCGGGACGGTCGGGGTCAAGTGCTGCAAAGACCAGATGTGCGGTCATCGCCATCGGCAGATCATTCAGCGCCCGGAACGGCGCGAAATCCGTAGCGCGCAGGTCTTCAAGCCCCGCGTCCACCGTCGGCAAGGCAAGATGGGTGTCGAGGTGCGACCGGCCATGCCCCGGAAGATGCTTTATCACCGGCAGAACGCCACCAGCCAGAAGCCCGTCGGCCACCGCCCGCGCGATCGTGGTGACAGTGGCGGGATCGGTGCCATAGCAGCGGTTGCGCAGGAAGGGATGCGTTTCGGGAAAGGCCACATCGGCCACCGGCGCGCAGTTGGCATCAATCCCGACATCGGTCAGTTCCGCCGCGATGACCTCGGCACGAAGCCGCATGATCCGCGCCGCCTTGGCCAGAGTTCCGGCGCCTTCCACGGTGTCGAAGGGCGGGGTCCATTCCCGCCAATGCGGGGCGCGCAGGCGCTGAACCCGGCCCCCTTCCTGATCGATCAGGATCGGCGCGTCCCGGCCGACCGCTGAGCGCAGATCAGCAGTCAGGCAGCGCAATTGGTCCGGGGTTTCAACGTTGCGCGCAAAGAGGATGAAGCCGAACGGGTCCGCCTCGCGGAAAAAGGCGCGCTCATCGGCCAGAAGCACCGGACCAGCGCAACCAAAGATCGCAGCACCCGTGCTGGTGGTCATCGTTGCGGAACCGGAATGCAGATGGCCGATTGTGCGACAAAGGCCGAACAGAAACGGCGGGCATCGGCCTCGTCTTCAAAGCCATGACCGCGCAGGCGCCAGAAGGTGCGCCCACCACTTTCCGCCGGTTGCACGACCATTGACTTGCCTGCCATCAGATCGCCGAAACGGCCCGCCAGCCGCGCCCACTCTGCCCGCGCCTCATCGGCGCTGTCAAAGGCACCGAACTGCACAAGGCGAGTGCCAATCGGGATTGTGGCCGGGTCAATCTCGTTTGCTGCGGGCAGGCTGGCCTCGGCGGTCGGGCTGGCCTGGGCGGTCGGGGCGACATTGGAAGGGGCGCGATCTGGCCGCGCCCTTGGCCGGGGCGAAAGGACAAGCGCCCCGGCAGGGGCAAGCGCCGCGACCTCTGCCGCAAGGTCGGGGGCAAGATCAGGGGCCAGTTCTGGCGATACATCCGGCGCGGAAACAGCAGAGATGTCCAGACCCAAGGCCTCGGCCAAGGCGGCGTCAACGGCGATCTCGGTCGGGTTGGCGCTTTCCACCGGCGGGGCGGCGGCAAGCGCCAGATTGGCATCCGCCGGATCCATTGCCGCAGGACTTGCCAATGGGGCCGAAACATCAGCCAGCCCGGGTGCCGCGCCTGAGGCAAGCGGGTCTGCAATGCCGGCCATGTCTTCGGGTGCAAGGTCCACCGGGCGCGGCGCAAGGATCAACCGGTCCGGCACAGGGGCCGCGATGCCCACCTCGGCCACGGTATTGACTGAAAGGCCCTGATGATCGGCAATTTCACCGCCAGGGTCTGCCGGGGCGATCCGCATCGGCCCTTCCAGCGCCTGCACCACCGGCACCCCGGTCACATCACGCACCGCAAGGCGGTAACCCCAGACCCCAAGCCCGACCACAAGCGCAAGCGAGGCCACCCCGCCAGCAAGGTTTACCCAGCGCTGCACCCGTGCGGCATCGGGCATGCCAAGCCCCTGCCGCGCTTCGGGATAGCCGCCGATATCGTCATAATCCGCGTCTGCCATCTGCTGCCCCTGCCTGCGGGTCGGTTTGTCCGGCCCTGCATTACGCCTTGTCCCCGACCGGGCGCTTGTGGTCAGCGCATTTCCTCGACCGGAGTGACGCCAAGGATACCAAGGCCAGCGCAAATGACAACGCCCACGGCCCGCGCAAGGGCGATTTTCGCCGCAGAAGTGGCCATATCCTCTTGCAGGAAGCGCAATGAGGGGTCGTCATTGCCGCGATTCCACAGCCCGTGGAAGTCCGAGGCAAGCTCGTAAAGGTAAAACGCCACCCGGTGCGGCTCGTTCCCCTTGGCGGCGATTTCCACCAGGCGCGGCCATTCGGCCAGCTTGCGGATCATCGTCAGTTCAGCCTCATGCCCGAGATGGGAGAGGTGCGACGCGGCAAGCGTGCTGTCTGAAACGTCAATCCCCGCTTCGCGCGCCTTGCGCAGGATCGAGTTAACCCGGGCGTTGGCGTATTGTACATAAAAGACCGGGTTGTCCTTTGACTGTTCCATCACCTTGTCAAAGTCGAAATCCAGCGCCACGTCGTTCTTGCGCGTCAGCATCATGAAACGGGTGACATCGGCCCCCACTTCTTCCACCACGTCGCGCAGGGTGACAAAGGTTCCAGCCCGCTTCGACATCTTGAACGGCTCGCCGTTCTTCCACAGCTTCACCAACTGGATCAGCTTGATGTCCAGAGGCACCCGACCGTTTGACAAAGCCGCAACCGCCGCCTTCATCCGTTTGACATAGCCGCCATGGTCGGCGCCGAAAATGTCGATCAGCTCATCAAAGCCGCGCTGCACCTTGTTGTAGTGATAGGCGATGTCGGGGGCGAAATAGGTCCATGACCCGTCCGATTTCTGCACCGGACGGTCCACGTCATCGCCATGCGCGGTTGACCGGAACAGCGTCTGGACGCGCGGTTCCCAATCTTCGGGTTCCTTGCCTTTCGGCGGCTCCAGCACGCCTTCATAGATCAGCCCCATGTCGCGCAGAGTCTTGATCGCGGCTTCGATCTGGCCCGTGCCGTAAAGCGCGCGCTCGCTGGAATAGACATCCATCTGGACGCCGAGGGCCGCCAGATCCTCGCGGATCCGGGTCATCATCATGTCAATCGCGAAATCGCGGACATCGGCCAGCCAGACCTCTTCGCCCTCGGCCAGCAGGCTGTCGCCATATCTGGCCTTCAGCGCCTCTCCGACCGGTATAAGGTAATCGCCGGGATAAAGCCCTTCGCGGATTTCCGGTTCAAGGCCGTTGGCCTCGCGGTAGCGTTCATAGGCGGACCGCGCCAGCACATCGACCTGCGCGCCGCCGTCGTTGATGTAGTATTCCCGCGTTACGTCCCAGCCGGCATAGGCCAGAAGCCGCGACAACGCGTCACCGACAACCGCGCCGCGCACATGGCCGACATGCATCGGGCCAGTCGGGTTGGCGCTGACAAATTCCACGTTGACCTTGCGGCCCGACCCAAGCGCCGAACGGCCATAGCCCGTCCCGGCGTCCAGCACCGCGCGAACCAGCCCCTGCCAAGCGGCGCGATCAAGCCGCAGGTTGAGAAACCCCGGACCAGCCACATCGGCACCGGCAATGCGCGGGTCTTCCATCAGCTTCAGCGCCAGCGCATCGGCAATCGCGCGCGGCGCCATCCCGGCCGATTTTGCCAGCACCATGGCCGCATTTGTCGCCATATCGCCATGGCCCGCATCGCGCGGCGGTTCGACCGCGACATTGGCAAGGTCAAGCCCGGCAGGCAGCAAACCTTCGGCCATCAAGGCCTGAAGTTCGGCTACCACAAGCGCACGGATATCGGCGAAAAGGTTCATTTGATCACATCCTCTGACGCCCTAGGCCATGCCAGAGGGTGCGCCAGAGGTCAAGGATCAGGACCGGGACCGCCTAGCCCTGCCGCCAGTCAGCCAATGCGGCATTTTCTTCTGCAGGGGCGGAAGAGGCGAAGGGCGATGCCACCGCCCGGTGGCGAAAGTAATGGGTTTCCCGCGCGCCAAAGTAAAAGGCGACAATCGCGCCGAGTAGCCACCAAAGCGGCTCTGGCACGGCGTTGAGGCCGACCATCCGCTTGGCAAACGCCTCGGGGTCCACCATCGCATAGCTGAAAAGCCCCAGTGTTCCAAAGGCCAGAAGTGGCCGGGGCAAGCGGTTCAGCCCGTTCACCAGACGATCGAA
Source organism: Tabrizicola sp. (assembly GCF_030373185.1). Classification (GTDB taxonomy): domain Bacteria; phylum Pseudomonadota; class Alphaproteobacteria; order Rhodobacterales; family Rhodobacteraceae; genus Tabrizicola. The sequence continues at coordinate 858,381 of NZ_JAUCZH010000001.1, forward strand.
CCATGACAAGGCCGGGTGCTGGTACTCCTCACCCAACTGGTGCAGCGCCGCCATCTGCGCCTCGGCCGACAGCTCCATCCTTCGGGTGGCCGATGGGGTGAAGACCTCGGCCACGCCTCGGGCCGCCTCGCCCAGGGCGGCCACGGCTCCGGGGCCGCCGATCAGCTTGCCGATCACCCCCATTTTGCCACCCGGGCCGCGTGCTGGGCATCAGATAGGTGATAGCGCGGTGAGATGAATTCCTCTGCCCGCCTGATCCAGCCGCCTTTGCCCCCAGCCTTCGTCCGGGCAAATTTGCGGCTGGCCGGGCGCGTGTCGGCAAGGGCGTAATAGTAATTCCGCCGCGCGATCCCATAGGCATCGGCCAGATGCGCCGAGGCCGCCTCATGCGCCATCTGCGCGGCACGGATGGTTTGCGGCCCAATCGCGCCATCCGGGTCGCAAGGATAGCCCATGTCGGACAACAGCCGTTGCAGGATCTTCACCGCGTTGCCGCCCGCGTTGACATACATGTCGAACACCGAGGCCTGAATGACCTCTGGCAAACCGGCGATGCCGGGGCGCGTATAGTAATGTTCCAGATAGATTTCCACGGCCTGAGACCGGGTCAGCGCCTTCACATCGGCCACGTCGATCCGGGTGTCACGGTTCACGTCGATGCCCAGACGGCGCAGGGTGTGGATGGTGACCCCGTGGTTCGTGGCCCCGCCGGGATCATCGGGGTCATTCACGAAACCGCCTTCGCGGGCGACGATTTCAGCGGCGATATCGCGCACATTCGGTTTCTGGACAGCTGGCATAGGCACCCCCGGTTTTCCCGGAGGCAGCCTTGCAAATCGGGGTTAACCGGCCCCTGCCCCAGCGCGCGCCTGACCTTTGCGGGGCCTCACGGCGATCAGTGTCGTTTCAGCTTTCCGGGTCTTGATAAACGCCCTGTTCCTTCAAGGCGTCCATCACTTCCTTGGGCATGTAGGTTTCGTCATGCTTGGCCAGCACCTCGGTGGCCACGAAGGTTTCCCCCTCCATCCGGCCAAGCGCCACCATGCCCTGCCCTTCGGAGAACAGATCCGGCAGCACGCCGGTATAGCGAACCGGAACGGTTGCATTGGTGTCGGTCACAGCAAAGGCAACCTCGGTCCCTTCTCCCCGGATGATCGAACCCTCGACGACCAGACCGCCGATGCGGAACGTTTCGCCCGCGTCCGGCGGTTCTGCGACCACCTGACTGGGGCTGCGGAAGAAGTTGATGCCGTCGCGCATGGCATAGCCGATCAGCGCCGTTGACCCGATCAGCGCGACCACGGCCAGCGCAACGATCTGGATGCGCCGCTGTTTCTTCAGGCCCTTCAGACCCCGGAATTCCTGCTTGCCGTTCATCTTTTCGCGTCCTTGACCCTGACAGGCATCTGCCAACTTTGGAGTTAGGAATGCATTGACCCTGATCAAGACCGCCTAGGGGAACATCGGCGCGAGCATCAGGCCCGCGGTCTCCTCGATCCCCAGCATGAGGTTGGCGTTCTGGATCGCCTGCCCGGATGACCCCTTGGTCAGGTTGTCCAGCACCGCCACCACCACCGCGCGCCCGGCGATCCGGTCACCGATCACGCCCAGATGGCAGAAATTGCTCCCCGCGATATCGCGGGTCGAGGGCAGCGAACCAAAGGGTAGAACCTTCAGGAACGGCTCGTTTTCATATGCCTTTTCAAACACCTGATGCACGATCTTCGCGTCACCCTTGACATAGACCGTGGCCAGAATCCCCCGGTTCATCGGCAGAAGATGCGGGGTGAACTGCACCTGAACCGGACGTCCGGCGACCAGTGAGAACTCTTGGTCAAACTCACCCAGGTGCCGGTGCTTGCCACCGGCGGAATAGCTGTGCGTGCCGCCCGACAACTCGGCGTGCAGCAGATTTTCCTTCAACGACCGCCCCGCGCCGGAAACCCCGGCCTTGAGGTCGATCAGGATATCGTCAAGGTCGATGCAACCCGCCGCGATCAGGGGCCGCAGCGCGAACTGCCCGGTTGCAGCGTTGCAGCCGGTGCCAGCCACCAGCCGGGCGCTGCGGATGTCTTCGCGGTAAAACTCGGTCAGGCCATAGACAGCTTCGCGCTGCAAATCGGGCTGGCTGTGCGGCTGGCCATACCATTTTTCATAAGCCGCCGGGTCACGCAGCCGGAAATCGGCCGACAGGTCCACGATCTTCAGATCGCGCGGCAATCTGGCCACCACCTCTTGCGTCGTCGCATGAGGAAGAGCGCAGAAGCATAATTCAACATTGGAAAAATCGATCTCGTCGATCTTTTGCAGCCTTGGCAGATCAAGGTGGCGCAGGAAGGGGAACACATCGGCCATTGCCATGCCTGCCTTGCGATCAGCCGAAAGCGCCACGATCCGCATGGCGGGGTGGCTGGCGATCAGGCGGACAAGTTCTGCCCCCGTATAGCCCGAGGCCCCGAGGATGGCGATGCGGTGGGTCATGATCCCTCTCCCAAAGCGTAAAATACCGGGCCTTCTTTGCGCCGGAGGGCGGCTTATTGCAAGGGCATCAGGCAACCGGGGTCCAGATCACATCGTCGATGCGCGGTGCGGCGGTGGAAAGCATCACCACCCGATCAAAGCCCATAGCAATGCCCGCAGCCGGTGGCATCAGGGCAAGGGCGGCAAGGAAATCTTCGTCCAGGGGGTAGCGTTCGCCGTAGACCCGGGCCTTTTCGTCCATCTCGGCGACAAAGCGGCGGCGTTGTTCGGCGGGGTCGGTCAGTTCGCCAAAGCCATTGGCCAGTTCGACCCCGCAGGCATAGACCTCAAACCGTTCGGCAAGCCGGGCATCGCCCGGCAGTTTGCGGGCAAGGGCCGCCTCGGCAGCGGGGTAATGGTCAAGGATGGTGATCCGCCCCTGCCCCAGATGTGGCTCCACCTTTTCCGACAGCACCCGGCTCAGCATATCCGACCAGGTGTCATCGTCGGCTCGGCGCAGGCCGATCCGGTCCAGTTCCACTGCCAGACGCGCGGCATCGGTGGTGCCATCAGGGTTGATCGAGGCCAGAAGGTCCACGCCCGCATGGGTCTGGAACGCGTCGGCCACAGACAGCCGTTCAGGGGCCGCGAAAGGATCACAGGTCCGGTCGCGAAACCGCAGCAGCCTTGCCCCCGCCGCCTCGGCCGCAAGGCGCAGGAAGGCCACTGTATCGGCCATCAGCCGGTCATAGCCTTCGCCCACCCGATACCATTCCAGCATGGTAAACTCTGGCGAATGAAGCGCGCCCCGTTCCCGGTTGCGCCAGACATGGGCAAAGGCGTGTATCCGCGTCTCGCCCGCCGCTAGAAGCTTTTTCATCGCAAATTCCGGCGAGGTGTGCAGATACATCGCCCGGGGCAGCCCGTCATTGCCGATCGCCTCGGTGACAAACCCGTGCAGATGCGCCTCATTTCCCGGCGAAATGGCCAGCGCAGCGGGGTCAACCTCGATGAAGCCATCCGCCGCCAGCCAGCCCCGGATCGCCGCCTGAATCCGGTTGCGCGCCAAGAGCAGCGGCCTGCGGTCAGCGTGGCGGGCGGGGGTCCACCAGGTGTCGGGCTGGTGGCCAGTCTGGGCCTTGTCGGGATTCATCTGGAATTTCCGGTCGGGATGCGTTACTTCGCGCGGCGACGCCGGTCTAATGTTCCGGCCAGCCATTCACAAGACAGCCAATCACAAGGACCGCACTTTGAAAGTCATCGCTTCCTCGCTTCGCAAGGGCAACGTCGTCGAGATGGACGGCAGGCTTTACGTCGTTCTCAAGTCGGAAAACTTCCACCCCGGCAAGGGAACGCCCACCACCAGCGTGGACATGCGGCGGATTTCGGACGGTGTGAAGGTGGCAGAACGCTGGCGCACGACCGAAATGGTCGAAAAGGCCACCGTGGACGAACGCGAGTATGACTATCTTTACGAAGACGGCGAAGGCTTCCATTTCATGGAGCCGGAGACCTATGAACAGATCACCGTGAACCCCGATGTGGTGGGTGACGGCAAGGTGTTCCTGACCGACGGGATGAAGGTCTATCTCAAGACCTTTGAAGGCGTCGCCATCGCCATCGAATTCCCGCAGCGCGTGGTGGTCGAAATCACCGAGACGGAACCAGTGGTGAAGGGCCAGACTGCGTCGTCTTCCTACAAGCCCGCGATCTGTTCAAACGGGCTTCGCGTGATGGTGCCGCCGCATATCGGCCCCGGCACCCGGATCGAGATCAACACAGAAGACAATTCCTACGTTGGCCGTTCCAAGGATTGAACGCGGGTCTACCTTCTTCTGGATTTTGCGAATGATTTCCGTGGCGTGAAGATGAACCTTTGAAGCATCTTCAAACCTGAAAGGCACGCCCCTGCGGCGTGCCTTTTCACTTTCGGCTGGCGCATTCCCGGCTATCCTGACGCCAAACGAGGGGACAGGATGCCAGCCGACAGCCATGACGCCTACAAACCCGCCGAAATCGCCGCGCTGATCGAGACGGCGGGGGTCGCCAAGGCCGCCCTGCCCTTGCACCGTCTGGGAACGCTGGCGCTGCTGGCGGGGGCCTTCATCGGCTTTGGTGCGGCGTTCTGGTGCGTGGCGATGGCGGCAGTGGACCCCGGCTTTGGCCCGGCCCGTGTGCTGGGGGGCGCGGTCTTTGCGCTGGGGCTGATCCTGGTGATCGTGGGCGGGGCCGAGCTGTTCACCGGCAATGCGCTGATGGTGATGGCGGCGGTGGATGGCCGGATCACGCCCGGCGCGCTGCTGCGCAACTGGGGGATTGTCTGGCTTGGCAACCTGGTGGGCGCGGTCGGGCTGGCGCTGGCCTTTGGCCTTTCAGGCCTGATGGACGGGCCGATGGGTGACACGGCGGCGCGGGCGGCGGTGGCCAAGGCGGGCCTTGACCCGGTTGAGGCTTTCCTGCGCGGCGCCTTGTGTAATGCACTAGTCTGCCTTGCGGTCTGGCTGAGTTTCGCGGCCCGCACGGCGACGGACAAGATACTCGCGGTCCTCTGGCCAGTGGCGGGGTTCGTGGCGATGGGGCTGGAACATTCGGTGGCCAACATGTTCCTGTTTCCGGCAGGGATCTGGGCGGGGGCCGAGGTCACGCTGGCGGGGGTGGCGGGGAACCTGTTCTGGGTCACGCTTGGCAATATCGTCGGCGGTGCGGGGGGTGTGGCTTTGGCCTACCGCTATGCTTTTGGGGCGATGCGGGGGTGAACGGACACAGGGCAGGCCTTGCGGCCCGCCCTGCACCGGGAAGGGTCTGGAGGGACAGTCAGACCCCTTTGGTCATTCGTCGATGCGCACGGCCACGGCATCGGCAAAGGCCGTGATCAGCGAGGTGTAATAGGCATCGCTGGAAGCGGTCAGGCTGGCCTCGTCGGTATCAGCGGGGAAGAAGGCGCGCGCCTGATCGACGGTTACGGTCAGCTGATACGAGTTGAAGTTGGAATTGTCGTTTTCATCGGTGACGTGCACCAGACCGACAAGTTTCGTTTCGGCCAGACCGGCAGCGTCGGTAAAGGCGTTGCTGAGCTCGGCTTCCGAGATGTCGACGGTCAGAACCTTGCCTTCTTCGGCGACACGGTCGGCCAGACGGGCCGCGATGGCGCCTTGCAGGTCGGTGGCCAAGGTGCCCAGCCGTTCGGCGGCAAGGGGGTTCACGATGGCCGCCAGGTCCATCTCGACCTTGATGTCCTTGATCTTGTCTTCTTTGGCCTGCGCGCCGGTGGCCAGAAGGATCGAGATCAGAAGCGGCGCTGAAAGCTTGTACATGGGAAACTCCGGAACGCCCGCAGACCGGAATTGGTTGGGGGCGTATGATCCTTGGATACGCCATGGGCCAAGGCCTGTCCCTAACGTGGATCAGGTGCGAAGGATCTGGGGCGGCTCAGGCCGCTTCGAAGACCACGCGCTTGCGCAGGAATTGCGTGGCGCGGTCACTGACCGAGCGCGGGTCGCCCGTGGTCAGGAATTTCGACTGGGTGCCAAGGCCGCGGAATTGCGGGCGGCGGGTCAGGTAATCGCCCAGCGATTCGGCCACGAGGTTGGCTTGGGAGTAAACCTTGACGCCCTGCCCCAGCGCCTCTTGAAAGACCTTGTCCATCAGGGGGTAATGGGTGCAGCCAAGGATCGCCGCCTCGGGGTGGGGCATCCGGCGTTTCAGCGCCTCGACATGGGAGCGGACGAGGGCTTCGGCGAGGATTTCGTCGCCCTGTTCGATGGCATCAACCACGCCACCACAGGGCTGGGCTTCAACATCGACACCGATGGCGCGGTAGGCCAGTTCGCGCTGGAAGGCACGGGAGGCGACGGTGGCGGGGGTGGCAAAAAGGGCGACGTGTTTGACGGCAACCTCACGCGGGGGGGAGTTGTCGCCCCACTGGCGTTCGGTCAGCGCCTCGATCAGGGGGACGAAAACGCCGAGGACGCGCTTTTCCGGCGGCACCCAGGTTTCCTGCATCCGCTTCAGCGCCGCAGCCGAGGCGGTGTTGCAGGCAAGGATCACCAGATCGCAGCCTTCCTCCCAAAGCCGCTCGGTCGCGGCGCAGGTCAGGTTGAAAATGTCGTCGGCGGTGCGGACGCCGTAAGGCGCATGGGCATTGTCGCCGAAATAGACAAAGGGAACCTCAGGCAGCCGCTTTGTCACCGCATCAAGAACAGTCAACCCGCCAAGGCCCGAATCAAAAATGCCAACCGCCATGTCTTCCCCTTCGCGTCGCGCTGAAACGGGCCGCACGCTGCCGTTCTGACGATCATAGGACGGAGCCTCGGCCCGCGAAAGGGCCAAGCGGCCCATCGCCGGGGTAAGGTTGGCCGGGTTTACTTGAGTTCAGGTTTCCTTATCTAGGGTCAGGCATGATAGGGTGCCACACGCATTTTGAGGGGCCGCATATGGATTGGGACAAGCTGAGGATCTTTCACGCCGTGGCGGAGAAAGGCAGCCTGACCCACGCCGGGGATGTGCTGCACCTGTCGCAATCGGCCGTCAGCCGCCAGATCCGCGCGCTGGAGGAAAGTCTGGCGGTGACCTTGTTTCACCGCCATGCACGCGGGCTGATCCTGACGGAACAGGGCGAACTCTTGTTTGACGCGACACAAGCCATGGTCAAACGGCTGGACGCCACCGCAGCCCGCATCCGCGACAGCGAGGATGAGGTGTTTGGCGAATTGCGCGTCACCACGACCACAGGCTTCGGCACCCTGTGGCTCGCCCCGCGTCTGGCGCGGCTCTATGAAAAATACCCGGCGCTGAAGATTGACCTCATGCTGGAAGAACGTGTCCTTGACCTGCCGATGCGCGAAGCAGACGTGGCGATCCGCATGAAGGAACCGTCACAGGCCGACCTGATCAGGAAGCGGCTGATGAACATCCAGATGCGGCTTTACGCAACGCCGGAATATCTTGCCGGACATGGCACGCCCGAAACGCTTGATGACCTGAGCGCGCACCGTTTGATCAGCCAGCATGCCGGAACGCCGCAGGTGGCGGCAGGGGCGATCCTTGTGCAAGAGCTGATGGCGCATGACATCCCGTCAACTCTGACGGTAAACAACTATTTCGGCGTCTTGCAGGCGGTGCTGAACCATCTGGGAATCGGGGTGCTGCCGGATTATCTGATTGAGGATTTTCCAAACCTTGTCAGGGTCTTGCCCGATGTGCAAAGCGCCGAAGTCCCGGTCTTCCTTGCCTATCCCGAAGAGCTGCGCCATTCAAAGCGCGTGGCCGCGTTCCGGGATTTCGTGACCGAAGAGATCATGGCCTTCCGCCGCCGCCAGCACGATGAGGCCGCCGCCTGACGCCGGCCGAATTTCTGCCATGCAGCAAACGCATACCGGCAATGCCGAATTTGCGGGCAGTCCGCCCTTGTTTGCGCCATCAAGCGCCTCTATTTGCAGCTTCGAAGCAACGATGAGCGTGCTCTCGTTTCTTCATACCTCCCTGTTGGACTTGGCCGAGCGGAAGCTCGGCCTTTTTTTTACGCCAGCGCGGCGCGACGGGCCTGCAGGAAGGCCTGATCCGCAGGAGCGGTGGCAAGCGCGATGGCGCGGTCATAGGCCTGAAGGGCCTCGGTGTGGCTGCCCTGGCGCGACAGGTATTCGGCGCGGGCGGCGTGATAGGGTTGGTAATCGGCAAGGGTTTCGGACAGGTCCGCCAGAATGCGCAAGGCCACGGGCAGATGTCCGGCCTCGGCAAGGGCCACGGCATGGTTCAGGCGGATGACCGGGGTCGGCTCAATGGCCAATAGGCGCGCATAGAGGGCGGCAATCTGCGGCCAGTCGGAGCCCGCGTCGGCCGAATGCAGCGCGGCGATGGCGGCCTTGAGCTGAAACGGGCCGGGGCGGCGGCGGGCGATGGCGCGGTCAAGCAGCCCCTGCCCTTCGGCCAGCATCGCGGCGTTCCAGCGGCTGCGATCCTGATCGCGGGGCGGCAGGCTTACACCTTCGGCGCTGATCCGGGCCCCGGCGCGGGCATGGGTTAGCAGGAGGAGCGCGAGGCAGGCCTCGACCTCGGGTTGATCGGGCGCAAGGGTGACGAGGAGGCGCGCGAGAAAGATCGCCTCGGTGCAGAGGTCGAAGCCCGTTCGCGGGCCTTGGGCATACCCCGCCGTGAAGATCAGATAGACGGTGGTCAGGACTGAGTTCAGCCTTTCAGGCAGATCCTCGGGTCCGGGAACCGCAAAGGGGATGCCGGCGGCGGCGATCTTGGCGCGGGCGCGGGAAAGGCGCTGGCCCAGGGTCGGTTCGGCGTCCAGGAACACGGCGGCCACTTCGGCGGTCGAGAGGCTGCACAGGCTGCGCAGCGTCAGGGCAATGCGGGTCTTTTCCTCCAGCGCCGGGTGGCAGCAGGTGAAGATCAGCCGCAGGCGGTCATCGGGAATGGCTTGCGGGTCGGGATCGGCGGCTTCTTCTTCGGCCAGCACCGTGACAGCGTCACGGTGGCGCGTCAGCGAGGCATCGCGGCGGTAGCTGTCGATGGCCTTGCGAAGCGCGGCGCGCAGAAGCCAGGCCAGGGGATTGGCCGGCACCCCCGCCCTGCCCCAATGCACCAGCGCCGCAGCGGCGGCGTCCTGCAGCGCATCCTCGGCGCGGGGAAAGTCGCCAATGCGCGCGACAAGGGCGGCCAGAAGCCGCCCCCTTTCGTGGCGCAGGACATCTTCCAGCGCGGCCCGGGCCATCAGTACTCCATCACCGGCCTGATCTCGACCGAGCCATAGCGGGCCGCCGGAATCTCGGCCGCATAGCGCATTGCCGCATCAAGGTCGGGCGCATCGATCAGGTAGAAGCCGCCCAGATGTTCGCGGGTCTCGGCGAAGGGGCCGTCCATGGTTTCGACCTTGCCCTGACGCTTCCGCAGGGTCGTAGCAGTCTCGACCGGCTGCAAGCCTTCGCCCGCGATGAAGGTCGCGACATCCTTCATTCGGTCGGAATGGGTCATGTATTCGCCCATCATGGCCTCGAATTCGGGCGTGCCATAGGCGGGCTCGGCATCGGGAGCTGCGTAGAGGAGGAGGAGGTATTTCATCAGCTATCCTTTCGGTGGCGGACAAGGCTGTGGGTTTGCGCCTGATCCTAGACCAAGGACGTGCGGGGTGGGAGGATTTCGACAGGAAGGCGGGGCGAGGGAAAGATTTTTGGCGAAAATTTTTGCGCCTGTGGCAGCGGGGGCGGTTTGCCCTTCCCCCGTCTTTCCATTATGAGGCGGCCAAGCTGCCAGAGGGGATCCCATGACCGAGCCCATGATCACGCCTGACCTGATCGCCGCGCACGGGATCAAACCCGATGAGTGGGAGCGGCTTTTGGGGATCATGGGCCGAGAGCCCAGCTTTACCGAGCTTGGCATCTTCTCGGCGATGTGGAACGAGCATTGTTCCTACAAGTCCTCCAAAATCCATCTGAAGAAGCTACCGACCACGGGGCCGCAGGTGATCTGCGGGCCGGGGGAGAATGCGGGTGTCGTGGATATCGGTGACGGGCAGGCGGTGGTCTTCAAGATGGAGAGCCACAACCATCCGTCCTATATCGAGCCACATCAGGGCGCCGCGACCGGCGTCGGCGGCATCCTGCGCGACGTCTTCACCATGGGCGCGCGCCCCATCGCGGCGATGAACGCGCTGTCATTTGGCCTGCCCTCGCACCCCAAGACAGCGCATCTGGTCAAGGGCGTGGTCGAGGGTGTCGGGTCATATGGCAACGCATTCGGCGTGCCAACCGTGGGCGGCGAGGTGCGGTTTCACGCCAGCTACAACGGCAACTGCCTGGTGAACGCCTTTGCCGCCGGTTTGGCGGATGCCGACAAGATCTTCTACTCGGTCGCCTCGGGCGTGGGGATGCCGGTGGTCTATCTGGGGGCCAAGACCGGGCGCGATGGCGTCGGCGGGGCTACCATGGCCAGCGCCGAATTCGACGACACCATCGAGGAAAAGCGCCCCACGGTGCAGGTGGGCGACCCCTTTACCGAAAAGCGTCTGCTGGAGGCCTGTCTTGAGCTGATGGCCTCGGGTGCGGTGATTTCCATTCAGGACATGGGGGCTGCTGGCCTGACCTGCTCGGCGGTGGAGATGGGCGACAAGGGCGGGCTTGGCATCAAGCTGCAACTGGATGACGTGCCGCAACGCGAAACCAACATGACCGCCTATGAAATGATGCTGTCGGAATCCCAAGAACGGATGCTGATGGTGCTGAAGCCGGAAATGGAGGCTGAAGCGCGGGCGATCTTCGTCAAATGGGATCTGGATTTCGCCATTGTCGGTGAGACGATTCCAGAAGACCGCTTCCTGATCCTGCAAGGCAATGAGGTGAAGGCGGATCTTCCCCTGTCGAAGCTGGCGTCTTCAGCGCCGGAATATGACCGCCCGTGGATTGAAACGCCTGCGGCGGCGGCTTTGGGTGCGGTGCCAGAGATTGGGGCGATTGACGCGTTGAAGGCGCTGATCGGTTCGCCCTCTTACGCCCACAAGGCCTGGGTCTGGGAACAGTATGACAGTCAGGTCGGCGCCGACACCATCGTCGCCCCCGGTCTGGGCGCGGGCGTGGTGCGGGTGCATGGCACGGGCAAGGCACTGGCCTTCACCAGCGATGTGACCCCACGCTATGTGAAGGCCAACCCGTTTGAAGGCGGCAAGCAGGCGGTGGCCGAGGCGTATCGCAACCTTGTGGCCGTGGGCGCGCGGCCATTGGCCACGACCGACAACCTGAACTTCGGCAACCCGGAAAAGCCTGAAATCATGGGGCAATTCGTCGGCGCGATCAGAGGCATCGGTGCGGCGGTCGCGGCCCTGGACATGCCGATCGTTTCGGGCAACGTCAGCCTTTACAACGAAACCGACGGCAAGGGCATCCTGCCAACGCCGACGATTGGCGCGGTGGGGATACTCAGCTCCCTTGACGAATTGATTTCGGGGCAGCCGGTCGCAGGCGATCTGGCCGTGGTGATCGGAGAGACGCGCGGGCATCTGGGGCAATCGGCGCTTCTGGCCGAGGCGTTCGGGATCGAGGCGGGCGATGCGCCCTCGGTGGACCTTGCGGCTGAAAAGCGCTGCGGTGATTTCATCGGGGCCAACCGCAAGGCGTTCCATGCCTGCACCGACCTTTCCGATGGCGGGCTGGCGCTGGCGGGTTTCGAGATGGCTGAAGCCGCGGGCCTTGGAGTGACGCTGGAGGCAGGTGATATCCCGACGCTCTTTGGCGAAGATCAGGCGCGCTATCTGGTTGCGGTGGCGGCCACCGAAGCCGCTGCCCTGATAGCGGCGGGCAAGGCAGCGGGCGTGCCGGTTGCAACTGTCGGGCGGTTCGGCGGGGACAACGTGGCGCTTGGTGCGGATGTGGCCGCGCTGGCCGATCTGTCGCGCCTTTACCGCAGCGCCTTTGCGGCAGCGGTCGGGGTGTGACGCTGCGCCCCGGCACAACGGCCGACATCGCCTTTATCCGCAGCTTGACGACGCGGCCGGACTATGCGCCGTTCATCGGTGATTCCGATGTGGTGACGCTGCAAGGCTGGATCGACAGCCTGGCCGCGCGAGTGGTGATCTGGGAGGAGGGCGCGGCCAGGGGCTTTGCCGTCTTTCGCCAGATCGGCGATCCCTCTGGCGCGGTGGAACTGTTCCGCATCGCCTTGGAAAGTACGGGGACCGGGCGGGGTGATGCCTTCTTCAATGCGCTTCTTGATCACGCCTTCCGCGATCTGGGTGCCGCGCGGATCTGGTTCGATGCCAGCGGCGAAAACCCCCGGGCGATGAAGGTCTACGAGCGCGCCGGCTGCCTGCGCGAAGGCGTGCAGCGCGCCCAGTGGTGGCGACCCTCGCTTGGCCGGGCGGTGGACCTGCACCTGTTTGGCATGATGCGGGCAGAATGGCTGGCGCGTCGCGGCTGATATTGCCCCGGCAAGGAGCCTTGCAGGCCCCTGCCCCACGGCTTACATTTGCCAGGAACGACAGGAGTTGCCATGCCCATCGAAGCCCGCGACATCGAAGCCCTGCTGCGCGCCAGTTTTCCGAACGCCAGGATCAGCGTGCAAGGTGACGACGGCGCGCATTTTGCGGCCGAAGTGATCGACGAAAGTTTTCGCGGGTTGAACCGGGTGCAGCAGCAGCGCGCGGTCTATGCGGCGCTGAAGGGCAAGATGGACGGCGCGCAGGGCGAACTTCATGCGCTGGCGCTGACGACGAAGGCACCGGACTAAGATGACGGGCTCGGCACTTGGTCAGTTGGGGATGGCTGTGATGGCGCTGTTTGGCATTGTCAGTGTCATCCGGGCGCGCCGCAACCGGGGCAAGACCGACGAGGACGCCCAGATCCGTCAGGCACGGCAATTGGAAATGGAGCGGCGGATGGCATCCTATCTTGCCGCCCGGGATGACAGATAACCCGAAGGAGCGTGCGATGACCGCCGTTGAGACCATCAAGACCACCATCGACAAGAACGACGTGGTGCTGTTCATGAAAGGCACCAAGATGATGCCGCAATGCGGCTTTTCCAGCCGCGTGGCGGGTGTGTTGAACTTCATGGGCGTGGAATTTGCCGATGTGAACGTGCTGGCCGATGCCGAGATCCGGCAGGGAATCAAGGATTTCTCCGACTGGCCGACGATCCCGCAGCTTTATGTGAAGGGCGAATTCGTCGGCGGCTGCGACATCATCACCGAGATGACCCTGTCGGGTGAACTGGACCAGTTGTTCGAGGCCAAGGGTGTTACATTCGACAAGGCCGCCGCCGACAAGATCCGAGAAGCCAACGCCTGACTCTTCTTGCTGGTGGCAGGGTGGGCAGGATTGCCCGCCCTGTTCAGGCTCAGGTTTTCCCTGTCATGCAAACTCAGCCTGACGCGGCGCAGGTCAGAAGTGGCTCCTCGCCTTCGGGCGTTTTCCAATACAATGTCGCCTCGTCACCCTTTGTCCACCAGACATAACCCGACCCACCAGATGGCCAGCCATAGCGCGCGCCGGATGCCGAGGGTTCGGAAATCAGCGTGAGCTGCGCCCCATCGACATGCAGGACGACGACCCCCCCTTCGGCCGCGCCCCCCTCCGCCGCATTGACATAGGTGGCAGGCACCATGACCCCCCGGTCACAGGCATAGCGCTGGGTCGTGAAGTCGGAAGCGGCGGCAAGGTTGCCGGGGACCAAAAGCAAAGCAGCGGCCGTCAGAAGCGCGCGCATCATGCCTTTTCTTCGATTCTGGCGGCCATCGCTTCGGCGCGTGCTGCAATTTCAGCAAGCGTTTCAACGACTTGAGATGGAATTACTGCTACGTCCCGGGTTGCTGCGGGGCGGGCCTCAAGTTCTGCCAGCTTGGCGCGAAGGGTGCGCAGTTCATCTTCGACCGCCGCTGTCTTGTCGGCCAGCAGAAGCCCCGCCATAAGCAACATCTTTGCTTCCGGCAACCGCCCGATCTGGGCAACCAGCGGCGCGGCTTCGGCATCCAGCATCGCGGCGGCGGACCGCAGGAAATGCTCCTCGCCTGGCTGACAGGAAACCTGAAAGCCCTTGCCGCCGATGGTGACTTCTAGATCAGGCATGTCCGGCCTCCGTCAGATGGGGTTCAAGGGCTGCAAGGATTTCGTCCATCTCGGCCACTTCGGTCAGCCGCAGGGCGCGCAAGGCTTCCAGTTCGGCCATGAGGGACTTGTTGATAAGCTGGGGCTCGGTCACCCCGGCCTGCTGCGCTTCACGCAAGGCGGCAAGCTGGTCGCGCAGCGCGGCATTGGTGCGCCGCATCCGTTGCAGTTCCAGCCCCTGCACATCAAGCAGACGGGTCAGCTTTTCCACCTTTTCGCGCAGATCACCTTTCGGTTCGCGGTCTTTCGCCACGCGCAGACGTTCCTGCAATTGCGCGGTCAGGGCCTTTTCCTCGTCCAATTGCGCCCGCAAGGCGGCGTCGGCCACCGATGCAGCAACCGATGCAGCAACTGGGGCTGCAACCGGGCTGGCATCGGCGCGCGGTGCGGCGGCAAGTTTGTCCACCCCCTTGCCAATCCGTTCCAGCGCTGCCGTGATCCGCTGTTCGAGCGCGGCTATGTCCTGCATCGCAAACCCCTTCCGTCAAAGTCCGGCCATCCTGCGCCAGCCCCCCGGTTCACAAAGCGAATCGCCCGCCCGGGGTCAAGACCGATCTTAGCGCGAAAGCGGGCAAAGGGGACGGGCCTTTCTTCCCAAGGCCTTGGGCTGTGTGCTTGATCTTGCCGGTGGCGGTGGGTAGGACGCTGGCAAAGCCAGACACGCCCTCAGCCAAAGGAATCCCGCCTTGGACATCCAGACCCTCCGCGCCAAGCACCCCGATCACTGGATGCGCGCCACCGCGATCCGCGCTCTCGCGCTTGACGCCGTGGCCGCCGCGAACTCTGGCCATTCGGGCATGCCGATGGGCATGGCCGATGTGGCAACCGTGCTTTTTGAAAAGCACCTGAAGTTCGACCCCAAGGCGCCGCGCTGGGCGGATCGTGACCGGTTCATCCTGTCGGCGGGGCATGGGTCGATGCTGATCTACGCGCTCCTGTACCTGACCGGCTATGAGGACATGACGCTGGACCAGATCAAGGCCTTCCGCCAGTGGGGTGCCATCACCGCCGGCCACCCGGAATACGGCCATGTTGCGGGCGTGGAGACCACCACCGGCCCGCTGGGCCAGGGCATCGCCAACGCCGTGGGTTTTGCGATGGCCGAAGAAAACCTGCGCGCGCGCTGGGGGGCCAAGGTGCAGGACCACCATACCTGGGTCATCGCCGGTGACGGTTGCCTGATGGAGGGCGTCAGCCAGGAGGCGATCGGTCTTGCCGGCAAGCAGCAGCTGTCGCGGCTGATCGTGCTGTGGGATGACAACGGCATCACTATCGATGGCAAGGTGTCGATCTCTGATGTGACCGACCAGAAGGCGCGCTTTGCGGCCTCGGGATGGGATGTGTTTGCCTGTGACGGCCACGATCCCGAAGACATCGACCGGGCGCTGACGGCGGCCAAGGCCTCGGCCCGTCCGGCGCTGGTGGCCTGCAAGACGCATATCGCGCTGGGCCATGCCGCGCAGGATACCTCGAAAGGCCATGGCGCGCTGACCGACAAGGCGCAGCTTCAGGCCGCCAAGGAGGGCTACGGCTGGCCCGGCGGCCCGTTCGAGGTGCCTGCCGACATCAAGCGCTGGTGGGAAAGCCTTGGGGCCAAAGGCGCCAAGGCCCGCGCAGAATGGGAGACGCGGATGGCTGCCCTGTCGCCCGCCAGGCAGTCCGAATTCGCGCGCATCTTCGCGGGTGAAGCTCCAGCCAAGCTGGCCGCGACCATCCGCGCGGTGAAGAAGCAGGCCGTGGCCGACATGCCGAAGCTGGCCACCCGTTCCGCATCGGAAAAGGTCCTGCAAGCGGTGAACCCGGCAATGCCGGAAACCATCGGCGGGTCGGCCGACCTGACCGGGTCCAACAACACCAAGACTGCAGACCTTGGCACCTTCACGCCTGATGACCGCAAGGGCCGTTACGTCTATTTCGGCATCCGCGAACATGGCATGGCCGCCGCGATGAACGGCATGGCGCTGCATGGCGGCGTGCGGCCCTATGGCGGCACCTTCATGTGCTTTACCGACTATGCCCGCCCGTCCATGCGGCTTTCGGCGCTGATGGGGGTGCCGGTGGTCTATGTGATGACGCATGACTCCATCGGTCTGGGCGAAGACGGCCCGACCCACCAGCCGGTCGAACATCTGGCGATTTCGCGTGCCACCCCGAACACGCTTGTGATCCGCCCCGCCGACATGGTCGAAGTGGCCGAAGCGTGGGAAATTGCGCTGACCGAAAAGACCCGGCCTTCGGTTCTGGCACTCAGCCGCCAGAACCTGCCTGCGGTGCGCAAGACCCATACGGCGCAGAACATGGTCGCCAAGGGGGCCTATGTGCTGGCCGAGGCGACGGGCAAGCGGCAGGTGATCCTGATCGCCACCGGGTCCGAGGTGGAAATCGCGCTCAAGGCCCGCGCGGCGCTGGAGGCTGAAGGGATCGGCACCCGCGTCGTGTCGATGCCGTCGATGGAGCTGTTCGCCGCACAAGACGAAGCATGGCGCAAGAAGGTGCTGCCCGCAGGCCCCGTGCGTGTGGCCATCGAGGCCGGCGTGCGCATGGGCTGGGATCGCTGGCTTCTGGGCGAACGCGGGCGTGAGGCCAAGGCAGGCTTTGTTGGCATGTCCTCGTTCGGTGCTTCGGCCCCGATGGAACGGCTTTACGCCGAATTCGGCATCACCGCCGAGGCGACAGTGGCCAAGGCCAAATCGCTGCTCTGACGCTGGACGCCCAAGAGTTTTTGTCAAAAATTCTTGGGCTTGCCCGTCCCGGCCTGATTGGAAGGGTCAATGGGCCGCGGCCTTCCTTCCGGTCATGACCGCCCAAAGTGGCCCGATGATCCGTGTGGCCAGCGGGATCAGCAACACCCCAAGGATCAGCCCGAAGGCCCCGTCGAAAAAGGCGGTCACGATCCATTCCGCAAAGCCCCTGCTCGTCTCAAGGGACTGCGTGGCCGCCACGGCGATGTGGTGGATGGTCTCATACGGCCAGGGCCAAAGATGAGTCACCTCCAGCCCGTGCAGCACGATGCTGCCGCCGACCCACAGCATCGCCGCCGTGCCGACGGTGGACAAGACCGCCATCAGCTTCGGCATTGCCAAGACGAGCCCACGCCCCAGCGCCCGGCCGCCAGTTGTGCGCCCGGTCGCAGCCATGTGCATCCCGACATCATCCATCTTCACGATCAGCGCCACCGCGCCATAGACCGCCACGGTAATCAACGCCCCTACCACCGCCAGCGTGATCGCCTGCATCCAGAAGCTTGGGCTCTCAATTGTGGCAAGGGCGATGGTCATGATCTCGGCCGACAGGATGAAATCGGTCTTGATCGCGCCTGCGACCTTTTCTTCTTCAAGATGGGCGGGGTCTCGGGTGTCAAAATCCGCCTCGACCTGAGGGTCGGCATGGGGGAACAGCACGTGGACCACCTTCTCCGCGCCCTCAAAGCACAGATAGGCCCCGCCCAGCATCAAGAGGGGCGTGATCGCCTGCGGCAGGAAATGATCCAGCGCCAGAAGCGCGGGCAACAGGATGATCAGCTTGTTCTTCATTGACCCCAGCGCGATGCGCCAGATGATCGGCAACTCGCGGTCGGCTGAAAAACCATGCACATATTTCGGGGTGACAGCGGCGTCATCAATCACCACCCCCGCCGCCTTGACCCCGGCCTTGGTTGCCGCAGCGGCGATATCGTCAACCGAGGCTGCGGCCACCTTGGCAATCGCGGCCACGTCATCAAGTAATGCGAGAAGTCCGCTCATGTCTGGCTCCTGCCGGTCAGGCCCATGGCGTAGCGCGGAACGCAGATTCGGCATAGCCCTGCAAAAGGTTAGCGCAAACAGGCGAAGATTGCGCTAACATGCTGTTTTCTTGTCGCTTTCCGACTTTTCAGCCCTATGGTCAGCCGTTATGGCGCAGGCAGGCTATTCCAAGGCAGGGGCAAGACATGACCATCACCATCGGCATCAACGGCTTCGGACGCATCGGGCGCTGCACCTTGGCCCATATCGCGGAATCGAACCGCAACGATGTGCAGGTGGTGGCGATCAACGCGACCGGCCCGGTGGAAACCAATGCGCATCTCTTGCGCTATGACTCTGTGCATGGCCGCTTTCCCGGCGCGGTGAAAGTATCGGATGCAGGACTTGACCTTGGGCGCGGGCCGATCCGGATGATGTCGACCTACAACCCCGAAGAGCTTGACTGGCAGGGCGTGGACGTGGTGCTGGAATGCACCGGCAAGTTCAATGACCGGGACAAGGCCGCCGTGCATCTGGGGCGTGGGGCCAAACGGGTGCTGGTCTCGGCCCCGGCCAAACGCGCCGATCTGACGGTGGTTTACGGCGTGAACCACCGCAGCCTTTTGCCCGATCATCTGGTGGTCTCGAACGCGTCCTGCACGACGAACTGCCTCGCGCCTTTGGCGAAGGTGCTGAACGACACAATCGGAATCGAATCCGGCATCATGACCACGATCCATTCCTATACCGGCGACCAGCCGACGCTGGACCGCCGCCACAAGGATCTTTATCGCGCCCGTGCGGCGGCGATGGCGATGATCCCGACCTCTACCGGGGCCGGCAAGGCGATTGGCGAGGTGCTGCCGGAACTAGCGGGTCGGCTGGAGGGCTCGTCGATCCGGGTGCCGACGCCGAATGTCTCGGCTGTCGATCTGACCTTTATCGCCGAGAAATCGGTGACTGTGGCCGAGGTCAACGAAATCGTAAGGGAAGCCTGCGCGGGATACATGGGCATGGTCATGGCCTATGACCCGGAGCCCAAGGTCTCGATCGATTTCAACCATACGCCGCAATCTTGCATCTTCGCGCCGGACCAGACCAAGGTCGCAGGGCGTTCCGTGCGGGTTCTGGCATGGTATGATAACGAATGGGGGTTCTCATGCCGGATGGCCGATGTCGCCGGTGTGATGGGACGACTCGCGCAGTAACGGGGCAATGGCCCCAACCGGAGGGCCTGCCTTGACCAATGTCATCGCGTTCTGGCTGGGAGCGATCCTTGCCACTGCGATTGTCGCCGATGCGACATTGAATGACGCATCAGCCGTCTTCTTTCTGGCGCGCAAGTTCCTTGATCTGGTCGAATGGGTGGCATTCTGGCGCTGACAGCGTCAGACTGAGGTTGCATTTCTGACCGATATCGCTTTGTTAGCGCTATCGGAACGCGCCGATTCAGCTTCGGAGGAAAGATCATGACGGTTAAAGTCGCCATCAACGGGTTTGGCCGCATTGGCCGCAACGTGCTGCGGGCAATCGTGGAATCGGGGCGCACGGACATCGAGGTCGTGGCGATCAACGATCTTGGCCCGGTCGAGACCAACGCGCACCTCTTGCGCTACGATTCGGTGCATGGGCGCTTCCCCGCCACCGTGACCACCGGCGCCGACTGGATCGACGTGGGCCGCGGAAACATGCTGGTGACGGCGCTGCGCAATCCGGCCGACCTGCCATGGTCAGATGTTGATATCGTGATGGAATGCA
Source organism: Tabrizicola sp. (assembly GCF_030373185.1). Classification (GTDB taxonomy): domain Bacteria; phylum Pseudomonadota; class Alphaproteobacteria; order Rhodobacterales; family Rhodobacteraceae; genus Tabrizicola. The sequence goes on from NZ_JAUCZH010000001.1 coordinate 877,918, forward strand.
CCGGCATCTTCACCTCCAAGGAAAAATGCCAGGCGCATCTGGAAAACGGGTCCAAGCGGGTACTGATCTCGGCCCCCGGCGACGGCGCCGACAAGACCATCGTCTACGGCGTGAACCATGACACGCTGACCAAGGATGACATCATCGTCTCGAACGCATCCTGCACCACCAACTGCCTGTCGCCCGTGGCGCAGGTGTTGAACCAGGCCATCGGGATCGAGAAGGGGATGATGACGACCATCCACAGCTACACCGGCGACCAGCCGACGCTGGATACGATGCACAAGGATCTTTACCGCGGCCGCGCGGCGGCTCTGTCGATGATCCCGACCTCCACCGGCGCGGCCAAGGCGGTGGGGCTGGTCCTGCCGGAACTGAAGGGCAAGCTGGACGGTTTCGCGATGCGGGTGCCGACGCCGAACGTGTCCGTGGTGGACCTGAAGTTCATCGCCAAGCGGGCGACCTCGGTCGAAGAGGTGAACGCAGCGATCAAGGCGGCGGCGGATGGCCGTTTGAAGGGTGTTCTGGGCTACACGGAAGAAAAGCTGGTGTCGTCTGATTTCAACCATGACCCCCATTCATCGGTGTTCCACATGGACCAGACCAAGGTGATGGACGGCACCTTCGTGTCAATCCTGAGCTGGTATGACAACGAATGGGGCTTCTCTAACCGCATGGCTGATACCGCTGTGGTGATGGGAAAATTGATCTGAAATATCTGTATTTGCTGGGGAAAGGGCGCCTTCGGGCGCCTTTTTTCACTTTCAAGCCATGCATATTGCGCATAGCCGCACCGCAGCATTGGCCGTTGTTTGCGCTAACGCCTTTCCTACATACTGACCACGCGATGAGGAGAAGCAGACCCTTCGCAAGTGAAAGGACGATAAAGATGATTACCGTGATCGACATGCTGAAGACCGCCGCCCGCAATTATGCGGCCTATCGCCAGACCCGTGACGAGATTGCCAACCTGCCGCTGGACGTAGCTCTGGATATCGGCATCTACCCCGGCGACGCCGACCGCATCGCGCGCGAAGCCGTCTACGGCAAGGCTGCCTGAGCGACAGGCCGCACACTACGCGACGATCCGGGGGCCGCTTGGCCCCCTTTGCATGTCAGCTGTACTTGCCCTTCAGCGCCACGACTACGGGCGGCGTGACGAACTGCGACACATCCCCGCCAAGCCGCGCGATTTCCTTGACCAGCTTTGACGCAATCGCCTGCCGCCGGGCATCGGCCATCATGAACACGGTTTCAATGCTGGCATCAAGCGCGCGGTTCATGCCAACCATCTGGAATTCATATTCAAAATCAGCGACCGCCCGAAGGCCGCGGATGATGATGCTGGCCCCAACATCGCGGGCGCAGTCGATCAGCAGGTTCTCGAACGGATGGACGACGATCTCGCCGCCAGTCTTGGCGGTGATCGCGGAGCATTCCGCCTCCACCATGGCCACACGCTCTTCCAACGTGAAAAGCGGGCCTTTGTCACGGTTGATGGCCACACCGATCACCAGCCGATCCACCAGCGCCATTGCACGCTGGATGATGTCGACATGGCCAAGGGTAACCGGATCGAAAGTCCCCGGGTAAAGCCCGATGCGCATGGATCGCCCCCTCTGCCCCCCGCTGCCTGCGCACGCAACAATATTGCGCCCCCGGGCGCAAGGGAAAACCTGCCGCCCATCCTTTGCCAAGAGCCAGCGGCAGCACCGGCCAAAGCGGAAGACTGCTGCCCTGACCGGGGTCAGAAACCCTTGATCATGCCTTCCAGCGCTTCTTTTTCGGCCGAAAGCTCCATCAGACGGGCCTTCACCACATCACCGATCGAAATCAGGCCAACCATCTGGTCGCCCTCCATCACCGGCATGTGGCGAAAGCGGCCTTCGGTCATCCGGCCCAGCACTTCGTCGGTGCTTTCGTTGCGCGTGCAGGAGACGATCTTCGCCGTCATCAGGGAATCTACCGTATCCGACAGGCAGGGAACGCCACGCTTGCCAAGTTCCCGGACGATATCTCGTTCGGAAAGGATTCCCGAAACGCGCTTGCCGTCGGGCGAGACGATGACGGCCCCGATCCGTCGGGACGACAGCAGTTCCGCCGCCTTGCTGACACTGGTTCCGGGTGGGACGGTCACGACACCATCATCACCCTTGGATTTGAGGATTTGTTGCACGAGCATGAGACGGCCCCTCCTCCTGACCGGAGGTCAAGGGTCGGGCTGGCACGGGATTCTGTCAAGCCTGCGTTTCACTCAGCCGAACTGCCGACTCCAGCCGCGCCATCTCTGCCCGGACCTCGCGGGTCAGCTGATCGGCGAATCGGTTCAGCCGGTCAAGCCGCCCGTCACCTTCGTGCCGGATCAGCCAGAAGGCGCGGGTCAGGCTGATCCGGTCGGTCAGCACACGCGCGAGTTCCGGCGCAGCAGGCAAGGCAAAGTCATGCACCACCCCGACCCCTGCCCCGTGGCGCAGCCAGTTCAACTGCACCGAGACCGAGTTGGAGGCAAGAGCCGCCGGCCCTGCGCCAATTTCGGCAAGGTAATCCAGTTCCTTGTCAAAGATCATGTCGGGGATATAGCCGATGAAGCGGTGGCTTGGCAGATCATCGGGGCCGGTCAAGGGATGCGCGGCCAGATAGTCGCGGCTGGCGGCAAGGTGCAGGTGATAGTCGGTCAGCTTTTGCACCGTCAGCCGACCGGCTTCAGGTCGTGAGACAGCAATGGCCATGTCGGCCTCGCGCTTTGACAGGTTGAAGACCCGCGGAAGGGCCACGATCTGCACTTCCAGACCGGGATTTGCGTCACAGATCCGGGCCAGAACCTGCGGCAACAGGTAGTTCGCGCAGCCATCCGGCGCACCAAGGCGGATCTGCCCGGTCAACCCACCGGGGCCGGACAGGCTTTCTTCCGCTGCCAGCGAAGCCCGTTCGGCGGCCTCGGCGTGGGGAACCAGGCGAGCGCCTTCCTCGGTCAGCGCATAGCCTTGTGGTGATTTGGCAAACAGCCGGGTGGCAGTTGCTTCCTCCAGCCGGGCAACGCGGCGGCCGACTGTAGCCGGGTCGATCTTCAGCCGCTTGCCCGCTGCCGACAGACTTTCCGTGCGAGCGACGGCAAGAAAGATGCGCAGATCGTCCCAGTCCACTCCCGGCCCTCTGCATTTATGCAAAACACTTTTGGTATCTTGCCGCTTTGTCTGGCGTTTGTGCAAGCGTAATAGGGTGTCAGCAACTTCGGGAGGATTCCATGCAAGAGATCGGTCACTGGATCAACGGGCAACGGGTCAAGGGCGCTTCGGGCCGCTTTTCCGACGTCTACAACCCCGCCACCGGCGAAGTGCAGGCGCGCGTCGCGCTAGCCACGCTGGCCGAACTTGACCACGCGATCGATGAGGCCGCCAAGGCCCAGATCGGCTGGGCCGCAACCAACCCGCAGCGCCGCGCGCGGGTGATGATGGCCTTTGGCGCCTTGATCAATGAAAAAATGGACAAGCTGGCCGAACTTGTGGCCCGCGAACATGGCAAGACCATCCCCGACGCCAAGGGCGATGTGCAGCGCGGGCTTGAGGTGATCGAGGTCTGCATGGGCGCGCCTGCCATGCTCAAGGGCGAGATGATGGACAGTGCCGGCCCCGGCATCGACCTTTTCGCCATGCGTCAGCCGCTTGGCGTGGTGGCCGGGATCACCCCGTTCAACTTCCCCGCCATGATCCCCTTGTGGAAGATCGGCCCGGCGCTGTCTTCCGGCAATGCGATGATCCTGAAGCCAAGCGAACGCTGCCCTTCAACCTCACTCTTGCTTGCCGAACTGCTGAAGCAAGCGGGTCTGCCGGACGGCGTGCTGCAGGTTGTGAACGGTGACAAGGAAGTGGTGGACGGCATCCTTGACAACCCGGTCATTCAGGGCGTGGGCTTTGTCGGATCAACGCCGATTGCGCAATATATCTACGGTCGCGCCGCCACGAACGGCAAGCGCGCCCAGTGCTTTGGCGGTGCCAAGAACCACATGATCATCATGCCGGACGCCGATCTCGACAAGGCCGCCGATGCGCTGGTGGGGGCGGGCTACGGTGCTGCGGGCGAACGCTGCATGGCTATTTCGGTTGCGGTTCCGGTGGGCGAGGCTACCGCCGACGCGCTGATCGAACGGCTGATCCCGCGGATCGAAAAGTTGAAGGTCGGCCCCTATACCGCTGGAAATGATGTGGATTTCGGGCCGCTGATCACCAAGCAGGCGCAAGAACGCGTGCTGGGGCTGATCGGTTCGGGCGTGGACCAGGGCGCCAAGCTGGTGATCGATGGCCGCAACCTGAAGATTCAGGGCTATGAGAACGGCTTCTTCGTTGGCCCCTCGCTTTTTGACAACGTGACCCCCGACATGGAGATCTACAAGCAGGAGATCTTCGGGCCGGTCCTGTCCACCGTCCGCGCCGGGTCTTATGACGAGGCGCTGAAGCTGGTGATGGACAACGAATATGGCAACGGCACCGCGATCTACACCGCCGACGGCGACACCGCGCGTGATTTTGGCAGCCGGGTCAACGTGGGCATGGTGGGCATCAACTTCCCGATCCCGGTGCCGCTATCCTACTTCAGCTTCGGCGGCTGGAAGAAATCGGCCTTTGGTGACCTGAACCAGTATGGGCCGGACGCCTTCAAGTTCTACACCAAGACCAAGACCGTGACCGCCCGCTGGTTCTCGGGCATCAAGGATGGTGCCAGCCTGAACTTCAAGGCGCTGGATTAAACCCTTGGCGTGAATGCTTTATTAGAATGGCGGCGGATCACTCCGCCGCCATTTTCCGGGGTTTGAGAAGGTCTTTCAGATAGCGGCCCGTATGGCTGACCTCGACCTTGCAGATGTCTTCCGGGGTGCCGACAGCAACGATCTCACCGCCACCGTCACCGCCCTCGGGGCCGATGTCGATCACCCAATCGGCGGTTTTGACCACATCAAGGTTGTGTTCAATCACCACGACGGTATTGCCTTGTTCCACAAGCGAATGAAGCACTTCCAGAAGTTTCCTGACGTCCTCGAAGTGCAGGCCCGTGGTCGGCTCATCCAGAATATAGAGCGTCCGGCCGGTGGCCCTGCGAGAAAGCTCTTTCGAGAGTTTCACCCGCTGCGCCTCGCCGCCTGAGAGCGTGGTCGCCTGCTGGCCAACCTTGATATAGCCCAGACCCACTTCGCACAGCGCGTCCATCTTTTCGCGGATCGCGGGAACGGCCTGAAAGAACGCCGCCGCGTCTTCGCATGTCATATCAAGAACGTCCGCTATGCTTTTGTTCTTGAACTTCACTTCCAGGGTTTCCCGGTTGTAGCGCTGGCCCTTGCAGGTCTCACAGGTCACATAGACATCGGGCAGGAAGTTCATCTCGATCTTCAACACGCCATCGCCCTGGCAGGCCTCGCACCTCCCGCCCTTGACGTTGAAGCTGAACCGCCCCGGCTGATACCCACGCGCTTTCGATTCCGGCAGACCGGCGAACCAGTCGCGGATCGGGGTGAAGGCCCCGGTGTAAGTCGCTGGATTGGAACGCGGAGTACGGCCGATGGCGCGTTGGTCAATGTCGATCACCTTGTCGAGGTGTTCAAACCCCTTGATCGTCTCGCATGGCGCGGGCGTCTCATGCGCGCCGTTCAGCCGGGTGGCGGCGGTCTTGAACAGGGTCTCGATCGTCAGCGAGGACTTTCCGCCTCCGGAAACCCCGGTGACGCATACGAATTTGCCCAAGGGAAATTCTGCGGTCACGTTCTTGAGGTTGTTGCCCGTGGCCCCCACGACCGTCAGTTTCTTGCCATTGCCCTTGCGCCGCACCTTCGGCACCGCGATTTCCCGGGCGCCTGACAGATATTGGCCGGTCAGACTGGCCGGGTCGGCGGCCACTTCGGCGGGCGTGCCGTGGCTGACCACCATTCCACCATGCACGCCCGCGCCCGGCCCCATGTCAAAGACATAGTCCGCCTCACGGATCGCGTCCTCATCATGTTCCACCACCAGCACGGTGTTCCCGGCATCGCGCAGGTTCTTCAGCGTGGTCAGCAAGCGGTCATTGTCGCGCTGGTGGAGGCCGATGCTGGGTTCGTCCAGCACATAAAGCACGCCAGTCAGGCCTGACCCGATCTGGGATGCCAGGCGGATACGCTGCGATTCACCGCCGGAAAGCGTGCCTGCGGCGCGACTCATGGTCAGGTAGTTCAACCCAACATTCACAAGGAATCCAAGGCGTTCGCGGATTTCCTTCAGGATGGCGCGGGCAATTTCGTTCTGCTGCTTCGTCAGCGTCTCGGCCACGCCTTCGATCCAGGCATAGGCTTCGGTGATCGACATTTGCACCACCTGCCCGATGTGCAGCCTGGCAATCTTGACCGCCAATGCCTCGGGCTTCAGGCGATACCCGCCACAGGCACCGCAGGCCCGGTTGGCCTGATACCGCTCCATCTCCTCACGGCTCCAGGCGGAATCCGTTTCGCGGTAGCGGCGCTCCATGTTGGGAATGATCCCTTCGTAGACCCGTTTGACCTGATAGACGCGGCCACCTTCATCGTAGCGGAACTGGATTTCCTCGCCCTTCGACCCTTGCAGGAAAAGCTCCTTGATGGTGTCGGGCAGGTCTTTCCATTTGGCTTTCAGGTTGAAGCCGTAATGGTTGGAAAGTGCCTCCATCGTCTGCGTAAGGTAGGGAGATTTCGACTTGGCCCAGGGTGCGATAGCGCCTTGCATCAGGGTCAGGTTCTGGTCCGGCACCACCAACCGTTCGTCGAAGAACAGCTCCATCCCCAACCCGTCACAGACCGGGCAAGCGCCGAAAGGGGCGTTGAAGGAAAACAGGCGCGGCTCGATCTCGGCGATGGTAAAGCCTGAAACCGGGCAGGCGAATTTTTCGGAATAGGTGGTGCGCTGCGGCTCATCGCTGCCATCGGCAAGTTCAATCACCGCGATGCCGTCGGCAAGGTTCAATGCGGTGCGAAAGCTGTCGGCCAGCCGGGTTTCGATGCCTTCCTTGACCACGATCCGATCAACCACCACGTCGATGTTGTGGCGGAACTTCTTGTCGAGCGTCGGCGGATCCTCCAACTCGTGAAAGGTGCCGTTGACCTTGACGCGCTGGAACCCCTGTTTGCGCAGGTCGAGAAATTCCTTTTTGTATTCGCCTTTGCGGTCGCGGATGATCGGCGCCAAGAGATAGGCGCGGGTGCCTTCCGGCATCGCCATGACCGCATCCACCATGTCCTGCACCTGCATCGCGGTGATCGGCAGGCCGGTCGCGGGGCTGTAGGGCGTGCCGACGCGGGCGAACAAAAGGCGCAGGTAGTCATAAATCTCGGTCACGGTGCCGACGGTAGAGCGCGGATTTTTCGAGGTGGTCTTCTGTTCGATGGAGATCGCAGGCGACAGGCCCGAGATATGATCGACGTCCGGTTTGCCCATCATGTCAAGGAATTGCCGGGCATATGCCGACAGCGATTCGACGTAGCGGCGCTGGCCTTCGGCATAGATCGTGTCAAAGGCCAGCGACGACTTGCCTGACCCGGAAAGCCCGGTGATCACCACCAGCTGATCGCGCGGGATGCTGACATCCACCCCCTTGAGGTTATGCTCGCGCGCGCCCCGCACCTCGATGAACTTCTGTTCGGCCATGCTAACCCCCGGATACCGCCGCAACAGATAGGGCTTTGTGGGCGAGTCTCCAACCCGTATTTGTGAACGAAAAGTGAACGGGCGTCAATCCGCGCGCAAGAGGCGGCGCTTTGCCTGCACGGCATGCAAGCCGATACCAAGCATACAGAGAATGGCGGCGGCAAGCGCCAGTCCCAGCGGGCCAGCGGAGGCAAGAAGCGCCGCCAGAACCGGCGTTCCGCTGGTGGTGCCAAGGTTGCCCAGTTGCGCCACCGCCCCCGCTGCCCGCGCGCGGTCCTGCGCCGTTGCGTTGAGTTCCGGGATCGCGGCAAAACTGGCGCCCTGCACGATGCCAAGAGCCGCAGAAAGCCAGAACCCGCCCAGCACCATCCCTGCCCCATTGCCCCAGAACAGCCAGACCAGCACAAAACCCGGAATCGCCACCCCATAGCCCCATTGGACCAGCCGCACCGGCGTCAGATGGCGCAAAAGCCAGACCCCAAGGGTCAGCGACACCGCGATCGAAGCAAGCGGCATCCCCGCCGCAATCAGCGCACGTTGGGCTGCGGGCGTTTCGGGCGGCAAGAGGGTCAGGACAGCAACGTAAAGGAAAGTATAGCAGAAAAACCCCATCGCCGGGGCCGCAAGCCGGGGCGAGGCATAGATCTGCGCATGCTGACCCAAAAGGTTCGCCAGCGGGGCCGGGGCGGCCTTTGGGTCTGCGGGCAAGGTCGCGGCAAGGATCAGCGCCAGCCCTGCCATGAATCCGGCATGGCCAAGAAACAGACCGCCTGGCGTGACCAGGGGCCCGATCAGCGCCAGAACCGCATAGGTGACGCCGAAAAACGAAGACCAAAGCGTCATTGCAAGGGGCCGCTTCGCCTCGGGTGCCAAGGCGGCGATCATCGTCGGGCCGACCACGACGATGGCAAGATGCGAGGCACCTTCGATGATCCGGCTGGCCAGCATCAAGGGATAGGACGGGAACAGCGATTGCAGCGCCGACATCGCCGCCCCTGCCGCAAGGGCCGCCACAATCGCCCGGCGCGGGCCGACCCGGGCAACAAGAAGCCCCGCCGTGGTGCCGAAGATCAGCCCGACCATACCCACGATTGACACGACAAGACCAAGCGCCACCTCGCCATAGCCACCATAGGTGCCGCGCAAGGGTTCATAAAGAATGGAAATCTTGCCGAACTGCGCCGCGGCCCCAAGCCCGGCAAACCACAAGAGAAGAACAAGGACCATCGGAGGCAGGGCGCGCATGCCGCCTTGGTAGCCTTGCGCCACGCGATGCGCCAGTGGCGACGGTGATCTTGCGGAGCGGCGGCAAATGCCGCCGCGCGCCTTTTGGGTCACCTGCGCGGGCAAAGCCCGCTTGGCTCCCGCTCTGCGGGGGATATTTAAGCAGAGAGGAAGCCGCTGTGGGGGTCAGATATGCAGAGCGCGGCCGTAGGCGTCCAGCACGGCTTCGTGCATCATCTCGGACAGGGTCGGATGCGGGAAGACGGTGTTCATCAGGTCTTCCTCGGTGGTCTCAAGGCTGCGACCGACGACATAGCCCTGGATCAGTTCGGTCACTTCCGCACCTATCATGTGGGCGCCCAAGAGCTCGCCGGTCTTGGCGTCGAAGATGGTCTTGACCATGCCCTCGGCCTCGCCCAGCGCAATCGCCTTGCCGTTGCCGATGAAGGGGAAGCGACCGACCTTGAGAGTATATCCTGCGGCCTTGGCCTTTTCTTCGGTCAGGCCAACCGAGGCGACCTGCGGGTGGCAATAGGTGCAGCCGGCAATGGAGTTCGGCTTGATCGGGTGCGGGTGTTTTCCGGCGATAAGCTCGGCAACCATCACGCCTTCATGGCTGGCCTTGTGGGCAAGCCATGGCGCGCCGGCGATATCACCGATGGCATAAAGCCCGTCAACGCCGGTCCGGCAGTATTCATCGGTCACGACATGGGTGCGGTCGATCTTGACCCCCAGCGCCTCAAGCCCAAGGTTTTCGACGTTGCCGACAATGCCAACAGCGCTGATCACCGTGTCGAAATCGTGGGTTTCGACCTTGCCGTCCTTTTCGATATGGGCTGTGACGCCCTGCCCGGGCTTGCGGTCCAGCTTCTTGACCGCCGCCTTTTCCATGATCTTCATGCCCTGCTTGACGAATTGTTTCTTGGCGAAGGCCGAGATTTCGGCGTCTTCCACCGGAAGGATCCGGTCCATCACCTCGACCACAGTGGTATCGGCGCCAAGCGTGTTGAAGAACGAGGCAAATTCGATACCGATGGCGCCTGACCCGATGACCAGCAGCTTTTTTGGCATCCGGGAGGCCACCAAAGCGTGCTTGTAGGACCAGACCAGATCGCCGTCGGCTTCCAGCCCCGGCAGTTCCCGCGCGCGGGCGCCGGTGGCGAGCACGATGGATTTCGCGGTCAGGGTCTCGACGCCCTTGTCGGTCTTGACGCTGACCGTGCCTTTGGCGGGGATCGTGGCCGCGCCCATGAAGACGGTGACCTTGTTCTTCTTCATCAGATGGCCGATGCCACCCGAGAGCTGTTTGGCCACACCCCGCGACCGGGCAACGACGGCGGGCAGGTCATAGCTGATCCCCGTGGCACCAAGGCCGAATTCCTTGGCGCGGTGCATCAGGTGATAAACCTCGGCCGAGCGGAGCATGGCTTTGGTCGGGATGCAGCCCCAGTTCAGGCAGATGCCGCCCAGATGTTCGCGTTCCAAGATGGCGACCTTCAGGCCAAGCTGGCTGGCCCGGATCGCGGCAACATAGCCCCCCGGTCCTGCCCCAATCACGATGACGTCGAAGTTCTGGCCTGCCATTCTTCCCTCCCTGGAAAAGTAGTTTGCCCTTAAACTATTTCCTTCGCCCAAGCAACGCAGGGGTTGCCGCAGCCCTATGCGCCAGGCGCATGACTAAGCGCCAAGGCTTTTGACCAGCGCCATGTAGCCGCCTTCGTCCATATAGGCCTGTTCCTCGGGCGTATTGACCCGACCAAGGGCCGCGTTGCGGGTCTGAAAGCGGCCATAGCGGCGGATCACTTCGGCATGGGCGCGGGCATGCAGGGCCATGTCCGGTTCGGACGACATCCGCTCGGTCAGATATTCCACCGCAAGCTGTTGATCGGCTGGGTCTTCGGAATGCTCAAAAGGCATGTAGAAGAACTGGCGTTCCGGTTCGGGGGCCTTCATGTCCCAGCCTTCGGCCACGGCCTTGCGCGCCGCAGTCCGGGCGCGGGCGTCGGTGGCGAAGGCAAGCGGGCTGTCGCGGTGGATGTTGCGGGGAAACTGGTCGGTCACGATCAGATAGGCGAGCGTGCCGACAGTGCCGTCGACCCAGTGTTCCAGCCCGCCATCATGGGCCGCCTGCCACAGATCGCCGAACCTGTCGCGGCAAGCGGCATCAATCGCCTCGCCCCCGGCATACCAGCCTTTCGGCCCGATCTCGTTGAGCCAGAAATCAAGCACTTCCAATGGGTCAGACATGCGCGCGCCCCTTCTTTCGTCAAATCGTGACAGGTTTGAACCTTGGGCGCAACGCCGGCTAGTCCTCGTTGCGGCGCGCGGCGCCTTCGCTTTTCTCCAGCGCGGCTTCGACGGCGATGACCGAAAGGTTCGGCGACATCGGCGTAAAGCTGGCATGCGGCGCCGGGGCCCGCTGGCGCCGCTGCATCCGCCAGGCGGTATAGGCCGCCAAGGCCGCGAACAGGACCGCCATGAACAGAAAGAAGCCGTCCGGGCCCATCGCGGCCATGATGTAGCCGGTCAGGATCGGCCCGCCGATCGCGCCAAGCCCGTTGATGAACATCAGACCCGCCGAGGCGGCCGCCATGTCGGAATTGTCGAGGTAATCGTTCACATAGGCCAGCAGCAGCGAATAGAGCGGGTTCGAAATCCCCCCCCCCACCGCGCCGACCAGGACGAGAAGGACAAAGGGCGTCGAGGCAAAGGGCAGAAGGCCGTAGATCACCGGGATCATCAGGAAGACCGCGCCCGCGACTGACAGCCACAGGATCACCTTGCGCCGGTCCATCCGGTCGGACACCCAGCCGATCGGATATTGCAGCACCAGCCCGCCAACATAGATGAAGGCCACAAAGATCGAGATGTCGCGGACCGAAAGCCCGGCCTGTGTTCCCCAGACCGAAGCCATGCCGAACTGGGCCGAGAACACCCCGCCCAGCAGGAACATGCCAACGCAGCCAAGCGGCGAGGCCTTGAAAAGCTTGCGAAAGCTTAGCGGCTTGGTCGATTCGAAGGCCGGGGCCTGAGTGACAGACAGCAGGATCGGCGTGAAGGCCAGCGACACCAGGATCGAGGGGATGACGAACAGGATATAGCCTGACGGATCGCCCGTGTTCAGCAGAACCTGCGCCGAGATGATCCCGATCATCTGCATGATCAGATAAAGCGACAGCGCCTGCCCCCGCGTCTCGTTGGTGGAGGCGTTGTTGAGCCAGCTTTCGGCGGTAATGTAGACGCCCGAGAAGGAAAACCCGATCAACACCCGCATCAGCGCCCAGGCGATCCAGTTCGGCGCAACGGCGTACATGACCAGCACCGCCGAAATCATCGACCCAAGTGCTGCAAAGACCCGCACATGTCCGACGCGGCGGATCATCTCGGGTGCCATGCGCGAGCCGAAGAGGAAACCCACGAAATAGCACGACATTACGATCGACATCTGAAGCGTGGTGAACTGCTCGATGCTGCCGCGGATGCCGAGGAGTGTCCCCTGCATCCCGTTGCCTAGCATCAAAAGCATGATCCCGATCAGCAAGGCCCAGGAATTGCGCAGGACAAGAAACATGAGGCGGGCTTTCTGTTGGGTGTCACTGCGGCAAGCCGCACTTCGGAACCAAGCGACAATTGTCAGGTATAACGACTGGGTCAAGGCGCAGCCGATCCTCAGCGACAGCCGGAGGGCGGTTCACGACCGCCCGCGGAACGCCGGCAACAGAGCGGCGCATCATGCCTTGCCCCCGGCATCCGGGATCAAAAGCGAGCTGTCACCATAGCTGAAGAACCGGTAGCCGGTCCGGACCGCGTGATCATAGATGGCACGGATGCGTGCCTCGCCCATCAATGCCGCGACCAGCATCACCAGCGTCGATTTCGGCAGGTGAAAATTGGTCATCAGAGCATCGGTAACGCGGAACTGGTAGCCGGGGTAGATGAAGATATCCGTCTCACCTTCCCAAGCGTGCAGGGTGCCATCGGGGCTGGCGGCGCTTTCGATCAGCCGCAGCGCGGTGGTGCCGACCGGGATGATCCGGCCCCTTGCCCGTTTTGTCGCGTTGATCTCGGCGGCGGCGGCGGCGGTCACGCGGCCCCATTCGGCATGCATCCGGTGGGTGGTCACATCCTCGACCTTGACCGGCAGGAAGGTGCCTGCGCCGACATGAAGCGTGACTTCGGTGAGATCGACCCCCTTGGCGGCAAGTGCGCGCAACAGCGGCTCGTCAAAGTGGAGGCTCGCGGTCGGGGCGGCCACGGCCCCGGCGTGGCGGGCGAAGACGGTCTGGTAATCGGTGCGGTCCTGATCATCGGCGGCGCGCTTGGCGGCGATATAGGGGGGCAAGGGCATCACCCCGGCATCGGCAAGGGCCGCGTCAAAATCCTCGCCCGTCAGGGCGAAGGTCAGGGTCAGATCGGTCTCGGTCTTGGCGGCCACGGTGGCAGAAAGCCGGTCTGAAAACCGGATCACCTCACCCACCGCCACCTTGCGCAAGGGCTTGGCCAGCGCGCGCCAGCCATCCGGGCGGGGGTCCAGAAGCGTGACCTCGATCTTGGCCACCGCATCGCCCCTTTGGCGGGTGCCGAACAGCCGGGCGGGAATCACCTTGGTGTTGTTCAGCACCAATCGATCCCCGGGCTGCAGGATATCCAACAGGTCGCTGACCCGGCGGTCGCTGATCCTGTCACCTTCAGCCAGCAAGAGCCGGGCCGAGGTGCGGGGCCGCGCGGGCCTTGTGGCAATCAGCGCCTCAGGCAGGTCAAAATCGAAATCGGCAAGTTTCATCCGCCGCTGTCCTTCAGGTTCGGGGGGGCGGCACGGAATATCTCGCGGAACATGCCCGGGGTCAGCACCGAAAGCGGATTGACCGACACGTTCGGCGCCTCGGCCGTGCCGGTCAGCCGGTAGTTGAAGCCAAAGAGCCCCTCACCCCGGCGCGAAAAGATCTGGCCGATGCCGTTGACCAGATAGATCGGGGAAATCACCCCCTGCAAATCCAGACGCCCGCCTGCCGTCAGATAAAGCCCGGCAAACGAGATCCCAAGCGAAGCCCCCACCGCCGAGCCCTGGGTGATTTCCACCGCATCCGGGGTCAGGATGAAATTCACCTCGCCATTGTTGAAGGCCAGTCCTTCGCCGCCCATCTGTTCCAGCAGACCGACCACAGACACGGCACTGAGAAGTTCGGCAAGCGCAGGCGCGCCCTGCACCCGCAACCGCTCGAAACTGGCTTTGCCGTTGTAATGTCCCTCTGGCCCGCGCGGCGACAGGGTCATGTCAAGGGTTCCACCGCGCCCGTTCTCGAAGATCCCAGCCGCCGCCATGACGGTGCCTGCATTGTCCGAGGTGATGCGGACTGCGCTGCCGCCATTGGCCGGGGCGACCAGCCCCTGCACCGCACCCTGACCGTTCACGCCGGCACTGAACCGTCCATTGAAGCCGCCGCGTGACCCGAAATCGCCTTGAAAGCCGGTCAACGTGATCCCTTCCGACACGATCAACCGGTCAAGTCTGACCCGGATCGGCCCCGATGCATCGGTGCCGCTGCCGGTCTTTGGCATGAAGCGCATGTCAAGCCTGCCACCGGAAACGGCCACATCCAACGCCTGACCCCGCCCGTTGCCCGACAGGGTGACCGGGGTATCCAGCCAGTCCCCCGCCCGGACGCGGGTAAAGCTGGCCTTGTCCAGCCCGCCGGAAGCGGTCGTGGTAATCTCTCCTTCCGCCGTCAGACCAGGCGCGGTCAGGGCCAGCCGGTCAACCCTTGGCTGCGCCGACAACCGCGCCTCAAGATCAAGGCTTGCGCGCGCATTGGCCGCTTTCGACCAGCCAAGCGGATCAATCCGCAGCGCAAGGCCGACAAGGTTCGAGGTCAGCGTCAGTTGCGGTGGCTGATCCTTGACCAATGCGATGTCGATGGCCGCAGCCCCTTCGCCGCGCACTGCTCCGGCGGGAAATTCGATCCCAAGGTCGCGCAGCACCGCATCGGACAGCATCACCGTACCGTTCACCCGCGCCCGGCCATTCTGTTCCGGACCGAAGCCTTGCAGGTAAGTCAGATCAACCGGCATCAGGTCCAGCATACCCTTGCCGGACAAGGAGAGCCCATCGGTATCCACCGCGACGGTCACTTCAGGCGAGGTCAGGATGCGCCCCGGCACCAGCGCGGGCGAAGTGAAATCAACGATCCGGCCAGCCACGACAAAGCTGACGTCGGGCAAGGTCACCTTCGGTTTCAGCGGCATCAGAAGGGTCGTCACAAGTTCAGCGCGCCCGGCACCAAGGTTTACCGGTTGGCCTGCGCGGGAAAAGAAGCTGAACGGTTCCTGATCCAGAAGCGACAATGTGGCGGTCAGCGCCGATGAGGTGATCAGAGTGATCTTCGCCGTTGCCGGGCGCTGGGTGATGTCGATCACCTGAAAGACCGATCCATCCGCCTCGATCCGCCCGCCTTCTGGCGCGATGACATGGCCTTGGTCCAGCATGACAGTATAGCTTTGCGTCTCAAGCGTGGCGTGGCCGCGTGCGTTCAGAACCGGTGGCAAGGTGCGGACAAACCGCACCTCTGCCTCGGCGAATTCATAGCCAAGACTGAAGCGCGGATCAGTGCCGGGCGAGAGGCGCACTGCGGCGCGGACATCGCTGAGCGTCGCCTGACCCACGTTTTCAGCATACCAAGTACGGGTCAACGGCACCACCGACACTGGCCAGAGCTTGAGCAGGCGTTCGGAATCTATCCGGTCAAGCACGACATCCAGCGCGGCCTTCCAGCCCGCCTCACCCGTCTGCACCGACCCGGACAGCAACAGCCGTTCTCCCGCCTCGACCAGTGCGAGTTGCCCGATGTCCAGCCGAAACGGGTCAAGCCGTAACCGCAGATCCAGCGCGCCCTGCGAAAAGCGCACCGGTTCTTCGAACAGGCCTTCCGGGTCGACCACCACTTCGGAAAAGGCAATCTGGGCCAGCACGCTGTCGGGCAGATCACCTTCGGCCAACGGCGCACCGTCTGGTGCCAGAAGATCGCCATGCCCCCGCGCCCGCAGTCGCAGGGACGCGCTTTCCACTGCAAGATCGGTCAATGTCAGACGGGCCGTCACCGGATCATAGCGCAGCGACATCGCGGCCCGGTCAAAAGCGATCGGTCGCGCCCCTTCCCCCGGAGCGATACTGCCCGTGGCAAGTTCAAGATCGGCTTCCAGCCCGGAAATCGCGCCATCTGCGGCGATGCTGGCGGAAAGCGCGCCCGAGATCGGTGCCTGCAAGATCCCAAGCCAGGCCAGGGGTGGCGCCATGGCCGCCAGGTCGGCGGCGGCAATATTGTCGACCCGCGCGCTCAGCCGCGCGCCAGCCGCCTTGGCATCCCCCTCGACGCTGCCACGCTTGGCAGCGACAATGGTCACGGTGGCCTGCGCCGGGACCAACCCATCCAGCAAGGTCAGCCCCAGTTCGGCGGCCACGGCGTCTGGCTTGTTGTCGATGGTCAGACGCCCGTCGCCCACTTGCCACGACCGCCCCGCCCGATCGTCGTTCAGTGTCAGGGTCAGGGCCTCGGCCTCGATCACCCGCAAGCTTGCCAAGGCAGGCGCAGAAAACAGCGCGTCAGCCGCTGTCAGCACTTCACCCAGACTTTTCGGCCCGGCCCCCAACCCTGCTCCACCCAGCTCAAGGTCAAGCTGGCCGCTCCGGTCGCGCCGGACCGACAACCGCGCCCCGATCAGCCGGATCGAACTGGTGCGGATCTTGCCCGACATCAGCGCCTCGGGGTCGAAGGTGACAAGCGCCTCGGGCAGGGTCAGCAACGACCGGCCCGCGCTTTCGATCAGGCGGATATCCTCCAGCCGGAAGCGCGGCACAAAAGCGCCATCCACCGCAAACTCCACATCCCCAAGGGATACCACGGTGCCGGGCGGCAGACGGGTGCCGGCAAGTCCCGCATTCATCCGCGCCTCGACCTCGGCCACAACGAAGGTGGGCAACCGAAGTGTCTTGCCGCTATAGGCAAGGGTCAGATAGCCGAACCCCAGCGCCAGGACGACCAGCGTCAGGACAACCGTCAGACTGAACCGCGTGCGCTTGCGCCGCGATTTTCGGGGCGCAGGCACGACAAGGGGTCCGACTGGCTGCGCGGCGGCGGCAGGGGCCAGTCCAGCCAGACGGTTCCCGGGAGCTGTCCCGCGATCCTGGCCCGGCCCTGTTTCCTGCATGTCCGTCAGCTTGCCCCGCTTTTGCTGCTCGACCTTGTTCTTGCGTGCCGGATTTGCCTCCGGCGAAAGGTTCGCGTCTGCTTGCCTTTATCTTTGCCCGAAGGCAACTAGAACGAAAGTCACAATGCAGCGCACAGCAAGGAGCCGCCCATGATTTCCGCAGGACAGACCGCCCCTGATTTCACCCTGCCCCGCGACGGGGACGCAGAAGGGGGCGCGACGATTACCCTGTCGGCGCTGCGCCCGGGCAAGGTGGTGCTTTACTTCTACCCCAAGGACGACACCCCCGGCTGCACACTGGAAGCGCAGGATTTCAACGCCCGCCTGTCCGACTTTGCCGCTGCGGGGGCCACGGTCATCGGCATCTCGAAAGACAGCGTGAAGAGCCATGACACGTTCTGCAAGAAGTACGGGCTTGGCATCGTGCTGGCCTCGGACGAAACCGGCCACACCTGCGAAGATTACGGCGTCTGGCTGGAAAAAAGCATGTATGGCAAGACCTACATGGGGATCGAGCGGACAACGGTCCTGATTGACGCCGCGGGACAAGTGGCGCGAGTCTGGAACAAGGTCAAGGTCAAGGGCCACGCAGATGAGGTTCTTGCCGCCGTGCAGGCCCTGTGACCGGCACTGAGATCGGCACTGGGATCGGCCAAGAGTCTTCGTCGAAGAATTCTGGCCCCGCGGGAAGGATCACGACATGACGAAGACGCTGGCCGAAATGGCGGTCGAGGTGCTGGCCACCGCCGACGGGCGGGAAAAGACCGCCCTTGGCCGCCGCCATGCCGCCGTCTGGTTCGCCGCGCGTGCGGCGGGCCAGACCCCGGCCATCGGTCGGGCCACCCCGCCCTTGCAGCCCGCGCGCCCCGCCCGGCCCGAGCTGCTGGACCCAAGGAATGTCCCCCGTCGCCGCCCCGGCAGCCCGCTGGGCCGCATTGCCCTTCTGCACGCCGTGGCTCATATCGAGCTTAATGCAGTCGATCTGCACTGGGACATCATCGCCCGCTTCTCAGACCAGCCGATGCCGATGGGCTTTTACGATGACTGGGTGAAGGCCGCCGACGAAGAGGCCAAGCATTTCAACCTGATCTGCGACTGTCTGGAAGCGATGGGCAGCCACTATGGCGCCATGCCCGCCCATGCCGGCATGTGGCGCGCGGCAGAAGACACGGCCAGGGATCTGCACGGTCGCCTGGCCGTGGTCCCGATGGTGCTGGAGGCGCGCGGGCTGGACGTGACCCCCGGCATGATCGAGATCTTCCGCAAGGCCGGAGAGGCGCAGGCCATTGCGGCGCTGGAGGTGATCTACGGCGAAGAAGTGGCCCATGTCGCTTATGGATCCAAGTGGTTCAATTGGCTTTGCGGCCGCGACGGCACCGACCCCAAAGAGGTGTTCCACCGCCTTGTGCGCCAGTATTTTCACGGCAACCTGAAACCACCCTTCAACGAAGCAAAGCGCGCCGACGCGGGCCTGCCGCCCGATTTCTATTGGCCGCTTGCAGAAGGCGAGATTGCCGAGTCAGCCACCGGAGCCCGCAATAGCCCATGATGATCGGCGGTTTCTTGCCGATAAAAACCCTGTAGCACGCGGAAAAACTCTCTATCCGGTCAAAATTGTTGCGGCCCTGAAACGGGCTGGCTAAGCAGTCTGCAAGCCGCGCGGGCATGGCCTTGGGACGCGGAACCTTCCAGCCGAAAAGAGGCCATGAACCGGATGACCCAAACGTGCTGAACCGCCTCGCCTATCGGATGCATCAAAGCCTTGAACGGCACTTTCCCGAACAGCGGCTGTTCCTGAAGTCCGACACCGAGACCCGATTCATCCGCTTGCGCTCGACCACGCAAGTCATCGCGCTGGTCGGCGGGACGCTGGCGCTTGCATGGACGATCGTCGCGACCGCGCTGATCATGATGGACAGCATCGGCGCCGGATCGGCGCGCGAACAATCTGCACGTCAGCAGGCGCTTTACGAACAGCGGCTGAATGCCCTGTCCAGCGACCGCGACCTGCGCGCCGATGAGGCTGCCCGGGCGCAGGAGCGCTTTAACGTGGCACTTGCGCAGGTTTCAGAAATGCAGGAACGCCTGCTTGCCTCGGAAGACCGCCGGCGGGAACTGGAAACCGGGATAGACGCGATCCAGAACACCTTGCGCCGCACTATCAAGGAACGGGACGAAGCCCGGCTTGAGGCGGACCGCGTGACTGTGGCGCTGAACGAACAATCCGGCGGCGCAACCGAAATGGGCCGCGCCCGCGACGCGCTGGCTACGCTGGAAATCCTGACCGGCGCGCTTGGCCTGACGGCGGAAGAACGTGACGCGATGCTGTCCGAAGCAAATGCGGCGCGTGAAGAAACCCGCACCATCGCCGAAGAAAAGCGCAGCCTCGAACTGCGAAACGATGCGATCTTTTCGAAACTCGAAGAAGCCGTCACCGTGTCGGTAGAACCCTTGGACAAGATGTTCCGCGAGGCGGGGATGTCGCCCGACGACCTGCTGGATACGGTCCGCAAGGGATACTCCGGTCAGGGCGGACCACTGACGCCGATCAGCTTTTCGACCTCGGGTAGCGGCCCAACGCCGGAAGAACTGCGCGCCAACGCCATCCTTGGCGGGCTTGACCGGATGAACCTGTATCGGATCGCCGCCTTCAAGCTGCCGTTTGCGATGCCGGTAAAGGGAAGCTTTCGCTGGACCAGCGGCTTTGGTTATCGCAAGGATCCCAAGGGTTACGGCACGCGGATGCACGAAGGCACCGACATGGCGGGTGCCTATGGCACAGCGATCCATGCGACGGGTGACGGGGTTGTCACGCATGCTGGCTGGGACAATGGCTATGGTCGGCTGGTCAAGATCCGGCACGACTTCGGCATCGAGACACGCTATGCGCATCTCAGCCAGATCCGGGTCGAGGTGGGCCAAAGGGTCTCGCGCGGGGACAGGATCGGTGATATGGGCAATTCAGGCCGATCGACTGGCACCCATCTCCACTACGAGGTCCGCCTTGGCGGTGCCGCCGTGAACCCGATGACCTTCATAAAGGCAGCGAAAAATGTTTTCTAAAAGCCGCATCAACGAGCCGGGCCCAAAGGCCGAGATCGAAAAGCCCAAAGCCCCGGAGGCAACGATGACCAAACCCAGCATGGACTTCACCCCCTCCGCCCCGAAGGGCAAGGCGGCGGTGTCGGTCCTGTCTTCCGATCTGACCGTGGTTGGCAACCTGCGCACCACCGGTGACATTCAGGTAGAAGGCACCGTTGAAGGCGATATCCGCGCCCATCTGTTGACGGTTGGTGAAAGCGCCACGATCCGGGGCGAAATCGTCGCCGATGACATCGTGGTCAATGGCCGGGTGATTGGTCGGGTGCGCGGCCTGAAGGTCCGCCTGACCTCGACCGCACGGGTTGAAGGCGACATCATCCACAAGACCATCGCCATCGAATCGGGCGCGCATTTCGAAGGCTCGGTCCAGCGGCAGGAAGATCCGCTGGCAACCGGTCGGCCGGCAGCTGCGGCCCCGTCAATGCGGCTGGACGCCCCGGCTGCGGGCGACGCGGGCTGAATTGACCTGACATGACTCTTTTGCGGGCATCGGGGGGTACCTCGGTGCCCGCTGTCTTTTGTACGGGCCGGATGGCCCCGGCTTTGGTGCGGCGGGACAGGGTGCCGACCATCTGGCAACAACCGGCGCGGCATTTGGCCAGGTGGCGATCTTTGGGGCGCTGATGGCGGCACTTGCCGCCCTCTTGGCGCTGACCACCGGTCGCAGCGTCAGGTGATGGCGCGGCGGTATAGGTGCCAGCTGGCATGCCCGAACAAGGGCAGCACCAGAAAGAGGCCCAGAAATCCCGGCAACATCCCGACAAACAGCGCCACCCCGATCAACGCGCCCCAACCCAGCATGACCACCGGATTTTCCCGCACCAAGGCAAAGCTGGTCAGCATCGCGGTCACGAAATCCACCTCACGGTCCAGAAGCATCGGCAGGCTGACCACCGTCAGGCTGAACAGAAGCGTCGCAAAGACCGCCCCGACGGTGGTGCCGACGGCCAGCATCGCCATCCCCTCGGGCGTGGCAAAGACCGCCAGCGAAGATGACACATTGGTCATCGGCGCATTGCCCAGAAACAGCGCGAAGATCATGTGGGCCAGAAAGTTCCAGAACAGGAAGAACACCACGATCACCGCCGCGATCGAGGGGATCTGCCGATCCTTTTGCCGCCAGATCACCCCGAAGATGCCCGCATCCAGCGCCTCGCCCGCCTGCAAGCGGCGCGAGATTTCATAAAACCCGCAGGCGATGAACGGGCCAAGGATCGGAAACCCCGCACTGGCGGGCAGCGTCCACCAGATCTGACCCTTGGTCGTGGTCGCCCACCAGATCAGCCAGCCGCCCAACACATAGACCAAGGCAAAGCCCAAGCCATAAAGCGGCGCGCGGCGCAAATCCTGCCAGCCAAGCGCAAGGCTGGCCTTCAGGTCGGAAAGGTCAAGCTCGTTGATTTCGGGCGCTGCAGGCGGATGGGTTGTTGTCATGCCCAAATGTTAGGCGGTGCCGGGCCGTTCAGGCAAGCCCCTGCGCGCGCCCATGCCGCTATTCGACATCCGCAAAATCGCTGCGCTTCTTGCCCGATGCGTTCATCGCCAGCGTGGCCGACATGAACCCGTCCAGATCGCCGTCCAGCACGCCTTGCGTGTCCGAGGTTTCATAGCCGGTGCGCAAGTCCTTCACCATCTGGTAAGGTTGCAGCACATAAGACCGGATCTGGTTGCCCCAGCCTGCGTCGCCCTTGTTTTCATGGGCTTCCAGAATGGCCGCGTTCCGCTTGTCCAGTTCCATCTGGTAAAGCCGCGACTTCAGCGCCTTCATCGCGATATCACGGTTCTGGTGCTGCGACTTCAGGCTGGAGGTCACAACGATATTCGTCGGGAAGTGGGTGATCCGCACGGCCGAGTCGGTCTTGTTGACGTGCTGGCCACCCGCACCGGACGACCGGAAGGTGTCGATGCGGATATCCTTGTCCAGGACCTCGATATCGATGTTGTCATCAACCACCGGATAGACCCAGACCGAACAAAATGACGTATGCCGCCGCGCCGCACTATCATAGGGGCTGATCCGCACCAGCCGATGCACCCCCGCCTCGGACTTCAGCCAGCCGTAGGCGTTGCGACCGGAAATCTTGTAGCTGGCAGATTTGATCCCCGCGCCGTCACCTTCGGATTCCGATTGCAGTTCAACGGTATAGCCATGTGCTTCGGCCCAGCGGACATACATCCGCGCCAGCATCGACGCCCAGTCACAGCTTTCCGTTCCCCCTGCCCCCGCGTTGATTTCAAGGAAGGTGTCATTGGCGTCCGCCTCGCCGTTCAACAGCGCCTCAAGCTCTTTCGCGGCGGCCAGCTTGGCAAGATCGGCCAAGGCCTTTTCGGCTTCGGTGACAATCTCTGCATCGCCCTCGGCCTCGCCCAGTTCGATAAGTTCGACATTGTCGCGCAAGCCGCTGTCGATCAGCTTGTAGGTGCCAACGGCATCAATCAGTGCCTGCCGTTCCCGCATCAGCTTTTGCGCCTTGGCGGCATCGTTCCACAGGTCCGGCGCCTCGATCATGGCGTCGAATTCCTCAAGCCGGTGCGGCGCGGTTTCCCAATCCATCCGCTGCGCCAGAAGCTTCAGCGATTTCTGGATCGCTTCGATCTGTTGCTGGGTCTCGGCACGCATGTCGGGTCTGATCCTGTAGTCTGTTTCAGCGGGCGGTGATAACGGCAAGCCCGCGCCCCGGCAAGGGTGCGGCGCTGCAATGGGAGAATGGCTAGTAAAGCCCCCCGGATGCGACGGTTCCGAAATCGGCCTTCTTCGGCACGACGACGGATTCCCCTTCGGCATTGGTGACGGTGGTACCCCTATCGCTGCCCTCACCTTCGCCATAGGCGAAAAGCGGCAGATTGGACCCCATGGCAAAGCCGCCATCGACCAAGGCGCCAAGGCCGAAGATCGGCTCTTCGCCCTGCCGGAAATATTCGGCCACCACATAATCACCGCTTGCATCATCGGGAAGCTGCTGGCCGGTGAACCGGTCGATCTTGATGAAATATCCCCCCGGCGGCACGGCGAATTTCGCACCACCATATTCCTTGATCGCGGTCTTCATGAAGCTTTCGAAGACCGGGCCGCAGAACCCGCCGCCCGAGGCACCGCTCATGGTGCGGGGCTGGTCATAGCCGATGTAGCAGCCCGCCGCGATGGTTGAACTGTAACCGATGAACCAGACGTCCTTGCTGTCATTCGTGGTGCCGGTCTTCCCCGCAATCGGCACGGGCAGGTTGATCCCGGCCGCGGTGCCGCGCTGGACGACGCCTTCCATCATGCTGGTCAACTGGTAGGCGGTGATCGCGTTCATCACCCGCTCGCGGTTTGAGGTGATCTTCACCCCCTGACCCGCCGGCAAGATCGGATCGGCGCAGTTTTCGCAGACGCGCTGGTCATGGCGATAGATCGTGCGGCCAAAGCGGTCCTGCACCCGGTCAACCAGAGTGGGTTCCACCCGCTCGCCACCATTGGCAAACATCGCATAGGCGGCAACCATCTTGAACAAGGTGGTTTCCTGCGACCCGAGCGAGTTGGCAAGGAACGGACCCATCCGGTCATAGACGCCAAAGCGTTCGGCATAGCCCGCAACAGTCTGCATCCCGATTTCCTGCGCGATCCGCACGGTCATCAGGTTTCGGCTCTGTTCGACCCCGGTGCGCAGGGGCGTGGGGCCGTAGAACTTGTTCGAGGCGTTCTTCGGCGTCCAAAGACCCTGCGGGGTGTCAATCTCGATCGGGGCGTCCACGACGATGGTTGCAGGGGTGAAGCCCGAGTCCAGCGCCGCCGCATAGACGAAAGGCTTGAAACTGGAGCCCGGCTGGCGCGTTGCCTGAGTGGTGCGGTTGAAGACCGAGTCCTGATAGCTGAAACCGCCCTGCATCGCCAGAACACGGCCGGTATTCACGTCCATGGCCATGAAAGCGCCCTGCACTTCAGGCACCTGACGCAAGGACCAGCGCCGGAAGGTGCCGTCGTCATTGGTGACCGCCCGGACAAGGACCACCTCGCCCGGTTCCAGAAGATCGCCAGCCACCCGCGCCTTGCGGCCAAGGCTGCCATCGGCCAGCCGCTTGCGCGCCCAGGTGACATCATCGGCCGGGATGAAATGGCCCTCGGCGGAATCGGCTACGCCTTCGATGCCGACACGCGCGGAATTCGTGCCAACCTCAAGCACTACAGCGGGGAACCATGTGGCAATGTCGCGCGGCACCTCGATCTCGGCCAGCGCCGCGCGCCAGCTTTCCTCGGACGCCAACTGCTCGACCGGAATGGTCTTGCCGGTTCCGCGCCAGATGCCTTGCGCACGGTCATATCTTTCCAGACCGGCGCGCAGGGCAGCGGCGGCGGCGGTTTGCAGGTCAGGGTCGACGGTGGCGCGGATCGTCAGGCCGCCAGAAAAGAATTCCTCTTCCCCGAAGCTGCCGGACAACTGGCGCCGGATCTCGTCGGTGAAGTAATCGCGTGAAGGCAGCGATTCCCGGAATGCTTCGAAATCGCCGCCCTGAACGGTCAAAAGCGGCTCTGCCCGGGCCGTTTCCAGCGTCTCGGCGTCGATGTAGCCGTTGTCATGCATTTCACCCAGAACATAGGCACGGCGGGCGAGCGCGTCTTTCTGGTCGCGGACCGGATGCAGGGTGCCGGGGCGCTGCGCGAGGGCCGCAAGATAGGCGACCTCGGCGGCCGTCAGATCGGCCAGCGACTTGTTGAAATAGGTTTGCGCAGCGGCCGCCACCCCATAGGAGTTCTGGCCAAGGAAAATCTCGTTCAGGTAAAGTTCAAGGATCTTGTCCTTGCTCATCGCGGTTTCGACCCGGGCGGCAAGGATGATTTCCTTGATCTTGCGTTCCGCCGTGCGGTCTGACGACAAAAGGAAGTTCTTCATCACCTGCTGGGTGATGGTGGATGCCCCGCGCACCCGTTCCCCCCGGGTCTGGACCGCCTCGACCAAGGCCGCGACCATGCCACGGGTGTCATAGCCATGGTGGCTGTAGAAATTCTTGTCCTCGGCGCTGATGAAGGCCTGTTTGACCAGATCGGGGATGTCTTCGGACGGCACGAACAACCGCCGTTCGCGCGCGAATTCGTCGATGATCCGGCCTTCACCCGAATAGATCCTGCTGATCGTCGGGGGGGTATACTGGGCAAGGCTTTCATGGCTCGGCAAGTCACGGGAATACATGTAGAAAATGCCGCCCACCGTCAGGGCCGCAAAGAACAGTCCCAGCGTCACCGAGGTGAACAGCCCGCCCAGAACATTGCCGATGAATCTGAGCAACCCGTTGCCCCTTTTTTGGTCAAGCCTCTGCACTATACCAGACGCGCGCGCGCGTCAAAACCTTGGCCGATCACAAATCCGGTGACGGCGGCCTTCCGCAAAGGCTCAGGGCGCGACCAGCGCGCGAAGGGCCGCTTCCTCCTCGGCCCATTGCAGGATGGCGGCGCGGATCGCCCCGGCCATCCGCGCCCGCCACTTCGGGTCTGACAAGCGGTTGAAGTCACGTTCTGACGACAAGAACCCCAGTTCCAGCAGAACCGAAGGGATATCGGGTGATTTCAGCACTGAAAACCCGCCGGTTTGCTGCGGGCGACGGTGCATGCGGATCTCGGCCCGCTTGATCGCCGCGACGATTGCATCCGACAACCGGTCGGTGCGGGGCTGAGTTTCGGTGCGGGCCATGTCCATCAGCACTTCGGCCACCTGATCATCCTGATCGGAAAGGTCGATCCCGGCCAGAAGGTCATCGCGGTCATGGCGTTCGGCCAAGGCGGCGCTGGCGGCATCTGTCACCTCATCTGCCAGCGTGTAGATCGTTGCCCCCTGCGCATCGCCTTCTGCAAGGGCATCGGCGTGGAGCGACAGGAACAGCGCCGCCCCGGCGTCGCGCGCTATCGAGGTTCGGGTTTCCAGTGGGACGAAGACATCTTCCTCACGCGTCATCACCACCGCAAACCGGCCGTCGCGCAACAACAATTCCTTCAATTCGCGCGCGAAGGTCAGCATCAGGGCGGCTTCGGTCTGGCCATCGCGTTCGGCGCCCGGGTCAATGCCGCCATGACCGGGGTCGAGCACAACGATCAGCGGCCCGCCACCTGCCGGCAAAGGTGCCATGATCTCTGCGGGATCAGGCGCGGACCATTCCGGCAGGTCCGGGCGACCAGCCTCGGCAGCGAAACTTGCGGCATCCGCTGGGGCCAGTGCAAGCCGGATCACTGCGCCTTCGGCGCCGGTCACCATCTCTGCGCTGGCAAGGCGCTGCGGCCCGTCCAGTTCCAGCACCAGACGAGACCAGCCGGGCCGGAAATTCCCCGCCCGCAGCGCTACCGCTGGGGATGAGACCTCCAACGCCGCAATTCCGGTCCATTCGATCTCGCGTGCGTCAAGCAACAGGCGCGGCGGGTCGGCCATGAAGCGCAGTCGCCACGGCACCGGCTGGCTGATGGCCAAGGTAAGGTCCAGCCCGCCATCGGCCGAAGTGATCGAAGACCCGGCCACCTGAAGCCTGGCCAGTGCCGAAAGCTCTTGCGCTGCGGGCGGCTGGGCCAGCGCCAGAAGCACAAGCGGCATGGCCAGAAGCCGGGCGAAACGAGGAAGGGTCAAAACACGCATCGCGCGACTTATCCCCGCTTGACGGCGAAAAGGCAAACCCCGCCGAAGCAGGATCACAATTGGGCGAAGTCTCATGTCGCACACCTGTAGCGCCTTGATCTTCCCGGCAAGCCGCCCCTATTCTTCCCGCGCCGTCGCAAGGGTGCGCCCGGCCCGCCCCTGCCGCAGCGGAACCTCTTGAAGGAGCCTTCAATGCGCCGTCTTGCCCTTGGCCTTGCTGCCAGCCTTGCCACGACTGGCGCATTCGCCGAAGGCCCTGCCGGGATGTCCGACAGCGAACGCGCCGCCTTCCGTGAGGAAGTCCGCGCCTATCTGCTGGAAAACCCCGAAGTGCTGATCGAAGCGATGGACGTGCTGCATTCGCGTGAGGAACAATCCGCCGCACAGCGCGATCATGAGATGCTGGCCGCAAATGCCGACGCGATTTTCGCCAGCCCTTCCGATTGGGTCGGTGGAAACCCCGAGGGGGATGTCGTGCTGGTGGAATTCATGGATTATCGCTGCGGTTATTGCCGCAAGGCCTATACCGAGGTCGAGGAACTGGTGAAGTCGGACGGCAATATCCGCTTTGTTGTCAAAGAGTTTCCGATCCTGGGCGAAGCCTCGCTTCTGTCGTCACAGTTTGCGATTGCCGTGCTGCAACTGCATGGTGATCTCGCCTACAAGGCCGCGCATGACGGGCTGATCGATCTGCGTGGCGAACCAAATGGCGAAACTCTGGCCCGGCTGGCAAGTGACCTTGGCCATGACCCGCAGCCAATCCTTGACCGGATGAACAGTGATGATGTGATGGCGGTGATCAAGGCCAATCATGCGCTGGCCGACGCGATGGAAATCTCTGGCACACCCACCTTTGTCACCAAGGGCATGATGGTGCGCGGCTATGTGCCGCTGGAGGCAATGCGCCAGATCGTGGCCGAAGTGCGTGCCGACGGCTGAGTACTATTCGGCAGCCAGCTTTTCGGCAGCCTCGATCTCGGCGGCCTTTTGTTCCACGAGTTCCACGATATGGTCGACCATCCGGTCGTTTGACAGGGTGTGGTCCTGCTTGCCGGCAAGATAAACCATTCCCTTGCCCGCGCCGCCACCGGTAAAGCCGATGTCGGTCATCAGGGCTTCCCCCGGGCCGTTGACCACGCAACCGATGATCGACAGGCTGAGTGAGGTGGTGATATGGGCCAGCCGTTCTTCCAGCGCGGACACGGTCTTGATCACATCAAACCCCTGTCGTGCGCAGGAGGGGCAGGAAATGATCGTCACCCCCCGATGCCGCAGGCCCAGCGATTTCAGGATCTCGAAGCCCACCTTGACCTCTTCCACCGGATCAGCGGACAGGGAAACGCGGATCGTGTCACCGATGCCGAACCACAACAGACTTCCCAGACCGATCGCGGATTTCACCGTGCCTGAAACCAGCCCCCCTGCCTCGGTGATGCCCAGATGGATCGGCGCATCGGTGACCCCGGCCAATTGCTGATAGGCCGCCGCCGCCATGAATACATCAGACGCTTTGACGCTGATCTTGAATTCGTGAAAATCGTTGTCCTGCAACAGCTTGATGTGATCCAGACCGGATTCCACCATCGCATCCGGGCAAGGCTCGCCGTATTTGTCCAAGAGGTGCTTTTCCAGTGACCCCGCGTTCACCCCGATGCGGATGCTGCACCCGTGGTCTTTGGCAGCCCGCACCACCTCGGCCACGCGCTTGGCGTCACCGATGTTGCCGGGGTTGATCCGCAGGCAGGCCGCACCCGCCTCGGCCGCCTCGATCGCGCGCTTGTAGTGGAAATGGATGTCGGCCACGATCGGCACCGGGCTTTCCGCCACAATCTCGCGCAGCGCCGCCGTGCTTTCCTTGTCAGGGGTCGAGACGCGAACGATATCGGCCCCCGCCACCGCGCAACGCTGGATCTGTTCGATAGTGGCGGCGACATCAGTGGTCAGCGTGTTCGTCATCGTCTGCACCGAGATAGGCGCATCTCCGCCCACCAGCACCTTGCCCACCCGGATCTGCCGCGAGACCCGACGCTCGATGTTGCGCCAGGGGCGGATGGGGTTGTGCGTCATGTCATGGCTCCGCTGCGACTACGGGCAGAAGATAGGCCGCGCCGCCGACGACGGCAACAGCATGCGAGTTTGTGGCAAGGACTAGTGACGTTACTCTGACACGGCGTCCGACGGGACCAGGCCGGAGGCATCGGCCGTGGCAAATCGGGCCAGATCCTGATCGCTGTCCAGATCGGCCTGAGCAAGAGTCTCGGTCAATGCCTCAGCGGAAAGGGCGATGTCTTTTACCACATTCGCGCCGGGTGCGGCGGGGCCGACGGTCACGCCATCTACCATGAAATAGACCGCGCCGGAATTTCCGGTGCGGAAGACTGGCGGTTCTTCCAATGCGGGGACGACGTAACGTTCGCCAGCATCAAGGATCTTTTCAAAGAGAACGGTGCCATCCGCCGCGTTGACCCGAACCCATGCAGGACGCACGGCCAGAACTTCGATCCCCTGCTGGGCCGCAGCCATCACCCGCACGTCTTCGCCAAGCGCCTCGGCAAGGGCGGTGTCAACGGCCGAAGCTGCACCCGCTGCAGCCAGCACACCAGAATCACGCGGATTGATCGCGGCAATCGGCCCATCGCGGGACGTCAGCACCGGCACATCCAGCGCCTGCGGCCGGTAAAGACGGTCCATCACATCCGGGCCTGCGGCGGCCGTCAAAGCCTCGCCGGTCGGGCGGGTGGTGACCACTTGCGCCGAGGTGCCACCGGCATTTGCCAGAGGGTCGATCTGCGCCAGAACCGTCGGCGCCTCATCCACCGGGGCGAGCTGCACGCGCTGCACTTCCTGCAACACCGACCAGCCGCCATAGCCAATCGCCGAAATCAGCGCCACAAGCACGGCAATCGAGCCGACAGCGGCCGGTTCGACCTGAGACAGGAAACCTTCGCCCTGGGGAACGAAGCTGGCATTCGGGTTGGCAAGGGGCTCGGAAAACTCTGCCCGGGCGCGGGCTTTCAGAATCTGCTGCGGTGCCGCCGCCGCCGAAAGCCCATGCGAGACGGCATAGCCGGCTTCGGCACAGAACCGTTCAAACGCCCATTCGGCATCCATACCCAGATAGCGCGCATAGGACCGAACATAGCCCGCCACGAAACCCGGAGTCTCGAAAGCAGAAAGATCGGCATTCTCGATAGCGGCGATGTAGGTGGCCTTGATCTTCAGTTCTCGCTGAACATCAAGCAGCGATTTTCCCAGCGTGGCACGCTCGCCCCGCATGAGATCACCAAGACGCAACTCAAAGTCGTCAAAGCCCTTGGGCTTGTCCTCTTCGGTTGTCGAAGGTTTTGACCTCCAACCGATCATCTGCGCCCTGTCCCCTTTGGCCACCGCTCTGCGTGAAACCGCCCTTCCCCGGCGACTCACTCATTTTTCGTATTGTGGAAACGGTAGCATAGGGCAAGAGCCTTTGCACACGCAGTATGGGTCAAGCCGCCGCTTCGGCGCGATTCAGCGCACAGTGGCTCCACAGTGCATCCATCGCGCGCACCAACCTGTCGATATCGCCGGGGCCATGCACCGGCGAAGGGGTAAACCGCAGACGTTCGGTGCCACGCGGCACCGTGGGAAAGTTGATCGGCTGGACATAAATGCCGTGATTCTCCAGCAGCATGTCCGAGATCAGCTTGCAGTGCACCGGGTCGCCCACATGAACCGGCACAATGTGCGAACCGTGGTCGATGATTGGCAGCCCCATGGCCTTGAGCCGGGTCTTCAGGATCCTTGCCTGCGTCTGCTGGGCATCGCGCAGGTTCTGGGCGGTCTTGAGATAGCGGACCGAAGCCGCCGCCCCCGCCGCAACAGCCGGTGGCAGCGAGGTGGTGAAGATGAACCCCGGCGCATAGGACCGCACTGCATCCACCATTTTCGCGCTGGCGGCGATATAGCCGCCAAAGACGCCGTAGGCCTTCGCGAGCGTGCCGTTGATGATGTCGATGCGGTGCATCTGGCCGTCGCGTTCCGCCACCCCTGCCCCGCTCGGGCCATACATGCCCACGGCATGCACTTCGTCGATATAGGTCAGCGCGCCGAATTCTTCCGCCAGATCGCAAATCGCTGCGATCGGCCCGAAATCGCCATCCATTGAGTAGATCGATTCGAAGGCGATCAGCTTTGGGGCAGCCGGATCATCGGCCGCCAGAAGAGCGCGCAGATGGGCCACGTCATTGTGCCGGAAGATCCGCTTCTCTCCTCCTCCGCGCCGGACGCCCTCGATCATCGAGGCGTGGTTCAGCGCGTCGGAATAGATGATCAGACCCGGAAAGATCGACCGCAGAGTCGAAAGCGTCGCGTCATTGGCGATATAGGCGCTGGTAAAGACCAGTGCGGCCTGCTTGCCGTGCAGATCGGCAATCTCGGCCTCAAGTCGTTTGTGATAGACCGTGGTGCCGCTGATGTTGCGCGTCCCGCCCGACCCTGCACCCGTCGCGTCCAGCGCCTCATGCATCGCGGCCAGCACGACCGGGTTCTGCCCCATGCCAAGATAGTCATTGCCGCACCAGACGGTGATGTCCTTCTGGCTGCCATCCGGTTTGGTCCAGACCGCGTGCGGAAACTGGCCCTGCCGCCGCTCGATATCGATGAAGGTCCGGTAGCGGCCTTCATCGTGCAGGCGTTGCAGGCTGGCATCAAGCGCGCTGTCGTAATCCATCGTCTTCTCCGGTCCCCTATGCGGCGATCCTGCCGGACCTGTCGCCATGGTTCCTTGATTTCGGTCAACCGGCCGGAAAGGCCAAGGGGACGAATTGTCACCCCAACCCCTGCTCCACCCGGCCCGCTGACGCCTTCATACTCCGGTTGGCCCACTCTGGACAGTCCCATGCCGCCTGCTAGGCTGCGAATTGATCACATTCCGGAGACAGCCATGACCCTGAACGCCGTCCTTGCGCGCATCGACGAAACCCTGCCCCAGTCGCTTGACCGGCTGATGGATCTGTTGCGGATTCCGTCGATCTCTACCGACCCGGCCTACAAGGCTGATTGCGCACGCGCGGCGGACTGGCTGGTCAATGATCTGAAATCGCTGGGCTTTGACGCCCACGCCGCCCAAACACCCGGGCATCCGATGGTGGTTGGCCACGCCGATGGCCCGGGCCGCCATATCCTGTTTTATGGCCATTATGACGTGCAACCGGTCGATCCGCTTGATCTTTGGGACCGCGACCCTTTTGACCCAGAACTGCAAGACACCCCGAAAGGCCGCGTGATCCGCGCCCGGGGCGCATCCGACGACAAAGGCCAGCTGATGACCTTCATTGAGGCGTGCCGTGCGTGGAAGCACGTTCACGGCAGCCTGCCCGGCAAGCTGACGATCTTTCTTGAAGGTGAAGAGGAATCCAGCTCTCCCTCGCTCATTCCCTTCCTGACCGAAAACCGCGCTGAACTTTCTGCCGACCTTGCGCTGATCTGTGATACCGGCCTGTTCGAAGGCGCTGTTCCCGCGATCACGACCATGCTGCGCGGGCTGGCGAAAGCGGAATTCACCGTCCGCGCTGCGTCGCGTGACCTTCATTCCGGCATGTATGGCGGCCTTGCCCGCAACCCGCTGCACGTAATGGCCGCACTCCTCGCCAACCTTCACGACGCCAGCGGCGCCGTCACCGTCCCCGGTTTCTACGACGACGTGGCAGAACTGCCCGACAGCTTGCGCCAGCAATGGCAGTCACTTGCCTTCGACCATGCCAAATATCTTGGCGACGTGGGCCTTTCGCACCCCGCAGGCGAACAGGACCGCACGCCTCTCGAAATGATCTGGTCCCGCCCCACGGCCGAGGTGAACGGCATGTGGGGCGGCTATAACGGCGTGGGCTTCAAGACCGTCCTGCCGGCCGAGGCCCACGCCAAGGTCAGCTTCCGCCTTGTGTCGCAACAAGACCCGGCGAAAGTCCTGACCGCCTTCCGCGCATGGGCCGAAGCCCAGATACCGCCTGACTGCGAAATTGTCTGGCACGCCACCGACGGCGACCCCGCCTCGGTCATGGCGATCGCCGACCCCGCGTTTGAGGCTGCCCGGGAAGCCCTGACCGAAGAATGGGGCCGCCCCGCCGCCTTTGTCGGAGCCGGTGGTTCGATCCCGGTGGCTGGTTACTTCAAGTCGATCCTTGGCATGGACGCGATGCTGATCGGCTTTGGCAAGGATGATGACCAGATCCATTCTCCGAACGAGAAATACGATCTGGACAGCTTTCACCACGGCATCCGGTCCTGGGCGCGTGTTCTGGCAAGGATCGCGGGATGATCGGGATTCGTGATGCAACCCCTGCCGACCGTGAGGCGTTCCTTGCGCTTTGGCAGGGTTTTACCGACGGTTACAACATGACCCTGCCCCCTGGCGTGACCGAGTTCACCTGGACGCGGCTGATGGACCCGGCCAACCCCATGACCGCCCGGCTGGCCTGCATGGACGGGCAGCCGATGGGCTTTGCCATTCACCAGCACCACCCCTCGACCTGGGTGATGGGGGATGACGGCTATCTGGAAGACCTGTTTGTCGCCCCAGAGGCGCGCGGCAAGGGTCTGGGCCGCGCGCTGATCGAGGATCTTGTCGCCATCGGCCGGGCGCGCGGCTGGCAGCGGCTTTACTGGATGACCGAGATATCCAATACGACCGCCCGGCGGCTCTACGACCGGTTTTGCGAGAACGACGGCCATGTCCGCTACCGCATGAAGCTTTAGCATCGGCCTCGGTTCACGAACCAGTGTCGGTAAGGTTGCACCGATGGCACCAAAGCCTGTCTCGGGTCTTCAAGAACCGACGACAGGATATCAGCCCCCGGTCCTGGTTGCCATGCGGATCATCTTGGCCACCAAAAGCAGCACAGGTGCCGCGTGCATCAAAAGGTCAAGGATATCAACCGGCTTCACCAGCGTTCCTGCCACCAGCATCTTCAGCTTTTCCCAAAGATGCGGCTCTGGGAAGAACGGCGCAAGACCAAGAGCCAGCGCAGCGATCAGCAGAATAGCAAACGGGATCTTGTCAAGAATGGCCATCAAATGCCCAGGACAGGGGCCACATTGGCCCGGTCTTGCAGAAGAAGTGGCGCGGTGGACGGGGCTCGAACCCGCGACCCCCGGCGTGACAGGCCGGTACTCTAACCAACTGAGCTACCACCGCGCGAAGCGTTTTTCCGGCACCTTGGGCGGGCGAGGCTGGCGCGGTGGACGGGGCTCGAACCCGCGACCCCCGGCGTGACAGGCCGGTACTCTAACCAACTGAGCTACCACCGCGCATCTCGCTGCCCGGAAGGTGCCTTCCGAACGTGCGCCGTCTTACGCAAGGGGTTGGGCGGCGTCAATGGGGCCTGTGCGCGGGAAGACCGATTTTCAGGTGTCAGGCGCCGGAATGAATTCGTCCTTGTCCTCGGGCGGCAAGCGGAAGCGGCCATGCGTCCAGTCCCCCGCCCGCCACGCCTCTTTCGCGGCGTCGATCCGTTCCTTTGACGAGGCGACAAAGTTCCACCAGATGAAGCGCGGGCCGTCCATCGTGGCCCCGCCCAGAAGCATCAACCGCGCACCCTGCGGCCCTGCGGTGACCCCGATCCGGTCGCCGGGGCGAAAGACCAGCATCTGCCCGGTCGGGAAGGTCTGCCCGCCCACCGTCACCTCACCTTGCAGGATATAGACGCCACGGTCTTCCTGATCATCCGGCAAGGGGATGGTGGCGCCGGGTGCCAGACTGGCATCGGCATAGAACATTTCCGACGCGGTCGGCGTGGGCGCGGCCTCCCCCCAGGCGTTGCCCAGAATCAGTCGGACGGTCTTGCCCTCGCCCTCCAGCACCGGCAGCGCGGCCTTGGGGGTGTGGACAAAGGCCGCCGGGTCATCTTCCTGCGCCTTTGGCAGGGCAAGCCAGGTTTGCAGACCAAACAGCGTCTGACCCTTCTGGCGCACTTCTCCATCAGTGCGTTCGGAATGGGTGATCCCCCAGCCCGCCTTCATCCAGTTCACAGCGCCAGGTTCGATCCACTGATCGGTGCCAAGACTGTCGCGGTGGTGCAGACGGCCCTGCATCAGATACGTCACCGTGCCAAGCCCGATATGGGGATGCGGGCGCACGTCGATGCCTTCGCCAGTCAGGAATTCGGCCGGGCCGATCTGGTCAAAGAAGATGAACGGCCCGACCATCTGCCGCTTGGCCGAAGGCAGCGCGCGGCGCACTTCAAACCCGCCAAGATCGCGGGCGCGCGGGACAATCACCGTCTCGATCGCATCAACGGCATCGCCGATCGGAATGGTGGGGTCGAGGATTGGGTTCCAGCTCATAAGCGGTCTCCTTTGATGCCAAGATAAGGCCTGAAGACCGCAAAAGCACCCCGAAAGCCGCGCGCGCTGTCTGTGCGGGGGTGAACAGGCCACCGCAGCAAGCAAAGTTCCTGTCTGTCTTGGGGGAATGGTGGGCGGTGAGGGACTCGAACCCCCGACATTCTCGGTGTAAACGAGACGCTCTACCAACTGAGCTAACCGCCCGCCAGCGCTGACTATCCTGACGGCGCAGCTCTTGGCAAGCCTTGTGCCGGGTCTGGCAAAGAAAAAAGGCGCACCGTCGCGGCGCGCCTTGTTCGGTAAATGGTGGGCGATAACGGATTTGAACCGCTGACATCTTCGATGTGAACGAAGCGCTCTACCGCTGAGCTAATCGCCCGAATTCCGTATTCGGTGCGGCGGCTTTTAGCTATCCTCGCCGACGTCTGCAAGGGGCTTTCCACCCGCTTTCGGTGCGTCGGCCAACCGCAGTTTCAGCGTCAGCGTGGTTCCGGCGGTCTTTGCCACACGCAGCTTGCCCAGCGGCGGCAGCACCAGCACTGATCCCGACTTCAGTGCGTCACCCATTGCAACAAGCACAGCCTCGATCGAGGCCTTCGCCGCAGGCTTCTTGGTGCCAGTCGCGGCAGCCACCGCTTCGACAAGATCCTTGAGCCTGACCGTGTCTGCCTTGGTCTGGTCTGTAGCCTTTGGCGAGGGCTTGGTGGCCGCTGATGCCGTGGGCTTGTCCGGGGCCAGCCTGCCAGCTTGCGGAGTCTTTGACGGCTTCACAGCCTTTGTCGGCTTGTCATCGGTCGTTTTCTTCGAAATGCGCGGGGCCATGATTGCTTTCAGCTTTGGGTTATCGTTGCCGCGCAACCTTAGAAAGAAGGGATGCGGATGACCACCGCATTTGCGGGACGCTGCGGCGCGCCCCGAAGTTTCGGGGCGCGCAAGCTGATCAATGGGCGGTCTGCGCCGGTGGCAGGGCCTGTGCGGCACGGGCGGCGGCGGCAGCCTCTTCGGCGGCCTCATCCCATTCGACCGCTTCGGGCTGACGGACCAGCGCCTTGGCCAACACCTCGCGGACATGGGCGACGGGAATGATCGTCAGACCCTGTTTCACGTTGTCCGGGATTTCCGTCAGATCCTTGGCGTTTTCTTCCGGGATGAAGACGGTCTTGATCCCGCCACGGAGGGCCGCGAGCAGTTTTTCCTTCAGCCCCCCGATCGGCATGGCGTTGCCGCGCAAGCTGACCTCGCCGGTCATGGCGATGTCCTTGCGGACCGGAATCCCCGTCAGGACCGACACGATCGAGGTCACCATCGCCAGACCCGCCGAAGGCCCGTCCTTTGGCGTCGCCCCATCGGGGACGTGAACGTGAATGTCCATCGTCTCGAACTTGGGTGGCTTCACCCCGATCTGCGGGCTGATCGAGCGGACATAACTTGCCGCCGCGTCGATGGATTCCTTCATCACATCGCCCAGCTTGCCGGTGGTCTTCATCCGGCCCTTGCCCGGCAGCTTCAGCGCCTCGATCTGCAACAGATCACCCCCGACCGACGTCCAGGCCAGACCGGTGACGACACCGACCTGATCCTCTTTCTCGGCCAGACCATAGCGGTAGCGCTGCACGCCCAGATATTCCTCGACCTTGGCGGGATCGACGGTCACCGACTTGGTCTTCTTCTTCAGGATGTCGGTCACCGACTTCCGGGCCAGCTTGGCGATTTCGCGCTCAAGGTTCCGCACCCCCGCTTCGCGTGTATAGTAGCGGATGACGTGGTTCAGCGCCTCGTCCGTGACGGAGAATTCACCTTTCCTCAGACCATTCGCCGCGATCTGCTTGGACAGAAGATGCTGGCGCGCGATTTCGCGCTTTTCATCCTCGGTGTAGCCCGCAAGCGGGATGATCTCCATCCGGTCCAGAAGCGGGCCGGGCATGTTGTAAGAGTTGGCCGTGGTGATGAACATCACGTTGGACAGGTCGTATTCCACCTCAAGGTAGTGGTCCACAAAGGTGGAGTTCTGTTCCGGGTCCAGCACCTCCAGCAGCGCGGACGCCGGGTCACCCCGGAAATCCTGACCCATCTTGTCAATTTCATCCAGCAAGATCAACGGGTTCGTTGTCTTGGCCTTTTTCAGCGTCTGGATGATCTTGCCGGGCATCGACCCGATATAGGTCCGCCGGTGGCCGCGGATTTCGGATTCGTCACGCACCCCGCCCAGCGAGATGCGGATGAATTCACGCCCCGTCGCCTTGGCAACCGACCGGCCAAGCGAGGTTTTCCCCACACCCGGAGGGCCGACAAGGCACAAGATCGGGCCTTTCAGCTTGGTCGAGCGCGCCTGCACCGCCAGATATTCGACGATGCGTTCCTTGACCTTTTCCAGACCGTAATGATCGGCGTCCAGCAGTTCCTGCGCCTTGCCAAGGTCTTTCTTGACGCGGGATTTCACGCCCCACGGCACGCCCAGAAGCCAGTCAAGGTAGTTGCGGACCACCGTCGCCTCGGCCGACATCGGGGACATCGACTTCAGCTTCTTGATCTCGGCATCCGCCTTTTCGCGGGCCTCTTTGGAAAGCGCGGTCTTGGCGATGCGGGCCTCAAGCTCGGCGACCTCGTTCTGGCCCTCCTCGCCGTCACCCAGTTCCTTCTGGATCGCCTTCATCTGCTCGTTCAGATAATACTCGCGCTGCGTCTTTTCCATCTGGGTCTTCACGCGCGACTTGATCTTCTTCTCCACCTGAAGGACGGACAATTCGCCCTGCATGTGGCCGTAGACCTTTTCCAGTCGCTCGGCCACGTCGAGCGTTTCCAGGATCTCCTGCTTCTGCTTCACGTCCACGCCAAGGTGGCCGGCCACAAGGTCGGCCAATCGCGCGGGTTCGCGGGTGTCGGAAACCGCGGCAAGCGCCTCTTCGGGGATGTTCTTCTTGATCTTCGAATAGCGTTCGAATTCCTCGGACACCGCACGAACCAGCGCCTCAACGGCGGTCTCGTCGCCATCGGTTTCGTCCAGAAGCACGGCGGTTGCTTCGAAGAAAGCCGGGTTGTCGACAAAGCCGGTGATCTTCACCCGCGATTTGCCTTCGACCAGCACCTTCACAGTGCCATCGGGCAGTTTCAGAAGTTGCAGCACATTGGCCAGCACGCCGGTGTCAAAGATGCCATCGGTCGACGGATCATCAACGGTCGGATCCTTCTGCGACGACAGCAGGATCTGCTTGTCGTCCTGCATCACCTCTTCAAGCGCGCGAACTGATTTTTCGCGCCCTACGAAAAGCGGCACGATCATGTGCGGAAACACCACGATGTCGCGGAGCGGCAGCACGGGGTAGCTGGGGGACAGGGTGTCGGTCATATCATGTCCTTCGTTCGCGGCAGCGCACGGGGCCCCGACCATCGGCAACCCGGCCCGCTCCGCCTAAGATGCGTTAACTTGTGGTCCCTGAGGCAGGGTTTCAAGTTCACCTGTTGCCAGTTTGAACCTGCGCGCCGGTAGCCGCAAGATGGGAAAAGGCCCGACCCGTTTAACAGAACAGACCTGACCGGGCGTCAATCACGCCCCTGTGTCCGGTGAGAACACCAGACTGGCCACCAGAATCAGCGACCGAGGGTCAGGCGAAAAGGCGCTGGCCGGCGGCGGCTGCGAAAGCCAAAGCCGCAAGCGGGCTTTGCGCCGCGATGGAACCCGACAAGACGTGGGCTTCGTAAGAGGCGCGCGTCGGCAAGGCATCCGGTCGGGTCAACATCGCCTCGGCCCCAAGCACGTCAAGGGTGGCGTCAAGCGTTGCGCGCGCATCTCCGGACAGGGCTTCGACCATGCGACGGGCGGGTTGGAAACTTTCGACCGGCAGGCCGTTGGCCAGCAGGATTTCGTGATTTTCGAGCAGGATGTGATAGTAGGACACATCGCCTTCCGGGTCAGGCGAATGGGCAACCGCATCCGGCAGGTGGCGGGCAATCACAAAGACCCTGGGGCTGTCGAACAGAAGCTCACACTCTGGCCCTTCGACAACGATCCGGTGCTGCGGCGAAACCGTCGGATCCCGCCGCGGCAGGCCCGCACCGAACGCATTGGCGCGGATCGTGACCGGGCGCACGGCCTGCGTGTCGCGCGCATGTTGCTGGCTGTAATGCGAGGCCCCGATCCAAGCGATCTGAACGGCGCGGCCGTCCTCGGTCAGCACAGTGTCGCCAGCCCGCAGGGTTTCAATCTTGCGGTCCCCTGACGGAGTGGCGATATCGGTGTCAGAGCAGAAGCACGGCACATCGGTGACAACGTTCAGTAGTGAAATGGCACCGTTGCCAATTGCATCCATCTTGGCCTGTGTCGCAGGCGGCTCTCCAAGCACGAAGAAATACTCAAGCGGAACACCATTGACGACTACCCTGATAGCCATCACTTCACGGCCACGAAGCGCCAAGGCTGCCCCGGTAAGCTGCGCGGTGCCTTGACCAGTGGTTGGAAGAGTGCCGGTCAGCAGGACGGTGAATTCATAGGTGACGCCACCGATGATCACCCGGGTGTCGGGATCGGGCAGCGGCGCGTCACCCGGCCCCGGCGGATCAAAGATCAGGTCGCCACCAGGGACGGCGTCAGTGAATGTGATAGTCTCGGCTTGGCCACCCATCGGATTCAACGATGCGTTACTGGCAGTAGTGGAATCCTGGCGAGCGAAGAAAGTCAGTTCAGCCATGCTCTATCACACCTTCGTTTTCCTTGATCCCACCATGCGTATGGAAATCCGGCTGGCCAAGAAATGCGGCCAGATTTAGTGATTGATCGTGCAATTATTGGCACAGAATGTGGCCCGTGCGCTAACGGCTTGTGATTTTTCCGGTCATCAAGTGCGACCATCCCGCTTCAGGCCGGGGCAATGTCACCTTCTGCCCGCAGCGCATGAAAGGCAGACACGAAGCCCGCAAGGCGCCCTG
Organism: Tabrizicola sp.; assembly: GCF_030373185.1. GTDB lineage: Bacteria > Pseudomonadota > Alphaproteobacteria > Rhodobacterales > Rhodobacteraceae > Tabrizicola. The sequence goes on from NZ_JAUCZH010000001.1 coordinate 917,924, forward strand.
CCCCGATGGCATCCCGCAACCCCTGCATCAGGGTCTGGTAATAGTGCAGGTTGTGCCAGGTCAGCAGCATTGAGCCGATGATCTCATCCGACCTGACCACATGGTGCAAATAGGCGCGGCTGTATCCGGTGCAGGCGGGGCAAGTGCAACCCTCCTCCAGCGGGCGGGGGTCATCCTTGTGGCGGGCGTTGCGCAGGTTCACCTGCCCCCGCGCCGTCCACGCCTGCCCAGTGCGCCCGGACCGCGACGGCAGCACGCAATCCATCATGTCGATGCCACGTTCGACCGCACCCACGATGTCATCGGGCTTGCCCACCCCCATCAGATAGCGCGGCTTGTCGGCAGGCAGGAAGCCCGGCGCGTAGTCAAGAACGGAAAACATCGCCTCTTGCCCCTCGCCCACCGCAAGGCCGCCGACGGCATAGCCGTCAAAGCCGATCCCCGTCAACGCCACAGCCGATTCCTCGCGCAGATCCTTTGTCACACCGCCTTGCATGATGCCGAAAAGCGCATGGCCCGGCCTGTCGCCAAAGGCATCGCGCGACCTTTGCGCCCACCGCATCGACAGGCGCATGGATTTTGCCACCTCGGCCTCGGTCGCGGGAAGTGCGGGACATTCGTCAAAGCACATCACGATGTCAGAGCCTAAAAGCCGCTGGATCTCCATGCTGCGTTCGGGGGTAAGCATGTGTTTGGAACCGTCAAGATGCGACGAAAACCGCACGCCTTCCTCGGTCAGCTTGCGCAAGGGGCCAAGCGACATGACCTGAAACCCGCCGCTGTCGGTCAGGATCGGGCGGTCCCAGTTCATGAACCGATGGAGCCCGCCAAGCGCAGCAATCCGTTCCGCCGTGGGGCGCAGCATCAGATGATAGGTATTGCCCAAAAGGATGTCCGCCCCCGTCGCGCGCACGCTTTCGGGCAGCATCGCCTTGACCGTGGCCGCGGTGCCGACCGGCATGAAGGCGGGCGTGCGAATCTCGCCCCGCGTGGTCTTGATCGCGCCAGTCCGCGCCGCGCCATCGGTTGCCGCCACATTGAAGCTGAACCCTGCCGCCATTGCCTGCCCCCGAAGCGCCCCGCGCAACATTTGATCTTGCCGGCCGCCCGTTTGGGCTAAATCCGCCCAAAAGCCAAGCGCCCTCGGGTGCGGCGCATGATTCTGCTTGACCTTTCGGGCCGCGTGGCTATCTGCGTGAATGAACGTTCATTCCCGGCGAGCCGCACCCAACCCGATGACCCTTCCCCTTCCCTCCGCCGCCACCGAAGAACGTAGCCACGAGATCCTGTTCTCGATCCGGCAGGCCTTTGCCGAAAAGGGCTTTGATGGCGCGTCCATGCAGGATCTTGCCCGCGCGGCAGGGATGAGCGTTGGCAATTTCTACCGCTATTTCCCGTCGAAAGCCGCAATCGTGGAAGCAATGGTCGGGCTTGATCTGGCCGAGATCGAGCGCGATTTCGCGGAAATCCTTGTCTCGGGTGATCCAATGTCCGGGCTTCGCGCGAAGATACTGGCAAGGATGACTGAAGACTGCATGGACGATGGCCAGCTTTGGGCTGAAATCACCGCTGCCGCGATCCGCAAGCCGGAAATCGCTGCGGCTTCGATGCGGATGGAAGCGATGATCGTGACCCATCTTGCGGCGATCTTCGCGCGGGTGACCGGACGCGCCCAGACCGAGGCTGAAGACAGGTATGCCGGGCATTGCCAGATGCTGATCATGCTGGTCAAGGCCGTGGCAATGCGCACCAGCCAGTGCGGCCCCGCCAGCCCGGCGCTTGCCGCGATGGTGGTGCAGACGATCGAGAATATCCTGACCGAAATTTCCAACGACACCGCAAAAGGCTGACAGACCATGCGCGCGACCCCGATCCTGATTCTTGCTGCGGCTTTCGGCCTGGCCCTTTCTCCTGCCACTTTGCGCGCCCAAGAGGCCGAAGCGGCGACCTCTGCGGCCGCAGACCCTGCCGAAGCCCTTCCGGCCATCACGGTTGCCGAAGTGACCGCCCGCACGCTGACCGACCGGGTCTTTGCCTCGGGCCTGGTGGCAGCGGTCGAAGAGGTGCAGGTGGCGCCCCTGATCGAAGGCCAACCGCTGGAGGCGCTGCTGGCCGATGTTGGTGACATGGTGACCGAGGGTCAGGTACTGGCGGTCTTGTCCAGCTCTACGCTGGACCTTCAGAAAAGCGAGGCGTTGGCGTCGCTTGCGGCGGCAAGGGCCGTCATCGCGCAAGGCGAGGCACAGCTGGTGGAGGCCGAATCCAGCGCAGCCGAAGCGCAGCGGGTCGCGGACCGGACAGCGCTTTTGCGCGAGCAGGGCAGCGCGCCACAAGCGCAGGCGGATACGGCCAACGCGAATGCGGTTGCGGCTACGGCACGGGTTTCGGTGGCGCGCCAGTCGCTTGAATCGGCAAGGGCGCAACTGTCGCTGGCCGAAGCGCGGCTGGAAAACGTGGAACTGCAACTCAGCCGGACCGAGGTCAAGGCACCGGTGGGCGGCAAGGTCATTGCGCGCAATGCCAAGCTGGGGGCTATCGCCACCGCAGCGGGTCTGCCGATGTTCGTGCTGATCCGCGACGGCGCGCTGGAACTGCGGGCCGATGTGGCCGAAAGCGACTTGCTGCGGCTTGCCGCCGGCCAGTCGGCGCGGCTGCGGGCCGCCGGGATGGACGATGCGCTGACCGGGATGGTGCGGCTGGTGGAACCGACGATCGACCCCGTGTCACGGCTTGGACAGGCGCGGATCGAGGTCTCGGACCCGGAGCGCCTGCGGTCCGGCATGTTCGTGGAGGCAGAGATCATCGTGGAAGACCGCGAAGGGCTGGCCGTGCCTGTGACGGCGGTCGGATCCTCGGGCGAAGGCATCACGGTGATGCGGGTGCGCGACGGAGTGGTCGAACGGGTTGTTGTGACAACTGGCATTCGTGATGGCGGGCTCATCGAGGTGACCGACGGGCTTGCCGAAGGTGATCTGGTCGTGGCCAAGGCCGGAGCCTTTGTTCGGGACGGCGACCGGATCAACCCGGTCCTTGCCACCGGCAACACGAACTGAGGGCGCAGCGATGAACTTTTCAGCCTGGTCGATCCGCAACCCCGTTGCCCCGCTTCTGGCCTTCTTCCTGTTGATGGTGATGGGTTGGCAAAGCTTCAACACTCTGCCGATCACGCGGTTTCCCAATATCGACGTGCCGCTGGTTGCGGTCAGTGTCGGTCAGTCCGGCGCGGCCCCGGCCGAAATGGAAACCCAGATCACCAAGGAAATCGAAGATGCCGTGGCCGGCATCACCGGGGTAAAGAAGGTCATCTCGACCGTCACTGACGGGCTTTCGACCACGGCTGTCGAATTTCGCATGGACGTGCCGACCGACAAGGCGGTGCAGGATGTGAAGGACGCGGTCGACCAGATCCGCGGCGATCTTCCGGGCGATGTGGAAGCGCCCATCGTGACAAGGATCGACGTCGAAGGTCAGGCGATCATGACCTTCGCCGTTTCTGCCCCCGACAAGACGATCGAGGAGATCAGCTGGTTCGTCGATGATACCGTGACGCGCTCGCTGCAAGGCCGCCCCGGAATTGGCCGGGTCACGCGGATCGGCGGGGCTGACCGGGAAATACGGGTGGAACTGGATCCGGTCCGGCTGGACAGCTACGGTGTGACCGCCCAGGCGGTCAGCGCGCAGATCGCGGCGACCAACGCCAATCTTGGGGCCGGCAAGCTGAGCCTTGGCACCGGCGAACAGGTGATCCGCACCCTTGGCGACAGCGGCACTGTCGAGGCCTTGGCGGCAACCAGCATTGCCCTGCCCTCGGGCCGTTTCGTGCGGCTGTCCGACCTTGGGCAGGTGATCGACAGCTATGAGGAAATGCGCAGCTTCACCCGGATCGACGGCGAACCGCTGGTCAGTTTCCTGGTCTTCCGATCAAAAGGCGCGTCCGAGGTCAGCGTGGCCGAAGTCACCAATTCGGTGGTCGATCAGCTGCGGCTGGACCATTCCGATGTCAGCATTGATCTGGTGGATGATTCCGTCTTCTACACCTACGGCAACTATGAAGCCGCGATCCACACCCTGCTGGAAGGCGCGCTTCTGGCGGTGCTGGTGGTCTTTGCCTTCCTGCGCAACTGGCGCGCGACGTTCATTGCGGCGGTGGCCCTGCCCCTGTCGGCGGTGCCGACGTTCCTTTTGATGGACATGCTGGGCTTTTCGCTGAACCTTGTCAGCTTCCTGGCCCTGACGCTGGCCACCGGCATCCTTGTCGACGACGCCATCGTCGAGATCGAAAACATTGCCCGGCATATCCGCATGGGCAAGACCCCTTACCGCGCCGCCATCGACGCCGCCGACGAGATCGGCCTTGCGGTGATCGCCACCAGCGCGACCATCGTCGCGGTCTTTGTGCCGGTCAGCTTCATGCCGGGGATTCCCGGGCAGTATTTCCGCCAGTTCGGCTTGACGGTGGCGATTGCGGTGCTGTTCTCGCTGGGCGTGGCGCGGCTTATCACGCCGATGATGGCGGCGTATCTGATGCGGACCAAGGACGCCGGCGGCCATGAGGGCGGCGAGCGCGACGGTTTCGTCATGCGCGGCTATCTCTGGCTGGTGCGCAACACCACGCGGGTGTGGCGTTTTCAGAAAATCCGCTGGCTGGGTCTGCCGACCTACTATGTCACGCTGGCAGCGGCCATCGTCGTGGTGATCTTTTCGGTTCAGGCAATGCTGGCCGTGCCGGGAAGTCTTTTCCCGCCGGAAGATGAAAGCCGGATCGTGGTTTCGGTCGAACTGCCGCCCGGCAGCACCCTGGACGACACGGCCGACACCACCGAGGCGATGCGTGCGGCGATCAAGGATATCGACGGGGTGAAATCGGTGCTGGTCGTGGGCGGGTCCACCCCGCTTGGCGACCGCGACATCCGCCGCGCGACCTTTACCATCATCCTTGACCGGCTGGACAACGGGCTGGGCCGCAAACTTTCCGACCTTGGCCAGATGCTGCCAGTGATCGGGCCGATGCTGCCCGAGGCACCGCTGCAAGGCCGTATCCGTCCGCAGCCCGAGATCGAGACCGAGGTCTTTGCCGCCCTGCGCGCGGTGCCGGATCTGCGGGCGTTCAAGGCCTCGAACATGGGCGGTGGCGCACGGCCCTTCAGCTTTGACATCCTGTCAAACGACGAGCGCGCGCTTGACGACGCGATCGCCAAGATCGACGCCGCCCTGCGCGACGAGCCGATGCTGCAAAACGCCTCGACAGAGGTTGCCCTGCCCCGGCCCGAAATCCAGATCACCCCGAAGACCGAAGAGGCCGCGCGTCTGGGCGTGACCGTGCAGCAGATTGCAGCCTTGGTCCGGGTTGCCACAATCGGCGACGTGTCAGCCGCCCTTGGCAAGCTGTCCATCGACAACCGGCTGGTGCCGATCCGGGTGCAACTGGATGAGGCATCGCGCGACAGCCTTGCCCGCATCTCGGCCCTGAAGGTGCAGACCGCGACCGGCCCGGTGCCGCTGTCGGCCGTGGCAACCGTGGAGGTGGCGGAAGGGCCATCGGCGGTGAAACGATTGGACCGGCAGCGGGTTGCCACACTCGGAGCGGATATCGCGCCCGGCTATGTGCTGGACCAGGCAACCGAGCGGTTCATGGAGATTTTGCCGACGTTGAACTTGCCGCCTTCGGTCAAGATCACTCCCTCGGGCGACGCCGAGGTCCAGGCCGAGCTTCTGGGCAGCTTCGTCAACGCCATGGTGCTGGGCGTGCTGCTGATGATGTTCGTCCTGATCCTCTTGTTCCATTCGGTGCTGCAACCGCTGACGATCATCTTCTCGCTTCTGTTGTCGGTGGGCGGCGTGGCCGCCGCCCTGATCCTGACGCAAAACCCTTTGTCGATGCCGGTGCTGATCGGGATCTTGATGCTGATGGGGATCGTGTCGAAAAACGCCATCCTGTTGATCGACTTTGCCATCGAAATGCGGGTGCGCGGGATGGAACGGATCGCGGCAGTGATCGAGGCCGGCCATAAACGCGCCCGCCCGATCGTGATGACCTCGATCGCGATGTCGGCGGGGATGCTGCCTTCGGCGCTTGGCGTGGGCGAAGGCGGGGCGTTCCGCGCGCCGATGGCGATTGCAGTCATTGGGGGGATCATTGTGTCCACCGTCCTCAGCCTTGTCGTGGTGCCGTCGCTTTATCTGGTGATGGATGATCTTTCGCGCCTGTTCAGCTGGATGCTGGGCCGGTTCCTTGGCAAGAAGGAAGTGGAGCCGGAGAACCCCGAAGCCCATGTCCTTGCCGAACGGATCGCACGCGGGCAACAGGATATGGCCTTGTTGCAAGGGCGGCTTGCGACGCTGGAAGACACGTTGTCACGCCGAAAGACCACGCCCCACGCGGCAGAGTAGCCCGACGGCAGGATGCCCTATCTGTCGGCGTGGCGCGCGCGAAAGGCGGCGACCTCTGCCGACGTGGGGGCCTTGCCACAAAACGTCAGCACATAGGCAGGGATGCGGCCCATCCGCATCTCGAAGCTCTCAGCCGACCGCAGGGCGATATAACCGACCTGCGTCAGGTATAGCGCCCGCGCCCGGGTATCCGCTTCGGTTTCGTCATAGCCAAAGCGGCTGAACAGGGCGGTGATCGCCGCCAGCCGCACGGCATCGGCCTCAGCCATCTCGGCGGCAACGACCGGATCTGTCAGCGCCCATGTCCGCATCGCAAATTCCAGCCTGCTGTCAAACAGGTCCGGGTCTACCCAGCAATCAATCAGGTTCAGCATCGCTTCGGCAATGGTTGCCGCCTGCGCTTCGCAGCGCGCCACAAGATTGCCGGTGTTCTTCGCCCGCCACCTTGCGACAAGCCCGGCCAGAAGCGCCTCGCGGTCCGCGAAATGCCAGTAGAACGAGGTGCGCGACAGCCCCAGCCGTTCAGCCAGGGGCATGACCTTCACCGCCTCGACCCCGGCTTCCACCAGCACCCCATAGGCCGCGTCCAGCCACAGTTCCGGCGTGCCGCGCCACCCGCGTTCATTCTGTTTCGTGTCCATGCCCAGACCCTATGCCCTCCCTGCCCCAAGGCACAAGATCAGCAAACTCGACACATGTGTCGATTTTGCTTGAGCGACACGGCAGCCCTCGCTAGTCTTGCTCGAAACACTACCAGCGAGTCCCAAGCCCATGTCGACCGATCCGCTTCTTCAGTCCTACCAGATCAAGCACCTGACCCTGCGCAACCGGATCATGACAACCAGCCATGAACCGGCCTACCCCGAAGACGGGATGCCGAAAGACCGCTACCGGCTTTACCATCTGGAACGGGCCAAGGCGGGCGTGGCGCTGACCATGACGGCGGGCTCGGCTGCGGTGTCGAAGGACAGCCCGCCGGTCTTCAACAATATCCTCGCCTACAAGGACGAGGTGGTGCCGTGGATGAAGCGTCTTGCCGATGACTGCCACGAGGCGGGGGCGGCGGTGATGATCCAGCTTACGCATCTTGGCCGCCGCACTCGCTGGGACAAGGGCGATTGGCTGCCGGTGGTCGCCGCGGGGCCTGCGCGCGAACCCAGCCACCGCGCCTTTCCGAAAGTGGTTGAGGATTGGGATATTTCCCGCATTATCAATGACTACGCCGATGCAGCTGAACGGATGCACGCTGCCGGCCTCGATGGGGTGGAGTTTGAATGCTACGGCCATCTGATGGACCAGTTCATGTCGCCCTTCACCAACGCCTTGCCCGCGCCCTACGGCGGGTCGCTTGAAAACCGCGCGCGCTTTTCGCTGGAGGTGCTGGCCGCCTGCCGCAAACGCGTAGGACCGGATTTCCTGTTGGGTGTGCGCTATACGGCGGATGAGGATGCCCCCGGCGGCATTGACGCCGACGAAGGCATCGCCATTGGAAAGCTGTTTCGTGACAGTGGCTTGGTTGATTTTCTTAACATCATCAAGGGCCGGATCCACACCGACCCCGCGATGACTGATGTGATCCCGATTCAAGGGATGAAATCCGCCCCACACCTTGATTTCGCGGGCCGGATTCGGGCCGAGGTGGGCCTGCCCACGTTCCACGCCGCCCGCATCCCCGATGTGGCGACCGCGCGCTATGCCGTGGCTTCCGGGCAGTTGGATATGGTGGGCATGACCCGGGCGCATATGGCCGACCCGCATATCGTGCAGAAGATCACCGAAGGCCGCGAAGAAGACATCCGGCCTTGTGTGGGGGCCACCTACTGCCTTGACCGGATCTATCAGGGCGGAATGGCTCTGTGCATCCACAACCCCTCGACCGGACGCGAGGAAACCCAGCCCCATGCCATCGCCCCGGCAGCGCGGCAAAAGAAGGTAGTGATCGTCGGTGCCGGCCCTGCGGGGCTAGAGGCGGCGCGGGTGGCGGCGGAACGGGGCCACAAGGTCGTGGTCATCGAAGCTGCGGCCGAGCCGGGCGGACAGGTTCTGTTGACCGCCCGCAGCCCAAGGCGCCGCGAGATGATCGGCATCATCGATTGGCGCATGGCACAATGCGCTGCACGAGGGGTAGAGTTCCGCTTCAACACCTTCGCAGAAGCTTCTGACGTAACAGCAGAAAACCCGGATGTTGTGATCATCGCCACGGGTGGCCTGCCCACAACCGATGTGTTGAGCGCGGGTAATGATCTGGTGGTGTCGACCTGGGATATCCTTTCGGGCGACGTGAAGCCAGGCGCGAACGTGCTCTTGTACGACGACGCGGGCGACCATGCCGCGTTGCAGGCGGCGCAATTGATTGCCGAGGCAGGCGCCAAGGTTGAGGTGATGACCCCAGACCGCACCTTTGCCCCCGATGTCATGGCGATGAACCTTGTCCCCTACATGCGCGCGATGCAGGACAAGGAGGTGACCTTTACCGTGACCTACCGGCTTTCTTCGGTTGAAAAGTCCGGGAACCAGCTGAAAACCACGATCGGATCAGACTACATGAAGCTGGCGAAAACTGCGCTTTATGATCAGGTGGTGGTCAATCACGGCACGCAGCCCTTGGCCGATATCTACTTTGATCTCAAGCCCTTGTCGGCCAATCTTGGTGCGGTTGACCACGATGCGCTGATCGATGGCCGCCCCCAGCCCGAAGGCGACGGCAAGCCCGGCTTTGCGCTTTACCGGATCGGCGATGCAGTGGCAGCGCGCAACACCCATGCCGCGATCTATGACGCGCTGCGGCTGGTGCGGCACCTCTGACCGGGGTCAGCGCTTCTTGCGGCAGTAAAGCTCCAGCCGATGGTGGACGATATCGTAACCCATCTCGGCTGCGATCTCACGTTGCAGCTGTTCGATCTTTTCCGACCGGAATTCGGTGATCTGGCCGGTGTCGAGATCGACGATATGGTCATGATGGGGGGCGTCCGCCACCTCATACCGCGCGCCACCGTTTTCCAGCGCGAGCCGCAGCACGACACCTTCACGTTCCAGCACAGAAAGCGTGCGGTAGACGGTGGCCAGCGACAGGCTGTCATCCAGCGTGCGTGCGCGGCGGTGAAGTTCGGCCGCGTCGGGGTGGTCCTGCGCCTCGGTCAAGACGCGCAAAAGCGCCTCGCGCTGGCGGGTCACGCGGACACCTCCGTCGCGCAGGGCCTTGGTCATTTCTTGTGCGGGATCAGGTTTCATCAGCGGATGGTAGCCAGCGGCGCGGCCGGGGTCAAATGGGGGTGGTGGCGCGCCTGAAGCTGGCCCCTTAGGGTCTCACACCCTCCGGACCTCCCGTGGAGTATTCAGAAAAGGCGCGGGGGCAAGCTTTAGTCAGATTTTTTGGATTTGCTCGCGGCAAAGATCGCGGGGGACGCTTGAGTTCAGTTGGGTATCAATAAACGGCGGCGGGCCTTTGATGCCCGCCACTTGTTGGATTCAATCGTCTGCGACGACGGGATCAGCTACACCCCGTCGTTCCCCCGCAGGAGTTGCACTTCAGGCAAGACCCGTTGCGCACCATGGTGTAGTTGCCGCACTCGCTGCACGAGTCCCCGGTGTAGCCTTGCAGCTTGGCCTTCGACCGGGCGTCGGTCGAGATGCTGGCCGTGCTGATCGCATAGGTCGAGACCGTTTCCGAAAAGCCCGAAACCCGCGCGTCAGGGACGAGCATGTTCAGGGTGGAAACCGGGTCGGTGCCGTTGGCCAGCGCCGTCGCCCCCATCCCGCCTTGCAGGACCACAAGTTCCTGCGGCAGGCGCTTCCTGAGGTAGCCGGTGGAAGAAATCTGCTTCAGCACCTCCAGCCCGCGGGTCGCGGCGGCGTCGGACACTTCCGAGATGTTGCGCTTGCCTTCGTCATCGCCCCGGCCAAGATCGTCGAAGCTGGCGCCTTTCGGGGCCACATGCGCAAGATCGGTGCGGTCGAGGTAAGAGATCGCCAGTTCGCGGAAGATGTAGTCTAGGATCGAGGTCGCGTTCTTGACCGAGTCATTGCCCTGCACCATGCCGGCCGGTTCGAACCGGGTGAAGGTGAAGGCCTCGACGAATTCTTCCAGCGGCACGCCATATTGCAGGCCGACGCTGACGGCGATGGCGAAGTTGTTCATCATCGCGCGGAAGCCGGCACCTTCCTTGTGCATGTCGATGAAGATCTCACCAAGCGAGCCGTCCTGATATTCGCCGGTGCGCAGGTAAACCTTGTGGCCGCCGACGATGGCCTTTTGCGTATAGCCCTTGCGGCGCTCCGGCAGTTTTTCGCGATTGCTGCGGACGATTTCCTTGATGATCACCTTTTCGACGATCTTTTCGGCAATCACCTGCGCCTTTTCCATCAAGGAGCCGTTGGTCAGAACGTCCTCGGCTTCGTCGTCATCCTCGATCAGCGCGCTTGCCAGCGGCTGCGACAGCTTCGATCCGTCGCGGTAAAGCGCGTTGGCCTTGATGCCGAGCGAGTGGGAAAGCTCATAGGCCGCCAGCGTTTCCGCGATGGTGGCGTTGTTCGGCATGTTGATCGTCTTCGAGATCGCGCCCGAGATAAAGGACTGCGCCGCCGCCATCATGTGGATGTGGGATTCGACCGACAGGAAACGCTTGCCGGTCTTGCCGCAGGGGTTGGCGCAGTCAAAGACCGAGTAGTGCTCGGGCTTCAGGTGCGGCGCATTTTCCAGCGTCATGGTGCCGCAGACATGGTCATTGGCAGCGTCGATCTGGGCCTTGGTGAAGCCAAGGTGGCGCAGAAGGTCGAAGGTCGGATCGTTCAGCTTTTCTTCGGGGATGCCAAGGTTGCCCTTGCAGAAATCGGCGCCAAGGGTCCACTGGTTGAAGACGAACTTGATGTCGAAGGCGGATGGCAGGGCGGATTCGATCTTTTCAATCTCGCGCGGGCCGAAACCGTGGCCAATGAGCGAGGTGTGGTTGATCGCCGGGGCCTGGCCAAGCGAGCCGTGGCCGACGGCATGGGCGACGATCTCGGCGGCTTGGGCAGTAGAGTAGCCAAGCTTTTCAAGCGCTGCCGGGACCGACTGGTTGATGATCTTGAAGTAACCTCCGCCTGCCAGTTTCTTGAACTTCACCAGCGCAAAGTCAGGCTCGATGCCCGTCGTGTCGCAATCCATCACAAGGCCGATGGTGCCGGTCGGGGCGATGACGGTGGTCTGCGCGTTGCGGAAGCCGTGTGCTTCGCCAAGGCTCAGCGCTTCGTCCCAAGCGGATTTGGCAAGCGCGACAAGGGTTTGGTCCGGGCAGTTCGCGTGGTCAAGGTCAACGGCGGGAACGTTCAGGCCTTCATAGGCCGTGCCGTGTGCAGCGGCGCGGTGGTTGCGGATGACGCGCAGCATGTGGTCACGGTTGCGGGCGTAGCCGGAGAAGGGACCGAGTTCCTTCGCCATCTCGGCCGAGGTGGCGTAGCTGACGCCGGTCATGATCGCGGTCAGCGCTCCGCACAGGGCGCGGCCTTCCTTGCTGTCATAGCCAAGGCCCATGTTCATCAAGAGGCCACCGATGTTGGCGTAGCCAAGGCCGAGGGTGCGGAAGTCGTAGGAAAGCTGAGCGATTTCCCTGGACGGGAACTGCGCCATCATGACCGAGATTTCCAGCGTGACCGTCCAGAGGCGCGAGGCGTGGACATAAGCCTCGGCGTCGAACTTGCCGTTGTGGAAGAAGGTCAGCAGGTTCATCGACGCCAGGTTGCAGGCGGTGTCGTCAAGGAACATGTATTCCGAGCAAGGGTTCGAACCCCGGATCGCGCCATCTTCCGGGCAGGTGTGCCAGGCGTTGACGGTGTCGTGGAACTGGATGCCGGGGTCGGCGCAGGCCCAGGCGGCGTGGCCGATCTGGTCCCAGAGCTCGCGCGCCGAGACAGTCTTGGCGACCTTGCCGTCGGTGCGGCGGATCAGCTCCCACGGCTTGTCTTCCCTGACCGCGCGCAGGAAGGCATCGGTCACGCGGACCGAGTTGTTGGAGTTCTGGCCGGAGACGGAGATATAGGCCTCGGAGTCCCAGTCGGTGTCGTAGGTCGGGAATTCGATCGAGGTGAAACCCTGCCGCGCGTATTGCAGGATGCGGTTGGTGTAGGTGTCAGGGATCATCGCCTTCTTGGCGGCCTTGATCGCGGCTTTCAGGGCGGGGTTGGCTGCCGGGTCGGTGGCACCTTCCATCGAACCATCGAACGCCTTGATCGCGGCGAAGATGTCGTTGAGCCGGGCCTCGTGCATCTTGGAGCCAGCCACCAGCGACGCGACTTTCTGTTCCTCGATCACCTTCCAGTTGATGAAGTCTTCGACATCGGGGTGGTCCATGTCGATGATGACCATCTTGGCGGCGCGGCGGGTGGTGCCGCCGGACTTGATCGCGCCAGCGGCGCGGTCGCCAATCTTGAGGAAGCCCATCAGGCCCGAGGATTTGCCACCGCCCGACAGTTTTTCGCCCTCACCCCGCAGCGAGGAGAAGTTGGTGCCGGTGCCGGAGCCGTATTTGAAAAGCCGGGCCTCACGCACCCAGAGGTCCATGATGCCGCCATCACCCACGAGGTCATCCTTGACCGACTGGATGAAGCAGGCGTGGGGCTGGGGGTGTTCGTATGCCGACGCGGACTTGGTCAGCTTGCCAGTCTCATGGTCTACGTAGAAGTGACCCTGCGACGGGCCGTCGATGCCGTAAGCCCAATGGAGGCCGGTGTTGAACCACTGCGGGCTGTTCGGCGCGGCCATCTGGCGGGCCAGCATGAAGCGCATTTCGTCATAATAGGCGGAAGCGTCGGCTTCGGTGGTGAAGTAACCACCCTTCCAGCCCCAATAGGCCCATGCCCCGGCCAGACGGTCAAACACCTGCTTGGCCGAGGTTTCGCCGACAAAGCGCTGATCGGTCGGCAGTTGCGCCAGCGCCTCGTCATCAGGAACCGACCGCCACAGAAAGGACGGCACTCCCTTTTCCTTCACGCGCTTCAAGACGGCCGGAACGCCGGCCTTGCGGAAATACTTCTGGGCGAGCACGTCCGAGGCAACCTGACTCCAGCCTTCGGGAATCTCAACCGCGTCGTTGCGGAAGACGACCGTGCCGTCGGGGTTGCGAATTTCGGAAACCGTGGTGTTGAACGCCAGCGCCCCATAAGCGCCGGTTGCTTCGGTGGTGAACTTCCGCTCGATCTTCATGCCCCTGAACTCCGTTTTTGCGGCCGTTTCGGCCGATTAATCTCTCAAAACTGGCAAGGCCGTTCCGTCCGGTCGCGGCAAGACGGCAAAGCTCCCCCCTTCCCGTCGGCAACACCGACAGGAGGGACGCATCCGCTTGGGATGCCTGTTTATCTGGATCTTCTTGCCTGTTCGCCGCGGCACTAGATTTAGTGGTGTCCCCTGCCGCTTCGTCAAACTGTCGTAATCACACCGCCCGATCAACGAGAAAATTTCGCTTCAATGCAAATTTTGCGGCTTGACGCTTTGCATGGCACACAGGCCACAACCGGCCCCTGCGACCCGGGCCTTGTGGACAGGTTTGGGGACAACCTTCGAGCAATTTGTGAAGAGTGCCGGATTTGCAAGGTTTCCGGGGCGCTTGAAGGCCGAGCCTGCCAAAGCCAGCCAGACCCGAACCAGAGCCAAGACTATCTGCAAGGCGATTCCCTTGCTGCGTCAGGCCTTCGCGCCAGTCGGGCGGTTGATCAGGACAATGCCCGCTCCAACCAGAAGTGCCGCTCCAAGAATCGGCCAAGTGACGGATTCGCCAAAAATTAGCGCGCCCAGCCCCAGCGCCAGAACCGGCGTAAGGAAAGAAAAGGATGCGACGGTCGAGGCCGGATAGACCGACATCAGCCAAAGCCACGCTATGAAACCGCCCGCGACGACGACCGAGGCCTGAAAGACCAGAAACGCCAGATGCACGGGTTGCAGATCGCGGATCAACGGGCCGAAGAACGGGGCGGCCAGCAAAAGGAGCGGGCCGGATACCAACACCATCCAGAACAGCTGCATCTCCGGCCCCTCGGCCCGCATTGTGGGACGACGGGCGATGAAGGCGGTTCCAGCCCAGCCAAGCGCACCACCCAGCGCGAAAAGATCGCCCGCAAGGCTGCCCTCGCCCGACTGGCTGCCGGTCAGGATCGCCCATGCCGCCCCGATGAATGCCAAAGCAAGGCCAATGGCGCGAACCGGGGTAATCCGTTCACCAAGGCCGAAATGGGCAAGGATCGCAAACCAGACCGGCATGGAATAGAAGATGACAGAAGTGCGCCCAACGGTTGTCAGGTCCAGCGCCATGAAAAGGCACAGAAATTCGGCGGCAAAGACCGCACCCATCAGAAGGCCGGGACCAAGCACCTTGCGCTTCAACCGCGGCGGGCGGCGCATGTAGACCAGCCAGCCCCAGACGAAGAAGACGGCCAGAACCGACCGAAGCCCCGCGAAGAACACCGGTTGCAGGCCCTGATTGACCAGCTTTACGATGATCTGGTTGAAGGCGAGCAAAAGCGTCACCCCCAGAAGGACAGAGCCTCCGAAGGCATCAAGCCGGTCCTTGCGGTTCATGAGATCCCCTTTTGCGCTTGGCAAACTTGTGCATGCGGAACGCCCGAAGGGCAAGGCGCAGCCTGCGGGCCTGCCCCCCTTTCCATCGCCACCTGCGCCGCCTAGAAGACGGGATGATCCGCGATGAAACCCTCCGTCCTGACACCCAGAGGGACAACCTGACCGGAATCTTGCTGATGCTTGGCGCGATGGCCTTGTTCGCGGTCGAGGATCTGTTCCTGAAATGGGCAGCTGCGGGTTTGCCGCTGGGACAGATAATCCTGATCTCAGGCGTGCTTGGCGTGCCGGTCTTCGTGCTGATGGCCTGGCGCACGGGGCGCCGTATCTTGACCAAGGACGCGCTGCATCCGGCCGTTATTGCACGCAATATCGGTGAGATGATCGGCACCGCCAGCTTTGTGGCGGCGCTTGCGGTGGTGCCATTGGGAACGGTGGCGGCGGTTCTTCAGGCGATGCCGCTGGCAGTCACGATGGGGGCGGCACTGGTTTTTGGTGAAAAGGTCGGCTGGCGGCGCTGGACGGCGATTACGGTGGGGTTTGCCGGTGTTCTTCTGGTGGTCCAGCCGGGGGCCGACGGCTTTCGCCCCGAGGCGCTTTTGGTGCTGGTGACCGTGGCAGGCATGACGATACGCGATCTTGCGTCGCGGGCGATCCCCAGGCATGTCACCACGGCGCAGGTGTCGGCATGGGGTCTGATGGCGGTGACTGTGCTTGGGGTCGGGATGCTTGGCATCACCGGCGGAGCGCGGGGGGTGACGGGGCCAGAGGCGCTGATCCTGCTGGGCGCAGTGATCTTTGGCACCTCGGGCTACTGGGCGGTAACGGCCGCCACGCGCACCGGCGAGGTCGCGGTGGTTGCCCCGTTCCGCTATGCGCGGCTGGTGTTTTCCATGGCGCTGGGGGTGATCTTTCTTGCCGAACGCCCCGACACACTGACGCTTCTGGGGGCCGGGCTGATTGTGGGGTCGGGTCTTTATGCCTTTGCCCGTGAACGGGCGCGCAAACGCGCTTCCCATGCGGGGTGAGCCGGGGTAAAGGGTCCGAGAGAGCACAATTCGGCCTGAGGGGAAGACCCATGAGCACGATCATCGACATTCACGCCCGCGAAATTCTGGACAGCCGGGGGAACCCGACGGTCGAGGTGGACGTCACCCTTGAAGACGGGTCCATGGGCCGCGCCGCGGTGCCGTCTGGCGCCTCGACCGGCGCGCATGAGGCCAATGAACGCCGCGACGGCGACGCCAGCCGCTACAAGGGCAAGGGCGTTCTGGAAGCGGTAGCCGCGGTGAACGGCGAGCTTGCCGAGGAACTCGTCGGCTTTGACGCGACCGAACAGGTCGGCATCGACCGAACCATGATCGAGATGGACGGCACGCCGAACAAATCCCGGCTTGGCGCGAATGCCATTCTGGGCGTGTCGCTGGCCGTTGCAAAAGCCGCTGCCGAGTTCACCGCGCAGCCCCTTTACCGCTATGTCGGCGGCACTTCGGCCCGCGTTTTGCCAGTGCCGATGATGAATATCATCAACGGCGGCGAACATGCCGACAACCCGATCGACATTCAGGAATTCATGATCATGCCGGTAGGTGCATCCGACATCCGCGAAGCGGTGCGGATGGGGGCCGAGGTGTTCCACACCCTGAAGAAAGAGCTTCAGAACGCAGGCCACAACACCGGCATCGGGGATGAGGGCGGCTTTGCACCAAACCTTAACTCTGCCAGAGACGCGCTTGATTTCATTCTGAAATCCATCGAGAAGGCAGGGTATCGTCCGGGCGAGGATATCTATCTGGCGCTGGATTGTGCGGCGACGGAATACTTCAAGGGCGGTCGGTATGAGATGAAGGGCGAAGGCAAATCGCTGTCCATCGAGGAAAACGTCGATTTTCTGGCAGGGCTTGCGGCAGATTACCCGATCATCTCGATCGAGGATGGGTGTTCGGAAGATGACTGGGCGGGCTGGAAGCTGTTGACGGACCGTCTGGGAGACAAGATCCAACTGGTTGGTGATGATCTTTTCGTGACCAACCCGCGCCGCCTCGCCGAAGGTATCAAGGCCGGTTGCGCAAACTCGATGCTCGTGAAGGTCAACCAGATCGGCACTCTGACCGAAACCCTGCAAGCCGTCGATATGGCGCACCGTGCGCGCTATACCAACGTGATGAGCCACCGTTCGGGCGAGACGGAAGATGCCACGATCGCCGATCTTGCGGTTGCGACGAACTGCGGGCAGATCAAGACCGGCTCCTTGTCGCGGTCGGACCGGTTGGCGAAATACAACCAGTTGATCCGGATCGAGGAAATGCTGGGCGAGACGGCGGAATATGCCGGCCGGTCAATCCTGAGAGGCTGAGGTCGGCGAGGGGGCTTTGCAGAACTCCGGCAAGATTTCAGTCAAGAAATCAACGGGCGCCCTTGGGCGCCCGTTTGCATTTCCGCGCGAACGTGGCAGCAAGGGGCATGCTGATCCTGCTGAACAAACCCTATGACGTGCTGTGCCAGTTCTCGGGTGGTGACGGGCGGCAGACGCTGGCGGATTTCGTTCCGGTGAAGGGGGTCTATCCGGCGGGTCGGCTGGACCGCGACAGCGAAGGGCTGGTGGTGCTGACCGATGACGGCAAGGTGCAGGCCCGGATCGCCGACCCGCGCCACAAGCTGGAGAAGACATATCTGGCGCAGGTAGAGGGCGTGGTGACAGAAAGCGCGCTGGCGCTGTTGCGGGCTGGGGTGACGCTGAACGATGGCCCCACCCTGCCTGCAAAAGCGCAGGCCGTGGCGGAGCCTGACTGGCTTTGGCCACGCATGCCGCCGATCCGGGTGCGGAAATCGGTGCCTGACGCCTGGGTCGAGTTGACCTTGCGCGAAGGGCGGAACCGGCAGGTGCGGCGGATGTGTGCCGCCGTTGGCCTGCCCTGCCTGCGGCTGATCCGCTGGCGGGTCGGGGACTGGACATTGGACGGCCTTACGCCGGGGGAATGGAGACAGGTATGACGGCACAGGCGATCATCGCAAAGCTCGGGCTTCAGCCGCACCCCGAGGGGGGTTGGTTCCGCGAAACATGGGCGGGACCGCAGGTTGGCGGTCGCGCAAGCGGGACCGCGATCCTGTTTCTGCTGCAAGCCGGGGAACGCAGCCATTGGCACAGGGTCGATGCCGATGAAATCTGGCTTTGGCATGCCGGTGCGCCCCTTGTCCTGTCGATGGGCGAGACGGCGGCGAAAGAGTATCGCTTGGGGCCGGATGTGCTGGGTCAGGATGTCGTGCAGGCGGTGGTGCCTGCCGGGTGGTGGCAGGCGGCACGATCAACCGGCGACTGGTCGCTGGTCAGTTGCACCGTCAGCCCGGGGTTCCGCTTTGACGGATTTGAACTGGCCGCGCCGGACTGGGATCTGCCGCTGGAGGGATGATGGATCACAAAGCCTTTGTTTCAGCTTTGCCGGCTGAGCTGCGCGAGGCGATGACTGCCCGGTCAGACGGGCCGGGCCTGCGGCATCTGGCGCTGCATCTGGGGGCCATCCTTCTGGTCGGGGGGCTGATTGCCACCGCCGTGCCGGGCTGGTGGGCGCTCTTGCCCGTTCAGGGCGTGCTGATCGTGTTCCTGTTCACGCTGGAACATGAGGCGACGCACCGAACCCCCTTTGCCAGCGCCCGGTTGAATGATGAGGTGGGGCGGGCGGCAGGGTTCCTCCTTTTGCTGCCGTTCGAGTGGTTTCGCTATTTCCATCTGGCGCATCACCGCTGGACCAATATCGACGGCAAGGATCCCGAACTTCTGGGCGGCAAGCCTGAAACCCTTCGGGCGTGGCTGTGGCATGTGTCCGGCCTGCCCTATTGGTGGTCGGGGCTGCGGCTGATGGCGGCGCTGGCTGCGGGCCGGGCCGAGGGCGACTATCTGCCCGAAGCCGCCAAGCCGCGGATCGTGGCCGAGGCGCGGGGCATGGCGGTCGGGTATCTTGTGGTCGGGGTGGGCCTGATCTGGTCGCCCCTGTTGTGGTGGGTCTGGATCTTGCCGGTCCTGCTGGGCCAACCGGCCTTGCGGCTTTATCTTCTGGCCGAACACGGCGACTGCCCGCGCGTGGCCAACATGCTTCAAAACACCCGGACGACATTCACCAACCGGCTGATGCGGTTTCTGGCGTGGAACATGCCTTATCACACCGAACACCATGTCTGGCCCGCGGTGCCGTTTCACCGCTTGCCGGAGGTTCACCAATTGATGCGCGACAAGTTGCAGGTGACGGCCGAGGGCTATGCGGCCTTTACCAAGGCCTATCTGGAGCGCAGGCTTTAGCCCGGTTGGATTGCGCCAAGCCGGGGGCCAGCCCCCGGACCCCCGGAGTATTTGGAAAAAGAGCAAGCCGGGACAGGGCCGCAATGGGCGCGGCCTAGACGATTGTAAGGGTCACAAGATTGGCGTGGTCGGGCGGGCGGGGTTTGGGTAGGGATCAGGCATGACCGATCCTGCCCCCCAGCCGCTTGCTGACGCGCTGCCCCTAGCTGCGCGCAACGAAGACAGCCTTTCGGGCTTTCTCTTTGCGCTGACGGCCTATCTGCTTTGGGGATTTATGCCGCTCTACATGAAGGCGCTGGCGCATATTCCCCCGGTGGAGGTGATTGCGCACCGCGTGGTCTGGTCGGTTCCGGTGGCGATTGCGGTGCTTTGGGTCTTGCGGCGGACGGGCGATCTGCGCGCGGCGTTCCGATCCCCCCGGATGCTGGCGATGGGGGCGGTGACGGCGGCGCTGATCTCGGTCAACTGGGGGATCTATGTCTGGGCCATCGGGTCGGGGCATGCGCTGGATGCGGCCTTGGGATATTACATCAACCCGTTGTTCTCGATCTTTCTTGGGGCGGTCTTGCTGCGTGAGGGGATGGGGCGGACGCAAGGTGTGGCGATCGGGCTGGCGGTGGTTGCCGTCGCGGTTCTGACATGGGACGCCGGGCGGCTGCCGGTGGTGGCGCTGGGGCTGACGCTGACCTGGGGCTTTTATGCGTTCTTGAAGAAATGGCTGCCGATCGGACCCAATCAGGGTTTTGCGCTGGAAGTTCTGATCCTGTTGCCATTGGCGCTGGTTTATATGGTCTGGCTTTGGGCAGACGGGTCCGGGCATTTCATGCAAGGGGTGGCGTGGAACGATGCGCTTTTGATCGGCTGCGGGATCGTGACGGCGGGGCCGTTGATGATTTATGCCAATGGAGCCAAGCGGTTGCGGCTGTCGACCATTGCGGTCATGCAATATATCGCACCGACGCTGATCTTCCTGACAGCGGTGTTCATCTTTGACGAGCCATTCAGCCAGATCAAACTACTGGCCTTTTCGCTCATCTGGGCGGCGCTGGTGCTTTATTCGCTGCCGTTCCTGTCGGCTCAGGTCAGATCACGCGGCTGATCAGACGGGCGGACGGCATGCCCCCTCAGGCCGGTTGGTCGGGACGGCTGATCTGGCCACCACCGACCAATGTGGGCGCGCCGGTGGTTGCAGGGCTTGAGGTCGGAAGCTTTCGGATCACCCGCACCGCCAGATAGGCAAATGCCTGCGCTTCCAGCATGTCGCCGTCCAGACCGACGGCTTCAACCGGATCGACCGCACAGGCCAGGCGGCGGCGCAGTTCTGCCATCAGCACCGGATTGTGCCGCCCGCCGCCGGTCACAAGGATACGGGAGACCGGGGCCGGAAAGTGGATCTGGGCCGTCGCGACTGTAGCGGCGATTATGGCAGTCAGCGTTGCCGCAGCATCGGCGTCGGCCAGCGTCTCGACACCCTCGACAAGTCCATTGAAATCATTGCGATCAAGGGATTTGGGTGGGGGAATGTCGAACCATCCATCCTTCAGGACCACGGACAGGAAGGCGTCATCGACTTCACCTCCTGAAGCAAGACTGCCGTCCTGATCAAAGGCAAGGCCACGGCGTTGCAGGATCAGATCATTCAGGGGTGCATTCGCGGGGCCGGTGTCGAAGGCAAGAAGCGCGTCCGGTGCTTCGGGGCCGGCGGCCTGCGGGTTGACCCAGGTGATGTTGCCGACGCCGCCAAGGTTAAGGAAGGCCAAAGGCTCAGTCGCGCCGATGTGACGGGCGCAGGCGAAATGGAAGAACGGGGCAAGCGGTGCGCCCTGCCCGCCCATCGTGACATCGCAGGACCGGAAATCCCAGACCGTGGTCAGACCAAGCGCCTCGGCAAGCAGGGCGCCATTGCCGCATTGATGGGTACCGCGACCCGATGGATCATGCGCAAGGGTCTGGCCATGAAACCCCAGGATCTCTGCCCCGGCAAAGCGGGCCAGGAGTTCGGCGTGGGCGTTTTCGACCACCTCCGCGGCGGCGGCGACACCCGCGTCATCCGGCCACTGGCCAAGGGCTGCGCGGATCGTATCCTGTTCTTCTGCGGTGTAGGCGCGGTAAGCCGAAGGACCGAAGCCGTGGATCGTGATCCCGTCGGTCTGGACCATCGCGGCATCCACCCCGTCGAGCGAGGTGCCGGACATGGCGCCAAGCGCCCAGATCGGACCATCCTTCCGCATCTTCCCTTGGCACCCTAGCAAAGCTATACCGCGCCTATCCTAGACCGAGGCGGCCATGAACTACCATCCAAAATCTGACTTCATGCGCGTGATGTTCGAGCGCGGCTTTGTCGCCGACTGCACCGATTATCAGGCGTTGGATGAGGCCTTGGTCAAGGGCATCGTGCCGGCCTACATTGGCTATGACGCCACGGCGCCCAGCCTGCATGTGGGCCACCTGATGAACATCATGGTCCTGCGCTGGCTGCAAAAAACCGGACACAAGCCGATCACGCTGATGGGCGGCGGCACCACCAAGGTCGGCGATCCGTCATTTCGCAGCGAAGAGCGCCCGCTGCTTACGCCCGAGGCGATCGACGCAAATATCGAGGGTCTGAATCAGGTTTTCGCGCGGTATCTGGATTACGGCGACGGGCCGACCGATGCCATCATGCTGAACAATGCCGAGTGGCTGGACAGCCTCAACTACCTGGACTTCCTGCGCGACATCGGGCGGCATTTCAGCGTGAACCGGATGCTGTCGTTTGAAAGCGTGAAGTCGAGGCTGGACCGGGAACAGTCGCTCTCGTTCCTTGAATTCAACTACATGATCCTGCAAGCCTATGATTTCCTAGAAATCTACCGCCGCTATGGCTGTCTGTTGCAGATGGGCGGGTCGGATCAGTGGGGCAATATCATCAACGGGATCGACCTGACCCGCCGGGTGATCGATCAGGAAATCTACGGGCTGACCACGCCGCTCCTGACCACCAGCGACGGGCGCAAGATGGGCAAGTCGGCGCAAGGTGCGGTCTGGCTGAACGGCGAAATGCTGTCGCCCTATGAGTTCTGGCAGTTCTGGCGCAACACGACCGATGCCGACGTGGGGCGCTTCCTCAAGATCTTCACCGAACTTCCGGTCGAGGAATGCGACCGGCTGGGTGCGCTTGGCGGGTCCGAGATCAATCAGGCCAAGATCCTGCTGGCAAACCATGCAACCACCCTTCTGCATGGGGCCGAGGCGGCGGCGGCGGCGGAAGCCACGGCGCGCGAGGTTTTCGAGAAGGGCGGGATTGGCGACGATCTGCCGACCGTGACTCTGGAGCCGTCCGAACTGGCCGATGGTGTGGGAATCGTGCAACTTTTCGTGCGGGCGGGCCTTGCGGCCAGCGGCAAGGACGCCAAGCGGCTGATCGCGGAAGGCGGGGCGAAGGTGAATGACGATATCGTCACCGATGTCAGCCTGCGCTATGGTGCCAGCCATCTGGTCGAGCCGATGAAACTGACCGCTGGCAAGAAGCGTCACGCGCTGGTCGTCATGGGCTGAAAAGCGGGGTGGGCAGCCTTGCCCACCCGCAATGTGATCAGGTCAGTCCTGAACGCTGACTTTCACCATAACATCCGGTGCGCCGGACACTTCACCGTTGCGACCGGTGCCGCGCTTGATCGCATCCACCACCTCCATGCCCGAGACGACATTTCCGACGATGGTATACTGGCCATCAAGGAATTCGCC
Source organism: Tabrizicola sp. (assembly GCF_030373185.1). Lineage (GTDB taxonomy): Bacteria > Pseudomonadota > Alphaproteobacteria > Rhodobacterales > Rhodobacteraceae > Tabrizicola. The sequence goes on from NZ_JAUCZH010000001.1 coordinate 940,879, forward strand.
GGGGGCGAACATGATGAAGAACTGGCTGTTGGCGCTGTCGGGGTTCTGCGAGCGGGCCATGCCCACGACGCCGCGCTGAAAGCTGAGATCCTTGGTGAACTCTGCCGGGATGTCGGGCAGGTTCGACCCGCCCATCCCGGCCATCGACAGATCACCGCCGACCTTGCCGTTCGACACATCGCCGGTCTGGGCCATGAAGCCATCGATCACGCGGTGGAAAACCACGTTGTCATAGGCACCCTCGGCCGCAAGAGAGGTGATCTGCGCGACATGCAGCGGGGCCACATCCGGCAAAAGGTCGATGACCACGGTGCCATTCGCCTCGCCCGCGATGTCGATCACAAGGTTCGGGCCGGGGCCGTCTTCAAAGCCCTGCGCCTGTGCCGACTGGCTAAGCCCGTAAGCCCCCACGACCGCAACACCGGCCGCGAAGATGCCGGCGGCAAGGTAGGTGTCAAACCTGGACATCGGCAGCCACCCTGACGGTGATCATGCGATCAGGGTTGGCCGGCGGCTCACCCTTCATGATCTTGTCGACATGTTCCATGCCCGAAATCACCCGGCCATAGACGGTATACTGGCCGTTCAGGAAATGGTTGTCGCTGAAGTTGATGAAGAACTGGCTGTTGGCCGAATTCGGGTTTTGCGACCGGGCTGCGCCAAGCGTGCCACGGTCATGCGGCAGTTTGGAAAACTCTGCCGGAAGGTCCGGATATTGCGACCCGCCCGTGCCGGCGCGGCGCGGGTTGTAGCTCGGGCTTTCCATGTTGGCGTTTTCCACATCGCCGGTCTGGGCCATGAAGCCATCGATCACCCGGTGGAAGGCCACATTGTCATAGGCCTTGTCGCGGGCAAGCTGCTTCATCCGCTCGGCGTGCTTTGGGGCCACGTCGGCCAGAAGTTCGATCACCACTTCACCGTCCTTGAGCGTCAGGATGATGGTGTTTTCAGGATCCTTGATGTCGGGCATCGGCGCCTCTCCTCGGTTTCGGTCGGGCCGGACCGTAATGGCGGCATCCGCCCAAGGAAAGGGCAAAGCGTCCAAAGCTGTTGACGCGCGCGTGATAAGGGGGCCAAAAGCGGGCAACCTGATTGAAGGAGACGACGATGCCCTGGAAAACGCTGGATGACGTGGCGATGGCTGGCAAGGTGGTGCTGGTCCGGGTGGACATCAACGTTCCGATGGAAGCGGGACGGGTCAGCGACATGACCCGGATCGACAAGATCCGCCCCACGGTCGAGGATATCATCGCCAAGGGCGGCAAGGTCGTGCTGCTGGCGCATTTCGACCGGCCCAAGGGCAAGGTCGTGCCGGAGATGAGCCTTGGCCATGTTGCGGACGCGGTGGCCGGGTCTTTGGGTCGTAAGGTAGTGTTCAGTGCCGATTGTGTGGGGCCGGTTGCGGCTGCGGCGATTGCCGGGGCGGCTTCGGGCGAGGTGGTCTTGCTGGAAAACACCCGTTTTCATCCCGGCGAAGAAAAGAATGACCCGGCACTGGCTGCCGAAATGGCGAAACTGGGCGATGTCTTTGTCAACGACGCCTTTTCGGCCGCGCACCGGGCGCATGCCTCGACCGAAGGACTTGCGCGCCTGTTGCCTGCCGCCGCCGGGCGCCTGATGGAGGCAGAACTGCGCGCGCTGGAAGCGGCACTGGGCGCACCAGAGCGGCCGGTTGTGGCGGTTGTGGGTGGGGCCAAGGTGTCCACCAAGATCGAGCTTCTGGCCAATCTGGTGACCAAGGTTGACCATCTGGTGATCGGCGGCGGCATGGCCAACACCTTCCTTGTCGCCGAGGGTATCGAGGTCGGTCGGTCACTGGCGGAACGTGAGATGGCCGAAACCGCGCGGGAAATCCGGCACCGGGCGCAAAAGGCGGGCTGCCAGATTCACCTGCCGGTGGATATCGTGGTAGCGCGAGAATTCAAGGCCGGGGCGGAAAGTCAGACGATGGCCGTGCGTGATTGCCCGCCCGACGCGATGATTCTGGACGCCGGCCCGAAGACGGTGGCAGCCTTGGAGGTCGTGTTCTCTGGCGCCAAGACCTTGATCTGGAACGGGCCTTTGGGGGCCTTCGAGATCGAGCCGTTCAACATGGCCACAAATGCAGCCGCTCAGGCCGCGGCGCGGTTGACCAAGGCCGGGGGGTTGATCTCGGTTGCCGGGGGGGGCGATACGGTGGCGGCGCTGAACGCGGCGGGTGCGGCGGAGGACTTCACCTTCATCTCGACCGCGGGCGGGGCGTTTCTGGAATGGATGGAAGGCAAGGAATTGCCCGGTGTTCAGGCGCTGATGGCTTGAGGGGCGACCCCGCCCGCGCTATGCCGAAAAGGACCAGTGGGAGACGGACATGACAAATGCGAAGATGACCGAACAGGTGCGCAACGGCCGGGGCTTCATTGCGGCCCTTGACCAGTCGGGCGGATCAACTCCGAAAGCGCTGAAGCTTTATGGCGTGGCCGAAACGGAATATTCCGGCGAAGAGCAGATGTTCGACATGATCCACGCGATGCGCGCCCGGATCATCAAATCCCCCGCCTTTACCGGTGACAAGGTGGTGGGCGCGATCCTCTTCGAGCAAACGATGGACCGCACCATCGACGGCATTCCGACCGCGACCTTCCTTTGGGAACAGCGCGGGGTGGTGCCGTTCCTGAAGATCGACAAGGGGTTGGAGGCTGAAGCGGACGGCGTGCAGTTGATGAAGCCGATGCCCGGCCTTGATGCCCTTCTGGACCGCGCCGTGAAGGCAGGGATCTTCGGCACCAAGGAACGGTCAGTCATCAATGCCGCCAACCGCAAGGGTATTGCGGCCATCGTGGCGCAACAGTTCGACATTGGCCGTCAGGTTGCAGCGCATGGGTTGATGCCGATCCTTGAGCCGGAGGTGACGATCTCGATCACCGACAAGCCCGAGGCGGAGGCGATCCTGCAAGACGAAATCCTCAAAGCGCTGGAGGGGCTTGAAGGCCAGGTCATGCTGAAGTTGAGCTTGCCGACGGTGCCGGATTTCTATCAGCCGCTGGTGCGACACCCCAAGGTTCTGAAGGTTGTCGCGCTCTCGGGTGGCCATTCGCGCGCGAAGGCGAACGAGATCCTTGCGCAGAACCACGGAATCATCGCCAGCTTCAGCCGCGCGCTTAGCGAAGGCTTGTCGGCGCAGCAAACGGATGCCGAATTCGACGCGGCGCTGAAAGATGCGATCGACAGCATCTATGCAGCGTCGATCACCTGACACACGGGGGCGCCTAGCGAAAGCAGGGCGCCCAAGGCTCTGACAGCGGTGCATTTTCGGGATTCACAAGCGATTCCCAATGTGTCATGATTCTGCCAAGGCCCCCGAAGAAGAGGGGCATTCGAGGCAAGCATGAGCACTGCGCAATCAAGACCAGGGGCAAGACGGGGGCTGGGTGGGCTGATCTATCTGGTGCTGGCATCAGCGCTGGGGGTCTATTTCACCTTTGCCGCTGTCCAGGGCGATTACGGCATGTTCCGCCGTGTCGCGATCGACGCCGAAGCTGCCAATCTGGCGACAGAGCGCGATCGTCTGGCCAATGAGCTTGCCGAGATGCAGAATCTGACAAGACGGCTTTCCGACCAGTATCTCGATCTCGATCTTCTCGACCAGCAAACCCGCGACGTGTTGGGTTACATGCGGTCGGATGAGATTGCGATTCGCTAGACCTCCTTCCAACACCTGCCAGACCAGCCCGCATCAGCGCACCCAAGCCCTTCGTCTGGCGCATGGGTGCCATTCCATCTGCACGAAGCTTTGGCAGAATTTTGCTTTGACCCAATAAACCCCGTTAGTGTATGGATGGTTTAACGTTCAACCATTTTCTGCCACATATCCAATGCCCCTGGGAGGAGCCCGATGGCGAAGAAGCCTGACGCGAGACCGAATGTCTCGAAGGAAGACCTGCTGAAATATTACCGCGAGATGCTTTTGATCCGCCGGTTCGAAGAAAAGGCCGGCCAGCTTTACGGCATGGGCCTGATCGGTGGTTTCTGCCATCTCTACATCGGGCAGGAAGCGGTGGTCGTCGGTCTGGAAGCCGCCGCCAAGGAAGGCGACAAGCGCATCACAAGCTACCGCGACCACGGGCATATGCTGGCCTGCGGGATGGACCCCAAGGGCGTGATGGCCGAACTGACCGGGCGCATCGGGGGCTACTCCAAGGGCAAGGGCGGGTCGATGCACATGTTCTCGAAAGAGAAACATTTCTACGGCGGACACGGGATTGTTGGTGCGCAGGTGCCGCTGGGCGCGGGTCTGGCCTTTGCCGATAAATATCTGGGCAATGACAACGTGACCTTTACCTATTTCGGTGACGGGGCCGCCAACCAGGGCCAGGTCTACGAGACCTACAACATGGCCGAACTTTGGGCGCTGCCGGTGATTTTCGTGATTGAAAACAACGGCTATGCGATGGGGACATCGGTCAAGCGGTCCACCAAATCCACCACCTACTTCGGTCGCGGGCTGGCCTATGGCATTGCGGGCGAACAGGTTGACGGGATGGATGTGCTGGCGGTGAAAGCGGCGGGCGAGAAGGCCGTGGCGCACTGCCGGGCTGGAAAAGGCCCCTATATCCTTGAAATGATGACCTACCGCTATCGTGGCCACTCCATGTCTGACCCGGCGAAATACCGCACGCGCGAGGAAGTGGAAAAAATCCGCACGGAAAAGGACTGCATCGAACATGTGCGGGACTTGCTGACGCAAGGCGGGCTGGCCAGCGACGAAGAGCTGAAGGCCATCGACAAGGAGATCAAGGCCACCGTCAATGAGGCGGCCGAGTTCTCGAAAGAAAGCCCGGAGCCTCCGCTGGAGGAACTCTGGACCGACATCTACGCCTGAGGGAGGGGAAATCATGGCAACGCAAATTCTGATGCCCGCGCTTTCTCCGACAATGGAGGAAGGCACACTGGCCAAATGGCTGGTGAAAGAGGGTGACGTGGTGAAATCCGGCCAGATCCTGGCCGAGATCGAGACCGACAAGGCGACGATGGAATTCGAAGCGGTCGATGAAGGGATCGTCGGCAAGCTGCTGGTCGCCGAAGGCACGGCAGGCGTGGCGGTGAACACGCCAATTGCGGTGATGGTTGAGGAAGGCGAAAGCGCCGATGTGGCCCCTGCCCCGGCTGCCGCGCCACCCGCGGCTGAAACGGCGGCACCGGTTGCGGCCCCCGTGGCGGTGGCTGCGGCTGTGGCGGCCCCTGCCCCGGTTCAGGCCGTCAAGGGCTGGCCCCATGCCGACCTGCCCGAAGGCCCTACCAAGACGATGACCGTACGGGAAGCCCTGCGCGAGGCGATGGCCGAGGAAATGCGCGCCGATCCGACTGTGTTCCTCATGGGCGAGGAAGTCGGCGAATATCAGGGTGCCTACAAGATCAGCCAGGGCCTTCTGGATGAGTTTGGCGCCCGGCGCGTGGTCGACACGCCAATCACCGAAATCGGCTTTGCCGGCATCGCGACGGGGGCAAGCTGGGGCGGATTGAAGCCGATTGTCGAATTCATGACCTTCAACTTCGCCATGCAGGCGATGGATCACATCATCAACTCGGCGGCCAAGACGCTTTACATGTCGGGTGGCCAGATGGGCAGCCCGATGGTGTTCCGTGGCCCGAATGGGGCGGCGGCGCGGGTTGGCGCTCAGCACAGTCAGGACTACGCGGCCTGGTATGCTGCCATCCCCGGCCTGAGGGTCTGCATGCCCTATTCGGCGGCGGATGCGAAAGGCTTGCTGAAGTCAGCGATCCGCGACCCCAATCCGGTGATCTTCCTTGAAAACGAGATCCTGTATGGCCGGACCTTCGAGGTGCCGACCGATCCTGAATTCATCGTGCCGTTCGGCAAGGCAAGCATCCTGCGCGAAGGCACTGATGTGACGCTGGTTTCCTTCGGGATCGGCTGCGCACATGCGCTGGCGGCGGCTGAAGAACTGGCCAAGGACGGGATCAGCGCAGAGGTGATCAACCTGCGGACGCTGCGGCCCATCGATTATGACACGGTGCTGACCTCGGTGATGAAGACCAACCGTTGCGTGACGGTAGAGGAAGGCTTCCCGGTCGGATCGATCGGGGATCATATCGCCTCGACGATCATGCAGAAGGCCTTCGACTACCTTGACGCGCCGGTCATCACCTGCACGGGCAAGGATGTGCCGATGCCCTATGCCGCGAACCTTGAAAAGTTCGCGTTGATCACTCCGGCGGAAGTTGTGACCGCCGTCAAATCCGTCTGCTACCGGTAAGGAGGGGAAAATGGCTGTTCAAATTCTGATGCCCGCACTGTCCCCGACGATGGAAGAGGGGACGCTGGCCAAATGGCTGGTGAAAGAAGGGGATGCCGTGAAATCCGGCATGATCCTGGCCGAGATCGAGACCGACAAGGCCACGATGGAGTTCGAGGCGGTCGATGAGGGGATCATGGGCAAGATCCTGATCGCCGAGGGTACCTCGGGCGTGAAGGTCAACACGCCAATCGCGGTTCTGGTCGAAGAGGGCGAGAGCGTTTCGGATGCGGCCCCTGCCCCTGCGGCAGTGGTGGGCGCCCCGGTTTCGACGGCAGTTCCGGTTGCGGCTGCCACGGCGGCACCTGCCCCTGCGGCTCCGGCATCCGGTGGCGCGCGGGTCTTCGCCTCTCCCCTGGCGCGGCGGATTGCTGCGGAGAAGGGCCTCGATCTGACCAAGGTTTCTGGATCGGGTCCGCATGGTCGCATAGTGCGGGCTGATGTCGAAGGCGCAGCGCCCCTGGCAGCAGCCCCCGCCTCGGCACCTGCGGCAGCACCCGCGGCGGCCCCTGCCCCAGCGAAGCCCGCGGCGGCGGCGATGCCGACCGGAATGGCAGCCGAAACCGTGCTGAAGATGTATGCCGATCGCCAGTTCGAGGAAGTTCCGCTGGACGGGATGCGCCGCACGATTGCGGCCCGCCTGACCGAAGCCAAGCAGACCATCCCGCATTTCTACCTGCGTCGCGAGGTGCGGCTGGATGCGCTGATGGCCTTCCGCGAGACGCTGAACAAGCAGCTTGAAGGGCGCGGCGTGAAGCTGTCGGTGAATGACTTCATCATCAAGGCCTGTGCCATGGCCTTGCAGACTGTTCCGGACGCCAATGCGGTCTGGGCAGGCGACCGGATGCTGCGGCTGAAGCCTTCGGACGTGGCGGTTGCGGTTGCGGTGGAGGGGGGGCTTTTCACGCCCGTCCTGCGCGACGCCGACAAGAAGTCACTGTCGGCGCTGTCGGCCGAGATGAAGGATCTGGCCGGACGGGCGAAGACCAAGAAGCTAGCACCGCATGAATATCAGGGCGGAAGTTTTGCCATCTCTAACCTTGGGATGATGGGTGTCGAAAACTTCGACGCCGTCATCAACCCTCCGCATGGGTCGATCCTTGCGATCGGTGCCGGGGTCAGAAAGCCGGTGGTGCTGGCCGACGGAACCGTGGGCGTGGCGACGGTGATGTCGATGACCCTTTCGGTCGATCACCGGGTGATCGACGGCGCTCTTGGGGCGGCCTTTTTGAAGGCGGTGATCGAAGGGCTGGAAAACCCGGTGGCAATGCTTGCCTGATACGTCGGAAGCGGGGGGGGGGTCACACCCCCCGCACCCCCTGGGAGTATTTGGAAAAAGAACAAGGGGGTGCCGCGTGCGTCCCCTTTTTATCTGGCCTTCATCGCCGAGATCAGGCGGGTGGCCCGGCGCAGGATGGTGGCTGCGGTTCCGGCAAGGATGACCCAGAGCGTCAGGTTCAGGGTCCAGTCTGTCGCGTAGAAAGCCGCGATGACAGTGCCGATGGTCAGCGCGGCCATCCGGTGCGGTTTGGCCATGGGGCCGGAAAAGTCGGACGGGAATCCTTCGGCGCGGCCAAGTTCGCGGATGTAAGCCGCAGCGATGGCGAGGGTTGCGGCGATGGCCCCAAGGGTGGGGCTGCCCGCAGCGACACCCGCGCCAAGCAGAAGCAGGAAATCCGAGGCACGGTCCGGGGCTTCGTTCCAGAACGGGCCGTCCTTGGCGCCCTGCCCGCCTTCAACCGCGACCATGCCGTCGATCAGATTGCAGATCAGGCGGGCCTGGATCGTCGCTGCGGCGAGGACGAGCAACAGCAACTGTATGGGGCCGGGACCAATGGACGACAGCGCGTAAAGAGTGAAGCCGAGTGCTGCGAAGCCGACAGAGGTTTGCGAAACCTGGTTCGGGGTAATGCCGCGCTGGACCGCAAGTCTTGCAAGGCCTGCGGCCCAAGCCGATTGCCGCGAGGCCAGCGGGCGGCGGTTGTCCGGGGCGGGATCTGTCATGTCGTGGACCAGAAATAGCGGGTGATATGAAAGAAGATCGGTGCCGCGAAAATCACCGAATCCAACCGGTCGATAAAACCGCCGTGGCCCGCGATCAGGTGGCCCCAATCCTTGACTCCGCGGTCACGCTTGATGGCCGACAGGACAAGCCCGCCGAAAAAGCCCATCAATGTCAGGATCAGGCACATGCCAGCAGCCTGCACCACGGTAAAGGGTGTCATCCACCAAAGCGAGGTGCCGATGGCTGTGGCGGTCAGAGCGCCACCGATGAAACCCTCCCAGGTTTTTGAGGGCGAGAGGGTGGGGGCGATCTTGGTGCGGCCGATCAGCTTGCCCCAGACATATTGCATCACGTCGGACAGTTGTACGACGAAGATCAGGTAGGCGATCAGGATGACGTTGCGCCCCTCGAACCCCGGGATCTGGAGGTAAAGAAGGGCGGGGACATGGCTGATGCAATAGACGCAGATCATCAACGCCCATTGGGTTTCCGACACGCGGACCAGAAAATCCTTGGTTGACCCGCGCAGGGCGGAAAGCACTGGCAAAAGCAGGAAGACGTAGACCGGCACAAAGACCGCATACATTCCATACCAGTCGATCAGCACGAAATAATATTGCAGCGGCAAGACGACGAAGAAACAGGCCACCAACGACCAGTGATCAGCCCGCGAATGGGTGGTCAGGGTCAAGAACTCCCGCAATGCGGCGAAAGAGCAAAGCGCAAACAGCAGAACGACGCCGGTCTTTCCGGCAAGAAAGGCAATGGCAAGCAGGATTACCATCACCCACCATGCGGTGATGCGGGCATTCAGGTTCTCGATCACCGGGTTGCCACCATCGGGCGACAGGCGCTGGCGCAAAACCTCGCCCACGATCGAGGCGAGGATCAGGATGCCCGCGACCCCCGACAACAGCCAAAGAAGATGCGGGCTGGTCATTCCTGAACCTGCGATGCTGGGGCAAGGGCCAGAAGCTCTGCTGCGGCTCGGGCAAGGAAGCTGTCCTTCGCCTCATCGGGGGCAAGGTGCAGAGGCGCCCCGAATGTAAGCGTGCAGATCAGGGGGACAGGGATGATCTCACCTTTCGGCATGACCTTGTTGAGGTTGGCGATCCAGACGGGGACAAGATCAACCTCGGGCCGGGCCTTGGCAAGGTGGTAGAGGCCTGACTTGAAGGGCAGAAGCTGTGCATCGGTGCCGTTTCGCTGGCCTTCGGGAAACAGGATGAGAGAGGCACCCTGATCCAGCGCCTCGGTCATCTGCGCGACCGGGTCCGTGGTGCGCGCTTCGGGGCGGCGGTCGATCAGGACCGCGTTGAACACATCGCGGCCGATGAATGCGCGAAGTGGCGATTTCAGCCAATAGTCCAGCGCGGCAACTGGCCGGGTCTGACGGCGGAGTGGCGCGGGCAGCACCGTCCAAAGAAGCACGAAATCCCCGTTGGAACTGTGATTGGCGAAATAAACGCGCTGGTGCTGTTCTGGTGCTATGCCCTGCCAGATCGCACGCGGCGCGGTCATGAAACGCGCGAAAATCGAAATCGCCTGCCCAGTGAACAGTGCCGCAATCGACCTTGGAGACAGGATCATTCCAGAAGGTTCATTCGGACTTCAGGATCTGGTCCATGGTGAGCGCCGGTTGCGCGCAGCCCGCCTTGCCCACCACCCGCGCCGGAACGCCGGCTACGGTGGTATTGCGTGGCACATCCTCCAGCACCACCGACCCCGCCGCGATCCGTGAGCACTGGCCAACGGTAATATTGCCAAGCACCTTGGCTCCTGCCCCGATCAGGACACCGTCGCCAATTTTCGGGTGGCGGTCGCCATCTTCCTTACCGGTCCCGCCCAGTGTGACCGAATGCAGCATCGAGACATTGTCGCCAACCACCGCTGTTTCCCCGATGACGATGGAATGGGCGTGGTCGATCATGATCCCTTTTCCGACCCGTGCGGCAGGATGAATGTCGACACCGAACATTTCGGACACCCGCATCTGGACGAAATAGGCCAGATCGGTGCGCCCGTTGACCCAAAGCCAGTGGCCAACACGATAGGCCTGCACGGCCTGATAGCCCTTGAAGAACAGAATTGGCTGCAAAAAGCGGTGGCAAGCCGGATCACGTTCGTAGACCGCCATCAGATCAGACCGCGCAGCAGCCCCAAGTTCCGGATCGGAATCAAATGCTTCGTCGGCAATCTCGCGCAAGATCTGCTCGCTCATCTCGCCGGAAGCCAGCTTCAGCGAAAAGCGGTAAGCCAGCGCCCGTTCCATCGACGAGTGGTGCAGAAGGCCGGAATGGATCAGCCCGCCCAAGAGCGGTTCAGTCCTGATCGCCTCGACGGCCTCCTCGCAAACCCGGCGCCAGACCGGATCGACTGCGGTGACTTTCGCCTTGGTCTCGAACATTGCGACGCCTCCTGAACGAGACTTCTTCTAACATATCTGCAACCGGAAGCGACACGCAAAAATGTGTGGACATCGATCAAGGTCCGGAATGCCGCAACAGCGCCTTGCAGGCTTCAATCATGGCTGACAGAAAATCCCGATCATCTGCTATGGGTTCCTTCGCCGGGAAAAGCTGGCGGCATCTGGCCATCAGACTTCCGTCACCAAATTCCGGATGGCATCGCCCGGTCAGCCTAAGGTGATCCGCCGCAGCCTTGACCTCGACCAGAGTGCGACCCGCAAAGGCCGGTCGATGTGTGACCGGAACCCGGGTCAGAACCCGCCCGAAAAGCAACAACTCCGCGACGGAAGGATCCCGCATTTCAGCCGTCAACCTCAATTGCCCGGAAGGGTCCTGGTCCGAACTGGGCCGACACCTGCGCCACCTCGACCCGGTAGGGACCAGCCACCCCGTCAGCCAACTTCATTGCCTCCGTATAGCTGAACTGGGGTGCCAAAGCACTGTATTCGGAGATGGTCGCTGAGCCCTGAAGGATCCGGATCAGGTAGGCTTCAGTCTCCTCTCCCAGCGGCACTTCGACCGCTTGCCAGCTGTCGCCATTGATCCTTGTCCGGCGTTTCCATTTCAGCGAAACGCTCGCAAGGCTACCGATCGCGGCACGAAGATGTGAAACCGGATACGGTCGCAACCCTGCACCGTCAAACACCTCGACCCGCAAGACAGTGTTTGGGTCGTCGAACCCGCGGGAACTGGCACCAATCCGGTAATATCGGGCAAGACCAAGCGTGGACAGTGGCAGGTCCAGTTGTGTCAACGCAAGGTCAAGAACAACTACGGTGCTACCGGCGGGCCAGACATCTGGCATCAATCCGTCCGTTCCAAGCTGACCGCGGAGCCGGTTGGAAAGCTCATATGTGTTTGGGGCAACAACCTGGGCTGCGGCAAACTGGAACACTTCCCAGTTCGAAGAGCTGCCATCACCAATCGCCACAGCATTTGCACCGTTCAGAACCGACACCATATCTGCCGAAGCAAGCTCGCCATCTGCGATGCGGACACGCAGAGGTGTACCACGATCCCAGACCCCGGTACGCGCCCGCGACAGCGGGGTTTCAGTGACCCCGATGACCGCGGCTGCCGCGATCAACCGGTTCAGGTTATAGCCCGAATCCTGACTGGCCGACCACACCCCGACCGAGCCAGGCCAAGGGTCAGCCACGACAGCAACATATGGCGCATGAGCAACTTCGTCACCTGTCAGGAGCGGCAGATCAAGAAAGACCGGAAATACCGGGACAGGCGGAATGAAAGCACGGCTTATGATTCTCTCACCCGCATTGTCAGAAGCATAGTAGACCCCGGGTTCAACTCGAACGGCTTCCAGAAGCTGACCTTCTGCCTGCTCAACCCGATCAATGCGGTAGCGATGGCCGCCATGGCCAACCACGTCCCCCGCACCAAGGCCTAGTCTGGACTTTGGCAACGCAAACCGCGCCCCGTCGCGGGCGACACGGGCTTCTGCCAGCCAACGCTCGACAGTGGCAAGACCTTCTGCGCGCGTCAGTGCTAGTGGCAGATCGCTTTGCGAAACGCCCCGTGCTTCCTCATCCGGAAAACGAGCCTCAGTCGCGCGAACCTCGTAGCTTGACTGCGCATCTATGAAGCCCAGCCGAACCTGGCCCGCTGTCTCGACTTCCGCTGCGCGCGACGTCTCGAATGACCCGTCCATATCAGGCGAGAGCGCCAGATCCTCTTGCCTGAGTTCGGCAATCACGCGCCCGTCCCGGTTGCGAAATCTCAGCTTGCCGTCACGCTCCATCACGTCGAATCCAAAGGCCAGAAGCAAGGGCTGCAATGCCGCGCGCGCAGTCGTGACGTCCGGCTGCTGGAATCCACGAACCAATCCGAACAAGCTGGAGGTATCAATGTCAGTCACGCCGGATTGGTAGCAGATTTCCGACACAACGGCGGCAAGCGGCTGGTTCGTCGCCCGCCCGTTCAGCCAGTGGCCACGGGTGTAGTTGTCACCATCATTCCAGACGTCAATCTGCCCGGGAAACTCGGGAAACGGTCGGGCGTCCCAAGCCCAGGCATGCGCATGGCTCATGTCAACCATCGGACCATCATAAAGGGCAGAGGCCGGGTTATTGGCCGGATCAGCCCAGAAAGATGTGACGGCCAGCAGATACTGCATCTGAATGAGATCATCGCGGCGGCCGTTTGACCAAAGCGGCAGACCGGATTCAGACGATTTTGCATCGACGAACTTGTTTGGTTGGTTTGTCCCTTTGTCTACTGCCGGGCAACCGAATTCGGTAAACCAGAATGGCTTCGACCCGGGAACCCAGGCAGTCGGATCAGCGACGCGCTCCCCGCCAATCCGGTCATGGTGCGGATTGGACCACCAGGATTTCAAATCCTTGTAGCGGAAAACCCAAGGTTCGCCATAGGCACCATCGGTAATTGGTATGCGTCGTTGGGCAAGCGCCCCTTCGGGGCCGTCATAGTACCAGTCAAACCCCTCGCCTCCGGCAACGTTGGCTTTCAGATAGTCCAGATCGTAGATCGATCCCCAATCCGCATCGGCATGGGTCTCACCCTCGCGCCAGTCGGACAGAGGCATGTAATTGTCGATCCCGATGAAATCGATATTGGAATCTGCCCACAATGGATCGAGGTGGAAGTACAGATCCTCGCCCGCCTGATAGCCGAAGTATTCCGACCAGTCGGCCGCATAGCCAATCTTCGCTTCCGGTCCAAGGATTTGCCGAACCTCGGCTGCCAACGCACGCAAGGCTGCAACTGCCGGAAAGCTGTCACCTGCGCCGCGGATCTGGGTGAGGGACCGCATCTCGGACCCGATGCAGAATGCATCTACCCCACCTGCAACAGCGCAAAGCCGGGCGTAATGCAGGATGAACCGCCGATAGCCCCAATCAGAAGCGGGGCCGGAAAACCCGATGGTTTCGCCGCTGACCGTAAACTGAGAGCCATCAACCCCACCGAAAAATGCGTCAACCTCGGCCTGCGCCAAGGCTGACCGGTCCGGCGATCCAGACTGCCCTGGTGCGGCCGACAGGGTGATGCGCCCGCGCCAAGGCAGTTTTGCCTGCGTGTCGGCACCTGTCCATGGATCTGGAAGACCGTTTCCGTCCAACTGGTCCATCAGGATGAACGGGTAGAATACGACTTCCTTGCCAGCCTCCCGAAGCGCCCTGATTGCCTGAATGACGGAAGCATCGGATGGCGTCCCTCCGTAAACTGATGCCCCAGCCACCTTCGGCACCTCAAGAGCCGCCGAGCGACCTATTCCACCAGCGCGCCAAGGCATTCCAACCCCGTCGATCTGGCTTTGTTCAACCTTCGGCCTGATCTCGCAACTCGCGCAGCGCAAGTCATTCCCAAACCAGGACACCACCATCACGACCGAGCCGACCACTGGCAATTCCTCGGTCAGGTGTTCAAGACTGGTGGCGAAATCGGTAAGCCCCGAAGGAGAATGTACATTCGCAGACCGATTGCGCCCAAGACCTTCGGCGTAGTGAACGGGGGTCGTTGCCAGCCCGTACTCCCCTGTCCCCGGGATCAGTGCGACTCCGCGCAAGGCACCACTCAGCAGCTTTGAACCGTCAACTGCCGGACCTTGTGCCGCACGAATGACTTCGAATGAGAACTGCGGCACCCTGTTGCCATAGGGGGCAAGCTCAAGATCCTCGATCACCACATAGGCCAAGCCGCGATAGGCAGGCGCGCTCCCTGCCCCCTCTACCGCCTCGATCTTCGGATCGGGCAACTGGGCTTCGGTTCCGCTGTAGATCCGCAGGTTCAGATCGCGTGGCGAAATCTCGTTTCCGTCGGCCCAGATACGGCCAACCCTTAAGATTTCGCCCTCGCAAAGCGCAATCGCGAGACTGACCGAATAGCTGTACTCGCTCACCTTCGGCTTGGGCGCCCCCTTACCCGTTCGGCGACGCTGGACGGTTTCGGCGAATTCCGTGGCCCAGATGATCTGTCCGCCCAACCGCATCCGGCCCCACAGCTGACCAATCGACGCGCCCTCGCCCGCCCCGGTCAGTCGCAGCCTGTCGATCCGGCCGACATCAACCGGGTCTGATCCTGCGCCCAAAAGCCGCTGGTCGATCACCCGACCCAGTGTTGCACCGATCGCGCGCCCAATCACCGCACCAGACAAGCCCAGAACAGTGCCGCCGAATCCGGCGCCGACAGCAGCTCCAGCTGCGGAAAGTAGAAGTGTCGCCATTCATCCGGCTCCTTCAGGAATTGCAAAACGCGCGACGATCCGGCGCTGCCAAGGCAACGACAGCGGGCTCTCGATCACGCCATGTCGGGTGTAGGAATGCACAAAGCTCGGCACCGCCCCGACGTTCGCCTGAATGCCAAGGTGCTTGGCAATACTTCCGTCCCGCATCCGGAACAGAAGCACATCCCCTTGGGCGACATCAGAAAGTCCCTTGCAAAGCAGCAGGCGGTTTGCAGCTTCCATCAGCACTTCGCTGTGCGATGGCTCGGCCCAGTCGTCAGTATAAGGGGGGACGGTTTCGGGTTCATCGCCGTTGACCGCCCTCCAGACCCCACGCAAAAGGCCCAGGCAGTCCGCACCAGCCCCCTTGACAGAGGCTTGATGCAGGTAAGGTGTGCCAATCCATCTGCGCGCCTCGGCCAGAATGCGATCACCATGGCTCATCCATCTGTCGCCGAAACTCGTGCGCCTCCTGTGCTGGGGCGATCTGGAACGGGATAGGATGCCAGCCAGTCTTCCCCCGGGATATGGGGAAAGCCGCGGAAGTTCAGAAAATTGGCGAACTTGGTCCGACACGTGGCGGCAGTCTTGTTGCACCCTGCGACCATGCGAAAACTGTCACCCACAGCGACCGGCGCACCCATTGACTGCCAAAGCTCGATCCGGCGGGCGCCCCCGTTCAAACGATCATTCTTCACAACACCGACCAGCCCCACCGCCTGCCCGGAAAGTATCTCGAAGCGTCCATGCTCGAACCAGCGCTCGTCAAAGCCTGGAAAAGTTGCAAAGTCGAATACCCGACCGTCGTCCACCTTCTCGACCAGTCCTGCCGCGAAATATCCGGGCGTGTCCGTCGCAAAGCGGCAGCGCGCGTCCCCCAGAACGGCAGAACACCCCGGCTGATACGCAAATCCCTGAGGTCGGTTCAGCGCTTCGCTCAATCCGCGAAGTTCTGCTTTGAATGCCCCACCTGATCGCGTGACTTCTCCAAACGACCCTCGGAATTGCTCGATCCGCTCCTCTGGCGTCGCCCAGTTTACCAAGAAGGCCCGCACTTCGGCCCCGTCAAACCGGCCCGCAAGCAGGCCTGCCTCGGTAATTGCAGTATCACTCAGCGCGCCCATGGCTTCCGAGTTGTCGACCGACAAACCCGTCGTCTGTTGCAGCGTGCGGGCCGTCATGCCAGTGTCGGCTCGGCAGTGGACCCCATCCACCAACAGATCGCGATCATGGTCGGTGAAGCCCATTGCCGTGCCATCCCGCCTATGCACCGTCCAGACCCGGCAGACTGTCGTCGCGCCGCTTTCCAGATGCGCGTAAAGGGCTGCGCCGCTCATAGCCGGATCTCCACAATCGGCACCACCGGCACGTCGCCTGCCTGAAACGAAGCGACCGATGTCTGGATACTGTCCGCATCAAATCGCACTGGCACGTCAAATTCGAACCCCGCCGTCACCCGCGTTCCGAGGTCAGGGGCAAGGACAAAGCTGACCTCGCCAGAGTCGTGATTCACGGTGAACTCCAACCCCGCAACCTTCGGATCGCCGGCCACCGCAACCAAGACCGTCCCGGCCACAGGCTTGAGGATCGGGCGCGAGTAACTTTGCAGGCCGGAAAAATAGGTCTTCTGCAACGTAAAGACGGTTGTCACCCCGTCACCCGTCCCGATCAACTGATCCTCAGGGCCCGGCGTTCCAGATGGCGCACAAGACTTGTAGTCCGACCAATCCTTCCAGCGAAAGCCGTGCATCTGGCCCGCACGCGCCTCAAAAAACGCGATCAGCGTTTCAATATCGTCCAGCGACCGCAGACCAACCCCAGCGTCATATCTCCTGCGCGAATGCGCCCAAGGCGTGTTTCGCTCTTCGAAGCCGTTCGCCAAAGTGACAATCTCGGTGCGCCTCTCAGGTCCACCAACCGATCCGAAGCTCAGGTTCGCTGGGAAACGTATCTCGTGAAAAGCCATGATCTCTCCCTCAACGGTTACGCTGGCCACGCGCCAGAGCGCGGCTCACCTGCGCTGCGACCTGAGACTGGCTGCGCTGAAAGCCCTGAACGTCCGGCGTCGTTATGTTCATCACCACGCTGACCGCCCGACCGCCGCCAGCCTGCACGCCAAGCCGCCCGTCTGGGCCGCGTGCCAGCGGCATGATCGCCTCTGGCCCTGCTTCACCCATCAGGCCGCGCCCACCCCGCATCGGAAAACTTGTAGGGGAAGACACCACCCCACCCTTGGCAAAGGGCATCACCCTGCCTTGGGCAAAGGCACCTCCAGCGGCAAACGGCATCCCCGCCCCCATGAGGGACGACACCCCCTGGGCCAGAAACCCGCCCAGCGCCCCGGTCACGGGCTTCATCGCGATGGCATAAACGGAATCGACGATTGTATTTGCCACGGTCTTCAGTGCGTCGTTCAACTTCATCCCGTCAAAGATCAGCCCATCGAACGCTTTTCGAAGACCACCGCTGATCCCGCTGGACAGGGTGTTCACCTCGCGTCCGGTAAAGACCATCGTCTCCCGCATCCGGGCCAGCTCCCCGTCAAACGCCGCCACCATCGACACGGATGACCCCAATTGCGCCTCGAGCGCTTCCAGCTGCTCCTGCATCGTTCCGATATCCGCCATCACCCTGATCCTCCCTTGCATCGGGGAATGCGGCGGCCAGTTCGGCCAGCCGCGCGCGCGTCAGGGGCGGGACCATCTGTTCCCGCCCCAGCATCATCCGCAATTCAACCGGCGTCAGCCGCCAGAAGGTGGCTGGCTCAAGCCCCAGCCCATGCAAGCCCGCCTGCATCAGACCCCGCCAGTCGATCCCGCTCATGGCTCACCCGGCAGGGAAAACGCCCGAGCCAGAAGTTCCGCCGCCGCCCGTGCCGCAGCAACAGGTCCGCCCCCGATTTCGACACACAGCAGGTCTGCAGCCGTCCCCTGCCAGCCGCCGCCACGCAACCCAGCCACGATCAGCGCCAATACATCCCGCGTGCTGAAGCGATGGCTCTCGAACCGCTCCACCAGATCGATCAACGATCCGGCCTCCAGCGTTTCCTCAAGCTCCGCCAGCGCCCCCAGCGTCAGCTTTGCCACATGGCGCTGGCCGTCCAGCCAGATCGCCACCTCTCCAGCCCAGGGATTGGCCATGTCGCCCATCTCAAAGCGCCGTAAAGGTCAGCGCGCCCGCCGAGGCCATGGCCATCTCATAGGTCGCCTCGTCATTGTGGCTGCCCGCATATTCGATCGAGGTGATCTGGAATGGCCCCTCGATCACACCGAAATCCGGGATCACGACCTGAAACCCCGGAATCTGCCCGTCAAAGAAGATCTGCCGCGCGCGCTCATCGGTGTTTTCATCGCGAAAGACCCCCGACCCAGAGATCGAGGCCGATTTCACCCCGGCCCCGGCCAACAGCTCACGCCACCCGCCCTGACTTTCAAGGCTGGTCACATCCACCGATTCCGTATTGAAGCTGATCCGAGTTGCCCGCAGCCCGGCGATGGTGACAAACTGTCCATCCCCCGTCTGGTCGATCTTGATCAGCAGATCCTTGCCGCTTTGCACAGCCATGTCCGTTCTCCGTCCTCAGATGTTTGTTGGCGCTCAAAGCTGAACTCGCGCCCGGAAGGTCAGGTCGATCCGCCGCGTCTCGCCCTCGGAAATCCGGCGGGCCGAGGCGCGCAGGAACAGAAGGGTCACCAATGCCCCCCGCGTCAGGGTCAAAGGCACGCCGATCAAGGCATCCGAAATGTCAGCGGCGATGGTCTTGATCGAGAGAAACCCGGTCGCATCGGTAATCACACTGATCACCAGTTGATGATCCGCCCCCGCGCCCGACCTGTCCGACTGGTCGCGCGCTTCCTCCGGGCCGATCAGCACAAAGGTTCCGGTCGCATCCGGCGGCACCGCGTCATGGATCGCCACCGAGGCAAGGGCCGGAAAACTTGTCAGCCGCTGGTAGATCGCGGTCTGAAGCGCTGCCGCTGCCGCATAGCTCATGTCGCCACCTCCTCACGCGCAAAACAGGTCAGAAACCGCCCCGCCGGATCTGCCTCGGCCACCGCAAGGATCGGGAACACCCGGTCCCCCTCGCGAAACCGCTGCCCCGCCTTCGGACGCGAGGCAGACCCGGAGGGCGCGGCCCGCACTGATATCCGGTAGCGAACCGCCCCAAGGATCTGCTCCTCGCCCGGCACATCGCTGCCGGAGCCGGGATTGAATGCGGCCCAAAGCGTGCCAAGCGCAGTCCATGTCTCGACATAGCCGCCCCCACCGTCCAGGTTTCGCACCACAGACTCCAGCACCAGCGCGCGGTTCAGATGCGGGGGCCTCATTTCCGGCCCCCTCCCAGGATCCGCACCGTCCGCCACCGCTCGATCAACGTCACCACGCCGAACGGCAGGCCGGCCGACTGTTCGCCGCCCTCATGCCGATGCTCATAATACTCGCTGGCCAGCAGAAGCACCGCCTGCCGCAAATCCACCGGCACATCAGTCCAGCCCGGGCCAAAGCCCGCGTCAAAGACCACCTTCACCAGGCCATTGGTCGGAATGCTGGGAAGCGTGGCCGACTTGCTGCCAATCCGGGGGCGGTGCAAATCGGGAATCAACCGATAGGTGGTATCAGGAACCAGCGCCTCCGTGCCATCTGCATCGACAAGGGTCAGGCTCAGAACTCCGGCGACCGGGGCTACCGGCAGGGCCTGCTCATCCTGGTCACGCCAGCATTCAAGCACCCAATGAAAGCGCCTGCGAAACAGCACCTTCCCAATGCGCCCTTCAATCGCAGCAAGTGCCGCACGCAGATAGCTTTCGATCAGCCCATCCTGTAGGCCGTCATCGGTAAACCCGCTGCCAAGCCGCAGGTGATCTTTCAACTCGGCCAGCGGCAGGGCGGCCACAAGCACCGGGGTTTCTTCGGTCAACATCATGGTCAGATCTCCACCCGCCGCGGGGTCCAGAAGTCAGCAGGGCGTGCCATCTGGCACGCCCCCAGAAAGTCAGCCCCAGACACCCGGCCCCGCGTCTGCGGGACCGGACATTTGCCCGGATCAGGACACGGCGATCCGCAGCAGCTTGATCGCCGCAAAGTCGGTGATGTCGCCGCCAACACGCTTGTTTGCGTAGAACAACACGTTCGGCTTGGCCGAGAACGGATCACGCAGGATCCGCAGGTCCGGGCGTTCGGCCACGGTATAGGCCGACCGGAAATCGCCGAACGCGATAGCGAAGGCGTCGGCTTCGATATCGGGCATGTCCTCGCAGATCAGGACCGGATAGCCCATCAGGCGCGCAGGCTCACCGGCTGCCAGGCCGTCCGACCACAGGAATCGTCCGTCGGCATCCTTCATCTTGCGCACCGCACCCGTGGTCTTCGAATTCATCACGAAGGTCGCGTTTGCCCGGTAGTCCGCGCCCAGAGCGTAGACCAGATTGATGATGCAATCCGCCGGGTTCAGAGCCGCAAAATCCGCCGCAGCACCGGTCGCAATGTAACCGATGTTGCCCCAGCTCCAGCTGGCATTCGCCACCTTGTTCGGCAACAGGATGCCCCGCGGCTTGTCAACGCCATCACCGTTGATGAAGGCCGCTGCCTCGGCGCGGATGAAGCGGGTGGCGATCTTCTCGGCCAGCCAGCCTTCCACATCAAACGCACTGTCGTCCAGCAGGCGCTGACTGGCCTTCGGCATCGCCGCCAGTTCGTGCAGTTTGATCGAGATGCGCTCGATGATCGGCGTCGCGGTCTCGGTCGTCGCTGCCGCTTCGGTGGCCCAGCCCGAGCCGACTTCGCTGCGGTCAACCAGCACGTCGAACGAAGTTGCCTCGACCTGCACGACATTGGCGACCGACCGCAAGCTTGACGTCGCAAACAACATCGACCGGATCCGGTCCGCCGTCTGCGGATCGATCAGATAGCCGCCATCGGCGGCCACGGCGGTCGACATCGCCTTGCCCTCCAGGGTCAGCCCCCGCAGTCCGTCATCATCCCCCGACCGCAGATAGGCGTTGAACGCCTTCTGATGCGGGGCTTCCGTCTCCGCGCGGGCCGAAAGTGCCGGGCGGCCATAAGACATCGTCTTTGCGTTCAGCATGGTCAGTCGCTCTTCCTGATGTTTCAGCGTGGATTTCACGTCGTCCTGAAAGTTGCTGAATTCTTTCAGGAAACCTGCCATGGCGGCCTTCGCCTCCGCAGCTGGCGTTTGGGCCGCATTCTGGGACGGGGACAAACCTTCCCCGGCCCGAGACTTCATCTCGGTCATCGTCATTTTCCTTTGCGTTGTCGTTCGGACGCCGCGCGCTAAAGCCCGGCCAAAGTGCGGCGCGCGTCCTCGAAGACCGCAGCCATGTCGCGCCAGTCGCTGTCCATGGCATCAGCCTTGGCAGCAACGCGCGCCTCGGGAAGCATGGGGAAGGTCACCAGAGACACCTCCCAAAGCTCCAGTTCCGACAACAGGCGCTGCCCCTTGCCGTCACGTTCCGCCCGGACCGTCCGATAGCCAATAGACAGCCCGTCAATCGCCCCGGCCGCCAGAAGGGCAGCCGCTTCGCGCCCCTTGGCAACCTCGGTCAGGATGCGCCCCTTGACCCACAGGCCAGCCGCATCCTCGCGCACCTCGTCCCAGACACCGATCGGCTGGCCGGGATCATGCTGCCACAGCATCTTGACCCGCCCTCCCCGCGCCGCAAGACGCTTGAGGCTGGCCGCATAGGCCCCCTTCTGCACCACGTCCCCGCCCTGATCCGTCTTGCCGAACAGTGACGCATAACCCGCCACCACATGCCCCTCGGTAACCACCAGCCCAGCCTCAGGGCGGTGAAACTTGCGCTCGGGCGCCCCCCAATCGCGTGAACCGAAATTCTCTGTCATCGCCTCACCTCATCGCCGCCTGAATTACTGTCTCGGCCATCTGCGCCAGCATGAAGGCCGCCACCCCGTAGACGCCGACCCAGATCCGTTTTTCCAACCGCTCCAGCGTTGCCTCGATCAGCCCCAGCCGGTATTCAAGCCCGGTCCAGCGCTCATTGGCCACGCGCTCGTTGGCCTCAATCCGGGCGGCCGCCGCATCGAAACTGTCGTAAAGAAAGCGCGACCCGCCCTCGCTCCGCCGTGTCGTCATTCCTCATCCGCCAACCTGGGCAGGCCCAACAGCAACCGCTTTTCAGCCACGGTCAGGAAATCCGCCCCGCCAACCCGCGCCCATTGCTGGTCGCGCTCGGCTGCCAGCGCCGGCACCTGGTCAAGATCGGGCCGCAAGTCCACCTCGACCCCAGCGAAGACCGAAAGCCAATGGGCCAGGTCAGCTAGAACCTTGGTCGCCAAGGGCAGCACGGTCAGTCGGTAGAACGCCCGGTTCGCCTCCTGATAGTTGGCATAAGTCGCATCTCCCGGGATCCCCATCAGCATTGGCGGAATGCCGAAGGCGATGGCAATCTCGCGCGCCGCTGCTTCCTTGGTCTTCTGAAACTCCATGTCAGAAGGTGAAAACCCCATCGGCTTCCAGTCCAGCCCACCCTCAAGCAGCATCGGCCGCCCCGCATTCCGCGCGCCCTGATGGTGGCTTTCCATCTCGCTCACCAGCCGATCATACTGGTCTGACGACAAAGATGACTGCCCATCCGCCCCCTTGTAGACAATCGCACCAGAAGGCCGCGCGGCATTGTCCAAGAGCGCCTTTGACCAGGCCGAAGCACTGGTATGCACGTCGATAGCCGTTGCCGCCGCCTGTAGGGGCGAAAAGCCATAGTGATCGTCCTGCGGATGGAAACCGCGCAAGTGACAGATCGGGCTACCTCCCCCCGCCATCTGATAGCGATGTGTCCGACCGCTGACCGTGTAGTCATAGGCAACAGGCCAACCATCGCTGCCCGGCACCAGACTCATCCGGTCAGCCCGCAACACATGCAACTCGCCCGGCAGCAGGCTTTCCCCAGGCACCGCCTCGACATAGGCGTTTCCGGCCAGGAGGAGATATCCATAGACCGCCTCCAGAAACTCCGCCCGCCCCTGCGCCGCGTTTGGGCGCTTGATCAGGTCGAGCAGCGGATGCAGCTCATAGCGCCGCTCGGCATCCTGGCAGATAAGCGGCAGCGCCGCCGCCGCCTCGGCAATCAGCCGCACGGCGCGAAACCCGATCGGATTGCCCTGATACCCCGTCCTCGCCAATGACACCGCATCGCGGGGGCTCCATGCCACCCGTCCGCCCGTGCCCCAGGCAACAACCCGTCCAGCGGCACTTGCCTTGCGCTCTGGCACAGCCGCCAGAGAACCCGACACCTGCCCGGGCTTTCGCAGAAAATCGAACACCATCTCGCCGCTCCTTCATGCCCTCAGGCAAACCTCACCGGCGCCCGGCCCAATCCGGCCGGACCCACCACCCCCAAGGGCTTTCATCTGTCTGCCAGATATCCCCGGCCAGTCTCGCAGGCGCGGGCTACAAAACCCTAAAGCGACCGTACGGTGGGTCGTCCACCTCGCCCGACGGGGTTGACCATCACCTCGGTCAGCGCCAAGACCAGCGCATCCAGCCGGTCGGGCGAGCCCCTGCCCTTCCAACCCGTTGCCGCCATCTGGCACATCTGTTCCTCCAGCGCCTGCAGGCCCCGGACATGTGCCACCCGGCCTTGCTCATAGAGCGCAGCCACAGGTTCTGCCCGCAGCAGCTTTGACCGCGTCGCATGCACCGCGCGGAACGGCACCGCAGGGTCAATCATCCGCACCACCCGCTCCACCAGATCGCCACCCTGGTTTACCTCTGCCACCAGCCGGTCCGCGCCATGCCGCTCCATCGCAGCCAGCGCAGCCCGCGCCCAGCCCTCGGGCGACGCTCCCTTGACACTGGCATCCTCAAGCACCACGGCCCGCCAGTCCTTCGGATCGCCCCGCGTATCTGCACCGACAACCACGATCCCGCACTCGTCGCTTTGCTTTGTCGATGTGACCGGAGGGTCCACCGCCACCACAACCCGGCTGAACACCGGGATTTCACTCACCTGCGCCCGCTCCAGCATTACGGTTGTCCACAACGCTCCGTCCTCATCCTCGACCAGCACGCCTTCCAGCTCCTGCCGACCAATCCGCGTGCCGCCATAGCGCGCCTGCACCTCGGCCAGAAAGCTTTCCGCCAGATGCGCCCGGTTCGCCTCGGTCGGGGCATGGGTGATGACGGTCGAGGGGTTCTTCATGATCGCCTTCAACACCGCCACATTCCGCGGCGTCGTCGTGACGACGGATCGCGGCGATTTCCCCAGCCGCAACGCAAATTGCAGTTGCTCCCAAACTTCATGACCCTTCTTCCACTTGCCCAGTTCATCCGCCCAGGCGGCGTCGAACTGCGGGCCTCGCAACGCTTCAGGTTCATGCGCCGAAAAGACCTGTGCCACAGCGCCGTTTGGCCATTGCAGCTGCGCCCGGCTGGCATGCCACACCGGGCGCCGATCTGGCGGAGAGCAGGCGATTATGCCGCTTTCGCCCAGCACCATCACCTCACGCACCTGATCAACGGTCTCCCCGACCAACGCCACTCGGCGTGACCTTCCCGGATCGCCAGGCCTTGCACCCTCCACCTCGGTGCGGACCCATTCTGCCCCGGCGCGGGTCTTGCCCGCGCCCCGACCGCCCATGATCACCCATGTCTTCCAATCGCCCCGAGGCGGCAACTGGTGCGGCAGCGCCCAGAATTCGAACAACCACGGCAACGACAAAAGCGCGTTTTCGCCAAGCCTGCCCAGAAATTCATCCACTTCCTCCGGCGTCGCGGAGGCAAGCCAGGCGGCGCCCGATTTCAGACCTGGCCCCGTCGAAATCGAGTTGGCCACCGGCACCGATCTGGCCGGCAATTTGCTTGCGGAGTTTGTCAACTTTGCCTCTCTCGTCCAGCACATGCAGCGCTGTGGCGCGAAGATCGCGGATTGCTGCCTGCGCTGCCTTGACCTCTGAAAACTCTCCCGACCGGATTGCGGTGATTGTCCGGTAAAGTTCGAACGCCGCTTCGCGGTACAGGCCTTCCGTCACGGCCAGCACGTCATCAGATGTCGTGCTGCCGTCAGGTATCCTTGGTGTCATCTAAACGGGCCCACCCCTCATGCTGCCCCTGCCCGATCAAAACGAAAAAGCGGCCAGCGGGGTTGCCCCCGGGCCGCTTCGACACTTTTTCCAGCATGCCGTAATCACTACATCGTACCGAACGCCAAGTCAAGATGAAAATCAATCGATATCAATGGCTTGCTGTGCGCTGCCTTTACTTTTCGTTAAGGCCCGCCTACTCGCCCTGGACGCCCGTCTCGCCTTCTGTGCCTTGCGATGCCTCGATTGCGCGCCAGCGGGCCACGTTGCGGTTGTGTTCATCCAGGGTTACGGCAAAGGCGTGGCCACCGGTCCCATCAGCCACGAAGAAAATATAGTCCGTGGTATCCGGGTTCAGAGCAGCCTCGATCGCAAGCCGTCCGGGGTTGGCAATCGGCGTAGGCGGCAGGCCGTCGATCACATAGGTGTTCCACGGCGTCTCACGGCGCAATTCGCTTTGCCGCAACCCACGGCCCAACACGCCTTCACCCTTGGTGATGCCGTAGATCACGGTCGGGTCGGTCTGCAACCGCATCCCCCGTTCCAGCCGGTTGACGAAAACGCTGGCCACTTGCCGACGTTCCTCCGGCACACCGGTCTCCTTTTCCACGATAGACGCCATGATCAACGCTTCTTCCGGTGTCGCATAAGGCAGCCCATCGGCCCGCTCCGCCCAGGCCGTCGCCAGACGCACCTCTTGCCGCCGCGCCATTTCCGCCAGGACGGCCCCACGCTCTGATCCGCGCTCCACCTCATAGCTGTCGGGCGCAAGCGAACCCTCGGGCGGCACCACATCCAGCGCGCCAGTCAGAAACTCGGCCTTCTTCAGCGCATCAACCACCTGCCAACTGGTCACACCCTCGGCGACGGTCACCCGGAACCGAAGGTCGGCATCATCGGCCACATCAAGGTATTCCTGCGGCACCGCCTCGGCACCGGCATCGAACTTCACCACTTCGACAAAACCGTTCGTCGAAAGATCCAGCTCACTCAGCACCAGATCACTGCGCGTCACCCCGATCCGGAAGTTCACATCGCGCCCACAGGTTGACCGCCCACCAGCCGTCAGCGCCTCCAGTACCTCGGCCATGGAAGCACCTTCCGACAGCATGTAACTGCCGAACTTCAGATCACCTGCCCGGTCAGCATATTCCGCCCCGATCCGAAAGATCCGCGCGTCCGAAACCGCGCCCTTTTCCTCAAGAATGCGACTGACCGAGCTTAACGAGGCCCCGCGCTCCACTTGCAGGCAGATCGGCTGCGCCAACGGCCCCGGCTTCACGAACTCATTCCGGCCCCACGCCACCAGCGCCGCCACCGCGACAAGGATCACGATGAACAGTGTCAGCGCGTTCGAGGCAACGGATCTCCACATCCTCAGCGCACCTTGCCGACGATCAGGCTGGCGTTGGTGCCACCAAAGCCAAAGCTGTTTGACAAGGCCACATCGATCTTGCGGCGCACGGATTTGTTGGCAGCAAGGTCAAGTTTCGGCGTCACAGCCGGATTGTCCAGATTGATCGTCGGCGGCGCCACCTGATCGCGCAGCGCAAGGATGCAGAAGATCGCCTCGACCGCTCCCGCAGCCCCCAGCAGATGCCCGATGCTGGATTTTGTCGAGGACATGGTGGCCCCCGCCGCCGCATCGCCCATCAACCGCTCAACCGCACCAAGCTCGATCGTATCGGCCATAGTGCTGGTGCCATGCGCGTTGATATAGTCGATGTCCGAAGGGGTCAGCCCCGCCCGCTTCAACGCAGCCGCCATACTGCGATAGCCGCCGTCGCCGTCTTCGCTGGGCGCGGTAATGTGATAGGCATCGCCTGAAAGACCATAGCCCAGCACCTCGGCATAGATCTTCGCGCCGCGGGCCTTGGCGTGTTCGTATTCCTCCAGCACCACCACGCCAGCACCTTCACCCATTACGAACCCGTCACGGTCGGCGTCATAAGGGCGGCTGGCCTTGGTCGGGTCATCGGCGCGCTTGGTGGAAAGGGCCTTGCAGGCGTTGAACCCGGCAATCCCGATTTCAGAGATCGGGCTTTCTGCCCCGCCCGCAATCATGACATCCGCATCGCCCCACTGGATCAACCTCGCCGCATCGCCAATGGCATGGGCTCCGGTTGAACAGGCTGTCACCACTGCATGGTTCGGCCCCTTGAAGCCAAAGCGGATGCTGACCTGACCGGAAACCAGATTGATCAATGCCCCGGGAATGAAGAAGGGCGAAACCCGTTTTGGCCCCTTTTCCTTGATCAGAACCGCCGTTTCCGCAATCGAGGACAGACCGCCGATGCCAGACCCGATCATCACCCCGGTCCGCAGGCGGCCATCCTCGCTTGGGGCTTCCCAACCGGCGTCGCGCACGGCCTGCACAGCCGCTGCCATCCCGTAAAGAATGAAATCATCGACCTTGCGCTGGTCTTTCGGCTCCATCCAGTCGTCGGGATTGAAGGTGCCATCGCTGCCATCGCCACGCGGAATTTCGCAGGCATACTGGGTCACGACGTTCGATGCGTCAAAACGGGTGATCGGCCCGGCACCACTTTGACCCGCCAGAAGCCTGCTCCAGGTCTCCTCTACTCCCGAGGCAAGCGGGGTAACCATTCCAAGACCCGTGACCACGACACGACGCATGCTGCTCTCTCCCTCAAGAAGGCTTTTGCGGGTGATACACGCCCCCCCAATTCCGCGCAACCTTGGGGGCGGCGATTGGGCGATGAGCAGCCCCTACGCCAACCAACGCCGGCGTAACGCAAAAGGCACCCCGCAGGGTGCCTTCACGGTCCGCAAGGGACGTAATCTTCAGGCGGCTTCCGAGATGAACTTCACCGCGTCGCCGAAGGTCTGGATCGTTTCGGCGGCATCATCGGGGATCTCGATCCCGAATTCTTCCTCGAAAGCCATCACCAGTTCGACGGTGTCCAGCGAGTCCGCGCCCAGATCATCGATGAACGAGGCAGATTCGGTCACCTTGTCCTCTTCGACGCCCAGATGTTCGACGACGATCTTCTTAACGCGATCAGCGATGTCGCTCATGTCCGTTCCTCTATCTTGGCGGGTCTGTCCCGTCCGCTTTCAAATCAGCCCGTCTTCGGGCGGTTGCCAGCCGGGCAGGCCCGACGGAAATCCTGCGCGCCTATAGCAAGGGTGCGCGCGCATGGCAAACCCTTTCCCCCGACCGGGTGGCGCAAGTCCGGATCAGACCATGGCCATCCCACCATTTACATGCAGCGTGGCCCCGGTCACATAGCCCGCCTCGACCGAAGCAAGGTAGACCACCGCAGCGGCAATTTCATCGGGCCGCCCCATGCGCCCTGCCGGGACCGCCCCCAGAATGCCGACGCGCTGCTGGTCATTCAGCTTTTCCGTCATCGCTGTCTCGATAAAACCGGGTGCCACGCAGTTGACCGTGATCCCGCGGCTTGCGACCTCGGCGGCCAGCGATTTCGAAAGCCCAACCATCCCGGCCTTGGAGGCGGCATAGTTCACCTGCCCCGCATTGCCGGTCTGCCCGACCACGGACGAGATATTGATGATCCGCCCCCAGCGCGCCTTCATCATCCCCCGGATCGCCGCGCGGCACAGCCGGAAGGTGGCGGTCAGGTTGACATCGATCACCGACTGCCAGTCTTCATCCGACATCCGCATCGCCAACCCGTCCTTGGTGATGCCCGCATTGTTGACCAGAACATCCAGCCCGCCCATCGCCTCGACCGCGCGCTTGACCAGCGCTTCGACCTCATCGGGGTTTGACAGGTTGCACGGCAACACATGCGCCCGCGCGCCAAGCTCGGCGGCCAGTCTTTCCAAAGGCTCGGTCCGTGTGCCAGACAGGCCGACCGTCGCACCGACGGCATGCAACGCCCGCGCGATATCGGCCCCGATCCCGCCCGAGGCTCCGGTCACAAGCGCGGTCTTACCGGTAAGGTCGAACATGGGTAGCTCCTTGATAGGTCAAGCACCAGATCGGTCAGGACTTGGCGGCAACAATGTCTTCGGGTGATCCAATTGCGCGGGTGGTTGATCCGGCGGCGATCCGCTTGATCATTCCAGACAGCGCCTTGCCCGCGCCAATTTCCCAGAATTCGGTGACTCCGGCCCGCTCCATCCAAAGCACGCTTTCCCGCCAACGGACCGACCCGGTGACCTGCGCCACCAGAAGATCGGCGATCCGGTCAGGTTCGGTTACCGCTTCGGCGCGGACATTGACCACAACCGGCACGCTAGGGGCAAGGATCGGCACAGCGGCCAGCGCCTCGGCCATTACATGCGCGGCCGGCTGCATCAGAGCGCAATGGAACGGTGCCGAGACCGGCAGGATCAGCGCCCGCTTCGCACCCTTCGCCTTGGCGATCTCGACCGCGCGTTCGACGGCCGCCTTGTGGCCCGATACAACCACTTGCGCTGTATCATTGTCATTTGCCGCCTGACAGACCTCGCCTTGCGCGGCTTCCGCCGCAACAGCCGTCGCCGTTTCAAAATCAAGCCCCAAGAGCGCCGCCATTGCCCCAACGCCCACCGGCACCGCCTCTTGCATTGCCCGGCCACGGATGCGCAGCAGGCGCGCGGTATCGGAAAGGGTCAGCGATCCGGCAGCGCAAAGCGCGGAATATTCGCCCAAGGAATGCCCGGCCACAAAACTTGCGTACTCCAACCCCAGCCCTTCAGCCTCCAGCGCACGCAGCGCCGCGATCGAGGTGGCCATCAGCGCCGGTTGCGCGTTCTGGGTCAGCGTCAACTCGGCAATATCGCCGTCCCAGATCAGCGCGGACAGCTTTTCACCAAGGGCGGCGTCCACCTCGTCGAACACGGCCCTTGCTGCGGGATAAGCCTCGGCCAAGGCCCGGCCCATACCGATTGTCTGGGCGCCCTGCCCCGGAAATACGAATGCGCGGCTCATGCTTCCCCCTGCTTTTGCTTTGGGGATAGCGCGGCAGGGGGCCATGCGCAATCGCCTGCCGCACAGGGGTTGTGCGAATAGTCGCCTGTGACTGCCCGCTGGTTGCGGTAAATTGGGGCAACGCAACAGGAGACTGCGATGTCCGCACGCAATACCGAACGCAGCTTTGGCACGGTCACCCGAGCCTTTCACTGGCTGACTGCACTTTTGATCCTGACGGCGATGCCGCTGGGGATAATCGCGAACCGCCTGCCCTTTGACACGGCCGAGGCGCTGGCATTCAAGGCCGATCTCTTTTCGGTCCACAAGACCATCGGGATCGCGGCCTTCCTGCTTGGCCTCGCCCGAATCCTTTGGGCCTTGGCGGAACGCCACCCGGCCCCGCTTCACCCGGACCGCAAACCGGAGTTGACACTGGCCGGCGCGGTGCATTGGGTGCTTTACATCTCGCTTGTTGCGGTGCCGCTGTCGGGCTGGGTCCATCATGCCGCCGTCACCGGTTTTGCCCCGATCCTGTGGCCCTTCGGCCAGACCCTGCCCTTCGTGCCGCAGTCCGAAACGGTGGCAGCCATGGCCGGGGCGACGCATTGGGTGTTCACCAAGCTCATGGGTCTTGCAATCTTGCTGCATGTCCTTGGCGCGCTGAAACATCACCTGATCGACAAGGACGCGACTTTGGTCCGCATGCTGCGCGGCACCACAGCCCCCGACCAGCCGAAACACGCGCGCAGGACAGCGACCCCACTTGCGGCGGCCCTTCTGGTCTACGTCGCCGGGGCCGGATTTGCCTACATGATGACGCCCACGACGACGGTCATCGTGGCAGCCGCCACCGCCACCCACCCGCAGACCAGCGGCAATTGGGTGGTGCAGGACGGCACCCTGAAGTTCAGCGTCAGGCAGATGGGGGCCGAGGTGACCGGCAGCTTTGCAAACTGGGCCGCCGACATCCGCTTTGTCGAAACGCCAACCGATGGCCGCCACGGCGCTGTCACCGTGACAATCGACACAGCCAGCCTGACTATCGGCAGCGTCACGAAACAGGCGCAAGAGCCCGAATTCTTCGACATAGCCAGCCACCCCACCGCAACCTTCACCGCCGCAATCCTGCCGGTCCCGACGGGTTACGTCGCTGACGGCAGCCTGACCCTGCGCGGAATGGAACAGCCCGTTGCCCTGCCCTTCACGCTGGAAATCAGCGGCGATGAGGCACGAATGTCCGGAACCGTCACCCTTGACCGTCGTGACTTCGACATGGGGGGCAGCTACGGCGACGAAGCCTCGGTCGGCTTTGCCGTAGTGGTGGCGGTGGAACTGGTTGCCGAACGGGTGCAGTAGCCGGGCCCAAATGCAAAAGGGTCGCCCGGTTTTCCGGGCGGCCCTTTCCATGATTCGGTCAGTTCCTTTCTGACGCGGCAATCACTCGGCAGCCATCGCCTCGAAGCTGATCTGAACCTGCACTTCATCGCTGATGAAGGGGGCAAAGGCACCAAGATTGAAGTCCGACCGCAAAAGCGTGGTCGTCGCGGTGAAACCCACGGCCGCCTTGCCTTCGAAGGGCGGGAACGGATAGGGCTCCGACTTGTTCAGCACCGCATCCAGGACCACCGGCTTGGTCACACCGTTCAGCGTCAGATCGCCGGTGATCTTGCCCGTGGTCTCACCGGTCACTTCGATCGCGGTCGAGGTGAAGCTGACCGCCTCATCTTCGGCGGCATCAAAGAAATCCGGCGACATGAAATGCTCGAACCGGGCTTCCCAGCCGGTCAGCATTGACCGGACGGGGAAAGTCACCGACACGGACGAACCGGCAGGTGCGTCGGCATCAAACACGACCTCACCGCCAAAGCCGGAAAACATGCCGTAGCCGGTGGAATAGCCGATGTGATCATACGAGAAGATGATCTGGGCATGGCTTTGGTCGATGCTGTAGGTCAGCGGGGCGGCAAGGGCCGGGGCTGCGGACAGGGCAGCCACAGCGGCAAGAGTTGCAAAACGGGTCATTCTTCACCTTCAGTTTCGGATTTCTGTTCGGGGGCAGGATTGCCCGGCAGATGGCGGCGAAGATGCGCGGTGATGCCGCGCCGCGGCAATCCGGCACAACGGAAGTCTGACTGTTCGCAGATGAACAGATCACGGCGGAAATCCCCGCACCGCGCGCCGTGGGACAGCATCGCTTTCCCGGCCATTTCGCTTGCGCGCGGGGCAAACCCCTGTATAAGGCCGCATCCTTTCCGCATATCCATGAACCGGCGATGCCTCTCGTGGACGGGCCGTGGAAAGGCTCTTGCCCGTCCTGTGAAGCCGCCCCAAGCTGAAGGAAGCCCGCATGCCTCTGTATGAGCATGTCTTTATTGCGCGTCAGGATCTGTCCAACACGCAAGCCGAAGGCCTTATCGAACACTTCTCGACCGTCCTCGCGGACAACGGCGGCAAAGTCGTTGAAAACGAATACTGGGGCGTCAAGACGATGGCCTACAAGATCAACAAGAACCGCAAAGGCCACTATGCCCTGCTGAAGTCGGACGCGCCCGCGGCCGCAGTGCAGGAAATGGAACGCCTGATGCGCCTGCATGACGACGTGATGCGCGTGCTGACCATCAAGGTCGACAAGCACAACGAAGGCCCGTCGGTCCAGATGCAGAAGCGCGAAGAGCGTGACGGCGACCGTGGTGACCGCGGCGGCTTTGGTGGCGAACGCCGCGAACGCCCCAGCTTTGGCGGTGACCGGCCTGACCGTGGCGGCGACCGTGGCGAACGCCCGTCGTTTGGCGCACCGCGCCGTTGATCTGAGAAAGGACATATACCATGGCGAACAAACCATTTTTCCGCCGCCGCAAGGTTTGCCCCTTCTCGGGCGACAATGCACCGGCGATCGACTACAAGGACACGCGTCTTCTGCAACGCTACATCTCCGAGCGTGGCAAGATCGTGCCGTCCCGTATCACCGCAGTCTCGGCAAAGAAGCAGCGCGAACTGGCCACGGCCATCAAGCGCGCCCGCTTCCTCGCCCTGCTGCCCTATGCCGTGAAATAAGGAGCACATGACATGCAAGTGATCCTTCTGGAACGTGTGGCCAAGCTTGGCCAGATGGGTGAAGTCGTCAACGTCAAGGACGGCTATGCCCGCAACTACCTTCTGCCGCAGGGCAAGGCGCTGCGCGCAAACGACTCGAACATCAAGTCGTTCGAGGTGAAGAAAGCCCAACTGGAAGCCACCAACCTGGAGACCCGCAAGGAGGCCGAAGCTGTCGGCGCCAAGCTGGACGGCCAGATGTTCGTGGTCATCCGTTCGGCCTCCGACGCCGGCGCGCTTTACGGTTCGGTCACCACCCGTGACGCAGCCGATGCAGCAACCGAAGCTGGCTTCACGGTGAACCGCAGCCAGATCGTACTGGACAAGCCGATCAAGGATCTGGGAATCCACACGGTTTCGGCCGTGCTGCACCCGGAAGTCGTCGTCAAGATCCGTCTGAACGTGGCACGCTCGGTCGAAGAGTCAGAGCTTCAGGCTTCTGGCAAGTCGATTCAGGAACTGGCCGCCGAAGCCGAAGCGGCAGCAGATTTCGAAATCGCCGAACTCTTCGACGAAATGGGCGCTGCAGCCTCGGAAGAATAATCTATTCCCCACCGGGGACAGACACACCGCGCCGGGGCAACCCGGCGCGGTTTTCGTTTCTTGGCGCGCGTTGACATGGCTCTGTCGGCGGCAGGACAGATACCGCCAAGGGCGCGCTTAGCTTGCCCTGCATGCGGATGTCAGCCACCACTCAGGGCATTGTGGCCCTTGTCGCCGGGATCACCGTCTTTTCGGTGCAAGACCTGATCCTTAAACAGTTGTCCGGCGACTATCCCCTGCATCAGGCAATGGTGCTGCGCTCGCTGGTGGCCCTGCCGTTTCATCTGGCGATTGTCTGGTGGTTTGACGGGCGGCTGTCCACCATCACCTCCCCCGGCTGGTGGAGGATGCTGGCGCGCGGGCTGTTGGGCTTTGTGGCCTACACCGCCTATTATCTTGGCCTGGCGACCATGCCGATGGCCGACACGGTGGCGCTCTATTTCACGGCGCCCCTGTTCATCACGCTGGCCGCCGCCCTGTTTCTGGGCGAAAGGGTCAGCCTTACCTCCTCCCTTGCCGTGGCAGCGGGGTTCGCCGGGGTGCTGCTGATCGTCAAGCCTGGCAGCGCCGGGTTCGATCTGGCCGCCTTGCTGCCGGTTCTAGGTGCATTCGGCTATGCGCTTTACATGGTAGCCGCCCGACCGCTGGGGCAGACCGAGTCGGCGGCGGCGATGGCGTTCTGGGGTAACCTGTGCTTTCTTCTCTGCGCGCTGGCGCTGTCGGCGGTCTATGGCGGCGGCAGCTTTGCCGATGCGTCGCACCCCTCAATGGCCTTCCTTACACGGGGCTGGGTGATGCCAGACATCACCGACTTTGCGCTGATGGCGACATGCGGCGTGATCGCGGCCGTCGGGCTGACACTTCTGACCCAAGCTTACCGGATCGCACCCTCTTCAACCGTGGCGCCGTTTGAGTACAGCTTCATGTTCTGGGCGGTACTTTGGGGCTGGCTGGCCTGGGGCGATCTTCCGGATGAGCTTGGCTGGATCGGAACTGCTGTCATCATCGGGGCCGGGCTGGTGGTGATCCGCGCCCCGGCAAAGGATCAAGCAATGGAAAAGGCCGCACCCGAAGGCGCGGCCTGATCGTTTCACCCTTGCGGGGAAGTTACATTTCGTCCAGCGCCTCGACGGCCTTTTGCAGGTCTTCCTTCGACACTTCCTTGTCCTTCACCTTGGCCAAAGCCACGATGTGATCGACAACCTTGTCTTCAAAGATCGGCGCGCGCAGTTGCTGCTGCATCTGCGGGTTCTTCTGCACGAATTCGAAGAACTGGCGTTCCTGACCCGGATACTGACGGGCGGCGGCAAGCACGGCCTGGGTCATCTCGGCATCAGACACGGTGACCTCGGCCTTGCGGCCGATTTCGGCCAGCAGAAGGCCAAGGCGGACGCGGCGCTCCGCCAGTGCCTTGTGCTCATCCGTGGCTTCGATGGCGCCGTGGTTGTGGCCGTGATCTTCAGGATGCTCTTCGTGGTAAAGCTGATGGGCGATCTGACCTGCTTCCGCTTCAACCAGATTTGCGGGCAGGTCGAACTTGACCATGCCATCCAGCTGGTCAAGGAGCGACCGCTTCAGAACCGCGCGGGCGGCGCCCTTGTACTCGGCTTCCAGACGCTCGGCGATCTGGCCCTTCAACGCGGCAAGGTCTTCGGCGCCGTATTTCTTGGCCAGCTCGTCATCGACTTCGGCAGGCTTTGCCTCCTTCACGGCCTTGACCGTGCAGGCGAACACCGCGGCTTTGCCAGCCAGATGCTTGGCGCCGTATTCTTCGGGGAAAGACACATTGACGGAAACTTCGTCACCGACCTTTGCGCCGACAAGCTGCGCCTCGAACCCCGGGATGAACGAGTTCGAGCCCAGCACCAGCGGATAGTCTTCGGCCGAGCCGCCATCAAACAGCTCCCCATCGACCGAGCCCTTGAAGTCGATCACGATCTGGTCGCCGTCCTTGGCCTTCGCACCCTTCTTGCGGTCGTCGAAGGACTGTGCCGACGCGGCAAGGTTGGCCAGCGCTTCGTCCACTGCCTTGTCTTCGGCCTTCACGATCAGCCGGTCCAGCTTGATCTTGCCGGCGTCGATCTCCGGGATCGGTGGGAGTGCGTCGTAGGACATCTCGACCACGACATCCTGACCTTCTTTCCAGGTCTCGCCGCCAACCATCTTGACTTCGGGCTGAAGCGCGGGACGGTCACCGGACTTGTCGAAATGGTCTTGCATCGCAGCGTCAATGCTTTCCTGCATCGCGTCGCCCATCAGGCGCTGACCGAACTGCTTTTTCAGAATGGCCAGCGGCACCTTGCCCTTGCGGAAGCCCTTGATTTCAACCTCGGGCTGGGCTTCGAGCAGCTTTTCCTGCACCTTCGCGTCCAACTCGGCCGCCGTGACGGTGATGGTGTAGCCGCGCTTGAGGCCTTCGTTCAGGGTCTCGGTGACCTGCATGCTGGGGTGTCCTTCCTTGGGTCTTCTGGGGCGCGCGTGGCGCAATAGCGATTTCACGCCGGACACGCGCCCGACGCAACTTTGCGGGCCTTCTAGCAAAGGTTTCAAGGCGACGTAAGGGGTATTTCAACTGCAACAAAATCGATCAAACTTTCGGAACACGATGGCATTCGGCCCGCCCAGATGCAGTTTTTCCACAGCTTTTGTTTACGCCACCCCAGTATTCGTGCCACAGCGTTTCTCAAGCGCAAAGGAAACGACATGGTCGCCTACACCGTCTGGATGCTGGAAAAGCAGAACATCACCGTCTCTGGCGGCGGAAATCTTGACGGGGTCACCCAGGGCGACGGTTCACATCTGGTCGGGCTCAGCATCACGTTGAACTCCTCGGACTGGGTGCAGACAACGATTGAGGATAACGACACCAATTTTGACGACAATGACGGCACACAGGCCTTGGCCGGACCGCAGACTATCAACGGCGCCAATTACGCCAGCGGTACCAGGGTCGAGGCGGAATATCGCATCATCCTGTCTGACGGAGACGGCAACACCTGGACAGCCTATGCATATAACGTCAACAACTCCGCAACCTCCTTTGCCACGGTCGAAGGCTTGGTGTTTCGCCCGGATGCCGACGGCAACTTCCCTCCGGTCGGCGTGCCGCTGACGGTTACATTTGCCAGTGAAGGGCCGTCTGGCGAGGGAACAAACCCCTATAGTCTATATGCCGAACCGCCCTGCTTCACGCTGGGAACACTGATCGACACTCCGTCCGGTCCGCAAGCGGTCGAATCCCTGAAGGTGGGTGATCTGGTCCTGACCCGCGACCATGGCGCCCAACCGCTGCGCTGGATCGGCCGGGTGGTGTTGACGGCCAGCCATCTGGCGTGGCACCCCGAACATCAGCCAATATGCATCGCTGAGGGTGCGCTTGCCCCCGGCGTTCCCAGCCAGGACTTGCGCCTGTCGCCGCAGCACCGGGTTCTCGTCTCGGGCTGGAAGGCGGAACTGCTTTTTGCCGAGACCGAGGTGCTGGTTCCCGCCGTTGCGCTGTGCAACGACCGTGGCATCTCGCTGGCCCGCTCCGCGCATGAGGTCGTTTATCTGCACCTGCTGTTTGACCGGCACGAGATCATCTTTGCTGAAGGTGCCGCAGTGGAAAGCCTGCACGCGCCCTGGCTTTCCCGCGCGCCACTTCCTGCCGCGCTTTCGGCAGAACTGCACGCCCTGTTTCCTGAGATAATGACCGGCCCCGCGTCACAGTCTGCAGTCCGCCCCTGCCTCACCGTCACGGAAGGGCGGACCCTCGCCGGATAAGTGAACTGGTGCGGGTGGAGGGACTTGAACCCCCACGCCTTTCGGCGCCAGAACCTAAATCTGGTGCGTCTGCCAATTTCGCCACACCCGCATGCGCCCCTTCTAGCAAAGCCCGCAACCGGGGGCGAGGGGCAATCGGCTGCCTCGATCCCGCCACAACCAAAGCGCGAATTGGACACAGCTGCCACAAAATGACCGAAAGCGGACCGAACCCCGGTCACAAACCGATGTGATCCAGACGTGGCAGAGTGAACCTTGCGCGGGGTCAGGTCATGGATACGGTGACGAATCTTGCAAAATTGATCGAGGCCAAGACGGCGCCCGCCGCCCTTGGCCTTCTGGCAGGCACCCAGATCTGTACGCTGGACGGCGTCCTGCCGGTGGAGTTCCTGCAACCCGGCGACCGGATCGTGACCCGTGCAGGCGCCCGGCGGCTTGTTGCGGTGTCGGTTCAGCGGCGAAAACTGGCGGAACTTGTCAGGATCCGCACTGCGACCCTGGGCCATGACCGTCCCGAAAACGATCTTGTTGTTGCCCCCGGGCAGCCTATCGTCATTCGCGACTGGCGGGCGCAGGCGCTTTACGGTTGCGCCGCGGCGGCGATTCCTGCCTCTCGACTGGCCGACGGGGAATTTGTGGTGACCGAAAGCCGGCAAGAGGCGCGACTGTTCATCCTGCGCTTTGCCGAAGACGAAGTGATCTATGCCGAAGGCCTCGAAATAGCCTGCCCGGCGGTCCAGACCGCCGAACCGCTGTCAATCGGTTCCCGCACCTGGTGAACACAAGGCCCTCATCCAAAGGGCAAAAGCGCCGCCCATCCTACCATTTGACGTGGCTTGGCCAGACAAAGACCTCATCTGGGTTCATCTCTGCGGCGTCGGCCAGTTCCATGGTTCTTCGGCGCAGATGTCGTGCAATCTCGCCCTTCTCGACAGGCTGAAATGCCGCCTGCGGGATAGGCTCACCAACTGTCAGGCGCAACGGACGGCCCATGCGACGCCGGGTTTCATGGAAGATCAACGCCACGCGAAGTGGATAAGACAGATGGCTCGCGATCTGGAACAGGCGTGAGTTCTGGCCCGAAAAATGAACCGGTAGCGTCGTGACCCCTGGAATCGTGGCCAATCGTCCAACGAAAGGGTGCCAGTCGGCATCACAAGCCCTGCCCTTGACCGGCCTGTTCGCCGTAGCAACCCCTCCGGCCGGGAATATTGCCACAACCTTGCCTTCAGCCAGCAGTTCCCCCGCACGGCGACGGGTGGCGCTGGTCAGACGCCGCGCCGCGGAGGTGCCGGAAAAATCGACCGGCAGCAGATGAGGAGCAATCTCTGGCACCTGACACAAGAGGCTGTTGGTAAGGATCCGGGCATTTCCGCGCAGCCGCATGGCAAGCTGGCCGATGGTCAGGCCGTCCAGAATGCCAAACGGATGGTTTGCCACGATCAGCAAGCCACCCGTCGCAGGGATCCGCGCCAGATGCGCCTCACCCTCGATCTGCAAGCGCACGTCCAGAAGGCGAAGCGCGGCATCGAAAACAGACTCCTCCGCCCGCTGGCCATGCGACTGCCAGTCGCAATACAGGCGGTGCAACCGGGGCCGCCCGCTCAACCGCTCGACAGTCCGGATCAACCCCCGGCGAAATCGCGACTGACCAGCGTGTGAATAGGTGAAGGCCGGATAGCCATGCGATGTCGGCGCGGAAAAGGCGGTGTCGGTCATGGAATATTCCGTGAAAGCCTGGATATTGCACCTGATAGGGCGCCAAGGTTACAGGCCCATGTCATTTCGCTTGCGTTTCGATGCAACTGCGACCGGCTGTCCCCTTGCAAGGAGGCGCCGGTTGCGTAGTCTTCGGATCAAGGCGCCCGCAAGGCCAAGGCCGACCGGGCTTCGCCGCCGGAGGAGCAATGCCCAAACCTCGATCACCCTTGTCCGGGTCGTCCAGCCCAAGATCGGTCAGGCAACCGCTCTCCAGACCGGGCGACCATGTTGAACGGGTGATCGGAACATTGAATTCCGGTTCTGCGGCGGCACGGTCGCGGCTGGCGGCCTCGTGGCAGCGGTCATGGCTCAAGCATGGGCTGGATCCCGGCGCCGGGGCGACCACGCCAGAGCTTGACAACAGGCGGTTGCGCGAAGGGCGCGAGGAACTGGCGCAGGTTCTGGCGGTTGCGGCGCCAAAGCTGGATGACCTTTATGCGATGATCGGCCATTGCGGCTGCGGCATCCTATTGACCGATGCAAAGGGACTGGTAATTGACGCCCGCGCTGGCGCCGCAGACGCCGCCATATTCCAGACATGGGGTCTTGCGCCAGGTGCTGACTGGTCCGAGGCGGCCCAAGGCACCAACGGCATCGGCACCTGTCTTGCCGAGGAACGCGCCCTGACCATCCACCGCGACCAGCATTACCTTGCGCAGAACATCGGGATGAGCTGTATCGACGCCCCGGTCTTCGGCCCCGATGGCGGGCTGATCGCGGCCCTGGACGTCAGTTCCGCCCGCGCTGACCAGACCGAAGGTTTCAACCGACTGATCGAAGCGATGGTGACGCGGGTGGCCTCGCAGATCGAGGCCGACCTCTTTCGCAGTGCCTTCCCCACCCACCGGATCGTGCTGGCACAAGGGGCCGATCCTGCGGGGGCGGCGCTTCTGGCGGTGGACGGCGACGATGTGGTGGTCGGCGCCACGCGCGAAGCGCGGCGGCGGCATGGGCTAGAGCCGGTGGGCCTGATCCGCCCGCGCCCGGTGGTTGATCTTCTGGGCCGCGAGGATGGGCCGACGGGGCTTGAACGCGCCGAACGGGCGGCGCTGATTCGCGCCCTGACCCGCGCCGGGGGCAATGTGTCCGAGGCCGCGCGCGCGCTTGGCCTTGGCCGCGCCACGCTTTACCGGCGGATGAAGCGGCTGGGGATCGACGACCGGGGCTGATGTGTCTCAGTCCTGAGACACATGGGGCAACATGGCTGCCCTGCCCCGGCTGACTTGCCAGTACCCCTGCCCGATGGTCAACCCAGAGCCGCGCCAGGGAGGGTGCGGTCATGGGAGGAGACCCGCAATGAACCAGATGACAGAAATGGCAGGCCATCAGGCCTCGCCGTTCAAGGCGCGCTACGGCAACTTTGTCGGTGGCCAGTTCGTGGCACCGGTGAACGGGCGCTATATGGACAACCTGACGCCAATCACCGGCGCGAAGGTGTGCGAGGTGGCACGGTCGGATGCCGCCGACATGGCGCTGGCGCTGGATGCGGCGCATGCGGCCAAGGACGCCTGGGGCAAGACCAGTGCAGCGGCGCGGTCGAACGTCCTTTTGAAGATCGCCGATGTAATGGAGACGAACCTTCAGCTTCTGGCCGAGGCCGAGACCTGGGACAACGGCAAGCCCCTGCGCGAGACGGTGAATGCCGACATCCCCCTGTCGATCGACCATTTCCGCTATTTCGCCGGTGTCCTGCGCGCCCAGGAAGGCACGATGAGCGAGATCGACCATGACACCGTCGCCTATCACTTCCACGAACCCTTGGGCGTCGTCGGCCAGATCATCCCGTGGAACTTCTCCATCCTGATGGCGGCGTGGAAGCTGGCCCCGGCGCTGGCGGCGGGCAATTGCATCGTGATGAAACCGGCCGAACAGACCCCCGCCGCGATCATGGTACTGATGGAGCTGATCGGCGACCTGCTGCCGCCCGGTGTCCTGAACGTGGTCAACGGCACGGGCGCCGAGGCGGGCGATGCACTGGTCCGGTCGGGCCGGATTGCCAAGATCGCCTTCACCGGGTCCACCGCGACGGGCCGCAAGATCATGGAAGCCGCGACGGTCAACCTGATCCCGGTCACGCTGGAGTTGGGCGGCAAGTCCCCCAACATCTTTTTCAGCGACGTGATGGCGGCGGATGACGCTTACCTCGACAAGGCCGTTGAGGGCTTCGTCCTTTTCGCCTTCAACCAGGGTGAGGTCTGCACCTGCCCCAGCCGCGCGCTGATCCAGGAAGACATCTATGAAGAGTTCATCGCCCGCTGCATCGCCCGGGTGAAGGCGATCAAACAAGGTGACCCGCGTGATATTGCCACCATGGTCGGCGCGCAGGCCAGCGAAGCGCAGCATGACAAGATCATGTCCTACCTTGCCATCGGGCGTGAAGAAGGCGCCGAGGTTCTGGTGGGCGGCGATGCGGCGCGGTTCAACGGTGACCTCGCCGGCGGCTATTACATCCAGCCGACGATCCTGAAGGGCCACAACAAGATGCGGGTGTTCCAGGAGGAAATCTTCGGCCCTGTCGTCTCCGTCACCACCTTCAAGGACGAGGCCGAAGCGCTCGCCATCGCCAATGACACGATGTACGGCCTTGGCGCCGGGGTCTGGACCCGCGACGGCACCCGCGCCTACCGCTTTGGCCGCGAGATTCAGGCCGGGCGGGTCTGGGTGAACAACTACCACGCCTACCCCGCCCACGCGGCCTTTGGTGGCTACAAGCAGTCCGGGATCGGGCGCGAGACGCACAAGATGATGCTCGACCACTACCAGCAGACCAAGAACATGCTGGTCAGCTACAACCCGAACAAGCTTGGCTTCTTCTGAGTTCCAAGAATGCCGGGGGCAGATTACCTGCCCCCGGTCGCTTCGTTCCCACGGATTTTCCCAGCGCGCGCGCCCTGTCCCGGTCATCGGCACGGGATCGGCAAGGTTTGACAACCTGCCTTGCGTTCACATCAACCGGGCGCACATCACAGCCAGTCCGGGCGCTTGCCGACCACGCTCCGCCCCGGTCCAAGCCCCTGACCCGCTCCCTGCCACCTTTGTCACACAGCCTGCCATCGCGGCCACTCGGCGCCATGCCTACGCCGCCTGGCTGCGGCCACAGGCTTACCTTCCCCCCGGCCGCATCACAGTCGAACCCTCGCCAGACTGTCATGCAGTTTTTACAAAGATGATATCTAACTGTGACCCGTCAGGGCTAGGCCAAACGCAGGCCGCCTTAAGGGCCGCACGCAATTCAGGAGTGCTTCATGAAATCCTTCCACCTTTCCGCCTCGGTTCTGGCGTTCGCTGCTGCCTCGGCCATGCCGGCCTTCGCACGCGACCAGGTACAGGTCACCGGTTCATCAACCGTGCTGCCCTATTCGACCATCGTTGCCGAAGCTTTCGGCGAAAACTTCGAGTTCCCGACCCCGGTTGTCGAAGGCGGCGGTTCGGGCGCCGGCCGCAAGAAGATGTGCGAGGGCGTAGGCCCCAACACCGCCGACATCGCCAACTCGTCGTCGCGCATCACCAAGGGCGACTACGAGCTTTGCATGTCGAACGGCGTGACCGAAATCATTGAAGTCCGCTTTGGCTATGACGGCATCGTGTTCGCCTCGGACATCAATGGCCCGGAATTCGCCTATACTCAGGCTGACATCCATGGCGCGCTGGCTGCCAAGGTTCTCAAGGACGGCGTGATCGTCGACAACACTGCCAAGACCTGGGCAGACGTGAACCCCGCACTGCCGGCTCAGGAAATCCTGGTATTCGTTCCTGGCACCAAGCACGGCACGCGCGAAGTGTTCGACGAAAAGGTGATTCTCCAGGGTTGCGAAGACAGCGGCACGTTTGAGGCCCTGAAGGCTGCTGCAAACGGCGACGAAGATGCTGCCGAAGAGGGCTGCATGGCGCTGCGCACCGACGGCCTGTCGATCGACATCGATGGCGACTACACCGAAACGCTGGCCCGCGTTGACGCCAACAAGAACGGTATCGGTGTGTTCGGTCTGTCGTTCTACCAGAACAACACCGACAAACTGCGCGTTGCCACCATGAGCGGCGTGATCCCGACCACCGAGTCGATCGCTGCTGGCGACTACCCCGTGTCGCGCCCGCTGTACTTCTACGTCAAGAAGGCGCATCTGGGCGTGATCCCCGGCCTTCAGGAATACGTCAACTTCTTCGTGTCGGATGACATGGCAGGCCCGGATGGCCCGCTGGCCGCCTATGGCCTCGTGTCAGACCCGGAACTGGCCGCGACCCAGGCAATGGTCGCTGCTGGCACGCCGATGGCACCGATCGAGTAATCGACCGAAAAACCGGGAGAGCGCGATTTCGTGCTCTCCCAGTCCTTCCGCCTGCGGGCGTCACCTGAAAGCGGATTTGCCATGAGTGTCGGCCTTCTTTCCCTGATCGTCCTGGTCATTTCAATAACTGGCTTCATTGTGGCACGCGCCCGCGCCTTGAAGAGCGCCGGTGGAAATCCGCGGGCCCTGCATTCGCTGCCGTCCTACTACGGACAGGCAGCTTTTCTTTTCACCGCCGTTCCGGCGTTTCTGTTGATGGTCATCTGGCTTTTGATCCAGGGACCGATGATCGATGCACGCACTGTCGGGCAGTTGGGGCCGGATGTCGCCGCCGATGCCACAGCCGCAAAGCTGACGATGAGCGACGTACGTCGGATCGCCAGTGGTCTTGATGCGATGCAAGAGCAGTTCGGCATGTCGAACGAAGATCTGTCCGCGATGCG
Organism: Tabrizicola sp.; assembly: GCF_030373185.1. Lineage (GTDB taxonomy): Bacteria > Pseudomonadota > Alphaproteobacteria > Rhodobacterales > Rhodobacteraceae > Tabrizicola. The sequence continues at coordinate 984,675 of NZ_JAUCZH010000001.1, forward strand.
CGCAGACCTGACTGATGTCCGCGGGCGTCTTGCCGAGGTCGGTGTCGCGCTGGGCAGTGAAGCCGGCCCCGAGGTTTTCGAGGCCGCCAAGTCCTATCGCATCGCGCAGCAGAATGGCGCGATCGCGATGAGCGTCATCGTCATCCTGGCTGCGCTTGCCGGTTTTGCGGTCGCGGTCTTGCGCACCAATCGGGACTTTCGCGCGCGCAACGTGACAGAGCAGTTCATCCTTTGGCTTTTCATTGCAGCGGCTACGATCGCAATCCTGACAACGATCGGCATCGTCCTGTCGCTGCTTTCGGAATCAATCCGGTTCTTCAGCCTTTACCCGATCTCCGAGTTCTATTTCGGCACGGTTTGGAACCCGCAGTTCCGCGGCGGGTCTGACCTTGGCCTGCTGCCGCTGCTCTGGGGTACGCTCTACATCAGCTTTGTCTCGATGCTGGTGTCCGTGCCGCTGGGCCTGTTCACCGCCATATACACCGCCGAATATGCACCCACGCGCGTGCGCAACGTGATCAAGCCGCTGATCGAGGTAATCGCCGGCATCCCGACCGTTGTCTTCGGCCTTTTCGCCCTCGTGACGGTCGGCCCGTTCTTGCGCGACTTTATCGCCGTGCCGATGGGGCTGGGCAATTCCGGCTCTTCCGTAATGACCGCCGGTCTGGTGATCGGGATCCTGAACACGCCGTTCATCTCTTCTCTGGCCGATGACATCATCAACTCTGTGCCCAATTCCTTGCGCGACGGCTCTTATGGTCTTGGCGCGACCAAATCGGAAACCATCCGTCAGGTCGTGTTGCCTGCGGCGTTGCCGGGGATCGTCGGCGCAGTACTGCTGGCCGCAAGCCGCGCCATCGGCGAGACGATGATCGTCGTCATGGGTGCAGGGGCGGCCGCCAAGTTGGGGCTTAACCCGTTCGAAGCGATGACGACGATGACCGTGAAGATCGTCAGCCAGCTGACGGGTGACCTTGCCTTTGACTCGCCCGAAACGCTTGTCGCCTTCGCCCTTGGCATCACGCTGTTTTTCCTGACGCTAGGGCTCAACATCTTCGCTCTGTGGTTCGTGCGCAAATATCGGGAGCAGTACGACTAATGACCGACATTTCCCAATCCCCGGAAACCGGAGTGCCTCCGATGCGGACCGCAAGCTCGCTTTTGACAGAAACCCCTCGCAACCGGCAACGCAACGCAGCTGAAAGGCGGTTTCGCGTCTACGGGATTATCGCGGTTGTCATCGCACTGACCACCCTTGCAATCATGCTGTTCACGATCTTTCGGGACGGTTCCTCGGCCTTCGTTCAGGCAAAGATCGTCTTTCCGGTCACCATCGACGAGACCATCGTGGACAAGTCCGGCAATCGTGATCTCGCCGAGATGAAAAAGGTCACGACAGTTGGATATGGGCGCATTCTCGGGACGTCGCTGGTGCAATACATGAAGGACCGGAACATTTCGGTCGAAGGCAGCACCGACAAGGAGATCGCTGACATGATCTCCAAGGATGCTCCGGCACGCCTGCGCGATCAGGTTTTGGCGGACCCCTCGTTGGTCGGCCAGACCATCACCTTCGAGGCCTTCGCAGGCGGGCGGATCGACGGGTACCTTAAGGGGCGCGTGGATCGTGACATTGCAGCGCGAGACTCGAACGTGACGGTAGTCCAGTTGGACCTGGCCGACAGGATGGTCGATGCCGGCATTCTGGAAACCAGCTTCAACTGGCGCTTCATCACTGCGCCGGATGCATCCGACCTCCGTCCTGAAGCCGCGGGACTTGGGGTAGCACTTCTGGGTACCCTCTACATGATGTTCCTCGTGTTCATCTTCACCTTGCCGCTGGGGGTCGGTGCCTCGATCTATCTCGAGGAGTTCGCGGCAAAGAACTGGTTCACCGACCTCGTCGAAGTGAATATCTCGAACCTCGCGGCGGTGCCGTCGATCGTTTACGGGATCCTCGGCCTTGCGGTCTTCATCAACTTTGCCGGGCTGCCCTCGTCGGCCCCGCTGGTGGGGGCGCTTGTCCTGACACTGATGACCTTGCCGACGATCATCATCGCGACACGTTCCGCCATCCGAGCCGTGCCTCCTTCGATAAGGGATGCTGCGCTGGGTGTCGGCGCCTCCAAGATGCAGATGGTGTTCCACCATGTCCTGCCGCTGGCCGCGCCCGGCATCCTGACCGGGACGATCCTCGGCCTTGCCTCGGCGCTTGGCGAAACCGGCCCGTTGTTGCTGATCGGCATGGTCGCCTTCGTGACCAACTATCCGGCCAGCCCACTGGAGGGCGGTGTCCTGGACCCCGCAACCGCCCTGCCTGTGCAGGTCTACTCTTGGGCCTCCCGCTCGGACCCTGCCTTCATCGAACGATCCTCGGGCGCGATCATCGTGCTTCTTGCCTTCCTAGTCATCATGAACGTCGGTGCCATCCTTCTGCGCCGCAAGTTTGAACGTCGCTGGTAGTATAGGACACGAAGATGAACGACATGACACGGACCGCGCTTGATATTGCGACCGAGAGCGCCAAGATCGAGGCGCGGGGGGTTCAGGTTTACTATGGGACGAACCACGCACTTCGGGATGTGGATGTCACGATTCTCGACAAGGCAGTCACCGCCTTCATCGGGC
>NZ_JAUCZH010000002.1 GCF_030373185.1 Tabrizicola sp.
CAATCGTGCCAATGTTGACGTGCGGTTTGTTCCGTTCAAACTTTGCCTTGCCCATTGCGAATTCCGCCTTGTTGATATCGGGCCGCGCTGGCCCAAGTTTACACGGGCGGCCACTTAGCCCGCCGGGCGGGGAAATTCAAGCCTGATCGGGGTTGATCCGGGCCATAGCGTCGCTTCAGTTGAACCGGTTGTCCCTTGGAAAGCCTCGCGGGGCCATCTTGCCCGCACTGGCACGGGCGCCCTGCCATTCGGCAAGGTCAGTTTCCAACCGGGTCCGGCCTGCCGGATCTTTCCAGCTGAGACCATCGGCAAGGCGGAAGGTGATGGCATCCGACAACCCGCCATCCTTGTATTTTTGCAGGCGCACGCCCTTGCCCTTGGCCATTTCCGGCAGTTCGGCCACCGGGAAGACCAGCATCTTGCGGTTGTCGCCAACCACCGCGATGCTGTCGCCTTGGACCTTCACGCAAACCGCCGTCCTTGTGCCGTCGCGCACGGTCAGCACGGCCTTGCCCGCCTTGGTCTGGGCCACCAGTTCTTCGGACGGCACGATGAAACCATCGCCCGCGCTTGAAGCGAGCAGCAGTTTTTCGCCCGGCCGGAAGATCATCAGATCAGTGATCCCGGTGTCATTCGGCAGATCGACCATCAGCCGCACCGGTTCGCCCATGCCGCGCCCGCCGGGAAGATTGGCACCAAGCAGCGTGTAGAAGCGGCCGTTCTCGGCAACCAGCAGGATCTTGTCGGTGGTTTCGGCGTGAAGGGCAAAGCGGGGGCCGTCGCCGTCCTTGAACTTCTGTTCGGCCGAAAGGTCCACATGGCCCTTCATCGCCCGGATCCAGCCCATGCGCGAACAGATCACGGTGATCGGCTCACGCTCGATCATCGCCTCATAGGGGACATCTTCTATTTCCCTGGCATCGGCAAACTGGGTGCGTCGCGCGCCAAGGACGGTGGCCTTGCCGTAAAGCTTGCGCACCTCGTTCAGGTCGCTGCCCACACGCTTCCACTGGCGGCGGTCATTTTCCAGCAGGTCAGCAAGGTCGGCGCGTTCGCCGGTCAGCGCGTCGCGTTCGGCGTTCAGCTCCATTTCCTCGAGCCTGCGAAGGCTGCGAAGCCGCATGTTCAGGATCGCCTCGGCCTGATTTTCAGTCAGCACCCCTTGGCCCTTTGCCGGGGGGCGATAGTCCTTTTCCGAGGTCGCGCGGATGTGGGGTTTCGACCAGTCTTCGGCCATCAGGGCGGCCTTGGGGTCATCATCATAGCGGATGATGTCGATCACCCGGTCAAGGTTCAGGAAGGCAATCAAAAGGCCGCCCAGAATCTCCAGCCGGGCGTCGATCTTTTCCACCCGGTGCAAGGACCGCCGCCGCAACACTTCGCGCCGGTGGTCAAGAAAGGCGCGCAGCACGTCCTTCAGTGAACAGACCTTCGGCACGCGGCCATCGATCAGCACGTTCATGTTCAGCGAAAAGCGCACCTCAAGATCCGAGTTCTTGAACAGGCTGCCCATCAACACATCCGGGTCAACCGTGCGCACGCGGGGTTCAAGGATCAGGCGGATGTCATCGGCGGATTCGTCGCGGACATCGGCCAGAAGCGGAACCTTCTTGATCTGGATAAGCTCGGCCAGCTTTTCGATCAGCTTGGATTTGGCGACCTGATACGGGATTTCCGTGACCACGATCTGCCATGTCCCGCGCCCAAGGTCTTCGACATGCCACTTGGCGCGCAGGCGGAAGGCCCCGCGCCCCGAGGCATAGGCGTCAAGGATCGACTCGCGCGGCTCTACGATCACGCCGCCGGTCGGGAAATCGGGACCGGGGATAAGGGCGACCAGCGCTTCGGTTGACAGGTCCGGGTCGGCCAGCAGCGCCTGACAGCCGTCAATCAACTCATCAAGGTTGTGCGGCGGGATATTCGTGGCCATGCCCACGGCGATGCCGGAAGACCCATTGGCCAGCAGGTTCGGAAAGGCGGCGGGCAGAACGACCGGTTCTTCCAGACGACCGTCGTAATTCGGACGGAAATCAACGGCGGTCTCATCAATGCCTTCCATCAGCGCCTCGGACGCCGCCGTGACCCGGGCTTCGGTATAGCGCGAGGCTGCCGGGTTATCGCCGTCAATGTTGCCAAAGTTGCCCTGGCCGTCGACCAGCGGGTAGCGCATGTTGAAATCCTGCGCGAGCCGCGCCATCGCGTCGTAGATCGCGGCATCACCGTGGGGGTGGAAATCCCCCATCGTGTCCCCGGCAATCTTGGCAGATTTCAGGAAGCCCCCGGTTGGCGTCAGACGCAGGCGGCGCATGGCCCAGAGGATTCGGCGGTGAACCGGCTTCAGCCCATCCCTCGCATCGGGAAGCGCGCGGTGCATGATGGTGGACAGCGCATAGGTAAGGTAGCGCTCACCGATCGCGCGGGAAAGCGGTTCGGATACGGTCAGGCCTGTCGGCCCCTCGATCTTGGGATCATTGTCGTCTGACGTCATGCATGTTGTGTAGGGAAATCGTGCGGGCGGGTCCAGATGCCTTGCGATCCCGCAGGACAACATCAGCCCGGCTGATGCGAATAGGACTCAACCCCTACGCCGGGCCTGTGCTAAGACCATCACAGACCAATTGACGGAATTTCCCATGCTGCGACTGACGTTGCTTCTTTGTGCCGGCCTGTTTGCTGCCCTGATGATCGCCGGTGAAGATCGGGGGCAGATGCGTCCGGGTCTTGCGCTGGCCGCTGCGGAAGGGCGGGTGCCGAAGGTAAGGGAACCCGCGTCAATGGCCCCTGCGGCAGAACCCGCCCCGGTTCTGGCCCAAACCCCGGCACCTGCCCCCGTGGCAGATCCGTTGCCGGAAGCCGTGGCAAAGGCCGAACCACAAGCCGCCCCCTATGTCGAGCCGGCGCGGGCGGTGGTGCAGGAAGTGAAAGAGCCGATCTTTACCCTTTCGGCGCTTGGCAACGAATTGGTGCCGGGCGAGGCCGGGGCTGTGAAGGATACCGCTGCATTCGAAGCGCCCCAAGTTGCAACAGAAGCTGACGGCACGATCTGGTATGTCACCGCAAGATCGGTGAACGTCCGGGCCGAACCCACGACCGAGGCCGAAGTCCTGGGCAAACTGACCAATGGCGAGGCCGCTTTGCTGGTCTCGACGGTGGATGGTGACTGGGCGCGGATCGTCATTCAGGGCGACGGCATGGAAGGTTACGTCGCACTGCGCTATCTGACCCCGGCGGCACCCTGAGGCCGTTTGGCCCCCGGGGGATTGCCTGATGTCTGACCGTTCCATCCTGATCACCGGCTGTTCGTCCGGCATCGGCCTTGATGCCGCGCGCGGGCTCCGGCTGCGTGGCTGGCGGGTCTTTGCCACCTGTCGGCAAGAGACCGATTGCGAACGGCTGCGGGCCGAAGGGCTGGAAAGCTTCCGGCTCGACTATGCCGATGAAGCCAGCATATCCGCAGCGGTGGCCGAAGTGGTGGCGCGCACCGGCGGGCGGCTGGATGCGCTGTTCAACAACGGTGCCTATGCCTGCCCCGGTGCCGTTGAAGACCTGCCAAGGGCCGCGCTGCGCGAGATCTTCGAGGTCAATCTTTTCGGCTACCACGACCTTGCCCGCCAAGTGATTCCCCTTATGCGGGCGCAGGGACATGGCCGGATCGTGAATTGCTCCTCTGTCCTTGGGTTCGTCGGGCTGACGTGGCGCGGGGCCTATGTGGCCACCAAATTCGCCATGGAGGGGCTGACCGACGTCATGCGGATCGAAATGCGCGGAACCGGGATCGATGTGATCCTGATCGAGCCAGGGCCGATTGCCACGAAGATCCGTGAAAACGCGATTCCCCATTTCGAGAAGTGGATCGACTGGGAAGCGTCGGTCAGGGTGGAACAGTATCGGGCCTTGCGTGGACGGCTTTACGGCAAGAAGACGAAGAAAGACCCTTTCGAACTTGAACCCGCCGCAGTCACCGCAAAGCTGATTCACGCGCTGGAGGCACGGCGGCCAAGCGCGCGCTACTATGTGACCACGGCCACCCACCTGATGGGCTTTGCCCGACGCTTCCTGCCGACCCGGGCGCTGGACTGGCTGATTGCGAAGGGTTGAAGCAATCAACATGACGGAGCATTTTACTTCGGATAGCCTGGCCGCGAAGGCGACGGGCAACTGTTGGCAAGCAAGGTGGGTTGCGGTGACGCCAGAGGCAAGTCAACTGGTTCATCGGATCAGGAAGCGGCAGAGGCTTGGCGCAAGGCTGTTCCGCTTCGTTCCGGGGGCTGCCCGGCGCAATCGCCTGATCCACGATTTCACCTTCCGCAGTGATGCAGAGGCGGTGGCGTTTCCCTTCGCCCTCAAGCAAGGGCGGCTGCCCGATTTCAACTCTCCCCGTGTGCTGGCTGAAAAGGTCCGCTGGACATTCCTGCACCATCGCAACCCGCTGATGCCGTTGATTTCAGACAAGATCGCGGTTCGGGACTACCTGCATTCGAAGGGTGCGCAGATTGCCCCACCCAAGTTGATCGCGACCGGATGGAAGCCCGAGGACATCCTGCGCATGGAGCTGCCAGAGCGCTTTGCCCTGAAAGCCTCTAACTCTTGCGGCGCGAACCATTTCCACACCGGTCCCGCTGCACCTGACCGGAAAGACCTGCGCCGGAAGTTGCAGCTTTGGCGCGACGCGGACCATTGGCGCCGCCACGGGGAACTGTTCTACCGCGACATTCCATGGCGCTTTCTGGTCGAGGAGTTTCTGCCCTCGGACCATCGCCGCATCGAATACAAGATCATGTGCTTCCACGGCGAGCCGGCGTTCATCTCGGCAATCTCGCAGCGCGGGCCGGGGGGATTGCAGCGGTCGGTCCGTTGGCCTGACTGGTCGCCGGCCGGGTTTGGCACCCGGGGCATAAGCTCCAGCCCAACGCCGCCGGACCGCCCCGAAATGCTTGATCAGCTTTTGGCCGAGGCGCGAAGGCTGTCAGAAGACTTGATGCATGTACGGGTAGATTTTCTGCACTATGACCACCGGCTGGTCTTTTCGGAACTGACCCTTTCGAACGCCGCAATGCGCACCCCGATCGACCCACCAGAGGCCGATGAATGGCTGGGCGGTCTTGTCGATCTGTCTCGTGAAGCGGAATATGCAGAACGCGGGCGGGCCATTGCCAAGGCTCTGGCATGGCCCCCTGTGCCGCCTGGCCGACGACACCCAGGCTGATCTGCGGCTGATCTGCGGCTGATCTGGAAGCCCGGGCGAATTTTGACTTCGCTTTTGCCCGGCCTGCGCCTAGATCACCACCAAAGGGAGTAATCGCCATGTTGTCCGATCCACTGTTCATCTTTGCAGCCGTGGCCTGTCTGGTCGTGCTGGCGATCCTGTTGTTCGGGATCGGCACCTTCGCCAAGGGTGGCGAGTTCAACAAGCGCAACGCCAACAAGATCATGCGCTGGCGGCTGGGGGTGCAGTTCGTGGCGGTCATCGCCATCGTGGCTTTCGCCTGGCTGCGCGCACGCGGCAACTGACGGGGAAGAAAATGGTAGTTCTGTCAAAAATCTACACGAAAACCGGGGATGCCGGGGAAACAGCGCTGGGCAATGGGGCGCGGGTGGCCAAACACTCGTTGCGGGTGTCCGCCTATGGTACCGTCGATGAAACCAATGCGACTGTCGGTCTTGCGAGGCAGCATGCCTCGGGTGACATCGATGCCGCGCTGAAGCGGATTTCCAACGATCTTTTCGATCTGGGGGCCGACCTTTGCACCCCCGACCGGCATCTGGATTCGACATTGTCCTACACGCCCCTGCGGATGATCGAAGGGCAGGTCAATCGGTTGGAGCGTGAAATTGACGCCATGAACGAAAAGCTGACCCCGCTGCGGTCCTTCATCTTGCCGGGCGGGTCTGCATTGGCGGCGCAGTTGCACTTGTGCCGCACGGTTTGCCGCCGGGCGGAGCGGCTGGTCGTCGAAGCCGCGACGATGGAAGACGTCAACCCCGAGGCGGTTCGCTACCTGAACCGGCTGTCGGACTGGTTCTTCGTGGCGGGTCGTATCGCCAACAATGATGGCAAGGATGACGTCCTGTGGGTGCCGGGCCTGACGCGCTGACCCTGCCTGATCGGCTTTCCCGATCAAAACGTCGCCCCTCAGGATCAAAACGCGGCGTCGTGTCGCTTGGACCTGTCGTATTTGGTCTGTCGCATGGCCTTCTCCTGCGGTAACAGGCGGTCGAGAGAGCTTGTCGGCCCTTTTGGGTCAGAAACGATGGAGGTTGCGGCCATGAAGGTGCTGGTCCCGGTCAAGCGGGTGATCGACTACAACGTGAAGGTTCGCGTGAAGGCGGACGGGTCGGGTGTCGACCTTGCCAATGTGAAGATGTCGATGAACCCCTTTGACGAGATTGCCGTCGAAGAGGCGATCCGGCTGAAGGAAAAGGGCATCGCGACCGAGGTTGTGGTGGTCTCCATCGGCGTCAAGCAGTCGCAGGAAACGCTGCGCAATGCGCTGGCGATGGGCGCAGACCGCGCGATCCTGATCGAAGCGACCGACAATGTGCATGTCGATATCGAGCCGCTGGCAGTCGCCAAGCTGCTGGCCGCTGTCGTGAAGGAAGAGGCTCCGGGTCTGGTTCTTTGCGGCAAGCAAGCGATCGACAATGACATGAACGCGACCGGGCAGATGCTTTCGGCGCTTCTGGGCTGGAGTCAGGCGACCTTCGCCTCGGAAGTGGCGATCGAGGGCGATACGGCCAAGGTCACGCGCGAAGTGGACGGCGGCTTGCAGACGATCACGGTCAAGCTGCCGACGATCATCAGCGTCGACCTGCGCCTGAACGAGCCCCGCTATGCCTCGCTGCCGAACATCATGAAGGCCAAGGCAAAGCCTCTGGCGACCAAGACCCCTGCCGATTACGGCGTCGATGTCGCGCCGCGTCTGACCGTGGTAAAGACCGTCGAACCGGCTGGCCGCAAGGCAGGCGTCAAGGTGGCCTCCGTGGCTGAACTCATTGCGAAACTCAAAGACGAAGCGGGGGTGATCTGATGGCCGTTCTTCTTCTTGCCGACGTCAATGACGGGCAACTGGCGACCGATCAGGTCGCAAAGACGCTGACTGCGGTGAAATCGCTTGGCCCGGTGACGGTGCTGGTCGCAGGCACTGGCGGCGACGCCGCTGCGGCCGAAGCCGCCACTCTGCAAGGCGTGGCCAAGGTGCTGTTTGCCGATGATCACGCCTATTGCCATGGCATGTCCGAACCCACCGCCGCGCTGGTCGTGTCGCTGGCGGGCGATTACGAACATATCGTCGCGCCATCCGGCGCGCTGTCGAAATCGGTTCTGCCGCGTGTGGCGGCGCTTCTGGACGTGATGGTGATTTCTGAGGTGCTCGCGGTGGTCGACGGATCAACCTTCGAACGCCCGATCTATGCCGGCAATGCGATCCAGACGGTCACCAGTTCGGACGCCAAAAAGGTCATGACGATCCGCACGGCGACCTTCGACGCCGCCGGCAACGGCGGTTCGGCCCCGGTCGAGAAAGTTTCGGCCAGCGTGGACAGCGGGCTTTCGGCCTGGGTCGAGGACAAGGTTGCCTCCAGCGACCGTCCCGAGCTGACCAGCGCCGGGGTCGTCGTGTCGGGCGGGCGCGGTGTCGGCTCTCAGGCTGATTTCGCGCTGATCGAGAAGCTGGCCGACAAGCTGAACGCGGCGGTTGGTGCGTCGCGCGCTGCGGTCGACAGCGGCTATGCACCGAACGACTGGCAGGTCGGGCAGACCGGCAAGGTCGTGGCGCCGGATCTTTATGTTGCCGTGGGCATTTCGGGCGCGATCCAGCATCTGGCCGGGATGAAGGACAGCAAGGTCATCGTCGCGATCAACAAGGACGAAGAGGCCCCGATTTTCCAGGTCGCCGATTATGGTCTGGTCGCCGATCTCTTCACCGCCGTGCCGGAAATGATTGAAAAGCTGTAAGCCGGGCAATTCGTCTAGCTTGCGCAAAGGGGCCGCCAATGCGGCCCCTTTTCTGTTTCAAAGCAACCCTTTGACCACCGGGCCAAGCAGCGTCGCCACTTCCTTGTGCACGGCCAGACCAGGAAGATGCCGGGCCTGGGCCATCTCAGTTTGAGGAAAATGCATGCGGTCAATACCTTCGGCAATTGCGGCGGGGCTTGGAACGGCCTCCACCAGTGTCGTGATCGCAGGCTGCAACCTGGCAAGCATGGCCCGGTCAACCATCAATGGGCCATAGGCCGGGTCAAGCCCGTCGGCCCGGGCGGGCGGCAAGGTGTCGGCAAGCCACAGCAACACCCTGCGCGGCGGCAGACAGGCCAGAAGTTGCCGCATCCGTTCCAGCCAGTTGGCCTTCAGGGCCGCCCGAACCACAGCAAAGCGGGCAGCGTCAGTGCGCTCAAGCACCATCAGGAGGTGGCGGGTAAAGTGGATATCGGTCACCTCCACCTCTGGGAACAGGGCGCGCAGGGCGGGTCTGGCGGCAAGGAACCGGTCATTGCGCCGGCTATGAACGGTGTAAAACGGGTTTGTCAGCACATCAGCCCCGGTGATCTGGACCACCGCCACCTGCGCCTGCGCCGCAACCCGCAAGGCTGCCGGGTCCGACAGATAGAAATCAGGCCCGGCATTCAAGCCGCCCAGATTGGCAACCTGATGGCCCGTGGCCTGTTCGAGCAGGGCCGGATAGGGGCTGGCGACATATTTGCCAAAGGTGGGTGACCCGCCAAGCGCCACGACGTAGGGCCGCGACAGGTCACGTTCCGGGCCACGAAAGACCGTTCGCGACAACCCATATCGGCAAGGGAAATAGTCAAGCGCCCCCGCGCCTGCCTGAAGCTGCATCATCACACCACCCATTTGTCAGTCACCCAGGCGTGAGGTTTGCAGACAGTGGTTGCCGAATGGCTAAAATCAGGCGGTTGAAGACAAGTCGAAGCATTTCTTCCCACCCGAGCCATCCTTGCGCCAGCTTTGGTCAAGGGGCATAAGCAACAGGTCAGCAGGAGGCGCAGTGATGGAAATCAGGCAGGTGGGCGTGGTCGGCGCGGGCCAGATGGGCAACGGGATCGCCCATGTCTTCGCGCTGGCGGGCTACGACGTGTTGATGACCGACATCTCGGAAGACAGCCTTTCCAAGGCGCTTGCAGTCATCGAACGCAACATTGAACGCCAGGTGTCACGGGGCAAGGTCATGCCCGCGGACAAGCGCGCGGCACTGGCACGCATCAAGACCACCCTGAAGCTGGCCGACCTTGGCCAATGCGATCTGATCATCGAAGCCGCGACCGAACGCGAGACGGTCAAGCAGGCGATTTTCGAGGATCTTCTGCCGCACCTGAAGCCGACGACGATCCTGACCTCGAACACCTCGTCGATTTCCATCACCCGGCTGGCCAGCCGGACCGACCGGCCGGAAAAGTTCATGGGCTTTCATTTCATGAACCCGGTTCCGGTGATGCAACTTGTCGAACTGATCCGCGGCATCGCCACCGATCAGGAGACCTGGGACACCCTGCACGAGGTCGTCCGCAAGCTCGGCAAGACCGCCGCGTCAGCCGAGGATTTCCCGGCCTTCATCGTCAACCGCATCCTGATGCCGATGATCAACGAGGCGGTCTATACGCTTTACGAGGGTGTGGGCTCGGTCAAATCCATCGACGAATCGCTGAAGCTGGGGGCCAACCATCCAATGGGGCCGCTGGAACTGGCGGATTTCATCGGGCTGGACACCTGTCTGGCGATCATGAACGTGCTGCACGAGGGGCTGGCGGATACCAAATACCGGCCCTGCCCCTTGCTGACGAAGTATGTCGAAGCCGGATGGCTGGGGCGAAAGACCCAGCGGGGGTTCTATGATTACAGGGGCGAAGTGCCGGTGCCGACGCGGTGAGCGATGTCAGCTTTCCGGCGGCGTGACCTGGCTTGGCCTTAGCCGACCCAGCCCATCCAGAGTTCCTAGACGGCCACCTTGTCTGCCGGAGTACTCACGGGCGCTACGGCGTCCCATTCTATCGGTAATCGTGATTGTGAAGCTGTTGCCCGCTAGCCGAGCGTCGAAGCGTACCAGACACTCGCGGTAGTCAGCATGGTCCACACCATGCTTTTCACAAAACGCAGGAAATGCGTTCGCGACCAGTGGCGCGGTGTGCTCCAAGTTACCTCCGGGGAAGACACCCGTCAGTTTTCCTGACAACACATCTATTACCACGTATCCCTGGGGCGTCGCCGCAGCCTCCGCGTAGACAGATATATGGAGGACGTAGTTTGGAACAATGAAACTCAGGCCTCCGGAAAGGGAGTCCGCCAAATTGTGTGCCACACTGTGTAGCTTGCTGTGCTTCATCGCGTCAGGATAGCGGGAAATGCTCTGAGAAACAGTCCTTATGCTATGTTGACTGAGAGCGGACTACTTCCCCAACGCCAGCGTATGCTCCCGCAGCCAGGCCAGGAACCCCCGCGGGTTGCCCTCCCACTTCTTCAGCTCCTCAGCCGGGATCGGTTCGCCGATCACCGGCCGCGTCGGTTTGAAGAGGCTGCGCTTGATCTCATAAAGCAAAAGGCCCTGCCGGATGGTGTCGGACACCTGGTTCGCAATCTGGAACGCGCGGGAATTCTGGCCGGGGAAATAGATCGGCAGGATCGTGGCACCCGAGGATTTCACAACTTTATGCGTGAAAACATTCCACTCGGCCTCGACTGCCGTCCCCCACCAGCCCGGGCTCATCGCGACCTTCCCCGCTGGGAAAAGGATGATGACGCCGCCAGCCTTCAGATGCCGCATGGTGTCGTCGCGCATCTTCAGCCCCAGTTCCCGGGCGTTGTCTTCGTGCGGGAAGGGGACGGGGATCATGAACTCCTCCACCTCCGGGATCCCGGTGAGGAGCGAGCGGGTCAGGATCTTGAAGTCGGACCGGACGCGGTTGATCATCTCGGCCATGACCATGCCGTCAACCAGCCCGGAGGGATGGTTTGCCACCACGACCAGCGGCCCGGTTGCCGGGATGCGGGAGATTTCTTCGGCGGGAGTGTCGATACGGATGCCCATGTGACGGATCGCCTTGGGCCAGAACGGGGCGCCGTGAGGCGCGCCGGATTTTTCAAAGCTGCGAATCAGGCGCAAAAGCTGGACCTTGGCGGTCATCCATTCAATCACGCGGATCGTGCCGGCCTTGACGGGGTTCTTGAAGGTGCCGGCATAGGAAAGTCGACGCATATCGTATTGACGCTCGACCGCTGCACTGCGCGGCAAGCCGTCATGCGGCTCTACCGCATCCCCGATATGAGACTGTTCCGTCACGAAGCGACTGCCTTCATCCCCAGCGCGCTTCAATACTCCTCACCGAAGCGGGCTGCAACCAGCGCTTCCAGAGCATCGGCGAGCTTCCCCGCTTCTTCTCCGGATGTCTTCACCTCAATAGTGGTTCCACGAGAGGCTGCCAACATCAAAAGGCCCATGATGCTGTCACCCGAGACCGAAAGCCCGTCCTTCAGCACCTCGGCCCTTGCGTCATGCGCTTCGACGACTTCGACGAATTTTGCGCTTGCCCGCGCATGCAGGCCCTTTTCGTTGACGATCCGCAGGGTTCTGCTGGTCATGGCTTACGCCCCGTTGCCCAGATCGAGGGCGTTGATGTATTTCCGCCCCGCATCCAGCGCCGCCGCGACAGCATCGGGAACGGCCATGTCGCGCGATTTGGCCAGCTTGATCAGCATTGGCAGATTCGCGCCATAGAGGATTCGACGGCCACTGGTGGCGCAGGCCGGAAGCGACAGGTTGGAGGGCGAGCCCCCGAACATGTCGGTCACCAGCACAACCCCCTGCCCGGTGTCCACCTCATCGGCGGCAGTGCAGATTTCCTGCTGCTTGGCCATGCGGTCATGGTCATCCTCGATTGCAATGGCCCGCATGCCGGCCTGCTTGCCCACAACGTGTTCGACCGCCGAGAGATACTCCCGCGCCAGACCGCCATGTGCAACGATCACGATACCGATCAAGCGTCTGCCACCCTCATTGCGTCAGGCAGGCCAGTGGCCGCCCTGCGTTCCAGTTCCCGGTGCCGTTTTGACACTGGCCAGCCCGCCTCTGCAAGCGCGTTCCCGACAAGTTCCGCTATTGCGACCGACCGGTGTTGCCCTCCGGTGCAGCCAAAGCCGATTGACAGATGCGCCTTGCCTTCCTCCAGATGGGCAGGAAGCAGAAACAGCAAAAGATCCTGCAATTTCCGAAAGAATTCCGCGAACCGGGGGTCCGCACGGACAAAGGCTTCGACGCGGGGATCGCGGCCATCCAGCAGGCGCAGTTCAGGCACCCAATGCGGATTCGCAAGAAATCGGCAGTCGAAAATCATGTCCACACCGCGCAGAACGCCACGTTTGTAGCTGAACGACTGGACCGAGACCGAAAGCCGCCCGGTGGCGCTGGTGTCGAAAAGCCCCGCCACCTCGGCCTTCAGGTCGTGCTGGTTCAGCTCTGTCGTGTCGATCAGATGGTCGGCCCGAACCCGGATCGGGGCCAGAAGGTCAATCTCGCGCTCAACCCCCTGTGCGGGCGTTTCGGCGGGGGCAAGCGGATGGCGCCGGCGGGTTTCCGAAAACCGCCGGATCAGGACCGAGGGCGCACAGTCAAGATAAAGGACATCAAGCGAAACCCGGGGGTCGCGGGTAAGGGTGTCGATCAGTTCGATCAGGGCCGTAGCGTTGAAATCACGGTTCCTGACATCAAGCCCTAGGGCAATCGGTCTGCCCAGCGGTTCCCCCTCGATCAGACGCGGGACGAGGCTTAGCGGGATATTGTCGATCCCCTCATACCCCAGATCCTCCAGCACGCGAATCGCGGTCGTTCGCCCGGCACCTGACGGCCCGGTCACAAAGATGATGCGATGGTCAGTGCCGGGGTCAGCGGTCATTCGGTGGTTCCTGCGGGCATCATGCCTGCCGCCCTTGCTGAAGATAGAGCAGGAGCGCTTGGGGAAAATGGCCATTCTGCGGGTGCAGCACAAGATCGACCTCGCATCCCAGTATCGTGATCTTGCGCAGGGGCGGCAGGCGCTGGACTTCGGGCTGGCCCAGATCTGCAACCAGCGTGATCGCGGCGCTGTCCACCACCGGGCTACGCAGAAGGCCGACGCCTCGCGCCTCGATCAGGCCGCGGATCGGGGCTGGGCATCGGGCGATCAGATTGCCCCCTGCGACGGAAACGTCGGTCCGATCATCGGCAACCAGCACCGCGCCAAGGCCGATCAGGCGCAACGCAAGGGACGACTTGCCCGAACCGGACGGGCCAAGGATCAGAAGGCCCCGCCCTTCCACCGCCACGCAAGACCCGTGCAGGATCTGGCCTGGTGTGTCCATCACACCGGCAGGCCGACAACAAAGCGCGCCCCAAGCGGCTCTGAAGTCGGGTCGGCGGCGGTAGGGCGGATGTTCTCGGCCCAGATCACGCCGCCATGCGCCTCGACGATCTGTTTGGAGATCGCAAGGCCAAGGCCGGAGTGCTGGCCGAACTCGGCTTGCGGGCGTTCGGAATAGAACCGCTTGAAAACCTTGGCCAGCGCCTGTTCCGGGATGCCGGGGCCGGTATCTTCCACCACCACCAGCACCCGGTTTTCGCGGCGGCGCGCCCAGACACGCACCGCATCACCCTCCTCGCAGAACGAGATGGCATTGGTGACAAGGTTGACGAAAACCTGCGCCAGTCGCGCTTCAAGCCCATGAATGGCGATCGGTTCCGACGGCAGGTCGATGATGAAATCCACGCCCTTCTCGCCAGCTTGCTGGCTTAGGTATTGGCACAGATTTGACAGCGTTTTCAGAAGGTTGAACTCTTCTTCCTCTTCCTTCACCAATTCGCTGTCCAGCCGGGACGCATTGGAGATGTCGCTGACCAGTCGGTCAAGCCGGCGCACGTCATGTTCGATCACATCCAGCAGTTTCTCGCGCTGGTCTTCCTTCTTGACGAAACGAAGCGACCCGACAGCAGACCGAAGCGACGCCAGCGGGTTCTTGATCTCATGCGCGACATCGGCAGCAAACTGTTCGTTCGCGTCGATACGGTCATAGAGGGCGGAAACCATCCCCCGCATTGCCACGGACAATCGACCGATCTCGTCTGGCCGCGCCGCAAGGTCGGGGATGCGAACCCGGGACGGGGCCACCCGACGGGCGTCTTTGTCGCGGCCGATTTCGGCGGCGGCGGCAAGGTCCGACAACGGGTTGGAAATGGTCGAGGCCAGCATCAGGCTAAGGCCGATCGATACCAGCACGGCCAGCAGGAACATTTGCAGGATCTGTTCGCGCTCGTACCGCACCAGCCGTTCAATTTCGGCCGACGTAGAGGTCAGAACCACCACCCCCACAAGCTGCCCCGATACGGTGACCGGGGCTCCTACAGAAAACAGCATGCTCCCTTCGCTGTCCCGCGCCGTCCGCGAAACGGTATCCCCACCACGGGCGGCATCGAAGACGACAAGTGCTTGTTGCGCGGCGTCTATGGTTTCGGTGCGAATGCCCTGCCCTTGCCTCAGGATCGCTGTAACCCAGTTCCAGACACCTTCCAGAAAATCGGTCAGAATGGTCGGCTGGCCGGGGTTTGAAAGCAGCGTATCCGTTCCCTGACCGACCTTGGAGGCGATGATCCGTCCGGTTGGATCGAAGACAAAAACCTCGACCATAGGGTCGACATTCATCCGCGCCAGCGTTTCGCTGAAGTCAAAGGCCGCGACGCCGGGGACAATCCGCGCCTCGTAGACATTGGCGATCAGTTCAGCCTGACGCGCCATGCCCTGCTGCCGCTGCAAGGCAAGGCAAGGCTGTCGCGAAACGGGTTCATGAACAGGACGCCAACCACCAGCATGACAAGCGCCATGAGGTTGAACACGATGATCTTGCGCGCCAAGGGCGAACGGTTCAGCGCCACGATGCTGCGGGCGCCGCGCCCTTCCTTCAGCCGCTCGACCGTGGCATCGGGCGATACCCAGTCTTCGCCCAACAGAACGTCACCCGACCGTTTAGGCTGGGCGTCCTCTAGTCCGATCCTGGGTGCCGCGGTCATTCCAGGGGGCCGTCACTCTTCGTTGTAGCGGTAACCGATTCCGTAGAGTGTCTCGATTGCCGAAAAGGTTTCATCGACAGAACGCATCTTCTTGCGCAGCCGCTTGATATGGCTGTCGATGGTGCGATCATCGACATACACTTGGTCATCATAGGCCACATCCATCAACTGATCACGCGATTTCACAAAGCCAGGGCGCTGCGCAAGCGCCTGAAGCAGGAGGAACTCGGTGACGGTCAGCGACACCTCCATTCCCTTCCATGTGACGGAATGGCGCAGAGGGTCCATCCGCAATGCGCCACGCTCCATCATCCGGGTTTCTTCGGTGGCCGCCGCTTCGCCGGTGTTGATCGCCTCCTGACGGCGCAAAAGCGCGCGGATGCGTTCGACCAGCAGACGCTGGCTGAAGGGCTTCTTGACGTAGTCGTCAGCCCCCATGCGCAGCCCCAGAACCTCGTCGATCTCGTCGTCTTTCGAGGTCAGGAAGATCACGGGGATCGAGGTCTTCTGCCGCATGCGTTGCAGCAGATCCATGCCATCCATCCGCGGCATCTTGATATCAAGGACAGCCATGTCCGGCATGCGGCGATTGAACGCCTCAAGCGCGGATTGACCGTCATTGTACGTCTCAACCTCAAACCCCTCGGCCTCAAGCGTCATGGCGACTGAGGTCAGGATGTTTCTGTCGTCGTCCACAAGGGCGATACGCGACATCTTCGGGCCTCCCGGTAACTGCTGCAACACAAAGCATAATTTGGACTGATTGTCATACCTGCGAGAACGATAATCAACAGGAAAGCGAATCACCTTGGCAGAACTGGGGCAAAGGGTGGCAATTTGGCCGACAGGCCATCAATTTTCGCCGACCGGGGACCGCAGCGGGGGGATGGTTGCGCTAACGGCAAAATGATTGCGCTAACGCCTTGAAAACATGCTATTCTGCCTTTGAACCATCATGCTATAGGCCGCTTACGATCAGCCCGGACAGCGGCTTGTCGCGGCATTCATTGGCCCGGATGCCATGGGACGGAACCGCCGCATCGATGGCTGCGGCAACGGGAGCTTGCAGGATGACCCAAGGACGCGTGAACCCTCTTCAAAAGCTTGAAAGCCAAGGCATTTCGGGTGTGGCGGTCGCCCACTACAATTATGTCGAGGCGGCTTTGGTCGAAGCGGCGGTCGTGCGGGGCGAAGGGCGGTTGGGCAGGGGCGGTGCTTTTCTGTGCGAAACGGGGCAGTTCACCGGACGATCCCCGAAGGACAAGTTCGTGGTCCGCACCCCGGCAACCGAAGGCACGATCTGGTGGGAAAACAACGCGGCCATGACGCCTGATGCCTATGCGCGCCTCAAGGCTGACATGCTGGCCCATGTGCAGGGGTCGGAGCTTTTCGTGCAGGATCTATACGCCGGGGCAGACCCCCTGCACCGGCTGGATGTGCGGGTGGTGACCGAACTGGCATGGCATGGCCTGTTCATCCGCCACCTGCTGCGGCGGCCGGAACGGGAGGAACTGGACAGTTTTGTTCCAGACTGGACAATCATCAACTGCCCGTCGTTCAAGGCAGACCCGGCCCGGCACGGTTGCCGGACGGAGACCGTCATTGCGCTGAACTTTGACGAAAAGACGGTGCTGATCGCCAACACCGCCTACGCGGGCGAAAACAAGAAGGCGGTCTTCACCGTCCTGAACTATCTTCTGCCGGACAAAGGCGTGATGGCCATGCATTGCAGCGCCAACCATGCGCTTGGCAATCCGGTGGATGCGGCTGTGTTCTTCGGTCTGTCAGGCACGGGCAAGACCACACTTTCGGCCAGCCCCGACCGCACCCTGATCGGCGATGACGAACATGGCTGGTCCGACCGGGGCATCTTCAACTTCGAAGGCGGCTGCTACGCCAAGACCATCGACCTTTCGCCCACGGCAGAGCCGGAGATCTACGCCACCACGCACCGTTTCGGCACGGTGGTGGAAAACATGGTCTATGATCCCGACACGCTGGAACTGGATTTCGCCAACCGCAGCCTCACGGAAAACACCCGTTGCGCCTACCCGCTTGAGGCGATTTCCAACGCCTCGGCCACCGGGCTTGGCGGCCATCCGCGCCATGTGGTGATGCTGACCTGTGATGCCTTCGGGGTGCTGCCACCCATCGCGCGGCTGTCACCGGCACAGGCGATGTATCATTTCCTGTCCGGCTTCACTTCCAAGGCTGCCGGGACGGAACGCGGGGTGACCGAACCGCAGCCGACATTCTCCACCTGCTTCGGCGCACCCTTCATGCCGCGCCGGCCCGAGGTTTATGGCAAACTTCTGCAAGCCAAGATCGCCAAGCATGGCGCATCCTGCTGGCTGGTGAATACGGGCTGGACCGGCGGGGCCTATGGCACCGGCAAGCGGATGCCGATCAAGGCGACGCGGGCGCTGTTGGCAGCGGCGCTGGATGGCAGCCTGAACACCGCCACCTTCCGGCGCGACCCGATGTTCGGCTTTGAAGTGCCGGTGGAGGTGCCGGGCGTTGACCCTGCCCTGCTGGACCCGCGCCGCACCTGGACTGATCCTGCCGCCTATGACGCGCAAGCGAACCGGCTGGTCGAGATGTTCTCGAAGAACTTCGCGCAATATGTGCCGTTCATTGATGCCGACGTGAAGGCCGCTGCAATCGGCTGATCCCTTTCGGCACCCTGACGACCCGTCTTGCTGATCCAGCAGTCGGGCCGTCAGGTCGCGAACAGCGCCAGCCGCACCATGTTCAGGCCGGTCAGCACCAGAAGCACCTGTGTCCAGCGGCGAAAGCGCCCTTGGTCCAACCGGTCTTGCACCGCATAGCCAAGGTATAGCCCAAGCAGCGCCGGCACCGTAAGCGCAGCGGAAAAGGCCAGCGTCTGCGCATTGGCAAGCCCAGTCCCCAGATGCGCCGACAACAGCGCCACCGCGCCAATCAGGAACACCACGCCTTGCGCCCGGATCGCCTGCACCTTCCCCGCCCCGGTGGACAACAGGAACACCAAGAGCGGCGGCCCCCAGATGCCCGAAATCCCACCGTAAAGCCCGCCCACGACGCCCAGCCCCCATTCAGCCCGGTTGCGGTGGTGAAGCTTGATCGCAAGGCTTGCCCCCATCAGTTGCAGCGCCGCAAAAGCGGTGATCGGCAGGCCAAGCAGCAACAGATACACATCTCGCGGGATCATCCCGGCGAAGGGGGCAGAGATGGCGATGCAGATTACCGTGCCGATCAGAAAGCGGTGATAGGTCGCCGCCGTATCCCGTGCCGCGCCGACGCCCTGCCGAAAGGCTTGCGAGATGTTGGTGGCCAGCGTCGGCAGGATCAGCCCGGCCAAGGCCAGATTGGTGGGCAGGAACACGGCGAAGGCGGAAATCAGGATCATCGGCATGGCAAAGCCGACAGCCCCCTTCACGATGCCAGCAAAGAAGGTCACGGCCATCGCCGCGACAAAGGCCTCGGCCGAAAGGCCGACCGTCAGGAAATCAAACATGGGCTTACCCCTTTTGTCGCCCTTGTGGCGCAGTTGGGCTGCAAGGAAAAGGGGGGCAGGCGTTGCCGCACAGAACGGCTGCGACATTTTCGGTCGCTTGACGCGCCGCACGCGAAATCTAATTGCTCTGCGATTGCGAAGGCGCTAGGTCTTCGCAGGTGCAGAATCTACGCGACCGGAGACCCGCCATGCCGCATGATGGACAGGCCATGACCCAGACCCCGATCCTTTCCGACCTGATGGCGCGGACCACCGCCGTTCTGCCCGAAGTGGAGGGGCTGTTCACCTCGGCGCGGGATGCATTGAAGGCAGAGGTGACGGTTGCGGGCAAGATCTCAGTCCCTGCTCTGGAACAGCGCCAGTTCGAAACCCACGCCCTTGCATGGCTTGCGACCTATCTGGAGGCCCTGCGTCAATTGAACGGCTGGGCTGGCCGGGTGTCCGAAGCTGGCCAGTTTGGTGAAATGGAGGCGCTGATCCTTCAGATCGGCTTTGGCGAATACCTTGCCCAGATCGCTGGCGGCATCCCGATGAGTCAGGGCGAACTCGCCCGACTGCCCGACCTTGGCCTGACATGGCAACCCGGACCCGAGGCTGCGGCGCTGATCGCGGGGGGCAATAGCCCGGCAGCGCGGTCGCGGCTGGTGGCGCTGATGCAGGACAACCAAGGCCGCGCCACCTTTGGCGCACCCGGGCTTGATGACGAACTGGAAATGATCCGCGACCAGTTCCGCCGCTATGCCGATGAAAAGGTCATCCCCGTCGCGCATGACTGGCACCTCAAGGACGAACTGATCCCGATGGAAGTGATCACCGAACTGGCCGAAATGGGCGTCTTCGGTCTGACGATCCCGGAAGAATACGGCGGGTTCGGGCTTTCCAAGGCCAGCATGGTGGTCGTGTCGGAAGAACTGTCGCGCGGCTATATCGGCGTGGGCAGCCTTGGTACCCGGACGGAAATCGCCGCCGAGCTTATCCTGTGTGGCGGCACGGACGACCAGAAGGCCAAGTGGCTGCCCAAGCTGGCCAGCGGGGAAATCCTGCCGACCGCCGTCTTTACCGAGCCGAACACCGGGTCGGACCTTGGCAGCTTGCGTACCCGGGCGGTCAGGGATGGCGACGACTGGAAGATCACCGGCAACAAGACCTGGATCACCCATGCCGCCCGCACCCATGTGATGACGCTTCTGGCGCGTACTGAACCCGACACCACGGATTATCGCGGGTTGTCGATGTTCCTGGCCGAAAAGACCCCCGGCACCGATGACGCCCCCTTCCCCACCCCCGGCATGACCGGCAGCGAGATCGAGGTGCTGGGCTATCGGGGCATGAAGGAATACGAACTGGCCTTCGACGGGTTCGCCGTGAAGGGCGAGAATCTCTTGGGCGGCGTGACTGGCCAGGGCTTCAAGCAACTGATGCAGACGTTTGAATCAGCCCGAATCCAGACCGGCGCCCGCGCCGTGGGCGTGGCGCAATCGGCGCTGGAAACCGGCATGCAATACGCGCTGGACCGCAAGCAGTTCGGCAAGCCCCTGATCGCCTTCCCCCGCATCTCTGGCAAGCTGGCCATGATGGCGGTCGAGGTGATGATCGCCCGCCAGCTGACCTATTTCAGCGCCTGGCAGAAAGACCACGGCCACCGTTGCGACCTTGAGGCCGGGATGGCGAAACTTCTGGGCGCGCGGGTGGCTTGGGCGGCGGCGGACAATGCGCTGCAAATCCACGGTGGCAACGGCTTTGCGCTGGAATACCGGATCAGCCGCATCCTGTGTGACGCGCGGATCCTGAATATCTTCGAAGGGGCCGCCGAAATTCAGGCCACCGTGATCGCCCGCCGACTTATGGACTGAATTGCCTTTTGCGGACAGTTTAGCCCGATGGCACCGCGCAGAACCGCCTGAGGCTGCGAACAAAAGGACAGGGCTGTTGGGCAACCTATGCTCGTCATGGATTAGATGGCGTTGGTCTGACCTGAGAAGCCAAGAGCCCGAGCCTTTCAGCCCCCGCCGCGCGACGGGCGCTGAATGCCAAGGCGCGGGTGCAAGCGTCCTGCCACGGCCCAGGACGCAATCAGCCCAACCCCCGCCGCGATGAATATCCCGGGCAACGGCGCCACCCAAAGCACCAGCCACGCCGCCCCCGGGGTCAGGATGCCAGACACGTCGCGGAAACTGGAATAGACGGCGGACATCTCGGTCCGCTCGCTGGGCTTGACCGACATCAGGAAGGGCAGACCGCCCACCACATCCAGCATGACCAGAAACACCGATGCCGTCATCACAAGGGCAACCGTGGCCCATGGCAGGAACGCCAGCAGCCCTGCCAGACAGAACAAGGCCCCGCAAACCCCAAAGGCCGCCCGCACCGACCGGCGCACCGACATGCGGCGACCAAGGCGGTTCAGCGCGGGTGCCGCGAACAAGAGCGCGTTGGTGATCGAAAGCGCGATGCCGCCAACCTTGTCGCCCAAGCCCGCCTCTATGCAGAAGATCGGCAGGTAGACGACATAGACCCACCAACCGCAGCTTCGCATCACCGCGAACATCCATCCGGCGATCAGCCGGGGCTGGCTGAAGAACCGTCCCAGATATCCCAAGGGGTTGACCGCAGGCCCCTTGGCCCGGGCAATCTGCTTGCCATTGCCCAGCCGCAAGACCCAGAAGGAAACCAGCAGGACAAGGGCAAAGGCCCCGGCCACAAGAAACGGTGCTGGCGCCCATTGGTGGTAAAGCCAGACCCCCGACATCGGCCCCAATGTCCATGCCGTCGCCGCATAGGCCATCTGCACCGACTGGCTGCGTCCAAGGTTTCCACGGTCCACATAGTCCAGCACATAGGCGTTCAGGCAGACAAAAATGGTAACCGTAGCCATCGCGTTGCACATCAGTGCCAGCGGCACTGACCAGGTGGTTCCGATCGCGCCCAGTGTATTGCCGACAAGGTAAAGGCAAACGCCCCCGGTATAGGCCCAGCGCCGTGGAACCCGCCTTGTCGCCCAAGGCACCATCAGCCCCCAGACCAGCGCCACGATCCCCGAGATGAAGAACACCACCGACGTCGTCTGCGCATCGCCCAGCGCGTCATAGACCACCAAGGGCATGGTCGAGATCAGCATGCCCCTGATCGCGGCATCCAGTCCCGCAAGAATGGCAAAATGCTCGATCCTTGGGGTCGGGCTGTGCTTGAGCGCCAGAGGCAGGTAACGGGTGGCCATGCGCCGACCTTGGCCCGAAGCCTGCCGGGGTGGCTGTCACGGCTGCGACATCCTGCGTCGTTTCAAGCCGGACTGCGGGTGATCAGATCGACCAGCCGCGCCCGCGCTTCCGGCAGGGGGCGGCCTTGCAGGACCGGCGTCAGCCCTCGGTCCAGAAAGAACCCGGTCAGGCGCAATCCCTGCGCCAAAGCTACGGCCGTCATCTCGCCCGCGCCGGAAAGGCCTGCGGGAAAGGGCAAGAGCCTGTCTGCCCATTCCCCGGCGCCTTCGGCCGAAACGGCCCGCCCGGATTTCGGGCTGACATAGACCAGTCCCTCGGTCACCCCCGTCACGGCGCAACTGTTGAGATCAAGGCCGAAACCCAACTCCTCCAGCAGCTGCACCTCCCAGCGCAGATAGGTTGAGGTCCAGCCAGGCTGACCAAGCGCATCCAGTAGCGGCAAGGTTTCAGACCATAGCGCCGGGTGCGGCTCCCGTTCCGGCAGGGCCGCCCGCAACAGCGCGCAGACCGACATCAGACCCGCAAGCGCCAACCTGTCAGACAGCACATGCGCACGCGACCGCAAGGGCTCGACCGTGAAAGTGCCGATATGATCATCCAGTCGCGCGCGCCAATCCAGCTGCAACTGAGTTCCCGGCTGCAAGGTGGCCGCCATCTTGCGGGACGCGCCGCCGCGCACGACGCCCGCATGACGGCCATGCGCCGCCGTAAGCACCTCGATGATCGCGGCACTTTCCCCATGCGGACGCATGGAAAGAAGCACGCCTTCGTCTCGCCAATCCATGCGCCGACTATCTCGCTGCGCGCGAAAGGGCGCAACTCAATCCGAAAGCCCGTCTTGATCAAGCAACGTGCGCCCGGCTCGGTCTTCCAGCTCGATCACCCAAAGGTCCGGGTCGCGCGACCGGGCGCGCGCCAGAAGCGCGTCTACCTCGGCTTCGGCCCCTTCGGCCAACAGCATCCATGCACGATTTCCGGTCATCAGGTCCGACCGCCGCTCATAAGCCCGTGCGGTTCCGTCCAGCAGCGCCACCTTGACCACCACCGCCCCCGCCTGCGCATCCCCCTTGGCTGTGACATAGGCCGCAATATCGGCCAACCGCAGCCGCGTAAGGTAAGCCGACACCCAGACGCCAGAGGCCAGACGCACGCTCATCGGATCTGCTCTTTTCCAAAATACTCCCGCCGGAGGCTCCACCGTTGTGGCAAATGCCCAAGGGTCAGGGCCTCACGCATCGCCGTCCTTGAAATCCAGCCCCATTTCCGAATAGCGCTCGGGTTCGTCAAGCCAGTTCGGCCGCACCTTCACCTGAAGGAACAGATGCACGGTCCGGCCCAGAAATTCGCTGATGTCGGCCCGTGCAGCCTGACCGACGGCCTTGATCGTCTCGCCCTTGTTGCCCAGCACGATCCCCTTGTGGCCGTCACGGGCAACATAGACGATCTGGTCGATCCGTGTGGTGCCGTCGGGCTTGTCTTCCCACTTTTCCGTTTCAACTGTCAGCTGGTAGGGAAGTTCCTCATGCAGGCGCAGGGTCAGCTTTTCGCGGGTCATTTCCGCCGCGATCATCCGCATCGGCAGGTCGGCGATCTGGTCTTCGGGGTAGAACCATGGGCCTTCCGGAACCTCACCCGCCAGCCATTCCCGAAGATCGGCGACGCCATAGCCCTTTTCGGCGCTGATCATGAAGGTCTTCTTGAACGGATAGGCTGCATTCACCTCTTCGGCCAACGCAAGCAATGTCTCGGCCTTCACCCGGTCGATCTTGTTGATCGCCAGCGCCACCGGTTGCCCTTTCGGCATCTCATCGGCCAGCCGGTCGATGATCAGCTTCACGCCCTCGGTCAGGCCACGATGCGCCTCGATCAGAAGCACGATCACATCGGCATCCGAGGCCCCACCCCAGGCCGCCTTGACCATCGACCGGTCCAGCCTGCGCCGGGGACGGAAAATGCCGGGCGTGTCGACAAAGACGATCTGCGCCGGTCCCTCGATCGCAATCCCCCGGATCCGGGTCCGCGTGGTCTGCACCTTATGCGTGACGATGGAAACCTTCGCCCCCACCATCCGGTTCAAAAGCGTCGATTTCCCGGCATTCGGTTCGCCGATCAGGGCCACAAAGCCCGCGCGTGTGTCAGTCATCACTTGTCTCCAGCCGGGCCAGCAGCGCCCTTGCGGCTTGCTGTTCGGCGATGCGTTTCGATCCGGCTTGTGCTTCGGCCGCCTCTCCCGAGGCCAGTTGCACGGCGACCGTGAACCGGGGCTGGTGGTCCGGGCCAGAGCGGGCGGCCTCGATGTAGCGGGGCGGGGGCATCCCGCGGGCCTGCGCCCATTCCTGCAAGGCGGTCTTCGGGTCGCGGGCATCGGCCTCCACCTCGGAGACCCGGCTGCCCCAAAGCCGCAAGATCACCGCGCGCGCCGGTTCGAAGCCGGCGTCCAGAAAGACGGCGGCAATCACCGCTTCCATTGCGTCTCCAAGCAGCGCCTCCTTGCGGCGCCCGCCGGTCAGCATCTCGGAACGACCCAGCTTCAGCACGTCGCCCAGAGCTATGTCGCGCGCGACAGCGGCGCAGGTTTCCTTGCGCACCAAGGCGTTGAAACGGGGGGCAAGCTGACCCTCTCGCGCGCCCAGATCGGCGGACAGCAGCGCTTCTGCCATCACCAGACCAAGCACCCGGTCGCCCAGAAACTCCAGCCGTTGATTGTCTGGCCGCGTTGCCGAGCCGATCGAGGCATGCGTCACCGCCCGCATCAGAAGTTCGGGCTTGGCGAAGTGATGCCCAAGGCGGCCTTCAAAGGCCTTGAGTTCAGCCGAAAGCCTCACTCGACCGCCTTGAAATATCGGTCTGATCGCCAGGTCCAGAAGTAAAGCATTCTGCTGCCAGCAGAGGAGAACATGATCCGGTCCGCACGGCCGATCAGATATTCGGCCGGCACGAAGCCCACCCCGCCGGCAGCCTGCGCATAGCGGCTGTCCTGACTGTTGTCGCGGTTGTCGCCCATGAAGAAGTAGTGACCTTCCGGCACGGAGAAGACATCCGTGTTGTCGCCAAAACCGTTTGCGTCGATGTTCAGGATCGAATGCTTCTGCCCCTCGGGCAGGGTTTCGATGAAGCGGCTTTTCGAGCAGATGCCACCTGCCCCGACCGCACCGTTTTCACAGCGCGGCAGATTGCGCATCGGGCCTTGGGGTTCGTAGACCTCTTCAAACAGGCCGGCAGGTTCTTGAGGGGCGGCCACGCCGTTGATGTAAAGGACGCCGTTCTGCATCTGGATCTTGTCACCGGGCATGCCGACAAGACGCTTGATGAAGTCGGTGTCGTTGACCGGGTGGCGGAATACCGCAACATCCCCACGCTCGGGTTCAGAGGCGAAGATCCGGCCCGAAATGGGACACATCGCGAAGGGGCAGGAGTACTTGGAATAGCCGTAGGCCATCTTGTTGACGAACAGGAAGTCGCCGATCAGCAGCGTATCCTTCATCGATTCCGAAGGGATCCAGAACGGCTGAAAGAACAGCGTGCGGAAGGCCCCCGCAATAACCAATGCCCAGAAGACGGTCTTTATCGTCTCGACGATGCCGCCTTCGGCCTTGTCCTTCGCCATCTTGCGTCCTGCCTATTGCCACTTTGCCCGCGCTTCTTGCGCGCAAGCGCGGGGCGAAGTCAAGGCAGCCTGCCCTTGCGGCGGGGGGGCTCCGTCGGGACGACGACCTCGGCCCGGAAATCGGTGCCGGGGGTCGGCGCGGTGACAACCAGCGTCCAGAAACGTCCGACGGGTGGAGTATTGCCAGAGACTACCTTTCGAATCCCCGGGATATGGATGGTGGAGCGGTGGCGAGGGTTCGTTCCCGGAAGGATGCCGCTTGGTACCGGATCAGGCCCCACGGAGCTGGGCAGGTCGAAGCGAAACGGCAGGCCCTGCGTGGCATCGGTTTCGGGGGGAACACTCCGCTCGGCTGTCCACACCGGGAAACTGGAGGTCTTGAAGCGGCCGTCATCCTCGAACTCATGAACGTCGAGGCAGGTCAGAACCAGCCGGAACGGCCCGGTTGCCGCGACAGGCTTTTGTACCCGCACCCGGCCACTGACCGGGCGGCCAAGGCGCAATGTGCCGGGCGGGTCAATCTCCAGCTTCGTCGCGCCAAAGGCGAGGTGGCGCCGCGCGTGACCGACCGCCTTGACGAAGAACCAGCCGGCGATCCCCAGAAGGCCAAGGACCATAATCGAGATCGGGTTGATGAAATCCGGGTCACTTGTATCGAAACTCTCAGGCCAGCCGGTCATCCAGCCCAGCCAGCCTGCCCCACCCAGCGCGGCAGCAGCGATCCCGGCAGCCGCCAGTGCCTCGATCCGTGGCGAAAATTGAGGCGGTTCGGTCATGGGTTACCCCCGGGCGACAGGCCTTGCTTCGATCACCACAAAAGCCTGCGCCCAAGGGTGGTCATCGGTCAAGGTGACATGGATCACCGCCTCATGTCCTTCGGGTGTCATGGCGCGCAGGCGTTCGGCGGCCCAGCCCGTAACATGCATCACCGGCTGGCCGGAGCGCAGGTTTGTCACCGCCATGTCCCGCCACGCAATCCCCATGCGAAGGCCGGTGCCAAGCGCCTTGGAACAAGCCTCCTTGGCCGCCCAGCGCTTTGCGTATGTCGCGGCCACGGCGCGAGGGCGGCTTTCAGCCTTGCGCTGTTCGCGTTCAGTGAAAACACGGTTGCGAAAGCGGTCGCCGAAGCGGGCCAGTGTCGCCTCGATCCGTTCGATATTGGCCAGATCGCTGCCGATGCCAAGGATCATCGGGTCAATCCAGCCGCGCAGTCACGGCCCCACTGGCCTGATTGAGCGTAACGGTCAGGACCGCATCGGCGTAATCACCCGTTTGCGGCAGCCAACGCGTTGCCCGAAGGCGGAACCGAAGACCCGTTGCAGGGTCATACTCGGCTGTCATGCCATCAAGCGTCAGACCGGCAAGGCCGATGCCATCCGACCCGGACACCACGCTGCAACTGCGACCGCCGACCTCATCATAGGGTGGTGAAAGGATCACCAGATGAAAGGCCCCCGCTGCTGGCTCGATGGTGTCGGTGACGGCAAGCCGCACCGCGCCATTTGCAAACTGGCGGGAGTTTTCTTCCCACGGCTCGGCCAGCGCAAAGGCTGAACTGCGGAAATCATCACAGATACCAATGCTTTGCGCCATTGCGGCGCCAGTCAAGCCAAGCGCCACCAGCGGACCAAGGGCAAGCGCGCGGATCATGCCGACGCCCCCCGCGCCAATTTCATCCGGCGGCGCATTTCCTCGATCGCCGGTCCCAGGCCCCGGAAAATCGCCTCACCGATCAGGAAGTGGCCGATGTTCAGCTCCATCACCTCGGGGATCGCGGCGATGGGCTCCACGTTGTCATAGGTCAGGCCGTGGCCAGCATGCACCTCAAGACCCGCCGCCGCCGCCCGTTCGGCCCCAAGGCGCAAGGCGGCAAGCTCGCGCTCGGCAAGTTCCGCGTGACCTTCGGCCAGAAGGTCGGAATAGAGACCCGTGTGCAGTTCCACCACCGCCGCGCCGATGCGGGCGCTGGCCTCGATCTGGCGCGGGTCATGGCTGATGAACATGCTGACGCGGGCGCCAGCCTCCCGCAGGGGGGCGATGTAGTCGGTCAGGCGCGCAACATCGCCTGCCACGTCCAACCCGCCTTCGGTTGTGCGTTCCTCGCGCTTTTCGGGAACAAGACAGACGGCATGGGGGCGGTGGCGCAGGGCAAGGGCCTGCATTTCCGACGTCGCGGCACATTCGAAGTTGAGCGGGACCGAGATCGCCGCCATCAGCGCCTCGATATCGGCATCACGGATATGGCGACGGTCTTCGCGCAGATGCGCCGTGATCCCGTCCGCGCCCGCCGTTTCGGCCAGCAAAGCCGCACGCAACGGATCAGGCCAAGCCGATCCTCGCGCATTCCTGACTGTGGCTACGTGGTCGATGTTCACCCCCAGCCGGAGACCATTCGGCTTGCGGATCGGATCTGTCATCACTGTTCCCCTGTCGCCATGTCCGTCAGGCTGATCATGGCGCCCCCGGACCGTCATCTCCAACTTCACTTTCGCGTCGGTTGAGCTTGCTTGCTGCATCGGCAAGTTTCAACCGCATCCGCTGCCGCCTTTCGCCGCGCTCTGTCGCCGTGGCGGCGCGCTTGTTCTGATAGGCTTCGACCAAGGGGATTGTCACATAATATCCTGCGGCACTAATCAGGATCGCAGGCCCAAGCGCACCGATGAAATAGGGCAGATAAATTTCGTGCCAGAACTGGCTCAACCCGTCCCATCGTGCCGTTTGCGGCCCGAACATGGACATGAAGTTGAACCAGAGATCCTGACCGGCATGGCTGAAGGCCTTGCCGATGTATTCACCGTTCAGCGGTGCCTCGATGCCAAGCATCCAGTGGCCCAAGGACATGGCCAGCACGGCAAAGAACGGGGTGGTGACCGGGTTGGTGTTGAACGTCGCCAGCAGCGCCGCCAGCACGTTGCCCCGCGCCAGCCGTGCGGCACCCCATGCGGCAAGAAACTGCAATCCCGGCAGAGGCAGAAACCCGACGAACGACCCGGCAAAGACCCCGCGCGCCACCCGGTGCGGCTGATCTGGCAGGCGGCGCATGCGGTGAACCACATAGCGCACAGCGCGCTTGAAGCCTCCCTTTGGGTAGACCTGTTCGCGCAGCCACGCGCCCCAGCCCAATGGTTTCTTGCGTTTGAAGACCAACTTTCCGCCTCATTGCCCAGGCTTTTGCCTGATGACCCGCCTTACGGCCGCTTGGTCAAATCTCGATGACGCGAGATCTGCGCCACATCCGTTTCGGCCTCCAGCGCAGTCATGACCATGTGAAGATGTTCAACGTCGCGCAAATCCACGTCAATGATAAGGCGATAGAAATCCGGTTTGCGGTCGGTGAACCTCAGGTCCGAGATATTGGCCTTCTGCTCGCCAATCAAGGTGCAGATCCGCCCCAGGACGCCAGAGTCGTTCGAGATCGTGACATCAAGCGAGATGGTGTAGACGGGCGCATGGCGGCCCGAATGCCAGTGCAGATCGACCCAGCGGGTGGTCTGGTCCTCAAATTCCTCTAGCGCCGGGCAGTCGATGGCGTGAACCACGACACCCTGCCCGCGATAGGTGATGCCGACGATCCGTTCGCCCGGCACGGGCTGGCAGCACTGCGCGCGGCGGAAGGTCTGGTCGGCGGTAAGGCCGACGACGGGGCGCTTGGAATCGACCTCTTCGGCGGTGGCCTGCGCCAGATCGGGATAGAGCGTCTCCACCACACGGCGTGCAGGCATCTCGGCAGACCCAAGCCGGGCCAGCAAGTCATTTTCATCGGCCAGCCCCAGCATCTTGGCTGCCGTGCGCAACGCCTTGTCGGTGGCCTTCTTGCCAACATGGTCAAAGGCCGCGCGGGCCAGTTCCTGCCCCAGCTTGACGAAGCGCCCCTTGTCCTCCTCGCGCAAGGACCGCCGGATCGCCGCCTTGGCGCGGCCCGTGGTCACGATGTCAATCCAGCTGGACTGCGGGCGCTGGCCTTCCGCCGTGATGATTTCAACAGACTGGCCATTCTTCAGCCGGGTCCAGAGTGGCACCCGGATGCCGTCGATCTTGGCGGAGACGCAGGAGTTTCCGATCCTTGTGTGGATCGCATAGGCGTAGTCCAGCGGGGTGGCGCCACGCGGCAACTGGATCACGTCACCCTTGGGCGTGAAGCAGAAGACCTGATCGGAATACATCTCGAGCTTGACGTTTTCCAGAAACTCATCCGTGTCGCCTTCGTCGAGCCGTTCGGTCAGCGTGGCAATCCACTTTGCGGGATCGACGGCGAAGGGGTTCTTCGCGCGCACGCCTTCGCGGTAAGACCAATGCGCGGCCACGCCGGCTTCGGCCACCTCGTGCATCTCGCGTGTGCGGATCTGCACCTCCACCCGCTTGCCATCGCGGCCGGACACGGTGGTGTGGATCGACCGGTAGCCGTTCGATTTCGGCTGGCTGATGTAATCCTTGAACCGCCCCGGCACCGCGCGCCAGCGTTGGTGGATCACGCCAAGGATGCGGTAGCAGTCCTGCACCGACCCGCAGATGACCCGAAAGCCGTAGATGTCGGACAACCGGCTGAACGCCAGATCCTTTTCCTGCATCTTGCGCCAGATCGAATAGGGCTTCTTGGCGCGGCCATAGACATCGGCCTCGATCTGGGCCTTTTCCAGCTCGTGCCGGATGTCGGCGGTGATCTTGTGGACCACATCGCCGGATTCCTTCTGCAAGGTCACGAAGCGGCGCATGATCGAATTGCGCGCCTCGGGGTTTAGAACCTTGAAGGACAGATCCTCCAATTCCTCACGCATCCACTGCATGCCCATGCGGCCGGCAAGCGGGGCGAAAATCTCCATCGTCTCGCGAGCCTTCTGGGCCTGCTTTTCCACATTCATGCTTTTGATCGTGCGCATGTTGTGCAGACGGTCGCCCAGCTTGACCAGAATGACCCGAAGATCCTTGGACATCGCCATGAAAAGCTTGCGGAAATTTTCCGCCTGCTGGCTTTCGGTCGAGGACAGTTGAAGATTGGTCAGCTTGGTCACACCGTCGACCAGTTCCGCCACCTCATTGCCGAAAAGCGCGGCGATTTCGGAATAGGTGGACCGGGTGTCTTCGATCGTGTCGTGCAAAAGCGCGGTGATGATCGTGGCATCATCCAGCCGCTGCTCGGTCAGGATGGCGGCGACAGCGACGGGGTGGGTGAAATAAGGCTCACCCGATTTCCGCATCTGACCGTCATGCATCCTGAATCCGTAGGCATAGGCCTTGCGGATCAGATCGGCATTGCAACGCGGGTTATAGTTGCGAACCAGGGCGATGAGGTCTTCGACGTCGATCATCACCGCCCCGCTTGCGGGTTTTCCGCCTTAAAGCTCGCCCTGGGCTTCCATCAGCGCGCGGAGCAGCTTTTCTTCCGACATGTCGTCGACCATCGGACGATCCATGTCACCGCCCATCAAAAGCGCCATCTGGTCATCTTCCGGCTCATCAACCTCGATCTGGGTCTGATGGCTTTCGATCATCCGCTCGCGCAGCACCTCGGCCGATTGCGTTTCATCCGCAATCTCGCGCAGGGCGACGACCGGGTTCTTGTCGTTGTCGCGGTCGATGGTGATCGGCGAGCCGGACTGGATTTCGCGCGCCCGGTGGGCGGCAAGCATCACCAGTTCGAACCGGTTCGGAACCTTGTCAACGCAATCTTCGACCGTAACGCGGGCCATGGGCAACTCCAATCCGGAAGTTTCGCTGGAAGCCGCCTATTTAGGCCCTTGGACTTGCCATGACAAGCGCTGAATCGCCGCAAATCAAAGCGGTTTCACGGCATCACGGTCCGACTGCGGCAGGGCGGCAAGCATTTGCCGAACACTTTTCCCGATGCGCGGATGCACCCAGTCCGGCGCCACATCGGCCAAGGGGACCAGTACAAAGGCCCGATCCTGAATCCGGGGATGGGGCAGGATCAACTGATCCGGCGTGGCACCGATCTGTGCTTCGGGTGGCAGGTTTCGCCAGTGATCCTGCGTTTTTGCGTCCGGCAGCAGCGAATCGCCCATCGCCAAAAGATCGATATCCAGCGTCCGCATGCCCCAGCGCTGCGCCCGTTCCCGGCCAAATCTGGCCTCGACCCGATGCAGCCGGGCAAGAACTGACGCAAGGTCAACTGCATCTCGGTTGGCAAGCACCGCCGCCGCGTTCACATAATCCGGTCCCACCCCGGCCGGAAAGCAAGGAGTTGCGTAAAGCCGGCTAAGGCCAAGAACGGGAAGGCCTTCCTCGGACAAAGCCTCGACGGCAGATCGCAGCGTGTCGGCAGGATCATGCCCGTCGAACGGCAGGTTTGCGCCGAATGCAACCAGCAGTTGCTCATTGTTCTGTAGTTGCACGCGATTATTCCCAAGCTTGACTTGTCTGAGCCCATTTCCGACTGATATTCACGAACCGAGTGCCGACGAAGTCATCTACAACACGTGGTCCAGACACGGAAGTTCGATCGGCGCAGCACGCTTTGAGGGGACACAAAGGATGTTTTACAAGGACGAACGGCTTGCGCTGTTCATTGATGGATCGAATCTATACGCCGCGGCAAAGGCTCTTGGTTTCGACATCGACTACAAGCTCTTGCGGATGGAGTTCATGCGTCGTGGCAAACTGCTGCGCGCTTTCTACTATACCGCCCTGCTTGAG
The DNA here is from genome assembly GCF_030373185.1 of Tabrizicola sp. Taxonomy (GTDB): domain Bacteria; phylum Pseudomonadota; class Alphaproteobacteria; order Rhodobacterales; family Rhodobacteraceae; genus Tabrizicola. The sequence continues at coordinate 32,017 of NZ_JAUCZH010000002.1, forward strand.
AACGACGAATATTCTCCGATCCGCCCACTGGTCGACTGGCTGCATTACAACGGCTTCACCATGCGCACGAAGCCGGCGAAGGAATACACCGACAGTCAGGGGCGCCGGAAGGTCAAGGGGAACATGGACATCGAGCTTTGCGTCGATGCCATGGAACTTGCGGCCCGCGTGGATCATGTCGTGCTGTTTTCCGGCGACGGCGACTTTCGCCCACTGGTGGAAAGCCTTCAGCGTCAGGGGGTTCGGGTGTCGGTGGTGTCCACCATCCGCAGCCAGCCGCCGATGATTGCCGACGAATTGCGTCGTCAGGCAGACAACTTCATCGAGCTGGACGAGCTGCGCGACGTGATCGGCCGCCCACCACGCGAACCGCGGCCCATGGTTGCCGAGGAAACAGAGGTCGAGGCAAAGTGACCCCGACACCGGGTTGGTCACCGGGTCGATCTGAGGGGCGATCAAAGGTCCGGTCCGCGTGATTGCGCTGACCGGCCTCTTTCTGGCCGCTCTTCTGGCCTCGACCCCGGTGCCGTTTCAGTCGGAGGTCGTGTTCATCGGCTTTCAGGCTGCGGGTTGGCCCGTGCTGACGCTGGTGATTGTGGCATCCGTTGGCAATGTCCTTGGGTCATGCGTGACTTATGCGGTCGGGCGCGGCCTTGGCGGATTTCGGGATCATCCGCGCTTTCCGGTCCGGCCTGCGCAACTGGCCCGGGCCGAAGGCTGGTTTCAACGCTGGGGTCTTTGGTCCTTGCTGCTAAGCTGGGCGCCGGGGGGCGATGTGATCGTGGCCGCGGCGGGGCTTTTGCGGGTGTCGATCCTGCCATTCCTTATCCTTGTCAGCATCGCAAAGACTGCCCGATATACGGCCGTAGCCCTTGCCGCAGGTGCGGCCTTGGGCTGACCTGGTCTGACGTGATTGCCGGTCCCGGCTGGACCTTGGGCGCATTTGGCCCTAACTCTCGGTCAACCAAGCGTCGGAATACCATGGCATCGCTTCCCCCCCTGACCCTGTATCTTGCCGCCCCGCGCGGTTTTTGTGCTGGCGTGGACCGCGCCATCAAGATCGTCGAGATGGCAATCCAGAAATGGGGCGCGCCGGTCTATGTCCGGCACGAGATCGTGCATAACAAGTTCGTCGTCGATGCGCTGCGGGCGCAAGGCGCGGTTTTCGTCGAGGAACTGGACGACTGTCCCGATGACCGCCCCGTGGTCTTTTCCGCGCATGGTGTGCCGAAATCCGTTCCGGCTGAAGCTGCAAACCGCCAGATGATTGCCGTCGATGCCACCTGCCCCCTGGTGACCAAGGTCCATAACGAGGCCGCACGGCACCATGAAAACGGTGTCCAGATGATCTACATCGGCCATGAAGGCCACCCGGAAACCGTTGGCACCATGGGCCAGCTTCCCCCGGGCGAGGTGCTGCTGGTGGAAACCGTGGCCGATGTGGCAACGCTTGAGGTCCGCGATCCGGCGCGGCTGGCCTTCATCACCCAGACCACGCTTTCGGTCGATGACACCGCCGACATTGCCGCCGCGCTGAAGGCGCGCTTTCCTGCCATCAACGCCCCGGCGCATGACGACATCTGCTATGCCACAACCAACCGTCAGGCTGCGGTCAAGGCTGTTGCGCCAAGGATCGACGCGCTTTTGGTGATTGGCGCGCCCAATTCATCAAACTCCAAACGTCTGGTCGAGGTGGGCAGCGCCGCCGGTTGCGCCTATTCCATGCTGATCCAGCGCGCGACCGATATTGACTGGCGCGCGCTGCATGGCGCCCGTGCGATTGGCCTGACAGCTGGTGCCTCGGCCCCCGAACTGCTGGTGAACGAGGTGATCGACGCCTTCCGCGCAAGGTTTGATCTGACCGTGGAACAGGTGGAAACCGCCGTCGAGGATATCGAGTTCAAGGTTCCGCGCATCCTGCGGCAAGAGGCGGTCTGATCGCTGAACCGTCCCGCGCCTGCCTGCGGTGCTTTCGGGGTCTTGCCCCGGACTGGATCAAAGGCGCAGGGCTGGCCTTGGCGCATCTGCCGGGCTAAGTCTGCCACATGACCGATGACCGCCGCATCCCCAGACCTGCCCTGATCCTTGGCCTTGCCGGGCTGATCCCTTTCCTGTGGTCCGCCGCCACCCACCTTTCGCCCGCTCTGTCCGGCTGGGCGGTGCAATGGCTGTCTCCGATGTTTCTTGGTGCCTATGTCGGGCTGAGTTATGGCACGGTGATCCTGTCCTTCATGTCGGGCGTGCTGTGGGGCTTTGCCACCAAGGCCGAAGGCGGTGAGGCCGCCGTCGCCTACGCCTTGTCCGTGATCCCCGCACTTTGGGTGTTCTTCATGGTCACCGATGCCTCGGCCAATTCCACCATCTTCCTTGCGGCCGGATTTGTCGGGCTGCTGCTTCTGGACGGAATGTATGCCGCATGGGGTCTTGCCCCGCGCTGGTGGCTGCGGCTGCGGGTCATGCTTACGGTGGTGGTTCTTGCCTGCCTTGCCATCCCGTTGCAGGTCTGACGCCCATGCCCGATCTTTTCGCCTATACCGATGGTGCCTGTTCCGGCAATCCCGGCCCCGGCGGCTGGGGTGTGCTGATGCTGGCCCGCGAAGGTGGCGCCGTAGTCAAGGAGCGCACCCTTCAGGGTGGCGAGGCCATGACCACAAATAACCGGATGGAACTGATGGCCGCGATCTCGGCACTGGAGGCGCTGGCCCGGCCAAGTGACATCACCATTGTCACCGACAGTGCCTATGTGAAGAATGGCGTGACGGAATGGATCCATAACTGGAAACGCAAGGGCTGGCGCACGGCAGGTGGATCACCGGTCAAGAATATCGAACTTTGGCAAAGGCTTGAAGAAGCGCAAGCCCGCCACAAGGTGACGTGGCGCTGGATCAAGGGCCATGCGGGCCACGCGGAAAACGAACGTGCCGACGAACTCGCCCGCGCGGGGATGGCCCCGTTCAAGGCCAGCGCATGACCGGTTTTCCCGCCCTGACGCTGCTGACCGGGCTGGATTACGCCTCGGTGCTGGTCTTTGCGCTGACCGGCGCTCTTGCGGCCAGCCGGTCGCAGCTTGACGTGGTCGGCTTCATATTCATCGCTTGCCTGACCGCCGTTGGCGGCGGCACCCTGCGCGACGCGATCCTGAACCGAGAGGTGTTCTGGGTGGCCGATCCAGTGGTTCTGGCGGTGGCAACGCTGGCCGCTGTCCTTGTGTTCTTCACCGCCCACCGGCTTGAAAGCCGCTACCGGGCGCTGTTGTGGTTCGACGCCTTCGCGCTGGCCGTCGCTGTCCCCGCTGGAGTCGCGGTGGCGCTGGCCGAGGGCAAGGGTTGGCCAGTCGTTCTGGTGATGGGGATGATCACCGGCTGCATGGGCGGGTTGATGCGCGATGTGGTTTGCAACGAAGTGCCGCTGGTCCTGAAACAGGGCGAGCTTTACGTCACCTGCGCCTTTGCCGGGGCGCTGGGGGCGGTGGGGGCGGGCCATGCGGGGCTGGAAACCGGCGTGGCCCTGTTGATCTGCGCCGCCCTTGTCTTCACCTTGCGCGCTGGCAGCATTGCCTTTGGCTGGCGCCTGCCGGTTTACAAATCGCAGCCGCCAAGCTCGGGCGCACCAAAGCGGTAAACTGCTTGCAGAATGAACGAATATTCGTTTATCGTTGCTTCATGCCACGCACCCGCACCATACCAGACGACCGTATCTTTGCCGCCGTGCAAGCACTTCTTGATACCGGCGGCGACAAGGCGGTGTCCTTCGCCACGGTCGCTGCCGCAACCGGCCTTGCCGCGCCCACGCTGGTTCAGCGCTATGGCAGCCGTGATGGCATGGTCCGCTCCGCCCGCATGGCCGCATGGGAACGGCTTGAAACCGCGACCGCCGAGGCGATCCTTGCGACCGAAGACAAAGGCCCGCAAGCCTTGCTGAAAGCGATTGGCACCGCCGATGCCGCGGCACTTGCCGCCGATTTCCGCGATGCAGACCTTGCCCAGCGCGCCGCCGCATGGCGTGCCTCGGTCGAGGCGGCGTTGTCCTTGCGACTTGGGACGGGACAGAAAGCACGCGAATCAGCGGCGCTTCTGTTCGCCGCATGGCAGGGCCAGCAGCTTTGGTCCCGCATGGGTGAACCGGGCTTCAGGCTGAAGGACGCGGTAAAGCGGCTTACTTGATCCAGGTCTTCCAGGCCCAGATCAACAGGAGCGCCCCGGCAAGCGCGCCAACAAACCCGGCACCCGCGCCCGCCATCATCACCAGGCCGCGCAGCACAAGCCCGCCGATCAGCGCGCCCAGCACCCCAAGCGCAATCGTCGACGGTGTATCAAGGTCAACCCTTAGGATACGCGTGGCCAGAAATCCGACCGCCACCCCCACGACCAAAAGCCAGATGAGCGGCATCTCGACCCTCCTCCACCATCTTTGTCGGATATGGGAAGCCCATACCTCCGATGCTAGAGCCGGTCGGGAAGAACCAGCCCGCGCAGCACTTCGGCAACAGGCATCGGGCGCTTGCCTTCGCGCTGCGCCTGCGTGATCTCGACCGCACCGCTGCCACAGGCGATGGTGAACCCGGCCAGAACCTGCCCCGGGCTGCCATTTCCCATTGCCAGCCGTGAGCGTAGAAGTTTCACCCGTTCGCCATTCACGTCGACCCATGCACCGGGAAACGGGGAAAGCCCGCGGATCAGCCGATCGACCTCAACCGCTGGTCGGGTGAAATCCACCCGCGCTTCGGCCTTGTCGATCTTGGCGGCATAGGTCACGCCTTCAGCGGGCTGCGGGATGGCGGGCAAGGGTAGCCGCTCCAGTGCCTGCAAGATCAGCCGCGCGCCCATGGCGCTTAGCCGGTCATGCAGCTCAGCGGTGGTTTCTTCCGCGCCGATCGGGGTTGCCTCACGCAAGAGCACCGGCCCGGTATCAAGCCCCGCCTCCATCCGCATGATGCAGACCCCGGTTTCAGCGTCCCCGGCCATGATCGCCCGATGAATGGGCGCCGCCCCCCGCCAGCGCGGCAAAAGCGAGGCGTGGATGTTCAGGCACCCAAGGCGCGGTGCGTCCAGCACCGGCTGCGGCAGGATCAGACCATAGGCGACCACAACCGCAACATCGGCCCCAAGGGCGGCGAAGGCGGCCTGTTCCGCCGGGTCGCGCAACGAGACCGGATGGCGCACGGGCAGGCCAAGCGCCTTTGCCCGCGCCTGCACCGGGCTTGGGCGGTCTGCCTTGCCACGCCCGGCGGGACGCGGCGGCTGGCAGTAGACCGCAAGGATCTCATGGCTTTGGTGCAGCGCGTCCAGAACCGGAACCGAAAACTCCGGCGTTCCCATGAAAATGATTTTCATTTTGCACGCCTCAGCTTTTCGGCCTTGGCGATCAGCATCTTGCGCTTCAGCGCCGACAGGTGGTCAAAATACATCTTGCCCGCCAGATGGTCGATCTGGTGCTGCACCGATGTCGCCCAAAGGCCGACGAAATCCCGGTCCTCGACCGCGCCCTGTTCGTTCAGGAACCGCACCGTCACCGCCCGGGGCCGCCGGATCACCGCCGATACGCCCGGCAGGTTGGGCGAGGCTTCCTCATGTTCGCGCATCTGGCCGCTGGCGTGCAGGACTTCGGGATTGGCCATCCGCACCGCCTGCCCCCGGGCATCGGAACAATCCACCACCGCCAGCCGAAGCGGCACACCGATCTGCACGGCGGCAAGGCCGTATCCCGGCATCGCCTCCATCGTGTCGATCATGTCGGCCCAGATCGCGCGAACTGCGTCAGTGATGCCGTCCACATCGGCGGCGGGCTGGCGCAGCACCGGATCCGGCCATGGCACACAGCGACGCAAGGTCATGCCGCCACCTCTGCCTCGGCCCGCGCGCGGGCTTCGGGCGACAGCCGGTCCAGCGTCAGGATACCGTCCAGATGATCATATTCATGCTGCGCGCAGATCGCGGCAAAGCCGGTCAGCACAGTGTCATGCGCCTGCCCGTCAAGCCCGGTCCAGTGCATCCGCACGGTTTCCGCCCGCTCCACTTCCGTCACCGGGCCGGGGATGGAGAGGCACCCTTCCGGCCCCAGTACCCGCGACGGCGAAAGCTCTACCACCTTGGGGTTGATGAAAACCTGCGAGCTGCGCTGGCCTTCCTTCCACGTCACATCCATCACGAAAAGCCGGATCAGCCGCCCGACCTGCGACGCCGCCAGACCCCGGCCCGGTGCCGCATACATCGTTTCCAGCATGTCCGCCGCCAGTTGGCGCAGGTCATCGTCAAGCGCTGCGGGGGCGCAGGGCTGGGAAAGCCGGGGGTCAGGCCAGCGCAGGATCGGTAAAAGCATCAAAGCCACCTTGGATATGCCCCTGCCGCATAGCCGGGCGGACCGCGAAAGTCACCCCCGGCGGGCCAAGGGCCGCACCTAGGCTTCAGACCGCCCGCGCGCGTTCGCGCTTCAGCTTTTCCATCTTCCGAGTGATCATCTGCCGCTTCAGCGGTCCCAGATAATCAATGAACAGCTTGCCATCCAGATGGTCGATCTCGTGCTGCACACAGGTCGCCCAGATGCCCGCGAACTGGCGTTCCTGGTCCTGTCCGTCAAGATCCATCCAGCGGATGGTCACTTCGGCCGGGCGCTTGACCTCGGCGTATTGGTCGGGGATCGAAAGACAGCCCTCTTCGTAGACCGAGACATCTTCGGACGCCCAGACCACACCGGGGTTGATCAGCACCATCGGCTCGGGCGGGCCGTCCTTGATGCAATCCATCACCAGCATGCGCTTCATCACGCCGACCTGCGGTGCGGCAAGGCCAATGCCGGGGGCGTCATACATCGTCTCAAGCATATCGTCCGCCAGAAGCCGCAGCTCTGGCGTGATTTCGGTCACGGGGTCGCAGACCTTCTTGAGGCGCGGATCAGGATGGATCAGGATAGAGCGGATCATGTGTTGCGATTTACGAAAGCCGGGCCATCAAGGCAAGGGGTTCGCGCCCCAAAGCCAAACTCTGCAGGCAGATTGCCTTTGCAGACGCAAATTCCAATCTGAAGGCCAATATCGGATCATGTTTCCGATTATCTCTGAATAAATGGGATGACATTCCGTTTATCTTTGTCTACTCGGTATATCGTCCCCACCCAAAGAGAGCCCGTCATGACCTTCGACACCCCGATCAACCGCGCCGGAACCCATTGCGTCAAATGGGACATGATGGAATCCCTTTACGGCCTGTCGCCACGGGACGGGCTTGCGATGTGGGTTGCCGACATGGAGTTCCGCCCGCCTCAGGTTGTCCAGCAGGCGCTGGACAAGATGCTAGCCCATGGCGTCTACGGCTACTTCGGTGACGACCGCGCCTATCTGGAGGCGATCCGCTGGTGGATGCAGACGCGTCACGGCTGGACTGTGGATCCAGAATGGATCTTCACCACCCACGGCCTTGTGAACGGCACAGCGCTGTGCGTTGACGCCTTCACCGCCCCCGGCGACGGGGTGATCCTGATGACGCCGGTCTATCACGCCTTTTCCCGGATCATCAAAGCCGCCGGGCGCGAGGCGGTGGAATGTCCGCTGGCGCTGGTGGACGGCGTGGCCCAACTGGATATCCCGGCATGGGAAGCACGGCTGACCGGGCGCGAAAAACTGCTGATCCTGTGTTCCCCCCACAACCCCGGCGGCCGGGTCTGGACAGTGGCGGAATTGCAGGCCGTGGCCGATTTCTGTCAGCGCCATGACCTTGTTCTGCTATCGGACGAAATTCATCATGATCTGGTCTATCCGGGCCAGAAACACACCGTGATGCCAAATGCCGTGCCAGAGATTGCGGATCGGCTGATCATGATGACCGCCACCACCAAGACCTTCAACATCGCTGGCGCCCATATCGGCAACGTCATCATCTCGGACCCGGAGTTGCGCAAGACCTTTGCCAACAAGATGAACGCGATGGGCATTTCGCCCAACTCCTTCGGGATGCACATGGCGACGGCGGCCTATTCACCGGAAGGCGCGGCCTGGGTCGATGACCTGATGCACTACCTGGATGGCAACCGCCGCCTTTTTGACGAAGGCATCGCGCGGATTCCGGGCCTGCGATCCACCCCGCTGCAATCCACCTATCTGGCTTGGGTCGATTTTTCCGGCACCGGAATGACCCCTGCCGAGGCGATTGACCGGGTTGAGAAGGTTGCAAAGATCGCCACCAACCATGGCGCCAGCTTTGGTGCGGGGGGTGAGACGTTCCTGCGCTTCAATCTGGCTTGCCCAAGGGCGCAGATCGCCGATGCGGTAGACCGGTTGCAACGGGCCTTTTCCGACCTGCAATGAGGCGTCTCTTTCGCCTTCTTGCCTATCTGGCGCTGGTGGCGGCCCTTGGGCTGATCACCGCGTCCTTGTTCATGGCGCCGGAGAAGCTGGACAGCCCGCCGCCACCGCCGCTTTCGGGGCAGGTTGACCGGATCATCATCGAAAAGACCGCCCGCCGGATGCAGTTGATCCAGGACGGCAAGCCGGTGCGCAGTTATCAGATTTCGCTGGGGTTTTCCCCCGCCGGCGACAAGGAACGTCAGGGAGACGGGCGCACCCCGGAAGGCGAATTCACCATCGACCGGCGCAACGCCGAAAGCGCGTTTCACCTGTCGGTCGGCCTGAATTATCCCCGCCCCCAAGACCGCGCCCGTGCGGCGGCTGGCGGCTACAACCCCGGCGGCGATATCTTCATCCACGGCCAGCCGAATGGCCTTGCCGAAGGGTTCAAGCTGCGCGGCGACTGGACGGCAGGTTGCATCGCCGTGACCAACGCCGAAATGCGTGAAATATGGGCTGTCACCCCGATCGGCACCAAAGTCGAGATCCGGCCATAGGGCAGCTCGCTCAAGCCCGGGGCAGCAAGGCCACCGGCGCGTTTTCATCCCGCCAGAAATCCAGCGCCGCACGGTCGGCCACCGCCGTCGCCCGTTTGAAGTCGCAGACCAGTTCGCCGTTCTCGATGCTGCTGGCGACTATCAGGCATTGGAACACATGGCGTGACCCGTCGTAGACATCGACCAAACCGCGCAATTTGCCCGGCGAAAGGTCGGCATCCAGTGCAAAACCATCATGCCAAAAGCGAAGCACCGGAAAGACCGCATCGCCTACCTGCACCCGCAGCCGCGACTTGCGCTTCTGTTCTTTCTTGCGGGCGGCTTCCAAGCCTTCCCGCACTTCCTTTGGCAGAAACTCAAGCATTGGCAGACCTCGCTTGTGCTGTGAACCAGTCTGGAGCCTGACAGGCAAAAATCAAGCTGCATCAATGATATTGCCCATGTGTAAACAGAAGATGTCCGGAAAAGCGCGCGGGAGGGCAACCCTCGGTTGATTGCCGCGCCTGGAAAACTGATCCGGGGCAAATGCATGCCACCAACAGGCCATACTTGCGAATCGCTTCAGGCACAGAAATAGCGGGGGGATGATCCTTGCCCTTGCCATGATCCTTGATGCCCTCCTTGGCGAACCCCGTTTCCTGTGGGACCGGGTGCCGCATCCGGCGGTGCTGATGGGCCGCCTTGTCGGCCTTTGTGACCGCCGCTTCAACCGGGGCCAGTCGCTGAAGGCGCGGGGGGTGCTGGTCACGCTGGCGCTGTTGGCCGTCGGGCTGGCGGTCGGATGGGTGATCCAGATCCTGCCGGATCATGGCGTGGTCGAGGTTGGGATGCTGGCGATCCTGCTGGCGCAGAAAAGCCTTGTCGAACATGTCCGCGCGGTGGCTACGGGGCTGCGGCGGTCGCTGGCTGACGGCCGTGCGGCGGTGGCGATGATCGTGGGGCGTGACACTGGCCAGATGACCGGGCCGGATGTGGCCCGCGCCGCCATCGAAAGTGCGGCCGAAAACCTGTCGGATGGCGTTGTGGCCCCGGTGTTCTGGTATCTGGTTCTGGGTCTGCCGGGGATCGTCGCCTACAAGCTGATCAACACCGCTGACAGCATGATCGGTCACATGACGCCGCGATACCGCGAATTCGGCTGGGCCTCGGCGCGGCTCGATGATGTGCTGAACCTTATCCCGGCGCGGCTGACCGCGCTTCTGATCGCCTTGACCCATGGCTGGGTCGATCCTGCCCCGATCCTGCGCGACGCGCCCAAGCATCGCAGCCCGAACGCCGGCTGGCCCGAAAGCGCGCTGGCCCCGGTTCTGAACGTCGCCCTTTCCGGGCCGCGCAGCTATGACGGCATCCGCAAGGACTACCCTTGGGTATGGCCCGAAGGCCGCCGCGACCCCGGACCGGATGACATTGACGCCGCCGCCAACGCGCTTTGGCGGGTCTGGGTGGCGCTGCTGGCAGTTGCTGTTCTGACGGCCCTTTTCTAGGGTCAGCCCAACACCGGAGAGATCATGCGCGCCGTCACCCTGTTTGCCCTGCTTCTTTCCGCCCCAGCCTATGCCGCGCCTTGCGGGGGTGACTTCGACGCCTTCCTGACCGCGATGAAGGCCGAGGCCATCGCCGCTGGCACCCCTGCGGACAAGGCCGCCGCCTTCTTTTCCGGGGCGCGGCAGGATGAAAAGGTGCTGAAGGCCGACCGCAGCCAAGGCGTGTTCCGCAAGCCCTTCCTTGAATTCTCGCAAAGCCTGATCTCGAAAGGCCGACTTGCCACCGCACAGGCCAAGTCAGCCGAGTTTGACGCGATCTTTGCCCGGGCAGAGGCGGAATACGGCGTCAGCCGTGGCGTCTTGCTGGCCTTTTGGGCCTTCGAGACCGATTTCGGCAAGGTTCAGGGCGACTTCAACACCCGCAACGCGCTTCTTACGCTTGCGCATGATTGCCGGCGCCCAGACCTGTTTCAGCCGCAGGTTCTGGCAGCAGCGCAACTTTTCGCGCTGGACGAGCTTGATCTTGACACCACCGGCGCATGGGCGGGCGAAATCGGCATGGTCCAGATGCTGCCGAAGGATATTCTGGAACGCGGCGTTGATGGCGATGGCGACGGGCTGGTGATGCTGAAGACCTCGCCTGCCGATGCGATCCTGTCCGGGGCGCGGATGCTGCAACATCACGGCTGGCGCGCGGGTGAACCTTGGCTGGCCGAGGTGACGCTGCCCGCAGGGTTCGACTGGGCGTTGACCGGGCTGGAAACCGAACGCCCGACCGAAGATTGGGCGGCGCTGGGGGTGATCCCGCGTGATGGGGAGCTGGCGCCGGGGCTTTCGGCCTCAGTCCTGTTGCCGCAAGGGCGCAAGGGACCGGCCTTTCTGGTCTACCCGAATTTCCGGACATTCTTTGAATGGAACCAAAGTTTTGTCTACGTCACCACCGCCGCCTATTTCGCAACCCGGATAGAAGGCGCTGGCCCCTATATCGCTGGGAACCCCGACCCGATGCTGGGCCTTGAAGACATGAAGGCGCTCCAGGAAAAGCTGGCCGCGCGGGGCCATGACGTTGGCAAGATCGACGGCATCCTTGGCGCAGGCACCAGGAGCGCGGTACAGAAAGAACAGCTCCGGCTGGGTCTGGCGGCCGATGGCTGGCCGACACGCGCCCTTCTGGAGGCGCTGTGATGGGCAGTTGGGGTCTTGTCACCACGGTAAAGGCACCTGAGGAGCAAATCCTAGCCTTTGTCGCACATCACCTTGGGCTGGGTGCCTCACGCCTCTGGCTCTATTTTGACGACCCGGACGATCCGGCCTTTGAACGCGTCGCCAAACTGCCCCGCGTAACCGCCACCCGCTGCACCGACTGGTATTGGGCCATGCGTGGCGGGCGCCATGAACAACACCAGAACCGGCAGGCCCGCAACGCGCGCCACACCCAACGCAAGTGCAAGCTGGACTGGCTTGGGCATATCGACGTTGACGAATTCCTGCATGCCGCCCGGCCCGTGTCGGAGATACTGGGCGCAATTCCCCCTGACATTCCAAATGTTCTGATGGAATCCTTCGAGGCAATGCACACACCCGATCTGCCCGATGACATCTTTACGGCCCGTCATTTCCGCGGCCCGCTGCATCGCCAACACCGAGACCTGCATTCTGCCATTTTCGGGCCAGCGGCGGTTGCGCTTCCGAAAGGCAGCCTTGCCCACGCGATCGGCAAAAGCTTTTGTCGACCGGCCGTAAAGGGATTGGCCATCCGCCTTCATGAAGTCTTCTTGAACAAGGAACGGCTCCGCAGCCAGTTTCATCCTGAATTGCGGGTTCTGCACTTTCACGCTCAGGATCCGGTCGCATGGCGTCGCGCCCTGCCTTTCCGGTTGGTCAGCGGCGCCTACCATCACCCGATAGAACGCCCGCTTCAGGCCTTTCTGACTGACGCGAGTGATGAGGTCATTGACCAGTTCTATGAAGCGGCCATGACCCTGACGCCCGAAAAAATCGATCTTCTGATGGCGCATGACAGGCTTGTCACCGCTAACCTTACCCTGCGCGCCAAGGTTCAGGATCTGTTGGCAGGCCGCCTTGGCTGACAGCCACTAAGCCGTATTCACCAGCATCAACGCGGCGCGGCGGAAGGTGGCCATTATCTCGCCACGCTCGTTTTCCGCGACGCTGGTTTCACGCATCGCACGGTCCATCACGGCCAGCCAGTCTTCGGCATCCTGCTGGCGGATTTCGACATGCGCGTGGATCTCGCGCAGGTTCATGTGGCCGTGGCGTTCGTGATAGTAGCGCCGCCCGCCGAAAAAACCGCAGAGAAATTCGAACTGTGCCGGGCGAACGTGCGAAAGGCCGTGGCCCTTCAGGTGCATTTCCATGATCGCGCGGCCCTGTGGCAGGGTCTCGATCAGGTCGTAGAAATGATCGACAAGGTCATGAACCTTGTCCTCTCCTCCGATCCTGTCGATCATTGGTTTCATGGCGTCAGCTTTGCGGGCGGGTCTTCTTCGGGTCGTAATGTGATAGCGGCACGATGACGGCGGGCAGGCGCTTTTGCTGGCCGTCCAGCTTGCCGACCTCCAGCGCGGTGCCAACTGCGGCGTGCGCCACATCAACCCGCGCCAGCGCGATGTTCTTGCCCAGTAGCGGCGAGCGGACTGAGGATGTCACCTCACCAATCTGCGCGCGCCCGATGTGCAGGCAGTCGCCATGCCCGACATCGACATTGGCGTCGATCTCCAGCCCGACAAACTTGCGGCTTGGATGTTCCTTCCGCCGGATCAGCGCCTCACGGCCGATAAAGTCATCGGTTTTGGATTTCAGCGGCACGGTAAAACCGATCCCGGCCTCGAACGGGTCGGTCTGGTCGCTGAAGTCGTAACCTGCAAAGATCAACCCGGCCTCGATCCGCACCATGTCCAGCGCGGCAAGGCCCATGGGGCGCAGGCCCAGATCCTCGCCATTGGCCCAGACGGCGTCATAGACCGCGCTGCCGTCCTTGGGGTGGCAAAAGATCTCAAAGCCCAACTCGCCGGTATAGCCGGTCCGTGACACCACAACCGGTGCGCCCGCTGGCCCACCAAGGCGACCAATGGTGAAGCGGAACCAGCCCAACTCCTCGATCGTCGGCTGGTGCGGCGCGGTCCAGATCATGCGCTTGATGATCTCGCGGCTGTTCGGGCCTTGAACGGCAAGGTTGTGCAACTGGTCGGTGCTGCTGCGCACCATCGCGTTCAGGCCCAGCTTTTCCGCCTGCTCCCTGATCCAGACCCCGCCGTAATCATCGCCGCCGATCCAGCGGAACTGGTCACGGCCCAGACGGAAGGCGGTGCCGTCGTCGATCATCCCGCCGTGGTCGTAGCACATGGCGGAATAGACCACCTGGCCCTGCGAAAGCTTCTTCATGTCGCGGGTCAGCACCCAGTTCATCAGGGCTTCCGCATCCGGGCCGGTCACCTCGAACTTGCGCAGGGGCGACAGGTCAAGCACCACGGCGGCCTGACGGCAGGCCCAGTATTCCTCAAGCGCACCATTCGACGAATAGGCCTGTGGCAGCCAATAACCCTTGTATTCGACCACATTGCGGGTTTTCTGGCTGATCCGATCGTGGAAGGCAGTTTCCTTGGTCATCTTCGGCTCCGACTCCGGCGTGGGGCGATAGGCAATGGAACGGCTGAATTTCTCGGCGCCGGAATAGGTGCGGACGTGGATGTCCGACAGATACCAGCCGTTCGCAGGCGAGGTGTCATCCGGGCAGGCCGAGTTGACGCAGACGATATCGGTCAGCGCACGGAACAGCACATAGTCGCCGGGGCGGGACCACGGCTCGTCACTGATCAAGACGCCATGTGAATCAATGTTCGTATTGAAGAACAGGTTGACCGCCATCCAGCCGGGGCGCGGGTCGACGCCATGTTTGGCAAGCGCCTTGTTGAAGTTGTCGGAACAGTTGATGTGGCCGGGATAGCCGATGTCGTCGTAATACTTCGACGCGCAGGCCATGGCAAAGGCGTCATGGCGGCCCACGGTATCCTGTACCACCTCGACCAGCGGCACCCAGTCCTGATCGAAGTATTTCGAATGGAGGCCGGGCATCGAATAGGCATGCCCCATCAAGGTGCGGCTGGTCGTCACGTCCAGCGCATGCTGGATTCCCTTGTCAAGCTTGCGGGCATCAAAGCATTGAAAATCAGTGCATTGCCGACCATCGACGTCAAGGATCTGGATATAGTCCCCGGCCTTGACGAAGTAGCTTTCCGCCGTGGCCGACTTTACCCGCAGATCAAGGATCGGGTCGGCCAAGGGGTCCGGCAGATCATGGTTGCCGATCATCCGGGGCTTGGCGCGCTGGACCAGCAGGGTCAGTGGCGTCGCGGTATCCTGTGCCTCGGGGGCCATCGGCAGACCGGGGGCGGCAACGACAAGCCAGCCGTCATCCATCGCCGTTAGTTCGGCCCGCGCGCCGGGGGGCGTGTCAGGACCAAACAGCCGCAGCCCCCCGGCCTTGCCCAAATCAATGTGGCGTTGCGTCAGGCCACGGCGCAGCCGCGCCAGCCCTTCGCCCGCAGCATCCCCCAGCGCAAGCATCGCCTTCAGCCCTTCGGCGGTAGAATTCGGCGCCTGACCAAGAATGGCGGCATCAATCCGGCCATCCTGCGCTGCGGCCACAAGTTCGGCAGGCTGACCGCCTTCGTCATTCACAAGGGTCAGCCGATCTCCGGTCATCAGTTGCAAAAGCGTAGCACCGCCGCCCGGAATCACATGGCGCTCTTGCCCGTGGTGGCGCGAGAAACCTTGCGGTGTCAGAATCCGGCTCGGGCGTGGCGGGCCGGGATTGACCATCGGATAGGCAGTATCGAGCATGGTTTTCCCCGAAGATGCAGCAACGGCATTTTTAACAAGGATAAAACTTGTTCATTCACAAGAATAGCGACAGGCTAAGCCTGACACAAGCGCCGCAACGGCGGAAGGCAAGAAAATGCTGGCATTGAGCTTTGGACTGACGGCAGCGCTGATCTGGGCAGTGCATGATCTGCTGGCGCGGAAACTGTCGCAGGGTGCGGCTTTGCTTCCCATAATTACGGTTGTGCTTGGCGCGGGCTCTGTGGTGCTGGTGCCGGTGGCCCTTCTGGCCGGGGACTGGGCGGCGATGACCGGGGCCGCATGGGGCATTGCGGCGTTTTCCGGGGTGGCCATCGCGGTGGCAATCGGCAGCCTTTACAAGGCCTTCAGTCTGGCGCCTGTGCGCCTTGTCTCGCCGGTGATCGGGGCCTATCCGATGCTGTCTCTGGCCTTTGCGATGGCGCAGGGCCGCCCGGTGACGGGGTCGGAATGGCTTGCCGTTCTGGCGATCGTGACGGGCATTGCGATTGTGGCGCTGTCTTCACGGGATGACGCGCCTGAAGGCTATGCATCTTCTCCCAGTGTGGCGCTGGCTTGGGCCGCGCTTGCGGCGGTAGGTTTCGCCGCGACCTTTGCCTTGGGGCAAGAAGCGGCGCGGCAGGGTGCAGACCTGCCGGTGATCCTGATCGGCAGGGTTGTCGCGCTGGGGGTGATCGTGGCGCTGCTTCTGTGGCATGGCGGTTCGCTTGCACCGCAGCGCGGCCACTTCCCGGTGCTTGCTCTTATGGGCGTTTTTGACGCCGTGGCCCTTGGTCTTGTCACTGCAGCGGGTAGCCTTCCCCGGGCAGAATATGCATCAGTCTCGTCTTCGTTGTTTGGCGTGCTGACGATACTTCTGGCGGCATTCTTCCTGAAAGAGCGGGTGCGCGCCGTGCAATGGGCGGGCATTGCCGCAGTCTTCTGCGGGATCGCGGCCCTGTCGATGCAAGGCTGAGGCGCCCTATTCGGCCGCTTCAACCCGCGCAGGCCCCGCCCGCCGCATTGAAAGGGTCAGCCGCCGCTCATCCCTTGGGCTGACCCCAAAGATCTCGGTATAGTGCCGGACCATAGGGCTGGAGGTCATGTAACCGACCGAAGCCGCAATGTCGCGCAGCGAGTCGTTGGAATAAAGTACCCGCTGCCGCGCTTTGGTCAGCCGAAGCTGATGATAGTAGCGCAACGGGCTTTGCCCGGTTTCCCGCTTGAAAAGCCGTTCAAAGTGACGCCCCGACAGACCGACCGCATTGGCTACATCGGGGATGCGCAACGGGTCTTCGACATGGGTTTCAAACAGCCTGATCGCCTCGCGGATCGCGGCGGGGAGCGTGTCGGTCGTGCCGCCAGACCTGGCGACCGGCACCTTCTGGCTGGCGTCGGCATCGCGGACGAAAGGATGCTGGAACCAGCAAGCCACCTCAGTCATGCAGTCGCGACCCAGTCTTTCCTCGATCAGGCGCAGCATCAGGTCAAACACCGCCCCCGCGCCAGACACGGTGACCCGGCGGCCTTCGCGCACCAGCGCTGCTTCCCGGGAGTCGACATTCGGAAAATCCGCCTTGAACGCCGCCTCATAGCACCAATGCACTGAACAGGGCCGTGCCTCCATCAGCCCGGACCGAGCCAAGGGGAAGATCCCACCCGAAAAGGCGCCCATTACCACCCCGGTCCGGTCAAGCCAGCGCAGGCGCGCGGCGCTGCGGCGGGGGTCGGCGAACTCCGCGGTCGGTGGCGAGATCAGATAAAGCTGATCCAGCCCCTCGGCCTCCTGCAAGGTGACGTCCGGCTCGAACCCGATCTCGGCAGATGAACGCACCGGAACCCGGTTTTCAGCGACGAGCTTCCACTCAAACTCCCGTCGACCGCTGATCTCGTTCGCGGCGCGCAAGGGCTCGATGGCCGAAGTCAGGCAGGCCATCGGAAACCCCGGAAACAGGAGAAACCCAACGCTGAGGGGCGCGCGCTGTCCCATCAGTTCCCCCGATCAGTCATCTGGCCACCACCCCGGCGAGGTCGGCTGGCCGTCATCGTATTTCGACAGCCAGTCCACCATGGCGGGGCGGTTGCGGATGAAACCCTTGTAGGTCGCCAGTTCCTCAGGCAGGTCGCGGATCACCCGGTGCAGTCGGCGACCCCATTTCGGGACCGTCACGATCTCGTCGAACGAGGCCAGATAGCAGCGGATGTCGAAGGCAATCGCGTTTGAGCGGGGCAGGCGGTAAAGCGATTGCAGTTCCACCCGCAGGTGCTGTTTCTGCCCCAGATTTTCAGGTGTGATGGTGGCCTTGGTCGGCCCCCATTTCGGATAGGTCTCGGGCGCCGTATCCAGCAGCGGGTTGACTGTCATCGTCCAGTTGAACCGCCGCACCGGCGCGCCGTGCTGCAACTTCATAAGGAATTTCAGTGCTCGGTCGAAAACGCCCTTTTCATGGGCAAGTGGCACCGGCGCATGCCATTCGTGGAAGTTCATGCCTACGTCAAAATCCAGCGACCAGTCGGCCTGACTGGTCACCATTCCCGCGTCCATCCACAGCGTGCCATCCCGTTCGTCCTGCAGGCTGAAATCGCCTTGGGTCTGGCGGGTGATGTATTCAAACGGGCCATAGGGCAGCGTTGATTCGTCAAGGAACGTGAACGAATGGTCGATCCCCAGCGGCCGGTTGATCCAGCGCCAGTTGTTGCCGCTCTTTTCAAGGCTGAACCATTGCGGATAGTCCCGCGCCTTGGCCTCCATGATCAGTTCCAGAAGATCCCAGCCCGCCAGCGTCATGTGCGGCAGGCTTTGGCAGCGCAATGGATCATCAGCCAGCACCTTGGCGCGGTCGATCATCTCGGCAACGTAGTGTTCGTCCACATCCAGGATATGCTCGAACGCGGTGCCTTTGCGGCCCGGCACATGCGGTTCCATGTTGACCGAATACATGTAGTCGTCGCGGTCAAACGGGAACGGGAAGCGTCGGATGTTCTGCGTCGAATTGCGGTAGGTGAAGTCCTCACGGAAGGTTTCTTCCCGGAAGAAATCATTGAACGCGCCCGGTTTGAAGTCGAGGCTCATGGTCGTCTCCTATCGGTCGATGACAAGGGTCTTGCCCTCGAAGCGGGATACGCACGGCATGATCTTGCGGCCTTCGGCATGTTCTTCGGGGCTCAGCCAATGGTCGCGGTGCAAGATCATGCCATCACATTTGTGAACGGTCGTTTCGCATTGTCCACAGGCCCCGCCGCGGCAAAGATAGGGAGCATCTACGCCCGCCGCCTCAATCGCCTCCAGCAAGGATTGGGTGGTGCCGACGGTAATGGTCTTGCCGCTGGCAGCAAGCTCCACCGTGAAGGGCAGGCCGGTGCCGGGGGCAAGAAATTCTTCATGATGCAGCGCCAACTTCGGCCAGCCCATGCTTTCGGCAGTGGAAAGAACCCAGTTGATCATCCCTTTCGGGCCGCAGACGTAAAGATGAGTGCCAATCGGTTGCATCGACAGGATTCGAGACAGGTCAATCGCCTGCTTTTCCTCGTCAAAATAGGTGTGGACCCGGTCAGGATGCGCCGCTGTCAGCCGGTCCATATAGGCCCCAAGCGCGCGGTTGCGGGCAGAGTAGTGCAGTTCGAACCTGCCGCCGAAATGCGTCAGTTGCGCGATCTGCGCGATGAAGGGGGTGATACCGATGCCGCCCGCAATCATCAGGTGCTTCTTCGCCCGATTGTCCAGCGGGAAGAGGTTGACCGGATAGGAAAGCGTCATTTCCATCCCTGGCTTCACATGGTTGTGCATGTAAAGCGACCCGCCCCGGCCCTGATCATCTCGACGAACCGAGATTTCATAGCCTGACCGATCCTCGGGGTCTGACATAAGTGAATATGGGTTCAGCCTGCGAAGTCCGTGATCGTCCATCTCCACGACGGTATGCGCGCCACCCGAAAAAGCCGGCAGGTCCGACCCGTCGCGGGACACAAAGCGGAATCGCTTGATCAGATCATTGACCTCGACGACCTCGGCCACGCGGACCAGAAGCTTGGCACCACCGCTCATTTGAACCTCACCACGCTTTGCGGCACTTCACCGGGGTCTTCGGCATCGATGTTGACACCCTGAAACGCCGCGATCCGCCGTGAATAATGGTCACGGACAAAGAGGTTAAGCCCGCAATGGCTGCATTTGAACGGGTCTGAAGCCACGTTCTCGGTGATCCCCTTGCAATGCACGCACTGGACGCGGCGCACGGTCGATCCGCGATGTTCCTTCTGGATCGCGCCCACGGGAAATCCGGTCTTCATGATCTCACGTTCCGCCTGACCGATCAGTCCCTCGGTCCCGGCAAGGTAGAACTGGCTACCCATATGCGCGTCAGCGAGCACCCGGATCAGTCGCGGCAAGAGCGCCGGAATGGTCGGCGCGCGGAAGAACTGTGCCGCACCAAGCGCCTGCAATTGACTGGAAAGATCCGTCCCGTTCGGGCCGGGCGCATACATGACATGAGCGGCAGCCAGAATTCCCGAACGATCACTCGCCTTGTCCAGCATCTCAATCACAGCATCCGCCCCCTCTCCGTCAGCAACGATAAGGTGCAACTGGCCGGGGCGGGGTTCAAGGGGTGCATAGACCGGGCGACTGTGAATGGTCGGGGTCACTGGGGTTAGACTGCTGGTCACGTATCCGTATCCTTAGTCGAGAGGGGGTCCGCCCGCTGGGCAGACCCCGGTCCTTGCATCAGTCCTTGGCGGTGCGGCGTTCTTTCTTGATGTCGTAGAACGGCATCGAATGGGTAGTGGCCGCGATTGGCCCATGCGTGCCGCAGCGCACTTCAAGGCTTGTGCCGTTGTTGGCGCAATCAACCGGCAGGCGGGCGATGGCGATGTTCCAGTCGTTCAGCGGCGAATACATCGCCTGCGTCACCAGTCCGACCTGCTTGCCGTCGCGGAACACCGGAGCGCCGTTTCCGGGGACATTCTTGCCTTCCAGCTTCAGGCCCCAGATCTTGAAGCGCTCGCGGCCCTTCAGGCGGTAATGCTCTTCCGCCCCGCGGAAGCCTGTCTTGCCCGGCGACACGGTGAAGTCGAGCCCCAATTCCCACAGCGTATCGCCCGGGCCTTCATTTTCAAACGGATACATCTCGGAATTGTCGAAGGGGAAGAACAGCAGATAGCTTTCCGTCCGCAGCATATCCAGCGTGGTAAATCGGCAGGGGATGATCCCCATCGCGGCACCTTCTTCAAGGATGCGGTCCCAGATCATCGGCGCGTCCTGCCCGCGCACGAACAGCTCATACCCCCGTTCGCCGGTATATCCGGTGCGCGAGATCATCGCGGGCTTGCCGAAAAGCGAGGTCTGCATGTGGTTGAAATAGGGCAGCTGGCGGATGCCCGGCACATGCTTTTCCAGATACTCCACCGCCATAGGGCCTTGGAGCGACAGATCGTGGGTGTTGTCGTCGAACCGGATCGACACATCGCGGCCCGTCGCGGCCATGGTCAGCTGTTCATGCGCGCCGCCCGACCCGTGGACGACCATGAAGCTGTTCGGCGCCAGACGGTAGATCACGCAATCATCAATGAACTTGCCCTGATCATTCAGCATGGTCGCATAGACCGACTTGCCGGGCATCAGCTTTTCCATGTTCCGCGTCGTGGCGCGTTCGATGACATGGCTGGCTGCCGGCCCGGTGATATGAACCTTCTTCAGGCCTGACACATCCATCAGCCCCGCCTTGGTGCGGATCGCCATGTATTCGGCATCCGGGTCGCCCTTGGAATAGGACCATGCGGTTCCCATCCCGCTCCAGTCCTCAAGGTCCGAGCCAAGTGCGCGGTGGCGGTCGATCAAAGTCGAGAAGCGCCAGGAGTTGGTCATTTGCGGTCTCCCTGAAGGTTATTCATTTTTCGCCAGTCTCAGGCGATTCTCGCCAGAAAGCAATAATGAAGTGCAACATTCTTTCTTGTGAGAAAACAGTTGCCGAAGAAAAAGGCCGCCCGAAGGCGGCCTGATCGTTCTCTTTGCAGTCGCGTCTTCCCGTCAGGCGCGAGGCAGGTCTTCCTTGGTGACCACATCGGTCTCGACACCCCAACGCAGGCTGTCCAGACCCTCGGCCATGTCCTCGTCCGACACTTTCAGACCGATGGTTGCCTTCAGTACCATCGCCGTGACCAGCGCTGTCACGACGCCGGCACCGACGCACACGACAATCCCCGCAAGCTGCATCACCAGGCTGATCTGGCCATGCTGGAAGGCATAGGCACCCTCTTCGATCCCGAAATAGCCGCCGCGCGGCGTGCCAGCCTTGAACAGACCAAGCATGATCAGACCATACGAGCCCGCACCGATGAACAGCGGCGTCAGCTTGTGTTCGTCGAACCGGCGCTTGAAGGTGAACTCGTAGACCAGATAGGCGATCACGGGCGCACCAAGGGCCACAAGGAACATCTGCCAAGGCAGATACACGTCAAAGCCGGACGCGCCCGACACATAACCCGCCAGAGGTCCAAGCAGCAGATAGGCATATTTGCGGGTCGCATAGGCGATGATCGTGCCTGAAACAGCCCCACCAGCCCAAGCCAGCGCATAGTTGTTGATCGCCACACCGACGCTGGTGTCAGCCATGGTGATCGAGATTGCCAGCGCCTCGGGGTCGACGAAGAACAGGCAGGACATGATGACCATCGGCAGACCGGCAAAGATGGTCAGTAGGCCGACAGCCGCCAGCCCGATCGACGGCGCATAATAGCCTGGCACCCGGGGGTGGGGCTCGAACACGCCGGGGCGGGCTGACAGCATCGGCACCATGACCAGCGCCATACCGGCCGGGAACAGGTAGACGAAGCCCACACCGAAGAAGTCATGAAAGCCCGCATTTGTCAGCGGGCCAACAGAACCCCATGTGATCCAGCTGACCACAGACGAGGCCACCGCAGCAACAATGGCAAAGACATAGTAGGCCGAGGCCTTCATCCGTTCCGACACCGCGAAGTGGAACAGGATGTTCACGATCCCGGCAAAACAGGCAAGGAAGAACACGAAGATCTGGAAGGTGTTCAGCCCCGGGAAGACCGCCGGATCGACATTCTGCGCCAGTGCGTTCAGCATTGCCCCGCCGATCCACCAGTCTTTCAGACTGTCCATCAGCGTTGCATCAACCATGATGTAATACTGGGCGGCCCAGAAGCCGAAGCCGATGAAGTAGTAGGTCGTGAAGCCAAGGAAAAAGCCCATGACCTTTTCGATGGTCGAGTTGAAAAGGCTTTTCCGCCGGGTCGTCCCGGCATCGATCAGCAGCAGCCCGACCACAACGAAGATCGCCCCGACCGTGCCGGATGCGTAGACTACGTTCTGAACAAGCGAATTCAGGTTCACCTGATCCGCGAAGAACGCGACAGTTTCGCCTTCCATGATGTACTCCCTGTTCCCTTTTTTCCGCGACGCCGGACTATTGCGTCCGGCATGACCGGCACAGCGTCGGTCGAGCGGCTGGGCTTTGCTGCCCATGGCTGGCATGCTTGCCGCAAAATTGGGCAGAGGCAAAACAATTTTTGCCCACAGAGAAATAAATTTTCCCGTCAAAGCCGAATATTCGCTTGACAGGCGAGCAACGCATGACGCCCCAGCCGGGGCCGGGGCGTCAAGGTCGTGGGATGGTCAAGCCTACCTTGTCTTGCGATACGCAGCCTTCTCGTGCAGCGCGCCGAACACAAGTGCGCCGACACAAAGGATGATCGACAGGATCAGCCAGATCGCCTCGCTGCCGTGGCCCGCGTAATACGAGCCCTCGACAGCCGCCCAGTCGGTGATATCGGTTCCGAACATTTCAAGTCCTCCTTGTTGCGGTTCATTGGGCTGGCGTGGTGGGGCCGTGGGTCTCACCAAGGATTTCAGGATAGGCCACGGCAGGCACCTTTGCCTTGTCGAGTCCCATGATCTCGGCCTCGCGCGGGACGCGCAGCAGGCCCATGGACTTCAGCAGCAGGGACACGAGATAGCCGGGAACAAAGCCAAGCACCGCCATGATCACCGCCCCGACAACCTGCCCATAAAGCGTGATCTGCGGCGCGCCTTCGGATGCAAGGGCCGGATAGCCCGAGGCGAAGATGCCAACGGCCACCACGCCCCAAAGCCCGACGACACCATGCAAGGCAACCGCGCCGACGGCGTCATCGATCTGCATCCTCTCGACGATCCGCGCGGCAATCGGCATGATCGCACCGCCAATCATCGCGATGACGAACGCCATCGGCGGCCAGTAAAGATCAAGCCCAGCCGCAACCGAGATGATCCCGCCCAGCGCGCCCGACATCATCCAGAACGGGTCATGCGTGATCGCCCATGCGGCAATCGCGCCGCCAGCAAAACCCATCAGGATGTTGAAGGTCATGGCCGAAAGATTGACCGGCGTGCCGTAGATCGTCGCGAAGATGCCCGAACCCCAGGACCACGGCTCGCCCGGGAAGATCACGCAGGCCATCAGGAACCCCCAGAAGCCGGCGATGATCAGCATCAGGCCGACCAGCGTGGCGGGCATCGAATGGCCGGCGATGGAATTGGCGCTGCCGTCGGCGTTGAACTTGCCGACCCGCGCGCCAAGGTTGATCAGCACGCCCAGCGTGAAGAAGCCCGCAATCGCATGAACCACGCCCGATGCACCGAAGTCGTGATAGCCAAGCGCCGTCACCAGCCAGCCATCCGCATGCCAACCCCAGGCTGCGCCAAGGATCCAGACAAAACTGCCCAGCACGATCGCAAGGATCACGAAGCCGACGATCTGGATCCTCTCGATCAACGAGCCGGACATGATCGACGCCGTTGTCGCGGCAAACATGGCGAAGGCCCCGAAGAACACTCCGGTTGCGCTGTCGGCAAGGTTTGGCCCCATCACTTCGCCTGCGGGATTGGCCGCTCCGAGGGCATAATCATAACCCGAGATTCCAAGCGGCCCGGCCGACATCGAAAAGCCGGTGGGGAAAGCCCAGTAAATGAACCAGCCCGCGTAGTAGAACGTCGGAATGATGAAAGCGAAGGCGAGGATGTTCTTGATCCCCGAGGACAGCGCATTCTTGGCCCGCGATGCCCCCATCTCGTAGGACAGGAAGCCCGCGTGGATCAGAACCATCAGTGGTATGGTCAGGAAATAGAAAGTCTCGGCAGTCGTGCGATTCAGCCCCGCCGCAGCCTCCTTGAGGCTGGCAAGCTCGGCGACAAGCGTCGCGATTTGCTCTTCCATGGATCATTTTCCCCTGTTGTTGGTGCCGCCACCCATTCCGGTCGGGCAACTTGCGGGGAAAGGAAAGCATGCAGGCGGTGCTTGACCGCCCGAAATCTTCACAGCCGTCAAAATTGTTTCCGCAGAGTCGGACAGGTTGTCGGCGCTGGGTCAAATGGCAGGCTGATTTGGGTATTTTGCACAGTAGTTGATCAGATTGAGAACTTCTTTCGTGGCCAAGGACACTCGAAAGACCAAAGGCCCCGGCATGCCGGGGCCTTTCAAATCGGGGCATAAGGGCCACTTTAGTTTCGCAGGTAGCTTTCCATCGAATCTTCCAGCGCGTCTTTCCACGGGGTGTGGTGGACCGGTGCCATGGTGCCGGTGATCACCGATTTGTAAGCGTTGTTGCGGAAGCCCATGATGTCTTCCTTCTTGTGGTCCTTCCACTCGAAGAAGGCCTCGCAGGCACCCTCCACGTCGAAGGACGGATAATCCGTTTCGGCGATCAGTTCCTTCACGTAGTCGCCCTGATAGTGAATGGCATCATGCGCGTCCTGGCCCGCATCCTCATGCGCCACGCGGTCCTCGACATCCTTCATCAAGACCGCCTTGTCGGTCGGGATCGCGATCCGGCCCATGATCGCATCACGCACCCACCATGCCTGCGCGTCGAACATGTTGAAGGTGAACCACTGGTCCTGCATGCCGATGTAGAACAGCTTTGGATTGTGAACCCATGCCACGCCCTTGTAGAGATCTGCCGTCGCGAGCCGGTTCGCCGTCTTCAGCCGCAGATCGTCGGGCAGGAACGGGAAGTGGTGCTTGTAACCAGTGCAAAGGATCACCGCGTCGATCTTCTTCGAGGTGCCATCCTTGAAATAGGCGGTCGTCTCGTCCATGTGGTCCAGTGCCGGCACTTCCTTCCAGTTCTCAGGCCATTTGAACCCCATTGGCGCGTTACGATAGGCAACGGTGATCGACTTGGCACCGTATTTCCAGCATTGGCTGCCGATATCCTCGGCCGAATAGCTGGACCCCAGCAGCAGCAGATCCTTGCCTGCGAACTCACGCGCATCGCGGAAGTCATGCGCATGCAGGACGCGGCCGTTGAACTTGTCGAAACCGGGGTATTCCGGGACGTTCGGCACCGAAAAGTGGCCGCTGGCAACGATGACGTTGTCAAAGTCTTCCTCATACATCCGGTCGTTCTTGAGGTCATGCGCGGTGATGGTGAAGTTGCCCTTGGCCTCGTTGTATTTCACCATGCGGATGGTGGTGGAAAAGCGGATCCAGTCACGCACACCGGCCTTTTTCACCCGGCCTTCGATATAGTCGAACAGCACGGCGCGCGGCGGATAGCTGGCGATCTGCTTGCCGAAATGTTCCTCGAACGAATAATCGGCGAATTCCAGCCCTTCTTTCGGACCGTTCGACCACAGGTAGCGATACATGCTGCAATGGACAGGTTCACCGTTTTCATCCAGACCCGTGCGCCAGGTGTAGTTCCACAGCCCGCCCCAGTTGGACTGCTTTTCGAAGCAGACCACTTCGGGGATGTCGGCCCCCTTCGCTTTCGCCGACTGGAATGCGCGCAATTGCGCAAGGCCTGACGGGCCTGCCCCGATCACGGCAACTTTCTTCTTCATCTGGAACCTCCGGCTGTTGGCTTTGTCAGGGCGCTTGATCTGCCCCTTGTCTGGATCGAAACTAGAAGGAGAGTTGCGTATCTGTCAAATCTTCTTCCTGTTGGTAAACACAACAAAACCCGAAAGACTTGCGCCAGTGGGATCGACAAACAACTTCTGAATGAAGAAATGGCAGATCACGCGCAGACGGGCAACTGTGACAGAACACGCTACCCGCCGCAGGTCTGATGCCGCGCCGCGACAGGTTGACCTTTGACAGCAATCGGCCACACAATCAGGGAAGCGCCGTGACGCAAGGCAAGATTCACTCACCCGCAAGGCCAAGGACGAAGCTTTTGATGAAACCGATCAACCCGAACGACCGCCGTATCGCCAACATCCACAAGGCCGCGTTCACGCCCTTTGTCTATCCCGACGGGGTGGCCATGGGCGATACGGTTCTGCAACTGGACAACAGCCGCGCCTTGGGCGAGGGTTTCCATGTCTACCGGATGCCCGCTGGCATGACGACGCGCGGCCACCGCCACAACGGCAACGAACAATTCCTGATTCTGGAAGGCGAGTTGCACGAAAGCGATGGCACCATCCTGCGAGCCGGGGATCTGGTGTTTTACCGCGACGGCACGGAACACAATTCCTACACCCCAAACGGTTGCCTGCTGGCCGTGCATATCGCCGGGCCGGAAACACCGCTGGAATGAACAAAGGCCCCGGATCGCTCCGGGGCCAGTAGGGGTCTCAGGATAAGGTCAGATATCGAGCGTGGTCTGGGTTTCCCAGGCTGAGAAGTGCGAACAGTAGTCGTTCCACTCCTTGTGCTTCAGCTTCAGGAACGCGGCCGAGAATTCGTCGCCCATCATGGATTTCAGGGTCTTGTCCTTGTCGTATTCGCGCAAGGCATCCAAGAGGTTCAGCGGCAGTTTCGGCGCGTTCTTCACCGTATGGCCCATCTGGTACATGTCGATGTCATGGCGCTTGCCCGGATCGGCCTTGCTGCGCACACCGTCCAGACCGGCGGCAAGGATCACGGCTTGCATCAGGTAGGGGTTCGCCGCCCCATCCGGCAGCCGCAACTCAAACCGCCCCGGCCCCGGCACCCGCACCATGTGGGTGCGGTTGTTCCCGGTCCATGTCACCGTGTTCGGCGCCCAGGTCGCGCCACTGGTCGTACGCGGCGCGTTGATCCGCTTGTAGCTGTTCACTGTCGGGTTGCAGATCGCCGCCAGCGCGCTGGCGTGCTTCATGATACCGCCAAGGAAGTGCCGGCCCTGTTCGGACAGGCCAAGCTCTTTCGTCTTGTCGGCAAAGACGTTGGTATTGCCGTCAAGGCTCCAGACCGAGATATGGGCATGGCAGCCTGACCCGGTCAGCCCCTTGAAGGGCTTGGGCATGAACGTCGCCCGCAGCCCGTGCTTTTCCGCCACCGACTTCATCATGAACTTGAAGAAGCTGTGCTTGTCGGCGGTTTGCAGCACGTCATCGTATTTCCAGTTCATTTCATACTGGCCGGTCGCGTCTTCGTGGTCGTTCTGGTAAGCCTCCCAGCCCATCTCCAGCATGTAGTCGCAGGCTTCCGAGATGCAGTCATACTGGCGCATCATCGCCTGCTGATCATAGCAGGGCTTTTCGGCGTTGTCGTAGGGGTCGGCAATCCGGTCGCCCGCCGGGGTCAGCAGGAAGAACTCCGGCTCCACCCCGGTCTTGACCCGCAGGCCCTCTTTTGCCGCCTCGTCCACCAGCCGCCGCAAGACGTTGCGCGGAGCTTGCGCCACCGGCTGCTCTTCCATGACGCAGTTGGACGCCACCCAGGCGACATCCTTTTTCCACGGCAGCTGGATGACAGCTTCGGGGTCCGGCACGGCCATCATGTCCGGGTGCGCGGGCGTCAGGTCCAGCCAGGTGGCGAAACCGGCAAATCCGGCCCCATCCACCGCCATGTCATTGATTGCCTGCGTCGGTACCAGTTTAGCACGCTGACCACCGAACAGGTCGGTGTAGGAAACCATGAAATACTTGACGCCCTTTTCCTTGGCCCATTTGGCAAGGTCTTTCGTCATTGTCGTAACTCCCTGTCCCTTATTGTTTTTCTCAGAACCCGGTCCGGCCCGGGATCCAGCTGGTTCCCGCAATCGGCACCCCGGCCATGGCGGCTGCTTCGATCGTCAGCGCGCACAGGTCTTCGGGCTCGAGGTTGTGCAGGTGATTCTTGCCGCAGGCCCGCGCGATGGTCTGCGCCTCCAGCGTCATCACCTTGAGGTAGTTTTTCAAGCGCCGACCGCCCAGAACCGGGTCAAACCGCTTGGACAGTTCGGGATCCTGCGTGGTGATCCCGGCGGGGTCGCGGCCTTCGTGCCAGTCGTCATAGGCGTCGGCCGTGGTCCCAAGTTTCTGGTATTCTTCCTCCCAGACCGGGTCATTGTCGCCCAGCGCGATCAGTGCCGCCGTGCCGATGGCCACCGCGTCGGCGCCCAGAGCCATGGCCTTGGCCACGTCCGCCCCGGTGCGGATGCCGCCCGAAACGATCAGCTGCACCTTCCTGTGCATCCCAAGGTCTTGCAGCGCCTTCACCGCCTGCGGAATGCAGGCAAGGATCGGCATGCCGACATGTTCGATGAACACATCCTGCGTTGCCGCCGTGCCGCCTTGCATGCCGTCCAGCACCACGACATCCGCGCCCGCCTTCACCGCCAGCGCCGTGTCATAATAGGGCCGCGCGCCGCCGACCTTGATGTAGATCGGCTTTTCCCAGTTGGTGATCTCGCGCAGTTCGAGGATCTTGATCTCCAGATCATCCGGCCCGGTCCAGTCGGGGTGACGGCAGGCAGACCGCTGGTCGATCCCTTTGGGAAGGTTCCGCATGTTGGCCACACGGTCCGAGATTTTTTGCCCCAGAAGCATCCCACCCCCACCGGGCTTGGCACCCTGACCGACCACGATCTCGATCGCATCAGCGCGGCGCAGGTCGTCGGGGTTCATGCCGTAGCGGCTGGGAAGATATTGATAGACCAGCGTCTTGGAATGGCCGCGCTCTTCTTCAGTCATGCCGCCGTCGCCGGTGGTGGTGCTGGTGCCAGCCGCCGTCGCGCCACGACCCAAGGCCTCTTTGGCCGGACCGGACAGCGCGCCAAAGCTCATCCCTGCGATGGTGATCGGGATATCCAGATGGATCGGGTTCTTGGCGAAACGGGTGCCAAGCCAGACATCGGTCGCGCATTTCTCGCGGTAGCCTTCCAGCGGGTAGCGGCTGATCGAGGCCCCAAGGAACAGCAGGTCATCGAAATGCGGCAGGTGGCGCTTGGTGCCACCCCCCCGGATATCGTAGATGCCAGAGGCGGCTGCGCGGCGGATTTCAGCGTTGATTGCCGGCGTGAAAGTGGCCGAGAAGCGGGGCGGGGTTTTCGGGAATTCGGTCATTTTCTGCCTCAATACGCCGACGCATTGTCGATGTTGAAGTTGTAAAGCTTGCGGGCCGAGCCGTAGCGGCGGAACTCCTCGGGCTTGGCCTTGTGGTCAGCCTCGCCCCGGCGCAGCAGCTCTTCGACGATGGCGAAATGTTCGTCGCGCATTTCCTTTTCGATGCAATCCGCACCAAGGCTTTTCACCGTGCCGCGCACGAAGATGCGGGCCTCATAAAGGCTGTCGCCCAAGGCTTCTCCGGCGTTGCCAAGAACCACGACATTGCCCGATTGCGCCATGAAGCAGGACATGTGGCCGATGTTACCATGCACCACGATGTCGATGCCCTTCATCGAAATGCCGCAGCGGCTGGAGGCGTTGCCCTTGATCACCAGAAGCCCGCCGCGCCCGGTCGCCCCGGCATACTGGCTGGCGTCCCCGTCGATGATCACTGCGCCCGACATCATGTTCTCGGCCACGCCCGGCCCGGCCGACCCCTTGATGCGGATCGTGGCCTGCTTGTTCATTCCGGCGCAGTAATAGCCGGTTGACCCCCGCACGGTGATATCCACCGGGGCATCCACCCCGGCGGCAATCGCATGCGCACCCTTGGGGTTGATCACCTCCCATGCGGTCATGTTGGTCTGCCCCTTGAGGGCATGCAGCGACGAGTTCAGGGCGCGCAAGCCCTCTTTGCCCAGATCGAAACTCTGCATTCTCTCAACGCTCCCAGAAATAGACGGTGGCGGGTTCCGGTTCCCAGACGCGGGCGTTTTCAATGCCCGGAAGGTTGACCAGCGCGCGGTACTCCGAACCGAAGGCGACGTATTCGTCAGTTTCGGCCATCACTGCGGGCTTGCAGGCAATGGGGTCGCGCACGACGCCAAAGCCGTTCTTGGTGCCGACAACGAAGGTGAAGAAGCCGTCCAGATCATCAAGGCCCGATTCCAGCGCCGTGCCAAGATCCTCGCCCTCTTTCAGCTTCTGGCTGACATAGGCGGCGGCCACTTCGGTATCATTCTGGGTCTCGAAACTCATGCCCTTGCGGATCAGCTCACGCCGCAAGCCGTTGTGGTTCGACAGGCTGCCGTTGTGGACAAGGCACTGGTCTGGTCCGGTGGAAAACGGATGCGCGCCCATTGTGGTCACGGCGGATTCGGTGGCCATGCGGGTATGGCCGATACCATGCGTGCCGGTCATCCTGGCCACATCAAAGCGGCGGGCCACATCTTTTGGCAGGCCGACTTCCTTGAAGATTTCGATGCTGTCGCCAACGCTCATGACCTTCACGTCGGGGCGCAGATGCGACAAGGCCGACCGGGCGGCATCAAGTTGACCGATTGGCACTTCCAGCACGGCATGGGTGCTTTTGACCAGCATCGCGACCGGTTGGCCGATGGCGTCATGCAGATCGCCGTCAAGGTTCTTGAAGTCCTTTTCGGGATGGGCCGACTGGATCGTGATCTTGCCCAACCCGTCTCTGGCCCCGGAATAGATCGCAATGCCCGCAGAGTCGGGGCCTCGGTCTGTCATGGTGATCAGCATGTCCGTCAGCATTTCCCCAAGCTTCGGTTCAAGCTTCGGATCCTTCAGGAACAGCCCAACGATGCCGCACATGGATTCGTCTCCTTCGACTGGTTGAACTGACGCTAACACTGACTTTTTTGCTTATCAACTGTCGAGAAACTTTTTTCACCTGTCGGGAAACACGATGCCTGTTTTTGTGGCAGGCTTGGTTTTCCTTGACAGAATGTCGCAGCTACCGTTTCACTACAGAGAAAAAGTTTGCTCAACAGAGAAATTGGGGGCGGCCGGATGGCCATCACCTGATCTCCATACCGGATGCTTCAGCCGGGTCAGACCCAGCAGCACCGGCACCTGAAAAGGGGAGGCAGCCCGTCGCTGGCCTCGGAAATCAAAAGAGGAAACACAGGGATGGACAATCAACTCGACGCCATCACGACGATCTTCACCGAGTTCTATTATTGGGTCACAATACCGCTCATGTTCCTCATCCATGTGGGCTTCTGCATGTATGAGGTCGGCGCCAGCCGTCGGCGCAACCACATGCACACGCTGATGAAGAATTCGATGATCATTCCACTGGTCACGATCACCTTCTTCTTCTTCGGCTGGTGGCTCTATTGGGCGCTGCCGAACGGCCCCTTCATCACCGGCGGCATCGAATGGGAAGCCGCGGCGGCCAATTCGCCAATGTCAAACACCATGGCAACGAACCTTGATGACCGGATCACGGGCGTCTTCTGGGCGGCCTTCCTTCTGTTTTCGTGGACTGCCGCCTCCATCGTTTCAGGCGCGGTGATCGAGCGCATCAACTCGGGTGCCTTCTGGGTGCTGGCCGTTGTCATCGGGTCTGGCGCATGGATCATCGACGCGGCATGGGGCTGGCACCCACAGGGCTGGATGGTCAGGCTGCTTGGATACCATGACGCCTATGCCTCGGGGGTCATTCACGCCATCGCGGGCGGATTTGCGCTTGGGGTGCTGCTGGTCCTCGGACCCCGTCTTGGGAAATTCGGCGCCGATGGGTCGATCCGCAACATCCTGCCGCACAACCCGTGGATGGTCGCGGTGGGGCTGTTCATCATCTACACCGGCTTTTGGGGCTTCTATGTCGCCTGCAACATCCCGCTGATCTCGCCCGAGGGCATTGGCGGCGTCATTACCGGCGAAACCTGGACCGCCACCACCATCTACCTGACCCCGACCACGCTGGGCGCCATCACCTTCAACTTCCTGATGTCGCTGTCAGGCGGCATGCTCATGGCCTTCATGGTCTCGAAGGGTGACGCGTTCTGGACCTATTCCGGCGGCCTTGCCGGGATCATCTGCGCCTCGGCCGGGAATGACCTCTATCACCCGATTCAGGCCATGCTCGTCGGCTGCTGCGGGGCATTCATCGCCTACAAGATGCACTACTGGGTCGAACGCACCTTCAAGATCGACGATGCGGTGGGCGCGGTCGCAGTGCATGGCTACGCAGGCTTTGCGGGCCTTGTCATCGCGGGCTTCCTTCTTTGGGGTCACCCGGCGGGTGCCTATGAAGGCTTTGCCGCGATCAACCCGCTTGGCCAGCTTGCCGGTGCAATCATCATGTTCGGCGTGCTTGGCTTCCTGCCCGGGTTCCTTGTTGCAAAAGCGCTCCATGCCTTTGGCCTGCTGCGAATCCCCCGCGAGATCGAGATCATGGGTCTCGACTTTCAGGACATGACCATCCAGCGCGAGGCCGAAAACGAAGTGCGCGCGGCCAAACAACAACTCGTCTGACCGACGGCAGGAAAAAGGAGAACCCCGATGTCTACTACTGGTGTGACAACTTGGGCCGTCGATCTGGCGGAAGTTGGTCCGATCTACCCTTTTCAGGGCAGCGAGGGCCTGTTGTGGGTCGTTGGCCTCTTGGTCTGGTTTGGCTGGCATGTCTGGTCGATCCGGTGGGAAAAGGCCTACCACCGGGACAAGATCGCCAAGTATGGCGACAACGAGACCTTGCGAAAGTCTCTGGACCTGCACTGAGATGATACGAAACGGGGCGCCAGTTTGGCGCCCCGTCAACGTCAGTCCTCCCGCCAGCGCGGGCCAGTCTCTAGCCCTGCGGATAGGCGATCACCGAAAGATAGCGCGCCGGAAGTTTCACCAGCTCTTCCGGCCCATGCGGGGAATCTGCATCGAAAAACAGGCTGTCGCCGGGCTTCAGCAGATAGACCTGATCCCCGTGGCGATACCCCACCTCTCCTTCCAGCATGTAAAGCAGTTCCAGCCCTTCATGCTGGAAGGCCGGGAAGGTGTCACTTTCTGTGGTCAGGGTGATGATATAGGGCTCCACCACCACGCCCGAACTGTTTGACCCGATATGGCCCAGAAGGTTGTATTGATGCCCCGCCCGGGTGCCGCGCCGTTCAATCTCGACATGTTCACCAGCCTTCACATGCTGCGCCTCGCGGCGTTCTTCGTAGCTGCGAAAGAATGCCGTTACCGGGACAGAGAACGCATGGCTCAGCACCTGCAATGTCGTCAGGGAGGGCGAGGTGTTGCCGTTTTCAATCTTGGAAAGCATCCCGATCGACAGGCCTGTGACCGCTGCCAGATCGGCCACCGTCATGCCTTGCTGACGCCGAAATGTTCGCACTTCACGACCGATTGCCGCTTCAAGATTGCGTTCGCTGATTTCGCGCAGCCGGTGCGGATCTTGATCAAAAGCAGGCTTGCCGCGCGGCAGGACAGGAATGGCCTCACCTTCAGACATGATTGTGTCCCGAAATTCGAACTTGTTACAGAATTTCACTACCGGGAAACACGCCTTACTTCAAGACAAACCCTCAGAACGCGGACATCGCCGCCACCTCAAGCGCATGCAACAGGCTTTTTGCGGACGACCTCGGCCCATAAAGCCGCGCCGCCCCGGGGCCGTGCTTGATCAGATAGCAGCCCAGATGTTCCAGCATCGTCCGGGTGGCATGGCCATCCGGCACGCCCGAGAAATCCACATTGCACAGACGCTCCAGCAGCGGGGCAAGGTCAGGGGCGGCCAGATCAAGGCACACCCATGCGTCGGTCTGTTCAGTGACCGATGCCGCATCGCCCAAGGCGTCCTTCAGCGTCGTGGCTATCATCTCGTGGCTGGCAAGATCAGCCTCGACAAACCACATCTCGGGCGCGACCCAGTAGGTGCTGTAGGGCGTTCCCGCGAGAAACCGCGCCGGTCCGGGCAAGGGCAGCCCTGCCACCTTGGCCGCCGCCCCAAGTTCAGCCATCCGCCCCCGCCGCGCCGCGACCGAGGCCAGGGCCACGTCGAACCGTTCCGTCACGGTCACAGGCCCGACCGTGACCGATACAGGTTCATTCGCGCCAAGCGCCGTCATTGCTTTCAACATCTCAGCCACGCAGCCGCTCCCCATCCGGGTCAAAGAAATGCGGCGACACGATCTCGACTTCGGTATCCGTCCCGCCCACCAGATTGACCGCCCGCATCCGGCTGCCGATCTTCGCGTTACCGCCCTTCAGATAACCCAGTGCGATGTCGCAGCCGATATGGGGCGAGTACACCTTCGAGGTCAGCCAGCCGCCATCATTCGCCGCAACCGGCGCCGCACCGATGGCAAGGAAATGGCTGCCAGCGGTCAGCCTTCCGTTCGGGTCAACCGGCTTGACGCCAACCAGACGATAGCCGTCCGGGTCTGCCAGCCCCTCACGTTGGGACAGGACCATGCCGATGCTGTCCTTCTTCTTCGACACCATCTTGCCCAGCCCCATATGAAGCGCGGTGGACTGCCCGTTAAGCTCGCCCCCGGCGACATGGCCCTTCTCGATCCGCATCACGCCAAGCGCTTCGGTGCCATAGACGATAGGTTCATACTCTGCCCCCCGCGCCAGCATTTCACGCAAAAGCGCGTCGCCATAGCGCGTAGGAACCGCGATTTCATAGGCAAGCTCGCCCGAGAAGGAAATGCGGAACAGCCGCGCCCGCAACCCGCCGCAAACCGTGACATTCCCGGCACCCATATAGGGAAACGCCGCGTCGGATATGTCCTGGTCAACCAACTTTTCCAACAGCTTGCGCGCATTCGGCCCGGCAACCGAAAACTGCGCCCATGCTTCGGTGGTGCTGATCAGTTGCACGTCCATATCTGGCCACAGGCACTGACGGCAAAACTCCAGATGCCGGAAGACCGTGACTGCGTTGGCCGTGGTCGTGGTCATCACATATTCATGTTCGCCCATTCGCGCCGTGGTGCCGTCGTCATAAACGATCCCATCCTCGCGCAGCATCAGCCCATAGCGGCACTTGCCCACAGCCAAGGTGCTGAACGTGTTCGCATAGACGCGGTCCAGGAAAGCCCCGGCATCCGTGCCTTGAATGTCGATCTTGCCCAGGGTCGTCACATCGCAGATACCCACCGACTTGCGCGTCGCCAGAACCTCGCGGTCAACCGACTGCCGCCACTCGGTTTCGCCGGCTTTCGGAACCCACTGGGTCCGCAGCCAGTTGCCAACCTCGACAAAGACCGCGCCCTGTTCGGTGGCCCAGTGGTGGCTTGGCGTCAGGCGATAAGGCTTGAAGTCCTTGCCGCGCGACCGCCCCGCAAGCGCCCCCATCGCAACCGGGGTGTAGGGCGGGCGGTAGATCGTGGTGCCAGTCTCGGGGATCGACCGCCCGGTCAGTTCCGCCATCACCGCCAGACCGATCACATTGCCGGTCTTGCCCTGATCCGTCGCCATCCCCAGCGTGGTATAACGCTTCATATGCTCGACGGAGGTGAAATTCTCCTGCTTCGCCAGCTTCACATCCTTGACGGTCACATCGTTCTGCTGGTCGATCCAGGCGCGGCCCTTGCCATGGTTCACATGCCAAAGCGGGGTGATGCAGACCGGCGCGTCCTCGGCCTCGGGCAGGTCGGGCGCGGCCCCGGTCAGGCCCAGCGCCGCGATGGCCGCATCCCGCCCCGTGCGCAACGCGCCATGCGTGGACAAGAACCCCGCCGCCGCCCCTGCAACCACAAGGCCCGGTGGGCCATCATTGCCCGGCACGAAGCCCGCAATCGCCGCATCCCAGACCGGGCGCGATCGATGATGCGAATGGATATTCACATTCGGGTTCCATCCACCCGAAACCCCCAAGGCATCAACGCGGATATCTTCGATGCGCCCATTCGAATGTCGAACGCGGATCGACTTCAGGCCCAACCGGCCCGAGGTATCAATCACCTCGGCCCCGTCGCGGCCGTCGATGACGGCGGCAACCTCCACGCCCTTGGACTTCAGATCGGCGGCCGTCCGCAGGCCGTCATCATTGTTGGTGAATACCGCCACCCGCTCGCCCGCCTTGACGCCCCAGCGGTTCGCATATGCCCGCAAGGCACCGGCCAGCATGATCCCGGGACGGTCGTTGTTTTCAAAGGCAATCGGGCGTTCTATTGCGCCAGCGGCAAGGATTGCGCGCTTGGAATAGATGCGCCACAGCACCTGCCGGGGCTTGCCAATGACAGGCACGGCCAGGTGATCCGACACCCGCTCAACCGCGCCATAGATGCCATGGTCAAAGGCGCCGATCACCGTTGTCCGCGCCATCAGCCGCACATTCGCAAGCGTGGCAAGTTCGGCCACTACCCCAGCCGCCCAATCGCCCCCCGCAGCGCCGCCAACCGTCAGGGTCTCGGCATTCAACCGGCCACCAAGGGCGAAATCCTCGTCCGCCAGTATGACCCGCTTGCCAGCCCGGCCGGCGGTCAGCGCCGCCATCAATCCGGCCGGTCCAGCGCCGATCACCAGCAGATCGCAATGCAGGAAGCCCTTGTCATAGGCGTCCGGGTCTTCCTCGCGGCTGACGGACCCAAGCCCGGCGGCGCGGCGGATGATCGGCTCATAAACCTTTTCCCAGAAGGCTTTAGGCCACATGAAGGTCTTGTAGTAGAACCCCGCCGCGAAGAAGGTATTCAGCCGGTCATTGATCGATAGCGCGTCAAACCGCAGGCTTGGCCAGCGGTTCTGGCTGTTGGCTTCCAACCCGTCAAAAAGCTCTGCCACGGTCGCGCGCGTGTTTGGCTCTTGCCGCCCGCCGGTCCGCAGCTCGACCAGCGCGTTCGGTTCTTCCGACCCTGCCGACAGTGGCCCGCGCGGGCGGTGGTACTTGAAGCTGCGGCCCATCAGACGGACGCCGTTGGCCAGAAGCGCCGAGGCCAGAGTGTCGCCCGGATGGCCCTGATAGGGGATGCCGTCGAAAGTGAAGCGGAGGGTTTTGCTGCGGTCGATCTGGCCGCCGGCGATGCGATGGGATTGCGTCATTGGCTGCGCCCCCGACTGCGCGCCACGTCGCGCGCAAGTTCGACCTTTGTGATTTCATGGGTGACGGTGTTGCGCGTGATCACCAGCCAGGACCGGTCGCCCTGCTCGTGATACCACAGCTCCTGGTGTTCGCCCGCCGGGTTGGTGCGCTGGTAGAGGTATTCGTGGAACGCCTCGACGCCCGCGGTCATGCCGTCAGGCCGGTCGATCAGCGACGCATCGCCCAGATAGACGAATTCCTGCGCGTCGCGGGGGCCGAGGATCGGATGATGAATGATCATTCGTATTTCGCCTTCAGTGCAGGTTCGGCTGGGCGCCCTGGCCCTTTTCGTCGATCATCCGGCCCTTGAGGAACCGGTCGAGCCGGTAGGCCGTGGCGGTCGGATGCGGCTCGTCTTTCGCCAGAAGATGCGCGAAGCACCAGCCCGAGGCCGGGGTCGCCTTGAACCCGCCGTAGCACCAGCCGCCGTTGAAGTAGAGGCCCTCGATGGGCGTCTTGTCGATGAAGGGCGAGCCATCCATCGACATGTCCATGATCCCGCCCCAGGTGCGCAAAAGCCGCACTCGGCCAATCGCGGGCATCAAGGCCATGCCGCCTTCGGCGACATCCTCGATCACCGGCAGGTTGCCACGCTGGGCGTAGGAGTTATAGCCGTCGATATCGCCGCCGAAGACCAGACCACCCTTGTCGGACTGGCTGACGTAGAAATGCCCGGCGCCGAAGGTCATCACGCCGTCGATCAGGGGCTTCAGGCCCTCGCTCACAAAGGCCTGCAACACATGACTTTCGATCGGCAGCCGCATCCCGGCATGGGCCATCACCTTCGACGACGACCCGGCCACCGCAACACCGACCTTCTTTGCCCCGATGAACCCGCGAGAGGTCTCGACCCCCCGGATACGGCCATTCTCGATCCGCATCCCGGTGACTTCGCAGTTCTGGATCAGGTCCACGCCGCGCATGTCGGCCCCGCGCGCATAGCCCCATGCGACCGCGTCATGCCGCACCGTGCCGCCACGCCTCTGGGCGATTGCGCCCTTGATCGGAAAGCGGGCGTTGTCGAAGTTCAGCCACGGATACACCGCCCGCACCTGTTCGCGGCTCAGCATCTCGGCATCCGCCCCGTGCAGGATCATCGCATTGGCCCGACGGGTGAAGGCGTCGCGCTGTGCGTCGGTGTGGATCAGGTTGATGATCCCGCGCTGACTGACCATGGCGTTATAGTTGAAATCCTGCTCCAGCCCTTCCCAAAGCTTCAGGCTGAATTCATAGAACGGCTCGTTGCCGTCCAGCAGGTAGTTCGACCGGATGATCGTGGTGTTGCGGCCCACATTTCCGCCGCCCAGATAGCCCTTTTCAAGCACCGCAATCCGCGCCTGCCCGAATTCCTTGGCAAGATAGTAGGCCGTGGCCAGCCCATGCCCACCGCCGCCAATGATGATGTAATCGTATTCGGCCTGCGGGGTGGGGTCACGCCAGACGGGCTTCCAGCCCTTGTGGCCCGTCAACGCCTCGGCAATCACGCGAAATCCGGAATAGCGCAAGATCCGTCTCCTGTTCCTGCCTATGTTCTAGGATCAGGATCAGGCGTTTACTCTTCCGTTTTCGCCACCGGCATGGCCGTTTCGGCCATTCCCGCGAATGTCAGTTCAGCCCGCGATGGATCGTCGGGGCGGTAATTCCCGGCACGTCGATGACAAGTGAGCCTTCTGTGAAAGCCAGAATGGCCAGAAGGGTCAAAGCGGAGATAAGGCTGTTCATGGGCAGCTCCAGGCGTTTGTTCACGACCCGTTCTGCCTGATTCTGGTTAACCAGCGGTTAGCCAGCCGCCCGTTCCTATGCCACCAACGCTTCGGCCTTCTTCAGATCGACCGAGACCAGCTGGCTGACGCCCTGTTCCTGCATCGTCACGCCAAACAGCCGATCCATCCGCGCCATGGTCACCGCGTGGTGGGTGATGATCAGGAACCGGGTATCTGTGCGCCGGGTCATTTCGTCCAGAAGGTCGCAGAACCGCGTCACGTTCGCGTCGTCCAAAGGCGCGTCCACCTCGTCCAGCACGCAGATCGGCGCGGGGTTGGCAAGGAACACCCCGAAGATCAGCGCCAGCGCCGTCAACGTCTGCTCGCCCCCCGACAACAGCGACAGCGTCGCCAGCTTCTTGCCCGGCGGTTGGCACAGGATTTCCAGCCCGGCCTCCAGCGGATCGTCAGACTCCACCAGCACAAGCCGCGCCTCGCCGCCGCCGAAAAGATGGGTAAACAGGGTCGAGAAGTTTGCGTTGACCTGTTCAAAGGCGGTCAGCAACCGTTCGCGCCCTTCCTTGTTCAGACCCGCAATCCCGGCACGCAGCTTCTTCACCGCTTCTTCAAGATCAGCCTTTTCACCTGCCAGCGCGTCATATTCCGCCTCAACCGTCTTCGCATCCTCTTCGGCGCGCAGGTTGACCGCGCCCAGCGCCTCACGCTGGCGTTTCAGGCGGCCCACGTCGGCATCAAGGCTTTCAGCGTCCGGCATCTTGTCGGGGTCAACCCGCAGGCTG
Source organism: Tabrizicola sp. (assembly GCF_030373185.1). Lineage (GTDB taxonomy): Bacteria > Pseudomonadota > Alphaproteobacteria > Rhodobacterales > Rhodobacteraceae > Tabrizicola. The sequence continues at coordinate 71,784 of NZ_JAUCZH010000002.1, forward strand.
GCGAACAGCTCATCAGGGGTGCGGTCGTTGTCTTCGCGGATGCGTTCGGCGGCAAGGGCCACGCCTTCACGCGCAGCATCCAGACGGGCTTCGGCCCGCGCCCGCCCCTCGCGCGCTTCGCCTGCCAGCCGTTCTGCCTCGCGTTCAGCCAGTTGCGCTTCCCGCAAGGTGGCTTCGGCTTCGGCCAAGGCGTCGGCTGCGCTGCGCCGCCGCACCTCGGCCTCGGCCATCGCATCGACCAACTCATCACGCTTGGCGGCAATTTCTTCGGGGGCCTGCATCGCTTCGGCCAGTTCATCCTCGGTCTCGGCCCGGCGTTCGTTCAACTCCTCGGTCCGCTTCGAGGCTGTCTCCAGCCGGTGCTTCCAGCCGGACAATTCCTTGAGCGCCTCCTGCCGCCGCCGCACCCGCGCCTCGCCTTCACGGCGCACCTCATCCTGGGCCGAGCGGCGGGTCATCATCGTGATCCGCGCGGCTTCAACGGTGATCTTGGCCGCCTCGACCGCGCCCCGGGCCGCGTCAAGGTCACCCAGTTCCGCGACCGCAGCCTCAGCCTCTGTCAGCCGGGCGCGCGCGCCCATCGCCTCGTCTTCAAACCGGCTGACGGCCAGCCGCGCCGCCTCCAGCTTGCCGCCCGCGATGGACCGGTCCGCCTCGGCCCGCGCCAAGGCCCGGTTCGCCTCGGTCACCCGCGCATCCGCCGCGCGCCGCGCATCACGCGCCCGGCTGTCGGCACTTGCCAGTTCAGCCAGCCGCGCCTGCAACGCCTCATGCGCCCGCGCAGCGCCATCGGCCCGCGCCGCGACCTCCTCCAGATCGCGCTTCAGCTGCACCAGCCGGTTCAACTGCTGCAACCGCAGCGCGGCGGCAGAAGGCGCATCCTCCGCCCCCGCCCGGAACCCGTCCCAGCGCCACAGGTCACCCTCAACCGACACCAGCCGCTGACCGGGCCGCAAGGCCGCCTGCAAGGCAAACCCCTGCTCGCGGCTGACCAAGCCAATCTGGGACAACCGCCGCGCCAGCACTGCCGGCCCCTGCACCTCTGTCGCCAACGGCACCGCCCCATCCGGCAAGGCCTGCGGCGCGTCATAGGGTGCCAGCACCGCCCAGCCAGACCGCGCGCCACCTTCCACCTCGGGGCTGCGCAGATCATCGGCCAAGGCCGCACCCAGCGCCTTTTCAAAGCCCGGCGTCACCACCAGCTTGTCCAGCAACTGATGCCCGGCCTGCGCTTCACGCTCCACCAGCCGCGCCAGTGCCGCCACCTCGGCGCGCAAGGCATTGGCCTCGCCCTCGGCAGAAGACCGCGCCGCCCGCGCCTCGGCCTCACGGCCCTGCGTTTCTGCCCGCGCCACTTCAGCGGCTTCCAGCGCCACCTCGGTCGCCTCGGCCTCGGCCATCGCCGCTTCCTGCGCCTCCTCGGCAGCGGCGAAGGCCTCGCCCGCCGCCTCCAGCGCCCCCGTCGCCCCAGCCACCGCCTGCCGCGCCGCCACAGCCTCGCCCTCGGCCCGGTCCAGCATGGCACGGCTATCCGACAGCATCCGTTGCGAGGATTGGTGCCGCGCCGCCAGCCGCGCCGCATCCTCGGTCAGTTCGGCCAGCGCAGCTTCCCGCTCGCCCAGCACCGCGCCTGCCTCGCGCGCGGCTTCCATCGCCTCGGCCAGCTTTTCCTCATGCCCTTCATGGGCGCGGGCGAGCTGTTCAATCTCCCAGTCCAGGCGTTCGATCACTTCGCCCGCGTCGCGGTTCAGACCCGCTTCGCGCTCCATGTCGCGCGAAAGCTGCTCGATCCGCGCCTTCAGGGCATCGATCGTGGCCAGCGCCCGCGCCTCCTGATCGCCCAAGGCGTCGCGCTGCAAGCTCAGTCGTTGCAGGATGGCAGAGGCAATCGCTTCTTCTTCACGCTTTGGCGGCAGGGCATCTTCCGACGCTTCCCGCGTCTTCGCAGCCCCACGAGACGCCGCCTCGGCCTGCCCTTGGGCAATCAGCCGATCCCGCAGCGCGCCCTCGGCCGATTGCCGCGCCTCATCGGCTTCGCGCCAGCGCCGCCACAACAGCATCCCTTCGGCCTTGCGCAGGTCTTCGCCAATCTCGCGATACCGCGCAGCCTGTTTGGCCTGCCGGGTCAGGACCGACAATTGCTGCGCCAGCTGCTCCAGCACGTCATCCACCCGCAACAGGTTCTGTTCCGTGCCTGCCAGCTTCAGCTCTGCCTCATGCCGCCGCGCATAAAGGCCGGAGATCCCCGCCGCTTCTTCCAGAATCCGCCGCCGCGCCTTGGGCTTGGCGTTGATCAGTTCCGCTATTTGCCCCTGCCGCACCAGCGCCGGGGAATGGCTGCCGGTCGAGGCATCGGCGAACAGCATCTGCACATCGCGCGCCCGCACTTCCTTGGCGTTGGCCCGGTAGGCTGACCCCGCATCCCGGGTGATCCGCCGCACGATCTCGATCTGGTCGGCGTCGTTGAACCCCGCTGGGGCCAGCCGGTCAGAGTTGTCCATCACCAGCGCCACTTCGGCGAAGTGCCGCGCACCCCGCGTTGCGGCACCGTTGAAGATCACGTCTTCCATGCCGCCGCCGCGCATCGCGGATGGCCGGTTTTCGCCCATCACCCAGCGCAGGGCTTCCAGAAGGTTGGACTTCCCACAGCCATTCGGACCCACAACGCCGGTCAAACCCTCATGAATCACCAGATCCGTGGGGTCGACAAAGCTTTTGAAGCCGTTCAGCCGCAGTTTGGTCAGGCGCAAGGGAACCTCATGAGTCGCAAGCCCGCATGGTTCAGCCGACCGGGGCCAGAGTCAACCCAAGCCCCCCGCATCTGGCCGATGCCAGCCCCTTATCCCCAAGATGTTGCGCCACCGCCCCCCCGCGCGCCCTTCCCTTTTCCCAGCAATCGCTTACCCTGCCCCCACCCAATTCCGCAGGCCCCCAATGCTCCACGCCCTCACCGTCATCCTCGCCACCCAACTGGGCGGAGAGTTTTTGACCCGCGCCCTCGCCCTCCCCATCCCCGGCCCGGTTCTTGGTATGGTCGCCCTGACGATCGCCTTCGCCGCCTTCCCGAAGCTGCGCGAGGCGATGCGCCCCGTCGCCCAAGGCATCCTCGGCCACCTCTCGCTCCTCTTCGTCCCCGCGGGCGTTGGCGTGATCGGAAATCTGCAAGCGCTCAAGGGCATGGGCCTTGGCCTGACGCTGGCGATCCTCGTCTCCACCGCCCTAGCCATCACCGCTGCGGCACTTACCTTCGCCCTCGTCGCCCGCCTGACCGGTGCCACCGATGACTGACGTCGCGCAAATCTGGAGCTATCTGTCCCAAGGCCCGCTTCTGTGGCTGACCGCCACGCTGACAGCCTACGGCATCGGCGACACCTGCTTTCGCGCTGCCAACCGCGCGCCACTGGTCAACCCCGTCCTGATTGCCGTCACCCTCCTCGGCGCGCTCCTCTGGCTGACCGCTACCCCCTACGCCACCTATTTCGAGGGCGCGCAGTTCGTCCATTTCCTGCTCGGCCCGGCCACTGTGTGCCTAGCGCTGCCGCTGGCTGACAACCTGCCCCGCCTGCGCCGGGCCTTGTTGCCGGTGCTGGCGGCGCTTGTGGTCGGGTCGGTCACCGCCATGGCATCGGCCCTTGCCATCGCCCGGGCTTTCGGGGCCGACGCGGGGCTTCTGGCGGCGCTGGCCCCCAAATCCGCCACCGCCCCCGTCGCCATCGGTATCGCGGAAGGCATGGGCGGCCAGCCGACCCTGACCGCCGTCCTCGTGATCCTGACCGGGATCACCGGCGCAATCATCGCAACGCCGCTCCTCAACTTTCTGAGGCTGAAGGACTGGCGCGCACGGGGGTTTGCGGTGGGGGTGGCCAGCCACGGCATCGGCACCGCCCGCGCCTTTCAGGTTCACCCCACCGCAGGCGCTTTCGCAGGCCTTGGCATGGCGCTGAACGCGGTCCTGACCGCGCTGCTTGCGCCGCTGCTGTTGCGGCTGTTCCTGCCTTGATCCCGCAGGCTTGCTTCTGACACCGAACGCCTTACCTGAACGCGGTCTCAAAAAGACCAGGCACTGAAAGACCAAAGCATGCTCACCCTTCTCGGCATACCCGGCGCACTTCGGGCAGCCTCGCTGAACCGCCTTTTGCTGGCCGAAGCGCAGAGGGCCTTTGGCGAAGCCCGGCATGTCGAGGCGAACCTGCGCCTGCCGCTTTACGATGGCGACCTTGAAGACAAGCATGGCATCCCGGCCGAGGTGCAGACCCTCGCCGACCAGATCGCCGCCGCGTCTGCCGTGGTCATCGCCACGCCGGAATACAACAAGTCCTTTCCCGGCGTCCTGAAGAACGCGCTGGATTGGGTCAGCCGCACCAAGGGCGGGCCGCTGCGGAACAAACCGGTGGCGATCATCTCTGCCGCCGATGGCCGGGGCGGCGGCGACCGGTCGCAATTCGCGCTGCGCCTTGCGCTGACCCCGTTCCGCCCGCGCCTGCTGACCGGGCCAGAGGTTCTGGTCGCGGACGCAAGCCACGCCTTCACCCCCGAAGGCAGGCTGATCGACCCGCGCTATCAAAAGGCCCTGACCGAGTTGATGCAGGACTTGCGCGCCGAGGCTGAACGCCCCTGATCCGCCCGCGCTACAGCGACGCTTCCACCCGGAACCCGTCTGGAATGGCGTCGCGCCCGTCCAGCACCAGATCGGCCATCACCTCTGCCACCTTGGGGGCCATGCCAAAGCCGATCTTGAAGCCGCCGTTGGCCACGAAATGCCCTGGCCGGCCCGGCCATGCGCCCAGCATCGGCGCCCGGCTTGCCGCCCGGGGCCGCACCCCGGCCCAGCGCGCCACAACCGGCGCCCCGGCCAGCACCGGCACCGCCGCCACCGCCCGCACCAACAGCCCCTCAAGCTGGCTGTCCGGCCCGTCGCTTTCCCAGACCGTCTCGCTGGTAGACCCGATCGCCACCGTCCCATCCGCATGCGGCACGATGTGCAGCCCGTCGACAAAAAGCTGCGCCGCCGCGCGCGCGTCAAAGCCAAGGCTCAGCGCCTGCCCCTTCACGCCGGACCCGACGCGCTTGCCAAGACCTGCTGAAAGCTCTGCCAGACCCTTTACCCCCGTCGCATGGATCACCGGCCCGGCTTCGGCGGCATCGCCAATGGCCACCGTGCCGCCCATCGCCTGCACCGCAGCGGCCAAAGCCTCCAGCGCAAGGCGGGGCGAGATCCGGGCCGACAGGCTGTCAGCCACCAGCCATCCCGAAGGCGAGGCTGGCTCCCACCCCGCGCCCGTTGCCGGGATCACCTGCCATTCGGCAAGACCCTGCCACAGCACCCCGGCCTCTGCCCCGCGCCGCCGCGCCACGTCTACCGCGCGCGTATCGGCCAAGGGTTGCAGCCGCCCCACCCGGCCATAGCCCGACCGCTGGCCCGAGGCGGCCTCGACCCCCGCCCACCAGTCCTGCGCCAGCAGAAGGCTTTCCAGCTGAAACGCCTTCTTGGGATTCCACGCCTCTGGCACATGCGGCGAAAGCGCGCCCACGACGCCGCCGGAAGACCCGGCCCCGATCCCGGCCGTGTCGATCACCCGCACCTTTGCGCCGCGCCGGGCGAAGGCCCATGCCACAGACAATCCGAAGATCCCCGCGCCGCGCACAGTTACATCCACGCTTGCCATTCCGCCGCCCCGCGCCCATCAACAGGCCCAAAGGACTACCCCCGATGCCGCAACCAGACCACCCCGAACTCGACTGGCGCGATGGCGCGATCCCCGTGTCGCGCGCCTTTGACGACCCCTATTTCTCGCTGTCGGGCGGTCTGGATGAGACGCGCCATGTCTTTCTTGCCGGAAACCGCTTGCCGCAGCGGTTTTGTGACGGGTTCCAGATCGCCGAACTTGGTTTCGGCACCGGCCTTAATCTTCTTGCCACCCTTCTGGCTCATACCGGCCCCGGCCATCTGCGCTTTACCAGCTTTGAGGCTTTCCCGCTTCCGGCCACAGACATTGCCCGCGCGCTGCAAGCCTTCGCTGACACCGCCCCGGTGGCCGATGACTTCCTTGCCCAATGGGCCAGTGGAGCCCGCCTGCTGCGCTTCCCCAATCTGACGGCGGAAATCATCATCGGCGATGCCCGCGACACCCTGCCCCTTTGGAACGGTCGCGCCGATGCGTGGTTTCTGGACGGCTTTTCCCCCGCCAAGAACCCCGAGCTTTGGTCGCCCGCCCTGATGCACGAGGTCGCCCGCCACACCGCGCCGCAGGGAACCTTCGCCACCTACACCGCCGCGGGCCACGTTCGCCACAGCCTGACCGAGGCCGGCTTTGCCATTGCCCGGCAGCCGGGCTTTGGCCGCAAACGCCACATGACGACGGGACAGCTGCAGGGCGCGTGCCTCACGGTGTCTGCGCCAGCCCTTCCGCCCGGCACAGATTTGACATAGGCCACCGAGAAATGATTGCGGCGCGCCTATGACACTGTCCGATACACCTCGGCTTCCTCAGCCTGCGGGTCTGGTAGAACAGGCCATCATCAGGCCAGCATCCCGCAATCCCGTCCTTGGAATCTGGCTTATGGTCGCTGCCGTGGCCGCCTTCGCCGCACAGGACGGATTTTCCAGACATCTTGCCGCCGAATACTCGACGCTGATGATCATCATGGTCCGGTTCTGGGCCTTTGCCGGCTTTGTCACAATCCTTGCCCTGCGCCGCCCTGAGGGGCCACGGGCGGCGATCCGGTCCGAACGGCTTGGAACCCATCTGATCCGCTCATGCCTTCTGGTGGCCGAGATCTGCCTGATCGTCTGGGGCTATACCCTGATCGGCCTGATCGAAAGTCATGCGGTCTTTGCGATCTGTCCGTTGCTGATCGTTGCCCTGTCCGGCCCGATCCTTGGCGAACGGATCGTCTGGCAACGCTGGGCGGCGGTCGCTGCGGGGATGCTTGGGGTTCTGATCATCCTGCGACCGGGGGCGGGGATCTTCTCTTGGGCCGCTCTTCTGCCGCTCGCCTCGGCCATGCTTTTCGCGCATTATTCCGTGCTGACCCGCCTGACCACGCGGGATGAACCGACGTTTCCGGCCTTCTTCTGGCCCGGCGTGATCGGCGCGATACTGATGACGGCCATCGGCCTGCCGTGGCTGGAACCGATGGCCCCGCAGGACATGGGTTTTCTTGCCGTCTACTGCGCGCTGTCGATCCTGTCGCACTGGCTTTTGCTGAAATGCTATGAACAGATCGAGGCCGCCCGTGTCCAGCCCTACGCCTATCTTCAGATCGTCTTTGTCACCGGCATCGGGATTGTCGTCTTTGCCGAGGTGCTGGAACCCGCCGTCGCCATCGGCACCATTGTCATCGTGGCCGCAGGTCTTTACGCCCTGTCGCTGGAGCGCAAACCGGCATGACCACATCACACCTGACACCGCAGAACACCCGGCTCGGCATCTGGCTGATGGTCGGGACCACGCTGATCTTTGCCGCTCAGGACGGGATTTCCCGGCATCTGGGGCAGGATTACAGCATCATGATGGTGGTGATGATCCGTTTCTGGTTCTTCGCCCTTTTTGTCATGTTTCTTGCCGCCCGCGCGCCCGGAGGCATCCGTGCCGCCACCCGAACCGCCTTTCCGCTCGCCCAACTGGCGCGCGGACTGATCCTTGTGGCGGAAATCTGCGTCATGGTGGTCGGCTTTGTGAAGCTGGGCCTGATCGAGGCGCATGCCGTCTTCACCTGTTATCCGCTGCTGGTTGCGGCCCTGTCAGGCCCGATCCTTGGCGAAAAAGTCGGCTGGCGGCGCTGGACGGCCATTCTGGTCGGCTTTGCCGGGGTGCTGGTCATCCTGCAACCGGGCTTTGCGGTATTCTCACCCTGGGCGCTGGTGCCATTGCTTGCCGCATTCCTCTTTGCACTTTACGGGCTTTTGACCCGCTATGTCGCCCGCAAGGACAGCGCCCCGGTCAGCTTCTTCTGGACCGGCATCGTGGGCGCCGTCGCGATCACGCCCTTCGGCCTTGCCACATGGACCCCGATGGCGGCCGCCGACTGGGGCTGGATGGCGGCGCTTTGCTGCATGGCGGCGCTGGGACACTGGCTCTTGATCCGCTCCTACGCCGTGGCCGAGGCGTCGGCAGTCCAGCCCTTCGCCTATCTGCAACTGGTCTTTGCTTCCGGCATAGGTCTGGTCATCTTTGCCGAAGAGCTGCGCAGCAACGTGGCCTTTGGCGCCGGGATCGTGGTGGCAGCCGGGGTCTTCACCCTGTGGCGGCAACGGGTTCGCGAAAAGGCAGCACTGGTTGCCCCGCCCCCGCCCAACGCGTAAAACCGGGGCGAAGCCAGACAGGAGCCTGCCGATGACCGCCCCGAAACTGGGCCCGAAACCCGTCGTCCTTTGCATCCTTGACGGCTGGGGCATCGGGCCTGACCCCAAGGTCAGCGCCCCGGCGCAGGCCCATGTGCCAACCTTCAACCACCTTTGGGCAACCTGCCCGCATGCGACCCTTGTGACTCACGGGCCGGATGTTGGCCTGCCCACCGGGCAAATGGGCAATTCCGAAGTGGGCCATACCAACATCGGAGCTGGCCGCGTCGTGGCGATGGACCTTGGCGCCATCGACCTTGCGGTCGAGGATGGCAGCTTTGCACTCAATCCCGCGATCCTTGACTTTGCCGCCAGGGTGCAAGCCGCAGGTGGCACCGCGCATCTGATGGGCGTGGTGTCCGATGGTGGCGTGCATGGCCACATCAACCACATCCTTGCCGCCGCCCGCGCGCTGACGGCTTTGGGGCTTCCGGTCGCCCTTCACGCCATCACCGACGGGCGCGATGTCGCCCCGTCTTCGGCGCAGGGCTTTGTCGCCACGCTGGCCGGACAACTGCCCCCGGGTGCGCAGATTGCCACCGTCACCGGGCGCTACTGGGCAATGGACCGCGACAACCGGTGGGACCGCGTGTCGCGCGCCTATGAGATGATGGTGAACGCCAAAGGCGAAGCCGCGCCAGACCCGGTTGCCGCCGTCGCCGCGTCTTATGCCAAGGGCGAGACGGATGAATTCCTCGCGCCCACGGTGATTGGCGGTTATGCCGGGATCAAGGATGGCGACGGGCTGTTCTGCCTGAATTTCCGCGCTGACCGGGCGCGCGAAATCCTTGCAGCGCTTGGCGATCCGGCGTTCACCGCCTTCGAGGTCGGCACGCGCCCGCAATGGTCTGCCATGCTGGGGATGGTCGAATATTCCGACGCCCATAACGCCTACATGGCCACCGCCTTCCCCAAGCGGGTCTTGGTCAACACCCTGGGCGAATGGGTGTCGAGCCAAGGCCGCACCCAGTTCCGGCTGGCCGAGACTGAAAAATACCCCCATGTCACCTTCTTCCTGAATGGCGGCCGCGAAGTGCCTTACCCCGGCGAAGACCGCGCCATGCCGTCCTCTCCCAAGGTCGCCACCTATGACCTGCAACCGGAAATGAGCGCCCCTGAAGTCACCGACCGCTTGGTCGAAGCGATCAACCATGGCTATGACCTGATCGTCGTCAACTTCGCCAACCCCGACATGGTGGGCCACACCGGCAGCCTGCCCGCAGCGATCAAGGCGTGCGAGGCGGTCGACCTTGGCCTGACCCGCGCGCTGGCGGCCCTGACGGCAAAGGGCGGCGCCATGCTGATCTGCGCTGATCACGGCAATTGCGAAGTGATGGTGGATCCGGTCTTGGGTGGCCCGCACACCGCACATACCATCAACCCGGTGCCGGTCATCCTTGTCGGCGGCCCGCCCGGCGCAACCTTGCGCGACGGCAGGCTGGCCGACCTTGCACCGACACTTCTGCACCTGATGGGCCTGCCCCAACCGGCCGAGATGACCGGGGCCTCGCTCATTACATGATCCGCGCTGCCATCTTCGGGCTGACCCTCGCCTTGGCGTCCCCGGCACTGGCCGAAACGGTGGCCCAAGCCGCCGGCCGGGCCTCGGCTGACCTGCAGGCCGCTGTAGCGGCGCTGGAGGTTGCCATCTCTGCACGCGATCGGGTTGGCGCCCTCAGCCAGACGATCCGAGCCTATGAGGCGGGGCTGACCACCCTGCGCGGTGCGTTGCGGGCGGCGGCCCAGCGCGAAGCCACCCTGACCCGCCAGTTGCAGGCCAAGCGTGACAGCATCGGCAACCTTCTGGGCGTGCTTGCCACGATGGAGGCAAACCCGGGGCCGCTCTTGCTGCTGCACCCCGAAGGCGCACTTGGCACCGCCCGGTCAGGGATGATGCTTGCCGACATTACCCCGGCCCTGCAAGCCGAGGCGCTGGCTCTGAAGGCCGAATTGCAGGAACTGGCTGACCTGCGTGCCTTGCAGCTTTCGGCGGGCGCGACGCTTTCCAAAGGTCTTTCTGCCGCACAATCGGCCCGGACGACCCTTTCCCAGGCCATCTCGGACCGCATTGACCTGCCCCGCCGCTTTGCCGACGACCCCGGCGTCTTGCGTGTCCTGCTGGAAAGTTCCGATACGCTGGATGCCTTTGCAGCCGGCCTTTCGCCCGATACCGCCAGCGAGGGCTCGTTTGAAAGCGCGAGGGGTGCGTTGCCTTTGCCCGTGCTTGCAACCATCCTGCGCAAACCGGGCGAGGCGGACCCCGCCGGCACCCGTCGCCCCGGCCTCACGCTTGCCACCCAGGCCCGCGCATTGGTCACTGCGCCATGGCCCGCCACGATCCGCTACCGGGGGCCGCTGCTGGACTACGGAAATGTGATGATCCTTGAGCCCGGAGACGGCTATCTATTGGTTCTGGCCGGGATGGATGTCCTTTATGGCGAAGTGGGAGAGGTGGTTGCCACCGATGCTCCGCTAGGCCTGATGGGGGGTCCGGGCGCGGCCTCGGCGGAATTCATGGCCCCGCCGCAAGATGGGTCTGGCGGGCGCGATACGGAAACGCTTTATATGGAACTCAGACAGGGTGCTGCGCCCGTGGACCCGATGCCGTGGTTCAAGGCCACCGCCCGCACAGGAGACTGACGTCGCATGAAAAAGTTCATGATGGCCGCCTTGGGCGGAACGGTTGCCGGGGTCGTTCTGACCACGCAGATCGCCGGGCCACTGGTTGCCCAGGAAGCCAATCGCGAATCCTCGGTCTACGAACAGCTTGACCTGTTCGGCGATATTTTCGAACGCATCCGCAGTCAGTATGTCGAGGAAGTTCCGACCGACAAGCTGGTCACTGCCGCGATCAACGGCATGCTGACTTCGCTTGACCCGCATTCCAGCTATCTGTCCGCGAAGGACTTCGAGGACATGCGGGTGCAGACCCGGGGTGAATTCGGCGGCCTCGGCATCGAGGTGACGCAGGAAGAAGGCTTCATCAAGGTCATCTCTCCGATGGACGGCACCCCGGCTGACAAGGCCGGGATCCTTGCGGGCGACTTCATTACCCATGTCGACGGAGAATCGGTCCTTGGACTGGTGCTTGACGAGGCCGTGGAAAAGATGCGTGGCCCGATCGGGTCTGAAATCATCATCACCGTGGTCCGGGAAGGTTCGCCAGAACCTTTTGACGTGTCGATCATCCGCGACACGATCAAGCTGACCGCCGTACGGGGCAGGGTCGTCGGCAAGACCGTGGTGCTGCGGATCACGACCTTCAACGACCAGACCACATCCGGCGTGATCGATGCCCTGAAGAAAGCGGTCGAGGAACTGGGCGGGCAGGACAAGATGGACGGTGTCGTCATCGACATGCGCAACAACCCCGGCGGCTTGCTGAATGAAGCGATTTCGGTTTCCGATGCCTTCCTTGAAAAGGGCGAGATCGTGTCGACCCGCGGCCGCAACCCCGGCTCGGGCGAACGCTACAACGCCCGCGCGGGCGATCTGGTCGATGGAAAGCCGATCGTGGTGCTGATCAACGGCGGCTCTGCCTCGGCCTCGGAAATCGTGGCAGGTGCCTTGCAGGATCATCGCCGCGCGATTGTGGTTGGGACCAAAAGCTTTGGCAAAGGCTCGGTCCAGACGCTGATCCCGCTGCGCGGCGACGGGGCGATGCGCCTGACAACCTCACGCTACTACACGCCTTCGGGCCGCTCGATTCAGGCGCTTGGCATCTCGCCAGATATCGTGGTGAACCAGCCGCCTCCGAAACCTGTTGCCGAAGGCGAGGCAGATGCCCCCGCCTCGGCAGTGCGCAGCCGGTCCGAGGCTGACCTTCGCGGCGCGATCAGCAATGATTCGATGACCGATGAGGAAAGGCGGCTCTACGAGGAAGAACTGACCCGGGCCGAGGAATCCGCCAAGCTGCGCGACGAGGATTACCAGCTTGCCTATGCCGTAGACATCATCAAGGGGCTGACCGCCATCGCCCCTGAACAACCTTGATCAGCGCGGGCGGGGCCAAAAACCCCGCCCGGTTTTCCATGACCGATCCGACCAGCCTTCCCTATCGTCCCTGCGTCGGTGTCGTGCTGATCGACGCCCGCGGCATGGTGTTTGCGGGCCAGCGGCTCGACAGCCCGTCGCCCGCGTGGCAAATGCCTCAGGGCGGGATTGACGACGGCGAAAAGCCGAAACAGGCCGCCTTGCGCGAGCTTTGGGAAGAAACCGGCGTCAGCCGTGATCTGGTGGAATCTGTCGCCAAGACCCATGGCTGGGTGACCTATGACCTGCCGCCCGATCTTCTGGGCAGGGTCTGGGGCGGCAAGTATCGGGGGCAAAAGCAGAAATGGTTCCTGTTCCGCTTCAAGGGCCGTGACAGCGACATCCATATCGCCACCGAACACCCTGAGTTTTCGACCTGGCGCTGGATCTTGGCGGACGAGATGCTGGACGCCATCGTCCCCTTCAAGCGCGCGGTTTACGAAGATGTCATCCGCAGCTTTCGCGCCTATCTGGCCTGAAGCCCCGACCATGGAATGTTCGCCGATCCCGGCCATGGCTGGAACGTCCGTCTCGCAAGCGCAGAAACCCCGGCATTTCCGCCTTTTCTGGCATAAACTCCCTGCATTCGCTTGAATTCCGCCCAAGTGTCGCGCTACGGACCCGGCCAAACGGCGGGGGTGTCCTGCCGCGCTGAAAAGGTTGATCCCATGTCCCTGCCGAACCATGCCCCCATACCGGAGCTTTACGTCTCGTATGAATCCGCCCAGAAACTCAAGGTTGAAGCGGGGAACCTGCCGTCCTGGGATCTGACCGCCCGGCAGGTGTGCGACCTGGAACTGTTGCTGAACGGTGGTTTTTACCCGCTGAAAGGCTTCATGGGGCAGGCCGATTATGACGGGGTGGTGGCCAACATGCGCACCGCAGACGGCACCCTGTTTCCGATGCCGATCACACTGGATGTGTCAGAATCCTTTGCCGAAAAGGCGGAGCCGGGCAAGGATATCGCCCTACGCGACGCCGAAGGCGTGATCCTTGCGATCCTGTCGGTCACCGACAAATGGGTGCCGAACAAGGCACTTGAGGCGGAGAAGGTCTTTGGCGCCGATGATCTGGCCCATCCGGCGGTCAACTATCTGCACAATCAGGCTGGCAAGGTCTATCTGGGCGGCGCGATCACCGGCATCCAGCAGCCCGTGCATTACGACTTCAAGGCCCGCCGCGATACGCCCAATGAACTGCGCGCCCTGTTCCGCAAACTTGGCTGGCGCAAGGTCGTGGCCTTCCAGACCCGCAATCCGCTGCACCGCGCGCATCAGGAACTGACCTTCCGCGCGGCGCGGGAGGCTCAGGCCAACCTTCTGATCCACCCGGTCGTCGGCATGACCAAACCGGGCGACGTGGACCACTTCACCCGCGTCCGCTGCTATGAGGCGGTGCTGGACCAGTACCCCGCCCAGACCACGGCGCTGTCGCTTCTCAACCTCGCCATGCGCATGGCTGGCCCGCGTGAGGCGGTCTGGCACGGTATCATCCGCAAGAACCATGGGTGCACCCACATGATCGTGGGGCGTGACCATGCTGGTCCGGGCAAAAACAGCGCCGGAAAGGACTTCTACGACCCCTACGCAGCACAGGAACTGTTCGCCAAGCACGCCGCCGAGATCGGCATCGAAATGGTCGACTTCAAGCACATGGTCTATGTCGCTGAGAAGGCCCAGTATTACCCTGCAAACGAAGTGCCGGAAGGGTCAACCGTGCTGGATATCTCTGGCACAGAACTGCGCCGCCGCCTGCGCGAGGGGCTGGAAATCCCGGAATGGTTCAGCTTTCCGCAGGTGGTGGAAGAACTGCGCAAGACCAGCCCCGCGCGGTCGAAGCAGGGCTTCACCGTCTTTTTCACCGGTCTTTCGGGCAGCGGCAAATCCACCATCGCCAACGCCCTCATGGTCAAGCTGATGGAAATGGGCGGCCGGCCCGTCACGCTGCTTGACGGCGATGTGGTGCGGAAACACCTCAGTTCGGAACTCGGGTTCTCCAAGGAACACCGCGACCTCAACATCAAGCGCATCGGCTATGTGGCAAGCGAGATCACCAAGAACGGCGGCATCGCGATCTGCGCACCGATTGCCCCCTACACCGCCACCCGCCGCGCCGTGCGCGAGATGATCGAGGCCTTCGGGGCCTTTATCGAAGTGCATGTGGCGACCAGCATCGAGGAATGCGAAAAGCGCGACCGCAAGGGCCTCTACAAGCTCGCGCGGGAAGGCAAGATCAAGGAATTCACAGGTATTTCCGACCCCTACGAGGCACCGACCAATGCCGAACTTGTGGTGGACACCGAGAATGTCGATGTCGACCACTGTGCGCATCAGGTGCTTCTGAAGCTGGAACAGATGGGCCTCATCCGCGCCTGATCCGACGCTTGGCCCAAGTCAATGAGGCCGCGCCCCAACGGGGCGCGGCCTCTGTCATTCGCGGGTCATTGCGTTCTTAGTCCGCCTTCATCATCCGGCGGATCAGCCCGTCTTTCAGCACATAGTGATGATAAAGCGCCATCAGCGCATGACCCAGCGCGACGGCCAGCAGAACGTTGGCAAACAGCCCGTGGATATCACCGTTATCCATGCCGCCAAACCAGATGCTGACCCCGCCCAACGGCACCGCGATCATCAGAAGGTAAAGCAGCCGATGCCCCCAATTGGCCGCCTTGACCTGAAGGCTGCCGGGAACGCCCGGTGCCGCAGGTGCGCCACGCGTCAGCCGGATCACAAGTCGCAGCACGACAAGGGAAAGGATGGCCATGCCAAAGGCCACATGCGGCACAAAGCCCGTGGCAGCACCGTCTTCCGCGGCTTCAAGCGCCTCTTCCGCACCCTCGGCAGACAGCCAGGCCAACAGGATCAGGACAGCGACGGCCCAATGCAGGGCGATCTGAACGCTGGAATAATTGGCGACAGTTTTCAATCTGACCTCCATTGACGACAGATCTTCTACGCCACAGCGTAGCGGTTCCGTCGCCCTGCGTCGATCAATGCACGCTGACCGGCGTGTAATCGTGTTCCCGCGCCAGATGGAACGCCAGCTTGCGGTCGGCCACCAAGGCCAGTTGCTGCCCGTCAGCACCGTGGACGGAATAGATCACCTCCAGCCCGCCCATTTGCGCCCGCACCTCATCCGGCAGATCTTCAACCGACACGGGGCGGACATAGACGATCCGGTCCGTCCCCTGTGGCAACCCGTTGAATGGCGTGTTCATCTCTTGGCTCCTTCCTTTTGTCCGATGCGGATGGTTTGCACCACCGTGTCCGGCACCTGACGCCGCAGATCGATGTGCAAAAGACCATGCTCCATCGTGGCCCCCGCAACTTCGACCCCGTCGGCCATCACGAAACTGCGCTGGAACGCCCGCGCGGCGATGCCCCGGTGCAAAAACACCCGTTCACCCAGATCATCCGCCTGACGGCCGCGCACGACCAACTGGCGATCCTCGACCGTGATCGCCAGATCTTCCTCACGGAAACCGGCGACGGCCAGAGTGATCCGGTAGGCGTTTTCCGCCACGGCCTCGATGTTGAAGGGCGGATAACCCTCGGCCCCTGATTTCGCGGTGCGTTCGACCAGCCGTTCCAGCTGTTCAAACCCCAACAGATAGGGGTGGGCTCCAAAGCTCAGTTTCGTCATCGGACTTGTCCTTGGTTCAAGCGACAATTCGGCACGCGGCCCCGTATGCAGGCTCCGCTTGTTTGCAATATGGGGCGCAAGCCAGCACCCTGCAAGACCCGCCATTTTTGGCGAAGTTGGCGCAGAAACCTTCACCCCCGGCGATCACTTTCCTATATCCTGCCGTGAAGCATAGGAATCGAGTCGGTCCGCCATGAATGCACCATCCGAACTCAGTTTCGAGGAAATGCTCCGCATCAAGCTGGAGGTGCTGCGGCGTGAGCATCGTGATCTTGACCAGGCGATCCATGCGCTTGAAGAAACCGGCCGCCCCGATCAGCTTACGCTGCGGCGGCTGAAGAAGCAGAAACTGGCGCTGAAGGATCAGATGGTAAAGATCGAGGATCAGCTGATCCCCGACATCATCGCCTGAGTCCCTTTCCAACCCCATCCAGGCCCAGTCAAAGCCTTGCCCCCCGCGCCCGGCTTCGCTAATCGGGTCGCAGGCAAGGCAAAGGCGCGCGCATGACCGTTCATGTCGGAATCATCATGGGAAGCCAGTCTGACTGGCCCACAATGAAAGACGCGGCCAGTATTCTGGACGAGCTTGGCATCCCCTATGAAACAAGGATCGTCTCGGCCCACCGCACGCCGGACCGGCTGTGGGACTATGGCAAGACCGCCGTTTCGCGGGGCCTGAAGGTCATCATCGCAGGCGCGGGCGGTGCGGCGCATCTGCCGGGCATGATGGCGTCGAAAACCCGGCTGCCGGTGATCGGCGTGCCGGTCCAGACCAAGGCGCTTGCGGGCGTCGATTCGCTTTATTCCATTGTGCAGATGCCCAAGGGCTATCCGGTTGCCACCATGGCAATCGGTGGGGCGGCGAATGCGGGGCTGATGGCTGCCGCCATCCTTGCCGTTTCCGACCCGGGCCTTGCCCAGCGCCTTGACGCATGGCGCGACGCCCTGTCCGCCTCTATCCCTCAGGAGCCGAAGGATGACTGACCCCCTGCCGCAAGGATCCACAATCGGCATCCTTGGTGGCGGGCAACTGGGCCGGATGCTTTCGGTCGCCGCCAGCCGTCTGGGCTATCGTTGCCACATCTACGAACCGGGTGCCGCCCCGGCGGGGGATGTCGCCCATCAGGTGACCACCGCCCCTTACGAGGATGAAAGCGCCCTGCGCGCCTTCGCCGCCTCGGTCGATGTGATCACCTATGAATTCGAGAACGTCCCGACCTCGGCGCTTGACCTTCTGGAAAGCCTGCGGCCGATCCGCCCGAACCGCCGGGCGCTGGCGATCAGTCAGGACCGCATCCCCGAAAAGACCTTCCTGAATGACCTTGGCCTTGCCACCGCCCCGTGGCGTGCGGTGAATTCCGAAGCCGATCTTGCGGTGGCGGTCGATGCGCTTGGCCTGCCCGCCATCCTCAAGACCACCCGGCTTGGCTATGACGGCAAGGGTCAGGTCAAGCTGACGGACACGGCCGACATTCCGGCCGCCTGGGCCGCGATGAACGGCGCCGCCTCGGTGCTGGAGGGCTTCGTCGCCTTCGACCGTGAGGTGTCGGTGATTGCCGCCCGTGGCCTTGACGGGTCTGTCGCCGCCTATGATCCCGGTGAAAACATCCACCGCGACGGTATCCTGCGCACCACCACGGTTCCCGCCCGCCTGTCACCGGGCCAGCGGTCCGATGCCGTTCTGCTGGCCGCCCGCATCCTGAATGCGCTGGATTATGTCGGCGTGATGGGGGTCGAGCTTTTCGTCACCCCACAGGGCCTGTTGGTCAACGAAATCGCGCCCCGTGTTCACAATACCGGCCACTGGACCCAAGCCGGCTGCACGGTGGACCAGTTCGAACAACACATCCGCGCCGTCATCGGCCTGCCGTTGGGCGACGGAGGCCGCTACGCCGATGTGGTGATGGAAAACCTGATCGGGGACGATGTGGCACAGGTGCCTGACCTCTTGAAAGCCCGCGACGTGCAACTGCACCTTTACGGCAAGGGCGCCCCCCGCCCCGGCCGCAAGATGGGCCATGTGAACCGCATCAAGCGGGCCTGAGTGGGCCAGCGCTCAGACCGTGCCACCCAGCGAGCCTTCCAGTTCCGCCATCTCTTGCCCGCCCGCCATCAGATCCTGCAACTCCTCGGGCGTGATCTGGCCGCGTTGCGCGGTGCCAAGCGTCTTGCCCCGGTTCAGCACCGTAAACCGGTCGCCCACCGCCATTGCATGCCGGACATTATGGGTGATGAAGACCACCGCGATGCCCTTCTTGCGCACCTTGTCCACCGTGGCCAGAACGTTCGCTGTCTGGCGCACACCAAGCGCGCTGGTCGGCTCATCAAGGATCAGCACCTTCGCGCCGAAATGCACGGCGCGGGCGATGGCGACAGTCTGCCGCTCTCCGCCAGACAGGGTGCCGACCGCCTGATCCGGCCCGCGCAGGTTGATCCCCATGGCGCGCATTTCTTCCATGGTGATGCGATTGGCCTTTTCGTGGTCGAAAAATCCGAAAGGCCCGAACTTCTTCAACGGCTCGTTGCCCATGAAGAAATTGCGGCTGACCGACATCAGCGGGATCATCGCCAGATCCTGATAGACCGTGGCGATTCCGGCGGTGATGGCGTCGCGCGGGTCGTCAAACTGCATCGCCTTGCCTTCGAACAGGATCTCGCCGCGCGTGGGTTTGTGGACCCCGGACATCGTCTTGATGAAGGTCGATTTTCCCGCGCCGTTGTCACCCAGCAGGCAATGACATTCGCCGGGATAGATCTGCACCGAAACCCCGGCCAGCGCGATGACCGACCCGAAGTGCTTTTCGATGTTGCGCATTTCAATCAGGGGGGCGTGAATACTGGTCATCTTAACGCTCTCCGGTGATCAGGCGGCGGATATATGTGTTCAGGATCACCGCCCCCAGCAAGATGACGCCAAGGAACACGCGGAACAGGCTTGATTCCACCCCGGCAAAGAACAGCCCCTGCTGCACGACACCAAAGATCAGCGCGCCAAGGGCCGCCCCGATGACCGATCCGTAGCCCCCGGTCAACAGCGCCCCGCCGATGACCACGGCGATGATCGCCTCGAACTCCTTCAGAAGGCCCCGGTCCGCCCCGGCTGACCCGAACTCCATCACCTGGCAGGTGGCAAAGACCGTGGCGCAAAAGGCCGAGAACATGAACATCAGGATCTTCACGCGATTGACCGGTACACCCACATAGCGGGCCGCCTGCGCGTCACCGCCCGCAGCAAAGATCCAGTTCCCAAAGCGGGTGCGGGTCAGAAGGACATGGCCGAAGATCACCAGCACAATCGCCCAGACGATCAGCATCGGGATGCCGTCAACGACCGGCTGGCCCTTGTTTATGCCCCGCTCAAAGGTCGAGATGATCCCGGCCTCCCCCAGCCAAGCGAAGAACCCCTTCAGGATCTTCCCACCGAACAGCCAAGCCAGGGGGTCGCCCGCCGACACGTCATTGATGCCGCCGATGATGGTCTTTCGCTCGATCAACTGCGGCAGAAAGATCGTGAACCCGCGCAGGATGAACAGGAAGGCCAACGTCACGATGAAACTGGGCAGCCCGGTGCGCACAACGATATAGCCGTTCAACCCGCCAATCGCGATGCACAGGACAAAGGTCGTCAGGATCGCCAGCCAGACCGGCCAACCCAGCGTCACCGACAGGATCGCAATCGACATGCCGGCAAAGCCGATCATCGATCCCACCGAAAGGTCGAACTCTCCGGCGATCATCAGAAGGCAGGCGCCCACGGCGATGATCATGAACTGGGCCGAAACGATCGACCAGTTCAGCACGCCCTGACTGCTGAACATGCCACTGTCAAAGGCAAACAGGATGAAGAAGGTAAAGACGGCAATCGTGCCGACAATCCCGCCAAGTTCGGGCCGGATCAACGCACGGCGCAGCCCCGACATCTTTTTCACGCGCTCGTCGGCCATTGACGGCGGCTGTGCGGCATCGGCCATTCTGGCACCTCATCTGTGGGGAAAGTCGCAAAGGTTGGGCGCCCGGATTGCTCCGGGCGCTCGCAAGACTAGCGGTATTCGCCCGCCAGAGCCTCGACCTTGGTCAGACCGTCAGCCGTCACGAAGCCGGGGCCAGAGTTGATGTTGTTGCCCGGCAGCACGCCATAGCGGTGGTAGTTGGTCAGAACCACGACCGGCAGATAGGCTTGCAGGAAGGGCTGCTGGTCGATGCCCCACTTGATCACACCGGATTTGATCGCTTTGACGATCTCGCCACCCAGATCGAAGGTGCCGAAATAGATGTCACCCGCCATCCCGTTTTCTTCCAGCGCAAGAATCGTCGGATCAGCCGAGGTCGGCCCAAGCGTCAACACCGCGTCGGTATCGGGGTTAGCCGACAGATAAGCCAGCACGCGGTTCTTGATCTCGGCCGGGTCTTGGCCGGCGTCGATCATCTGGTTGCCAAGGTCAATTCCCAGACCGTCGGCGAAACCCTGACAACGTTCCTGCGATGACGGCTGCACGATGTAATGGTTGACGCACAGGAAGGATCCCACGCCATCACCCTTGGCCCGCAGACCTGCTGCATAGCCGGCATCATATTCCGGCTGACCGACATACATCAGCGCGCCAACCTCACGCGCCTGATCGGGGGTGCCGGAATTCATGATGATGACATCGACGCCCGCATCGACAGCAGCCTGAATCGGACCTTTCAAGACGTCGTAATCCGCCAGAGTGGTGATGATGCCATCCGGGCTTGAGGCGGCAGCCTGTTCGATGATCCGGGCCATGTCGGCAAGGTCACCGGTCGGCGGGTTGCGGTATTCCACTGTCACGCCCATCTGGTCGCCTGCCAGCGCCATGGCGTTCTTGATTGTGTTCCACCAGCTGTCGCTATCGGGCGCATGGCTGACCAGCACATAGCGCTCGCCTTCCGCATGGGCGACGGTCGCGCTGACAAAGGCACTGGCGGCAACCGCCGTAGCGGCAATGACTTTCGTGAATTTTTTCATGTGGTCCTCCCTGACCGTTTCAACGGCGCACCGTGGTCTTGGCTTGGTCTTGGCCTGGCCTTGGTGCGCCGCCTGACAAAATGCTAGCCCACACGACTTCATAGTGCAACCGGTTGCAAAATTGTCCGGCTTGACCTCAGTATTCTCTGAGAACAGAGGATGTATAGTGGGGCGGTGATGATCAGGTGATCGGACAGTCAATGGTGGTAACCCTGAAAGAGGTGGCAGAGCGGGCGGGGGTCTCCCGCTCTGCGGTCTCACGCACCTTTACGGACGGCGCATCCGTGTCGGCCAGAACCCGCGCCAAGGTGGAAAAGGCTGCAAACGAATTGGGTTATGCGCCAAACGCGCTTGCCTCCAGCCTGACAACGGGGCGGACAAAACTGATTGGCCTGATCGTCAACAACTTCCACAACCCGCTGATCCTTGAGGTGTTCGACCTTTTCACCCGAGGCTTGCAGGATCGTGGCTTGCGTCCGCTTCTTGTCAACCTGACCGATGCAACCGATCCCGCCGCGTCACTGCGGATGCTGCGGCAGTATTCGGTGGATGGGGTGATCGTGGCCTCATCAACCTTGCCGTCCAGCTTTGCCGAATCGTTCAAGAACGCAGGTCTGCCGGTCGTCCATGCCTTCGGGCGCTATTCAATTGCGCCGGATGTGCATGTTGTCGGCATCGACAACGTCGCCTGTGGCCGGATGGCCGCCGAAGCGCTGATCCGGCGCGGCTATACCCGTGTGGGGTTTCTGGGCGGGCCGGAAAACGCCACCTCAACCCAGGACCGCGCGGCAGGGTTTCTGGAGTCCTTCGACGGCAGGACAGACATCACCGTCAGCCTGTCCTATGCTGGCGACTACACCTTTGATGCCGGGCGCGCCGAAATGCAGCGCCTGCTGGCCATGAACCCCGCCGAGGCCTATTTCTGCGGCGACGATCTGCTGGCAATCGGCGCGCTAAGCGCGATCCAGGACGCGGGGCTGTCGGTGCCGGGCGATATCGGGTTGATCGGCTTGAACGACATGGAAATGTCGCGCTGGCAGAACATCGGGCTGACGACGATTCGCCAGCCCGTCGCCCAGATCATCGAGGCTGCGATCGAACTGGTGGTGGCGACGATCGAGAAACCCGACCGTCACCCCGAAATCCGCCTGTTCCCCTGCCGCGTGATCGACCGCCGGACGTTGCCTTAACGGAACATCGGCGGCCGCGCGTCCATCCACGTCCCGCCCGCCTTGGCCGAGGCCACCGCCACATGCACCGCTGCCATCGACCGGACCCCGTCAGGCGCGGTCGGCAATCCGTCACGCTTTTCGCCCCGGATCGCATCGGCAAGGTCGCAGTAGATGTTGGCCACAGCCAGCGGGAAGCCTTCGGGATGGGCAATGGCGACGCGGCTCAGGCGCCTGGCATCCTCGTAAAGCCCGCCTTCGCCCTTTTCGATGATCTGGGTGCGCCCGCCGACCGGGGTATAGATCAGCTGGTTCGGCTGTTCCGACGCCCAGCGCAGCCCCCCGGTTTCGCCGAAGACCTGAATATCGAACCCATGCTGCCGCCCGATGGCGACGGACGATGTCCAAAGCCGCCCGACCGTGCCGCCCGCCATCCGGAAGTTGACCATCGCGTCATCCTCCAAGACCCGCGAAGGGATGGTCGAGGCGAAATCGGCCGACAGCTTTTCCACCTGATCATCGCAGATGAAGCTGGCCATGTGCAGCGCGTGGATGCCGCAATCGGCGAACTGGCCGGAGACACCCGCCATCGCCGGGTCATAACGCCAGCGCACACGCGGATTGTCGGCGTCGGTCGCATCGCCGTGGTGGCCGTGGCTGAAGTTCGTCACCACCAGCCGCACGCGGCCAATGTCACCCGCTCGCACCATCGCGCGGGCCTGCCGGACCATCGGATAGGCGGAGTAGCAGTAGTTGACCGCGCAGATCTTGCCGGTCTTTTCCGCAACGCGAACGATCTCCTCGCCCTCTTCCACCGTCATGGTCATCGGCTTTTCGCAAAGCACGTTGAAGCCAGCCTCAAGAAAGGCCTTGGTGATCTCGAAATGGGTCGAGTTCGGGGTAGCCACCGTCACCAGATCGCAGCGGTCCGGGCGGTTGCGCTCGCCCGCGAGCATCTCGGTCCAGTCGCCATAGGCGCGGTCGGCCGCGATGCCAAGGCGCTGCGCATAGTCGCGCCCCGCCTCGGGCCGGTGGTCCAGTGCGCCCGCAACGAAGGCGAACTGCGCGTCGGCCTGCGCGCCCAGCCGATGAGCGGGGCCAATCTGGCTGCCTTCGCCGCCGCCGATCATGCCCCAGTTCAGTTTTGCCATGGTCGTGGTTTCCTCAGTTGAAGCCGATGGATTCAAGATATTCGCGGTTCGCCCGCGCGTCGTCGATCGGGCTGACATCCAGCGTCGGGTCGCAGTCCTGTTCGACGGTACACCAGCCTTCGAAACCGGCATCCAGCAGCACCTGCCGCACGGCGGGGAAATCCACGTCGCCCTTGCCAAGGTTGCAGAAGATGCCCTGACCGCAGGCATCATAGAAGCCGGTGCCTTTCGCGATGGCATCGGCCTTCACCTTCGGGTCGATGTCCTTGAAGTGCATGTAGCTGATCCGGCCGATGTGGCGGCGCATGAAGGCCACCGGGTCAAAGCCCGCGTAGGAATGGTGGCCGGTGTCGAAGCAGATCTTCAGGATCTTTTCATCGACCTCGTCCAGCAGCCGCTCCAGCTCCGGCTCGAAGTCGATGAAGCCGGCGGCATGGGCGTGGATCCCGACGGTCAGGCCATAGTCCTCGGCCCCCATTCTTGCCACGGTGGCGATGCGGTCGCGGAAGGCGGCCCATTCAGCCGCGTCCATCTGCTCGGCGGCGTCGGCGCGGCCAGCCGTCGGCGCGCGGCGGGGCGAGATGCTGTCGATCAGCACCAGATGCCGCGCGCCATGCGCGCTCAGCGCCTTGCAGGTGCGGGTGGCGGCATCCATCACCTCATCCCATTTCGCCGGGTCATGGAACGGGCGGAAGACCACGCCACCGATCAGCTCCAGCCCGTTTTCCGCCAGCGCCTCGCCCAGAATGGCCGGGTCTTCGGGCATGAAGCCGATGGGGCCAAGCTCGATCCCCTTGTAGCCCGCACCCGCGCAATCGCTCAGCACCTGCCGCCACGGCGGGTTGCGCGGGTCGTCTGCGAATTCCACGCCCCAGGAGCAGGGGGCATTGCCGATACGGATGGTCATGTGGTCCTCATGATTGGGGGACAGCGTGCCACTGGCCGCTGTCGGAAGCCTGATGCGCGGTATCGATGATCTGGCTGACAGCCAGACCGTCGCGGAAGGTGGGCCAGACGGGTTTCCCTGTGGCAATCGCCTCAAGGAAATCGCGCGCCTCGATGATGATCTGGTCCTGATAGCCGGTGCCATGGCCAGGCCCTTGGCAGAAGGCGGCATAGTTCGGATGCGCGGGGCCGGTCAGGATGCGGGTAAAGCCGCGCGTCGCCTCGGGCCCTTCGGCGCGGTAAAGGTGGACGGCGTTCTGGTCTTCCTGATCGAACTTGATCGCGCCCTTTGTGCCATGAATTTCATAGGCATAGCCCATCTTCCGCCCCGTGGCGACGCGGCTGACGAAAAGATGCCCCATCACCCCGCTGGCAAAGCGCAGCATCAGTTGCGCCTGATCGTCGTTGTCCACCGCAACCGGGCCGTTCAGGCCGGGGCGGGTGACGTGGACCGTCTCGATCCTTGCGGAAAGCTCGGCCACCGGACCCATCAGCGCCAGCAGGCAGTTGATCGGATGCGGCGCAAGGTCGCCCATGCAGCCATTCGCGCGGCCCGTGGTGCGCCAGGTGGCAGGCAGGGACGGGTCAGCCAGAAAATCCTCGGTATGCTCGCCGCGAAACCATGTGATGTCGCCGATCGCGCGGTCGGCCAGCAGCTGGCGGACGAATTGTGTGGCGGGCGTGCGGACGTAGTTGAAGCCGATCATGTTCGGCAGACCCGACGCCTTGGCCGCCGCAACCATCGCCTTGGCATCCTCAAGCGAGGCCCCCAGCGGCTTTTCGCAGAACACCGGCTTGCCCGCGGCAAAGGCCGCTTCGGCAATCGCGCGGTGGGTGGACTGGGGCGAGGCGATGACCACGGCCTCCACCTTCGGGTCCGCCACCAGATCCCGCCAGTCCGCCGCCGCGCGGTTGAAGCCATAGGCCTTGGCATAGCGCTCGGCCGAGGCGGGCGAGGTCGCGGCAATCACCTCCAGCCGGGGGCGCAGTGCCGTGCCGAACACCGACGCCACGGCCGCATAGGCCACCGCATGCGCCTTGCCCATGTAGCCGCCGCCAACGAGGCCGATCCCGATGTCTGTCATTGGCGCTCTCCCTCGAATGGCCAGTCTTGCAACCGGTTGCAAAAGATGTATCCTGCCGCAGCAAGACACGCAAGTCCCGTTTGAGGGCCTTGCCGGGGGCGGGAGGGCAAGCGATGACCGGATCAGAGGGCGGCATAAGGCTGACCGTGGCGCAAGCCATCGTACGCTGGCTGATGAACCAGTGGATCGAGATTGACGGCGTGGAAACCCGCATCTGCGGTGGCGGTTTCGGCATCTTCGGCCATGGCAACGTGCCTTGTCTCGGCGAGGCGCTTTATCCGGTGCGCGACGCGATGCCCTTGTATCGCGGCCAGAACGAACAAAGCATGGGCTTTGCCGCCGCCGCTTACGCGAAATACCACCTGCGCCGCCGCTTCATGTTCTGCACCGCCAGCGCCGGGCCGGGGACGGCGAACCTCTTGACGGCTGCCGCATTGGCCCATGCCAACCGACTGCCGATGCTGATGCTGTGTGGCGATACCTTCCTCACGCGCCTGCCCGACCCGGTGCTGCAACAGCTTGAACACTTCGGGAACCCCACGATGGGCGTCAACGATGCGTTCAAATCCGTCAGCCGCTACTGGGACCGGATCACCCACCCGGCGCAGATCCTGCAATCCCTGCCCGCGGCCCTTGCCACGATGCTGGACCCCGCCGATTGCGGCCCGGCCTTCCTTGGCCTGCCGCAGGACGTGCAGGGCTGGGCCCATGACTACCCCGAGGCGTTCTTTGCCAAGCGGGTGCATCGCATCCGCCGCCAGTCGCCCGACACGGCGGAGATTGCCGAGGCCGCCGCCCTTCTGCGTGCGGCCAAACGCCCGGTGATCGTGGCCGGTGGCGGGGTGCAATATTCCGGCGCGGTGGCCGAACTGACCGGTTTTGCCGAGGCTCATGGCATCCCCGTGGTGGAAACCATCGCGGGTCGGGCGAACCTCTTGGCCGACCATCCACTGAACATCGGCCCCTTGGGCGTGACCGGATCGGACAGCGCCAATGCCATCGCGGGGGCGGCGGATGTGGTTCTTGCCGTCGGCACCCGGCTTCAGGATTTCACCACCGGCTCATGGACCGTCTTTGCCCCGGACGCCCGCCTGATCGGCCTCAACGCCGGGCGGCATGACGCGGCCAAGCACCAGTCGCTGGCCGTGGTCGGTGATGCCAAGCTGGGGCTTCTGGCGCTGGGGTCGGCGCTTGCCGGCCACCGCGCCGCGCCCGATTGGGTCTCCAAGGCCCAAGCCGAGCGCAGGACGTGGGACGCCTATGTCGCCGGCAACGTGGCGCATGGCAACCGCCCGAACTCCTATGCCCAAGCCATCGGCGCGGTGAACGCCCTTTGCCACCCGCGCGACCGGGTGGTAACGGCGGCGGGTGGCCTTCCGGCCGAGGTGACCGCCAACTGGCGCACGCTGGGCATTGGCACGGTCGATGTCGAATTCGGCTTTTCCTGCATGGGCTATGAAATCGCCGGCGGCTGGGGCGCCCGCATCGCGCAGTCGCAAGCAGAGCCTGACCGCGACACGATCGTTTTTGTCGGTGACGGCAGCTATCTTCTGATGAACTCCGACATCTATTCTTCGGTCCTGACCGGCAAGAAGCTGATCGTGCTGGTCCTGGACAACGGCGGCTTTGCGGTGATCAACAAGTTGCAGAACAACACCGGGCAGGAAAGCTTCAACAACCTGATCGCCGATTGCCCGACGGTGCCGGACCCCTTCACCGTGGATTTCGAAGCCCACGCCCGCGCGATGGGGGCCAATGCCGAAACCGTGGCCAATCCGGGCGAACTGGCAGAAGCCTTCCAGCGCGCCAAATCCGCCACAAAAACCAGCGTCATCGTCATGCAGGTTGATCCCTATGACGGCTGGACCACCCAAGGCCACGCCTGGTGGGAGATCGGCACCGCCGAGGTCTCCGACAGCCAGGGCGTCCGCGAGAAGCACGCGGAAGTGGAAGCCGGGCGCGCCGCCCAAAGGCAGGGCGTCTGATGGCCGATCTGGCCCGCCTTGCCGGGAAGAACTTCCTTGTTATCGGCCGTGCCGGGATGGACCTTTACGCAGATCCCCCCGGCACCCGGACCGAGAATGCCACCCGGTTCACCGCCGCCCTTGGCGGGTCTTCCGCCAATATTGCCGTGGCCCTGACCCGGCAGGGCTGCCGCGCGGCGCTGGTGACCTGCGTGTCGGATGATGCGGTGGGTCGCTTCTGCCTCAACCAGCTTGATGCCTATGGCGTGGACCGGACCCATGTCCGCGCGGTCGCGGGGGAAGAACGCAACTCGCTCGCCGTGGTCGAAACGCGGTTGGAAAATTGCCAATCGGTCATCTACCGCAACAATGCCGCTGATTTTGCGATGGCCGTTTCAGATGTGGAAACGGTAGACTATGCCGCCTTCTCTGCCCTCATCACCACCGGCACCGTCCTTGCCGCCAAGCCCTCGCGCTCTGCCGCTTTCCGCGCCTTCGACCTTGCCCGCGCCGCCGGTCTGCCCCTGATCTTCGACGTGGATTACCGGCCCTATTCCTGGCCCTCGGCCGCTGTGGCCGCCGAGGTCTATTCCCGCGCCGGGGCAATGTGCGATGTGATCGTCGGCAATGATGTGGAGTTCGGCTTCATGGCCGGCCACCCCGACCGGGGTCTTGAAAAGGCGCGCAGCCTGATCGGCGACAGCGCGCAGATCGTGGTCTACAAGATGGGCGAAAAGGGTGCTGTCACCATCACCCACGACGGTGAGTTTGCCACCGGCATCTACCCGACCACGGCGCTGAAACCCACCGGCGCGGGCGACAGTTTCCTTGGCGCCTTCATCGCCGGGCTGGCAAATGGCCGTCCCGTCAAGACATCCGTCCTGCGCGGATCTGCCGCCGCCGCGATGGTCGTGGCCCGCGTCGGCTGCGCCCCGGCCATGCCGACGGGCGCCGAACTTGATACCTTCCTTGGCCAGCACCCCGGCCCCTCCGCATAAAGGCACCCTCCATGCACATCGCCCCGCACGACAACCAGAACCGCGCCATCGTCGACATGGAAGATGCGCTGGTGCCGCTCGTCTATTTCAACATCGTCAAGCTGAAGGCGGGCGAGACCTTCGACTATCGCACCCCCGGATACGAGACCTGCGTCGTCCCTGCCACCGGCACCGTGACGGTCGAAACGATGGGCGAAACCTTCGCCCGGATCGGCAACCGGGGCGTTGATGTCTGGGATGGCGAGCCGGAAGGCGTCTATGTCCCGCAAGACAGCGGCGCGCGGATCACCGCCCTGACCGATACCGAGGTGTTCATCGCCGGGGCGAAATTCGGGGAAACCCTGCGCCCCTTCGCCGTCCGCGCGGCGGATATCGACAAGGTGCAATACGGCTCGGACGACACGAAAACCCATCGCAAGATCAAGCACATCCTTGGCGCGGCCTATCATGACCGCGTTGGCCGCCTGCTGGTCAGCGAGCTTTTCACCGTCGGCGCGGGCGGCTGGTCCGGCTTTCCCAGCCACAAGCACGACACCGACCGCCTGCCCGATGAGAGCCGCCACGACGAATGCTACAACTTCCGCTTCAAGCCTGATTACGGCTCGGGCCTGCAAATGATGCAGCGGGTCGATAATGAACCGGGCGACGCCTACCACATCATGAACCGCTCCACCGTGCTGATCGACAAGGGCTATCACCCCTGCTGCGTGCTGCCTGGCTATGAGATGTATTATTTCACCATCCTCGGCGGCCTTTCCCAGCGCAGCCTGAAGCAGTATTTCCAGCCGACCCACGCCGCGCAACTGCACACGATCCCCGGCATCATGGACATGGTGGCCAAGTTCAAATGACGCTTGCCACCCTGCGCGACGTGCTGCAACCGGCGCTGAGGGATGGCTACGCCGTCCCCGGCCTTGTCTGCCTTGGCTGGGAGGACATGCGCGCCTATGTCGCTGCCGCCGAGGCGGAACGCGCGCCGATCATCCTGCAAGCCGGGCCGGGCTGCCGCGAACATACGCCCTTGCCGATCCTTGGCCGGATGTTCCGCCATCTGGCCGAAAACGCCAGCGTGCCGGTCGTGGCCCATCTCGACCACGGCTATTCGCTGGAGGATTGCCGCGCCGCGCTGGAGGCGGGCTTCACCTCGCTGATGTTCGATGGCTCGAAACTGCCCTTGCAGGAAAACATCGACCTGACGGCCCGGGTTGCCGAACTCGCCCACGCGGCAGGGGTGTCCTGCGAAGGCGAGATCGGCTTTGTCGGCTACGCCGGCGGGGCCGCCTCATCCGGGACCGATCCCGGGGAAGCCGCCCGTTTCGCGCGCGACACCGGGGTTGATGCCATGGCCATTTCGGTCGGCAACGTTCACCTGCAACAAGACAGCGGCGCGGGGCTGGATCTTGCCCGCCTCCGCGCGATCGAGGCGCTGACCTCGGTTCCCCTGGTGATCCACGGCGGCTCCGGCGTGCCGGTGTCCCAGCGCGCCGACCTTGCAGCCAGCAGCCATATCTGCAAGTTCAACATCGGCACCGAGTTGCGCATGGCCTTTGGTGCAGCCCTGCGTGAGGCCGTCAACCGCGACCCCGCCCGCTTTGACCGCCTCGCCATCCTGAAGGAAACCGAAGTGCCGGTCATGGCGGCAGCGCGGGCGGTGATCCGTGGGCTTGGCGCCCATGGTCGGGCAGACTCTGCATCAGGCTGACAGAACTTCCGGGGCAGGCCAGCACGGTACACGGAACAGGGGCGGATCAGATTGTCGAGCGACATGAAGATCACAGGGACCAGCAGTGGCCCGACAAGGCCGAAGAAACAAAGAAAATCGCCAATCATGGTGCCGAAGACGAGCTTGGCCATGGCGCGCATGGCCCTTTGCTGTCCGACGCGCACGAACATTCCGGGCCGTTTCTGGACTAGGCGCGGCTGTCACGCCAACCCTTCCAGCGCGATGAATTTCAGCACGCTGGCCGCAGCCCGAGGCACCCAGCAGCACCATGAATTCCCGGTCTGAAATGGTCACGTCCACCGAATGCAGCGCGGTAAAGCTGCCAAAGCTTTTCTGGGCGCCCTGGATGACGATTTCGGCCATGACACCCCGTGGCGGTTCGAAATGCTCCTGATCGCAGGCAAGTATTTGCGAACGGCGAAGATGATAATCAGGGCAGGCAACGCCATGGCGGCCACGCCAGCGAATTTCAAATGCAGGGGCGAGTAGTCCAGCGACTGCATCAGGAAGGCGGTCAAGGTGCGGTTCTCGATCGTCAGGACAGCGGCTGCAAAGACCTCGCTCCATGAGATGACAAAGTCAAAGACCGCGCTGGCGGCGATGCCTGGGGCGACGAGCGGCAGCGTGTCCGGCGCGCCGGACATGGCCGCGATGGCCGGGCCAGAGGTCTTGGGCGAGGCGGGCATGTCATCGGGCAGTACCACATCCACCACCGGGAAGAAGTTGGTGGCGCGCAGCGTGGCAGCCTGCGTTTCTGGCTGCATCATATAGGCCACCAGCGCCTTGGCCGCTTCCATGTCGGGGGCGGTTGACAGGATGGCAACACCTGCGATCACCTGCGTGTAGGCGCGGCCCTTGGGGCCAGCGGGGGCCGGGAAGGCCTCGGAATCATCAGGCTTCTGGTTGAAGGCATCGGCGATGCGGGCAACGAGGTCGAAGGCAACCCAGACTGCTTCGCTTACCAGCTGGTTCTGCATGAAGTTGTAACTGGTCGAAGTCGGATTGGCATGCACCCACAGATCGCGGAACATCGTCCATGCCGCTTCCGCCTCGGCGCTGGTCAAGGGCTTGACGGTGCCGACGGCATAGGATGGCAGCATGAAGCTCTGCGAAAAGCGGTGTTCAGGCCCTTTTGCCCGGCAAGAAAGCCGAACTTCGGACCGCCTTTCGCTTCGTTCGTCGCCTTCGCCCAGGCGACCAGCTGGTCATAGTCGGCGCGTTCAGCTCGGCCCCTTCGGGCAAGAACTCCAGCGCTTTCTTGTTGGCCACAATCAGGAAGGTCGACTGAATCCTCGGCTGGAATTTCTGTTCCGCCGTTCCCAGCTTGCCAAATTCCAGCGTGCCGCCCTGGATCCCAGCGGTATCGACCACAGCTGTCAGGTCCACAAACCGGCCGGGGCCGAGGTCAGATCACCATGAAGGCCCCTCAGCACGCCAATGCTGCCCGATCCGGCCTGCAATTCCGCCTGATGGTGTCGCGCGCCGTGCCGGGGGTGGCGCTGTCGCTGCCCCTGTTCATCCTTTACGGACGCCTGGGGATCATCGACACGCATTTCGGCATGATCCTCAGCTATGTCGCCCTGAACGTGCCATTCACCATCTGGCTGATCGACGGTTTCTTCCGTCAGGTTCCAAAATAACTGGCCGAGGCGGCCGGGATTGACGGCTGCACCCGCTGGCAGGCGTTCTGGAAGGTGGAATTCCCCGGCGCCCGTGCCGGCATCGACAGCGTCGGTATCTTCGCCTTCCTGACCTCGTGGAACGAGTACGCGCTGGCCAGCCAGCTGACCCGATCGCTCAACTCGAAAACCATGGCCGTCGGGCTGATGGATTTCACCTCGCACTTCACCCTCAACTGGGGGGGCATGAGTGCGCTGGCGGTCCTGATGATCATTCCCGCGCTCTTGCTGACCTTCCTTGTGCAGAAACACCTCATCGCCGGGCTGACCTTTGGCGGCGTGAAAGGATAAGACATGGCAGACGTGGTCCTGCGGGACGTTGTCAAAAGCTACGGCGCGCTGCCGGTCGTCCACGCGATCAACCTTGATATCGCGCATGGCGAGTCTGTCGTGCTGGTCTGGCCTTCGGGCTGCGGCAAGTCCACAACCCTGCGGATGATCGCGGGGCTGGAGGAAATCTGGGGCGGGACTGTCCAGATCGGCAACCGGGTGGTGAACGACCTGCCCCCTCGGGATCGCAACATCTCCATGGTGTTCCAGAACTACGCGCTTTACCCGCATATCACTGTGGCCGAAAACCTTGGCCTTTCTCTGCACATTGCCAAGCGCCCCAAGCCTGAAATCAAAAAAACCGTGGCTGAATCGGCGGAAATCCTGTCGCTGACCCCGCTGGTGGACCGCAAGCCCGGCCAGCTTTCTGGCGGTCAGCGCCAGCGCGCAGCCTTGGGCCGCGCGATTGTGCGCCACCTTGATGTGTTCCTGTTCGATGAGCCGCTGTCGAACCGTGACGCCAAGCTGCGCAACCAGATGCGGGTGGAAATCAAGCGCCTGCACCAGAAGGTCGGCACCACCATCATCTACGTCACCCATGACCAGATCGAGGCGATGACCCTGGCCGACCGCATCGTGATCATGCGTGATGGCCATATCGTCCAGATCGGCACCCCGCTTGAGGTGTTCGAACGCCCGGTGAATTCCTTCGTCGCCACCTTCATCGGATCATCACCCATGAACCTTTTGCCCGGAACCGTTACAGACGGGCAGGTTATCCTGTCTGACGGCACGCAGATTGCCCTGCCGCCCGGCGCCAAGGCGAATGAAGGTCAAGCCGTCCACTTCGGCGTTCGTGCCGACAACATCATGCCCGAAGGCCATTCCATGCCACCCACCGCGCATATGGCCTACATGGAAATGCCCGTGACTCTGACCGAGCCCCTCGGCACCCAGACACTCCTCTTCGCCACGCTGTCAGGGGTCGAGGTGCAGGCCAAGATGCTGAACCCCCGCCCCGTCGCAATGGGCGAACGCCTGCATTTTGGCATCGCGCTGGACAAATTCCACTTGCTCGACGCCACCTTGAGGGTCTGGCATGCCACGCATCGAAAAGGCCGAAGCCTTCCTTGTCGATCTGGTGCCAAAGGTCCGCCGCACCGACGCCATCCAATGCTTCAAAAGCCATGAAACCATCTTCGTCACCCTGACCGATGCCGAAGATGCCAGCGGGCGCGGCTACAGCTACACCATCGGCGACGGCGGCCCGTCGACCCTCGCCCTCCTCCGCCACACCCTTCTGCCCGCCCTGATGGGCCGCGAGGCCGAAGCGATCGAGGCGATCTGGCGTGATCTTCTGTTCACCAGCCACGCCACCGCGGTCGGCCCGATCATGTCGCTGGCCCTTGCCGCCATAGACATCGCGCTTTGGGACTTGCGCGGAAAGCGCGCCGGGCTGCCGCTGCATCTGCTGGCGGGCGGGGCCAAGACCCGGGTGCCGATGTATTCCACCGAAGGCGGCTGGCTGCTTATCGAACCCGCTGCCCTTGTGGATGATGCCGTCGCCCTGCGCGAGGCGGGTTTCCTTGGGTCCAGGATCAAGATCGGCAAACCTGCCGTCGCGGGCGATGCCGCCCGTCTGACAGCCGAGCGCGCAGCGCTTGGGCCGGATTGCGAAATCACGACCGACGCCAACCAGTCGATGACCGGGCCAGAAGCCGCGCGCCGCCTGCCCTTGCTGGAATCGCTCAACATCGGCTGGTTCGAGGAACCCCTGCCGTCTGATGGCATCGCCGGCCACGCCCGCCTTGCCCGAAGGCGCCACCTGCATCATCCACAAACCCATGGGGTCCGATCTGGCCGAGGCGGACGCGATCATCCGCCTGATCCGCGCCCGCAAGCTGCGCGCCACCGTCAATTCCCAGCTGCGCTTCGCCCCGGCGCTGCTGGTGCTGCTGGCGCTGAAAGATACCATCGCGCAGGGCCTTCTGGGCGATGTGGTGGATATCGACGGCCTTCTGGCCGTTGACACCCCGTGGCACCTCTGGGCCTTCCTTGCGACCTGCCGCGGGTGGAAATATTGCTCCACTCCATCCACTCCCTCGACATGATCCGCGACCTTTTGGGCAACCCGCTTGGCGTGCATGCCAAGACCATCGGCCACCCGTCGTCAACCGTGTCGAACACCCGCACCGCGATGAGTGAACCCGATAAACTGTGGCTGAACACCGGCACCGACTGGACCCGGATCCCCCTCTGCAAGGCAACTGGTTCATCAAGGCCTTCCTTGGCCGCTTCACGCACGTCATGCGCTTTGCCACTGGCGAAGATACCATCCTTGAAAGCAGCGCCGAAAACGCATGGCACACCATGGCTCTGGTCGAGGCGGCTTACGAAAGCTCGTCGAAGCCCGTTCAGCCCATCAAGGCAGCCCCCGATGCTTGAACAGACCAGACACTTCGAGGATTTCGTCATTGGCGAGGGCCGCCAGACGGTAGGCCGCACGATCACGGAAACCGATTTCGTGGTTCACGCCGGCCATTCCGGCGACTTCTTCCCGCATCATCTGGATGCCGAGTTCTGCAAGACCCTGCCCTTCGGCCAGCGTATCGCGCATGGCACCATGGTCTTTACCATCGGCGTCGGTTTGACGGCCACGATCATCAACCCTGTCGCGTTTTCCTACGGCTATGACCGGCTGCGCTTTGTGAAGACCGTGTTCATCGGCGACACCATCCGGTCCCGCGTGGAAATCATCGCGACTGAGCCGATGGAGAAACGCCCCGGCTTTGGCCGCGTCACCGAACGGCTGACGGTGACCAACCAGCACGGCGAAACAGCGCTGGTTGCCGATCACATCTACATGGTGGAACGCCGCCCATGACCGGGCCTTTCCTGCTGCTGCACCCCGATGACAACGTGCTGGTCGCCCGCGCCACCGCGTCTGCGGGAACCAAGGTCACACTGGACGGCGGCCCGGTCGTGCTGACTCAAACCATCCCCATGGCCCACAAGATCGCCCGTAGCGCCATCGCTTTGGGGGAGACCCTCCGCAAATACGGCATGCCCATCGGCATCGCCCCCGCCGACATCGCGCCCGGCGCGCATGTCCATGTCCACAACATCCGCTCTGGCTATACCCCCGGCGTGGTCCTGCAGGACGCCGACGGAAGGTCCGGATGATGGAACGGCTTTGCACCCACCCCAACGTGGGCGCGGTGCTGTTCGTGTCCCTTGGCTGCGAAAGCCTTGACAAGGTCCGCGTCTCGGCTGCCGTTCAGGCCTCGGGTCGCCCCGTCAAGACGCTGGTCATCCAGAAGTCGGGCGGCACCCGATCCACCGTCAAGGCCGGCCAAACCTCGGTTGAAGGCGCGCCTGATGCCATCGTCGAACTGCCCCGCGTGCCGATGGCGGTCAGCGATCTGGTGATCGGCACGGTCTGCGGCGGGTCCGATGGTACCAGCGGCATCTCGGGCAACCCGGCGGCGGGCCGGGCCTTTGACTTGTTGATCGCCGAAGGAGCCGCCTGCATCTTCGAAGAAACCGGCGAGCTGATCGGCTGCGAAGCCATTATGGCCACCCGCGCCGACACCCCTGAACTCGGTCAGCTTCTGCGCGAAAGCGTCCAGAAAGCCGAACGCTATTATGCCACTCTTGGCTACGGCTGCTTTGCCGCCGGGAATGCGGCGGGCGGGCTTTCCACCATCGAGAAGAAATCGCTGGGCGCCTATGTGAAATCCGGCGACAGCCCGATTTCGGGGCTCATCAAGCCCGGCGACATTCCCCCGCATGACGGCCTTTACCTGATGGACGTGGTGCCAGATGGCGAGGTACGCTTTGGCTTTCCCAACATCAGCGACAACGCCGAAATCGTGGAGATGATCGCCTCGGGCGCGCACCTTACGCTGTTTGTCACCGGGCGCGGGTCGGTTGTCGGCAGCGCGATTTCCCCGGTCATCAAAATCTGTGCCAACCCCGAAACCTTCCGCACCCTGGCCGTGGATATGGACGTGAACGCTGGCGACATCATCGAAGGCCGCCGCACGATTGACGAGGTGGGCCGTGAAATCCGCGATCTGGTGGTTGCCGTCGCCTAGGGCCAGCTGACGAAATCCGAAGACCTTGGCCACCGCGAATTCATCCTCACCTACAAAAGCTTTGACCCCATCGGCCCGGCCTGCCTGCCGGGCGTGGCATAAGGACCGCCCATGGAACGCCTTACTGGAAAGACTGCTCTCATCGCCGCCGCCGGTCAGGGGATTGGCAGCGCCTGCGCCGAGCGCATGGCGCGCGATGGGGCAAGGCCCCTCGGTGCCATAGCCGGTGACCGACCCATGGACGATGCGTGGATTGATCGTCCGCGCCGCCTCATAGCCAAAACCCGGCCGGTCCATCACTCCGGGGCGGAAGTTCTGCAAGACCACACCGGCGCCCTTGATCAGATCATGCAGCGCGGCCCGGTCAGCCGGGTTCCTCATGTCCACCGCGACGGACCGCTTGTTGCGGTTGATCGCGTGGAAGATCGTGCTTTCCCCGCCAATCCTTGTGTCCGTCAGATACAACTGGCGCGAAAGATCACCCGACCCCGCGCGTTCGACCTTCACCACATCGGCCCCCAGATCGGCCAGCTTCAGCGCGGCATTGGGGCCAGCCAGATGGGAAAGCGTGTGCAAATCTCGGGGAGGGCCGTGCGTGCCGAAACCGCGACACCGGTGCCGCCCAGCGCCGATCCGTTCGGCCCACCCTGCCCGATGGCGGGGATGTCGTGAAATCTGATCTGTTGGGAACGATAGCCCGCGTGGCCGTTGGGCGCATACAGATAGGTCAGCGGGATGACCCGGTGTGTCTTGCTGTCTGCCAAGGCGTCCAGCGCGGCAATCGGGTCCATCCCCCGGCAGGCCGGGTCAACCAGATCGGCCAGCGCCTGCATTGCTGCCAAGACCTGTCGCCCGGTATGGCGCGGCACCAGTGGCCCCGGCGTCACTGCGCAGGGTTCGCCCAGATTGGCGGCCAGCAGGAAAAGCTCATCAGCACATGCGGCGGGCGCAAGGGCCAGATCACCGCCCTATCGTGCGCGGCCTGCATCACCCCATCCCAGCAGCGCAACGGGGTTGGCTTCAGATCGGGCCGCACTGCCTGCGCTTGCGCCGCCGTGTCGATCTGCAGCGCCCATTGCCGCCGCTCCAGCGTGCAGGAAGCGTAGCTTTTGCCCACCGTCTCAGCTTGCAAGCGCGTCAGGTCATCGGCACGGCGTGCAGGTCCAGTGGCAAAACGCATCCTTCGCGCACCACAGCCCCCATATGGAGCCGCCGATGCCCGTTGACGACGATCACGACGACACGGAAGACGGCGACACGGAAGACGGCGACACGGAAGACGGCGACGACCGGGGCGAGAAATACCGCGCCCCGGCATTGTCGAAGGGGCTTGATATCCTTGAACACCTCGCCTCGGCCCCCGAAGGCAAGACCCAGGCCGAAATTGCCAAGACCCTTGGCCGCACCACCTCGGAAATCTTTCGGATGCTGATGGTCTTGCGCAAGCGCGACTATGTTCAGCTGAATGATGAGGATGACCGCTATTCCCTGACCACCAAGATGTTTGAGATCGCCCACCCCCACCCTCCCATCCGCCGCCTGACCAGCGTCGCGGGCGCGGCGATGCAGAAGCTGGCCAACCGCATCAACCAGTCGATGCACCTTGCCATCCTGCATTCCGGCCGGGTGCTGGTGATCGCGCAGGTGGACTGCAATGACAACAACATCACTGCCGTCCGGCTGGGCGCACGGATTCCGGTGTTTGACACCTCATCCGGCCGCGTCCTTGCGGCGTGGATGGATGATGACGCGCTGGAAAGCCTGCTTGCCAGCGCCAGTGACGGCACCGACGAACGCCGCGCCGCCTTCATCGCCGACCTTCAGCGCGTGCGCGAAAGCGGCTATGCCGAGAACGATTCCTTCACCATCGCCGGGGTCATCAACATCTCGGCCCCGGTCCGTGACATTTCCGGCCGGGTGGTCGCTGCCATCACCATTCCCTACGTCCGACGACTGTCCGGCACCGCCACAGTCCCCCTTGATGAAGCACGGGCCGAGTTGCTTGCCCTTGCCGACCGTATCTCGCGCCAGCTGGGCGCCGGCGCGAGCATGGGGGCCTGACCCGTAAGGCCACATCGCCGGCCAGACACGCAAAAGGTGCCAGAGCGCGGCTCTGGCACCTTCAATGGTTGGGTGAAGCTTACTTGCCCCAGATCGCTGCATAAGCCTCGCGATAGCCATTGTCGGGGTCAAAGGCGTTGCCTTCGGTGTTGGCAAGCCCCGCCTCGGTCACCAGCGCGGGCGCGGTGATGTAGCCGGAACAGGCCTCGCCCGAAATCGCGCGGTTCAGCTCGTCCACCAGTTGCCAGCCTTGCAGGTTCAGGGGTTCGGCCACCGTCACCGCCTGATACTGACCAGTGCGGATGCGCTGAAACGCTGCTTCCGACCCGTCACCCGCCGACCCGGCCTTGGGCGCGCCCTTGCCATCAATCCCGGCGGCGGCCAGCGACGGACCCATGAAGTCAAAATACAGGTCGTTGATCGCCAGCGAATGGGTCCATGCCGCGCCGTGCTGTTGCAAAAGCGTGGTGGTCAGCGGACCCATCCGGGCCGAGGTTTCGGCAATGGGCGTGTCCACCCATTGCAGGACGGTGCCGCCGCCTGCCTCGATCACTTCCTTCAGCTTGGCGGCTTTTAGGATGGCGATGGTATAGGTGCTGTCGGTAAAGATCACGACGCCGGGCTTGCCGCCCGCATCCGTCAGCGCCCATTCGGCCGCCTTGATGGAGACATCCATCGCGTCGGTCGAGACGTTGGCGAAAATGCCGCCGGGCGCGTCGCAGCCGATCTTCGGGCCGGAGTGCCACGAGACCATCGGGATGCCCGCCGCCGCGACACCTTCCAGCGCGGCCTGCTGTTCGGCGGCGTCAAAGCCGTTGATCACAACGCCGTCCGGGCCAAGCGCTAGTGCCTGCCCCACCGCCGCCGCGCGGCTTTGCACGGACCCGGCACCGTCAAGCACCTTGACCTCCCAGCCGATCTTGGCGGCGGCTTCTTCGATCCCGGTGGTGACGCCAAGGATGCCGCCGTTCTTCATGTCGCCCGCAAGGACGACGATGGTCTTGCCCTCGGCCGCCTTGGGGCCGGTGGTCGGGCCGTCAAAGGCGTCTTGCGCAAAGGCGGTCAGGCTGGTGGCCGCCAGAATGGTGCCGGTGAGAAGTGTCTGTAGCAGGGTCCGTTTCAGCATGGTGGTTCCTCCCTAAGATGCTGTTTATTTTGACTTCGCGCCCTTCTTCCGTTGCGCATAACCGGCGATGCCGATGGCGATCAGAAGCGTCGTGCCATTGAACATGGGTTCGACCCAGAAACTGCCGCCGAACTGCTGGATTCCTGATATGCCGACTGCCAGGATCATCACGCCGACGATGGTTCCCCAGACGTTGACGCGGCCCGGCTTGATGGTGGTTGATCCAAGGAACGCCCCGACCAGTGCCGGTAGCAGAAACTCCAGCCCGACCGAGGCCTGACCGATGCGCAGCTTTGACGCCAGCAAGACCCCCGCCAGCGCGGTCAGCGCGCCCGAGGTCACGAAAGCGCCGATCACGAATTTCCGCGTCGGGATGCCGTTCAGTTCCGCCGCGCGCTGATTGGCGCCGATGGCGTAAAGGTAGCGGCCCGTGGGCGTGTATTCG
The DNA here is from genome assembly GCF_030373185.1 of Tabrizicola sp. Lineage (GTDB taxonomy): Bacteria > Pseudomonadota > Alphaproteobacteria > Rhodobacterales > Rhodobacteraceae > Tabrizicola. Next base: position 111,502 of record NZ_JAUCZH010000002.1, read on the forward strand.
AGGATGATCCACAGGGCGACCGTGATCGCCAGCACATAATAGGCGGTGATCGGCAGGCCGAAGACGAAGGTGCCGTTGATGGCATAAAAGGCGTCGGGCAGCGCGCCCACCATCTGCCGCCCGCCGGTGTGCCACAGCGCCAGCGCATAAAGCACGGTGCCGGTGCCAAGGGTGGCGATGAAGCTGTCGATCCGCGCCACCTCGACCAGAAGGCCATTGAGCGCCCCGGTGATCACGCCCAGCACCAGCACGATGGCCACCGCCACGGGCCACGGCACGCCGTAAAGCGTCTGCAGGCTGATCGCGAGGATATGCCACAGCACAATCCCGTAGCCGACGGTCAGATCGATGCGCCCCGCCACCATCGGGATCATGGCGGCAAGGGCCAGAAGCGCGATGATCGCCTTGTCACTCAGGATGGAGCGCAGGTTCAGCAGTGTCGGAAAGGTGGTGGGCAACAGGATCGAGAACAGAAGGATCAACCCCAGCATCAGGATCACCAGCCCATAGGTCGGCGCCAACCGCAGCGCCTTGCGCAGCGGGGTCAGGCCGCGAAGTTCGTCCTTGGTCGGCTCGACGGCGTTTGAGTCTATTCCGGGCATGGCTGGTCCTCAGGCGGCTTCACCGGCCGATGCGGCCTGGATCAGCGATTCGGTGGAAAGTTCGACGCCGCTCAGTTCGGCCACGGGCAGGCCGCGGCTGAACACGATGGCACGGTGACAGATCGCGGCGATTTCCTCGAAATCGGTGGAGACGACGAGGACACCCATGCCACTGGCCAGCGCTTCATAAAGCAGGTGGTAGATCTCGGCCTTGGCACCCACATCGACGCCTGCGGTCGGGTCTTCGGTGATCAGAAGGCGACGGCCAGAGTCCAGCCAGCGCCCGACCACGACCTTTTGCTGGTTGCCGCCCGAAAGCGCCTCGATCGCCAGCGTCGGATCGTTCGGAGACAGGCCGACGCGGCGACCGATGGCATGCGCCATGGCTTCCTCGCGGCGCGGTGACAGGATGGACAGAAGGCCGCGCCCGGTTGCCGACGGGTTCAGGAAGGCATTCTCTCGGATCGCAAGGCCGGGGGCCACGCTTTCCCCGATCCGGTCGCGCGCCACAAGGCCGATGCCGGATTGCATTGCCGTCTGGGCGGTGCGCAAGTCAGGGGTCAGGCCGTCCAGCGTCACGCGCCCGGCATGGGGGATGACGCCGAACAGCGCCCGGCCGATGTCTTCGTGACCAGCCCCGCGCAAGCCCGCCAGACCCAGCAGCTCACCCCGCCGGATGTCAAAGCTGACCGGTCCAACCGCCGGGGTCGCAAGGCTTTCGACCTTCAGGATCGCGGGGCCGTCCTGCACAACGGGCCGCGCGATTTCGCGGGCCTTGCGGCCGACGATCAGGCTGACCAGTTCCTCGGGCGTGGTATGTTCGATGGGGCGCATTCCGACCATCTGCCCATCACGCAGCACCGCCACACGGTCAGCGATGCGAAAGATTTCGTCCAGACGGTGACTGACATAGATCATCCCCACCCCGCGCGCCTTCAGCGGACGAAGGGCGGCAAAGAGCCGCTCCACCTCATCTGCGGGCAAGCTGGCTGTTGGCTCGTCCAACACCAGAAAATCGCTGCTGGCAGCCAGAGCGCGGGCAATGGCGACAAGGGATTTCTGCGTACGGGTCAGGCTGGAGACGCGCGCTGTGGCGGAGAACTCGGCCTCGACCAGACGCAAGGCCGCATCCGCCGCAGCCTCGGTGGCTGTCCAGTCGATCCGGCGACCCTTGCGGACATAGCCCAATGCCAGCGCGATGTTCTCCGCGACGCTCATCCATTCGATCAGGCCAAGATCCTGGTGGATGAAGGCCACCTTCTGCCCGCCCGCCTTGCCCGCCTCATGCGCGTAAGGCGCGCCGTCAATGCGCACGTCGCCTTCATCGGGGCGGTGGATACCGCCCAGCACCTTGATCAGCGTGGACTTGCCCGCGCCATTTTCGCCCAGAAGCGCCACGATCTCGCCCCGGCCAACGGTCAGCGACACGCCCTTCAGCGCCTGCGTCCCGCCAAAGGACTTGACGATACGGTCAAAGAACAGGCCGTCAGACGACGGGTGCATGGCGGATCCTCCCAAGGTCGCTACCGCAGGTTTGTCTGATCTTGCGTCAGGTTTACCGGTAACGTATCAAAAGATGATCTTGCGACTGCAGGCTGTCAAGCGCAAAGTTATCGATAACATGGACTGATGGCCAACCTTTGACGAAAGGCAGGACCGCGCCGTGAAAGCCAATCTGGAAGACATCGCCCGCGCTGCCGGGGTCTCAAAGATGACGGTCAGCAGGGTGCTGCGCGGTGGGTCCGGCTTTTCGGCCGAGACCCGCGACAAGGTCACCAAAGTGGCAGAAACATTGGGTTATGTGCCGAACCGGCTGGCCGCGGCTTTCGGCTCTGATCAGGCGAGCACGCTGGTCGGCATGTGTGTTCCACGGCTGACCTCGGGCCTTTTCGGCCACGTGCTTGACGGGGTTGACCGGGCGCTGACCCGGCTGGGCTATCAACTGATGATCGGGGCCAATAGCCATTCCGCCGCAGAAGAGGAAGCCTGGATCCGTCAGGTGATCAGCTGGCGTCCAGCGGGGCTGATTCTGTCCGGGCGCACCCATACGCCGGGAACGGTGGACCTGCTGCGTCAAGCAGCTTCACCCGTGGTGGAGATCTGGGATCTGACGACCAGTCCCATCGACATGTCGGTCGGCTTTTCGCATTTCGACTGCGGCGCCGAAATGGGGCAGTTTCTGATCCGGCGCGGGCGGCGGCGGGCGGGCTATGTGGGCGCGCTGGCCCGGGCCGATGTGATGGGGGCCGCCCGGCAAGAGGGATTCGAGACCACCCTTTCCCGCGCCGGCCATCCCCTGATCGCCCGCGAGGTTCTGCACGACGCGCCGGGCTTTTACGCTGGCTATTACGGGCTTGAAACGCTGCTTGGCCGCGAGCCGAAGCTTGATGTCGTCTATTTCCACAATGATGAAATGGCGATCGGCGGTCTGGCCTATGCCCAGTCGCGCGGGTTGCGGGTGCCAGAGGATATCGGCATCGCCGGCTGGGGCGGGATGGAGGCGGCCTCGATCCTGCCGCGCCGGTTGACGACGACGGTGGTGCCGACGACGGCCATCGGCAAGGCGGCCGCCGAGGCTTTGGTGGCCCGCCTGAAGGGCGAGCCGGGGCAAGAGGTGACGGTGGTGCCAACGCGGCTGGTGCCGGGTGAGACGGGCTAGGCCCGCGCGCTGGCGGTTCAGCCCCCGGCCCAGGGGCCGTGCGGGCGGGCAACGCCGTCAAGGCGCTTGAACCCGTGCAGGCCAAAGAAATCGCGCTGACCCTGAATCATGTTGGCGGTGCCGCGCGCCGTCCGCATCATGTCGAACCAGGCAAGACCCGACGACAGCGCCGGGCTAGCCAGCCCGTTCAGCGCCCCCGCCGCCACAACCCGGCGCAAGGCCGGAACCGATTGGCGCAGATGGTCGGCAAAGAACGGGGCCAGCATCAGGTTGCGCCCCGGGTCTTCGGCCAGCGCGCCCGCCATGTCGTTCAGCATGGCCGAGCGGATGATGCAGCCCGCGCGCCAGACCCGGGCGATGGCGGGCAGGTCCAGCGCCCAGCCGAACTCGGCCCCCGCCGCCGTCATCATCGCAAAGCCTTGGGCATAGCACAGGATCTTGCCGGCGATCAGCGCCTGTTCAAGATCGTCGGGTGACAACCCTTCGACGCGGGCCGGGGCCGGACCGAACAGCGCCTCACCCGCCGCGCGTTCCGCCAGCCGGGCCGAGACGTTGCGCGCCATCACCGCCGCCTCGATCACCGGGATCGGCGCGGCAAGGTTCTGCGCCTCGATCACGGTCCAGCGGCCAGTGCCTTTCTGCCCGGCGGCGTCAAGGATCACGTCCAGCAGCGGCCCGCCTGAAACCGGGTCGGCGGCCAGCGCGACCTTGCCCGAAATCTCGACCAGATAGGACCGCAGGATGCCTTCGTTCCACCGCGCGAAGGTCGTGCCAATGGCCTGCGCATCCATCCCCAGTCCGTCGCGCATCACGCCATAGGTCTCGGCGATCATCTGCATGTCGGCATATTCGATGCCGTTATGAACCGCCTTGACGAAATGCCCCGCCCCCGCAGGCCCCATGTGGTCAGCGCAGGGGGTACCATCCTCTGCCCGCGCCGCGATGGCTTGCAGAACAGGGGCCATGCGCGTCCAGTCTTCGACCGCGCCGCCCGCCATGATCGCCGGGCCGTGACGCGCGCCCTCTTCGCCGCCGGAAACACCCATTCCCAGAAAGTGGAACGGCAAAGCGGCAGCGTTGCGGCGGTTGGTGTCGTGGAAATTCGCGTTGCCCGCGTCGATCACCAGATCGTCCGCGTCCAGCAGCGGCGCGAGGGCCGCAAGCTGGTCATCGACCGCTTGCCCTGCCGGCACCATCAGGATGATCGCGCGCGGCGGGCGGATCGCGGCCACCAGATCGGCCAAAGTCTCGGTCGGGGTGATGCGGCGGGCCAGTTCACCGGCCCCGGCGTGGAATTCGCGGGTCACTTGCGCTGTGCGGTTCCAAACCGCGATGGGAAAGCCCTTGTCCGCGATGTTCAGCGCAAGGGCCGAGCCCATGGTGCCAAGGCCGATCAGACCAATCTGTGGTGTGGTTACGGCCATTGTACGCCCTTTCTGTTCAGGATCACCGAATAGACGCTGGTCGTCGCGGTGATGAAAAGCCGGTGCTTGGCGCGCCCGCCAAAGCAGATGTTCGACACCAGTTCCGGCACGAGGATCTTGCCCAGTAGCCGCCCGTCCGGCGCGATGCAATGCACCCCGTCGGCGGCCGAGGACCAGAGGTTGCCGTCGCTGTCGCAGCGGATGCCATCGGCGCAACCGGGGCTGATGGTGTGGAAAAGCCGCCCGTTGACCGGCCGACCCCCGACCATGTCATAGACGCGGATATGCTGGGGGTCTTTGCTGTGCATCCGGCCGGTATCGGCGACATAAAGCAGCATCTCATCGGGGCTGAAGGCCAGACCGTTCGGGCAGGCCATGTCGGAAATTAACGCCTCGACCTTGCCCGAAGTGTCCACCCGGTAGACCTGACAGGGCAGTTCCTGCGCGGAGCGGAAGCCTTCGTAATCGGTCATGATCCCGTAGTGCGGGTCGGAGAACCAGATGCCGCCATCGCGCGCCACGATCACGTCATTGGGGCTGTTCAGGGGCTTGTCGTCGAACCCGTCGGCAATCACCGTGACGGTCCCATCCAGTTCCGTCCGCGTGACGCGGCGCAACCCGTGTTCACAACTGACCAGCCGCCCCTGCCGGTCACGGGTGTGGCCGTTGGCGTAATTCGACGGGCTGCGGAAGGTGGTCACGCCCTCTTCCGTCCAGCGCAGGATGCGGTTGTTCGGGATGTCGGAAAACAGAAGGCAGCCAAGGTCGCCAAACCAGACCGGCCCCTCGACCCAGTCGAACCCTGTTGCCAGCCGTTTGACCGGCGCATTGCCCAGCACGTAGGCACCGAATGCCGGATCGTGGACTTCGAAGAATGACATGACAGGCGCCTCCCATTCCGATAATTGTTATCGTTACCAAGTACAGGCGTCAAACCGAAAGGCCAGCCCATGCAGATCACGCTGCCCAGCGAAAGACTGACCGATGCAGCGCTCTTTGCCATGCTGCATGCGGCGACTGAAAAGGCGCAGGCCATGGGCCAGCCGCAATGTATCGTGATCGTCGATCCCTCGGCGGTCGATCTGGCGGTGCTGCGGATGGCGGGGGCCAAGGTTCTGTCGCTGCGGTCGGCCCGGGCCAAGGCGCAGACGGCGGCCTCGACCGGCAAACCTTCGGCTGCGCTGCCCGAGGCCGTCCGCCCCGCGATTGCCGCCGCGACGGACGGGGCGATGACCGGCCTTGCCGGCGGGCTGCCGATCTGGCGCGGTGGCGTGCTTTTGGGCGGTATCGGCATCGGATCAGGCACCGGCGCGCAGGATGTGGAGGTGGCCGAGGCGGCACTGGCGGCCATAGGCGCCAGCGCGGCGCCCTAGGCGGAAAACACGATCTGCGCCTTCATCGACTGTGATCGGTCACTGGCCAGCCGGAACGCCGTTTCCGCCTGATCCAGCCCGACGCTTTGGGTGATCAACGGCTTCACGTCGATCAGCCCCTTTTGCATCAGCCCGACGCCCACGGCGAATTCCGGGTGGAAGCGGAACGATCCGCGCAGGTCCAACTCCTTGGCGGTGATCGCCATCATCGGCAGGGTCATGTCGCCGCCCAGCCCCAGTTGCAGGATCACCCCACGCGGGCGCAGCGTCGCGATCCCGCCCGCCAAAGCCGCCGCAACGCCGGTGCATTCGTAAAGCACGTCGAAATGGCCCTTGTCGGCGCTGTAGGCGGCCAGCGCCTCCGGCTCGGTGCCGGTGTTGATCACCCGGTCCGCGCCCACCTTGCGCGCCAGCGCCAGGGTGAAATCCGACAGGTCGGTCGCCACGATCTCGGCTGCCCCCGCCCGCCTCGCGGCGAGGATCGACAAGACTCCAATCGGCCCGCAGCCGGTGACCAGAACGCGCTTTCCAAGCATGTCGCCCGCGCGTTTCGTGGCGTGAAGTGTCACGGCCAGGGGTTCACCCATCGCCGCCTCGCCCGGGGTCAGGCCGGTGGCATCGACGCATTGGCTGGCATCGGCCACAAGGCTTTCACGAAATGCACCCTGAATATGCGGGAACGGCATGGCCGAGCCATAAAAGCGCATGTTCAGGCACTGATTCGGCAGGCCCTCCAGACAGAACTTGCAGGTGCCACAAGGGCGGCTGGGTGACACGGCGACCAGTTGACCCTTGGTGAAACCGGTATCGCCCGCATCCTCGACAAAGGCCGAAACCTCATGGCCAAGGATCATCGGTTCACGCAGCCGCACCGCGCCAAAGCCGCCGTGGTTGTAGTAATGCAGGTCAGACCCGCAGACCCCCCCCGTCGCCAGCCGCAAACGCAACTGGCCCGGACCGGGGGCCTCCTCAGGCTGGTCCTCGATCCTGAGGTCGCGGGCCGCGTGAATGACAATCGCGCGCATCACAGCACCGGGGTCAGCAGGGGCTGGCCGGCGAAATGCGCGGTCAGATTGTCGCGCACCAGCTTGCCCATTGCCTGCCGGGTTTCATAGGTGCCGCTGGCATGGTGGGGTTGCACCAGCACATTCGGCAGGTCGAGGAAACGCGGGTTGAGCTTCGGCTCGCCCTCGAACACATCCAACGCGGCAGAGCCGAGCTTGCCGGATTCCAGCGCCGCCAACAGGGCCTCTTCGTCGATGTTGGAAGCCCGGCTGATGTTGATCAACATGCCCTCTGGCCCCAGAGCCTCGATCACCTTCGCGCCCACGATATGCCGGGTCACGGCGGATGCAGCCAACGTCACGAACAGGAAATCCGACCGCGCGGCAAGGGCCACCGGGTCGGCGATAAACTCCCACCCCTTCGCATAATCCTTGGGGCCAACGTCGGAATAGGCGATCTCCAGATCAAAGCCCGCGAGACGCTTGGCCACCTCGAACCCGATCCGGCCAAGGCCAAGGACGCCCGCCCGCTTGCCCCAGACCCGACGCTGCAAGGGGTAAAGCCCCTTGGCTGCCCAAGACCCGTCGCGCACCCAGGTTTCCGCGCCGATCATGCCGCGCGACTGCACCAGCATCATCGCCACGCCAAGGTCGGCCACGTCATTGGTCAGCACATCCGGCGTGTTCGTCACCCGGATGCCGCGGGCGCGGGCTGCGTCAAGGTCAACCGCGTCATAGCCGACGCCATAGACGCTGATCACCTCCAGCTGCGGGCAGGCCGCAATCATCGCGGCGTTGGCTCCCAACTCGCCCCGCGTGGCGATGCCCCTGATCTGCGGCCCGACCTCGGCCAGAAAGCTGGCCTTGTCCGGGGCCTCGAAGTAACGGTGCATGTGGAAAGCTGCGTCGAGAGGAACCTGATCCCATTCGGGATAAGGGCCGACTTGCAGGATATGAGGCTTGGTCATGGTCTTTCCGATCCCGGGTTGACAGTGCTTGTTCTTGACAGTTCTTGTTATCGATAACATAAACAGAGGCAACGACAATTGTCGAGTGCGAACTGAAAGGAAAAAGAACTTGGGACAGCAGATGTTTGACCTGACGGGACGCCGCGCGCTGATCACCGGGTCTTCGCAGGGGATCGGCTTTGCCCTGGCCGAAGGTCTGGCCGCAGCGGGTGCCAAGGTGGTGCTGAACGGGCGGGACAAGGGCAAACTTGCAGCCGCCGCCGCGCGGATCCCGGGGGCCGAAACGCTGGCCTTCGACGCGACCGACCATGACGCCGTCCGCAGCGCCGTGGACGCCTTCGAGGCCACAGGCAAGCCCATCGACATTCTGGTGAACAACGCCGGCATGCAGCACCGCGCGCCGTTGGAAGATTTCCCCGCCGACGCGTTCGAGCGTCTTCTCCAGACCAACATCGCAAGCGTCTTCCATGTGGGTCAGGCGGTCGCGCGCCACATGATCACGCGGGGCCGGGGCAAGATCATCAACATCGGATCGGTACAGACCGCGCTCGCCCGCCCGTCCATCGCGCCCTATACGGCAACGAAGGGGGCGGTCGGCAACCTGACCAAGGGCATGGCGACCGACTGGGCGAAATACGGGCTGAACTGCAATGCCATCGCGCCAGGCTACTTCGACACACCGCTGAATGCGGCGCTGGTGGCAGACCCGACCTTCTCCGCCTGGCTGGAAAAGCGCACCCCCGCCGGGCGCTGGGGCAAGGTCGAGGAATTGCAGGGCGCCTGCATCTTCCTCGCCTCGGACGCCGCCAGCTTCGTCAACGGCCACATCCTTTATGTCGACGGCGGCATCACGGCCTCGCTATGAGTTTGCGGATCGTCATCATGGGCGTGTCGGGTTGCGGCAAATCCTCGGTCGGTGAGGGGCTGGCCGCGCAGCTTGGCATCCCCTACCGCGATGGCGATGACCTGCATCCGCCCGCCAATGTGGAAAAGATGCGCGCGGGCATCCCGTTGACGGATGAGGACCGCTGGCCATGGCTGGACCGGGTGGCCGAAGTGCTGGCCACCGAGGCGCCGGTGATCGTCGGCTGCTCGGCCCTGCGTCGCGCCTACCGTGACCGGCTGCGGGCCGGTGCGGGCGGGCCGGTGCGGTTCATCCACCTGTCGGGCAGCCGCGACCTGATTGCCGGGCGGATGTCTGCGCGCACGGGCCACTACATGCCGCCCAGCCTTCTGGACAGCCAGTTCGCCGCGCTGGAGGCCCCCAGTCCCGAATCCGGGCCAGATGAAGCCGTGACCATCGACATCGACCAACCGCTTGCTGACATCATCTCTGCCGCCGCCGAAGGAGTGCTTACATGACCGAGAGAATCGCCCTGATCGGTGCGGGCGCCATGGGCGGTGCCATCGGCGCGCGTCTGGTGGCCACCGGCACGCCGCTTGCGGTGTTTGACCTTGACCCCGCCAAAGTCGCCCCGCTGGTAGCCGGTGGCGCGACCGCCGCCACCTCTGCCGCCGATGCCGCGACAGGCGCGCGGGCGGTGATCCTGTCGCTGAACGCTCCGCATATCGTGCGGGCCGCCGTCTTTGGCCCGGGTGGCGTGGCCGAAGGCGCGGCCCCCGGAACGCTGATCATCGACATGTCCTCGATCGACCCCGAAGCGACCAAGGCCCTTGCCGCTGATGCTGCGGCCAAGGGTCTGGCCTGGGTGGACAGCCCGCTTTCTGGCGGCATCCCCAAGGCCGCCACGGGCGAATTGACCCTGATGCAGGGCGGCGCGCCGGAAGATGTGGCCGCTGCGCAGGCGATCTTGTCCAAGGTCGCCTCGAACCAGACGCGGATGGGTGGCCCCGGTGCCGGCCAGACGACGAAGCTGATCAATCAGGTGCTCTGCGGCCTTGGTTTTCTTGCCGTGGCCGAGGCGACGGCGCTTGCCGAGGCGGCAGGCGTGGATGCCGACATGATCCCACAGGCGCTGAAGGGGGGCCGCGCCGACAGTGCCATCCTTCAGGAATACATGCCCCGTTTCGCCGCGCGGGATTATCGCCGCACCGGGCGCATCGACAACATGGTCAAGGATCTGAACGGTGCCGCCGACCTGGCCCGCCTGACCCACACCCCCATGCCCCTGACCGCCCTTTGCGCCGAGATTCACCGGATGCTGACGGCAGCCGGACTGGGCGGCGAGGATCAGGCCGCGCTGATGGAATTCTTCAAAGGTCCGAACAAGGAGCAGTTCACATGATCACCCGCTATGCCCTGTTCGAAGGCACGGTCCACCCCGGCCAGACCGAGGCGTTCCGCGCCGCCGTTCTGGCCGAAATCCTGCCGGTCTGGCGCCGCTTTCCCGGCGCGCTGGCCGTCCACGTCACCTTCGCCGACGACCGGGATGAGGGCGCGCCGGAGTTCCCGCTGATCCTGGCGATCGACTGGCCGGACCGGGCCACGGTGGACGCTTTCCTTGACCACCCGATCCGCAAGGAAGGCCGCGCCGCGACCGAAGGCGTTCTGTCGCGCTTCTTCACCGGGCGCATCCATCACCATGTCACGACAGCCCACAGTTTCGATCCGACCTGAGCAAAATTCTCCACGCTGGATTTTCGGCCGGGGTAACGATACCAAGGCGCCATGAACACCACCCGCAAGTCACCGACAATGGCCGATGTCGCCCGTCTTGCGGGCGTCTCGCCGATGACGGTCAGCCGGGCCTTCAAGACCGACAGTTCGGTCAGCGCGACCACGCGCGATGCCATCCTCAAGGCCGCTGACGATCTGGGCTATGTCTTTGACAGCACCGCCTCGAACCTTCGGTCGCAAAAGACCGACTTCATCGCCGTCACCATCCCCTCGATCAACAACGCCAACTTTGCCGACACGTTGCGCGGTCTGTCCGAAGGGCTGAAGCCGCGCGGGTTGCAGATCCTTCTGGGCTACACCGACTATGACATGGCCGAGGAAGAACGCCTGATCGAGCAGTTCCTGCGCCGCCGCCCCGAAGCCATCGTCGTGACCGGCGGCCGCCATACCCCGCGCGCCCGGCGGATGCTGGAAAACGCAGGGATTCCCGTCATCGAGACCTGGGATCTGCCGGAAGACCCTATCGGCCATGTCGTCGGCTTTTCCAACGCCGACGCGGTGCGCGGGATGGTGGATCACTTCGTGGCGCAGGGTCTGACCCGGATCGCCTTCATCGGCGGCGACACCACTCGCGATACCCGCGGCGCCGACCGCCGCGCCGGGTTCATTGCCGCGATGCAGGCGCATGGGCTGGATGCTACCCGGCTGATCGCCGCTGGTGCGCCGCCCATCTCGATGCGCGAGGGGGCCGAGGCGATGGGCAGGCTGCTGGAAACGATGCCTGACACGCAAGCGGTAATCTGCGTCTCTGACCTTTCAGCCTTTGGCGCGCTGACCGAATGCCAAAGGCGCGGGGTCGATGTGCCGGGAAAGTTCTGGATCGCGGGCTTTGGCGATTACGAGATCGCCGGGATCGCCGTTCCCGCGTTGACCACGATCAACCCCTTCCCAAGCGACATCGGCGCGCGCACCGCCGAGTTGATCCTTGATGTGCTCGACGGGCGGCAGGACGCAGCCATCCGGATCGCCATTTCCCCGGAACTCCTGATCCGCCAATCGACCGGCTGAAACGCAAGAATAGGGGGCGGTTTCCCGCCCCCCGGTTTCGCAATGGCCGGGCAGATTACTGCTGCGCCGCCATGATGGCGTTGACCACCACATCGCCATTTTCAGCGATGAAGCCATCCCAGACCGATTTCACCGCCGCCTGGAATGCGGCTGCGTCGACATCGGTGTTCACTTCCATGCCGGCGGCCTTCAGCTCGTCGATCATGCCGGCCTCTTTTTCCTGCACCGCCTTGCGCTGCATCGCGATGGCTTCGGCGGCCACTTCAAGGACGACCTTCTGCTCATCGGCGGTCAGGCCGTTGAACTTGGCGTCGTTCATCACCAGAGCCAGCGCCGAATAAGCGTGCTGGGTCAGGCTCAGATACTTCTGCACCTCGTTGAACTTGAAGGACACGACGATGCCGATCGGATGGTCCTGCGCATCGACGACGCCGGTTTCAAGCGCAGTGTAAAGCTCGGCCACCGGCAGCTGCAACGGGTTGGCACCAAGGGCGGCGAACATGTCGTTCAGCGCCTTGGAGTTGTTGACCCGCATGTTCAGCCCGGCAAGGTCAGCCGGCGTGCGCAGCGGACCACGGTTGTTGGTCATGTTCCGGTAGCCGTTTTCCGGAAAGCCCAGAACCTTCAGCCCGTGCTGGGTGAACTCGGCCGACAGGCCCTGCCCGATCTCGCCATCGAGCACCGCATAGGCGGTTTCGCGGGTCGGGAACATGAAGGGCAGTTCCAGCGCGCCGGCCTGCGGCACAAGGCCGGTAAAGTTGTTCAGGCCGGACATGGCGATGTCGATGATGCCCGACCGCGCGCCGTCGATCATGGCCGCGTCATTGCCAAGCTGGCCCTGCGGGAAGATCGTGACGGTAACAGACCCGCCCGTCCGCGCCTCGACCTGTTCCTTGAAGAACAGCGACAGCGTCTGTTGCAGGTCGGTGTCGGGGGCTGCGTGGGCCAGTTTCAGCTCGGTCTGGGCCTGTGCCGACAGCGCGGCAAAGGCGAAGGCCGATGCAAGGCCAAGGGTTTTCAGTAGTTTCATGGTGTAGTCCTCCCTTTGGATATATCAGCCGCCAAGAACCTTGGCGGGTACGGTGATCAGTTCTGGAAAGATGATGAACAGGACAAGCAGCGCCACATAGGCTGCAAGGAATGGCGTGATGCCCCGGACAGCAACGCTCATCTGCACCTTGCCGACGCCGCAGATGACGTTCAGCACGGTGCCAACGGGCGGGGTCAGAAGGCCGATCGAACAGTTCATCACGAACATCAGGCCGAAATACACCGGGTCGATCCCCGCCATCTTCACCACTGGCATCAAAAGCGGCACCAGAATCAGGATGGTGGGCGACAGGTCCATGACCATGCCGACCGCCAGCACGATCAGCATGATGACCAGCATCAGAAGGCGCGGGCTTTCGATCAGCGGTTCCAGCAAGACTGCCAGTTGTTGCGGCAGTTGCGCCACCGTGATCAGCCATGCAGCCACCATCGCGGCGCCGACAAGGAACATGACCATCGCCGTGGCCCGCCCGGCGGCGACCAGCACCTCGAACAGCAGCGCCAGCGTCAGCGTCCGGTAGACCAGCGCCGAGACCGCGATGGCATAGACCGCCGCCACCACCGCTGCTTCGGTCGGGGTAAAGACGCCCGAGCGGATGCCACCGATGATGATGACCGGCAGCAAAAGCGCCCATACACCTTCCTTGAACGCGGAAAGCCGTTCCGCGCCGCTGGCCTTTGGCAGGGTTGCGATGTCTTCCTTGCGCATCAGCAAGGACCAGACGACCATCAGCGTGATGCCCATCATCAGCCCTGGCGCGATGCCGGCCATGAACAGCTTGGCGATAGAGATATTGCCGGCTACCCCAATCAGAATCAGCGGCAGCGACGGCGGGATGATCGGCGCGATGATCCCGCCTGATGCCAAAAGCCCAAGGCTGCGCCCCTCGGGATAGCCAGCGTTGCGCATCATCGGATAAAGGATCGACACCAGCGCCGCCGCATCGGCCACGGCCGACCCGGAAAGCCCGGCCAGCACAATCGCCGTCAGCACCGCCACATAGCCAAGGCCGCCCCGCTTATGACCAACCAGCGTCATCGCAAGGCGCACGATCCGTTCGGACAGACCGCCCTTAGACATGACCTCGCCGGCGACCAGAAAGAACGGGATCGCCAGCAGGGGAAAGCTGTCCACCCCGTTGATCAGGCCTTGCGCCAGAATGTCAGGGCTGAAGGTGCCAAGCTGAAGCATCAGGGCCATCGACGCCAGCAAAAGCGCAAATGCCACGGGCAACCCGGCCAGAATGGCTACGAACAGAACACCAAGGAACAGGACCAGCGTCATTCGTCCCGGTCCATCCGGGCGATGCCGGTCTGCATCGGGTCGATGAGCCGAACCACGGCAATCGCGGCCATCAGAACCGCTGATACCACGCCCGCCAGATAGAACAGCGCCGACGGCAGGCCGGTCAGCTGCGAGATGTTGTTCCAGTTGGACATGGTCTGGTTCAAGGCCCCGATGAACAGCATCCCCACCGCGATGATCACCACCACCCAACACAGCCGGCGAAGGGTGGGTACGGCACGCGGGAACAGCGCCTCGGAAAACTCGGCCACCGCCAGATGTTCCCCCCGGCGCAGCACCACCGCCGCCCCCAGCATGACCACCCAGACGAACCACAACCGCGCCAGTTCAACCGACTGCCGGATGCCCGATGAAAAGCCATAGCGCAGAACGACATTGGCAAAGACCAGCGCGATCATGGCCGCCAGCAGCACGGCGATCACAAGATCGACGATCGACCAAATTTGCCCGATCAGGCGCTTCATCGGTCTCCTCCTCCTCCCGGTCCCCTTCCGGTTCTGGCTCCGCGTCTTGTGCGGTCCCGTCCGTTGGGTTATCGTTAAACCAAATTGGTATCGATAACACAGCCATGAGTCAACCCCCTCTGCCCCTCCGCCCCGCAACGATTTCGGATGTGGCAAAGGCCGCCGGCGTCAGCCGGATGACGGTATCGAAGGTCTTGCGTGGCACCGGGCGGATCAGCGAACCGACACGCCGCCGGGTAACCGAAATTGCCGATGCAATGGGCTATGTGCCAAGCTCTCTTGCCGGATCCCTGTCATCGCAGACCAGCCCGCTGGTCGGCGTGCTGATCCCCTCGATCAGCGATCAGGTCTATTCCGGCGTCCTTGCCGGCATCAATGCGGTGCTGACACCGCGCGGGTATTCAAGCCTGATCGGAGAAACCTTCTTCGACCCCGAGAACGAGGCACGTCTTGTCCGCATGATGCTGTCGATGAAACCCGCCGGGCTTATTGTGACCGGCGGCCTGCCAAGGACAGAACCGACCACGCATCTCTTGCGCAAGTGCTGCCTGCGCCCGGTGCAGCTTTGGGATGGTGACAACCCCGGACCGGATGTCACGGTCGGCATTTCCCACGCAGCTGCCGGACGCGCCGCTGCGCGCATCTGCCTGGACGCGGGCTTCAGCCGCGCCTGCTATATCGGCGCCGAGTTGCAGCGCGACCTCTGCGCGGCCCGCCGCATGGACGGCTTTGTCAATGAATTACGCCGCGCGGGGGCCGAGTGCCGGGTTCTCGCCGACCGCGACCTGACCCGCACAGCACAAAGTGGCCAGCTTCTGACAGAACGCCTGCTTCGGGACGGCGATTTGCCGGACGTGATCCATTACCTGAACGATGCCATGGCGACAGGGGGGTTGCGGGCCATGTCGGCCGCCGGGGTGGCAGTGCCACAGGCGGTTTCGATCATCGGGTTCAACGGAACCTCGCTGCAACATGCCGTCCAGACACGATTGACAACCTTCGAAGCCCCGCTGCGCGACGTGGGGGAACTTGCAGCCCGCGCCGCGATCGGCAGCGTTTCCGAACGCGACGCGGCCCAGTCCGCCCTGTTGGTTCCACGAATCATCCAGGGCAACACCTTCGCCTGGGCGCAAGGATCGGCCCAGGCCACGCGCTGACCGGCAAGGCGCCATCAGCGCGCCACCCAACTCGCCTCAGCCGTGGTCAAACCGTCCATGGCGCAGAAAATACAGCGTCTGGCGCATGACGGTCGGGTTCACCATCATCCATGTATGGCTGACCGGCAGCGTCAGATGATCAGCCATCCCCTCCAGCCGGGTGCTGGCCACGGTCACTTTCCCATCATCCGGTCCGGGCAACAGATGCGACAGGATCGGGTTGATCGACCGCGTTCCCGCGATGACGCCAACCGGGTAATCCGGCGGCGGCAGCCGGTTCGGCCAGCTTTCGGGACCGGTCCCCAGTGACAGGCCCGCCGGACCGTTGACCATCTGGAACGCCTTCCAGTCGCCGAACCGGTCCACCAGTTCTGACCCGTGGTTCGGCGGGGCCAGCATCACCACGCGGCCAAGCCCCGGGGGATGCCCGCGCGACAGCCAGTCGCGGACCAGAATGCCGCCCATGGAATGCGTGACGATATGGGTCGTGCTGGCAGATGGACCGGAACAGGCCGCCGCCACCTCGGCAACCAGCGATGCAGGGTCGGCCCTCGTGGACGGATAAGCCGCATGCTTGACCGCATAGCCAGCCGCCCGCAGCGCCAGCCCCATCGCGGCCAGGGACCGCGCCGACCGCGCCAACCCATGCACAAGGATCACCCGTTCGGATGGCACATGGCCCGCAGGCCGATCAGGTGGCGCATGGTGCGGAAAGCGCAGGAATGACATGGCCGGACCATGATCCTCATTCCCCCGGTTGAAAAGGGTGGTTGTCCCTTACCTTGCGTCGCATCGGCCTGTTCCCGCGCAGGGTATCGGTATGGACAAGTCAGCCGCAACCGCGCAAGCCTGCGCCATCATGGCCCGCTTCAAACCCCGCATTGCCGCCCGCGCGCTGATCCTGCATCAGGACCGGCTGTTGTTGGTCAACGCCTATCCCAAGGCGCGGCTGGGCCTTTGGTGCGCGCCCGGCGGCGGCTGCGAGGCAGGCCAGTCCCTGCCGCAAAACCTTGCGCGCGAGGTCCATGAGGAAACCGGCCTTGCCATAACCGTCGGCGCCCCGGTTCTGGTGAACGAATTTCATGACCCCGACAGCGGCTTTCACCAGATCGACCTGTTCTTTCGCTGCACCCTGCTGGGCGGCAGCCTCTCCGCCGACTGGATCGACCCCGAAGGCGTGGTGACCGAACGCCGCTTCTTCTCGCATGCAGACCTCGCCAGCGGCACCATCCGCTTCAAGCCCGACAGCCTGCCCGCCGCCGCATGGGGCGACGCGAAAGCGCTTTATGACCCGCTGGAGGTCATTTTGAAATGAGCCGCGCCTTCGTGAACGAGGATGCAGGCAGCGACCGCCCCGACCTGCCCGAACGCCCCGTCCCGCCGGGGCCGAACATCGTAACCCCCCGCGGGCTTGCCGCGCTGCGGGGGCTGCTGGTTGTACGTCAGGCTGACCTTGCCAGCCTCCGCACCCGGGCCGACCGGCTGGACAAGCTGCCCGAGGCCGCGGCTGAACGTGATATCCGCTGGCTTGAGGCCCGGCTGAAGGCCGCCGTGGTGATCGACCCCGCCAACCATGACCTGACCGAGGCCGCCTTTGGCCTGTGCGTCACCGTCGCTGATGAAGATGGCCGCCAGACCACCTATGAAATCGTTGGCGAGGATGAGGCCGATGCAACCCTTGGCCGCATCGCGCCGCAATCTCCGCTTGCCCGCGCGCTGATGGGCGCAAGGGTAGGCGACGTGGTGACATGGCGGCGACCGGCCGGGAACCTTGATCTGGAAATCCTGAAGATAGCCCATGCAGATCCGTAGCCTCACCCCCGAAGACACCCCGCTTGTCGCCCGGTTCTACCGCGAAGCGCCCGACTACTGGCTGCTTGCCGAAGGCTCGGTCGATCCGGACCGTCAGGCGGCCGAGTTCTTCACCGACGCGCCTCCCGGCTCTGACCCGGCGCAGAGCGATCGGCTTGGCCTTTTTCTTCAAGGCCGCCTGTCGGGCGTAGCCGAACTGTCCTACGGCTTCCCAGAACCGGCAGACGCCTATCTTGGCCTGATGGTCCTTGGCCCATGGGCGCAGGGCGCGGGTCTTGGGCGGGCATTTCTGGCCCATGCCGAAACGCTTGCCCGCAGCCGTGGAGCGCCCCGGATCTGCCTTGCGGTGCTGGCGGCCAACCCGCGCGGCCGGGCCTTCTGGGAACGCGAAGGCTTCCGCGCCACCGGCCTGTCACGCACCGATGCCGACACCGGCCACACCGTTCACCGCCTTGTCAAATTGCTCTGAGCAAGGCTTGCTAACGCCACCCCCCCGAGGACGAGGATTGACGCCAGCCAGAACCGCAGCCCCGGCACCTCGGCCAACAGGGCCGCGCCCCCCAAGGCCGCAAGCACCGGAACCGAAAGCTGGGCCACCGCCGCCCGCGCCGCCCCAAGTCGCGGCAGCACCGCATACCAAAGCGCATAGCCAAGGCCCGAGGTCACCGCCCCCGATACCACCGCCAGCCAGACCCCAAGCGCCTCCGGCCGCTCAAAGCCCAGCGCCAGCCCAAGGGGCAGCACCACCGGCACCGCCAGCACGAAGTTCCACGCCGTTGCCGCCAGGGGGTCGGTCGCCCCGCGGCCCGCCAGCGAATAGATGCCCCAGCCAAGCCCGGCCAGCGCCATCAGCCCCAGCGGCAGAAGGGCAAGCCCCTCTGCCCCCGGCGCGGCAATCACCGCCAGCCCGCCCAGCGCCAGCGCAGCCCCCGCCCAGCGCCGCCCCGGCACCACTTCCCGCGAGATCAACGCCCCGGCGAACATGGTCACCTGCACCATGCCGAACAGGACAAGCGCCCCGGCCCCGGCATCCAGCCCCCGGTAGGCCAGCGAAAAGCCCACAAGATAGGCCGAAAGCCCGAAGACCCCGGCGAGCCGCCCCTGCCGTCCGGGCCATGCCAGCCCACGCCGCTGCCAAGCCACCAGCAAGGCAAGTGTCACCGCCCCGGCCAGCAGGCGCAGGGTCGCAAACTCCACCGCGCCGATGTGGCCCGGACCAACCGCCCATCGGTTCAGAACCGAATTGGCGGCGAAGGCCAGCATGGTCAAGGCGGTCAGAAGGAACAGGCGCATGGCGGCCACCTTGATCGGTAAAGTCCGGGCCGCACAAGCCATGACAGCACAAGCCCCGGCCACCAAAGAAAAAGGGCGCCCGCTTGGGGCGCCCTTCAGATCGTTCAGGCCATCTGGCCGGAATGATTACATCATTCCGTCCATGCCGCCCATGCCGCCCATGCCGCCGCCGCCAGCGTTGCCTTTCGGCTCCGGACGGTCAGCGATCATGGCTTCCGTGGTGATCAGCAGCGAGGCAACCGAGGCCGCATCTTCCAGCGCGGTGCGGGTCACCTTGGCCGGATCGATCACACCGAAAGCGAACATGTCACCATATTCTTCGGTCTGTGCGTTGAAGCCGAAGGTCACGTCGTTGGATTCGCGGATCTTGCCCGCAACGACAGCCCCGTCCACACCAGCGTTTTCAGCGATCTGGCGCAGCGGCGCTTCCAGCGCGCGGCGCACGATGGCGATACCGGCGTTCTGGTCGCTGTTCGCACCGGTCAGGCCTTCAAGCACCTTGCCAGCCTGGATCAAGGCAACACCGCCACCAACGACGATACCTTCCTGAACCGCAGCGCGGGTCGCGTTCAGCGCGTCATCAACGCGGTCCTTGCGCTCTTTGACTTCGACTTCGGTCATGCCACCAACGCGGATGACGGCAACGCCACCAGCCAGCTTGGCCACACGCTCTTGCAGCTTTTCACGGTCGTAGTCCGAGGTGGTTTCCTCGATCTGCGCGCGGATCTGGCCAACGCGGGCTTCGATCTCGGCCTTGTCGCCCGCGCCGTCGATGATCGTGGTGTCATCTTTCTTGATCATGACCTTCTTGGCACGACCCAGCATGTCCAGCGTGACATTTTCCAGCTTCATGCCGAGGTCATCGGAGATCACCTGACCACCGGTCAGAATGGCGATGTCCTGCAGCATGGCCTTGCGACGGTCGCCAAAGCCCGGAGCCTTGACGGCAGCGATCTTCAGGCCGCCACGCAGCTTGTTGACGACCAGCGTGGCCAGAGCCTCGCCTTCGACGTCTTCGGCAACGATGATCAGCGGACGCTGCGACTGGATCACGGCTTCCAGCAAGGGAACCATCGGCTGCAGCGACGAAAGTTTCTTCTCGTGCAGCAGGATGTAGGCGTCTTCCAGATCCGCAACCATCTTGTCGGCGTTGGTCACGAAGTAGGGCGACAGGTAGCCACGGTCGAACTGCATGCCTTCGACGACGGTGGTTTCCGTCTCAAGGCCCTTGTTTTCTTCGACGGTGATCACACCCTCGTTGCCGACCTTCTGCATCGCGTCAGCGATCTGACGGCCGATTTCGGCTTCGCCGTTGGCCGAGATGGTGCCAACCTGCGCAACTTCGGCGCTGTCCTTGACGGGGCGCGAAGCGGCCTTGATTGCGGCCACAACCTTGATCACGGCCAGATCAATGCCGCGCTTCAGGTCCATCGGGTTCATGCCAGCCGCAACGGCCTTCAGGCCGTCCTTGATGATGGCTTGCGCCAGCACGGTCGCGGTGGTGGTGCCGTCACCGGCTTCGTCATTGGTGCGGGAAGCAACTTCCTTCACCATCTGCGCGCCCATGTTCTCGAACTTGTCAGCCAGTTCGATTTCCTTGGCGACCGTCACACCGTCCTTGGTGATCCGGGGCGAACCGAAGGACTTGTCGATGACCACGTTACGGCCTTTCGGGCCAAGCGTGACTTTGACAGCATCGGCGAGGATGTTCACGCCGCGCAGCATGCGGTCGCGTGCATCGGTGTCGAATTTGACGTCTTTAGCAGCCATTATGATAGCTCCTTGAATAGGTTACGGGTCAGGACAAGCTCAGGCGATGATGCCGAGGATGTCGCTTTCCTTCATGATGAGCAGGTCTTCGCCGTCGAGCTTCACTTCGGTGCCCGACCATTTGCCGAACAGGATCCGGTCGCCGGTCTTGACCGACGGTGCGATCAGCTCGCCCGAGTCCTTGCGCGCGCCCTCGCCCACGGCGACGATCTCGCCCTCGGCGGGCTTTTCCTTGGCGGTATCGGGAATGATGAGACCGCCCTTGGTCTTGTCTTCGCCTTCGATGCGGCGGACCAGCACGCGGTCATGCAATGGTTTGAAAGCCATCTGGGGTACTCCCTTGAGTTTCCAGGTTTGATCTTGATTAGCACTCAGCTTGCCCGAGTGCTAACGGATGCTGAGTTAGGCGATGCCCCACGCGGAGTCAACACCTCACCCCGCCCCTGCGCGGCCATTTCGCATTGCCTTTTCCGGATCGGCTGCCACGATGCACCAACCGCACTCAACCGATGTAGGCCCGATGCCCAGCCTCCCCCTTTGCCTTGCCAGCCCCCGCCTTTGCCTTGCCGGCCTTGCCACCGCCTTTGGCTTGCTGTCTGCCCCCGTGGCCGCCGACTGCAACGGGCGCAACCTTTTTGACGACATGCCCGCCGACCGCGTGGCCGCCATCGAAGCCGCCGCCAACGCGGTACCTTTCCCAACCGGCAACTACTGGCGCGCGACGCGTGGCGATGAGGTCATTACCCTGATCGGCACCTATCATTTTGACGATCCCCGGCATTTGCCGACACTGGATGTCATCACCCCCGAAATCACCGCCGCTGCCACGGTTCTGGTCGAAGCCGGCCCGGATGAAGAAAAGCAGCTTCTCGACCTGATCGCCCGCGACCCGTCGAAAATAATGATCACGGATGGCCCCACCCTGATCGAGCAACTGCCCCCCGATATCTGGTCAGGCCTGTCCGAAGCGCTGGCCCTGCGCGGCGTGCCGGGTTTCATGGCTGCAAAGTTCCAGCCCTGGTATGCCATTATCATGCTGGCCGTGCCGCCCTGCGCCATGGCCCGGATGGCCGACCCCAAGGGCCTTGACGGCCTTGTCATCGACACCGCCAGGGCAGCAGGCGTGCCAGTGCGCGGGCTGGAGCCCTTCGACACGGTCTTTTCGATCTTCGACAACATGACCAAGGCGGAAATGGTCGCGATGCTGCAATCCACCCTCGCCGTCGAAGACCGGGTCGAAGACTATTCCGCCACCCTTGCCGACAGTTATTTCGCCGGGGAAAACCGGCTGATCTGGGAGTTTCTGCGCTTTGTTACCTATGAAATGCCCGGCTATACCCGCGATCAGGTCGATGCCGAATATGCCCGGATGGAAGAGCTGCTGATGAACACCCGCAACCGCGGCTGGATACCAGTCCTGACTGAAGCCGCCGCGAATGGCCCCGTCTTCGCCGCCTTCGGCGCGCTCCATCTGTCGGGCGAGGCGGGTGTGCTGAACCTTCTGGCGGCCGAAGGCTACACACTGACCGAGTTGCCGCTGTGATCCTCCCCCCATTCCTGCCGGGCCGCCTGACCCGCCTGACCGTCCTTGACCTTGGCCTCTTTGACGTGCGCGGTGGCGAACGTATCATCGGCATCCCCGCCTACCTTCTGGAAACCGACCATGGCGCGCGCATCTTGATCGACACCGGCTTTCCACCCGCCTATGCCACCGATCCCGGCATTGCCGACCGGGACGGCCTGCCCGTCTTTGGCCGCCTTGTGAACTTTGGCCCAGAGCAGACCGCCGCAGGCGCGCTTGGGCTTCTGGGGCTTGCGCCCAAGGATATCGACCTGCTGATCCTCAGCCATGGCCATATCGATCATGTCGGCTCGTTGCCCCTGTTCGCCCATGCGCCCGTCGTGCTGACCGCAGTTGAACGCAGCGACCCCAAACCCCGCTACTTCGGCACCGCCCGCCCGATCGACTGGCCCGACGCCACTTATCACCTGATCGACGCCGAAACGCCGGTCTGTGACGGGCTGACCCTGATCCCCACGCCCGGCCATACCCTTGGCCACCTGTCAGCCATCCTTGATCTGCCCGAAACCGGCCGCGTGATCCTTGCCATCGACGCGCTCAACCGCGCCTCGGAACCCGGCGAACACTTCGCCGATGCCGAAGACCCCAAGGCAGCCCAAGCCTCGGCTGATCGCCTTCTGGCGCTTGGCGGGCCGGACGCGCTGCTGATCTACGGCCACGAACCATCGCAATGGCCGACCCTGCGCAAAGCGCCGGCCTTTTACGCCTGACGCCAGCCCCCGGCCCCCGCCGAAAGGGGGCCGGGGGTGGGGGCCAGACAGCCCCCCCGCACCGGCTCAGCGATGCCCGCCCTTGCCCGGCACCAGCCCGCGCTTCGGCACCAGCTTCGGTCCCACAGGCCCCTTGGCCCCCTTCAGGGATGCGGGATCGAATCCCTTGGACTTCGGCAATGGCTTCAGCCCCGCCATGGCGGGTTTTCCAGTCTTCTTGGTCGGCATGTTCTGCCCCTGTCTTGAAATGGCGGTCAGCCGGGCGGCAACCCGGCACCAATCGGCCTCAGGCCAGCGCGCGCTTGTCCATTGTCAGGGTGCTCCTTTGGCGAAGGGCTTCAATCCGGGGCGAGCGGCCCCTGTTCATGGCCCCATTCGGGGCGTCAGACGGTCAGTTCCATGCCACGAATACTCCTCTGCCAAGGTTGCGATCATGCCACATTCGCCCCCGCGTGACAATCACCCCCCCTTCGCCTATACCGCGCCCGAAACCGCCACCCAAAGGTATTCTTCCCATGACCACGCTTGTCTTCGGCCACAAATCCCCCGACACCGATTCCACCGGCTCGCCCATCATCTGGGCCTGGTATCTCAATGAAACCGGCACCCCGGCGAAACCCGTTCTGCTGGGCGAACCCAATACCGAAGCCGCCTTCGTGCTGCGTCACTGGAGTCTGGAAAAACCCGAGATCATCACCGACGTCACCGCCGACGACAAGGTCGTGATCGTCGACACCAACAACCCCGCCGAACTGCCCCCCTCGATCAACGACGCGAAGATTCAAGCCATCATCGACCATCACCTGCTGGTCGGCGGCATCAAGACGAAGAACCCGATCGACATCACCATCCGCCCGCTGGCCTGCACCGCCACCATCATGCATGACCTGATGGGCGACACGCTGGCCAAGGCCCCGAAAGCCATCAAGGGCGCGATGCTGTCCTGCATCGTTTCCGACACGCTGGAATTCCGCTCGCCCACCACCACACCGCATGACCGCGCCGTCGCTGAAAAGCTGGCCGCCGATCTGGGTGTTTCGATCAACGACCTCGCGACGAAGATGTTCGAGGCAAAATCCGATGTCTCCGCCTTCTCTGACGCGGAACTCCTGCGGATGGACAGCAAGGAATACACCGTTGCCGGCAAGGAACTGCGCGTCTCGGTCCTTGAAACCACTGCGCCGAAGGTCGTGCTTGACCGCAAGGCCAGCCTGATGGCCTCGATGGAGGGTGTGGCAAAGGAAGACGGCGCCGATCAGGTGCTGTTGTTCGTGGTCGACATCATCCGCGAAGAAGCCACCCTTCTGGTCCCCAATGATCTGGTCAAACAGATGGCCGAGGCGTCCTTCGGCTGCACCGTGACGGGTGATACGGTCGTTCTGCCCGGCATCATGAGCCGCAAGAAGCAGATCATCCCGGCGCTGAAGCTCTGATTTCAGGGCTGTTGCGGAACCTTCCGTCTCTACGCGCGTAGAGACGGAAGGAAGACGCAACGAAGACGGAAAGAAGACAGCGGATTTGCCGCCGAAAGGGTGTCCCGAATGACCGAAATCATCCGCTCGCTTGCCGACCTGAACGGCCGCCATGATGCGGTCTTCTGCGATCTCTGGGGCTGTCTGCACAATGGCAAGACGGCTTTCCCAGCGGCGGTGGCGGCCTTGCAGGGCTTTCGCCAGCGGGGCGGCAAGGTCGTGCTTCTGACCAACGCGCCGCGCCCGCAATCCAGTGTTATCAAGCAGTTGGATGGCCTTGGAGTGCCGCGTGACGCTTGGGAGATCGTGGTCACCTCGGGCGATGCGGCGCAGATGGGAATGATCTCGGGCGCGGTCGGTCGCCGCGTCCACCACATCGGCGCCCCGAAGGATGAGGTTTTCTTTACCGACTTCGCAGATGATCTGGCAACTTACGCCAAAACGCAGCCGCCCATCACCCGCGTCGCGCTGAACGAAGCCGAAGGCATCGTCTGCACTGGTCTTTTCGATGATCTGACGGAAACCCCGGAAGATTACCGCGCGGCCCTTCTTTTGGGAAAAACTCTTGGCCTGCCAATGCTTTGCGCCAATCCTGACATCGTGGTCGACATGGGCGACAAGCGGCTTTACTGCGCCGGGGCGCTGGCGCAAGCATATGAGGAAATGGGCGGAACTGCGCTTTACTTTGGCAAACCGCACCCCCCGATCTACGACCTCGCCCGTCGCCGTCTGGGCGAAATCAGCAGTCTGTCTGACCCGCAGATCCTGTGCATCGGTGACGGCATCGGCACCGATGCACAGGGCGGCATCTCGGAAGGGCTGGATACGCTGTTCATCACCGGCGGTCTTGCCGCCGAGGAATTCGGCCCGGACGTTGAAAACCCCAAGGCCGGGCTGTTGTCGGATTGGCTGAACGCCCGGCAACTGTCGCCCACATTTGCGATGGGGCGGTTGCGCTGAAATTCACCCGGTAACTTTCGTACTACATCGTTTGCATTATTGAACTTTTATTGCGCAACCAATTGCGCTGCGCTGCGGCATCTGCTACGGTTTCCCGGTCTCTGGAAGGGATTCGGTAACAATGCTGGACAACATGCCACGCGGAACAATCTGCATCGAAGACATCGAAATCGGCATGTCCCGGCATCTGCTGAAAACGGTAACCGACCGGGATATCGAACTTTTTGCCGAGGTCTCCACCGACAGGAACCCCGTCCACCTCGATGAGGCTTATGCCCAGGACACTATCTTCGAAGGCCGCATCGCCCACGGCATGCTGACCGCCGGCCTGATTTCGGCCGTCATCGGTGAACAGCTTCCCGGCCACGGCACCGTTTATCTTGGCCAATCCCTGCGCTTCATGGCCCCCGTCCGCCCCGGCGATACCGTCCGCGCCGAGGTCACCGTGACCGCGATCGACCACAGCAAACGCCGGGTGACCCTTGAAACCCAGGCCGCAGTCGGTAAAACCGTGGTCCTGAAGGGTGAAGCGCTGGTTCTGGCGCCCAGCCGCAAGTTCGACTGACGGGGCCAGACCTCGACCAAGGGCGGGATGCTACAGCATTATCAATGGCATGGGCTTGACCCGTCCACGCGTGGCGCCTCTGCCGCCATGGGCAATTTTGACGGAATCCACCGGGGCCATCAGGCCGTGATCGATCTTGCCCGTGGGCCTGCCCCCTTGGGAATCGTGACTTTCGAGCCGCACCCCCGCCAATACTTCGCCCCTGACGCCCCCGCCTTCCGCCTGATGAACGCCGAGGCGCGGGCCAACCGGCTTGCCCGGCTAGGGGTCGAGTACCTGTTTCAGCTGCCCTTTGATGACACCCTCGCCAGCCTGACGCCTGAAGGTTTCGTGAAGCAGGTGCTGTCAGACGGCCTTGGGGTCTCCCATGTCGTGGTCGGCGCGGATTTCTGCTTTGGCAAGGGGCGCAAGGGCAAGGCTGCGGACCTTGCAAGACTTTGCGCGGAAAGGGATATCCGAACCACGATCTCGCCCCTCATCACCCATGATCTGGCCGAGATTTCATCAACCAATATCCGCCGTGCGCTGACAGATGGCCGCCCGCGCGATGCCGCCGCCATGCTGGGCCACTGGCACCGCATCGAGGGTGAGGTGATCCACGGCGAAAAGCGCGGCCGTGACCTTGGCTATCCAACCGCCAACATGTCGGTTGACGGGCTGCATCTGCCGCGTTTCGGGGTCTATGCCGTGCTGGTCGATATCCTGACTGGCCCGCAAAAGGGCAGTTACCACGGTGCCGCCAGCCTTGGCGTGCGCCCGATGTTCGGGCAAAACCGGCCCAACCTTGAAAGTTTCCTCTTTGATTTCAAAGGTGATCTTTACGGCCAGCATCTTTCCGTCGCGCTGGTGGATTTCCTGCGGCCAGAGCTGAAGTTTGATGGCCTTCCCGCCCTGATCACTCAGATGGACGCAGATTGCGCGAAGGCCCGCGACATCCTTTCCAGCCTTTAGCCCCTTCCCTTTTCCGCCGCGCCACAGCACCTTGGCGCCATGGAAAAGCTGCGCCCCCGGTTCTGGGAAACCGTCCCCCTGACAAAGATGACCCCCTCGGAATGGGAGGCGCTGTGCGACGGCTGCGGCAAATGCTGCCTGAACAAGCTGGAGTATGAAGATACCGGCGAGGTGGCCTATACGCGCATCAGTTGCCGTCTGCTGGACGGCGAAAGCTGCCGCTGCATGGACTATCCCAACCGCAAGGCGCTGGTGCCGGAATGTGTGTTCCTGACGCCGAAATCCCTGCCGAAGATCGCCTATTGGATGCCGTCAACCTGCGCCTACAAGCTTTTGTTCCAGAATAAAAAGCTGCCGGACTGGCACCCTTTGCTGACCGGTGATCCCGACAGCACCCACAAGGCGGGGCAGTCGGTCCGGGGGATCACCTTGCCGGAAAGCGAAGTGCCGGAAGATGATTGGGAAGACTATCTGTTCGAGGAAAACCCCTGATGCATTTCGCCTCTGACAACACCTCGGGGGCCGCGCCCGAAATCATGGCCGCCCTCATCCGCGCGAACGATGGCTACGCCCGCTCTTACGGGGCTGATGCCGCCATGGACCGGGTGACGGCGCTGCTGCGTGATCTGTTTCAGTCGCCCGAGGCCGTGGTGCATCTGGTCGCCACCGGCACGGCGGCAAATGCGCTTGCCATTGCCAGCCATTGCCCACCTTGGGGCGCGGTTTTCTGCCACACCCACGCGCATGTCGCCGAAGATGAATGCAATGCGCCCGAGTTTTATTCAGGTGCCAAACTGGTGCTGGTGCCAGGGAATCACGGCAAGATAGCAGCGGAAACCCTTGGTCATGCCCTCGCAACAACAGGGGAAGGTGGCGTTCACGGTGTGCAGCGCGGGATGCTGACGCTGACCAACGTGACCGAGGCGGGAACCGTCTATTCCCCCAGCGAAATCAGCGCCCTGACCGCGCTTGCAAAGGCCTATGACCTGCCCTGCCATCTGGACGGCGCGCGTTTTGCCAATGCTCTGGCAGCGACCGGGGCCAGCCCGGCGGAAATGACGTGGCAGGCGGGAATTGACGTGCTGTCGCTTGGCGGGACGAAGAACGGCTGTCTGGGTGTCGAGGCTGTGGTGTTCTTCAACCCTGAAAAGGCTTGGGAATTTGAGCTTCGGCGCAAGCGGGGCGGGCATCTCTTCTCGAAGAACCGGTTCCTTTCCGCGCAGATGGAGGCTTATCTGACCGATGGCCTCTGGCTGCGGCTGGCGACCAGGGCCAATGCCATGGGGCAACGGCTTGCCGCTGGTCTGGCGGCAAAGCCGGGGGTTACCCAGGCGCATCCGGTTCAGGCAAACATGCAATTCCCGATGTGGCCCGAAGGCACTCATGCCCGGCTGGAACGCGGGGGCGCGGTCTATAACAGCATCCCCGTTGCCAAAGGGCGAGAAGCCGCCCGGCTGGTGACCAGTTGGTCCACCACCGAGGCCGACGTGGACAGTTTTCTTGCGGCGTTCTGACGTGGCAAGCCTGCAAAGGGGGTGGATTCTTCCCCAGAACCGGGCAAGCTTCGGTTTGCAATGGCCCGGCCGGGTGATAAGCGAAGGCACCGACTCCCCACCCATTTCGGAGCTGCCATGCCCGCCGTCACCGAACCGAAACTGATCGCCGGAAACGCCAATCTTTCGCTGGCGAAATCCATTGCCCGAAGAATGTCCATGCACCGGGGGATGAGCGTCAATCTGGTCGATGCCCGGGTTGAACGCTTCAACGATCAGGAAATCTTCGTCGAGGTGTTCGAGAATGTCCGGGGTGAGGACATGTACATCATCCAGTCCACCTCGAACCCGGCCAACGACAACCTGATGGAATTGCTGATCATGACCGACGCGCTGCGCCGGTCTTCGGCAAGCCGGATCACCGCTGTGATCCCTTATTTCGGCTATGCCCGGCAAGACCGCCGCGCCAAGGCCCGCACACCGATCACCGCCAAGCTGGTCGCCAACATGATCGCAGAGGCAGGGGTAGACCGTGTGCTGACGCTGGACCTGCATGCCGCGCAGATTCAGGGCTTTTTCGATATTCCGGTGGACAACCTTTACGCCAGCCCGGTCTTCGCGCTGGACATCGAGCACCAGTTCCGCGGCCAGATGAATGACATCATGGTCGTCTCACCCGACGTCGGCGGCGTTGCCCGCGCGCGCGAACTTGCCAAGCGGATCAACGCCCCCCTGGCCATCGTCGACAAGCGGCGCGAAAAGGCCGGAGAGATTGCCGGTATGACCGTTATCGGCGATGTGCGCGGCCACAAGTGCATCATCGTTGACGACATCTGCGACACAGCCGGAACCCTGTGCAAGGCAGCCGAAACGCTGATGGAGGCCGGCGCGACCGAGGTTCACAGCTACATCACCCATGGCGTCCTGTCTGGCCCGGCGGTCGAGCGGGTGCAGAACTCTGTCATGAAATCTCTGGTGATCACTGACAGCATCGAGGCGACCGACAAGGTGAAGGCGGCAAGCAACATCCGCATCGTCCCAACGGCGCCAATGTTTGCGCAGGCGATCCTGAATATCTGGGGTGGGATGTCGGTGTCGTCGCTGTTCGAGACCGATACGCTGGTTCCGATCTACGAAGGACTCTATCAGCGGAGCTAAGATGCAACGTCCCGCTTTCGTGCCTGTTCGGTCCATTTTCAGCCACAATGGCCGTTCATCACCGGGATTGTCCCGAAGGTGAGGTGTCATGAGCGGAACGGTGACGAGAACTTTTGACGCAAGCAGAGAGGTCTTTCGCCGCCATCTGCTGCTTGCGGTGCTGGTGACGCTCTATTGCCTGCTGGCTGCATGGCTTAGCCAGGCGCATGGTCTGGCGGTCAAGACAGGCACCGCTGGTGTGCTGGTCATGAACTTCCTGACCAAGGTGCCGCAGATGATCTTCTTCGTCCTGTTCTGGCGGCTGCTTTATCATACCTACATCGCCCGCGTCCCGGACCGCATGGAAGCGCTGAAGGAAGATGTCCGGCTTTTCATGTCCGATCGTGATCGGTTCGTGGGCGGCGCAATCGCCACGATCCTTATGGCGCTGTCGCTTATGGCCTTTGCACAGCTCAAATCACTGATCCCGGCGATGCAGCCTTTTGTCTGGGATGAGTATTTTGCTGAGTTGGACCGACTGCTGCACTTTGGCAGCGATCCCTACAACTTTGTTCACACTGTCTTCGGCTGGCACTATTCCCTGTCGTTCTTTACGGGAATGTACAACGTCTGGCTGTTCGTCGTCTATTTTGCCCTGTTTGGTAGCTGTTTCATGACGACCGGGTCAGTGCCGCGGATGCAATTCCTGATTGCCTTCCTGCTGATATGGGCTGTTGGGGGCAACTTTCTGGCAACCGCCTTTTCTTCGGCTGGTCCACCCTATTTTGCCTCTCTTGGTCTTGGCGACAGCTTCGCCCCATTGTTCGGACTGCTTGACGCTCATGCCGCGACAGGCGCGCTCAGTGTGGTCGAGACGCAGGACGTGCTGTGGGCCATGTATTCCGCGCCGAACAGCCTGAATACGATATCGGCTTTCCCAAGCATGCATGTGGCGTCTTCGGTCCTGATGGCGATCTTCGGGTTTCAAGTGTCGCGCTGGCTTGGCATCAGTCTGGCGGCCTTCGCCGCCTGCATCATGATCGGCTCTGTTCTGCTCGGCTGGCATTATGCCGTGGACGGTTACGCCGGGGCGCTGATCGCGGTGACGGGCTGGAAAGCGGCAGGATGTCTGGTGCGCTGGCGCAACGGGCCGTTCCCGAATGAGGTGCGCTAGGCCGCCAGATTGCGCCGGGCTGATGCTGCAAGACCCCAGGCAATAGAATGAAGACCCAAAAAGCAAAGGCCCCGACAAGCGCGGGGCCTTTGGTCTATTGCTTTTTGGCTGGTGTCAGAGACCGACCGCCTCACGCAGGGCCGCAAGATCAGAAGCGGTCTTGTCCGCCGTGTCCTTGTCAGCGGTAATCGCTGCGGCTGCGTTCACGTCGGCCACCAAGGCATCAAGCGTCGCCGAGGTCAGTTCTTCGACCGGCACCGCCTGTTCTGCCAAAACCGAAATGCCGGTGGCGGTGATCTCGGCGAAACCGCCGGTCACGACATAGGCCTTCGTCCCCTCTGCGCCGGCAACCCGAAGGACACCGGGACGCAGGGTGGTGATGGTGGGGGCATGCCCCTCCATCGCCGTCATGTCACCCATCGCGCCGGGGATCTGAACCTCGGTCGCGGGGAACGAGGCCAGCCGACGTTCCGGGCTGACGAGGTTGAATTGCACGGACCCTGCCATGGTTCCCCCTTATGCCGCTGCTGCGGCGAGTTTGGCAGCCTTGGCTTTCACTTCTTCGATGTCGCCAACCATATAGAATGCCGCTTCTGGCAGGTGGTCATATTCACCCGCAACCACGGCCTTGAACGACGCGATGGTCTTTTCCAGCGGCACCTGCACGCCGGGCGAGCCGGTGAACACCTGCGCCACGTCGAAGGGCTGGGAAAGGAAACGCTGGATCTTCCGGGCGCGGGCCACTGTCAGCTTGTCCTCCTCGGACAGTTCGTCCATCCCGAGGATGGCGATGATGTCCTGCAGCGACTTGTAACGCTGCAGCATCCCCTGCACCGAACGGGCGACGTCATAGTGTTCCTGACCAACGACCAGCGGGTCAAGGATACGGCTGGTGCTATCCAGTGGGTCAACGGCCGGGTAGATCCCAAGTTCCGAGATGGCGCGCGACAGAACGGTCGTGGCGTCAAGGTGGGCGAAGGAGGCCGCAGGTGCCGGGTCGGTAAGGTCGTCGGCCGGAACGTAGATGGCCTGAACCGAGGTGATCGAACCTGCCTTGGTCGAGGTGATGCGTTCCTGCAGCTGGCCCATGTCGGTCGCCAGCGTCGGCTGGTAGCCCACGGCCGAAGGGATACGGCCAAGCAGAGCCGACACTTCGGAACCGGCCTGAGTGAAGCGGAAGATGTTGTCGACGAAGAACAGCACGTCCGTTCCCGACTGGTCGCGGAACTGTTCCGCGATGGTCAGACCGGTCAGCGCCACACGCGCACGAGCGCCCGGCGGTTCGTTCATCTGGCCGTAGACAAGCGCCACTTTCGACTTCGACAGGTCGTCGATGTTGATAACGCCGGATTCGATGAACTCGTGATAAAGGTCGTTGCCCTCACGAGTCCGTTCACCCACGCCGGCGAACACCGAATAGCCCGAGTGGACCTTGGCGATGTTGTTGATCAGTTCCTGAATCAGAACCGTCTTGCCCACGCCTGCACCACCAAAGAGGCCGATCTTCCCGCCCTTGGAATAGGGGGCCAGAAGGTCGATGACCTTGATGCCTGTCTCAAGGATCAGCGCGTCGGTCGCCTGTTCCGAGAATGACGGCGCCGGCTGGTGGATCGCCCGCCTTTCAGTGTGGACAACCGGACCCTTTTCGTCGATCGGATCGCCGATCACGTTCAGGATGCGGCCCAGTGTGCCGTCGCCGACCGGAACCGAGATCGGCAGTCCAAGGTCAGACACCCCAGCGCCGCGCACAAGACCTTCGGTTGCATCCATGGCGATGCAACGGACGGTGTTTTCGCCAAGGTGCTGGGCCACTTCCAGAACCAGACGCTTGCCGTTGTTGTCGGTTTCCAGCGCGTTCAGGATCGCGGGAAGTGCGCCTTCGAACTGCACGTCCACGACGGCGCCGATGACCTGGGTCACCTTGCCGGCCGCGGCAGCTGCTTTCGGTGCTTTTGCCATAGTGTTTCTCCAGTTCGTCAGAGCGCTTCAGCGCCCGAGATGATTTCGATGAGTTCCTTGGTGATCGAGGCTTGACGGCTTCTGTTGTATTGAATCGTCAGCTTGTTGATCATGTCGCCCGCGTTGCGCGTCGCGTTGTCCATGGCGGACATCCGCGCGCCCTGTTCCGAGGCGCCATTTTCCAGGAGAGCGGTAAAGATCTGCGTGGCCACCGAACGCGGCAGAAGGTCGGCCAGAATAGCCTCTTCCGAGGGTTCGTAATCGTAAAGCGACGTGGCAGCGTTGCCTTCGAACTTGGCCGGGATGATCTGCTGCATGGTCGGGATCTGGGCGATGACCGACTGGAAGCGGTTGTAGAAGATCGTCACCACATCCGCTTCGTCGCCGTCAAATGCCGCCATCACCTGCCGTGCCACGCCTTGCGCATTGGCATAGCCTACGCGCTTGACATCGCTCAGGTCGACATGGCCGACAAAGGCCTGCGCCCAGTCGCGCTTCAACTGCTCGCGACCCTTCTTGCCGACGGTCATGATCTTCACCGTCTTGCCTTGGGCGACCAGTTCGGCGGCGCGCAGGCGGGCCAACTTGACGATCGACGAGTTGAAGCCGCCGCAAAGGCCGCGCTCCGACGTCATGACCACCAGAAGATGCACCTGATCCCGGCCGTTTCCGGCCAGCAATTTCGGCGCACCTTCACCAGTGCCGACACCGGCCGCGAGGGCCGACATCACCGCCGTCATCCGCTCGGCAAAAGGCCGGGCGGCTTCGGCGGCTTCTTGGGCGCGGCGCAGTTTCGCCGCGGCGACCATCTGCATCGCCTTCGTGATCTTCCGCGTGTTCTTGACGCTTCCGATCCGGTTCTTCAGGTCCTTAAGGCTGGGCATCTGCCTACTCCTTCAAGGGCGCTTATGCGAAGTCTTTGGCGAAAGCGTCGAGTTCCGCGCGGATGGCTTTTTCCAGATCACCAGCGACCTTGCGGTCATTCGCGGTGATGTCATCCAGAAGCGCCTTGCCGGCGGTGCGAAGGTGCTTGAGCAGCCCCGCCTCGAAGCGGCTGACGTCCTTGACCGCGACCTTGTCCAGATAACCGCTGGTGCCGGCGTAGATCACGCAGACGATTTCAGCGTTGGTCATCGGCGAATATTGCGCCTGCTTCATCAGTTCCGTCAGACGCGCGCCACGGTTCAGAAGCTGCTGGGTCGAGGCGTCAAGGTCGGAACCAAACTGCGCGAAGGCCGCCATCTCGCGGTACTGCGCCAGTTCCAGCTTCACCTTGCCAGCCACCGACTTCATCGCCGAGGTCTGGGCGGACGAACCAACGCGGCTGACCGAAAGACCGGTGTTCACCGCGGGACGGACGCCCTGGTAGAACAGTTCGGTTTCCAGGAAGATCTGGCCGTCGGTGATCGAGATCACGTTCGTCGGGATATACGCCGACACGTCACCCGCCTGGGTTTCGATGATCGGCAGTGCGGTCAGCGAACCCGAGCCGAAGTCAGAGTTCAGCTTGGCCGAACGCTCCAACAGGCGGGAGTGCAGGTAGAACACGTCGCCCGGATAGGCTTCACGCCCCGGCGGACGGCGCAGAAGAAGCGACATCTGACGGTAGGCAACGGCCTGCTTCGACAGGTCATCATAGATGATCAGGGCGTGGCGGCCGTTGTCGCGGAAGAATTCCGCCATCGCGGTTGCCGAATAGGGCGCAAGGAACTGCATCGGGGCCGGGTCGGAAGCGGTGGCCGCCACGACGATCGTGTAGGCAATCGCGCCGGTTTCTTCCAGCTTCTTCACCAGCTGTGCCACGGTCGAGCGCTTCTGCCCGATGGCGACATAGATGCAGTAGAGCTTCTTCGATTCGTCGTCACCAGCGGCGTCGTTATAGGCCTTCTGGTTCAGGATGGTGTCCAGCGCGACGGCGGTCTTGCCGGTCTGACGGTCACCGATGATCAGTTCGCGCTGGCCACGGCCAACCGGGATCATCGCGTCGATGGCCTTGAGGCCGGTCGCCATCGGTTCATGCACCGATTTCCGCGGGATGATGCCCGGGGCTTTCACGTCAGCCACGCGGCGTTCGGAGGACTTGATCGCCCCCTTGCCATCGATCGGGTTGCCCAGACCGTCAACGACACGGCCCAGCAGGGCTTCGCCAGCAGGCACGTCCACGATGGACTTGGTGCGCTTGACGGTGTCGCCTTCCTTGATGTCCTGGTCGGAACCGAAGATCACGATACCGACGTTGTCGACTTCGAGGTTCAGCGCCATCCCGCGGATACCGCCGGGGAATTCGACCATCTCACCGGCCTGCACGTTGTCAAGGCCGTGGACACGGGCAATCCCGTCACCGACCGACAACACGCGGCCGACTTCGGCCACTTCGGCATCCTTGCCGAAATTCTTGATCTGCTCTTTCAGGATCGCAGAGATCTCAGCAGCCTGAATTCCCATCACCCAACCTCTTTCATTGCATTTTGCAGGGCCGCGAGCTTTGCCTTGACCGATGTATCGATCATGGTCGAGCCCAGCTTGACGACAAGACCGCCAATGAGACTTTCATCGACGGTCGTTTTCAGTTTCACGGTCTTGCCAACGCGGGCCTTCAGCATTTCGGCAAGTTTCTTGGATTGTGCGGCCGAAAGCGCGCGGGCGGCGGTCACCTCGGCGGTCACCTCACCCTTTTCGACGGCAATCAGGTCGGCCAGATGCGCCACGAACTGCGGCAGAACGAAAAGGCGGCGCTTTTCGGACATCAGGGCCAAGGTATTGGCCATCACGGTGCTGACGCCAAGTTTGGCGCCGATTGCCGCGATCACATTGCCCTGATCCTCACGGCTGATCACCGGCGAGCCGATGGTGGCGCGAAGTTCGGGGCTGATCGCAAGGGCATCGGCAAGGGCGGCAACATCGGCTTCCAGCGCTTTCAGGGCGCCTTCTTCCTTGGCCAACTCGAACAAGGCCGTTGCATAGCGAGTGGCAATTCCGAGAGAGATCGAAGCCGGTTCTGACACGTCAATCCTTCCGCTGTCTCTTGGCCGCTGATCCGGTCGGATCGGGCCGCTTTGCGACATGCGCCCCGAGAGCCCTCGTGGCGTGCATGCCTGTCTGTCGGGGGCGTCCTTAGCAGAGGCTTTCCCACCCCGCAACCGGGTTGCTCACGCTTTCGTAAGCCATGCTGGCGCAAACATCGGGGCATTTCGTCGCTTGTGCTGCAATGCGGCAACATTGACGGGCGTGCAGCGCGTCTAATGCCGGTTCAGCGCCGGTTCAGGGTTGCCCTTTCCGACCCCCTCAAGAACTTTCAGCGGGCGACGGACAGCAGCGCCCAGACCGCCGCGCGTGGGGGCGTAGACCTGCTTTGACGCCTCGACCATCAGCACCCCGCCGACCAGCCACGGCATCCGGCGCCCGATCGCTTCCCAAAAGTTCGCGGTGCGTAGCCAGAACCGGGTAGAGGCAGGCGGCGCAAACAGAACCGACTGGCTGCGCTCGGGGGTAAAGCCGTGGCGCTTCAGCTGTGCTTCCAACTGCGCCACCGAATAGGGGCGACCAAAGCCGAAGGGCGTGGCATCGCTGCGCGCCCAAAGGCCGGACCGGTTCGGCACGATCACCAGCGCCCGCCCCCCCGGGCCAAGCACGCGCCCCGCTTCCTCCAACACGGCAGACGGGTTTTCGGACGTCTCCAGCCCGTGCATCAGGATCAGCCGATCCACCAGCCCGGTCGGCAGCGGCCAAGCCGTGTCTTCGCAAAGCACGCTGACATTCTCTACCCCGGCGGGCCAGGGCATCACGCCTTGCGGCCCCGGCATCAACCCGATCACCCGGCGAGAGTCGGCCAGATAGGGGCGCAAGAGCGGCACCGCAAAGCCGAAGCCCACAACCGTCTGCCCCGCCGCCGGAGCCCAGTGCTTGACCACCTGATCGCGGATCGCACGCTGCGCCACCCGGCCCAGCGCGGTTCTGTAGTAGAAGTTTCTGAGGTCGAGCACATCAAGGTGCATTGCAGCCAGTCTCTTGTCAGGCAATCCTGCCCTATCATACCCGGGATGAGACTGAAAACCATGGCACTTGAACTTGTGACGATACCCTGCCGTACGGACAATTACGCCTATCTTGTCCACGATGCGGACTCGGGTCAGACGGCGGTCATCGACGTTCCGGATGCCGCACCGATCCTGGCCGAATTGCGCGCGCGCGGGTGGGAGCTTTCGGATATCCTGATCACCCACCACCACGACGACCATATCTCGGGCGTGCAGACCCTGCGCGAGGCGACCGGGGCCATGGTCCTTGGCGCTGCCGCCGACGCCCACCGCCTGCCCCCGCTGGATTATGCCCTGACCGAGACCGCCAGTTTCGAGATCGGGGCCGAAAAGGTGCGGGTGATCGACGTTCCCGGCCACACCATCGGCCACATCGCCTTTCACTTTCCGCTGTCTGGCTATGCCTTCACCGCTGACAGCCTGATGGCCGGGGGCTGCGGGCGGCTGTTCGAAGGCACGCCCGCGCAGATGTGGCAGAGCCTGCAAAAACTGGCCGCGCTGCCGCCAGATACGCTTATCTGTTCGGGCCACGAATACACCGCCTCCAATCTGCGCTTCGCGGCAACCCTTGAACCGGGCAACGCGGCGCTTATGTTGCGTATCGAAGAGGTGGCTACAGCGCGTGCTGCTGGCAGACCCACAGTTCCGGTTCGACTTCAGACTGAACTGGATACCAACCCCTTCCTGCGGGCCGGTCTGCCCGCGCTGAAAGGTGCTGTCGGCCTCCCGGATGCCGACGCTGCCACTGTTTTTGCAGAAATCCGGGCCAGAAAAGACAGGTTTTGAGCCTTCCCTATCACAAATACCGTGATGACCGCCGGGAATAGGCGAGACGCCGAAAATACCGCTTGAAGTGCGGCCAGGAAAACCGATCTTTAAGCTTATGAGGCCACGGTTGGACAGGGCCGCAATGCCCTTCCGACCCGCAGGACAGGAGCACCCAACGTGCCTTCGTTTTCAACCACACTCGAGCAAGCCATTCACGCGGCCTTGGCCTTGGCCAATTCGCGTCGCCACGAACTCGCCACGCTGGAGCATCTGCTCCTGTCGTTGATCGATGAACCGGATGCCGCGCGGGTCATGAAGGCCTGCTCGGTCGATCTGGATGATCTTCGCAAGACCCTTACAGATTTCATCGATGACGATCTTTCTACCCTCGTCACCGATGTCGAAGGGTCCGAGGCCGTGCCGACCGCCGCCTTCCAGCGCGTCATCCAGCGCGCCGCGATCCACGTCCAGTCCTCGGGCCGGACCGAGGTGACCGGGGCCAACGTCCTTGTCGCCATCTTCGCCGAGCGCGAATCGAACGCGGCCTACTTCCTGCAGGAACAGGACATGACCCGCTACGACGCCGTCAATTTCATCGCGCATGGCGTGGCGAAAGACCCGTCCTATGGCGAGGCACGCCCGGTGCAGGGCGCGGATGAGCCGCAGGAAACCCCGAAGGCGGAAGCCGGAGAGGCGAAGGAATCCGCCCTGTCCAAGTATTGCGTGGACCTCAACACCAAGGCCCGCAAGGGCGATGTCGATCCCCTGATCGGGCGTGACGCCGAGGTTGAACGGGCGATTCAGGTGCTGTGCCGCCGCCGCAAGAACAACCCCTTGCTGGTGGGTGACCCGGGCGTGGGCAAGACCGCGATCGCCGAAGGTCTGGCCCGCAAGATCGTGAACGGAGAGACGCCCGAGGTCCTGTCGAAGGCCACGATCTACAGCCTTGATATGGGCGCGCTTCTGGCTGGCACCCGCTACCGGGGTGACTTTGAAGAACGCCTGAAGGCCGTGGTCAAGGAAATGGAAGATCACCCCGACGCGATCCTGTTCATTGACGAAATCCACACCGTCATCGGCGCCGGTGCGACCAGTGGCGGCGCGATGGATGCCTCGAACCTTTTGAAACCCGCGCTTCAGGGTGGCAAACTGCGCTGCATGGGGTCCACCACCTACAAGGAATTCCGCCAGCATTTTGAGAAGGACCGGGCGCTTTCGCGTCGGTTCCAGAAGATTGACGTGAACGAACCGTCGGTGCCGGATGCGATCAAGATCCTCATGGGACTTAAACCGCATTTCGAGGAACACCACGACCTGAAATACACCAACGACGCGATCAAGTCGGCGGTGGAACTGGCAGCGCGCTATATCCACGACCGGAAATTGCCGGACTCTGCGATCGACGTGATTGACGAGGCGGGGGCAGCGCAGCACCTGCTATCGGACAGCAAGCGCCGCAAGAGCCTTGGCGTGAAAGAGATTGAGGCCGTCGTGGCAAAGATCGCCCGTATCCCGCCCAAGACCGTTTCGAAGGATGATGCCGAAACCTTGCGTGACCTTGAGAAAACGCTGAAGCGCGTGGTCTTTGGTCAGGACAAGGCCGTCGTGGCCCTGTGTTCAGCCATCAAACTGGCCCGCGCCGGACTGCGCGAACCGGAAAAGCCGATCGGCAACTACCTCTTTGCCGGGCCGACCGGTGTCGGCAAGACCGAGGTGGCGAAACAGCTTGCGTCCTCGCTTGGGGTGGAGCTGATCCGCTTCGACATGTCGGAATACATGGAAAAGCACGCCGTTTCCCGCCTGATCGGCGCGCCCCCCGGCTATGTCGGCTTCGATCAGGGCGGTATGTTGACCGACAGCATCGACCAGCACCCGCATTGCGTCCTTCTCCTGGACGAAATGGAAAAGGCGCACCCGGATGTCTACAACATCCTGTTGCAGGTGATGGACCACGGCAAGCTGACCGACCACAACGGCCGGACAGTGGATTTCCGCAATGTTATCCTGATCATGACCTCGAACGCCGGCGCGTCGGAGATGTCGAAATCCGCCATCGGCTTCGGCCGCGAACGCCGCACGGGTGAAGATACGGCGGCAATCGAACGTACCTTCACGCCGGAATTCCGCAACCGTCTGGATGCGGTAATCAACTTCGCGCCTCTGGGCCGTGAGATCATCCTGCAAGTGGTTGAAAAGTTTGTCCTTCAGC
The DNA here is from genome assembly GCF_030373185.1 of Tabrizicola sp. Lineage (GTDB taxonomy): Bacteria > Pseudomonadota > Alphaproteobacteria > Rhodobacterales > Rhodobacteraceae > Tabrizicola. Next base: position 151,047 of record NZ_JAUCZH010000002.1, read on the forward strand.
TTGAGGCGCAACTGCTTGACCGCAACGTTCACATCGAACTTTCGCCCGAAGCCGCGCTGTGGCTGGGGGACAAGGGCTATGATGACAAGATGGGCGCGCGGCCTTTGGGCCGGGTGATTCAGGAACACATCAAGAAGCCGCTGGCCGAGGAACTTCTGTTCGGCAAGCTGGTCAAGGGTGGGGTGGTCAAGGTCAATGTAAGGGACGATGCCATCGTTCTCGACATCGAGGAACCGCAGAAAGCCCGGCTGACGGGCCAGAAGCCACCGCTTCTGACGGCGGAGTAACCCCTGCAAAACCCCCGCTTCGGCGGGGGTTTTCATTTGGATACGGGCCTTTCGGATGCCGGCCTTGGCGCATCCCGAATGCCCGCGCAGGACTTGTCTGTTCAGGGAAGCGCTGGGCTGGCCCTCAGCGCTCCGTAAGCTTCAACTCGATGCGCCGGTTCTGCGCACGGGCCTCTGGTGTATCTTCCAGGGCCACTGGCCGATATTCGCCAAAGCCCGTCGCCGCCATCCGCTCGGGCGGAAAGCCCAGATCGTCCTGCATGAAGCGCACGACGGAAAGGGCGCGCGCCTGACTGAGCGCCCAGTTGTCGCGGAACGCCCCCCCACCAGAAAGCGGAACGTTGTCGGTATGGCCATCTACCCGGATGATCCAGTCGATGCTTTCGGGGATGCTTTCGCGCACCTCGTCAAGGATGCGAACGACCCCGGCGATCTGCTCCTTGCCTTCGGGCGCAAGGTCGGCCGAAGCGGGGTTGAACAGCACCTCACTGGAAAAGACAAACCTGTCCCCGACCACCCGCACGCCTTCCCGGCCGGCAAGCAAGGTGGACAACTGGCCGAAGAATTCCGAACGGAACCGGGCAAGATCCCGGTTCTCGGCCGCCAGCCGAGCGGCTTCGGCGGCTTCCAGTTCGGCCCGGCGTCTTTGTTCGGCGGCGACCTGCGCAAGGGCCGCATTCAGTTCGGACCCCAGGCTGTCCAACTGCACCTGAGCAGCGGCATCGCGCGCGGCAGAATCGTCCAGGATCTGTTGCAAGCTGCCAAGCTGTGTGCGCAGGGCAGAGATCTGCTGGTTCAGAAGCTCTACCTCACGGGCGGCGGCCAGGGCCTTTTCCTGTTCGGCCAGAAGGGCTGTTTCGGCGGCAACAAGCGCGGCATCCCGTTCGGTGGTGCCTTGCGCAGCCTCGGTCCGTGCCGCCGCAAGAAGGGTAAGGGTGTCCTCGGCCCGCTTGCGTTCGGCCTCCAGGGCCAGGGTCATCGCGGTCAATTCGGTGTCGGCATCGGCAAGCCGCTCTCGCAGGGCAAAAAGCGCTGCGGCATCGGCAAGGCGGGCCGCTTCAGCCTCGCTGACCTTGGTTTCGGCAGCGGCCAGCGCGGCGCTCGTAGTCTCACCCTGACGGCGAAGGTCCGCCAGCAGGGCCTCAAGTGCCTCTCGCCGCGCTGCGGCAAGGCGGGCGGCTTCGGCGCTGGCGTCCACCTCCTCGCGGGCCATGGCGAGCGCAAGCGCCATCGCCTCCGCCTCGCTGACCAGCTGCGAGCGGGTTGTCTCCAGATCCTCGACCGAGGCTGTCAGGCTTGCCACATCAGACCGGGCCGCGTCGCGCTCCAGCAAGAGCGCCGCGACCTGAGCTTCGAAATCACTGATCCGGCCGGAAGCAGCGGCAAGATCTGCCTCACGCGCGGCAAGGTCGCGGCCAAGCGATGCGATCAGCGCACCCTGTCGTTCCCCCACGGCCTGCGCGGCCGCCAGACCAGAGCGCAGGGCGGAAATCTCGGTCTGAAGGTCGGTAGCACGGGCGCGCTCCAGCCCCAGCGCATTGGCCAGATCCGCGACCTGCGCGGTCAATGCGTCCAGCTCGGTGTCCTGCGTGGTGATCTGGTCGCGCAGCACGGACTGCATGACGGTGAAGATGGTCAGCACGAACATCAGCACCATCAGCAGGGTTGTCACCGCATCGACAAATCCCGGCCAGATGATCGAGCTGTCGCGGCGGCGCGCGCTACGCATGGCTACCCCCGCCCCGCCGTGCTGCGACCAAGCTGGCGTACGGCCGCCGTCAGGACGGCCATATCGGCACGAAGGTCGGCCGTGGTTTCCTGCCGCCCGGCCGACATCTCTTCCAGAATGCGCAGAAGCTGCACGTCGATCGACCGCAGGCGCATCCGGCTTTCCGCGTCGATCGCGCCACCTTCAGCAGCGCCAAAACCGGAACTGGCGGCAAGACTGCTGCTGGCGGCAAGGCCTGCGATCATTCTTTCCTGACCGTCGGCTATGCGCATCAGCGTTGCAGCCTGACCCCTTTCGGCCTCGAACTGTTCGGACAGCCGGACAAGCGCATCGGCAAGGGTCGCCATCCGGGCGTCCGTCTGCGTCCGGTTCACTTCGGACTGGGCGTAAAGCAATTGCAGCTGCTCCATCTGCCCGGCCATGTGGTCAAGCATCAGCGCCAGCGCGTTCTGGTCACCGGCCTCGCCCTCGCTTGCAAAGCCAAGGCGGGTGATCGAGGACAGCCATTCTTCCAGCTCCCGCGTGAAGCGGGCCTGCCCGTGTCCGGCGAAAAGCTCCAGCAGGCCAAGAACCAGGGATCCGGCAAGACCCAGAAGCGATGACGAAAACGCCGTCCCCATGCCGCCAAGCTGGCTTTCAAGCCCGCCCATCAGCTTGCCGAAGACATCCAGCCCGGTTTCCCCGTCCTGCGGGGCAAGCGATCGGATCGTGTCGACCACCGCCGGAACCGTGGTGGCAAGGCCCCAGAACGTGCCAAGCAGGCCAAGGAAAACCAGAAGGTTGATCAGATAGCGGGTGATGTCGCGGGCCTCGTCGATCCGCTGGACGACCGAATCCTGAATCGAGCGTGAAGACGAAGCCGAGATCGACATCCGCGCCGTCCGTGACCGCAAAAGCGTGGCAAGCGAGGCCAGAAGCCGCGGCGGCGGCGCATTTTCGGCGCCCGGGGTGCCGCGGACGAAATTCTCGATCCAGAAGACCGACTGGGCCAGAATCCAGACCTGCCAGAAGCAAGTCACCACGCCCACGAAAAAGACCGTGGCAATCAGCCCGTTCAACAGCAGGTTGGTGCTGAGGATGTCGATGATCTGGCCATGGATCAGCCATGCGCCCGCGCCCACCGTCAGGCAGACCAGCAGCATGGTAGTAATCGCCCGAATCGGTTGGCTGAAGGTGGTCGAGACCCCTGCCGCCCGTTGATCTGTCTGGGACATGTCTGCCCTCTGTTCCTGCCCTGACCCGCAGACTAGCAGGCCAGCGGCATCTGCCAAGCAAAAGGAATGTGTCTGGTCATGTCAGACGCCTGACTTGGGCGGCCAGCCATTCCAGATCGGGGTCCGCGATCCCCAGTTCCGCCAGATGCGCGGCGGTGGACCACAGATAGTCTCGGTTCGGCCCGCGCCCGCCCACAGCCCGGGCGATGATGCGCGCCTGTTCATCCATCGCCAGCCCGCCGCAATACTGCACATGATCCGGGTCGATCACATAGGTCACAGCGTCCATCGGCCCGGAATCGGTGCGCAGCGTCAGAACCGTCTCTAGATAGGCGGATGACACCAGCTCGCGTTCACGCAGGTTGGCAAGGGTGCCGCCCTCTTCACCCGGGGCCACGCGGAACGCCACCCCGGTGCAGGTGGCACCCGCAGCCCGGTCCAGTGCAAGGACAAGGCCGGGGGCGTCCGGCGTGCCGCGATGGTGGATCGACCGCATGCAGAAGCTGCGGTGCCAGCCGTCCAGCCGCGCGATGCGCCGTTCCACCACAGGAAAGCCGGGATCCCAGATCAGCGACCCATAGCCGAAGACCCAAAGTGGCGCTTGTGTGACTGGCTCTTGTTCCATCCGCCTTGTAAACACCGGTAATGACGCAATGAAAAGGCCCGCCCTATGCGCAGACTTCTGTTCCTTCTGGTTCTTGGCACAGCGATCTGGTCGGGATACTGGTTCATCGGCTCATCGGCGCTGCGCCAGGGCGCGGAACAATGGTTCGCCGATCAGTCCGCGCGCGGCATCACAGCCGAGAAGACGGCGCTTGCCGTCCGGGGATTTCCCAACCGCTTTGACCTTACGGTCGAGGGGTTGCGGCTGATTGACCCGCAGACCGGCATGGGTTGGGAAGCCCCCTTCGCCCAGATCTTCGCAATGACATGGAAGCCTTGGCACATCATCGCCGCCCTGCCGCCAGAGCAGACAGTCCGCCTGCCGGATCAAGAGATTGCCATCACTTCGGATGGCCTTCTGGCCAGCCTGCGCGCCAGACCTGCGACCGACCTTCCGCTGGCGGCGGTTGTCGTTGAAAGCGGGGCGATCCGGGCCATGTCCAGTCAGGGCTGGACGGCGGCGGTCGAAAAGGTCGTGGCCTCGGTCCGGGCGGTGGATGGGCAGGCCAGCGCCTATGACCTTGCGCTTGATGTCGCCGGGCTTGCGCCCGACCCAGCGCAGATGGCTCGTCTGACCGCGGAGACCGATCTGCCCGGCACCGTTTCGGTCATTCACTTGCTGGCACGGGCCACCCTGACCGCCCCCCTCGACCGCCACGCGGGAGAGTCGCAACCGCAGATCGCCGCGCTTGATCTGACCGAGGCGCTGGTCACATGGGGCCAGCTGTCGATCAGCGCAAAAGGCGGTATCGCCCCGGATGCCGAAGGCTTTGCCGCCGGGCGAATAGACATCGACGTGACGAATTGGGACCGCCTTGTCCAGGTTCTGGTCGCCTCGGGCGCGATCAAACCCGAACTTGCGCCCACCGTGCAGAACATGCTTGCCGCACTTGCAAACGAAGGTGGCGATCCGTCGGTTCTGAAGCTGCCTCTGGTGTTTGCGGGGGGGCGCATGTCACTGGGGCCACTGCCATTGGGTCCGGCACCCATGCTGATGACCCCGACCGGCTGATCAGCGACAGTATGCCCCACCCTTCCGGGCCGAGGTGTCAAAGTGGAAATGATCCTCATGATAGCCGTCAGACCCGGGACCGAGCGTGGTCTTGAATATCCCACAGGCTGATTTGTAGATCCGGCGCAGGGTCTGGTTGTAATTGTCCTGCACGGTCAAGACCTTGCCGTCCGTCATCACGAAGGCCGAGATATCCACTGCCCTGCCCTTGCCGTGTTCGCTGACCGGCGCGCCCTTCTTGTTGTTCCTCCCGCGGCAGACGTAATGCGCCGCGACGCGCAGTTCCGACAGATTGCCGCCAAAAGCCGGCTGCGCCACATCAGACACCCAGTTGTTCAACGCCGTTGCAACGCTGCAATCCACCGTCGCCGCCTGACTGAGCCGGACACCTGCAACCGATATCACCCGCACCGCATCCTGGACGCCGCAGCCATTCACCTTCGAACTGATCGGCGCGATCGGCTCGCCCTTGATGGTTGGCACCCCGCAGACCGCCCCGTCCATTGTCGCCGCCTCGCGCGCCTTGCGGCGTTTCTCTCTGCGGGTCGGCTCGGGGACTGCGGCGGCAATTTCGACTTTCCGGGTCGCCTGCCCCGAAGACAGGTCCAGCCCCGCCGGCGCAGATTCCGCGCGCAAGGCGGCAAGCCTTTGAACAAGCGCCTGAGGTCGCGGCTTTGGCCGCAGCGACCTTGCCAATCCCGACTCGATTGGCACCGGGGGCTCACTGACTGGGGCGGTAGCGACAGGCTCTGCCGCCACCGCGCCGCGCAGGGGGTTCACCAGAGGCCGCGGCGATTTGTCGATCTGCTGCGCTGCCGCAGCCGAGGCAAGGCACAGGATCACGGCGGCAAGACCAGTTCGCACCGGATCAGCCTTCGCTTTTGGGCCGGGCTGCACGGCCAAAGTCCGGCGCGGCGGTGTCCTGCCCGGCCTCGATGATCCCGCGGCGGATTTCCCGCGTCCGGGTGAAATACGCGTGCAGCTGTTCGCCGTCACCCATGCGGATCGCGCGTTGCAGGCTGAACAGTTCCTCGGCAAAGCGGCCAAGGATATCCAGCACCGCCTCCTTGTTGGTCAGGAACACATCGCGCCACATCGTCGGATCACTGGCGGCGATGCGGGTAAAGTCCCGAAAGCCGCTGGCGGAATACTTGATCACCTCTTGTGCCGACACCCGGCGCATGTGATCGGCCACACCAACCATGGTATAGGCGATCAGGTGCGGCGTGTGGCTGACGACGGCCAGCACCAGATCATGCCGGGCCACGTCCATTTCATCGACATTCGCGCCCATCGCTTCCAGAAACCGGCGCAATCGGGCGATCTCGACAGCATTCGTGTCGGGCAAGGGCGTCAACAGCCACCAGCGGTTCTGAAACAGCGTCGCAAAACCCGACTGCGGCCCGGAATATTCCGTCCCCGCCAAGGGATGCCCGGGGATGAAATGCACACCCGGCCCCAGATGCGGGGCCACGGCATCGACCACGGCCTGCTTGACCGACCCGACATCCGTCACCACGGCACCCGGCTTCAGATGCGGCGCGATCTCGGCGGCAATTTCGGCCATTGCCCCCACCGGAACCGCCAGCACCACCAGATCGGCACCCTGAACGGCCTCGGCCGCCGTTTCGGTCACCCGGTCACAAAACAGCTTCAGCGCCACATCCCGCGTTTCAGCCGACTTCGCATGACCCACGATCTCGCCAGCCAGCCCGCCCGCCCGCATCGCATGCGCCATGGACGAGGCGATAAGCCCAAGGCCGATCAACGCAACGCGCTGGTAGATCATTTGACCCCCTTGAACTGCGCCACGGCATGCGCAACCTGCCGGCACGATGCCTCATCCCCGATGGTAATCCGCAGACAATGCGGCAGCTTGTAACTAGCAACCCGCCGCACGATCAGCCCCTGCCCCTGCAGGAAGGCATCGCAAGCTTCCGCCTCGGCGACATTGGCAAAGCGCGCAAGGATGAAATTGGCCATCGAGGTGTCTGACGGCACACCAAGCTCGGCCAGCGCCCCGGCAAGCCAACTGCGCATGCGGGCGTTCTCGGTCCGGCATTTGGCGACAAAATCCTGATCGCGGACGGCGGCTTCGGCCACGTCAAGCTGGGTGGTCGACAGGTTGAAAGGCCCCCGGATCCGGTTCAGCACATCAATCACATGGCGCGGCCCGTAACCCCAACCGATCCGAAGACCGCCCAGCCCGTAGATCTTGGAGAAGGTCCGGGTCATCACCACGTTGTCGCGCGCATCAACCAGCGAGGCCCCGCCGTCATAGCCCTCGACATATTCGGCATAGGCCCCGTCCAGCACCAAAAGCGCCTCCGGCGGCAAGGCCTCGGCCAGCCGGGCAATCTCGGCCGCGGAAATCATCGTGCCGGTCGGGTTGTTCGGATTGGCGATGAACACCAGCTTCGTGCGCCGGTTGCAGGCCGCAAGGATCGCATCGACATCCGCCGTGCGCTCACGCTCGGCCACCTCGACCGGGGTCGCGCCTACCGCCAGAGCCGAAATGCGATACATGAGGAATCCGTGTTCGGTGAACACCACCTCATCGCGCGGGCCGGCATAGGCCTGGCAAAGGAAGGTGATGATCTCGTCCGAGCCGACGCCACAGATGATCCGTCCCGCATCAAGGCCATGCACCTCGGCAATGGCGGTGCGCAAGTCGGCATGATCGGTCACCGGGTAGCGGTGCAGGCTGTGGATCGTCCGCCCGAACGCCTCTTTCGCCTTGTCCGACGGGCCGAACGGGTTCTCGTTCGAGGAAAGCTTCACGACATTGGCCACGCCCGCCACATGCGCCTTGCCGCCCTCATAAAGGGCGATATCAAGAATGCCGGGCTGTGGTCTGATCTGGTCGCTCATCTTTGCCCCCGAAACTTGAACGGGTACTTAGCTTTCCCTTGCGCCTAAGGCCAGAGCCTTCCGCCCAGTCCGATGGTTGCCAGACCGGGTGGCTTTGCCACATGCCCTTTTTCTCGCCCTCTGCGCGCTAGCGCGCAACCGGCTCGGTCAGCGGGGGTTTCACACCCCCGCACCCCGTGGAGTATTTTTGAAAAGCGCAAATCATCTGCTCTTTTCAAAAATACTCTCTGGGGGTTTGGGGGCAGAATGCCCCCATCGGTCAAGGAGGAGCGCGCAGGCGCGACGACGCGGGGAAAGCCTTGCGCCCCGCGCTCCATTCGGCAAGCCGCCGGTCACACCGCGAGGAAATTGGTGAACTGCCACGGATCGTCTTCGTCCCGGTCCTCGGCGAAGTGGTTGATCCGGTTCTGCAAGGGCGTCCAGTCGGTATAGTGGCACTCGATCCGGCCCAGATAGGGGCGCTGGACGTCAAGGCAGCGGACATGGTCCATCTCGTCGGCTTCAACAAAACCCGCATTCGGATTTTCCGCCGCCCAGACCATGGCGGCAAGAACCGCGCTGGTCACCTGCATGCCGGTTGCATTCTGGTATGGCGCCAGTTTGCGCGCCTCTTCGCAAGACAGGCGCGAGCCATACCACATCGCCCCCTTGGCATGACCATAAAGGAGGACTCCAAGGTCATCGCCGCCGGCCACGATTTCATTCACCGTCAGAATATGCTGCGCCTCGGCCAGTTTTCCGGCGCCATTGATTTCGTGCAGGGACAGAATCGCGTCATTGCAGGGGTGATAGGCGTAATGGCAGGTCGGTCGATAGATCGCCGTCCCATCCTGCCAGACGGTGTAGTAGTCCGGGATCGACAGCGCCTCGTTGTGGGTGATGACGAAACCGTATTGCGGGCCTGAGCCGGGACACCAGCTGCGCACCCGCGTATCGGCGCCGGGGCGGTCGATCCAGATTGCATAGCCCGGGCCGTGGTCAAAGGCATGGCCACCCGGTGGCAATTTCTTTTCATGCGTTCCCCAGCCCAGTTCGGCGGGCTGATAGCCTTCGGACAGAAGGCCATCCACCGACCAGGTGTTGACGAACACGCCCGGCGGCTTGGGCCGCGCTGAAACCTGCGTGTCGCGTTCGGCGATATGGACACCCTTGACCCCAAGGCCTTGCATCAGCGTCGCCCAATCCTCACGCGTGGTCGGGTTGGCCGCAACGCCGGTATCTGCCGCCAGGCGCAGCAGCGCCTCTTTCAACAGCCAGGACACCATGCCGGGGTTCGCGCCACAGCACGACACCGCCGTCGGCCCGCCAACGTAGGCCTTGCCCAATTCGCGCACCTTTTCCCGCAGGGGATAGTTCGTCCGGTCAGCGTTCGGCAGGGGAGAGCCGAAGTAGAACCCGGGCCATGGCTCCACCACCGTATCGATGTATTGCACGCCCATTTCCTGCGCGAGTTTCATGACTTCGATCGAGTCGACGTCCACCGAAAGGTTGACGATCATCCCGCGGCCTTCTGGGAACAAGCTGTGCAGAACTTCGGCCAGATTGTCGGGGGTCAGCGCCAGTTGCAGGTGCCGCAGCCCGTGATCGCGCAGGATATGGGCGAAATCGACCGAAGGCTCGATCACTGTGAACCGCGCCCGCTCAAAGCCGATGTGGCGTTCGATCAAGGGCAGCACGCCCCGACCGATCGAGCCGAAGCCGATCATCACAAGGGCGCCATCGATATGGGCGTGGATGGATTGGTTGGTCATGGTCCTTGGGTCCCCCCGGCTAAAGAAGGGCGCGAAAGGCGCCGGAATGGAAAAAGGCCGCGCCGGGTGGCGCGGCCTTGGGTCACGATCCCGGAAGGGATCAGTTCTTGGCGTAGTATTCAACGACCAGGTTCGGTTCCATCTGCACAGGATACGGCACATCGCCCAGGCCCGGGGTGCGGACGAACTTTGCGGTCATCTTGTTGTGGTCGACTTCCAGATAATCCGGCACGTCACGTTCGGTCAGCGCGATGGCTTCCAGAATGAGGCCCATCTGGCGCGACTTTTCGCGGACCGAGATCACGTCGCCTTCCGACACGCGGTAGGAGGCAATGTTGACGCGCTTGCCGTTCACCAGCACATGGCCATGGTTCACGAACTGACGCGCAGCGAAGATCGTCGGAACCAGCTTGGCGCGGTAGACGACCGCATCCAGACGACGCTCCAACAGGCCAACCAGCATCTCGCCGGTGTCACCCTTGACGCGTTCGGCTTCGCCGTAGATCTTGCGGAACTGCTTTTCGGTCAGGTCGCCGTAATAACCCTTGAGCTTCTGCTTGGCGCGCAGCTGGGTGCCGAAGTCGGAAAGCTTGTTCTTGCGGCGCTGGCCGTGCTGGCCGGGGCCATATTCGCGCTTGTTCACCGGGGATTTCGGACGGCCCCAGATGTTTTCGCCCATACGGCGGTCAATCTTGTACTTGGCAGAGGTGCGTTTGGTCACCGCTGATCTCCTTCATAAGGTCACGAAGGGCGTTGTCCTTTCCCCGATTCCGGGGCGACAGGCGACTTCTTGCGAAGGCCACCAACACCAATGAAAAGCCCCGGACTCTCATCCGGGACTGGGCGGCTTATACAGGGCAAAGTGGCAGAGTCAACAGCCCCTCAGCCGTTCACGTCCACCACAACCCGGCCCTGCACCTCGCCCTTCAGGATCGCCGCGCCCAAGGCTGGAAGGTCGGCCAGGGTGGCCGGCCTGACCATCGCTTCCAGCTTGGCCATCGGCAGGTCGGTGACAATCCGCCCCCAGGCGCGAACGCGGTCAGCGTAGGGTTTGCTGACCGAATCGATGCCGAGGAGGTTCACGCCGCGCAAGAGGAACGGGATCACGCTGGCCGGCAACCCGGCGCCACCGGCCAGGCCCACCGCGGCAACGGAACCCCCGTAGTTCATCTGTCCCAGAACGCGCGCCAGCATCGCTCCGCCCACCGCATCCACGCATCCGGCCCAGGTCTCGGTTTCAAGGGGGCGCTTGACCGATTCCGCCAGATCGGCACGCGGCACGATCCGCGCCGCGCCAAGGTCACGCAGGTAGGCTTCGGTCTCGGGACGCCCGGTCACCGCCGCCACCTTATAGCCCAGTTGCGCAAGGATCGCGACCGCGACAGACCCCACCCCGCCCGCGGCACCGGTGACAAGCACCTCGCCCCTGGCGGGCGTCAGCCCATGCCCTTCCAGCACCATGACCGCCAGCATGGCGGTGAAACCCGCCGTCCCCACAGCCATGGCCTGCCTTGTGCTCAGTCCCGGCGGCAGCGGAACCAGCCAATCGGCCTTGACCCGCGCCTTCTGGGCATAGCCGCCCCAATGCACCTCGCCCACCCGCCAGCCGGTCAGCACCACCTTGTCGCCGGGCTTGTAGCGGGCATCGTCGGACGCCTCGACCGTGCCTGCAAAGTCGATCCCCGCCACATGCGGCCAGGTCCGCACGATCCCGCCGCCATTCGGCGACAGCGCCAGTCCGTCCTTGTAGTTCAACGTCGAATATTCGACCGCGACAGTCACTTCTCCCGAAGGCAGGGCGCTTTCGTCCAGTTCGCGGATATGGGCGACGGCGGCATCGCCTTCCTTTTCCAGCACCAAAGCGCGAAACATGACAGCTTCCTCCGTTTTCAGTTGGCCCCAGTTGCGCCCGGCCCTGCCGGGAATGTCAACCACACCCTTGCCGCAGCGGCGCATTTGCCTGACACAAGGGCCATCCCAGCAAGGAGCATCCCATGACCAGCAGCAGCGAAACCATCGGCTTCATTGGCACCGGCCTCATGGGGCATGGCATGGCGAAGAACATCGTCGAAAAGGGTTACCCCCTGACAGTCATCGCCCACAGGAACCGCACAGCGGTTGACGACCTTATCCAGCGCGGTGCTGTCGAGGCCTCGCTCGAAGACCTCGCCGCGGCATCCTCGATCATCTTTATGACCCTGCCCGGCTCGCCGCAGGTGGCCGAGGCTGTCGCGCGGATGACCCCTCACCTGCGGTCTGGAAGCGTGATCGTCGACTGTTCCACCTCTGACCCGACCGTGACCGAACGCCTTGCCACCGATCTTGCCGCCCGTGGCGTGCATTTCGCCGATGCCCCCCTGTCCCGCACGCCGAAAGAGGCGTGGGACGGCACGCTTGACTGCATGGTCGGCGCGACCGACGACATCTTCGCCCGCGTCAAACCCGTCATCGCCACATGGGCCGCCAAGATCGTGCATATCGGCGGGGTGGGCGACGGCCACCGGATGAAGCTTCTGAACAACTTCCTGTCGCTGGGCTACGCCGCGATCTACGCCGAGGCGCTGGCCCTGTCCCGCAAGGTCGGCATCCCGGTCACCACCTTCGATAGCGTGATCCGCGGCGGCCGGATGGACTGCGGCTTTTACCAGACCTTCATGGGCTACGCTTTGGAAGGCAACCGCGAGGCCCACCGCTTCACCCTGTCAAACGCCTACAAGGACCTGCGCTATCTGGAGTCGATGGCCAATGCCGCGACCGTGACCACGACCATGGCCAGCGCCGCGAAGAACAGCTTTGCGGGGGCGGTGGCGCAAGGAGGGGCGGGGCCGGAGGATTATGTGCCGCATCTGACGGATTTTGTGGGACGGGCGAATGGGGTGTAGTTCAGTAGATGGCCCCAATGATCCGCTTTAGGCGATCTTCTAGGGCCTTTTAGTGCCGGGAATCTTAAGCTGCTCCGATCCTTCGAGCATAGCGGCATAGCGATCGCCGATGAACACAATCCGAAACGATTGCGCATCGTCCTCCCCGCGCAGAATGCTAAAATCGCGACGCTCCTCACGTTGATCGTCAATTCGGCTAAAAATGTCTAAGAATGTAGCTTGAACGCTGGCAATAAAGCCGTCTCTGAGCTCGCCACGTGAACTCAAGTTATTGTCATCGAGCGGAAAGATTACTTCAATCTCGCGCTCAAAGAGTTCGCCCGCACCGAGATCAGGAAATGGAGTCAGGATTGCCGAAGATCCATCTCGGGCCCCTATCCACAGGTAAATTTGACGGGCAGGCGACTGCCCGCTGTTCCGGACGCTTACCCGGAAGTTCCACAGGCTGAGATCAGAATTTTTGGGGCCTACATGCGTGAGTCCAATATCTAGATAGGCTCTGGTTTGTGCTTCCCCAATCCGTGTTGTCTCTTTCGCCATGTCCTGTGTCGCGCGAAGCGTTAGCCAGAGGAATAAAGCGGCTACAAAGCTGAAAATGGCGACTAGCCAGTTGGCGAGGGTATCCTTTGTAGTAACTATCGCACCGTCGTGGTTCCACCAGTCCGGGAAGCCAGCCGACAAAGAAGCGAGCAGCAATGCTGCTAAAATGAGTCCAGCAACCAATCCAAAGGCAAGACCGGAAAACCAGTTATTGTCCCGCATTTACTCGAACTCCGCAAACCAACCCTCACCCGCACTTCGAATGCCCGCACGACCCGCAGACCAGACACCCCTCCACCATCCGCAGATCATAGCTGCCACAGGCCGGGCAGGACTTGCCGCGCGGGGCCTCTCCCACCCGCAGAAGTTCGGCCTTGGGGTCGGATTTCAGCCCGAGCCCCTCACCGTCGATGAAACCGATGTCGATCAGATGCCGCTCGATCACGCCGCCAATCGCGGCGAGGATCGAGGGGATGTATTTCCCCTCCATCCACGCCCCGCCGCGCGGATCGAAGACCGCTTTCAGTTCTTCCACGACAAACGAGATATCCCCGCCGCGCCGGAAGACGGCACTGATCATCCGGGTAAGCGCGACCGTCCAGGCGAAATGCTCCATATTCTTGGAGTTGATGAAAACCTCGAACGGGCGGCGATGCCCGGCGACGAAGATATCGTTGATGGTGATGTAAAGCGCGTGTTCCGATCCCGGCCACTTGACCTTGTAGGTCTGGCCTTCCAGCGCTGCCGGACGGTCCAGCGGTTCCGACAGATAGACCACCTCGGCCCCCGTCGCCCCTCCGCGCGCGGTCTCGGGCGCCTCGGCCGGCACCTTGTCGCTGGACTCGGAAACCGTCAGCACCGATCCGGTGACGTCGTTCGGCCGGTAGGTGGTGCAACCCTTGCAGCCCTGATCCCATGCGGCCATGTAGACCTCTTTGAAATCGTCAAAGCTGATGTCCACCGGGCAGTTGATCGTCTTCGAGATCGATGAATCCACCCATTTCTGCGCCGCCGCCTGCATGCGCACATGATCGAGCGGCGGCAGGGTCTGGGCGTTCACGAAATGCGGGGGCAGGGGCGCATCGCCGAACTTCTCGCGCCAGAGGCGGACGGCGTAATCGACGACTTCCTCTTCGGTCCGGCTGCCGTCCTTCTGCAACACCTTGCGGGTATAGGCATAGGCGAACACCGGCTCGATCCCGCTTGAGACGTTGCCCGCGTAAAGCGATATCGTCCCGGTCGGCGCGACCGAGGTCAGAAGCGCATTGCGGATGCCATGTTTGCGGATCGCGTCGCGGACATCGGCATCCATCGCCTGCATGGTGCCGCTGGCAAGGTAGCCTTCCGCGTCAAACAGCGGAAAGGCGCCCTTTTCCTTGGCAAGATCGACGCTTGCCAGATAGGCCGCCCGGGCAATCGCGTGCATCCAGATTTCCGTGACGCGCGCCGCTTCTTCCGACCCGTAGCGCAGGCCGACCATCAACAACGCATCGGCAAGGCCGGTGACGCCCAGCCCGATCCGCCGTTTTGCCTTTGCCTCGGCCGCCTGTTCCGGCAAGGGGAAGCGGCTGGCGTCAACCACATTGTCCATCGCCCGCACCGCCACCCGGACGAGCCGGTCAAGCGCTGCCATATCCATGCTGGAATGGGCGTCGAACGGGTCTTTCACCAGCGTCGCAAGGTTGATGCTGCCCAGCAGGCAGGCGCCATAGGGCGGCAGGGGTTGCTCGCCGCAGGGGTTGGTCGCGGCAATCGTCTCGGCGTAGCCAAGGTTGTTCGCCGCATTGATCCGGTCGATGAAGATCACCCCCGGCTCCGCGAAATCGAAGGTGTTGCGCATGATCCGGTTCCACAGGTCTCGCGCCTGCACGGTGCGATAGACCTTGCCGCCGAACACCAGTTCCCACGGGCCGTCTTCCTTGACGGCGGCCATGAAGGGATCGGTCACCAGCACCGAAAGGTTGAACATCCTCAGCCGGGCGGGGTCTTTCTTCGCCTCGATGAAGGCTTCGATGTCCGGGTGGTCGCAGCGCATCGTCGCCATCATCGCGCCCCGGCGGCTGCCCGCCGACATGATCGTGCGGCACATCGCGTCCCAGACATCCATGAACGACAGCGGCCCCGAGGCATCGGCGGCCACGCCCTTCACCTCGGCCCCGCGCGGGCGGATGGTGGAAAAGTCATAGCCGATCCCGCCGCCCTGCTGCATCGTCAGCGCGGCCTCTTTCAGCGCGGTGAAGATGCCCTCCATCGTGTCTGGGATCGTTCCCATGACAAAGCAGTTGAACAAGGTCACGCTGCGCCCGGTCCCGGCCCCGGCGGTGATCCGGCCTGCGGGCAGGAAATGGAACCCTTCCAGCGCGGCGTAGAACTCGGCTTCCCATTTTGCCGGGTCTTTCTCCACCTCGGCCAGGGCGCGGGCGATCCGCCGCCAGGTGTCTTCGACCGAGCCGTCAAGAGGTGTCCCGTCGGCCGCCTTGAAGCGATACTTCATGTCCCAGATGGCTTCGGCAATGGGAGCGTGAAATCGCGACATGGGGCGAATCTTCCTTGAAGTTGTGGATAAGGCCGGAGGAAGGCCCAAGATACGCCCCTGACCCCGCCCGGTCAACTTGAAGCCGGCGCCACAAGGTCTATGATCCCGATATGTCGCACATCAACATCCTCAAACTTTGCGTCGGGGCCACATCGGTCGAAGACCTGCTGGACTGGCAGGTCAGCCAGCGCCCGCACTGGCCAAAAGGCTGCGCTGTCCACGTCACCCGCATGTGGCCCAAACGCGAGGCCGAGGTGTTGTCTGGCGGGTCGCTTTACTGGGTGATCAAGGGTGCGATCCTTGCCCGTCAGCGGATCGTCGGGCTGGAACAGGTCAACCTTGGCGACGGCATAAGCCGCTGCGCCCTTGTGCTGGATGCAAAGGTGATCCGCACCGAAGCGGCACCCCGCCGACCGTTTCAGGGCTGGCGCTACCTTGACCCGAACGACAGCCCGCGCGATCTGCGCGAAGGCCGGGCGAAAGACGACCCCTTGCCCCCCGCGCTGGCCCAGGCGCTGGCCGAGATCGGGCTGCGGTAGGTGTTCGCCTTCCCCGGTCTCCGCCGCGCCTGAGCGGCCTTTCCTTTGCCTGGTCTACGGGGCATGAGTGGCAGATGCCGCGCCCGATGATCCTTGTCGCCCCTGTCGTATTTCTGATCCTCTGGTCAGCGGGATTTGCCATCGCCAAACTTGGCCTTGAACATGCCCAGCCGCTGACCCTGCTTGCGCTGCGCTATTCCTGCGTTCTGGTCCTGCTGGTTCCATTGGCGCTGGTTCTGCGGCCACCGATGCCCAAGACCGCCCGCGCCTGGGCCGATGTCGCAATTGTCGGCTTCCTGATCCAGGTCGTCTACTTCGGCCTGTGCTATGTCGCCTTCAAATCCGGGGTTTCCGCCGGTGGCGTTGCGATCATCGTCTGCCTGCAACCGATCCTCGTGGCCCTTGCCGCCCCCGGCTTCGTGGGCGAGACAGTCTCCCGTCGCGGCTGGATCGGCCTTGCGCTTGGCCTTGCGGGCGCCGCGTTGGTGATCCTTGGCCGGTCAGGCATTGAAGCCGAAAATGCCTTCGGCATCGCCTGCGCCGTGCTGGCACTTGCCGGAATCACCGGCGGCACGCTTTGGGAAAAGCGCTTTGGCGTGACGCATCATCCCGTCACGTCGAACCTGATCCAGTACGCGGTCGGGGCAGGGTTCACCTTGCCCGCCGCATGGGCCACCGAAAGCATGGCCATCGCGTGGAATGGCGAGTTTGTGGCGGTTCTGGCCTATCTGGTCATCGGCAATTCGCTGCTGGCGATGACGCTGTTGCTGGCGATGATCCGCGCGGGGCAGGTGGCCCGGGTCTCGGCGCTGTTCTACCTTGTTCCGGCGCTGTCCGCCCTGTTTGCCTGGCCGCTGCTGGGCGAGGCGATGCCGCCCCTTGGCTGGGCCGGGCTTGTGCTTGCCGGGCTTGGTGTGGCCCTTGTCAGCCGCACAAGAGCCTAAAGCCCCAGCCGAGCCATCAACGGCCCAAGGTCGGCCTGCGACGCGCGCGCCCGAAACAGCATCGCCTCGGACCGCAGGATCAACCCGTCCGAAAGGATCTTCAGGTGGTTCGCGCGCAACGTCTCACCCGATGAGGTGATGTCGGCAATCGCTTCGGCCGTCAGGTTCTTCACCGTGCCTTCGGTGGCCCCAAGGCTGTCAACAAGCTGGTAATCCGCCACGCCGTTCTCGGTCAGGAAGTCGCGCACCAGCCGGTGATATTTCGTGGCGATCCGCAGCCGGAAGCCATGCGCCGCCCGAAATGCCGCCGCAGCCGCGTCCAGATCGTCCAGCGTATCGACGTCGACCCAGACCGATGGCACCGCAAGGATCAGATCGGCCTGACCAAAGCCCAAGGGGGCAACCTCTGCCACCACCCGGCCCCAATCGGCCAGTTCCTCGCGCACAAGGTCGGTTCCGGTCACGCCCAGATCGATGCGCCCCGCTTCCAGTTCGCGCGGCACTTCGGAAGCGGCAAGCAGGACCAACTCCACCCCGTCGATCCCGTCAACCGCGCCGGAATATTCCCGCTCGGCCCCGGTCCGCCGCATCGCCAGACCGCGTGCGCCAAACCAGGCAAAGGTCTGCTCCATCAACCGGCCCTTGGATGGCACCCCGATCTTGATCATGACAGCCCCCTGAGCCGCGCCACCAGACCGGGCCGGATCACCCCGCCAACCGCCGGGATCGACGCGCCCTGCCCCAGCACAGCCGTCAAAGCGTCATAGCGCCCGCCCGAGGCCACCGGCGGCAGACCCGCGTCCGCGGCGTGGAAGCTGAAGACAAAGCCGTCATAGTATTCAAGGCTGGTGCGGCCGTGGCTGGCCTCGAAGGGCAAGGCGGACACGTCCACGCCCCGGGCTGACAAAGCCTCCAGCCGCGCGGCGAAACGGTCCACCGCCGGGGCGATGGCGGGCAGCATCGGGGTTATGCCGCGCAGATGCAAAAGGGCCGCCGCAGCCGGGGCTTCCAGCGTCAGAAGGTCATAAAGCATTGCCGCTTCAGGGGCCGAAATGGGCTTTGCCCCGGCATCCTCCAGCAAGGCCACCGCCCGCGCCGCGATCTCATCGGCGGAACGCAGGCCCACGAAAGTTCCCGCTTCGGCGATCAACGCCTCGGGCGTGCCTTTGGCCAGCCGTTCCAAGAGCCGCGCCCGCGCCGCAGGGATCGGAGCCCGCCCCGCAAACCGGTCAAGAAGCGCGCGAAACCGCTTGGGCCGCCAGATATGGCGCAACAGTGCAGCCCGACGGCGCGGCGTGGTGTCAAGGCCGCGAACAGCCGACATCAGGATGCCGATATCCCCGGTCGCCGGACGCAAGGCAAGGTCTGCCAGCATGGCTTGAAACAGCGCGAACACCTCGGCGTCGGCGGCTTCGGGGGCGGTGCGGTCAAAAACCTCGAACCCGACTTGCAGATATTCCGACGCGCGGTCCGATATACGGTCCTGTTTCCTGAACACCTCGCCCAGATAGCAATACCGCGCCGGTTCCGCGCCGTGGGACATATGCGCCTGCACCACCGGCACGGTAAAATCCGGGCGCAGCATCATCTCGCCGCGCAGGGGGTCATGCGTGGTGTAGGCGCGGGCGCGGATGTCTTCGCCGTAAAGGTCCAGCAGGGTTTCGGCGGGCAAGAGGATATCCGCCTCAACCGGCACGGCACCAGCGGCCACAAAGGCCGCGTGCAGCCGTTCAGCCTCGGCGCGGATGGCGGCTTTGGGGGTCATTTCTCCAGCATCTTTCGGACTTCCGCCACCAGATCGGCGCGGTCCACCAGCACCTGCGCCGGGCGGTCCTTCCATTCCTCCAGCGTGGCGCTTTCGGCGATTTTCGCGCCAAGGATCAGGTCTTTCAGGATCACCTTTCCCTCGGCCGCCTCGTTCCCGCCCTGGATGACGGCGATGGGCGACTGCCGCTTGTCGGCATATTTCAGCTGGTTGCCGAAGTTTTTCGGGTTGCCCAGATAGACCTCGGCCCGGATGCCCGCCTGCCGCAACTCACCGACCATGGCCATGTAATCCGCCATCCGGTCGCGGTCCATCACGGTGACGACGACCGGCCCTTCGCTTTCCCCTTGCGTCCGCCCCTTGGCCCGCAGCGCGGCCAGAAGACGGTCAACGCCGATGGAAACGCCCGTTGCCGGCACGTCCTGCCCGGTGAAGCGCTTAACGAGGCCGTCATAGCGCCCGCCCCCGGCGACCGAGCCGAAGTTGCGCGGACGGCCCTTTTCGTCGGTGATCTGGAAGGTGAGTTCGGCCTCATAGACCGGGCCGGTATAGTAGCCGAGGCCCCGAACGACGCCAGGGTCGATGACGATGCGGTCGGGGCCGTAGCCTTGAGCGGCAAGGAGAGAGGCGATTTGTTCAAGTTCGTCAACGCCTTCGGCGCCGATCACTGACCTGCCAACCAATTCGTGCAGTCGCGCGACAGTTTCCGCGCCACTGTCGCGCTTGGCGTTGGTGAAGCCCATCACGACTGCTGCCTGAGCTTCATTCAGCCCCGCGCCCTTGGTGAAATCGCCGCTCTCGTCCTTGCGGCCCTCGCCCAGCAGGGCGCGCACGCCCTCCGGCCCCAGTCGGTCGATCTTGTCGATGGCGCGCAGGACGATGCCGCGTTCGGCGTCTTTGTCGTCCCCGGCCAGGCCCGCGACCTCCATCACCCCATTCAAAACCTTGCGGTTGTTCACCTTCACCACATAGTCGCCACGCGGGATGCCGACCGTCTCCAGCGCATCCGCCAGCATCGCGCAGATCTCGGCATCGGCGGCAACCGACCCCGACCCCACAGTATCGGCATCGCACTGGTAGAACTGCCGGAACCGCCCCGGACCGGGCTTTTCATTCCGCCAGACCGGCCCCATCGCATAGCGCCGGTAAGGCGAGGGCAGGTCGTTGCGATACTGCGCGGCCACGCGGGCAAGGGGGGCCGTCAGGTCATAGCGCAGCGCCAGCCAGTCGGCCTCATCCTCTTGCCAGGCAAAGACGCCTTCGTTCGGGCGGTCGACGTCGGGCAGGAACTTGCCCAGCGCCTCGACCGTTTCCACGGCACTGGTTTCCAGGGGATCGAAGCCATAGCGATGATAGACCCCGGCAATCGCGTCCAGCATCGCCTTGCGCTCGGTCACTTCCGCGCCAAAATAGTCGCGGAAGCCTTTCGGCGTCTCGGCCTTCGGGCGGCGGGCGGGTTTGTCATTTGCCATGGGTGCGGACCCTTCGCTTTTCTTCGCGGCCCGTGTATCGGATGGGGCAAAGGGCGGCAAGCGCCCGAAGGGTGCCACATGGACCGGATCGAGACGCTGGAAGAACGACTCAGCCACCTGACCCGCGCGGTCGAGGATCTGTCGGACGTCGTAACCCGTCAGGCAGCCGAGATTGACCGGCTGACCCGCCTGACGCAGCTTCTGGCCGAGCGCGAGGCCGAGCGTGAGGTGGCAGGCGATGCCCCCGCCGCCAACCAGCGGCCGCCGCACTGGTGATGCGCCGCCTTTCCGGCTTGATCGGGCGCGACCCTGCGGCCCTTGCCCTGACCCTGACACTGGGCGCAATCGGTGGCGCGGTGGCGCAGGCCTTGCATCTGCCGCTGGGCTATCTGCTTGGGTCTCTCATGGTCACGGGATTTCTGGCCATAGCGGGGATCAGGCCCCTTGGCCGACCGATCACCCTGCCGCCACCCTTGCGCATGTGCTTCGTGCCGGTGATCGGGGTTGCCATCGGCGGGGCCTTCACGCCTGCGGTGGTGTCACAGGCGCTTGGCTGGCTGCCGTCACTTCTGGCGCTGTGCCTGTTCATCCCCTTGGCCCATGCCGTCGCCTTCCTGATCTTCCGCCGGGGCGGGCTGGACGCGAAGACCGCCTTTTTCGGGGCCGTGCCCGGCGGTCTGATCGAAAGCGTCCAGCTGGGCGAAGAGGCGGGCGCAGATGTCGCCTTGCTGACCGTGCTGCAATTCCTGCGCCTGATCGGCACCATCGTCGCCGTCCCGCTGATCTTTCTTGGCGTCACGGGTCATTCGGTCGGCTCCGCCTCGGGGGTGGAGATGGTGGGGGCTGCTGTCCCCCTGGGCCTGCGCGATGTGGTGATCCTTTTGGTGTCCGGGATTTTGGGGGTGCTGCTTGGCAAGGCGGCGCGGTTGCCGGGCTGGATCATCACCGGGCCGATCCTTGCCTCATCGGCGGCGCATGCGCTGGGCTGGGTCGAAGGGGTGCCGCCGGGCTGGCTGATCGCGGTCACGCAGATCGTGGTCGGAACCGGCCTTGGCGCGCGCTTTGTCGGGGCCGATGCCCGGGTGCTGCGGCGCGGGGCATGGCTTGCGGCGATCAACGGGATCGTGGCGCTTGGCATCGCGCTTGGCTTTGCGCTGGCGCTGCATGCCGTGGTGGGCGAGCCGGTAGCCGCCGTCTTCCTTGCCTTCGCGCCGGGCGGGCTGGCCGAGATGAGCCTGATCGCCCTCAGTCTTGAGATGAGCGTGATCTATGTGACCGCGCACCATGTTGCCCGGATCGTGCTGGCGGTGGCGCTGGCCAAGGCAGGCGCGCGCTGGGTGAAATAGCGCCCGTCGCCGGAAGCTGGCAGGGGCGGTGCCAAGGATGGCCCGCCCCTTCGCCCCGTCATTCAGCGGCCATCGCCCCGGCCAAGGGCAGATCAAGCGCCCCGAACACCTCGTCAAGGCGCTGGCGGAAAGCCTCGGGCGTGCTGGCGGTGACGGCCACATAGAAATCCGGCCGGATCAGCACGAAACGCGCGTCGATTGCATCAAGCCAGGCCTTGTAGGTGCCGTCACTGTCGATCACCCCGGCCGCGCTGCCCGCAGCACCAAGGGTGACGCCGAAGCCATCGATCCCGGCAAAGGCGGCGCGCTGGGCATCGGTCATTGCGGCCAGCGGATCGGCCTCATAGCCAAGGGCAACCCAGCCCTGCCCGACGGCCTGATCGAACCGCCCGGCCCTGCCGTCAAAGCTGACGCGGCCCTGCACCGACAATTCGCCCGCATGGGCGCTGTCGGTCGACCAGACACCTGCCCCAAGCTGGCAGATATCGGTCGGAACCGGCGTGCCGCCCCGGGCCGCAAGGTCGGCGATCATCCGGGCATCGCGCGCCTTTCCTTCGGCTTCATCGGCGATGCAGATGATCTGGCCCAGTTCCTGACTGAAATTGATGTAGTGCTTGGCATGTTCCTTGCGCTCGGTCGTGTAGCTTTCCAGAAGGCCAAGACCGGCCTTGCCTTCAAGGATCATGTTCAGGCGCCACGCCATTGCCACCGCATCCCGGACACCGGCACACATGCCTTCGCCGGCGAAGGGCGGCATCAGGTGGGCCGCATCACCCCCGATCAGGCAGCGGCCCTTGTGCCACTGCTTCGCCCAGCGCGCTTGAAACCGGTAGACGGCGGCGCGTTCAAGTTCGGCATTGTCCGGGGTCAGACCCCAGGGCTGCAACAGCTCCCACGCCTTTTCGGGCCGCTGCAAGTCCTGCACGGATTCGCCCGGCAGCACCATGAACTCCCACCTCCGGCGGTCCGGGCCGCCCGGCACCGGGCCGGGGCCGCCGGGGACAACGGTCGTTGGGCGCTTCGGATCGCAAAGCTGCCATTGGGCCGGATCGTCCGGGCGCGAGGCGCAGTAATCAAACCGCGGAATCATGTCGAGGATCAGCCAGTCGAAGAAATAGCCCTTGTCCTCGTTCTCAATGCCCAGCGTTTCGCGGACAAAGCTGTTGGCGCCATCCGTTCCGACCACGAATTTCGTCCTGAGGCTGCGGCTTTCGCCGTCGGGGCCATAGTCTTCGGGGTTCTGCTTCAAGGACAGGGTGGCGCCGTCCCCGTCCTGTTCCAGCGCGATGCCGTTCCAGCCGCGCATAAGGGTGATCGACGGAATTCCGGCCGCCAGCTTCAGCAGGCGCTTTTCCAGCAGCGGCTGGTTGAACCAGTAGCGCACCCGCCAGCCCGAGGCCGAGGTGCTTTGCCAGTCGACGATCTGAAGATCCTGAAGGTCGCGATTGCGCCAGTAGTAAAGCTCGTCATGGTGGCTGATCGCCGGGTCGGTTTCGGAATCGATATCAAGCGTTGCAAGGATCCGGGCGATCTCGTGGTCATAGGTCACGGCGCGCGGCAGGCTGTAATGCCTGGTCCAGCGTTCGATCAGGGTAACACGCTTGCCCGTGCGCCCCAGAAGAATGGCCAGCAGCGTCCCCACCGGGCCCGCACCCACGATAGCGACGTCAGTGTCAAAAGCCGTCGAGATCTGCGTGTTCATCCCGTCTTCCTCCTCCGTTTACGGACCCGACAAAGCCGAAGGGCCGCCTGATGAAGCAAAAGGCTAGCAATAAAATGAATTATCGTCAACTTTGCCGAATAGTCATTTAAGACTGCGGATCATGTCCGGGAGCTTGGGGTCAAGGTATTGACCAAAAGGGGTTTCCATGCTCGGTCGGGAAATCGGGACCGGCCGCATGCAGGGTTGCCTGCCTGGCGCCGGTTGTGAGGCGCCTCATTTCCGAATACGATTCGTTTTCAATGCGCGGAGACCGCCATGACCGAACAGCCTGTCGAGGAAGGGCGCGTTGCCCGTCGCCAGCGCCGCAACCGCGCGGCGCTGATTGCCGCTGCGCGCGACGTGATGTCGGAAAAAGGTGTGGACGCCGCCACGATGCTGGAAATCGCCGAGCGCGCCGATGTGGGGGCCGGAACGGTCTACAACTACTTCCGGTCCAAGGATGAACTGGCCATCGCGGTGCTGGAAACCCTGATGCATGACCTTGGCGTCCGCATCGAAGAGGTCACGAACACCTTCGATGATCCGGCGCAGGTCTATGCTTTCGGGATCCGCACCGTTCTTGACACCGCCACGCAGGACGACCGCTGGAAGCAGCTTCTGAACCGGTCCGAGGTCATTGCCGACGCAATGTTCCGGGTCATGGGGCAATTCGCGATCCGTGACCTGCGCCTTGCCTCGCAAGCCGGACGGTTCGAGGTGTCAAATCCGGAACTGGTCTGGCGCGTGACGACCCATGCGCTGATCGGAGCAAGCCTTGCGATCACCAAGGGCCAGCTTCCGGCCAGCAGCACCGAACAGATCATCGCCCGGCTTTTGTGCATGACCGGGATTGGCACCAATGCGGCGGTTGAGCTTGCCTCGCGCAACCGCCCGCCGCTTGCACCCGAACGGCGGGGCTGAGGCGCGGGTCAGACCCGTTCCAGCGCGATGGCGATGCCCTGACCCACACCGATGCACATGGTGGAAAGGGACCGCCGCCCGCCACCCCTGGCAAGCTCCAGCGCCGCTGTACCGGTGATGCGCGCGCCGGACATGCCCAGGGGGTGACCCAGCGCAATCGCCCCGCCATTGGGGTTCACCCGGGGGTCATCGTCGGCAATGCCAAGCTGGCGCAGGGTGGCGATGCCTTGGGCGGCGAAGGCCTCGTTGAGCTCGATCACGTCGAAATCCGCCTGCGACAGACCCAGCCGCGCCATCAGCTTCTGACTGGCCGGCGCCGGCCCGATCCCCATGATCCGGGGCGGCACCCCGGCCGTGGCACCACCAAGGACGCGCGCGACCGGTGTCAGGCCATGCGCCTTTGCCGCAGCTTCAGAGGCAAGAACCAGCGCCGCCGCGCCGTCATTGACGCCGCTGGCATTGCCCGCCGTCACCGATCCGTCGGCAAACAGGGGTTTCAGCCGGGAAAGCGAGTCCAGCGTCGTGACGCGGGGGTGTTCGTCGCTGTCCACGACAAGCGCATCGCCCTTGCGCTGCGGGATCGTGACGGGCGTGATCTCGGTCTGAAGCCGCCCGTTGGACTGTGCCGCTGAAGCCTTGGCCTGACTTGCCAAAGCCATGGCGTCCTGCGCCTCGCGGCTGATGCCATAATCATCCGCCACGTTCTGCCCGGTCTGGGGCATCGAGTCTGTGCCATAGGCGGCTTGCATCGCCGGGTTCACCAGACGCCATCCGATCGTAGTGTCGTAGATCTCGGCATTGCGGGAAAAGGCGCTGTCGGCCTTGGGCATCACGAAGGGCGCGCGGCTCATGCTTTCGACGCCACCGGCGACCACCAGCCCCGCCTCGCCCGCGGCGATCTGGCGGGCGGCGGTCAGAACCGCATCCATGCCCGAACCGCAAAGCCTGTTGATCGTGGTTCCGGTCACGCCGACCGGCAGCCCGGCCAGAAGCAACGACATCCGCGCCACATTGCGATTGTCCTCGCCGGCCTGGTTGGCACAGCCGAAGATCACGTCATCGACGGCTTCCCAGTCCACGCCCGGATTGCGCGCCATCAGCGCCCGCAGGGGTACCGCGCCCAGATCGTCGGTCCGCACCGCGGACAGGCTGCCGCCATAGCGGCCAATCGGGGTGCGGATGTAGTCGCAGATGAAAACGTCGGTCATGTCTCAAAGCTCCGGGACGATAAGGTCGGCCACCGGGCCGGTCAGGTGAAGTTCGGACCCCGTCAGCGCCTGAAGGGCCGCAACGGTCAGCGAGGGCAGCTTTTCGCGCAAGAGGAAGCGCCCGCCCTCGATATCAATCACGGCAAGGCTGGTATAGACCCGTGTGACACAGGCCACGCCAGTCAGGGGAAGGCTGCACGCCTTGACGAGCTTGGGCTTGCCGTCCTTTGTCACATGCTCGGTGATCACCGCGACGCGCTTGGCCCCATGGACCAGATCCATCGCGCCGCCGACAGCGGGAACGCCTTTCGGGCCGGTTGACCAGTTGGCCAGATCGCCGTTTTCCGCCACCTCATAGGCGCCAAGGATGGCCACATCCAGATGGCCGCCCCGCACCATGGCAAAGCTGTCGGCATGGTGGAAAAACGCCGTTCCGGGCTTCAGCGTGACCGCCTTCTTGCCCGCGTTGATCAGATCCCAGTCCTCTTGCCCGGCGGGTGGCGCCTCGCCAAAGCCGAGGATGCCGTTTTCGGTGTGAAAGATCGCTTCGCGGCCGGGTGGCTGAAACCGCGCCACCATCTCGGGAAAGCCGATGCCAAGGTTAACATAAGCGCCATCGGCAATGTCCTGCGCCGCGCGCCATGCAATTTGCGTAGGGGTCAGTTTGTCGGTCATGCCTGCACCTTGGGATAGACGGCCTTGGCGCGGTTGAGGTCTTCTTCCTGCGCCGGATCAGGCACCGCGACAACGCCCTGAACGAAGATCCCGGGGGTGATCACGCTTTCGGGGTCGATGCCGCCCGGCTCAACAATCCTGCTGACCTGCGCGATGGTAACACGCGCCGCCATGCACATCAGCGGATTGAAGTTCCGCGCTGCCATCCGGTAGGTCAGATTGCCCAGCCGGTCGCCGAGATGCGCCTTGACCAGCGCATAGTCGGCCTTGAGCCAGCGTTCCCGCACATAGGGGCGGCCTTCGAACACCTCCACCGGCTTGCCCGCGGCAAGGTCCGTGCCGAAGCTCGTCGGGGTATAGAAGGCCGGGATGCCCGCGCCCCCGGCCCGGATCCGTTCGGCCAAGGTGCCTTGCGGCACAAGTTCCAGTTCGATCTGCCCGGCAAGGTAGCGTTCGGTGAAAACCACCGGATCGGCCGAGCGCGGGAAGGAACAGATCAGCCTTCGGACCATCCCCTGTTCGATCAGCGCAGCCAGCCCCACATGGCCATTGCCCGCGTTGTTGTTCACCACCGTCAGATCCTTCGGATGGCCGGTGGCGATGAAGCGGTCGATCAGCGCGTGGATCAGTTCAATCGGCGCGCCTGACCCGCCGAAGCCGCCAATCATCACCGTCATGCCGTCTTCGATCCCGGCAACGGCGGCGGCAAGCGAGGGAAGTGTCTTGTCCATCAAAACCTCATGTGCGGGGCGCAAGCCCCCGTTACGTTCGGGCTTACGTCACGATGGCCCTTTCCGTCTACTGCATTTGTGCGATATGCTATCTTTGTTCGCATATCGCACTAAAGACCGACAACATGAGCATCACCGACCGCGACATCATGGGTGGCCTGGCCAAGGGCCTTGCGGTGATCGAGACCTTCACCGCCGACCGCCCGCGCCAATCGATTGCCGAGGCCGCGGCGGCCTCGGGGCTGGACCGCGCCACGACCCGGCGCTGCCTGTTGACGCTGGCGCATGAAGGCTATGCCGATTACGACGGCAAGTTCTTCACCCTGACGCCGCGCGTGTTGCGGCTTGGCACGGCCTGTCTGGCCACCATGCCCCTGCCGCAGATCGTGCAACCGCTTCTGGACCAGCTGTCCGAGGTGATTGGCGAAAGCACCTCGGTTTCGGTGCTTGACGGGGCGGAAATCGTCTATGTGGCGCGTGCGGCGCAGCGCAAGGTGATGTCGATCGCCCTGATGCCCGGAAGCCGCTTGCCGGCCTATTGCACCAGCATGGGCCGGGTGCTGTTGGCCGCGCTGCCGCCAGATCAGGTCCGGGCGGTTCTGGGGGATGGCCCCCTGCCAGCCCGGACGCAACTGACCCTGACTGATCCTGAGGCCATCATGGCCGAACTGGTGCGGGTTCGTACCCAGGGCCATGCCGTGATCGACCAAGAAGTCGAGCTTGGCCTGCAATCGCTGGCCGTGCCGCTGCGCAATTCCCGCGGGCGCGTCCTTGCCGCGTTGAATGTCGGTATGGCCAGCGGCACGACGCCCGCCACCGACATGCCCGGCCGGTTTCTGGCCGCGTTTGAAACGGTGCAGGCCGAGTTGAAGGCGCTTCTACCCTGACGGCAGGGCAACTGCCGCGGGCGATGCCGGGGATGTCGCTTTCGATATTGAACCCGGTGGCGTTCCGTCGCATTGCTTGAGCTGATGGTTCCCGGCCAAACCACGCGCGGCCGGGTGAAAAGGGAATACGGTGTGGTGTAGGCAACAGCCGCCAAATCCGTGACTGCCCCCGCAACTGTAAGCGGCGAGCGACCCCCGTTGCCACTGGCCCGTTCCGAACGTTTCGGGGGCCGGGAAGGTGGGGCAAGCCCAGACCCGCGAGTCAGGAGACCTGCCATCGAAGCAGTCAACCACCGGGCGGGGTGTCCCGGAAGGAGTATTCGATGACGTCTTTCGCGGGGCCTCTGGTCTCGGTATCCGACCGGCAAAGGGGGCGCGCGTGACGCCTGTCCTTCAGGTCAACGGGGTGTTCTGGGGGCCAAGACGGCAACCCGATATCCTGCATGACATCAGCTTTGCGCTGGATGCAGGCGAAGTGCTGGCCATCTGCGGCGCGAACGGGGCAGGGAAATCTTCGCTCTTGCGGCTTCTGTATCGCCATCAGGCCCCGCATCGCGGCACCGTCACACTGGAGGGCCGCGACCTGTGGCAGCTTCCCGCGCGCGAGGTGGCGCGGACGGTAGCCGCCGTCTTGCAGGAACAGCCCACCGATTTTGCCCTGACTGCAAGGCAGATCGTGGCCCTGGGGCGTCTGCCGCATCGGCAGGGCTTCGGGCCGGGCTTGCGGGACCGGGCTGTTGTCGGGGCTGCCTTGCATCGGATGGACCTTGCCGATCTGGCCGACCGGCCCTTTGGCACGCTTTCGGGCGGCGAACGTCAGCGGGTGATGGTCGCGCGCGCCCTGGCACAGGAACCCCGCGTCCTGATACTGGACGAGCCGACCAACCATCTGGATATCCGCCACCAGCTTGAACTGCTGCGGCTGTTGCGCGGTCTTGGCCTTGCCGTGGTCTGCACCCTGCATGACCTGACCCTTGCCGCCGAATTCGCCGACCGGGTGCTGATCCTGCGCGACGGCCGCGTGATTGCCGATGCGCCCCCGGATCAGGCGCTGTGCGAGGCCACGATCTCGGCCGCCTTCAGCGTTGCCGCCCGGGTGGACCGGTCAGGCGACACACCCCGCTTTTCCTTTCATCTTCAGGACCACTGACATGCGCGCCGCCCTAATCGCCTTTCTCTTCGCCTCGACCCCGGTCTTTGCCTTTCCGGTCACCGTGCAAAGCTGTGACCGTCAGGTGACCTTTGACACCGCCCCGACCCGCGCCATTGCCAATGACGTCAACCTGATCGAGATGATGCTGGCGCTTGGGCTGGCAGACCGGATGGTTGGCTATACCGGGGTTTCCGGCTGGAAGACGCTGGACGCCGAGCTGCGCGAAGGCATCGCTGAACTGCCCGAACTGTCGGCCAAATATCCGACCCGGGAAGTCCTTTTGGGGGCCGAACCGGATTTCTTCTTTGCGGGGTGGAACTACGGCATGAAGGTCGGTGGCGAGGTCACGCCCGAGACGCTGGAACCCTTCGGGATCAAGACCTACGAGCTGACGGAAAGCTGCATTCACATCGGCCCGCGCCCGAAAATCTCGATGCAGGACATGTATGTCGATCTTCTGAACCTTGGCCGGATCTTCGGGGTCGAAGACCGCGCAAAGGCTTTGGTGGCGGGATATGAGGCCCGGCTTGCCGAAGTCACCGCCACGGTAGACCCAGCGCAGCCCCTGCGCGTCTTCGTCTATGATTCGGGCGAGGAAACCGCCTTCACCGCCGGGCGCTACGCAATACCCACCGCGATGATCGAGGCGGCGGGCGGCAGCAACATCATGGACGATCTGGATAAAAGCTGGGCCACTGTCGCATGGGAACCGGTGGTGGAGCGTAACCCGCAAGTGATCATCATCGTCAACTATGGCGAGGTGACAGCCGACCAGAAGATCGCCTTCCTTGAACAGAACCCCGCCTTTGCAGGTATCGACGCGGTGCGGAACCGTCGTTATGTCGTGCTGGAATATGTCGAAGCGACCCCCGGCCCCCGCAACATCGCGGCGGTGGAAAAGCTGGTCGCAGGCTTCAAGGGGCAGTGACGTGACCGAAACCCCGCTTGTCACACCCATCAGCCCGGCGCTTCGCTTGACGCGGGCGGCGGCGCTGGGGCTTGGCGGGGCGGGGGCGCTTTTGGCGGCCATCCTGCTGGCGGTGTCGGTCGGCGCGGTGGCGGTGCCGCTGTCTGCCGTCTGGGGCATCCTTGCCCATCATCTTGCCCCCGGCCTTGTCACCCCGGACTGGACCCCGGGGCGCGAGGCCATCGTCTGGGACATCCGCTTTCCCCGCGCGATCCTTGCCGCCCTTGTCGGCGCGGGGCTTGGGGTCACCGGTGCCGCCTTGCAGGCGGTCACACGGAACCCACTGGCCGACCCGCACCTTCTGGGCATCTCGTCAGGGGGGGCTTTCGGAGCCATTGCGGCCCTTTTGCACACCGGGCTTTTCCTTGGGCTGCTGACCGTCCCGCTCATGGCTTTCGGGGGCGCGCTGGCAGCCACCCTGATGGTCCTTGCCGCCGCCCGGCTGACCGGAGCCACCAGCGCTGACCGTCTGGTTCTGGCCGGGGTCGCGATCAGCTTTGTCATCATGGCCGGGGCCAATATCCTGATCTTTCTTGGCGATCCCAAGGCCACCCATACTGTCGTGTTCTGGATGCTGGGCGGCCTTGGCCTTGCCCAATGGGCGCATCTGATCTACCCGGTCGCCGTGCTTGTGCCTGCCGGGCTTTGGCTTTGGTCGCAAGCCCCGGCGCTGAATGCGATGAGCCTTGGCGATGAGACCGCCGCATCGCTTGGCATCCCCGTGGCCCGGTTCCGTCTGTCGGTTTTCGTGGCCGGGGCGCTGATCACCGGCGTCATGGTCGCCTTTTCCGGTATCATCGGTTTTGTCGGGCTGATGATGCCCCACCTTGTCCGCCTAATCGCCGGCGGCGACAACGCGCGTGTGCTGCCGCTTTCGGCGCTGCTGGGTGCGATCTTTCTGGTGCTTGCCGACACGCTTGCGCGCGTGGTGATGGCCCCCGAGGATATGCCGATCGGCGTTGTCACCGGGCTGATCGGCGGGGTGTTCTTCCTTTGGCTGATGGCCCGCAGATCATGAGCTTGCCCGGATGAGCGCCCGCATCATGATTCAGGGCGCAGGCTCCAACGTCGGGAAATCCATGCTGGTCGCCGGCCTCTGCCGCGCCTTCGCCCGACAGGGGCTGACCGTCCGCCCGTTCAAGCCGCAGAACATGTCGAACAACGCTGCCGTTGCGGAAGGTGGCGAGATTGGCCGCGCGCAAGCCCTGCAAGCCCGTGCATGCGGGGTGGCCCCGACCGTCCACATGAACCCGGTGCTGCTTAAGCCGGAATCGGAAACCGGCGCGCAGGTCATCGTGCAGGGCAATCGGCTTGCCACCGTTCGCGCCCGCGACTACGCGGCGTTGAAACCGCGACTGATGGCCCCGGTGCTGGACAGCTTTCACCGCCTGATGGCCGAGGCCGATCTGGTGATCGTCGAAGGCGCAGGCAGCCCAGCCGAAGTCAATCTGCGGGCCGGAGATATCGCCAACATGGGCTTTGCCCGGGCAGCCGACGTGCCGGTGATCCTGACCGGCGACATCGACCGCGGCGGGGTAATTGCGCAACTGGTTGGCACCCAGGCCGTGCTTGACGCGGAAGACGCGGCGATGATCCGGGGCTTCCTGATCAACAAGTTCCGCGGCGACCCCCGGCTGTTTGACGATGGCTATCAGCTGATCGAACAGCGCACCGGCTGGCCCGGCCTTGGGGTGGTCCCGTGGTTTGCCCAAGCGCACCGGCTTCCCGCCGAAGACGCGACAGACCTTGGCGGCTCGCGGGGGACGGGTGCCTTCCTGATCGCCGTTCCCCGGCTTTCCCGGATCGCCAATTTCGACGACCTCGACCCGCTGGCGCAGGAACCGGGAGTGACATTGAAGATCATCCCCCCCGGCCAACCCCTGCCGGTCGAGGCTGACCTGATCATCCTGCCCGGCTCGAAGGCCACCATCGCCGACCTTGCCTTTTTCCGCGCCCAAGGCTGGGACATCGACCTCGCCGCAGCGATGCGCAGGGGGGCTTGCGTGCTGGGCCTTTGTGGCGGTTATCAGATGCTGGGACGCGAAATCGCCGACCCGGACGGGATCGAAGGCAATCCCGGCAGCGTTCCCGGCCTTGGCCTGCTGGATGTCACCACCGTGATGACCCCCGACAAGCGCGTCACGGAAACCGAGGCGATCCACCCCGGCTCAGGCACGCAAGTGAAAGGCTACGAAATCCACCTCGGCCGCACCGAAGGTGCGGACCGCGCCCAGCCGATCTTCACCGTGAACGGTCTGCCCGAAGGGGCGCAGCGCGCCGATGGCCGGGTAATGGGCAGCTATCTTCACGGCATGTTCACCGCCGACGCCTTTCGCCGGGCGTTCCTCGCCAGCCTTGGCGCAACCCCGGGCAATGTCAGCTATGACGTAACGGTCGAAGACACGCTTGATGCACTGGCCGACCATCTTGAGGCGCATGTCGATTGCACGCGCCTCTTGGCGCTGGCCGACCCGGCCCGGAAGCCTGACACCAGCACCCTTTGACCAACCGCGCAGGGGGGCCTTCTGCCCCCCTCGCCGCTGACGCGCCTCACCCCCCGAGGATATTTTTCCAGAGAGGAAGCCGGCAGGGTTAACAGTAGGGTTAACAGTTTGTTCACCCGGAGCCGCGATGCTGAAGGCGCGGTACAGGCGGGGACGCCGATGACCGTCAGAGGGGAAGACACCTCGCGCATCGGGTAGCCCGGTCGCGGGGTGTCCAACCGCCTTCGACTTCCTCTCTGCAAAAATATCCTCCGGGGGTCCGGGGGTGGAAAACCCCCGGTTCAGCGGGCAGATCCGCGCGCGGGGTCAAGGCTCTTCCGTGGCAACGCCGTCCGAGCGGGGCTCGATGCCCCCGAGGGCGGCTTTCGTTTCAGGGCCAACCGGAACGCTCTTCAGAACAACCCGTCGCCGCCTTTTTTCTGCTCTACCGCCTCGTCAGCCAGCACCACCGCACCGCCCACGATCAAGGGCGTGCAGCCCGCAAGGACCAAAGCCGCCAGAACCATTGCCACTCGTCGTGCATTTTGCATGAAGCTTGTTTCCCTATCCTGAACATGAGGTCGTACAGTATTGCTGCAAATCCTTGAAATCCTGCATCTCCAGCCCGCTGGCTTCCCAGATCAGCCTTCAGAATTCCACCCCCGCCTGCGCCTTGATGCCTGACCGGAATGGATGTTTGACCAACGTCATCTCGGTCACCATGTCGGCGATCTCGATCAATTCATCTTTCGCATTGCGACCGGTCAGGACCACATGGGTCAGGGCCGGCTTTTCGGTTTTCAGAAATTCCACCACCTCGGCAAGGTCCAGATAGTCATAGCGAAGCGCGATGTTGATCTCGTCCAGCAAGACCAGCCGGATTTCCGGATTTCGGATCAGTTCCTTCGCCTTTTCCCAGCCCGCCCTTGCCGCTGCTATATCACGGGTCTTGTCCTGGGTTTCCCAGGTAAAGCCCTCGCCCATCGCGTGAAACTGGCACAGCTCCGAGAAATGCGTGGTCAGGAGCCGGCGCTCGCCGGTATCCCATGCCCCCTTGATGAACTGCACCACAGCTGACGGCATCCCATGTGCCACGCAGCGCAGGATCATTCCGAAACCGGACGAGGATTTCCCTTTCCCTGCCCCGGTATGGATGATGATCAGCCCCTTCTCGCCTTCCTTTCCCGCCATGATCTTGTCGCGCGCGGCCTTCTTCTTGGCCATCTTTGCGGCATGGCGGGCAAGGTCGGCATCGGGGTCAGGCAGGGTGCCTTCTGTCGTTTCGGTGTCGGTCATGGTCGGTCGCGTCCTTGACAATAAGGGGCCTTCTGCCTCAGGTGGGCAGGCGCTGGTTCCTGTTTTATGACAGGCGAAGAGGGAATGCGACAGGGTTAGCCGAAAGGATCGGCAAGCCTCAATCGCAGCCGCCCCCGCGACCGTGACCGGAGAGGTCTCCAATGCCACTGGCCCCAAAGGCCGGGAAGGCGGGGGGCCGTGGGGGCCAGCCCCCGGATCCGCAAGCCGGGAGACCTGCCAGCGCAAAGGACTGAACCGGCGGACGGGGTGTTCCGCGACCGGCAGATGGTGGGCATGCCCGCCTTCTCTGGCCCATGCCCCTTTCGCCACCCGAAAGGACGCCATGGCCACCACGCTGCATGTCTGTACCACCTGCAAGGCCGGAGAGCCGCTGCCCGACGGTGATCTGCGCCCCGGCGCGCAGCTTTTTGCCGCGCTGACCGCGATCAGCGCGCCAGAAGGCGTGCGTATCGTCGGGGTGGAATGCCTGTCCGCCTGCAACACCGGCTGTGCCGTGGCGCTGTCAAAGCCGGGTGGCTGGTCTTATGTCTATGGTCGCCTGACCCTTGACGATGTCCCCGCAATCCTTGAAGGCGCGGCCAAGTATGCCGCGACCGTGGATGGTGTCGTTCCGTGGCGCGACCGCCCGACCGTCTTTCGCAAGCAAAGCATCGCCCGTATCCCGCCCCTGGAGGCCGCAGAATGAACACCGCAACGACCGATCTGACCAAAATCCCGGTAACGGTGATCACGGGCTTTCTTGGCGCCGGGAAAACCACCCTCATCCGCCACCTCATGCAGAACCCGCAAGGCAAGCGTCTGGCGATTCTGGTCAACGAATTCGGCACCGTGGGCGTGGATGGCGATATCCTGAAATCCTGCGCCGATGACAACTGCCCGGTGGAAAACATCGTGGAACTGGCCAATGGCTGCATCTGCTGCACGGTCGCAGATGATTTCATTCCCACGATCGAGGCCTTGATGGCCATGCCGGTCCGGCCTGACCATATCATCATCGAAACCTCGGGCCTTGCGCTGCCAAAACCGCTGCTCAAGGCCTTTGACTGGCCTGCGATCCGCAGCCGGATCACGGTGGATGGCGTCATCGCCCTTGCCGATGCCGAGGCCGTCGCCGCGGGCCGCTTTGCCCCGAACGTCGAGGCCGTCGAGGCCCAGCGCGCCGCCGACCCCAGCCTTGACCACGAAACCCCGCTGAGTGAGGTGTTCGAGGATCAGATCCTGTGCGCCGACGTGATCTTGTTGTCCAAGGCCGATCTGGCGGGCGAAGCCGGTCTCGCATCGGCCCGCGCCCTGATTACCGCTGAACTCAGCCGAACCATCCCGATGCTGGCGATGACTGAAGGCGTGATCGACCCGCGCGTGATCCTTGGGCTTGGCGCTGCGGCTGAAGATGATCTGGCCGCCCGTCCCTCGCACCACGACGGCCATGACGACCATGAACATGAAGACTTCGATTCGGTCGTCATTGACCTGCCTGAAGTCATCGATCCCGACGCGCTGGCCGCCGCCATCATGCAGCTGGCGCATGACCAGAAGATCCTGCGCGTCAAAGGCCATGTTGCCGTGGCGGGCAAGCCGATGCGCCTTTTGGTGCAGGCCGTGGGCGCGCGGGTGCGAATGCAGTTCGACAAGCCATGGGGTGCCGGTCCGCGCAGGTCGCAACTGGTGGTCATTGCTGAACATGACGACATCGACCCGGCGGCGATTGCCAGGGTTCTGGGGGCCTGAGCCAACATGCACGTCGTCTTCCGCGAAAGCCACGGGCTTGAGGAAACGGAAACCCCGTTCGATCTGGGGCAAGACCCGGCCGATCTGGTGGTGCTGTCCTTTTCCGACAGCGACCTTGGCGCTTTCACGGCGGGCTACGAACGTGCGTGCAAATCGGGCGCAGGTCACCCAATGGTGCGGCTGGCCAATATCATCGCGCTGAAACACCCGGTATCCGTCGACACCTATGCCGAGCAGACGCTTTCAGGCGCCAAGGCCATCCTTGTCCGCCTGATTGGCGGCGAGGCTTACTGGCCCTACGGTCTGGCCGTCCTGCAAGACCTTGCCCGACGCAACGGCATTGCGCTTGCCGTCCTGCCCGCAGATGGGCGGCCTGATCCGCGGCTGGACGAACTCTCGACCCTGCCTGTGTCCACCCTGCGCCGGTTGCAGACGCTGTGCGATCAGGGGGGTGCGGTTGCGGCTCAGGCGGCCTTGGCGCAACTGGCGCTGGCGGCGGGGCTTTATGCCGGGCTGGTTGCCGGTGACAAGACTGTGCCGGACATGGGCTTTTACGACCCCGCCAAGGGCGTGATCTCCGCGCCCGACGGCGACAGGCCGGTGCTGGTGACCTTCTACCGCAGCTATCTGACCGCAGGTGATACCGCCCCGGTCGATGCGCTGATCCTTGCCCTGCGCGCGGCAGGGTTCGCAGCCTGCGGGGCCTTTGCCCCCAGCTTGAAAGCCTCCGGTGTGGGCGACTGGCTGCGCGGTCATCTGGCCGCCCACCCCCCCGTGGCGATCATCAACGCCACTGCCTTTTCGGCGCAAGGCGCGGATGGTTCCACCCCCTTTGACGGCGGCGATTGCCCGGTGTTTCAGGTGGCTCTCTCCACCGCGCGGCGGCGGGACTGGGCCACGTCTGACCGGGGGCTTTCGCCCGCCGACCTTGCGATGCATGTGGTGCTGCCCGAGGTGGACGGTCGGTTGTTCGCAGGCCTTGTCAGCTTCAAATCCCCCGGCAAGCGGCACCCTGACCTGCAATTTTCCCGCTTTGCGCACCGGGCCGATCAGGCGCGGATCGCGGCGGTGGTTGACCGGGTGGTGGCGTGGCACCGCCTGTCGCAAACCCCCGCCGCCGAACGGCAACTGGCGGTGATCCTGTCCACCTACCCCGGCCGCGCGCATCAGATGGCGCATGCGGTGGGCCTCGATGCGCTGGCTTCGGTTGACGAGATGCTGGCCGGTCTGACGGCCGAAGGCTATGCCATCTCCCCCGGCGCGCCGTTGCCCGAAGCCCTGACCGGAGTGATCGAGTGGCCCGTGGCCGACTATCTGACCGCCCTTGCCACCCTGCCCGAACCCCTGCGCGACGATCTTGCTGCCGCATGGGGCGCGGTTGCCGCCGACCCATTGGTCGCAAAGGGTGCGTTCCATTTCCCCGCCACCCGTCGCGGCAATGCGCTGATCGCGCTCCAACCCGAACGGGGCGAGGTTCAAAGCCGCGACAACGACTACCATGACCTGTCGCGCACCCCGCGCCATGGCTATGTGGCCTTCTACCTCTGGCTTCGGTCACTGGGCCTGCATGCCCTTGTCCACATGGGCGCACATGGCACACTGGAATGGCTGCCGGGTAAATCGGTCGCCCTGTCCGAGGCCTGCTGGCCCGAGGCGCTGATCGGCCCCCTGCCGGTGATCTATCCCTTCATCGTCAACGACCCCGGCGAAGCGGCACAAGCCAAGCGCCGGATCGGGGCCGTCACCCTTGGCCACCTGCCGCCACCGATGATCGCCAGCGCCTTGCCGCCGGAACTGGCGGGGCTGGAACGTCTTCTGGACGAATATTCCACCGCTGACGGGCTTGACCCGGCACGCCGCAACCGCCTTATCTCCACCATCCGCGACGAAGCGCAGGCGTCAGGCGTAGCGGCAGACCTTGGCCTGCCGCCCGATGCCACCCCGGCCGAGGTCGTCACCCGGATTGACCGTTTCGTGTGTGATATCAAGGAAAGCCAGTTCGGCCACGGCCTGCACGTCTTCGGGCAGGGCGCCGGGGAACGCGATGGCCTGATCGCCGCACTTGCAGGCCGCCGCGTCGCCCCCGGCCCAGCGGGCTCGCCCAACCGGGGCCGGAGCGACGTGCTGCCCACCGGACGCAACCTTTTCAGCGTCGATCCCCGCGCGGTTCCGTCGCGCAATGCCCACGCCCAAGGCGTGAAGCTGGCAGAGGAACTGATCCGCCGCCACCTGCAAGACCACGGCGATTACCCGCGCGGGCTGGTGGTCGATCTCTGGGGTTCCGCCACCATGCGCACTGCGGGCGAGGAGTTTGCGATGGCCCTCCACCTCGCGGGCCTTGCCCCACGCTGGGACGAAGGCTCCGCCCGCGTCTCTGGCTTCGAGATCGTCCCCCTCGCGCTCCTTGGCCGCCCAAGGATCGACGTCACCCTCCGCGTCTCGGGCCTCTTCCGCGACGTGTTCCCCGGCCTTGCCCAGCTTTTCGAAGCCGGGGCCGAGGCCCTGTCGCAGCGCGATGAGGCGGCTGAGGACAACCCCTACACCCTTCGCGCCGCCCGCGTCTTCGGCCCCCAGCCGGGCCAATACGGGCTTGGCATGGGAACCGCCGCCGATACCTTCACCGATGAGGCGCGCAGGGCGGCAGGCGAAGCATGGCTGAACGCCTCCGCCTGGGCCATCGGCACCGACGGCCAGTCGACCGAGAACCGCAAGGGACTGGAGGCGCGCGTCCTCAAGGCCGACGCCTTCGTCCACGCGCAGGATCTGCCGGAAACCGATGTGCTTGTCGCGGCTGACTATGCCGCACATGAGGCCGGGTTTGCCGCCGCAGTCGCCCGCCTTGGTGGCCAGACTCCCGCCCTCTACCACCTCGATGCCACCAGGCCGGACACTCCCCGCGCCCGCACCTTGACCGAAGAAATCGCCCGTGTCGTCCGCGCCCGCGCCGCCAACCCCGATTGGGCGGCTGGGATGATGAACCACGGCTACCGCGGTGGTGCCGAAATCGCTGCCACGCTGGACCACATGGCCGCCTTCGCCCATCTGGCGCAGGTCGTCCCGCCACATCTATTCGACCTCTACCACGAAGCCACCCTTGGCCGCGCCGAAGTGCGTGATTTCCTCGCCCGCGAAAACCCTGCCGCCTTGCAGGCCATGGAAGACCTCTTCCGCCGCCTGCGCGATGCTGGCCTCTGGCTGACGCGCCGGAACTCCATCGCAGCCCGGATCGAGGGGGCCGCATGACCAGAACCCATCGCCCATCCCTTCATCTGTCCGAAAATATCCCCGCCGGAGGCACGTCCCAAGCCGGTTGCGCGCCCGTCGCGCGCCGAGGCGAGGAAAAAGGCTTGCGCGAAGCGCTCAGTCTGAAATCGGCCTCCAGACAAGGTCGCGCGGCATGACGGTAGCGCCCGAAATCAAGGGCTGGTGTCCCGGCGCGCTGCGCCCGATGGCCTCGGGTGACGGGCTGATCGTGCGCATCCGCCCGCCCGGCGGTCGGCTGACCCCGGCGCAGGCGACGGGTATCGCCAAGGCCGCAGCCCGGCATGGCAACGGGATCATCGACCTCTCTGCCCGCGCCAACCTGCAACTGCGGGGGGTTGCCGACGCCTCGCACGCACCGCTGATCGACGCGCTTCGCGCCCATGATCTGATCGACCCGGACATCCGGACGGAATCTCTGCGCAACCTGATTGTCACACCGTTCCGCGATGCCACCACCGAAACCCTTGCCGCCGACCTGACCGCCGCCCTTGCGCGGATGCCGCAACTGCCCGGCAAGTTCGGCTTTGCGCTGGACATCGGGCCACGCCCGGTGCTGTCGGGCGCATCCGTCGACATCCGCGTGGAACGCGCGGCAGATGGACGGTTGATCCTGCGGCCAGACGGGTATCCCTTGGGCCAGCCGATCACCGATCTGGGCCGGGACGCGGTGGCGCTGGCGGAATGGTTCATCGCCAAAGGTGGCGTGACGGATGGCCGGGGCCGGATGGCCGCGCTGATCACACGGGGCGCGGTGCCGGGTGGCTGTGACACCCCGCCAGCCGAACCCTTGACACAGCCCGCGCCGGGCCTGCATCCCGAAGGCGCGCTGGTGGCTCTGGGTTTTGGCCAGATGCAGGCGGAAACCCTGCTGGCCCTTGCCGCTCTTGGCCACGAGATCCGCCCGACGCCGTGGCGGATGCTGATGCTGGCCGGGGCGACGGTGCTGCCAGATGTCGCGGGGCTGATCACCGACCCAGCCGATCCCCTGTTGCGCGTCACCGCCTGCACCGGGGCGCCCGGTTGTCCCCAAGCCTTGGGTGACACACGGGCGCTGGCCCGCAACCTTGCCGCGCATCTGCCCAAGGGCCACGCGCTGCACCTTTCCGGCTGCACCAAGGGCTGCGCCCATCCGGCACCCTGCTATCTGACGCTGGTTGCCACGGCGAAGGGATATGACCTCGTGCGCGACGGCGCTGCTTCTGACACCCCGGTTCGGCGCGGGATTGCCGCGTCTGATCTGCCCGAACTTCTGAAGGCCATTCATGCCCCACATCTATGAAACCGACGGCGCCACGATCTATGTCCAGTCCTTCGCCATGATCCGGGCCGAGGCCGATCTTGCCCGCTTCTCCCCGGAAGAGGAAATCGTCGCCGTCCGCATGATCCACGCGGCGGGGATGGTAGACCTTGCCCCGCATATCCGATTTTCCCCCAGCATGGCGATTGCCGCGCGGGCGGCGCTCGAGGCGGGCGCGCCGATCCTGTGCGATGTGCGCATGGTCAGCGAAGGCATAACCCGCAAGCGCCTGCCCGCCGACAATGCCGTCATCTGCACCTTGCAAGACCCCGCCGTTCCCGCCCTTGCCGCGCAAATGAACAACA
Organism: Tabrizicola sp.; assembly: GCF_030373185.1. Lineage (GTDB taxonomy): Bacteria > Pseudomonadota > Alphaproteobacteria > Rhodobacterales > Rhodobacteraceae > Tabrizicola. Next base: position 191,236 of record NZ_JAUCZH010000002.1, read on the forward strand.
CCCGCTCTGCCGCTGCGGTGGAACTGTGGCGGCCCCATCTGGCAGGTGCGGTGGTGGCAATCGGCAACGCTCCGACCGCGCTGTTTCATCTGTTGAACATGCTGGAAGACCCCGACTGCCCGCGCCCTGCCGCGATCATCGGCTGCCCGGTCGGCTTTGTGGGAGCGGCCGAGTCGAAAGATGCGCTGATAGAGGCACCCCCCGTGCCAAGCGTGATCGTCAAGGGGCGCCTTGGCGGATCCGCCATCACCGTCGCCGCCGTCAACGCGCTGGCCAGCCGGAAGGAATGACCATGGCCCCCCAGAACGGCAAAGTGAACGGCAAAGTCATCTGTGCGGGTCTTGGCCCCGGCGATCCCGATCTGATGAGCCTGCGGTCCGCCCGCGCCATCGGTGCCGCGCGGCATGTGGCCTATTTCCGCAAGGCCGGCCGCCCCGGTCAGGCGCGGCGGATCGTCGAGGGGATGCTGGCAGCCGATGCCGTCGAATACCCGATGGAATATCCGGTCACGACCGAATTGCCCTTCGACAGCCCGGAATACAACGGCGCGCTGGCCACATTTTATGACGGTTGGGCCGACCGTCTGGCCGCTTTGGCCGCAACCGACGATGTGCTGGTCCTGTGCGAGGGAGACCCGTTCTTCTACGGCAGCTTCATGCATCTGCATTCCCGCCTGCAAGGCCGCGCCCCGGTCGAGGTCATTCCCGGCATCACCGGGATGACAGGTTGCTGGAACGCCACCGATATCCCGATCACCTGGGGCGACGATGTGCTTACGGTCCTGATGGGGACGCTGCCGGAAGATGATCTGGTTCGGCACATGCAGGCCGCCGATGCCTTGGTGATCATGAAGACCGGCCGCAACCTGCCCCGCGTGCGCCGGGCGCTGGAACGGGCCGGACGGCTTGACGCCGCATGGCTGGTTGAACGCGGCACGATGCCCGATCAGCGCGTTGCGCGGCTGGTCGATGTGGATGCCGCCGACTGCCCGTATTTCGCCATCGTCCTTGTCCATGGCCATGGCCGCCGCCCCGAGGTGCCGGAATGACCGGGAAGCTTGTCATCGCAGGCCTTGGCCCCGGTGATGACCGTCTGGTCACGCCCGAGGTGACAGCCGCGCTGGCCGCCGCGACCGATATCGTCGGCTATTTCCCTTATGTAGCCCGTGTCGCGCCGCGTGCAGGGCTGACGCTGCACCCATCGGACAACCGGGTGGAACTGGACCGCGCCCGCGCCGCGCTCGACATGGCGGCAGCGGGCCGTCAGGTGGTGGTGGTCAGCTCTGGCGATCCGGGGGTGTTCGCCATGGCCAGCGCCGTGTTCGAAGCGCTGGAGGGTCGCACGGATTGGCAGGCCCTGGACATTCGCGTTCTGCCCGGCATCACCGCGATGCTGGCGGCGGCGGCGGCGGCGGGCGCACCTTTGGGCCATGATTTCTGCTGCATCAACCTGTCAGACAACCTCAAGCCCTGGGCGGTGATCGAAACCCGCCTGCGCCATGCCGCCAAGGCCGATCTGGCGATGGCTTTCTACAACCCCCGCTCGGCCAGCCGCCCCGAAGGCTTTGCCCGCGCGCTTGACACATTGCGACAGGAATGCGGGCCTGACCGCCTGATCACCTTTGCCCGCGCGGTATCCACCCCCGAGGAACGGTTGCTGACGGTGACCCTTGGCGAAGCCACGCCCGACATGGCCGACATGCGCACCGTGGTGATTGTCGGCAACTCGGCCACCCGCCGCGTCGGGCGCTGGGTCTATTCGCCGCGGAGCGTCGTCGGATGACCCAGCCACGCCATCACAGCCGCCACGCTGCGCGCTGCGGCGCGCATCGGTATTATCGGCCGGTCGATCATCAGAACCGGCAGCCCCAAGGCACGGGCGGCGGCGATCTTGGCAACGGCCCCCTTTCCTCCGGCGTTCTTGGCCACGACAATCTCGATACCGTGGTCCTGCATCAGGGCTGTGTCTGCGGCTACGGTGAACGGCCCGCGCGCCACCACGACATCCGCCTGCGGCAAGGGCAAGGGGCCGGTCGGCGCGTCAACCAGACGCAACAGGTAATGGTGCTGTGGCTGGGCTGCGAAAGCATCGACATGCTGTCTGCCAATGGCAAGGAACACCCTCCGGGGCGGGCCGGCAAGGGCTGCAACCGCAGCCCCAAGGTCGGCGAGATGGGTCCAGCGGTCACCTTCGCTTGCCTGCCATGGCGCGCGTTCCAGAGCGATCAGTGGAACGCCAGCGGCAGCACAAGCGGCAACCGCATTGCGGCTCATTCGCGCGGCGAAGGGGTGGGTCGCGTCGATCACATGGGTGATGGCTTCGGCGGCAAGGTAGTCTTGCAGCTTCGAAATCCCGCCAAAGCCGCCCACCCGCATGTGGATAGGCTGGCCCATCGGGGCTTCGGTGCGCCCGGCATAGGAGTAGACCCCCGAAAGCCCCGCTGCGGCAATGGCCTGGGCCATGAGATTGGCTTCGGTGGTGCCGCCCAGCAGAAGTATGCGTGTCATGAATGATCCCTGGCTCACCATAATCGGTTTGGGCGAAGATGGACCGGCTTCACTGTCGGCTGCAAGTCGCGCTGCGCTGGATCAGGGCGAAGTTGTCTTTGGCGGTCCCCGACATCTGGCGCTTGTCGGCGCCGGGGGGCGGGCTGTGGCCTGGCCGGTGCCGTTTGACGTGGCCCCTGTGCTGGCGCGGCGGGGACGGCCGACCGTCGTCCTCGCTTCGGGTGATCCGTTCTGGTTCGGGGCGGGTGGCAGCCTGATGGCGCATCTGTCGCCCGGCGAATGGGTGTCACACCCTGCACCCTCGACCTTTCAACTGGCCGCGAACCGGCTGGGCTGGCGGCTGGAAGAGGTGCTGTGCCTTGGCCTGCACGCAGCACCCTTTTCCCGGCTGCGCCCGGTTCTGGGCCGGGGCGTGCGCGTGATCTGCACGCTGCGCGACGGCGCGGCAGCGGCGGAACTGGCCGCATGGCTGGCCGCGAACGGCCACCCCAATGCCCGGCTGACCGTGTTGGAACGGCTGGGCGGGCCACGGGAACGGCTGCGCCCGGTTGTCCTGACGGACTCTTTGCAGGACGTATCCGCCCCGGTCTCGGCGGCCATCGAGGCCACCGATCCCGGCCTGCCGGGTGCTTCGGGCCTGCCGGATGGCCTTTTTGAGCATGACGGGCAGATCACCAAGCGTCCGGTCCGCGCTCTGACGCTGTCGGCACTTGCCCCCCGCGCCGGGGAAATCCTGTGGGATATCGGGGCGGGGTCCGGGTCGATCGGGATCGAGTGGTTGCTGGCCCGGGGGGCAGAGGTGCATGCGCTGGAGGCAGACCCGACCCGCGCCGCCCGTGCCAGAGGCAATGTCGAGGTTTTCGGCCTGGCCCACCGCCACCACCTGCACGAGGCCCGCGCGCCGGAGGGGTTTGACCGCCTGCCCCGGCCCGATGCCGTCTTTGTCGGCGGCGGGGCAGGCGAGGCGATACTGGCGCGGCTGTGGGAGGTGATGCCCGACGGGGCGCGGCTGGTCGTGAATGCCGTGACCATCGAGACCGAGGCGCTGGTGCTGGACTGGTCGGCCCGTCATGGCGGGTCGCTTTTGAAGATCGAACTGTCTGAACCTGTTGCCATTGGCCGCAAACGTGGCTGGCGTGCGGCCTTGCCGATTTTGCAATGGAGCGTCACCCGATGATTGTCGCGGGCTTTGGCTTTCGGACCGGAACCAGCCTTGCCGCCTTGCGGGACGCGCTGGCACAGGCGGGGGGCGTGGCGGGTGTGACCCATCTGGCGACACTGGCCACCAAGGCCCCCGACCTTGCGCCGCTTGGTCAGGTGCTGGGCCTGCCCGTCCTTGCCCTGCCGGCGGAGGCGCTGCATGGCCAGCCGACCCTGACCCGGTCAGACCGCGTCAGGGCGCTTTACGGCACCGGTTCGGTTGCCGAAGCCGCCGCCCTTGCCGCCGCTGGTCCGGGGTCAAAGCTGCGCGGGCCACGGGCGGTTTCGGCGGACGGCAGTGCGACTGCGGCGATTGCAGAGGCGCCAAGATGAGGGCGTGGCACCAAGTGGCCGGCGACGTTCAAATTGAGCGCCTTGGCAGGCGCCAGGCCTTTTGTCTCGCCTCTGCGCGGCCAAGGGGCCACGCAACCGGCTCGGGCCTGCGCTCCGCGTGGGGAGTATTTGGGAAAAGAGCAAGCATGAGGGTTCGGGCATGACTGTCCATTTCATCGGGGCCGGGCCGGGGGCCGCGGACCTGTTGACGCTGCGGGGACGCGATCTGATCGCAGCCTCTCCGGTCTGCCTTTACGCGGGTTCGCTGGTGCCGGAGGGGGTGCTGGCGCATTGCCCGCCAGGGGTGCGGCTGGTGAACACCGCGCCGATGTCGCTCGACGAGATCATGGCGGAGATCGTGGCGGCGCATGAAGCTAGGCAGGATGTGGCGCGGCTTCATTCCGGCGATCTGTCGGTCTGGTCGGCGATGGGGGAACAGCTGCGGCGGCTGCGCGCGCTTGGGATCCCTTATGATGTGACGCCCGGGGTGCCGTCTTTCGCGGCGGCGGCGGCGGCGCTGGGGGTGGAACTGACGCTGCCGGGCCTTGCGCAGTCTGTCGTGCTGACTCGGACCGAGGGGCGGGCGACGCAGATGCCGCAACGCGAGACGCTGGGGGCTTTCGGTGCGACCGGGGCGACGCTGGCGCTGCATTTGTCGATCCATCTGATCGACAAGCTGGTCGCCGATCTCACGCCGCATTATGGCGCCGACTGCCCGGTGGCCGTGGTCTGGCGCGCAAGCTGGCCGGATCAGCGCGTGATCCGCGCCACCCTTGCCACGCTGGCCGGTGCCGTTCCGGCTGAGGTGGAGCGCACCGCGCTGATCCTTGTCGGCCCCGCACTGGCGCAGGAGGGGTTTGAGGAAAGCCGCCTTTACGCGGGCGACTATGACCGCCGGTACCGCCCCGTCGGCACCCATCCGCGCTTTCCGGGGACCGGGTCATGATCCCCGGCCTTCTGGTTTCCGCGCCGGCCTCTGGCACGGGCAAGACCACGGTCATGCTCGGGCTTCTTGGCGCCTTGCGGGACAGAGGGCTGAAGGTGCAACCGTTCAAGAACGGGCCGGATTACATTGACCCCGCGTTTCACCGTGCGGCCAGTGGGCGGGAGAGTTTCAACCTTGACAGCTGGGCGATGCCGGGGGCGATGCTGGACGGGATGCTGGCGGCGGCCGCAGGGGCGGACCTGGTGCTGGCCGAAGGCTCGATGGGCCTGTTCGACGGGGTGGCGCTGTCCGGCGCCAGCGGCAACGGGGCCAGCGCGGACCTTGCGGCACGGATGGGCTGGCCGGTGGTTCTGGTGATCGACGCCTCGGGGCAGGCGCAGACGGCGGCGGCGGTGGCGCTTGGCCTGGCGCGGTTCCGGCCCGGCGTGACGGTGGCGGGGGTGATCCTGAACCGGATCGCCAGCCCAAGGCATGAGGCGTTGGTCCGAAAAGGGATGGACGAGGCGGGGATCATGGTCCTTGGCGTTCTGCCCAAGCGGGCGGCGATTGCGATGCCGGAACGCCATCTTGGCCTTGTGCAGGCCGAGGAACAGCCCGCCCTGCAAGCCCTGATCGCCGAAGCCGCGCAACTGATGCGCGATGGCGTGGACCTTGACGCCCTGATCGCTGCCGCCGCCACCAGCGCGACCCCGACCCCCGCCGCAAGGATCACGCCGCCCGGCCAGCGCATTGCCCTTGCCCGGGATGCCGCGTTCAGCTTCGTCTACCCCCACCTTCTGCACGGCTGGCGCGCGGCGGGGGCCGAGGTTCTGCCGTTCTCGCCCCTTGCCGATCAGGCCCCCGACCCCAGCGCCGATGTCTGCTGGCTGCCCGGTGGTTATCCCGAACTGCATGCCGGGGCTTTGGCGGCGGCCAACCGATACCGCGCCGGGCTGCGGGCCTTTGCCGAGACAAAGCCCGTCCACGGCGAATGTGGGGGCTACATGGCGATGGGTGCGGCGCTGATCGACAAGGACGGCGCCCGGCATGACATGGCGGGGCTGCTGGGTCTGGTCACCAGCTATGCCAGCCGGAAGATGCATCTGGGTTACCGGATGGCGCGGCTTTTGCATGCCATCCCCGGCCATGCCACGGGCGCGCAACTGGCGGGGCATGAGTTCCACTATTCCACCATCCTGTCGCAACCCGATGCCCCCTTGGCCGAGGTTGCCGACGCGACCGGTGCGGCCGTGCCGGAAACCGGGTCCACTCGACGGCAGCCCGGCGGTGGGCTATCCACCGGCACCTACTTCCACCTGATCGCAGGCGCAGAATGACCGGCTTTGTCTCTTTCGTTTCTGCCGGACCCGGCGACCCCGACCTTCTTACGGTGAAGGCCGCCAAGGTGATCGGTGCCGCCGATGCCATACTTTATGACGATCTGTCCTCCGGTCCGATCCTTGCGCTTGCCCGGCCCGGCGCTGACCTTGTGGGCGTCGGCAAACGCGCGGGCCGGGCGTCACCAAAGCAGGATCACGTCAGCCGGCTTCTGGTGGATTATGCCCTGACCGGCGCGCATGTGGTGCGGTTGAAGTCCGGCGATTCCGGCATCTTCGGGCGGCTGGAAGAGGAACTGACCGCGCTGCAAGCCGCTGGTATCGCGTGTGAAATCATTCCCGGCGTCACCTCGGCTTCGGCGGCTGCCGCGGCTGCGGGCATCCCGCTGACCCGGCGGACCCATGCCCAAAGGGTGCAGTTCGTCACCGCCGCAGATACCTCGGGCAACCTGCCGCCGGGGCTGAACCTGCCCGCCCTGGCCGACCCCGGTGCGACAACCGTGGTCTTCATGGGCAAGCGCACCTTTCCTGCCCTTGCGGCGGCCCTTGTCGCGCAGGGCCTGTCACCTGACACCCCGGCGCTTCTGGCCGAAAGCGTCTCGACCCCCGATCAGCGCTTGCACCGGTCTACCATCGCGGCACTGGCGCAAACGCTTGCCGAAGATCGCAGCGCCCTGCCCGGCCTGATCATCTATGGCGCGTTGGCGGACAGCCCCACAGACTGACGTCGCAGATTGGCCCTGCCCGGTCGCTTGCCACCTTGACCGGACCGCGACCGAGGCGCAAACAGGCGGGGCAAGGTGTCCCATCATGCGCAAAGCGCCGGGACTGAAACGGGAATGAGGAGCGGGCTTACCTGAGTCAGGAGCCTGTGTCATCAGCCGCCCCCGCGACTGTCAGCGGTGAGCGGGTCTTCAACCAGCCACTGTCCGCAAGGATGGGAAGGCGAAGACCCGCCGCGATCCGCCAGCCAGGAGACCGGCCTTGCATGATCGTGAAAAACCACCGTCGGGTGTGACGGAATGGAGGGACCATGCATATCGAACCAGGCCTCGTTGACGGGGCCAAGATCGTGCTAAGCTACGCAACCGCTGCTGCCGCTGGCGGCACGGCACTTTACCACATTACCAAGGCCACCCGGCAAAGCGGGCTTGCCTCGGTTGCCGCGCGGGCGGTGATTGCCACCGTGGGCGTCTTCATCTTCTTCGAGCTGCTGCCGCACTTTGCCGTGGGCGTCAGCGAGGTGCATTTCATCCTTGGCTCTACCCTGTTCCTGATCCTTGGGGCCGGGCCTGCGGCCATCGGGCTGGCGGCGGGGCTGCTGATCCAGGGGCTGTTCTTCTCGCCCTTCGATCTGCCGCAATACGGAATGAACCTGACCACTCTTCTGGTGCCGCTTTTTGCGCTGCATGCGGTTGCCAAGCGCGTCATCGCGCCCGGCACGGCCTATGTGGATCTTGAATACCGGCAGGTTCTGGCGCTGTCGGCGGTCTATCAGGGCGGGGTCGTCACCTGGGTTGCCTTCTGGGCGGTCTATGGTGCCGGTTTCAGCGCAGAATCGCTGGCGGCCATTGCCACCTTCGGTGCGGCCTACATGGTTGTCGTGCTGATCGAGCCGATTGCCGATCTGGCGGTGCTTGGTCTTGCCAAGGCGCTGAAGGGTCAGGGCTCGCCCTTCGTCACCCCACGGCTTTACGCGGCCTGAACCAAAGCGGCGCGGCCTTGCCAAGGGCCGCGCCTGCCTGCAAAAGACCCAGATGATCACCCTTTCCCTTATCGGTATCGGCACCGGCAACCCGGACCACCTGACCGCGCAAGCCGCAAAGGCGCTGAATCTGGCTGACCTGATTCTCCTGCCCCGCAAGGGCGATGACAAATCCGATCTTGCCGATATCCGCCGCCTGATCCTGTCGCAGGCCCTGTCTGCCCCGGTTCCGGTCGCGGAATATGATGTGCCGAAGCGGGCAGACCAGACCGATTACCTTGGCGCGGTGAATGATTGGCACGATGCCATCGCCCGGGTCTGGCGCGACGCCATCGCCGCGCATCTGCCGCAGGGTGGCAGCGTCGCGCTGATGGTCTGGGGGGATCCCTCGCTTTACGACAGCACCCTGCGCATCGCCGCCCGCCTGCCGGACATTTCGGTCAAGGTGATCCCCGGCATCACCTCGCTTCAGGTGCTGACGGCGGCGCATGCAATTCCGCTGAACACCCTTGCCGCGCCCGTCACCATCACCACAGGCCGCCAGCTACGAGATCACGGCTGGCCCGAGGGGGCGGTGACGCTGGCGGTGATGCTGGACAAGGGCGGGGCGTTCACCAGCATCGACCCGCAAGGCGTGACGATCTGGTGGGGCGCTTATGTCGGCATGCCCGAGGAAACACTGATCCACGGGCCGTTGTCGCAGGTATCGGACGAAATCCTTGCCACCCGCGCAAGGTTGCGGGCTGAACATGGCTGGATCATGGATATCTATCTGCTGCGTCGCGGCATCGATGTCTGACCTGATCGCCCGCGCTCTGCCATCTTACGGGCTGCCGCCCGACACGCCGCTGACCCTGCTGAACCGGTCCGAAAACGAGACCTGGCGCGCGGGTGACCTGATCCTGCGGCTGCACCGGCACGGCTATCACACCAAGGCCGAGATCGCATCGGAACTGGTCTGGCTGACTGCGTTGCAAGACCTGCCGGGCTTGCGCGTGGTTCGGCCAGTGGCAGGCAAGACCGGCCCGGTGACCGAGATTGACGGCCGCTTCATCGTCGGCTTTGCCCCAATCGCCGGGCAGGAATTGCAGCCGGGCGATGACCTTTCCCGCTGGTTCGGTCCCTTGGGCGAAATCACCGCCCGCCTCCATCTGCAAGCGCGCGGCTGGACCCTGCCCCCGGGGTTCACCCGCAAGCGCTGGGATGTGGACACGATCCTTGGGCCGGACCCGCATTGGGGCCATTGGCTACAGGCGCGGGGGCTTGATGAAGCGGGCGGGACGCTTCTGGCCCGCGCGACCGGGGCGCTTGCGGCGAAGCTGACCGCCTATGGCACCGGCCCCGAGGCCTTTGGCCTGATCCACGCCGATCTCAGGCTTGCGAACCTGATGGTCAGCGGTGACACCCTGACCGCCATCGACTTTGACGATTGCGGCTTTGGCTGGTGGGCCTATGACCTTGCCGCCGCGCTGTCGTTCATCGAGACCGATCCGCGCCTGCCCGATCTGATCGCCTGCTGGTGCGAAGGCTACAGCCGCGTCGCCCCGTTGCGTGCCGAAGACCGCGCGATGATCCCCGCGCTGATCTTCCTGCGCCGGGTGCTGCTGACCGCGTGGCTTGCCACCCGCGCCGACAGTGACACCGCCGAGGCACTGGGCGGGCCTGCCTATACTTCAGGCACTCTGGCCTTGGCCGACAGGTTTCTGACCGACGGTCTGGCGGATTTCCGGCCCTGAGCCCACCGCACAGGTCCGCGACGGAAGGTTGCGGTTGAGCCATCTTTGCCCCCTGTGTTAGCCTGATCGCGACACGGCGGCCCCGTGTCTTCGGGCCGCTATCCTGCGTCCCGGCAACGCCAGACCCTCGGTCGTTCCCATGCGCGCCCTTGTCGTCTACTGCCACCCCCGCCCCGACAGTTTCAATGCGGCGGTGCGTGATCTTGTCGTCTCGAAACTTCAGGCCGCCGGCGCCGAGGTCAGGGTGAACGACCTTTACGGCAGGGGGTTCCAACCCGTCCTGACCGGGCCGGAATGGCAGGGCTACCTTGACTGCCCGAAGAACACCACCTGCGTCGCGCAGGACGTCGAGGATGTCCGCTGGTGCGACACGCTGATCTTCGTCTATCCGACCTGGTGGTATGGCCTGCCAGCCATGCTCAAGGGCTGGCTTGACCGGGTCCTGTTGCCGGATGTGGCCTTTCACATGCCAGACGCGCAGCACAAGACCATCCGCCCCGGCCTGCGCCATATCTCGCGGTTGGGGATCTTTACCACCTGTGGCGCAAGCTGGCTGGTGACGCAGGTTGTCGGGGCGCCGGGCAAGCGCACGCTAACGCGCGGGGTCGGGTTTCTATGCCAGCCGGGCAAGCGCACGGCCTTTGCGGCGCATTACCTGATGGACAGTTCGACACCCGCAAGCCGCGCGCGGCATCTGTCACGCATGGCCCGGCAGATTGACAAGCTGATCGGGCGCAAGACCGTGGACCTTCCGGAACGATCCCGGTCGGTGGCTGCGGAATAGCGGACCCAGCCCTTAACCCTTGACGCAATCCGCGATGGTCGTGGCCATGCCTTGCAGCAAGGCCGCATAGGCCCCCGGCCCCGCCTCAAGCGAGGAACCAACCGGGTCAAGCGCGCCGCCAATCCGTGCGCCGGTGCCTTCGGCCATCTGGGTCACGAGCGCCGGGTCGTGCTGGGTTTCAGGGAAAATGCAGAGCACCTCGCCCGCCTCCAGCTTTGCGCGCAACTCCTTCAGGCGTGCCGCCCCGGGTGAGGCCGCATCGCCCAGCGCGATGCTGCCGGCAAAGTTCAGGCCGTAATGCGCGCCGAAATAGCCGTAGGCATCGTGGAAGGTGACAAGAGGTTTGCCCTTGACCGGCTCCAGCATGGCCGAGATATCGCTGTCCAGAGCGTCAAGCCGCTCGGCCGCAGCGATGGCATTGGCGGCATAGGTGGCAGAGTTGTCGGGGTCGAGCCCGGACAGTTCCGCCGCGATCAGGCCCAGCCAATGCTGACCATTCCCGGGGTCAAGCCAAGCATGGGGGTCCAAACCGTCATGTCCATGGTCGTCGTGACCTGCATCGTCGTGACCTGCATCGTCGTGGCCCGCATCTTCATGAGCATGGTCGTCATGGCCAGCCTCGCCATGGCTTTCCGTTTCATCGTCGTGGCCGTGTTCGCCGCTGTCCTCGCCATAGCTGCGCAGCGCGGTCCCCTTGGCATCCAGAAGCCCAAGCGAAGCCGCTCCCGCCGGGCGGTTCTTCATGGCGCTGTCCAACCATGGGGTCAGTTCCGGACCAATCCAGACCACAAGGTCAGACCCGGCCACCGCGCCCGCCTGACTGGGGCGCAACTGGAAGTCATGCCCGTCCGAACCCTTGTCAAGCAACAGTTCCGGCTGTCCAAGATCGCCCATCACCTCGGCCACCAGCGCATGCACCGGGGGAATGTCCGTCACCACTTTCGGCACCTCGGCAAAGGCCGGGGTGCTGGCAATGACCAGAGTTATGATATAACGCATTGGAATTCCCTTTCCTGGATCGGGTCGCTATATGAATGTAATATCATAACAGGTCAAGCCACAAGATGACCCATCAGCACGAACGCTCTGACTGCCCCGGTTGCGCGGCGCCAGAACTGGCTTTTTCCGCGCATGACCACGCCCACTGCGCAGCCGATGCGCTGGCGCGGGCCGAAGCCGTGACCAGCGCCGCAGGCGTTCGGCTGACGCCCGTCCGCCGCCGGGTGCTGGAGATATTGCTCGAAGAACACAGGGCGCTTGGTGCCTATGACGTGCTTGGACGGCTTGCGGCGGAAGGCTTTGGCAACCAGCCCCCCGTCGCCTATCGCGCGCTGGAGTTTCTGGTGGAACAGGGCCTTGCCCACCGCATCCAGCGGCTGAATGCCTTTACCGCCTGCATCCATCCCGGCGAACAGCACGCCCCGGCCTTTCTGATCTGCCGCAACTGTGCCGCCGTGGCCGAGGCCGAGGCTGGCCCGGCGCGCGCCGCCCTTGACGCCGCCGCAGCGCGGGTCGGCTTTACCATAGAACGTTCCACCATCGAGGCGCTTGGCCTTTGCCCCGCCTGCCGCGAGTCAACATCATGAGCCTGATCGCCGCTGACCATATCTGCGTCCGTTTCGACGGCAACGAAGTTCTGCATGACGTCAGCCTGCAAATCGCCCCCGGCGAGATCGTCACCATCCTTGGCCCGAACGGGTCTGGAAAATCCACGTTGCTGCGTGCGCTCTTGGGAATCCTGCCGGTGGCCGAGGGACGAATCCTGCGGCAGGCGGGCTTGCGGATCGGCTATGTCCCGCAGCGGCTGATGATTGACCGGACAATGCCGATCACGGTGCGGCGGTTCCTGTCGCTGCCAGTCCGCGTATCCGACGCCGCCGCCGCCGAAGCCCTGGCGCGGGTCGGGATGGCCGGGCATGGCGCGGAACAGATGACCGCGCTTTCCGGCGGGCAGTTGCAGCGGGTGCTTCTGGCGCGCGCGCTTCTGGGCAACCCCCAGGTGCTGATGCTGGATGAACCCACGCAAGGGCTGGACCAGCCCGGCGAGGCGTCCTTCTACCGCTTGATCGAAGAGGTCCGCCGCGATACCGGGGCTGCGATCCTGATGATCAGCCATGACCTGCATGTGGTTATGGCGGCGAGTGACCGGGTGATCTGCCTGAACGGCCACATCTGCTGCGAAGGCACACCGCGGGTGGTGTCGACCGCGCCGGAATACCGCGCGCTGTTCGGCCTCGGCACCCAAGGTGCGCTGGCGCTTTACCGGCACGAACATGACCACGAACACCGGGCCGATGATGGCCATGCCCATCATCATCACCATTACCACGAGCATGACCATGCTTGATGATTTCCTTGTGCGCGCCGGTCTGGCGGCGGTTGGGCTCAGCCTCGCAACCGGGCCGCTTGGGGCTTTCGTAGTCTGGCGACGAATGGCCTATTTCGGGGATGCCACGGCCCATGCCGCCGTGCTGGGCGTGGCATTGGCACTGGCGACCGATCTGCCGATCGGGCTTGGTACACTGGTCGTGGCGCTGGCCATGGCGGTGACAGTCGCGGGGCTGTCGGCGCGGGGCTGGGCGATGGATACGACGCTTGGCGTCCTCGCCCATTCCGCGCTGGCCTTCGGGCTGGTGGCGGTCAGCTTTTTTCCCACCGTGCGGACGGACCTGTCGGCCTACCTGTTTGGCGACATTCTGGCTGTCAGCCGAGCCGATCTTGTGTTGGTCTGGCTGGGTGCGCTGGCGGTGGTGGCGCTTTTGGTCTGGCGCTGGCAAGCGTTGCTGACCGCCACCGTCAGCGAGGATCTGGCCCATGCCGCCGGCCTGCGCCCGGACCGGGAGCGGCTTGTTCTGGTCATAGCACTTGCGGTCGTAGTGGCGGTGGCGCTGAAGGTGGTGGGGGCGCTGTTGATTGCCGCGATGCTGATCATCCCGGCTGCCACCGCCCGGGGCATTGCCAGGACGCCCGAGGCAATGGCGATTGCCGCCGTCGCCATCGGCGCTGCATCCGGCCTTGGCGGGCTGGGGCTTTCCTTGTGGCAGGACACACCGACCGGGCCATCGATCATCGTCGTTGCTGCGGTTCTGTTCGCGCTCAGCACCCTGCGTGCGCGGGCTTGAAAGCAGGAATGGAAACGGGATCGACCCCCTCGGCCGCAGCGAAAATTTTCCGCCACGTCGCCCGAAGGTTGCCCCAATCTTTCCGTATCCATTGCTGCACACATCTTAACGGAGAGTGTCAATGCTGCGACTGATCGGATTTCTGGCAATGACCGCTATCGGCCTTAGCGGGTTTCTGACGGTGGACTACAGCATGTCGCGGCAAAGGACGCTTGCCGGCGGGGGTGATACGCTGACCATTCAGGATTACCTGGATAGCCTGTCCGACCGGATAGCCAGCATGAGCACATCTTCGGGGACGGCAGGACTTCCCCGCGCGCTTGCAGACATGCTGCCAAGGGCGCCCGAGGGGTGGACGGTGCGACCCGCAAAGGGCGAGGATGTGGAAGGGTTCCAGCCAAGGAACCGTCGTGAAGGCACGCCAGAAGCGCGGAAGCTTGTTACCTCCCTTGGCAGCCCGAAAGCTGCCTATGGGGCGGAAGTGGTTATCCTGACTTATGAAAAGGGTGATCAGCGGGTGGTGGTGAAGGCTGAACGCTATCCTGATGCCATTTTTTCCGAGCGCGACTCCATCGAGCAGCGGCTTGAACTGCAAACCCGGTCGCCGGCCTTTCGGGGGGTGAACTCCATGACTGTGCGCGGGCTGGACGTTACCGAGGATATCTTGCCCGACGGGATGCGCGGGCGGCTGTTCATGGCAGATGTGGGGGGACAGATTCACCTGTCCCTCCTGGCCCCGAAACGGATGAAGGATCGTGATCTTGTGGCCTTTTTCCAGACCCTGCATGTGAAGGCGATGAACGCCTCGGTCGTTCACCGGCAGGACGGGCTTGGTGAAGTGCCTGTGGTCGTGCTGGCCTCGGCGCTGGGAAAGGCCGAGTATGACGCCTATCAGGCCGACCGCGCCGACCGTGCTGCCGAAAGGGCCGCACGCCGTGCGGAAGACAGAGCCGCGGCTGAAGCGAGGGCCGCGGCTGGCGGACAACCCGTCAAAGACGCCGCAGCCGCCAAGGCCCGTGTGGCGGATTGCGAAAAAGGTGCCGGCGGGGTCAAGCGCTGCACCGTTGCGGACTGATCCGCCTTAGAACGCAAGCCCCGAGAAGCGAGACGGTTTCTGCGGCACTCCGGGCAGGACGCACAGCATCTCGTAAAGGATATTCGCCCCGATCAGCGCGGTGTTCCCGGTAGGGTCATAGGGCGGCGACACCTCGACCAGATCGCCACCGATGATGTTGAGCCCGGCACAACCCCGGATGATCTCCAGCGCCTGCCAGATCGTCAGGCCGCCAGGTTCGACCGTCCCGGTTCCGGGGGCAAAGGCGGGGTCAAGGCTGTCGATGTCATAGCTGATGTAGACCTTCGCATCGCCAATCCGGTCGCGGACCTGCGCCATCAGCCCGGTCAGGGACTTGTTCCAGCATTCTTCGGCCTGCACCACCGTCCAGCCCTTGTCGCGCGCCCAGTCGAAATCCTCGGGCGAATAGCCGGTGCCGCGCAACCCGATCTGGAAGACCTTGTCGTTGATCAGGCAGCCATCCTCCCACGCGCGGCGGAACGGGCAGCCGTGGGCGACGGTTTCACCGAACATCGTGTCGTTGATGTCGGCATGCGCGTCGATGTGGATCAGCGCAACCGGCCCATGCCGTTCCTTGATCGCCCGCAGGATCGGCCAGGTGAGGGTATGGTCACCGCCAAGGGTCAGGGGGATGGTCCCGTGGCCCAGCACCTCATGATAATGCGCGGTGATGATGTCGACGGTCTTTTTCAGATCGAAGGTGTTGATCGGCACATCTCCGATATCGGCCACTTGCAGGTGTTCGAACGGTGCCGCGCCGGTGGCCATGTTATAGGGACGCAGCATCCGGGATTCGTCGCGGATCTGCCGGGGTCCAAGCCGGGTGCCGGGGCGATTGGACGTGCCATGGTCCATCGGAATGCCAATGAAGGCCGCATCCAGACCCTTTGCGCCAGAGGCGACTGGCAGGCGCATCATCGTGGCCGGGCCGCCAAACCGGGGCATGTCATTGCCGCCAAGCGGTTGGTTGAAGCTGGTCATCTGCCTTTTCCTTTCAGCCAGTCAGCAATCATCTTGCGGTGTCGTTCGCCCGAATAGCTTGGGAAATGCCCACCATGCACCACCCGCACCGGCAAACGCAGCAACCGTTCCATCGACACGACATATTGCGCCTGTTCAAGGTCGCTGGTCCCCTCGATCAGTTCACCGTCATAGACGATGTCGCCGGAAAAGAGGATGCCGGTTGCCGATTCCCACAAGGCGATCCCGCCCGGCGAATGTCCCGGTGTGTGGATCACCTCAAACCGTCGGTCACCAAGGTCCACGATATCACCGTCCCACAAAAGCCGCGTCGCCGGGGCAGCTTTGACGGCGTAGGTCTCACAGCTGAAGGGTTCGGGCGGCAGCGTGGTGAAGATGTCATCGGTCACATATTTGTCGGCGAAGGTGTTTTCGCGGGTCGGCGCGCGCAGCAGATGCGCCTCGGCCCCGTGGCAGAGGCGGCAGGGAAACTCGTGGTGCAGGCCGATATGGTCAAAATGGGTGTGGCTTACCACTGCCTGCAAGGGCCGTTCGGTCACCAGCGGCACCCGGTCACGCAAGGAGACGACGCCCATGCCGCTGTCGACCAGCATGTCGGTATCCCGCCCCCGCACATGCCAGACATTGCAGCGATAAAACTCGCGGATATGGGGTTCGTCGATATGGGTGACGCCGTCGCCCATCCCGCGCACCCGCCACCAGTCTTCCGGTCTTGCCCTGTTCATCCGTTCAGCACCACATGACTTTCCGCGCCAAGGTCCAGCACCATGCCGACCTCGACCGCCAGAGATTGCGGCAGATGCACCACCAGCCGCAAGTCCGGCGCGGTCAGTGGGGTTACATGCGCCCGGACATGGGTGCCGAAGAAGGCCACATCCTCGACCCTGCACAGGCCTATATGAAGCGACCCTGTGGCGCTGATCGCCTCGGGGCGCAGGCACAGCGTGCCATCATCCACCGGAACCGGGCCAAAAGGCGCGCGCCCCCCGACCACGGGGACAAGGTTGACCTCGCCCATGAAATTGGCGGCAAAGAGGGACTTGGGCTGCAAGTAGACCTGCCGTGGCGGGCCGAAATCTTCCACCCGCCCGCCGTTCATCACCACGATCCGGTCAGCGATTGCCATCGCCTCTTCCTGATCATGGGTGACGTGAACAAAGGTTGTCCCCACCCGGCGCTGAATCGCCTTCAACTCATCCTGCATCTGACGCCGCAGCTTCAGGTCGAGCGCACCCAAGGGTTCATCGAGGAGGAGCACATCCGGTTCCACCGCCAGCGCGCGGGCCAAGGCCACCCGCTGCCGCTGCCCGCCGGAAAGTTCATGCGGGCGACGGTCGCCACGCCCTTCAAGCCCCACAAGCGCCAGCATCGCATCGGCCTTCGCGGCCCGATCCCCCCGGGAAACGCCCCGCATCCGCAAGCCGAAGCCCACGTTGTCACGCAGGCTCATGTGCGGAAACAGGGCATAGTCCTGAAACACGGTCGTCGTGGGCCGATCTTTCGGCGCGACCCCCGCCATATCGCGCCCGCCGATCAGCACTTGGCCCGAGGTCGGCTCGGCAAAGCCGCCGATGATGTTGAGCAAGGTGGTCTTGCCGCAGCCTGATGGCCCCAGCAGCACCACAAACTCCCCCGCGGCAATTTCAAGGCTGACGGCATCCAGCGCCACCGCAGTACCATAGCGCTGAAAGACCGACTGGATGGAAACGGACGCGGTCATTTCGACCTCCGGAAGACAAGGATTTCAAGCAAGATCACCAGCGTCACCGACACAAGGAACACCAGTGACCCGACGGCATTGGTGGCGGGCGACAGGCCCGATCGCAGCATCGACCAGATTTCGACCGGCAGGGTCACGTCGAACCGGGTCAAGAGGAAGGCGATGATGAATTCATCCCAGCTGAAGGTCACCGACAGGAAGAAGGCGGCGGCAAGGGGGGCCGCCAGCATTGGCGCGGACACCAGAGCCAGCACCTTCCATTCCGGCGCGCCAAGATCACGGGCGGCGCGCTCGGCGTTCTTCTGGTGGTCGCCCATCGCGGCATAGGTAATCGCAAAGCACAAAGGCAGGTTGATGACGACATGCCCGATCCCGGCGGCCAGAAGCGACGGGCGGATGCCAATCTGGTTGAACAGGCTTAGCAGACCCAGCGCGATGATCAGGTAGCTGACCGTCATCGGCGCGATCAGCACCCCGCGCAAGAGCGCCGACCCCGGCAAGCGGACGCGGGCAAGCGCATGGGCGGCCAGAAACCCAAGCACCAGTGCGACGGCTGATGAAAGGGCGGCCACCAGCAAGGAATTCACCAAGGCCGCCATCAGCTTGCGGTCGGCCAGAACCTTGGCATACCAGTCAAGGGTGAAGCCCCGCAGCGGCGGCACCGGCAGGCGGCCGTCCTGAAACGAGAACACCACCAGCACCACCACCGGCAGGAACACAAAAGCGTAGGCCAGTGCCAGATATGCCCATGACAGCGCGCGCATCGGTTACACCCGGTCCAGCCGCAGCCAGCGGCTTGCGGCGAAATAGGCCAGCGTCACCACCGCCATCAACACCACCGACAGCGCCGAGGCGAGCGGGAAGTTTCCGCTTCGCCCCAGTTGCAGCATGATCAGCTGTGGCAGGGTCAGTTCGGCATTTCCGCCAAGGATCTGCGGGGTGATATAGTCTCCGATGCACAGCACAAAGGTCAGGAAGGCACCCGTCACCACGCCGGGCAGCGTCAGGGGCAGGATCACATGGGCAAACACCTGCCAGCGGTTCGCGCCAAGGTCTTGCGCGGCGCGGGCGTAATTCGGGGATAGCTGGATCAGGTTGGCGTAGATCGTCAGGGTCAGCAGCATGACAAAGAAATGCACGAAGCCGATCACCGTGGCCGACCGGGTGGCGACAATCTGCAACGGCTCGGCCACGACCCCAAGGCCCAGAAGCGCCTTGTTGACCACCCCATTCTGACCCAGCACCAGAAGCCATGAATAGGACCGAACGACGTAAGAGGTCCAGAACGGCAGCACCGCCAGCAAAAGGGCCAGCCGTTGCCAGCGTGCCGGCACCCGAAACGCGATGATCGCGGCCAGGGGCCAGGCCAGAACCACCGAAACCACCGTGACGACCAGAGTAATCTCAAGGCTGTTGATCAGCGCCTTCAGCATCGTCCAGTCGGTGAAGATGCGGACATAGTTGCCGGGGTCAAAGCCATGCACCACCGTCCGCCCGTCCATTGACGCGAAAGACAAGGCGACCATGGCCAGAAACGGCAGGATGAAGAAGGCCGCCGTCCAGATCAGCGCCGGGGCCAAGAGGCCCCAGCCCAGACGGCGGTCTCGGGCGGCAAGGGTCACTGGTTCAGCATCTCGGTCCAGAGGTCTTGCATGGCGGTATCAAGGGCTGCATCCGGGATCGGGTAAAGCTGCGCACGGGCAAGGAATTCCGGCTGTTCATCCCAACGCAGAACCGCCTTGGCCTCATCACTTAGCGCAGCACCCGCCTTGGCGTTGGCGGGCATCCCCCAGTAGCAGGACGAGGTTGCCAACGCCGCCTGCCCTTCGGGCGAGACGATGTAGTTCACGAATTCAAGCGCAAGGTCGGGCTGGCTGGTTCCCGCCACAACCCCGATCGACTGCGCCCAGCGCAAGGCACCCTGTTTGGGGATCGTCCAGTCAAGGTTGGGGTTCTCTGCCGCCAGCACCGCCGTCAGCCATTCACCACCACCGACAACGATGTCCACCTCACCGGTCGCCAGCGCCGTCTGCGCCGCGACAACCTCGGCCACCTGCTTTGACGCCTTGCGCAACGCCATCAGAGGGTCTTTCAGGGCGGGCAGGGTATCAGCGGTGATATCGGCAGTGTTCACCCCCTGACCAAGCGCCACCAGTCCAAGGACCGGCAGGTAATAGTCATAGATCCCGATCCGCCCGTCATATTTGCCAGAGGTCAGGCTGGCCATATCCGCCATATCTGCGGGATCGACCTTGGTCTTGTCATAAGAAATGGTGTTGTAGCCGAACTTTTCGGTGACGGCGTAGGTCTTGCCGTCAACGGTGTTGTTTTCGGCCATCACCAGTTCAGGAAAGAAATCCGCCGTCGGCAGCTTGTCGGCAGGCAGTTCGGCCAGATGCCCGGCTGCGACCGCACGGGCCACATCCACCGCGTCGATCACCAGCACATCCCAGTCACCCGGGCGCGACTGATCAAGGATCGCCAGACCCGCCGCCGTGCCTTCGTATTCCTTCAGGTTCACCTTCACCCCGAATTTCTGCTCGAACGGCTCGATCAGCGCGGGGTCGGTATGGTCGCACCAGACCAGCGCATTCAACTCCTGCGCAAGGCCGGGCGTGGCCATCAGCAACAGGGCAAGCGAAGTGGCGGGAAGGCGGATGTGGGCCATGGTCATCTCCTGTGTCGGGGTGGGTGCCTTTGGTAGGCGCTTGAGAAAAAGATTGAGTTCGTTCATTTTTGAAGTCAACATCAAATTATGGGCGATTTGGAAACTGCATGACCGGACTGCGCGAAAGACAGAAGGCTGACCGGACCCGGCGCATCCTTGAAGCGGCCTCGCGCCTGTTTCGCGACCAGGGCTATGACCCCGTGCGGATCGAGGATATCGCGGCGGCGGCCGAAGTGTCCGCTGGCACCTGCTACAATTACTTTTCCACCAAGGGCGACCTTCTTCTTGCCATCGTGTCGATGGAGGTGGAAGAAGTGGTCGAGGCGGGCGAGGCTGTGGTCCTGAACCCCCCGCCCGACATAGCCGAGGCACTGGACCGGCTGATCCGGCTTTATTACGACCATTCGCTGCACTACCTGTCAAAGCCGATGTGGCGCACCGCCATGGCCCTGTCCATCGAAGCCCCCGGCACGCCGTTTTCGCAGCGCTACACCGCGCTTGATGGTCTGCTGGCCCAACAGGTCTGTGACCTGATCGCCGCCCTGCAAGCGCGCGGCCACGCCTTGCCGGGAATCGATGCCGACGCCTTGGGTCAGGTGATCTTCAACAGCCTGAACCAGTTGTTCATCGAGTTCGTGAAGGCTGATCAGATGCCGCTTGCCGACCTGCACCGGGTTAGCGCCCGGCAAACCGCCAGCCTAGCTGTCTTGATGCGGGCCTGATCCGGGCAAGTTGACCCGCCAAAGGGTCGCAAACCGCCCACATGTCGTTTTCTGACGCCAAAGGTCGGGTGGACTTGCCCGGTCGGGCCGCCTTCTGGCAGATAGGGGCAAACGTGTTCCGGGAGTCTAGAAAATGAAAACCCATGTCAAAGCCCTTGTCGTCGGTGGCGGCGCGGTCGGCACCGGGATCGCCTACCATCTGGCGAAAGCCGGCTGGGATACCATGCTGGTCGAACGGGATGAGCTGACGGCGGGATCGACCTGGCACGCGGCGGGCCTGCTGCCCTTGTTCAACATGAGCTACGCGACGACCCACATCCACAAATACTCGGTCGATTTCTACAAAGGGCTGGAGGCTGAAACCGGCCTCAACCCCGGCTTTTACGTCGTCGGCAACCTGCGGATGGCGCAGCACGCGCAGCGGATGGACGAATACATGCTCTATTCGTCGGTGGCCGAAACCGCCGGGGTCTACCACGAATTCCTGACCCCCAAGGACATCAAGGACCGCTGGCCCCTGGTGCGCACCGAAGACCTGATCGGCGCGCTTTACCACCCGCAGGATGGCTACATCAATCCGGCCGACGTGACGCAGGCCATGGCCAAGGGCGCGCGGCAGTTCGGCGCCACCTTTGAGCGCAAGGTCCAAGTTGACGGCTACCGCTGGACCGGCAGCGAATGGATCGTGTCCTGCACCCGCATGGTCGAACAAGGCGGCAACCTTGTCGCCTCGGACGACCGTTTCGACATCACCGCTGAACATGTCGTCACCGCCACCGGCAACCACGCCCAACGCACCGCGCGGCTTCTGGGGATCAAGACCCCCGCCGTGGTCGTGGAACACCAGTATATCGTGACCGAACCGGACCCGGCGCTGGTGGAATGGCGCAAGACCAACCCGCAGCACCCGGTCCTGCGCGATGCCGACGCCAAGTGGTATGTCCGCGAGGAACGCGGCGGCTGGATCCTTGGCCCCTATGAGAAGGGCGCCCCGGCCCGCTTCCCCTATGAAGTCCCCGAAAGCTTCCGCGCTGACCTGTTCCCGCTGGATCTGGAACGGATCGAGCAGGAATACATGTCCTTCATCCACCGGATTCCATCGTCGGAAACCGTGGGCCTCAAGGACGATTACAATGGCCCGATCTGCTATACCCCCGACGGCAACCCGCTGGTCGGCCCCGCACCGGGTCTGCGCAACATGTGGCTGGCGGAAGGCTTTTCGTTCGGCATCACCGCCGCAGGTGGTACCGGCCACTACCTCGCCCAGCTGATGACCGAAGGTGAGGCAGAAATCGACATGGCCTCGCTTGACCCCAAGCGCTTCGGCGGCTGGATGACCACCGAATACGCAAGCCGCAAGAACGAGGAATGCTACGACCACGTCTTCATCCTGCACCACCCGGACGAAGAACGCGAAGCGGCCCGCCCCCTGCGCACCGCCCCTGCCTATGACCGCCAGAAAGACCTCGGCGCGCAGATGGGGCAGGTGAACGGCTGGGAGCGCCCGAACTACTATGGCCCCAAGGATGCGCCGGCGAATTTCGATCACGACAGCCGCAGCTTCCGCCGTGGTGCGTGGTGGCCCTTCGCCAAGGCCGAGGCTGAAGCGGTGCGCAACACGGTTGGTATCATCGACGCCAGCGCCTTCACCAAGCATCTGGTGCGCGGCCCCGGTGCGACCGCCTTCCTTGACCACTTCACCTGCAACAAGCTGCCGAACGTGGGCCGGATCAACCTGACCTATGCCCTGACCGACCACGGCACGACCCGCACCGAATACACCATCGTCCGGCTGAAACAGGACGAATACTACCTGATCTCGGCGGGTGCCTGGACGGCCTATGACTATGATTTCCTGCAAAAAGCCGCCGACGACTGGATGGCCGAGGGCAAGGGCCACATCGACATTCACGACATCACCACCCAGTGGGGCGTCTATGCGCTTGCCGGCCCCAACGCCCGCGCGCTGCTGAAGGACATCGTGAAAGACCGCGACCCCGAAACCGTCCTGTCCAACAAGCGCTTCCCCTGGCTGTCCTACCGCGACATCGAACTCGGCATGTGCCCCGTCCGCGCCATCCGCGTCGCCTACACGGGCGAGCTTGGCTGGGAACTGCACTACCCGATCGAATTCGGCCGCTACCTTTGGGATCTTCTGCTGTCCGCAGGCGAAAAGCATGGCCTGACACCCGTCGGCGCCCGGGCGCAGAACTGGCTGCGGCAGGAAAAATCCTACCGCGCCTTCGGCAATGAGCTTGGCCGCGATGCGACACCGCTGGAAGCTGCCCTTGACCGCTTTGTCGATCTGTCCAAGGACTTCC
Source organism: Tabrizicola sp. (assembly GCF_030373185.1). GTDB lineage: Bacteria > Pseudomonadota > Alphaproteobacteria > Rhodobacterales > Rhodobacteraceae > Tabrizicola. Next base: position 214,372 of record NZ_JAUCZH010000002.1, read on the forward strand.
GCGGCAAGGCAAAGATGCTCGAAACCGGCATCCGGTCGAAATGCTGCACCCTTCTGATCGACGGCCCGGCGGACGCCGATCCCTGGGGCAAGGAGGCGCTGCTTCTCAACGGCGAAAAGATTGGCCGTCTCACATCGGGTGGCTATTCGGTGGCCTTCGGCAAACAGATCGGCATGGGCTACGTTCGCCCCGATCTGGCCGAGGTTGGCACGAAACTGAAGGTCAAGATGCTGCTCCAGGAATGGGATGCTGTGGTGGTCGAGGACAGCCCCTTTGACCCCGCAAACGCCCGCATCCGCATCGACGGCTAACCGCCTGTCTTGAAGCTGTAACGGCCCGTCTCCATCTTCCAGCGATGGAGGCGGGGCAAGATGACGCGGCGAGATCGAAGGTTTCTCAGGCAATTTGACGCGATAGAGCGGGCGTTTCCGCCCTTGCGTGGGCCTGTGTCCGTCCTTAGGCGCGAAGGCTGGTGGGTGGTGCGCCTGCCCTTGGCCCTGATCCTGATCGCCGGCGGCTTGCTGTGGTTCCTGCCACTTCTGGGTATCTGGATGCTGCCCGTCGGGCTTTTGCTGCTGGCGGTGGACCTGCCCCGCCTGCGTGGGCCGATCTCGGCGGTGATGATCCGGTCACGGCACCGCATTGGTCGCTGGCGCCAGCGCAGGCAAGCGAGAAAGCGGCATTAAAGCGACCGCCCGGAGATCCAGTCTGCCCAAGCCGCCTTTGACCCGGAAAAGACGTTGATATCGACCTTGCCCGCGATCCCCGGCACAACTCCGGTCGAGGTGTATTGCCAGAAACGCCACGGCGAGCCGGCATAGACCTGACCGGGATGATCGGCCACTGCACGCAGCCAGAATTCCACCCCGGACAACCGCCAAAGCTCGGTATCCTTGTAGAAATCGACGGTGGAATAGATCAGCGGTCGCTGACCGTAGTGTCGCTCCACGATATCAATGAATATCTGCGCCTCTTTGCGGATCGTCTCCCCGTCGCGTCGGATTGTGCAGGTCGGACTGGTCGGCGTCCATTCCATATCAAGAACAGGGGGCAGCGCGCCAGGAGTCCTTGGCACATGCTTGATGAACCAGCGCGCCTGTTCCGCCGCCGGACGGCAGTGGTAGAAGAAGTGATAGGCGCCGCGTCTTACCCCGGCGGCCCCGGCGCCGCGCCAATGGGCCTGAAACATCGGATCCACCAGATCGCCGCCCTCGGTCGCCTTGATGAAGGCGAAGTTCACGCCGTTGGCCCGCGCCGTCGGCCAGTCGACAGACATCTGGAACCGCGACAGGTCGATTCCGTGGACCGCATAGCGGTCGGGAGCGCGGCCCGGCCAGTCGGTTGGATCGTCATCGCTGAAGTTGGACGAGGTTACGGTGACGGTCTGACCGGGATCCCTGACAGGCTCGCGCCCGCCGCCACAGGCGGCCAGAAGCATCCCAGTCACGAACAGTCCCACCAGTCCAAGCCGCATGTCCCGCCCCCGCTTTCGCGGCATGCTGACCGATCGCGCGGCCCTTGTCATCGCCTCGCGGCGGATCACCGGGCCGCGCGGGCAAGGGTCTGCCGATCCTAGCGGGCAAAATCCGCGATAGTGACCGCACCGTCGCCGTTGGCATCCATCAGAGGGAACAGCTTCACCGAGGCGGTATCGAATTCTTCCATTGTCACGATGCCATCACCGTCAGCGTCATTGAAAGCCGGGGTCATCGCCTCATGCACCGCCTGTCCGGGTGCGGCCCTGTTCATGCCATGCCCACCCATGCCCTGACCTTGCTCCAGCGCCATGTGTTCGGCCACTAGCCCCCATTCAGCAACCGACAGGGTCTTGTCATCATCCTGATCGAACATCGAAAAGACCTCTGACCGCTTTGCCACAACCTCGATGGCGGTCACGCGACTGTCGCTGTCCGCGTCCCACTGATCCAGAAAGTGCTGGCCGGGGTTGCCCTGTTGCGCCGATGCGGCACCACCAAGGCCAAGTGACAGGGTCAGCGCAGCGAGTATCGTTTTCATCAAGTGTTCCTTCATATTTTACTTAACGAATATGATACGCCAAGTCTGCCGAATTCCGTCGCCGTCAACACGCGGCCACCATGCGATGATCAATCGGCCTTTCCGGCAAGTTCGTCCCAGCACGCAAGCGCATGGCCGGCATACATCAGGCCCGGCCCGCCACCCATCTGGACGGCCATGGCCAGCACATCCCCCATCTCCTCACGCGTGGCGCCCGCCTTCATCAACGCCTCGACGTGAAAGGCGATGCAGGGCTCGCAGCGCAGCACGACCGACATTCCAAGCGCCACATATTCCTTTTCCTTGACCGAAAGCGGGCCATTCTCCTTGACCGCTTTCGACAGGCCCCCGAAGCTCCGTGCCGTGTCCGGGATGGCGGCGTTCAGAGCGCGCAACTCGCTGCGCATGCTGGTGATCTGGTCGGTATATCTTGTGCTGTTGCTCATCCGGGCCTCCTGCGATGAGCCCCCCGGATCGCACGCGGGCAGCACGCCCGCGTTGACTTGCATCAAGTCCGCCGAGGCCGCCTCAGAACCGCGACGGCGACAGCGCGGCAACCAGATCCGCGTCGATCTCTGGCGCCCTCCCGCCGATCAGATCGGCGGCAAGCTGGCTTGCGGCCGGGCAGGATTGAAAGCCATAACCGCCTTGCCCTGCCAGCCAGAAGAACGACGGCTCACGCACGTCCGGCCCGATCACCAGCACCCGGTCGGGCGCAAAGGTTCGCAGACCCGCCCAGCTTGCCAGAAGCCGGGTCACCGGTTCGGTGACCATCTCCTCATAGCGCGCCAGCCCCTCGGCCAGAACCATGTCATCGGCCCAGGCGTCATGCGGCTCCATCAGGTCTTCCTCGGCGGGGCTGACGATAAGGGCGCCCGCATCGGGCTTGGCATACCAGTCTTCGCCGGGGCCAAACAGCATCGGCCAGCGGCTGACATCATGGCCCCCCGGCGCAGGAATACGCGCCATCGAGCGGCGGTAAGGCGTAAACCCAAGGGGGCGCACCCCGGCCATCGTCGCCACCTGGTCCACCCATGCCCCGGCCGCGTTCACGATCATTCTGGTAGTGAATGTCCCGGCGCTGCTGTCCACCCGCCAACCCGCGCCGCCCCTGGCAACAGCGGTGACCCGCGCCCGGGTCAGAATCCGTGCGCCCTGCGCCTTTGCCTCACGCGCGAAGCCCTGCACCAGAAGATCGGTATCGATGTCTTCGGCATGGTCGGCATAAGCGGCATGGGCGACCACATCCGGGTTCAGGATCGGGATGATGGCCTGCGCCTCGGCCACGCTCACCGGATCGAAGGCCATCGCAGCCACATCTTCATCAAAGGCTTCCTTCGCGTCGGCCTTTGCCACCACCATCAACCCCCGCGGTGACAGCACCCCGGTCGCCGCCTTGAAATATGTCTCTGAGGCCATGGACAACCCCACCACCGCCGGCGCGCCATAGCGCGGCTCATAAAGCGCCGCCGACCGTCCCGAGGCATGATGCGCCAGCGCGTCCTCCGCCTCCAGCACGATCACCGACCCCAGCGCCGACAACCGTGCCGCCGCCGAAACCCCGGCAATCCCGCCGCCAATGATCAGAAAATCCGCGTCCATGTCCTGCTTTCCTCCGCTACAGAAAGGGGCATGAGAAACCCCATGCCCCTTCCTCTCTGCACAAGTATCCCACGGGGGTGCGGGGGTGTGAAACCCCCCCCCGGCCGATTGTCACTGGGGAATGTCGCCAGTGATGCCTTCGACGTAAAAGCCCATCCCCAAAAGATCGCCATCCGGCGCCACCACGCCATCTGCCAGCCAGACGCTGCCATCCTGCTTGTTGATCGGTCCGGTGAACGGGTGATAGGTGCCAGCCCCAATCGCATCGCGCATGGCTTCGGCCTCGGCCTTCACATCCGCCGGAACAAGATCGGTGATCTCGCCTATCTCGACCTCGCCCTCCGGGATACCGGCCCAGCTGTCGACCTGCTCATAGGTGCCATCCATCAGGGCGCCCACGCGCTTGACGTAGTAGGGCGCCCAGTTGTCGATGATCGAGCTGACACGCGGACCGTCCTTGTATTCAGACATGTCAGACGCCTGACCAAAGCCGATCACGGCACCATTGGTCTTTGCAGCTTCCGCCAGCGGAGCGGTCGAGTCGGTATGTGACGCGATCACATCCACCCCCTGATCGATCAGGGCCTTGGCGGCGTCAGCCTCCTTTGCCGGATCGAACCAGGTGAAGGCCCAGACCACCGACAGCTCCACCGCCGGGTTCACCTTCTTGGCGTGCAGGTAATAGGCATTGATCCCCATGATCACTTCGGGGATCGGGAACGACCCGATGTAGCCGATCTTGTTCGACTTGGTCATCTTGCCCGCGATATGGCCCTGCACGGCGCGGCCTTCATAGAAGCGGGCGTTGTAGGTCGAGACGTTCGGATGCTCGCGCTTGTAGCCGGTGGCATGCTCGAACTTGATGTCCGGGAACTTGGCGGCAACAGCGTTCGTCGCGTCCATATAGCCAAACGACGTGGTGAAGATGATGTTGCAGCCTGACAGCGCCATCTGCGTCAGAACGCGTTCGGCATCGGCGCCTTCCGGCACGTTTTCCTGCCATGCGATCTCGACCTTGTCGCCAAAGGCTTCCTGTACGGCCAGCGCGCCCTCATGGTGCTGGAAGGTCCAGCCACCATCGCCGATCGGACCGACATAGACGAAGCAGGCCTTCGTCTTGGCATGGCTTTCCGCGAAGGCCGCGCCGCCAAGGCCGAGGCCAAGGCCCAGCGTGACGGTCGCAAGCAGGTTTCTGCGTTTCATAGGTAGTCTCCCCGTTGCAAGGGGGCTTTCCCGCCCCCGATGTGTTTTGCCTCAGCGCGAGGCGTGGAAATTCTGGCCCAGACAGGCGGGCGCATTCAGCGCGGCCTTGCCACGCCCCGAAGACATGATGACCAGCACAAGGATGGTTATCAGATACGGGGCCATCGACAAGTATTGCACCGGAATCGCGGACCCTGCGGCTTGCAGGTTCAGCTGTAGCACGGTGACCCCGCCGAAAAGATAGGCACCGGCCAGCACACGCCACGGCTTCCAGCTGGCAAAGACCACGATTGCCAGCGCAATCCAGCCAGCGCCTGCGGTGATCCCGTCGGTCCATTGCGGCACCCGCACAAGGCTCACATAAGCCCCACCCAGCCCGGCAAGCGCCCCGCCGAACAGCACCGCCATGAAACGGATCCGCGTGACCTTGTAGCCCAAGGCATGCGCCGCCTCGTGGCTTTCGCCCACGGCGCGCAGGACCAGGCCGATCCGGCTGTATTTCAGCACCCACCAGACGCCGGCGACAATCAGGATAGACCCGTAGACCATCCAGTCATGACTGAAGAGCGCCACGCCCAAAAACGGAATGTCTTCCAACGGCCCCAACGGCAGATCTGCCGTCGCCGGGGGTTTGACCCCGACATAGCTCTGCCCGATCAGACTCGACAACCCCAGTCCGAACAGGGTCAGCGCCAGCCCTGTCGCCACCTGATTGGTTTGCAGGACCTGCGTCAGCACCCCGAACACAGACGACAAGGCCAAGGCCCCCAGCGCGCCGCCGACAAAGCCCAGATAGGGGTTCCCAGTGGCCACGGCGGTCGCAAAACCGCAGATCGCCCCCATGATCATCATCCCCTCGACGCCCAGATTGAGGACGCCCGCCTTTTCCACCACCAGTTCCCCGGTGGCTGCCAGCATGATGGGAACCGAATTCACCATCAAGGCGGCAATCAGCAAGGCCGGATCAATGCTGCCAAACATCACGCGGCCTCCCCTTGCCCGAAACGGATGCGGAAATTGGTCAGAAGGTCGGTCGCCAGAAGGAAGAACAGCAACATCCCCTGAAACGCCTGAATCGCGGCGGACGGCAGGCTCAGCATGAACTGCGCCAACTCGCCGCCGATATAGGTCAGCGCCATCAACAGGCCCGCAAACAGGATGCCGACCGGGTTCAACCGGCCAAGGAAGGCCACGATGATCGCGGTAAAGCCGTAGCCGCTGTTGAAGTCGATGCTGATCTGCCCGGCAGGCCCCGTCACCTCGAACACCCCGGCAAGCCCGGCCAGAAGGCCGGAGATGCCAAGGCAGAACACCACCAACAGCGCCGGAGAGACCCCCGCAAAACGCGCGGCCCTTGGGGCTTGTCCGGCCAGCTTGACCTGAAAGCCAAGGATATGGCGTTGCAACAGGACATATCCCGCGATCACCGCCATGAAGGCCGCGACCACCCCCCAGTGCATCCCCGTGCCGGAAATCAGCTCGGGGTTTGCCATCGCGGGGATCTGGCTCAGGTTCCTGCTGCCCGGAAAACCTCCGCCCTCAGGGTTGCGCAACGCGCCCAGTGCCATCATCGCAAGGATGTTCTGCGCGACGTAGACCAGCAGCAAGGACACCAGAATCTCGTTCGTTCGAAACACCGTCTTCAGGATCGCCGGGATCATCGCCCAGAGAAAACCGCCCAGCGCACCGGCAACGATCATCGCCGGAAAGATCAACCGGCTTTCCACCGGATAGACCGCGAGCCCGGCCGCTGCGCCGAAGATCGCGCCCATGATATACTGGCCCTCGGCCCCGATGTTCCAGACTCCGGCCCGAAAGCCCAGTGACAGGCCGATTGCTATCAGGATCAAGGGCGCTGCCTTCACCAGAAGCTGCGGGCGCGAATAGCTGGCAAACTGAGCGTTGAACAGCGGATCCCAGAAGATCGTGCGGATCGCCTCCAACGGGTTCTTGCCCAGAATCGCAAACATGATCCCGCCCGCGATCATCGTCAGGATGACCGCAAGAAACGGCGAGGCCTTCTGCCAGAACGCCGAAGGCGAGGGTCGCTTTTCCAACCTCAGCATGCGGCTTCCTCTCTGCGAAAATATCCTCGGGGGGCAAGCCGCAAAGCGGCGAGGGGGGCAGACAGCCCCCCTGCAACATCAGCCATGATGCGCCACCTCCATGCCATGCGTGCCACCCATCATCAGGCCGATCTCGTCCACCGTCAGCCCTTCGACCGGGCGTGTCGGCGTCAACCGCCCGCCGTTCAGCGCGGCAAAGTTGTCGGCAATCTCCAGCAGTTCATCCAGATCCTGGCTGATCACCACCACCGCCGCCCCGCCCGAGGCCCGGTCCAGGATCGCCTGCCGGATCGCAGCCGCTGCGGCTGCGTCCACGCCCCATGTCGGCTGGTTGATGATGATGATGCTCGGTGTTTGGCTCAACTCGCGCCCGACCACGAACTTTTGCAGGTTACCCCCGGACAGCGCCCGCGCCGCAACATGGGTGCCGGGGGTGCGCACGTCGAAATCCTTGATGATCTCGGCCGCAAATGTCTCTGTCGCAGCCCAGTCGATGAAGCCGCGCCGGGTAAGTCCCTTGCGCACAACGCCAGACAGAAGCGCGTTTTCCACAAGGCTCATGTCTGGTGCCGCCGCATGGCCCAGGCGTTCTTCGGGTGCCGCCACCAGACCCGCCCGCCGCCGATCGTTCGGCCCGGCATCCCCCATCGCCAGGCCTGCGATCTTCACCGCCTCCGGGGCCGATCTCAGCTCGCCCGACAAGGCCAGCAGCAATTCATCCTGCCCGTTGCCCGCAACCCCGGCGATCCCCAACACCTCGCCCTTGCGGAGCGCAAAGCCAACATTCTTGAGCGAGGTGCCAAAGGGGATGGGCGAGGCGACGGAAAGCCCCGCCACCTCCAGCGCCACGTCGCCCTTGGCCCGCCCGCTGCGCGCCGGAGGCGTCAGCACCGTGCCGACCATCAGTTCGGCCATCTCGCGCGCGGTGCGCTCACGCGGGGTGCAGGTCGCCACCACCTTGCCCCGGCGCAGGATCGTCGCCTCATCACAAAGCGCGCGGATTTCCTCCAGCTTGTGGCTGATGTAAAGGATCGCGGTGCCTTCGGCCGACAACTGCCGCAGGGTCTTGAACAGGATGTCCACCTCTTGCGGGGTCAACACCGATGTCGGTTCGTCCATGATCAACAGCTTGGGATCTTGCAGAAGGCAACGAATGATCTCGACCCGCTGGCGCTCCCCGGCGGACAAGTCACCCACCATGCGCGACGGGTCCAATGGCAGCCCGTATTCCTCGCTGACCTCCCTGATGCGGCTGGCAAGCGCCTTCATCGGCGGTGGATTCTCCATCCCCAAGGCCACGTTTTCCGCAACATTCAGCGCCTCGAACAGGCTGAAGTGCTGAAATACCATTGCCACACCCTGCCGCCGCGCCTCGGCAGGCTTCGACGGTTGGTAAGGTTGGCCGCGCAGCGTCATCCGCCCGCTGTCAGGGCGGACAAGGCCGTAGATCATCTTGACCAGCGTAGACTTGCCCGCGCCGTTCTCGCCCAGAAGCGCGTGAACCTCGCCCTCGCTGATCTGGAACGACACGTCAGAGTTGGCCACCACGCCCGGATAGGCCTTGGTCACTCCCTCGACGCCAAGAAGCAGCTTCGTCATGCCCTGTTCCTTTGCTGGATCGCCCCGACACGCGCGGCCAGAAATTCCGCCGCAACCCCAACCGCAATCGCTTGCGGATGTTTGCCAAGGCCCGGATCGCCCATCGGACAGCGAATACGCGCAATCGCCCTTGCCTCATGGCCAAGGGCCGCAAGTCTGGACCGGAACCGCGCCCATTTGGTGCCAGACCCGATCAACCCGCAGGACCGAAAGCCGTGCCGCAAAAGCCGGTGGCAAAGTTCAAGGTCCAGCGCATGCGAATAGGTCAGGATCAGATGCTCGGCTTCCGCTGGGGCCAAGGCCACCGCCGCCTCGGGTGACGGCACGGGAAGAACGGTCACCCCATCCGGCACCGCTTCGGGAAACCGCTCCGGCCCCACATCCACCCAGGTGATCGCCACCCCGGGCAAGGGCGCCAGCACCGCCACCACCGCGCGCCCGACATGGCCCGCACCCCAGACCCAGACCCGGCGCTGATCCCTGGCGACCGGCTCGACCATCCAGCCTTGCACCAGCTGGGGTGCAGGTGCGATCCCCTCGCCCCGCGCCCGCGCCAAGAGCCGCTTTACCGCCAGGGGCATCGCACCCGGCCCCCGCGCGACCACGCCTGCAACCTGCGCCGGAACGGATGCAAGAATCTCGGTCCACAAGGTTACAGCCCCGCCGCAGCACTGGCCCAGCGACGGCCCAAGCGCGATGCGGTCAACCCGCTGCGCCCCGGCAGCCAAAGCCGCAGGGTCAGGGCGGTCCGCCAGCATCGCCCGAGCCCGACCACCCGCTTCCCACTCCAGCGCCCCGCCGCCGATTGTCCCCGACTGCCCGGTCTGCCAGACCAGCATCGCCGCCCCCACTTCCCGCGGGGAAGACCCGTCATGCGCAGCGATCACCACCCGGGCCACCGGCCCATGCGCGTCAATCGCGGCTTGAAGATCGGTCAGGTCAAACATCGTCACGCCCCCCCCCGCCTTCAACCTTGCGCACCGCCATCAGCACCCGCTCGGCCGTGGCTGGCGCATCAAGTGCCGGATAGACCGACCCGTCCCCACAAGCCGCCACCGCATCCGACAAGGCCATCAGCGCTGAAATCCCCAGCATGAACGGCGGTTCGCCCACCGCCTTCGACTTGCCCACCGCATCCTCGCGGTTCGGCTTGCCCCACAGGGCCACGTTGAACACATCCGGCCGGTCCGAACAGGCCGGGATCTTGTAGGTCGAGGGCGCATGCGTCGACAGCCGCCCCTTGCCGTCCCAGACCAGTTCCTCGGTCGTCAGCCAACCCGCGCCCTGCACATAGGCGCCTTCCACCTGCCCGATGTCGATGGCCGGGTTCAGGCTGGTGCCGGTATCGTGCAGGATATCCGCCCGCAGGATCCGGTTTTCGCCGGTCAGCCGGTCGATCACCACCTCGGTCACCGCAGCGCCATAGGCAAAGTAGAAGAACGGCCGCCCGGTCCCAAGCACCCGGTCCCAGACGATCTTCGGCGTGGCGTAGAACCCGGTCGAGGACAGCGAAAACCGCGCCTGATAGGCCCAGGCCACCACCTGCGCCCAGCCGTAAACCTCGCCTGCCACCTTTACCTGACCATCCACGAACCGCACCGCCGAGGGGTTGGCCTGATGTTTGCCCGCGATGAACTCGGCCAGCCGGCCACGGATCGTCTCCGCCGCCGCCTTCGCCGCCATCCCGTTCAGGTCCGCCCCGGAACTTGCCGCCGTGGCGCTGGTATTCGGCACCTTCCCGGTATCCGTCGCGGTGATCTTCACCATCGAGGCATCCACCCCGAAAACCCCCGCCGTCACCTGCGCGACCTTCTGGAACAACCCCTGCCCCATCTCGGTCCCGCCATGGTTCAGGTGGATGCTGCCATCCTGATAGACATGCACCAAGGCCCCGGCCTGATTGAGCCATGTCAGCGTGAAGGAAATCCCGAACTTCACCGGCGTCAGCGCAATCCCGCGCTTCAGCACCGGGCTGCCTTGGTTCCACTCCGCAATCGCCGCCTTGCGCGCAGCGAAATCGCTGGAGCGCTCCAGTTCCGCGACCAGATCCTGCCCGATGAAATCCTCGACCGGCATGTGATAGGGCGTGGTCTGCGGCTTCATCTGTCCGGAAATATCCCCGCCGGAGGCTCCGACCTCGCCACAGGCGCGGTAGAAGTTCAGCTTGCGCACCGCCAAGGGATCGCGGCCCACCGCAAAGGCGACGTGATCCATGACCCGCTCGATCCCGACCATCCCTTGCGGGCCGCCGAAGCCGCGAAAGGCGGTGGCACTTTGGGTGTTGGTCTTCAGCCGGTGGCTTTCGATACGGATGTTCGGCAGGTGGTAGCAATTGTCCGCATGCAGCATGGCCCGGTCGGCCACCGGCAGCGACAGATCCTGCGCCCAGCCACAGCGGAAGAGATGCGTGAACTCCAGCCCCAGAATCCGTCCCTCGGCATCCACGCCAGCGCGGTAGGCGATCCGCAAGTCGTGGCGTTTGCCGGTGATCATCATGTCATCGTCGCGGTCATAGCGCATGCGGCAGGGCTTTCCGGTCGCCCGCGCCGCGATGGCGCAGGCGATGGCCAGCGCGTTGCCCTGACTTTCCTTGCCACCAAAGCCCCCACCCATCCGGCGCACTTCCACCCGGACCGCGTTCATCGGCAGATGCAGCGCATGGGCGACCTTGTGCTGCACCTCGGTCGGATGCTGGGTCGAGGAATGGATGACCATATCCCCGCCTTCCTGCGGCAGGGCGGCAGCGACCTGACCTTCAAGGTAGAAATGTTCCTGCCCGCCAACCTCGAAGCTGCCTTCGATCACCCGCGCCGCCCCGGCAATCGCCGTCGCCGCATCGCCCTTTTGCCACACGACCGGCCCCTGTTCGAACCGGCTGTTCGCCGCCAGCGCGTCATCGACGGTCAAGAGGGCAGGGAGTTCGCGGTAGGAAATCTTGCCCAGCCGCGCCGCCTTGCGCGCGGCAAGATGGCTTTCCGCCACCACCAGAAACACCGGCTGGCCGGCGTAATGAACCTTGCCCATCGCCAGCAAAGGCTCATCATGCGCCGAGGGGCTGCAATCGGGCATCGGGTCCAGATCGGCCGCACTGTAGGCCGCCACCACGCCGGGGGCGGCCTTCACAGCGGCAAGGTCGACCCCGGTGATTTCGCCATGCGCAACCGTGGACAGTCCGAAGGCCAGATGCAGCGCGTTTCCCGGCAGGGGGATGTCATCCACATAGCGCGCCTGCCCTGTCACATGCAGGGGGGCGGCGTCGTGGGGCAGGGGTTTTCCCATGCTCATGACCGCACCTCCAAGACCGAGACCGGCACGCCCTGAAGGTCATGGAAATAGCGGATCATCAGGTTCTGCGCGGTGGTCAGCCGGTAGCCTGCACTGGCGCGCATGTCGGACAGGGGCGTGAAATCTGCCGCCATGGCCTTGGCCGCCGCCTTGGCTGTTGCAAGGGTCCAGGGCTGGCCAACCAAAGCCGCCTCGGCCATGGCCGCGCGTTTGGGGATGCCTGCCATGCCACCAAAGGCAATGCGCGCCGCTGTCACCCGGCCTGCGTCAACCGTCACGTTGAAGCAGCCGCAGACCGCCGAGATATCCTGATCGAAGCGCTTCGAGATCTTGTAGCACCTGAGGCCAGGCGCATGGTCAGGGAAGGAGACGCCCGCCACGAATTCCCCCGGACGGCGGTCCTGCTTGCGGTAGTCAAGGAAGAAATCCTCCAACGGCAGCGACCGCATCTCGTCGCCGCGCCGCAGATGCAGCGTGGCGCCAAGCGCGATCAGCGCCGGCGGTCCGTCACCGATGGGCGAGCCATTCGCGATGTTGCCGCCGATGGTCGCGGCATTGCGCACCTGTTCGGATGCATAGCGCCGCAAAAGCTCGGCAAAGGACGGCAGCAACCCGGCCACCGCGCTGCGCAGGGCCGCGATTGTCACGCCCGCGCCAACATGCAGCTGCCCGCCACGGCGTTCGATGCCTTGCAGGTCTTTCACCCCGGCCAGAAAGGCGACCGGAGTCAGGTCTCGCACCTGCTTGGTGACCCAAAGACCCACATCCGTCGCCCCCGCGATCAGCGTGGCATCGGGGTTGGCCAGATACCAGTCGGCCAGTTCATCGCTGTCGCGCGGGCTGAACCCGCCGGGGAGGCCGCCTGCCTCCCCGGACCCCACCGGGGATATTCGGGGAAGAGAAAGCGCATCAGCCGACATCCAGTCCGGCACCGGGGCGTTTGCAGCCACCTCTGCCGCCCGGATGATCGGCGCATAGCCGGTGCAGCGGCAAAGGTTGCCGGCAAGCTGGTCATCGTGATCGGAGGCCCCGTTCAGATGCGCCACCGCCATGCTGACGACAAAGCCGGGCGTGCAGAAGCCGCATTGCGACCCGTGATGCGCGACCATTGCGTCCTGCACCGGGTGCATCTGACCGGCGGGACCAGAGATCCCCTCGACCGTCCTGACGGCCTTGCCGTCAAGCTGCGGCAGGAAGAGGATGCAGGCATTCAGCGCCCGTGACCCTTCCGCATCGGTGACCATCACCGTGCAGGCGCCACAGTCGCCCTCATTGCAGCCTTCCTTGGTGCCGGTCAGGCCCCGCTCCTCGCGCAGCCAATCCAGCAGGGTCCGCGTTGGGGCACAGCCGTCAACCCGAACCGGCGTTCCGTTCAACAGAAACGCTACGCTCATGTTACAGTCCGCCGCGGTCTCCCCGTTCAAGGCATTCTGCGTGGCCGCCCGATGCGGCGTAAAGCGGTCCACGCGCCCCACGGGTCTTGCGCCCGTTTTTCATTCAAACCATGAAGCGCAGGGCTTGGCCACATAGCAAGAACTACCTTTACCGTTTTCCCGAAAGCAGTTTCGCCTTTTGCCGAAAAGTTGGTCATTGGCAGGACGTCAGGCAGCCTTCCCCCGGCCCGGCTGCTTCGCTAGGCTGCGGGCATGTCCAGCGCCCCCCGATTCATCCACCTTCGCACCCATACCGAACACTCGCTTCTGGAAGGTGCGGTGCCGGTCAAGAAACTGGTCGATCTCTGCAAGGCAGCATCCATGCCCGCCGTCGCCGTGACCGACACGAACAACATGTTCGCGGCATTGGAGTTTTCGGTCACCGCGATGGGCGCAGGGGTCCAGCCCATTGTCGGCTGTCAGATTGCCATCGCCCATGACCCCGCGCAACCGGGCGAAAAGCCGCGCGCGCCCGCACCAATCGTTCTCTTGGCGCAGGATGAGGCGGGTTACAGGAACCTGATGCGGCTGAACACGCGGCTTTACATCGACGGCGCGATGTCGGGCTCCGCGAACCTGCCGCAGGTCACGGTGGACGAACTTGCCGCGCAGGCTGACGGGCTGATCTGCCTGACCGGTGGGCCTGATGGGCCGCTTGGACGTTTCCATGCCTCGGGGCAGAACGCCAAGGCACGCGCGCTGCTGGAACGCCTTGCCGCGATCTATCCGACCCGGCTTTATGTCGAGTTGCAACGCCATCCCGGCCCGGGCGGGCAATTGCCGGAAGCCGAGGCTCTTGCCGAACGCGGGGCCGTTGAGCTTGCCTATGAGCTGAACCTGCCACTGGTCGCCACCAATGATGTCTATTTCCCCAAATCCGCCATGTATGAGGCGCATGACGCGCTGATCTGCATCGCGGAAGGTGCCTATGTCGATCAGCAGCAGCCCCGCCGCCGCCTGACCCCGCAGCACTATTTCAAGTCCGAATCCGAAATGTGCGCGCTGTTCGCCGATCTGCCCGAGGCGCTGGAGAACACGGTCGAAATTGCCCGCCGCTGCGCCTTTGCGGTCAAGAAGCACGCGCCGATCCTGCCGAAATTCGCCGATGACGAGGTGCAGGAGTTGCGTCGTCAGGCCAATGCCGGGTTGCAGGCCCGGCTTGCCGTCATCCCCCATTCCGCCACGCCCGACGAATACCAGGCCCGGCTTGATTTCGAACTTGGCATTATCGAGAAGATGGGCTTTCCCGGCTATTTCCTGATCGTGTCGGACTTCATCAAATGGGCCAAGGACCATGGTATTCCCGTTGGCCCGGGCCGGGGTTCGGGGGCGGGTTCGCTGGTCGCCTATGCGCTGACCATCACCGACCTTGACCCTCTGCGCTATGCCCTGCTGTTCGAACGCTTTCTGAACCCCGAACGGGTTTCGATGCCCGACTTCGACATCGACTTCTGCATGGACCGCCGCGAAGAGGTGATTTCCTACGTTCAGGAAAAATACGGTCGTGACCGGGTGGCCCAGATCATCACCTTCGGCGCGCTTTTGTCGAAGGCCGCCGTGCGCGATGTGGGCCGGGTCTTGCAGATGTCTTATGGTCAGGTCGACAAGCTGTCGAAGATGATCCCGGTCGAAGGGGTGAAGCCCGTCAGCATCACCAAGGCGCTGGCGGATGAACCCCGGCTGCGCGAAGCCGCGAAAGAGGAAGTTGTCGGCCGGCTTCTGGACTATGCCGCGCAGGTCGAGGGGCTGTATCGCAACGCCTCTACCCATGCCGCCGGGGTGGTGATCGGGGATCGCCCGCTGGATCAGCTGGTGCCGCTTTACCGAGACCCAAGGTCTGACATGCCCGCCACCCAGTTCAACATGAAATGGGTGGAAGCTGCGGGTCTGGTGAAGTTCGACTTTCTGGGCCTGAAGACCCTGACCGTGATCCAGAACGCGATGGACCTTCTTGCGCTGCGCGGCATCAGCTTCGACATCAACCTCATCCCGCTGGACGACCAGCCGAGCTATGAACTTTACGCCGCCGCGCGCACTGTCGCCGTGTTTCAGGTGGAAAGCTCGGGCATGATGGACGCGCTGCGCCGGATGAAGCCGACCTGTATCGAGGATATCGTGGCCCTTGTGGCGCTTTACCGCCCCGGCCCGATGGAAAACATCCCGACCTATTGCGAGGTGAAGAACGGCCTCAAGGATCTTGAATCGATCCATCCGACCATCGACCACATCCTTGCCGAAACCCAAGGCATCATCGTCTATCAGGAACAGGTGATGCAGATCGCGCAGGTCATGGCGGGCTATTCGCTTGGCGGCGCTGACCTCTTGCGCCGCGCGATGGGCAAGAAGAACCCCGAAGAAATGGCCCGCGAACGGCCGAAGTTCATTCAGGGCGCAAAGGCCACCCACAACATCGATGCGGCCAAGGCTGGCGAAGTCTTTGACCTGCTGGAGAAATTCGCCAACTACGGTTTCAACAAGTCCCACGCTGCCGCCTATGCCGTGGTCAGCTACCAGACCGCCTATCTCAAAGCCAACTATCCGGCCGAGTTCATGGCGGCGGTGATGAACTGCGATATCCACCTGACCGACAAGCTGGCGATCTACAAGCGCGAGGTGGACAAGCTTGGGCTGAAAACCATCGCGCCTTGCGTCAATGCCAGCCTTGCCACCTTTACCGTGCGGGATGGCGCCATTGTCTACGGGCTTGGCGCGCTGAAGAACGTCGGCGTGGACGCAATGCAAATGATCGTGCGGGAACGTGGCGAACGCCCTTTCGCAACCCTGTTCGATTTCGCCCGCCGGGTGGACCTGAAGCGGGTGGGCAAGCGACCGCTTGAAATGCTGGCCCGCGCCGGTGCCTTTGACAACCTTTACCCGAACCGCGCCCGGGTATTCGAGGCCTTGGATGCCCTTGTCGCCTATTCCGCCGCGATCCACGAAGCCACGGCCTCGGCGCAGGTGTCGCTTTTTGGCAGCGCGGGTGCCGACATTCCCGAACCCCGCTTGCCGTTCCGCGATGACTGGTTGCCGGTGGAGCGCCTGGGCCACGAACATCAGGCCATCGGCTTCTACCTCTCGGGCCATCCGCTTGATGATTACATGTCGGCACTGCGCCGCAAGGACGTGAAGACCCTTGCCGAGGTGACGAGGCTTGCCGAACGTGGGCCGCTGATTGCCAAACTGGCCGGTTCCGTTTCCGCCCGGCAGGAACGCAAATCAGCCCGCGGCAACCGTTTTGCCTTCGTCCAGCTTTCCGACCCGACCGGCCTTTACGAAGTGACCTGCTTTTCCGAAGTGCTGGAGGCGTCGCGCGACCATCTTGATGCGGGCTGCAATGTAGTGCTGACCGTAAAGGCGGAACTCGAAGGCGAGACCCTGAAACTTCTGGCCCAGTCTGTCGCGCCGATCGACGCCGTGGCGGATCAGGCCGGCGCGCTGGCGATCCGCATCCATCTGTCGCTGCCCGAAGCCATCCCGTCACTGGCCGCCCTTCTGGCGCGCGTCGATGGCCGGACGCGGGCGCAGGTGACGCTTTGCGTGACCGACCCGACCGGGCGGGAAATCGATCTGGAGCTGCCCGAGCCTTACCCCGTCACCCCGCAGATCAAGGGGGCAATCAAGGCGATGCGCGGGGTTCTTGCTGTCGAGGATCTTTGACCGGGCGCCGGGCGGGCGGGGTGAATGGGTATGGCTTTCATCGCAAGCTGGTGTTGGGCCAATGCTGCGAACCCCCTCCGGCAGCAACGCCAAGACCTCATCAAACAGCCCGGCAGTCCCGAGGACACAATTTCACTGGGCCACAATTTCATTGGGCAAGAATTTCACTCGGGCTGAAGTTCACTCGGGCTGAAAACCGGCGATAAGGCGGCTCAGTCCGACCAGCGCGCCGCAGGCGATGGCAATCAGCGTGACCGGGCCGGACCAGGCGAGCGTGGCAAAGCCGGTGACGCCCTGACCGACTGAACAGCCCATCGCCACGACGCCACCGATTCCCATCAAAGCGGCACCGCCGACCTGACGGCCCAACTCGCGCGGATCCTCACAGGCTTCCCAGCGGAACATCCCCCGGATCATCGAGCCGATCAGCGCCCCGGCCATGACGCCGACGACCGAACCGACCGAAAAGGTGATTCCGCCAGCAGTGGAGGTCATCAGGAAGATCAGCGTCCGGCCGACGGGCGCCGTGAAGGATGGCCCTTCGACCGTCACCTGGCCCAGACTTTCAGCTGCAAGCCAGCTTGTCCCCAGAAAGCTCCACGCCACGGCAAGGCCCGCTGCGACGCCCCAGGCGATCATGCCCGGTTTCTGCCGCAGCCCGGCATGTGACAACGCCCAGACCAGAAAGCCCGCCGCGATGGCCGCGATCACCAAGACGGGCGGCAGCCCCAGGCGCCCGAGGTCGTGAACGATCCCGTGCGGCCCGATCGCATCGGGCTGCGGGAACAGCATCACCCGCAGGGGCGCAAGCGGGCCAGACAGGGCGATGAAGCCGAAGATTCCCATCACCACCACCACGACCAATGACCGCATATCGCCGCCGCCAAACCGCACCAGCGCGCCAAAGCCGCAGTTTCCGGCCAGCGCCATGCCATAGCCAAAGACCAGCCCCCCGACGATCGAGCCCAGCACGTTCCATTGCAGCGCGTGGTAGAAGGTCGCCGACAGGTCGATGACTCCGACCATCGCCCCTGCCTGCGTGGCAAGGATCGCCACCGCCAGCACTATGCCCCAAAGCCGCATCCGCGTCTGGTCGCGACCATAGACTGCCGCTTCCAAAGCCCCCAGCGTGCAAAAATCCCCCAGCCGCGCTGCAAGGCCAAGCACCAGCCCGCCTGCAAGACCAACAAGTGCCGCAAGTACCCCGATCGGAACCGTATCCAGCATTCGTGCCTCCTCCAACCGTTCAGCCGCGTCTGGCTGTATCGAACAACCGCGCAAGAACCTCGATCATTTCGGTGACCTTGGGGTCAAGCAACGAATAAAAGATGGCCTGTCCCTCGCGCCGCGCGCTGACCAGCCCCTCCAGCCGTAGCCGTGCCAACTGCTGACTGACGATAGCCTGCCGTGCCGACAGAAGGTTTTCAAGCTCGGTCACACTTTTTGGCCCGGTCCGCAGATGACACAGGATCATGAGCCGTCCGTCATGCCCCATCGCCTTCAACAGCGTCGAGGCTTCCTCAGCGCAGGCAACCAGCCCGCGCAGGTCGGGAAGCCCCTCCCCCGCCGCGGTGTCCCAGTCTTCTGTCGGTTGCTGTCCTTGGATTGACAATCGTCTGCCCCGGTATTCCCCCATTTTCCGTTATGGCGTGCGCTTTGCCGAAAGGGCAACCCGTCTTGGGCCAACGGGTCGCGTTTGGCTGGCTTGCGTGGTTGACAGGCCATAGCAGCGCCCAGGTCTTAGTCTGTCGCAGCGTCCTTGATCATGCCGGCCAGAAGCGGCCAGAAGAAATCTTCACCCGGATAACCCTCGATGCGGTCGGTCTCGACCCCATCCTCGACCAGAACAAAGGTCGGGGTGAACACCGGGTGCGAGACGACCACCAACCCTTCGGGCAAGGGATCGCGCAGTTGCAGACGGCGCAAGGGCGCGGCCATGCCCTCTACCGTCAGGGGATATTCCGGTGCCACCTCTTCGTTCCAGCGCGCGCAGTAGATGCAGCCCGGCTGTTCGAACATCAAAAGCTGCAAGTCCTGCGCCGGCACCCCACCCGCGGACAGCGTCAGAAACGGCAGCGACAAAAGCAGACGGGACACCACGTTGACAGCCTCATAGAAACATAGAACTATCGTAATCTACCTTTGCCTTTCCGGCAAGGAAGCGCTTCCCGGAGGAGAAGGGACGATGCTTGACATCACATTCGGCGGTGCGGCACTGGCGGGGCTTCTGTCCTTTCTGTCACCGTGCATCCTGCCGATGGTGCCGTTCTACCTGTCCTACATGGCGGGCCTTTCGGTAAAGGAACTGCGCGACGGCGACACTATCGCCCCCGGCGCACGCAGGCGGCTGGTGGTTCAGGCATTGGCCTTTGCCATCGGGGTCACGACGATCTTTGTGCTGCTAGGCCTTGGGGCCACCGCATTGGGCCGCAGCTTTGCCCAATGGCGCGAACCCCTGTCCTATGTCGCGGCGGCGGTCCTGATCCTGTTCGGTCTGCATTTCCTTGGGGTTTTCCGAATCGGGTTCCTCTACCGCGAGGCCAGGGTCGACAGCACCGCCAACCCCCGCACTCTGGCCGGGGCCTATGTCATGGGCCTTGCCTTCGGCTTTGGCTGGACACCCTGCGTCGGCCCGGCGCTGGCCGCGATCCTCATGGTTGCCTCCGGGATGGGTGATATCTGGCGCGGCGGGGCGCTTTTGCTGGTGTTCGGGCTGTCGATGACCCTGCCTTTCGTGCTGGTGTCCTTTTTCGCCGGGCCGTTCCTGGGCTGGGTGGCCCGGCACCGCGCCCTGATGGGCCATGTCGAAAAGGCAATGGGCGTGATGCTGATCCTGTTCGGCATCCTGATCGCCACCAATTCCGTCAACCTGATCGCAGACTGGATGATCCGCAATTTCGACTGGTCCGCGACCCTGAAATGAAAGGAGATACCATGCTGCGCGCCCTTGCACTTGCTGCTGCGATGCTGCTGCCCCTGCCCGCCTTCGCCGTCGAACTTGGCGATGACGGGCTGCACAAACCCGCATGGCTGCGCGAGACCTTCAAGGATCTGCACGACGACCTTGCCGAGGCCAATGCCGAGGGCAAACGCCTGCTGGTGATATTTGAGCAGCGCGGTTGCATCTACTGCACCGAGATGCACGAAAAAGTCCTTTCCGATCCGGCGATCGAAAAGCTGATCGTTGACCACTACTTCGTCGTCCAGATGAACCTTTTCGGCGATGTCGAGGTGACAGACTTCGACGGCACGACACTTTCGGAAAAGGAAATGGCAATGCGCTGGGGGGTGATGTTCACCCCGACCCTGATCTTCCTACCCGAGGAAGTTGCCGAAGACACCACAGCCGCGGACGCCGCCGTGGCGATAATGCCGGGATCATTCGGCAAGGGTACGACCGAGGCGCTGCTGATCTGGGTCCGCGATCACATCTACGAAAACGGCGAAAACTTCCAGAAATTCGTGGCCGAAAAAATGATTGGCGAAAATTGACGCCCGTCAATGTATCTCGATTTATATGGATATAGTATTTCTCCTATATTTTGCTTGCTCGGTAAATGATTCCCCCTCATAATCGTATGCGGAGGAATACTGGGAGGAAGACGATGATGCGCCAGATTTGCCTGGTGGCCGTGCTGAGCATGTCTCTCGCGACCCCAGCCCTGACCGAAACGGCACCGAAGGAAGTGCAGTTCCACGAGGGTAAAGTTGAAGCTTCGCTGAGCGGTCAGCCTGGCGATCCCGCGAACGGGATCAAGGTGATGACAACCGCAGCACTTGGCAATTGCGTGGCTTGCCACACGATTGCCGCCCTGCCTGAGGTGCAGTTCCCGGGCGACATCGCCCCGCCACTCGACGGCGTTGCCGACCGATGGAGCGAGGCGGAACTGCGTGGGATTGTAGCCAATGCCAAGATGACGTTCGACGGCAGTTTCATGCCGGCATTCTACAAGACCGAAGGCTTCATCCGCCCCGGTGGCGGCTACAGTGGCAAGGCGCCCGATGGTGACCTGCCCCCGATCCTGACCGGCCAGCAGATCGAGGATGTGGTTGCCTACCTTCTTACCCTCAAGGAATGACGGGCATCGGCCCCAGACAGACAGGAGATTTCCCGTGACCATCACCAGACGCAAAGCACTATCCATCGGGCTTGGCGGCATTGCCTTCGCTGCAATGCCGGGCCTGTCGACGGCCGCAACCATGGACGAACTGACCGCTGCCTTCACCGGCGGTGCCACGCCCGGCGCCGGCAACATCACCCTGACCGCCCCGGAAATCGCCGAGAACGGCAATACCGTGCCTGTCGCGGTTGATGCCCCCGGCGCGGTGGCGATCATGCTTCTGGCTTCGGGCAACCCCGAACCGGCGGTTGCCACCTTCACTTTCGGCCCTGCGGCCGGTCGCCAGTTCGCGGCCACCCGCATCCGTCTGGCCAAGACCCAGGACGTCATCGCCATGGCCAAGATGGCCGATGGCTCGATCGTTCAGGCTCAGGCCACCGTCAAGGTCACCATCGGCGGCTGCGGCGGCTGAGACAGATAGACAGGAGAAATACCATGGTCGAAGAAGTAAAACCCCGGGTGAAAACCCCCAAATCCGCTGCCGTCGGTGAGGTCGTGACCATCAAGGCCCTGATCTCGCACAGCATGGAATCCGGTCAGCGCAAAGGCTCGGACGGCAACTTGATCCCGCGCAAGATCATCAATCGCTTCACCTGCGATCTGAACGGGGTGAACGTGATTGACGTCGCCATCGACCCGGCGGTGTCCACGAACCCCTATTTCGAATTCGACGCCCGGGTCGATGCCGCAGGTGAGTTCAAGTTCACCTGGTACGATGATGACGGCTCTGTCTACGAAGACAGCAAGCCAATCACAATCGCCTGAGCGGTCAGAACAAGGGGGAGGAAACGCCATGTACCGGACGACCACAGCACTGGTTGCACTTACACTCGGCATCGCCTTTGCGGGCGTGGCCGCTGCCGACCCGGTCGAGGATACCCTGGTCATCGAGGCCGAAGACGGAATGGTTGAGATCGTGACAACCGCCCCGGCGCCGGACCATCTCAAGGACGTGATGGACACGATCTACTCTGGCTGGCACTACCGCGAGGACGAAACCCGCGACCTGGAGCGTGACGATTTCGACAATCCCGGCATGGTCTATGTCGACCGGGGGCTTGATCTGTGGAACTCCCCGATTGGTGCAGGCGGTGAAAGCTGCGCCGGTTGCCACGAAGGGCCTGAAAGCCTTGCCGGTCTGCGCGCAGTAACGCCGCGTGTGGATGCAAAGACCGGCGCCTTGATGACCATCGAAAACTACATCGACGCCTGTGTGACAGAGCGCATGGGGCAGGAATCCTGGGGCTGGACCAGCAGCCAGATGAAGGACATGCTTGCCCTGATCTCGATGCAGTCGCGCGGCATGGCGGTGAACGTCGCCATCGACGGCGCGGCGGCCCCGTTCTGGGAAAAGGGCAAGGAGATCTATTACACCCGCTTTGGTCAGCTGGAGATGTCCTGCGCCAACTGCCACGAGGACAATCAGGGCCGTTTCATCCGTGCCGACCACCTCAGCCAGGGCCAGATCAACGGCTTCCCGGTCTATCGGTTGAAAGACGCTGGCATCCTTTCGGCACAACAGCGCTTTGTTGGCTGCGTCCGCGACACGCGGGCGGAAACCTTCAAGCCCAACTCGGAAGAGTTCAAGGCGCTGGAGCTTTACGTCGCCTCACGCGGCAACGGGCTTTCGGTCGAAGGCGTCTCGGTGCGCCACTAGGCCTTGCGGGCGGCCACCGATCCTCCCCGGCGGCCGCCCGATCTGAATAACGCAAGACGGGATAGTCTGACGAACGCGCCCGCGCGATTCCGGATGGCTATTCCACGACAAGGAGAACGGGATGATCACCCGGCGCGAATTCCTGCAAGCCTCGCTCGCTGCTTCGGCGATCTACGGCGCATCCGGTTTTGGCAACTGGTCGCGGCTGGCCGCCCAGCAGGCGCTGAGTCAGGACCAGCTTTTGCAATTCGATGACTTCGGCAATCTGACGCTGATCCACATCACCGACATCCACGCCCAGATGAAGCCGATCTGGTTCCGCGAACCGGAATGGAACATCGGTGTTGGCGCGGCGAAAGGCCAGCCACCCCATGTCGTGGGCCGCGCCTTTCAGGACATGTTCAAGATCGCTCCGGCCAGCCCCGAAGCCTATGCCCTGACCTATGAGGACTTTGCGGCCCTTGGCCGTACATATGGCCGGATGGGCGGCATGGACCGCGTCGCCACTGTGGTCAAGGCAATCCGCGCCGCACGGCCCGACAGCATCCTTCTGGACGGCGGCGACACCTGGCAAGGGTCGATGACCAGCCTGCTGACCAAGGGGCAGGACTGCGTCAACGTGATGAACGCGCTTGGCGTCGAGGCGATGACCAGCCACTGGGAATGGACCCTTGGCACCGAACGCGTCAAGGAAATCGTCGAGGCCCTGCCCTTCCCCTTCCTTGGCGCCAATATCTTTGACGCCGAATGGGACGAACCGGCGTTCGAGCCCTACAAGATCTTCGAAAAGGCCGGCCTTCGTATCGCGGTTATCGGCCAAGCCTTCCCCTACATGCCGATCGCGAACCCCGGCTGGATGTTCCCCGAATATTCGTTCGGCATCCGCGAGGAGCGCATGCAGGAAGTCGTCGACGAGGTCCGCGCCGAAGGTGTCGATCTGGTGGTCTGCCTGTCGCACAACGGCTTTGACGTCGACAAGAAGATGGCAGCCCGCGTCACCGGCATCGACGTGATCCTGACAGGCCACACCCATGACGCGATCCCCGAACCGGTGCTGGTGGGCCAGACAATCCTCATCGCCTCGGGCAGCCACGGCAAGTTCGTCAGCCGCGTCGATCTGGATGTGCGGGACGGCAAGATGATGGGCTTCAGGCACAAGCTGATTCCGATCTTCTCGGACGTGATCACCCCCGACCCGGACATGGCCGCCCTGATCGATGCCGAACGCGCGCCGTTCAAGGCCCAGCTGGAAGAGCAGCTCGGGACGACCGAAAGCCTGCTTTACCGGCGCGGCAATTTCCAGGGTACCTGGGATGACCTGATCTGCGACGCGGTCCGCAGCGAACGCGACGTGCAGATCGCGCTTTCTCCCGGCGTCCGCTGGGGTGCCTCGCTTCTGCCCGGTGACGCAATCACCCGGGAAGACATCCATAATGTCACGTCGATGACCTACGGCCAGGTCTACCGGACCGAGATGACCGGCGAGACGATCAAGACCGTGCTTGAGGACGTGGCCGACAACATCTTCAACCCCGACCCCTACTACCAGCAGGGCGGCGACATGGTCCGCATCGGCGGCATGGGCTTTGCCTGTGACGTGTCCAAGCCCATCGGCGAGCGGATAAGCGACATGGTGCTGCTGGAGACGAGCGAGGCCATCGACGCCGCGAAATCCTACACCGTCGGCGGCTGGGCGAGTGTTAACGAAGGCACCGAAGGCCCGCAGATATGGGACGTGGTGGAAGCGCATATCAGAAAGCTTGGCACTGTCCGGCTAGACCCCAACCCCTCGGTCACCGTGACCGGGATCTGAACAGGAGCGTTCGCCAGATGACCGACGAACCCGCAACCAGCCGCCGTGCCTTTCTGGCCGGCACCGCCGCCGCAGGCGCGGGCCTTGTTGCCACCAGCGCCACGGCGCAAACACCTGACCCGCTGATTACCGAGGTGCAGGAATGGGCCTCGATCTTCGGTGATCCGGTTGACGCCACCCCCTACGGGATGCCGATCGAGTTTGAATCCCACGTCGTGCGGCGCAATGTCGAATGGCTGACCGAAAGCACCGCCTCGTCGATCAACTTCACGCCGATCCATGCGCTGGAAGGCACGATCACCCCGCAGGGCTGCGCGTTCGAGCGGCACCATTCGGGCGCGATTTCACTGTCAAAGTCCGACTACCGGCTGATGATCAACGGCCTCGTGGACAAGCCCCTCGTCTTCACCTTCGAAGACCTGCTGCGCTTTCCCCGCCAGATCACCACTGCCTTTTGCGAATGTGCGGCCAATGGCGGGATGGAATGGGGCGGCGCGCAGCTGGAAGGCTGCCAGTTCACCCAGGGCATGATTCACAACATGGAATATACCGGCGTAATGCTGCGTGACCTTCTGGCCGAGGCCGGCGTGCAGACGGAAGGCAAGTGGGTCTATGTCGAAGGCGCGGATGCCAGCTCCAATGGCCGGTCAATCCCCATGGAAAAGGCGCTCGATGACGTGATGGTCGCCTTCTTCGCCAATGGCGAGGCGCTGCGCAAGGAACACGGCTATCCGGTCCGGCTGGTTGTTCCCGGCTGGGAAGGCAACATGTGGGTCAAATGGATCCGCCGCATCGGGGTCTATGATCAGGCGGTGGAAAGCCGTGAGGAAACCTCGAAATACACTGACCTGATGCCGGATGGCCGGGCGCGGAAATGGACATGGGTGATGGATGCGAAATCCGTCATCACCTCGCCCAGCCCGCAGGCGCCGATCCGCCATGGTGCCGGGCCGCTGGTCATCACCGGGCTTGCATGGTCGGGCAATGGCCGCATCACCCGTGTCGATGTGTCAACCGATGGCGGCAACACCTGGACGCCCGCCCGCATCTCGGGCGATGCCAAGTCCAAGGCGCTGACCCGGTTCCACCATGACATCAACTGGGACGGGCAAGAGATGTTCATCATGTCCCGTGCCATTGATGAGACGGGATATGTCCAGCCGACCAAGCAGGCGCTGCGCGACATTCGCGGGCTGAACAACGTCTACCACAACAACAGCATCCAGACCTGGTGGGTGCGCGCTGACGGAGAGGTCGAGAATGTCGAAATCGCGTGAACTGGCGCTGGCCTCCGCCCTTTTGACGACCCTTGCGGCCCCGGCCTTTGCCGAAACCCTCGGCCTTGGTCGCGCGGCCTTGCCCGAGGAAATCGCGGCCTGGGACGTCGCCATCCTGCCCGATGGCACCGGCCTGCCCGAAGGTTCGGGCGACGTGGAAACCGGCGATGAGGTCTTTGCCGAAAACTGCGCGTCGTGCCACGGCGACTTTGCCGAGGGCCTTGACAGCTGGCCCGTCCTTGCGGGCGGTGCCGGATCGCTGACCGACCCGCGCCCGGTAAAGACCGTCGGCAGCTACTGGCCCTACCTGTCCACCGTCTTCGACTATGTCCACCGCTCGATGCCCTTTGGCCAGGCGCAGACACTGACGGCGGACGACACCTACGCGATCACCGCGTTCCTGCTTTACTCCAACGGCATGGTCGAAGACGACTTTGTCCTGTCGAACGAGAACTTCACCGAAATCGTCATGCCCAACGCCGACGGCTTCTATCCCGACGACCGGGCCGCAACAGAATACCCGCTGTTTTCTGCTGAACCCTGCATGGAAAACTGCCGCAGCGCCGCCCCTGAAGTGACAAAACGCGCGGTCGATATCAACGTGACCCCGGAAGACCCCGACGGCAAGCCTGCCGGCACCCTGCCGGTGATCACTGTGGCGTCAACCGGTGAACCCGCCGCAGTGGCAGAACCCGCCGCGCAGGAAACCGAAACCGTCGAGGCTGCGCCGGAAGCCGCCCCTGAACCGGCAGAAACGGCTGAAGCGGTGCCTGCCGCCGCAGATCCCGCACTTGTCAAGGCCGGGGAAGCGATCTTCAAGAAATGCGCCGCCTGCCACAAGGTCGGCGAGGGTGCCAAGAACGGCGTCGGCCCGGCCCTGAACGGCATGGTCGACGCGGCGATGGGCCAGATCGATGGGTTCAAATACTCCAAGGCCCTGGCTGAAATGGGCGCGGGTGGCGGGGTATGGGACGCGGCGTCGCTGCACGCTTTCCTTGAGAACCCCAAGGGGTTCGTCAAAGGCACCAAGATGGCCTTTGCCGGCCTGAAGAAGCCAGACGAACGTGACGCCGTCATCGCATACCTTTCGACCTTTGGCCCTTGAACATGCGCATTGCCCTGACCTCTCTCGGCCTCCTCCTTGCCATCGGGACTGTCCCGGGGGTGGCCGAAGAGATCGGGGATGCCGAACGCGGGGCCACGCTGTTCGCCCGGCAATGCGCCGCCTGCCATCAGATCGGCGACGGCGCGGTCAACCGGGTGGGGCCGCAGCTTAACCGGCTGTTTGGACGTCGCGCCGGTAACGCAGAGGGGTTCACCTATTCGAAATCCATGGCCCGCATGGGGGCTGACGGATTGACATGGACATTGCAAACCCTTGACGCCTACATCGAAAATCCCAAGGCGCTGGTTTCAGGTACGCGGATGAACTACCGCGGGATGAAGGATCCCGAGGATCGCGCCGCCCTGATGGCCTTCCTGCGCGATTGGTCCGACAAGCCCCGCGACATCCCCGAGGCCGAGCCGACGGCCCGCAAGACCAACCCTGATCTTTCCCCCGAGATCCTCGCGATGGAGGGGGATCGGGACTATGGCGAATACCTGTCGTCGGAATGTCGGACCTGCCACCAGGCTGATGGCTCGGATCAGGGCATCCCGTCGATCACCAACTGGCCGGCCGAGGATTTCGTCGTGGCCATGCATGCCTACAAGCAGAAACTGCGCCCGCATCCGGTGATGCAGATGATGGCGGGCCGCCTGAATGATGAGGAAATCGCGGCCCTTGCCGCCTATTTCGCCACGCTTGACTGACGAAGCGCGGGGCCAACCGCGCCGGAACGCAATCCATGGGAGGAGAACCCGGATATGAAGCTGAACAGACGCCATTTCATCGGCACAGGCCTTGTTGCCAGCGCCATCCTGACGGCGCCGACGGTCTGGGGCCAGGCCAAGGCCAAGGTCGTCGTCATCGGCGGTGGCGCTGGTGGGGCGACGGCCGCCCGCTACATCGCCAAGGACAGCGAGGGCGCGGTCGAGGTCACGCTTGTCGAGGCGAATCCGGTCTACACAACCTGCTTCTTTTCCAACCTCTATCTTGGCGGCTTCCGCGATTTCGAAAGCCTTCAGCACGGCTATGAAACCCTGGCCGGTGGCGGCGTGACGGTGATCAACGACATGGCCACAGCCGTTGACCGCGCGGCAAAGACCGTGACGCTCGCCAGTGGTGCGGTCCTGCCCTATGATCGGCTGGTCCTGTCGCCCGGGATCGACTTCAAGGATGGATCGGTTCCCGGCTGGTCGGCAGATGCCCATGCCGAGATCATGCCCCACGCCTACAAGGCAGGCCCGCAGACCCAGCTTCTGAAGGCCCAAATCGAGGCGATGCCCGAAGGCGGCGTCTTTGCCATGATCGCCCCCCCGAACCCCTATCGCTGCCCGCCCGGCCCTTATGAGCGCATCAGCATGGTCGCCCATGTGCTGAAGGAACGGAACCCGACCGCCAAGATCATCGTCGCCGATCCGAAGGAGAACTTCTCGAAGAAGGCCCTGTTCGAGGAAGGCTGGGCGAAACACTACGCCGGGATGATCGACTGGATCGGCCCCGATTTCGGCGGCGGCAATGTCGAGGTGCGCCCCGACACGATGGAGGTCGTGATCGACGGCGAGGTGACCAAGGTTGACTGCTGCAACGTGATCCCCGGCCAGATGGCCGGCAAGATCGCGGCCCTTGCTGGCGTGACGGACGAAGCTGGCTGGGCTCCGGTTGATCCGGCTTCAATGAAATCGAAGATGGATGAAAACGTCTGGGTGCTGGGCGATTCCAGCGCGCAGGGCGACATGCCGAAATCGGGCTTCTCGGCCAACAGTCAGGCCAAGGTCGCCGCCATGGCGATCCGGGGCGAGTTGACTGGTTCCAGAACCTTCCCGGCCAAATACTCCAACACCTGCTGGTCGCTGATCGCGCCCGAGGACGGGGTGAAGGTCGGAGCCTCCTATGAGCCGACGCCGGAAAAGATCGCCTCGGTCGAAAGTTTCGTCTCGGCCACCGGCGAGGATGCGGCGTTGCGCAAGGCAACCTACGAGGAATCCCTCGGCTGGTATGCCGGAATCACCGCCGACATGTTCGGCTGATCCCTTCCTCCCTGACTGGCGGGTGTCACCCTTGGCACCCGCCACCTTTCCAACGGACCTGACGCCATGTTGACCCGCCGCCATCTTCTGACCGCCACCGCCGCCGCTCTTGCCACACCGCTCTTGCCCCGCCGCGTCTGGGCGGCCAGCACCCTGACGCTTGGGTCCACACAGATCGACACGCTGTCGGATGGCAACCTTGTGCTGCCGGGCGACTTCATCCTTGGCGGCATGCCGCAGGACGAAATGCAGGCGATCGTCGCGAAATACGGCCTGCCGACCGACCAGCTGACCCCGCCCTGCAATGTGACGCTCTTGCGCGACGGCACCAATACCGTCCTCTTTGATGTGGGCGCCGGGCCGGATTTCCAGCCCAGCGCGGGCAAACTGGCCGAGGCGCTGGACCTTGCCGGGGTGACGGTTGAAGACATCACCCATGTCCTGTTCACCCACGGCCACCCCGACCACCTTTGGGGCCTGCTGGACGATTTTGACGAACCCGTCTTTCCCAACGCCGAATACATGATCGGTCAGGCCGAGTTCGACTACTGGACCGACCCCGACACCGTCACCAGCATCGGCGAGGCCCGCGCGACCTTTGCCGTCGGGGCCGCCCGCAGGCTGGCCGCCATCGCCGATACCGTCCGCTTGCTGACCGATGGCGAGGAACCGCTGCCCGGCGTCTTTGCCCGTCTGACCCCCGGCCACACCCCAGGCCACATGGCCTTTGAAATCGCCGGGCCGACCCCGGCCATGGTGCTGGGCGATTGCATCGGCAACCATCACGTCGCGTTCGAGCGGCCCGAATGGGCCAGCGGCTCGGATCAGGACAAGGATCTTGCTGCGGCCACGCGCGTCGCCTTGCTTGACCAGTTGGCAACCGACCGACACGCGATCATCGGCTTTCATCTGCCCGCTGGCGGGATCGGACGGGTCGAGCGGGCCGACACTGGCTACCGGTTCATCGAAGAAACTTGACCGCACCGCGCCAACACCGGCGCTCAACCTGGGAGGTTACACCGTGACAAGGTTTGGACTTTTGGCCATCGCCGCCATTGCCCTCGGCACTGGCGTGGCTGTGGCACAGGACGCAACCACCTATCCCTTTGACGGCACTTTCGAGGACGCCACCTTTGCCGTGGAATCAGCGATCATCGGCAAGGGGCTGGTCATCGATTATCGCAGCCATGTCGGCGACATGCTGAACCGCACCGGTGCCGATGTCGGCAGCGCGGTGACGGTCTATGACAGTGCCGATGTCTTCCTGTTCTGCTCGGCCGTCCTGTCACGCAAGGTGATGGAGGCCGATCCGATGAACATCGCCCATTGCCCCTATGGCATCTTCGTCACCGACCGTGACGGCGCGGTCGCCATCGGTTACCGCAACCTGCCCGACGGCCCGATGCAAGAGGTCCA
The DNA here is from genome assembly GCF_030373185.1 of Tabrizicola sp. Taxonomy (GTDB): domain Bacteria; phylum Pseudomonadota; class Alphaproteobacteria; order Rhodobacterales; family Rhodobacteraceae; genus Tabrizicola. The sequence goes on from NZ_JAUCZH010000002.1 coordinate 244,649, forward strand.
GGAGTTGCTGGACGGCATCGCGCGCGAGGCTGTCGGCGAATAACGCTGTCCCAAGAATCCTCCCCTCCCCCCGTGGGGGGGATGGGGTGGAGGCAGCTGCACGAAGCCGCTACTCGCAGCCGTTGTGCATTTTCCACATCGCAGGATCATGCCCATCGGGGACGACGTCACAGGGGCTTGCCGCGCCATAGCCGCGCAATGCGTTGTAGCGCGCGATCTGTTCGGGCAGCAGCAGTGGCGGCGTCTCCAGATGCCGCTTGAGATGGATGAACCGCAGTTCGGACCGCGCCGCCCCGGCCGCGCCGATCAACGCGCGCAGGTCAGCTTCGTCGACGACGCCGATGCGGAACGCCGCCTCGATGGCTGCCTCTGCCGCGATTAACTTTTCGCCCATCGGCACCGCTTCTGCCTTCATCGCCGCGAAAATTGCTTCAATCTCGGCGACCTGCCTTGGCGAAAGCCCGATTTCGTCCCGCAATTCCAGAAGATGCGCCGGGCCGGGCGCGCCGTTCAGTTCGGCCGCCAGCGCCAGACCCCAGCCCCCGCCACGCTGCAATTCCTTGATATCCGTCTCGGACAGCGTCTTGATCTCGCGCCCCTCCATCCCGGCATAGGGCGAGGCGGTCTCGGCTCCGGTCATGGCGGGCCAACAAAGGGCAAGGGCAAGAACAAGCGGACGCATGGAATTTCCTTTATCGGCTTCACATCCAGCCTCGCATCCGGCAGCGGCCCTCCTTATGATCGTGATCATGTCCGAACCCTTTCAGCACCTCTTCAATGGCGCCCGTCCGCTGGTGCTTGAACAGGGCCAGACCTTGTTCCTTACCGGCGATCCGGTGGCGCTTGTCCATCTGGTGCAGTCCGGGAAGGTCGCCCTTCTGCGCCGCACGCCACAGGGTGGGACGCTAAGGCTGCAACTGGCCGCTCCGGGAGAAGTGCTGGCCGAGGCCTCGGTCTGGTCCGCCCTCTATCACTGCGACGCCGAGGCGGACGGCCCCGCAACCCTGTTGTCGGTGCCGGTGACCCGGTTCCGGCACAGGCTGACCGAAGATGCGGCCCTTGCCGAAGCCTGGGCGCGACATCTCGCCCGGTCGGTTCAGGCAGCCCGGTTCCGGGCGGCGCTTCTGGCGTTGCGGGGTGTAGCCGAACGTCTGGATGCATGGGTGGCCGAGGGCCATGACCTGCCGCCCCATGGCGCGATCCAGACCCTTGCCGCTGACCTTGGTGTGACCCGCGAGGCGCTTTATCGTGAACTGTCGCGTCGGCGGCATAGGGGTGACAGAACCTGAACGGCCACGGGCAACGCAGTGACAGTGTTCATGTCGCAAGGTCTGCCCCGCGTGGACACGGTCTCAGGCCAGTACCCGCCGCCCGGCCCCCGCCTGATCCACCAGCAAGTCTGTCACCCCGGCGCCCACCCACATGCAGAACAGCGCCAGCCATGCCGTACCGACAAAGATCGACCCGCCGGTCACCCCGGCCCCGATCGCGCAGCCGCCCGCCAGCATTGCTCCGAACCCCATCAGCGCCGCCCCGGTCATTGATCGCCGCATCTGGCCTTCGCCCTCAAAGCCCTGAAACTTCAACTCGCGTCCGAACCAGGCAGCGACCAGCGCGCCAAGAAACACGCCGGGAACCAGACCGATATCGAAATCCAGCATCGGGTTTTCGGTCAGAAAGAACATAAGCGTATTGGCAGATGGCCCCGAAAAGGTGGCCGAGGTCACCGCCATCGGCTCGAACGCCACCTGCGCCAGACTGAAGGTCAGCACCCAGCCCATGGCCACCGCGAAGCCGACGCCCGAGGCAAAGACCATGGTCCGCAGGCCAAGACCATTCCGCCGGACCAGCACAAAGGCCAGCGCGGCAACGGCCAGCCCAAGCCCAAGCCCCGCCGCATCCGGCAGGCCCAGCGCGTGCAAGAGGTTCACATTCGCTCCGCCCGGCGTGACCCAAAGCCCCGCCAGCCATGCCCGCAGCGGCGCCAGCCAGCCGTGCAGCGACATCTGCGCCACCACCGCGAAGATCAGCCCCGCCACCACCGCCCGCAGGTTCCCCGTTGCCGCAAGCACCAGAAGCCGCCCCGAACAGCCGCGCGCCAGCACCATGCCCGCGCCGAACATCAGCCCCCCGATCACCGCGCCCGACCATGACCCCGCGACCGCCATCATCCGCGCCTCTTCGACCCGGAACAGGCCCAGAAGATAGGCCCCCTGTACCCAGATCACCGCCGTCGAGAACGCCAAGAGCCAGACTGCCACACGCGGCCCAAGGCCCCCGCGGGCGAACTCCACCGTGGCCGCGCGCAGGCAAAACTGCGACCGCTGTGCCGCGACACCGAAGATAGCACCCGTCAGAAGCCCGAACAGGGCTGCAAGAACCGCCTCGTCAACGAAATCCAGTAGCGGCAGAATATCCATGCTCACCCCTCCGATGCGGGCAGAATGCAGGGATCACGCTGCGCCGCCTTGATACAGGTCAGATTGCCGGACCGCACACACAGTGTTCCGAGGCGTGCAGATGAACTGGCGGGAATTCGCGGCGCGGGATCTGACGCATCAAAGACAGAACCTTGTCCCAGAGCTGTCTTGCCCTGTCCTGCATAACTGGCTTTCGTCTCGGGTCAGGCCAGCTTGGCGGTGGTTCGCAGGACTTGAAGTGATGGCGGTCAATGCGTTTGTCCCGGTTTGTGCAGAATCTGGATTTTGCGGAGTCTTGCAGCGGAAAGGGGCGTTCATGTTTGCCGATCGGGACGAGGCGGGGCGAGAGCTGGCCCTCCGCCTGCATGCAATGCGCGATCAGGCACCCGTGGTTCTGGCCCTGCCGCGCGGTGGCGTGCCGGTTGCCGCCCCTGTTGCCGAGGCATTGAACGCCCCACTTGATCTGATGCTGGTCCGCAAGATCGGCGTCCCCGGCCACAGCGAACTGGCGGTCGGTGCAATCGCGGGGCCGGATGGTCAGACGATCGTGACCAACCCCGATGTCGCGAGGATGGAGGGCTTGAATGAACATGACATTGAACAGCTTGCCGTCGCAGAGCGTGCCGAGTTGCGCCGCCGTCAGGCCCTGTACCTGAAGGGCCGCGCACCCATTTCCTTGGCAGGCAGGACCGTCATCCTCGTTGATGACGGGATTGCGACCGGGGCAACAGCGAGGGCCGCTTTGCTGGAGATCCGCCGGTCCACGCCAAAGCGGATCGTCCTTGCGGTTCCTGTGGCGTCGACCGAATCGGTCGCTGTGCTTCGGCCCCTTGCGGATGAAATCGTCTGCCTTTCCATTCTGCAGATGTTCTATGCCGTCGGCGCGCACTACCGCGACTTTCCGCAGGTCGATGATGCCGAGGTGATCCAGATCCTTGCATCCCACCAACATTGGGCGGGGCCGCAACAGACCTGAGTGCCTTTTGCCGAAGTCCCGGCTTGGGAACAAGCCGATGTGCTAGCCCCGGACAACAACCAGCACACTCCCTTTGCGACCTTGCATCACCCGGCGGGAACCGAGGGCGCGGAAACCGAAGGCGGAGGTTCGCCTGCAACCGGCTCTTGCGGGATGCGCGCGGCAAGGGCGCGCAGGACGCCGGTTGACAGGGTGCCGATGCCGAACAGCACCAGCACGAAGTTCACCATCCAGCCCAGCACCGGCACAAAGTTCAGCAGCGAAAATGCCACCACCCCGCCGCCAAGCAGCGCGATCCGCAGCGCCGGCGCAGGGTCTTCGCGCCCGCCAAAGGCCTGATACAGCCGCAACGCGACCACATAGACCCCAAGCACATAGCCAAGCGTCCAGACCAGAAGGATTGCCAGAACCACAATCGGCACGAAGGGCAGGCCAATCACGGTCATCACCGCAACTGGCACCAGTCCCGACAGCGTGGCAATTCCCAACACGCCAAACAGCACCATCAGCGCTGGCTGCCGTATTCCTGCCAGACGCAGGCCCTCAACCCGCTGCGGGGCCAGAGCCAGAAGCGCCCCACCCAGCAGGGTCAGAAATCCAAGCGTCACCAGAAACCCCGTCAGAAGCGCAAAGGTAGATGGCAATGCCGGCATGTCTCGCCCTGCCCAGCCGTCCACCCAGCCGGCCCCCCAGTCGCGCATGTGGTCGATCCGATCCATCAGGGGTGGGGTCTTGTGATAGACCACCCGCGCGGCGGGAACGACATCATCCGGGATAGTCACGGGCTCGGGCGCGGAATAGGTCAGGGTTCCGGCAATGCGCGCCTTTGGGCCAAAGGCGATGGAACCGCCTTGCAGCAGCGCATCGCCGGTGACGGCCGCGTCCAGCGTGATCTCGCCCCCGATCGCCGCCAATGAGCCGCCAACGGGACCATCGATCGTAATCGTGCTGCCCAGCATCCGCACATTGCCTGTGGTGATTGCGGTGTCAGCAGTGCGCAAGGAAAAGCCCATCGTCGACAGATCGCCGCCCACTGGCGCGCGAACCGTGATGGCAGCCCCGGCGGCATAAAGATCGCCTGCAACCTCCGCCTCAAGATCAAGGTCAAAGCCGGCAACATGGGCATCTCCCACCACGCGCCCCTTTGTCACCACCGCCCCGCCCGACGCAAAGACATCACCGGGCGCTTGCAGGTCCGGCATGGCGGAGGAGGTTGCGATGAAGGTATCGGTACCGTTGGTCGTCTGCACTGTCTCGGCCCCAAGCGGCAAGACCGCAGCAGTTGCCAGCAAGACAGACCCAAGCAAAGCTACGGCACGCAATGAAGCCGGCATGACAGACCCCCTTGATGCAAGAAAGCAAGTATCCGTAACAGGCGTATTTCCAGAGCAGGCATTGGTCATTCTGCACCTCTTGCAGGGGTCTTCATTGATGACCATCAATGCCGGGCAGTCCTGTTGCTGCGAGGCTGGATTTCTGATCAGCCTTCGGATCCAGTCATCGGATAAATCGCCATGCACCTTTTCCACACCTCGGCAACGCTGCTTCAATTGTCACGGCCCTCTGCGACGCCTGCCATGGGGAAGCCCCCGGATGAGGTGCCGGGCAAAAGCCCGCCCGAAGCGCCCGGCAACACCCCGACCGAGGCACCCCCCGGCGCACCACCGGAATCTCCGGCAGAGACACCGCCCGAAAACGAGCCTGCCACCCCAATCGAACTTCCCCAGGATCAACCCCCGCCGGAATTCTCAGCGGCGGCGTGATCCGCGCAGGCCCTGATGACGATCATCAATGCGCCCTTGGCCGCAGTCTCCCCATCCTGCCGCCAGACCCTTGGGGAGAGACGCGGCATGAGCATCCGGTTCCTTCGCATCTGTTCAATTTTGCTGATGTCAGCGGCGCAAGTGCCTCCCGCCACGGCAGAAACCAGCCTTGCCGCGCCCCCGACGCTGGCACCGATGGTGGAACATGTGCTGCCATCGGTGGTCAGCATCGCGGTCACTGGCACCATCACAGGGATCAGCCGGGATTGGCTTTGCGATTCCGGAGGATATGGCAATGGCGATTGCTGATCAGCTTGTGCGTAACGGGCAGGTGCGACGTGGACAGCTTGGCGTCATCATTCAGGATGTGACACGGGACATGGCCCGCGCCCTTGGCCTTGATGCCCCCGGCGGCGCGCTGATTGCGCAGGTCATGCCCGGCGGCGCTGCCGAGGTGGCGGACTTGCGGCCCCGCGAGGTGATCGTTGCGCTGGACGGAGCGGCCATCCCTGACGGAGTTGCCCTGCGCTACCAGATCGGCCTGCGGCCGCCGGATCAGGAAATATCGCTGGATATCCTGCGCGAGGGCAAGCGGATGTCGGTGGCAGTCGTTCCGCGCGCCGCAGAACAAACGCCGACAAACCAGCGTCTCGGACAAGACGAGGCCGAACAACCGCCCTGCCTGCAAGGCCTGTTCCTGAAAGAAGATCAACACGGGGTGATGGTCTCGGGCGTTGCTCCGGCCAGCGGTGCCGCCCGCGCGGGCAGGATGGTGGGCGACCGCATCATCGCCGTGGGAACAACCCCGACCAACAAGATCAACCAGTTCCGCGATGCAGTCGCTGCGGCCAGCATCGATGATCCGGTTCTGATCGAAGTCGAGCGGCAGGGCTCCGCACTCTTTCTCACCCTTCCCTAGCGGCCGGACATCCGGCCATCGGATACAGGATGCAAGTCACGAACACCACCGGGCCGATCACCGAGAACGCGGACATTGCGCTGCGTCTGCAAGACTATGCCGCGCTGCTCGAACAGCAGGGCGACGACGCATTCCGGGTCCGCGCCTTTCAGGACGCGGCCGATCATGCGGGGTCATTGCCTGTCGCCCTGCGTGACATCTTCGCGCGCGAAGGCGTTGCGGGTCTGATCGACCAGCCCACGATCGGACGGGCGATTGCGGCCGCGATTGCCGAGATGCTGACCACAGGTCGCTGGTCGCAGCTTGACCGGCTTCGGGGCGATGCGGCGCCTGCGCGGTTGTTCATGACCATTCCCGGCATCGGGCCGGCTCTTGCAAGACGTCTGGCCGATGACGAGGATCTGGAGACGCTGGAAGACCTTGAAATCGCCCTGCAACCCGGGGGGCGGCCCATCCCCGGCTTTGGCCGCCGCCGCAGGCAATTGATCCTGTCGCAGGTCAACGAACGGCTTGGTCGGATCAGAACGGCGCGGCACGGCGCGGGGTCGGTCACGCCACCTCCGGTCAACCTGCTGCTGGACGCCGACAGGCTTTACCGCGACCGCGCCGCTGCCGGTCAGTTGCGCCTGATCGCGCCGAAGCGGTTCAATCCCGAGGGAGCCGCGTGGTTGCCAGTGATGCATGCCCGGCGCGACGACTGGCACTTGACGTTGATGTGGTCGAACACCGCGCGCGCGCATGAACTGGGCAAGACCCATGATTGGCTGGTGGTATACTTTCGCAAGGATGGCCAGCCCGAAGGGCGCTGCACGATCGTGACGGAAACGCGCGGTCCACTGGCGGGAAAGCGTGTCGTGCGCGGCCGAGAGGCGGAATGTGAAGCCCTGCTGGCCAAGCCCGCCTTGCCCGCTCAGGGTGCTGGCTGACGGCCCTGTCCGTTGGCGTGGTGCCGGTGGAGCATTCGCTCTGGCGCGGCGGTCTTGACGTTGATCAATGAGAAAGGCGTCCGGCTGAAGCAAGGTCATTGCCATGAACATGCCCGAAGGATCTGACCCGCTCAGCGTCCAGCCGATGACGGCCCAAGCCTGACGTCAGGTCCGTGGACAAGCAGGTGAAATACCCGGCAAGGAAAGGACATCAGATGGAAATCGCCAAGATCATGCATGCGCCCGCCGAATGGGTTGAAGCAAGCACTCCGGTCGCCGAGGTGGCGCGCCGGATGAAGGATGGCGACATCGGTGCGTTGCCCGTGGGCCGCGACGACCGCCTGATCGGGATGGTAACGGATCGTGATCTGGCGCTGCGGGTGCTTGGTGAAGGGCGCGATCCCGGCAAGACGACGGCGGAACAGGTGATGACCCCGGGGGTCGTCTGGTGCCTGACCGGCCAGACCGTCGAAGATGCCCTGCACATGATGGAGCAAAAGAAGATCCGCCGTCTGCCGGTTATCGACGACAAGAAGCGGCTGGTCGGCATGCTGAGCCTTGGCGACATCGCCGATGCCATGCCGCGGCAGCTTGTGGGCGAAGTCGTCAACGCCGTCGCCGATCATCACGCCTGAACCCCGGAGCCGATCATGCAGCGCGACCCCATCATCACATGGCGCAACCTGACGCGTTCAGAGGCGGTTGAGAACCTTGTCCGCAAGCGTATCGAAGCGGTCGAAAGGTTCTGTCCCGAAGCAGTCGGGCTCCGGGTCACTCTGGACGCGCCCCAGAAACCACGCCACACGGCGTTCGGTATTGCTGTGAGCCTTGCCCTCCACCCTGCAGAAACTGCAACTCAAGGCCCAAGCCAAGCGCGCAGCCTTGGTGGACCGGGCCTTGCAGCGGCTGGTGGAACAGATGCTCAGCTCTCTGATTGCTCTGCGCCAGCGACATGGCGTTTCACGGCGATGAAGCTGTCCGGGGTCACCGAGACGGAATCGATCCCCGCCCTGACCAGCAGCCTTGCGAAGGCCGGGTCGTTGCTTGGGGCCTGACCGCAAAGCCCGACCTTGGCCCCGGCCTTGTGGGCGCGGGCGATCAGGCTTTCGATCATCCAGAGAACCGCCGGATCGGATTCGTCGAACAACTCTGCCAGTTCCTCGGAATCCCGGTCCACGCCCAAGGTCAGTTGCGTAAGGTCGTTTGAACCGATCGAGAACCCGTCGAACCGTTTGGCGAACTCCTCGGCCAGAATGACATTGGCCGGAATCTCGCCCATCACATAGACCTCCAGCCCATCCTTGCCGCGTTCAAGACCGTGCCTTCTCATCACCTCCAGCACACGGTCCGCCTCGACCGGGCTGCGACAGAACGGGATCATCACGACGACGTTGTCAAAGCCCATCTCCTCGCGCAGCCGCCGGATCGCCTTGCATTCCAGCGCGAAGCCTTCCTCATACCTGGGGGAATAATAGCGCGACGCGCCGCGAAAACCGATCATCGGGTTTTCTTCCCGGGGCTCGAACTCGCGCCCGCCCAGAAGCTCGGCGTATTCGTTGGTCTTGAAATCGCTCATCCGGACAATCACGGGCCGTGGGTAGGCGACCGCCGCGATCTGCGACAGGCCCCGGGCCAGACCGTCGACAAAGAACTCGGTCTTGTCGGCATAGCCCTTGGTCATCTCTGCGATTTCGGCCTTGGCGGCATCGTCCTTCAACCGGTCGAAATGCACCAGGGCCATTGGATGAACCTTGATCGCGTTGTTGACCACGAACTCCATCCTCGCCAGCCCGACACCGTCGAACGGAAGCCGCCACCAGCGGAACGCGGCCGAGGGGTTGGCCATGTTCAGCATGATATGCGTGCGGGTCTCCGGCAGGTCGTCGATCCGCAGGTCTTCGGCCTCAAATTCGGCGATGCCTTCATGGATCACACCCTCGCCCCCACCCGCGCAGGATACGGTCACCTCTTGTTCATCGTGCAGGATGTGGGTGGCGTTGCCAGTGCCGACAATTGCAGGCAACCCCAGTTCACGGCTGACGATGGCGGCGTGGCTGGTGCGCCCGCCGTGATCTGTCACGATGGCCGAGGCGCGCTTCATGATCGGCACCCAGTCCGGGTCGGTTGTCGAGGTGACGAGGATGGACCCGTCGACAAACCGGTCAATGTCCCTGGCGCTCTGGATGATGCTGACCCGGCCCGCAGCAACAGCACTCCCGACGCTCAGACCCGTTATCAGGGTCTTGCCGGCCTTCTTCACGGTATAGGACTTGATCGCTCCGGCATCCGCGCGGGACTGCACGGTTTCGGGGCGGGCCTGCACGATGAACAACTCGCCCGTTTCGCCATCACGAGCCCATTCCATGTCCATCGGCTGACCGTAGTGATCCTCGATGGTCACTGCCATCCGGGCGAGGTCAAGGATCTCGACATCGCTCAGCACCCAGGCCGCGCGCTCGACCCTTGATGTCGGCACGTTGCGGGTCTCGCCGCCCTGCTGACCGGCGTAGATCATCTTGATTTCCTTGGCACCCAGCTTCTTTTCGACGATGGGGGTCAGGTCCGGATTGCCGAGGAAGGGTTTGTAGACCTGATATTCATCGGGGTTGACCGCCCCCTGAACCACATTCTCGCCCAGCCCCCAGGCCGCGTTGATCAGGGCAATCCTGTCAAATCCGCTTTCGGTATCGATCGAGAACATCACGCCCGACCCACCGGTATCGGACCGAACCATCCGCTGCACCCCGATCGACAGCGCCACCTTCGTATGTCCGAAACCCTTCATCTGCCGATAGGTTATGGCCCGGTCGGTGAACAGCGAGGCAAAACACCGCCGACAGGCAGCCAGCAGGGCCTTTTCGCCGCGCACATTCAGATAAGTCTCCTGCTGGCCGGCAAAACTTGCATCGGGCAGGTCTTCAGCGGTGGCGCTTGACCGAACGGCAACCGGCAGATCCGTAACCCCGGCCCGGTGCGACAGTTCGCGGTAGCCTTGCAGGATGTCGGTCTCGATATCCTTGGGCCAGTCTCCGGCAAGGATCATCGCACGCACTGTCGAACCAGCCTCGTGCAGGGTGATCTTGTGGTCCTGCCACTTGCCGATCACATCGTCGATCCGGGTGTCGAGAGCGTTGGCGGTCAGGAAGGCGCGATAGGCATCTGCTGTGGTCGCAAAGCCCGACGGCACCTTGATACCCTTCTTGCCCAGTTGCTGGACCATTTCGCCAAGGGAACTGTTCTTGCCCCCGACCAGTGCAACATCTGCCCGGGCAAGGTTTTCGAACCACATGACATTCACCGACTTTTTCGACATCTCGGTCTCCGCATCCCAAGGGCTATAAAGTTTGCATCCTACCCGGCTTCCGGTCTCTTCCGCCTTGACGCCAATCAAACCGGACAGCGGGCAATCGTGGTACGTTACTTTGGCAAAGAAGGGGGACGTGACATGATCAAATCCGAAATTGGGCGACTGATTGACGAGGTGGAATCTGCGGCGCGGCTTGACCGTGCATTGCTGACCCGCAGCACCGAATTGTTGCGTCTGGCTTTTCCGGGCGTTCCGTTGCCCTTGGAAACAACGTCAGAGGATCTGGTCGAACAGGTTCTGCATCTGGTCGATACGCTGCTTCCCACCTGGACGATCCAGCTGATCGGCAAAGCGATGGAACCAGACGGCCACTGGCGCTGTTCCTTGCGCGAAACCCGGGGCAGCGATGAAGATGAAATGATCGGCCTTGGATCTGGTGCCGTTGTCGGTCTGGCACTGATTGCGGCCTTGTTGCGCGTGGCGCTGGCAAAGTCGGCGCATTGACCTTGACGAGGCCCTGACCTGTCTCCTTGCGCCCTGCGCCCGCCGTTCTGAAGCGAAACCAGTTCACAGGCGCAGGCCGGTCTTGGCATCAAACAACTTGGCCCGGTCCATCTCGACCTCGAAGCGGAAGACTGTGCCACCAGGACGCGCGTCCTGAGGCCGGACGCGGGCGATCAGATCCTGCCCGGCGATTTCAAAGACGATCATCGTGTCAGGCCCGGTCGGTTCGTCCACCACCACGGGACGCTCGAATACAAACCGGTCAGGGCCGGGAAGCTGGGTGCCGGCGGCAAAGATCGTCTCGGGGCGCAGGCCAAGCACGATATCGCGCCCCTCGGCCCCTGCCACGCGGTTTGCGATCCGGTCAGGCAGCGGGAAGCGAAGCTGCGTCGGGCCATCGCCGCAAAGAACCGCCATTCCGCCGTCGCGGACCAGCCGACCGGAAAGCATGTTCATTGGCGGCGAGCCCATGAAACCCGCGACGAAAAGGTCAACCGGGTCTTCGTAGACGGTCGCCGGATCTGCAAGCTGGCGAATATGGCCTTCGTCCATTACCGCGATGCGGGTGGCCAGCGTCATCGCCTCGATCTGATCGTGGGTGACGTAGACCACCGTCTTTCCAAGGCGCTGGTGCAGTTTCTTGATCTCGGTCCGCATTTCGATGCGCAGCTTGGCGTCAAGGTTCGACAAGGGTTCGTCGAACAGGAACACCTCGGGTTTTCTGACCAGCGCACGGCCCATCGCCACCCGCTGGCGCTGCCCGCCCGAAAGCTGCCCGGGCTTGCGGTCAAGAAGGTGGCCAATCTGGAGAAGACCCGCGAATTCCTCCAGCGCCGCCGCTTGGGCCGCTTTCGGCACCCGGCGGGTTTCCATCCCGAAGGTGATATTGTCTCGCACGGTCTTGGTGGGGTAAAGCGCGTAGGACTGGAAGACCATCGCGATATCGCGGTCACGCGGCGGCACGTCGTTGACGCGGCGCCCGCCAATCAGGATGTCGCCGGAACTGAGCGTCTCAAGCCCCGCGATCAGGTTCAGAAGGGTAGACTTGCCGCAGCCCGAGGGGCCGACAAGGACGACAAATTCGCCCTGCTCGATCTCCAGATCGATGCCCTTGATGACCTCGGTCGCGCCAAAGCTCTTGCGCACCTCTTTCAGCGTGATCCCCGTCATGCGCTATCCCTTCACCGCACCAGCGGCGAGGCCGCGCACAAACCAGGCGCCCGCCACCACATAGACGGCAAGCGTGGGCAAGGCCGCGATGATCGCGGCGGCCATGTCGACGTTGTATTCCTTTACCCCGGTCGAGGTGTTGACCACGTTGTTCAGCGCCACCGTCACCGGGTTGCTTTCGCCGACCGTGAAGGCAATGCCAAAGAGGAAGTCGTTCCAGATCTGGGTGAATTGCCAGATCACCGTGACGACGATTGCCGGGATCGACATCGGCAGGACGATGCGGAAGAAGATGCCGAAGAACCCCGCCCCGTCGATCTGCGCGGCCTGCACGATGCCACTCGACACGCCGATGAAGAAATTGCGGAAGAACAGCGTGGTGAAGGCCAGCCCGTAGACGGTGTGAACGAAGACAAGGCCAGGGATCGTTCCGGCCAGCCCCAATTCACCAAGCGTCCGGGCCATGGGCAACAGGATCACCTGAAACGGGATGAAAGCGCCAAACAGCATCAGCGCAAAGATCGTGTCAGCGCCGCGAAAGCGCCACTTGGTCAGGGCATAGCCGTTCAGCGCGCCAAGGAAGGTCGAAATCAGGACCGCGGGAACCACCATGAAGACCGAGTTGGCAAAGTAGGGCGCAAGCCCATTGCAGCGCACCCCGACGCAAGCCGAGTTCCATGCCTTGGCCCATGCATCGGTGCTGATCGCACGGGGCGGGGCCAGAAGCGTGCCTTCGCGGATCTCGGCCAGCGATTTCAGCGAGGTCGAGACCATCACGAACAGCGGCACGAGGTAGTAGATGCAGAACAGGCCCAGCACGACGAACAGCAGCACCCGCTGCACGTTCTGCCTCCAGCCCTTTGGCCTGACGATGCCCGATGCCTGTTTCATCTGCGCCGAAGCTCTGAATAAAGGTAGGGGACGATGATGGCGATGACAGTCATCAGCATCATCACGGCACTTGCAGCGGCCAGGCCAAGCTCGCTGCGCTGAAAGGCGAAGGCATACATGAAGGTCGCCGGCATGTCCGTGGCGTAGCCCGGCCCGCCCCCGGTCAGGGCCACCACAAGATCGAAGCTCTTGATCGCGAGGTGGCTCAGGATGATCACCACCGACATCAGGACGGGCCGCATCATCGGCAGCACGATCCGCGCATAAATGCGCAACGGCCCGGCACCATCGATCGCGGCGGCCTTCAGCAGTTCATCATCGACGGAACGCAGACCGGCAAGAAACAACGCCATCGCATAGCCAGAGGATTGCCAGACGCCGGCAATGACCACGGCATAGATCGCGTAATCGGGGTTCACGAGCCAGTCGAAACGGAAACTGTCGAAACCAGCCTGCTGCATCAACCGCTCGACACCAAGGCCGGGGTTCATGATCCATTTCCAGACGGTGCCTGTCACCACGAAGGACAGCGCCATCGGGTAAAGGTAGATCGTGCGGATAACGCCTTCGATGCGGATACGCTGGTCCAGAAGGATGGCAAGCAGCATCCCGATTGCCAGACAAAGGACGACGAAAAGCACCCAGAAGATCACCAGATTCGACAGCGCAACATGCCAGCGCGGGGTACTCCAGAGCCGTTCGTATTGCAGCAATCCGGCGAACTCGTAATTCGGCAGCACGCGCGAGCGGGTGAATGAGATCCACACCGTCCAGAGGATGAAGCCATAGACAAAGACAAGACTTGCCGCAAAGAGCGGCGAGACCACGATCAGCGGTAGCCGCCTTTCCAACGCGCGTCCGAACCTGCTGCTCATCCGGCCCACCCTTGCCATGCTGACGCGCCCGGGGCCGCGAAATCCGGCCCCGGGCCTTGCCTTGTCACATTGCCCGCTGGATCGCCGCGGCAAGCGCGGCTGTCGCATCCTTCGAGGACATGTCAGAGTTGAAGAACGTGGTCACGACGTCCAGGATCTCGCCCCGGACAGAACGCGGGATCGCCATCTCATGCGCCATCGATGGCACCAGCGCACCGGCCTCGGTCGCCTTCAGAAGGTCTTCGTGCGACCGCTTGGCGCAATCGTCGAAGTCGTCAAGCGGCACATCCGTCCGCGCCGGGATCGACCCCTTGGCAAGGTTGAAGGTCTTCTGGAAACCGGGCGACATGATCAGACTGGCCAGCACCTGCTGACCCTTCAGGTTCTCGTCGCCCGCGACCTTGAAGAAGGTGAAGCTGTCCGAGTTCATCACGAAGCCGTCACCCGGTGTCGGAATGCAGTAGAAATCCTTGCCCGGCACCAAGCCTGCGGCCAGAAATTCTCCCTTCGCCCAGTCACCCATGATCTGAAATCCCGCTTCGCCACGGATCACCATGGACGTAGCAAGGTTCCAGTCGCGCCCGGAAAAGCCGTCATCGACAAAGCCGCGCAAGATGCGAAGCTGGTCGAAGGCGGCAACCATCGTGTCCGAGGTCAGCGCATCAGCATCAAGTTCCACCAGCGCCTTGCGGTAGAAATCAGGCCCGCCGACACCCAGCACCACATCCTCGAAGACGGTGGCATCCTGCCAAGGCTGGCCGCCATGAGCCAAGGCCACCAGCCCCGCCGCCTCCAGCTTTTCGGCAGCAGCGTTGAATTCGGCCCAAGTGGTCGGCATCTCGGAAATGCCAGCCTTTTCCAGCGCCACGGGGCTGGCCCAGATCCAGTCCACGCGGTGGATGTTCACGGGCGCTGCGACGTAATTGCCGTCGTATTTCATGATCTCGGCCAGAACCGGAGGCAGGACGCTGTCCCAGTTCTCGGCCGCAGCCACAGCCTGCACGTCGTTCAGCGCACCCTCGGTGGCCCATTCCTGGATGCCGGGGCCTTTCAGCTGCACCGCAGTCGGAGGGTTGCCCGCGACAACACGAGCCCTGAGCGCGGTCATTGCCGCGTCGCCCCCGCCGCCGGCAATCGGGGAATCGATCCACATGCCGCCCTGTGACTCGAACGCGCTTTTCAGCTCTCCCACAGCCTTGGCTTCGCCGCCAGAAGTCCACCAATGCAGCACTTCGACAGTACCTTCTGCATAGGCGTTGCTGGCGCAGACGCTGCCCAGCAAGGCAGCAACGGCCGTCAGTCTTCGAAACTTGGTCATCGTTCTCTCCCTTCAGCAGTGAACTTCTGCGCCAATGCGCATGTCCCGTAGCAATCGCCGGGCCGAAACCAGCAGCAGGCCCTTGATCGGTTCGACCGCGACCGTGCTGCCTTCATCTCTCAGTTTCACATCCACCGCGGTGTCGTTGCATTGATGACCGTCAACGATCGATCCTGCGCTTCAGCCAGTTGGCATTCCCGACCACACCGAAAATGGAGCCAGCCCGTGATGAACACCCCGGAGCTTGTCCGGTTCAGGCGCGCCTTCCTGGCGCTGGCCGTGGTGCGAACGGTCGGTCGGGGCGGTCATCACATCCACAGGTCGCGCAAAGGTTTGCGCATCGCCCATGCAACCTGACGATACTCCCCCGGGCTGATCTGCCGACGCAGCACCGAAAAGACCGCAGCGACAGCCACGTCAGGCTCTGCCAGCGGATCATTTGAGAACGCCTGCGTCACGCGATCAAGGAAATCGTCGACCGACCGCAGCTTGGCGGGCGTCCTTGCCGGAATCCAGCCCTCAAAGAACAATCCGCGAATCAACAGCGGCAACTGTGCGGAAAGGTCCGCCGCTTCGTCTACGGTCAGGAAATCGCGGACCGCATGCAGCGTCTCGCGCAGCAAGAGGTAGGCCCTGCCACGGTCCGGCCAACCCAGATCGTCCTGCAACAGGTTCAGCCATTCGGCCACCACTTGCGGCGCGTGATCGATTGCGGTGATCCCGGTCGTCTTCATGTCGCATCCCCTTTTCCGACCGACCCGGTAACGGGCGGCAAATGGCTGGCGGCCCGGCACCTGTCCGACGGATCAGCGCCCGGCTCCGGCGATAGTGTTGATCCTGGCCGTCCGGACCTCATTGACGAAGGTCAACGGGCCGACTTGCGGGGGTGGGACAGGTTGGCGTCACCCCGTTTCCGGCAGACCAAGGGCGCTTTCAAGGGCCGCACCCGCCTTGGACCTGCTTTCCTGTCGGGTGCCGCCAGCATCGATGGTCACCCAGTTGCGATGCGGTTCGACCTTGCCTGCCAGGGCGAGCTGAGATTTCACCACGGTGGCATCGGCATCGGAAGCATCGCTCTGCCGTGACGCGACACGGTCCAGCAGGATGGTTGGTGGCGCAGTAAGCCAAAGGCCGCAAAAGCGCAGGCCGGAACGCAAGGCAAGCGCTTCGGCAGCGACCCTTTGTGACTCATCCAGAAACGTGGCATCGAGAATGACGCTTCTGCCCGCCGCCAGCAGGTTGGTGGCACGGGCAAACATCCTGTCATAGACCGCGCCGCGCCCGGTCGGCGTATAGTCCAGCTGGCTTGCCTCTGCCTTGCGTTCGGTGTCCGTGCGCAGATGCACCGCACCGGGACAGGGGCCGATCTCTGCCGCCAGATCGCGGGCCAGAACCGTCTTTCCGGTGCCGGAAATTCCACCCACCGCAATCAGCACCGGTTCTGTCGTATCGAGATACCCGACGGCCTGCCTCATGTACTGCGTTGCCTCGCCTGAGGACGCTCCGGCCCGTCCCGTAACCTGATCCGTCTGCAACATCACCATCGCCCGAATGGCGGCGCGGATGGCCATGAACAGCGGCAGCGCCGTCAGTCCGGTATCCTCGGCCCCGATCGCCGCAAGAAGATAGGAGGTCATCGCGGTATTGGCCTGCCGCGCAAGCCCACGATGGCAAAGGTCCATCAGCAGAAAGCCCAGATCGTAAAGCACGTCACAAGTGGCCAGACGTTCGTCAAACTCCAGCGCATCGAACAGCACTGGCTGACCGTCGATCAGCAAGAGGTTGCGAAGATGCAGATCGCCATGCACCCGTTTGACATGCCCATGTGCAGAACGTTCCCGCAGGATCGGGGCGAGGGCGGAAGTCTGTTGCCGCGCCTTGGCAAGAAGCACGTCGATCAGCCCGTTATCGACAAGGCCGGAAAGCGGGGTCAGCACCCGCTCCAACTCGTCAAGGATGTCGCAGACAAGATCATCGCCGCGGTCTTCCCGCACCGGACAGCCGGCGTGGAACTGCTGGACGGCTTGCCCCAACGCCTCGGCCACAGCGTCGGTCAACCTGCCGCTGGCCGCGACCGCTGTCATTTCGCAATCGGCCGCAAATCGATGCATCCGCAAGACCCATTCCACCGGCAGCCCGGGGCCATCCAGTTCAAGACCACCCCCGACGGCCCGCGTCAAAGGCACAACGTCACGATAGATCATCGGGGCGGTTGGCTTGTTCAAGATCAGCTCACGATCCAGAAGTGCGCGGCGCAAGTCGGGCGTCGATTGATCCAGATAGTCATAGCGTACGGCCCGCTTGATCTTGAGCGCGGCATCACCAGCCAGAAACACATGCGCGCAGTGGGTCTGGACGTGGTCAACGGGACCGGGGCCGGAAAACGCCTCGCCTGACCGCAAGAAGGCGATCACTTCATCCTGGGAATTTGCAGCGGTTCTCGACATCCCTGAGACCTTGCCTTCCTGACACAGCGCAGGACGACCATCTGCCCTTTCGGCCGTCACCGCCTTGACTGACGTCAACCTGCGCGCTTCCCGTGCTGGCGATCAGGCCTTGGGAAAGCAGATCGGCCCTGTCCCTTGCAGCCGCATCACCGATTGCTGCGCCAGGCTTCGTTGATCAAGGTCAATGCCGTCCCGTTCCCGCTTTCCTAGACTGATAAAAAGCGGTCCCTTGCCTTGAGAGGCTGCCTTCTTCGGATCTGGGCAAGGAAAAACAAAGGGCATCCGGGATGGCTCGCAAATCATCCAGCCGCGCGGCTGACAAGGAAACTGCGGCCTCGCCTTCGCAACTGGCGGCAACGGATTTGCAGCAGTGCTGCGATCCCTCGCTACTGGACTTTGACGACACGTCAGGCCTTGAACCGCTGCCCGGACTGATTGGTCAGGAACGCGCCTTGGGCGCGATCAGGCTGGCCGCCAGCATCGGGCATTCGGACTTCAACCTGTTCGTTCTTGGGCCGGGCGGCACAGGCAGACATTCTGCCGTGCAGACCCTGCTGGAGGTCGAGGCGGCCAATCGTCCGGTTCCGTCAGACTGGGTCTATGTGAACGATTTCGCCAACCCTGACCGGCCCCGGGCCATTGCCCTGCCACCGGGGACAGCGCGGCCCTTGCAAAAGGCGATGGAAGCGCTTGTCGACGACCTTGCCACTGACATCCCCGCCCTTTTCGAATCCGAGCAATACCAGAACCGCCGAAGCGCCTTTGAACAGCGGCTGGCAACGCGCAAGCAGGATGCCTTTGAAAAGGTGGTGAAGAAGTCGCAAGAGCGGAGCGTGACAATCATGCGCACGCCGATGGGCTTTGCAATCGCAGGCGTGCGCAACGGCGAAGTGATCAAGCCCGATGACTTTGCCAACCTGTCGAACGCAGACCGCAAGGCGATTGAGAATGCTGTCACGCTGACCGAGAAGGATCTCGAAAAGTACCTCAAGTCGATCCCGCGACTGGAAAAGGAACACCGGGCCGCGGTGGCCATGCTGAACGCCGAAATGGCCGAGCAGGCGGTGGATGAGGCATTGGAAAGTGTGTCGGGGGCTTTCGGTGCCATCGAGGCGATCACGCCGCACCTGTCAGCCTTGCGAACCGACCTGATCGAGAACGCCGAGATGTTCCTGCGGGAGGGCAACGGAGGGCAAGAGGGGCCGTTCCCGGTGGCCCGCGCCCGCATTCATGACGAACCGGCGTTTCACCGCTACGCCGTCAACGTGATGGTGTCGAACGATCCCGCCACATCCGCCGGGGCGCCGATCATCACGGAACCGCTGCCATCGCTGTCAAACCTGATCGGCAAGGTTGACCACATTTCAACCATGGGTGCGCTGGTCACGGATTTCACCCTGATCCGGTCGGGTGCGCTGCACCGGGCGAACGGCGGTTATCTGGTCCTTGATGCGACGCGGGTGCTGACCGAACCCCTGGCCTGGGAGGCGCTCAAGCGTTCGCTGGAAACCCGAGCGATCAGGATCAGTTCCGCGGCCGAGATGTTGAGCCTGATCTCGACCAGCACGCTGGACCCAGAACCGATCCCGCTGCAACTGCGGGTGGTGCTGGTCGGCAACGCGTTTCTGCATCTGTTGCTGACCCTGCATGACCCCGATTTCAGCCGCCTGTTCAAACTTGCAGCCGATTTCAGCCATGACATGCCCCGAACCGCGGAAAGCATCGGCCTGTTCGCCCGCATGGTTTCCGGGGCTTGCAAACGCGATGGGCTTCGCCCGGTCGGCCGCGATGGGGTGGCCGCGCTGATCGACATTGCCTCCCGCGCGGCCGAGGATCAGGGACGGATGTCGTTGCGGATCGGGGCGTTGTGGGATCTGTTGCGCGAAGCCGACTTCCTGACTTCGGCCGACGGCAAGTCGGTCATCGACGCCAGCCAGATCGCCGCCGCCCGCGCAGCGGTTGAACATCGCGCGGACCGGGTGCGCGAACGGCTGCAAGACCTCATTCATGAAGGCACTCTGATCGTCGCCACCTCGGGCAGTCAGGTCGGGCAGGCCAACGGGTTGACCGTCACCAACAGCGGCCTTTTCAGCTTTGGCCTGCCTGTGCGCATCACGGCAAGGGTGCGCATGGGCAACGGCAAGGTGATCGACATCGCGCGCGAGGTAAAACTGGGCGGCCCGATCCACTCCAAGGGCGTGCTGATCCTGTCGTCCTACCTTTCCACCCGCTACGCAAGCGACGTGCCACTTTCGCTTTGGGCCAGCCTTGTGTTCGAACAAAGCTATGGCGCGGTCGAAGGCGACAGCGCTTCGGTAGCTGAACTTTGCGCGCTGTTGTCGGCCCTGGCCGGTATCCCGATCTCGCAGTCGCTTGCCATAACCGGGTCGATCAACCAGATGGGCGAGGTTCAGCCGATTGGCGGGGTCAACGAAAAGATCGAGGGCTTTTTCGACACCTGCAAGGCCGCCGGGCTTTCGGGCCAGCAGGGCGTGCTGATCCCCCGCAGGAACGTCAGGAACCTGATGTTGCGCCGAGACGTGATCGACGCCGTGTCGAAGGGCCAGTTCCGCATCTATGCGATAGCGCATGTTGACGAGGCGATGGAGCTGCTGACCGGCCTGGCCGCCGGAACCCGCCGCGGCAACGGAGCGTTCGAGGATGGTTCGGTCAATGCCAATGTCGAAATGCGGCTTCGGGACTTTGCCCACGCCCTGAGGGATTTCATGAAACCGCCGGGCATGGATCAGCTGATCGATCCGGACGAATGACCGAAACCGCTGCCGGGCGCCCTTCCAGACAAATGCATGGTGTCAAGAATGTCGGCTGGAAATGAAGGAGGTGTTGGATGGCTCACAAGGATGTTCTGTTCCGCTCTGCGGCGCGCGAAGCGATCCTGCGCGGCACAACCCAACTGGCCGACACCGTGCGCGTCACCCTTGGGCCACGGTCAAAATCGGTGCTGATCGACCGGAAGTACGGCCCGCCGCTGGTGTGCAATGATGGCGTGACCATCGCCAAGGAATTCGACCTGAAGGACGCCACCGAAAACCTCGGCGTCAGGGTGCTGCGGCAGGCGGCGGAACGGACGGCTGATGTGGTGGGGGACGGCACCAGCACCGCCACGGTTCTGGCGCAGGCGATCTATGCGGACGGTGTGCGCAACGTCGTCGCCGGGGCCAGTGCCATCGACATCAAGCGGGGTCTGGATCGCGGGGCGCTGGTCGCCATTGCGGCGCTGAAAGACCTGTCGCGCCCGGTAAAGTCGCCGCGCGAAAAGGCGCAGGTGGCGACGATCTCTGCGCATAATGACCCCACGATCGGTGATCTGGTCGCCGAAGCGATGGACAGGATCGGCAACGATGGCGTGATCACCGTCGAGGAATCAAAATCGACTGAAACCGTGCTGGACGTGGTCGAAGGCATGCAGTTCGACCGGGGATTCCAGTCTCCCTATTTCATCACCAATCAGGACAAGATGGAGGCAGAGCTTGAAGACTGCCTTGTCCTTCTGTTTGACCGCAAGGTCAATGTGCTGACAGATCTGCTGCCCCTTCTGGAAGAAGTCATCCGCGCCGGGAAATCCTTGCTGGCCGTCACCGAAGACATGGAGGGCGAGGCACTGGCCACCTTCATCGTGAACCAGATTCGCGGCACTTTCCGTTGCTGTGCTGTCAAGGCCCCCGGCTTTGGCGACCGCCGCAAGGACATGCTGCAGGATATCGCCGTCCTGACCGGCGGGCAGGTGATCTCGGCCGATCTTGGGCTGAAGCTGGAAAACGCGAAGATCACCGATCTTGGTCGCGCGCGCCGCGTGGTTGCCGACAAGGATACCACGACAATCATCGGCGGCGGCGGTGAACCCGACAAGATCAAGGCGCGTATCGCCCAGATCCGCACGCAGATCGACAAGACAACCTCGGACTATGACCGGGAAAAGCTGCAAGAACGGCTGGCGAAGCTGGCAGGTGGCGTGGCCGTGATCCGGGTCGGCGCACCGTCTGAATCCGAGATGAAGGCTCGGAAGGATGCGCTTGATGACGCCATCAGCGCCACAAAGGCTGCTGTTGCCGAAGGGATTGTGCCGGGTGGTGGGCTTGCGCTTTTGCGCTGCATCCCGGCGGTGGAAAAGGAGGCCAGCCTTTGCGAAGGCGACGAACGGACCGGACTCTTGATCCTGAAGCACGCCTTGGAAGTGCCGACGCGCCAGATCGCCGAAAACTCTGCGCTGGATGGCGGTGTGGTGGTGGCAAAGATGCTTGAAGGCACAGGCAGCTTCGGCTTTGACGCCTCGGCCAAGCAATATGTCGATCTTGTCGATGCCGGCATCGTTGACCCGACCAAGGTTGTGCGCGTGGCGTTGGAAAATGCGGTTTCGGTGGCATCTGTCCTGTTGCTGACAGAGGCGACCATGACTGATATCCCGGATCCAGACAAACCCGGGCTTGCCAATCCCGCAGATTTCTGACGCGCGCGGGACAGGCTCGCAGATCAAGCTGTGGCTGGCACCCGGCGTCGTGACTTGGTGGTAATCCGGGGGCGTAATCCGGGGGCGTAATCCGGGGGCGAGCGGATTTTGCAGATGTCAGAAGGATCAATGCGTATTTTGACAAGGCTGGCCGTGACGGCAATTCTGGCACTGGGGGACATTCCCGCGGTATTGGCCGACGACATGATGATCGAGGATTTCAAGAAGCAACCGGAAACCCGATGGCGGTTCTTCGCGGATACCGTGATGGGTGGCGTGTCGTCGGGAAGGGTGCGCTTCGTGACCGAAAAAGGCCAGACGCATGCGCTGATGACCGGCCGGGTCAGCACCGAAAACAAAGGCGGTTTCATTCAGATGCAGATGGATCTTCCCGCTCCGCCACCCGAAGGCACCGTCGGTTTGCGGCTGATTGTGCGTGGCAATGATCAGCGTTACTTCGTCCACCTGCGGACCAAAGGCACTGTGCTGCCCTGGCAATATTATCAGGCCGGCTTCGACGTGACGCACGACTGGAACGAGATTCGCCTGCCGTTCGATGCCTTCGTGGCATCGGGCGCGTTGCTGCGCGAGGTGCCACGCGCGAACAGTCTTTTATCGGTCGGCGTCGTCGCGTTTGGCCGCGACCACGACGCCGAGATCAGCGTGCGAGAGGTGGGTTTCTACTGACCCGTGCAGGCGGATCCAGGCGGCCATAGTCACAGGCCGCGGCGGGCGGCCAAGCCGATTACGGCAGACATCCCACGATGTCCCGCCCCTTCATGCAGCGTCAGTTCTTCCTCGATGATCCGAGGCTGATCAAGCATGGCGAATGCGGAACGCAGCAGATCTTCCGTGTAAAGATGCGTCGGATCAGACGGGCCTCCGGTCCGATGGCGCAGTTGATCCGGCGTATATCCCTGAAGCACAAGCCATCCGCCGGGCTTCAGCGCCCGAACCATGCCGTCCCATTTCAAAAGCCGGTCTGCGGGCGTGCTGAACTGGCTGAAGATATCAACCACCAGATCAAAGGCGGCCGGTGGGTAGTCCCACGCATGTACATCGGCCAGAACGAGGTCCAAGGATACACCACGCCGGGCCGCCAATGCCGCCGCCTTGCGCTGCGCCACATCGGAAAAGTCCAGCGAGACCACCTCCCAGCCCTGCTCCGCCAACCAGACGCCGCTTCGGCCCTCACCATCGGCCACACAAAGTGCGCGCCCGGGGGCAAGGGCTGCGGCCTGGGTCCGCAGAAAGGCGTTCGGAGCTTCGCCAAACAGGTAGTCATCGGTGTCGAAACGGGCGTTCCACCGCGCGAGATCAGGACGGGTCATCTGGGATCGGACTCTGGGTTGAACATGGATTAGCGGGATGTTTCGGCAAGGCGACGGGGCGCTGCCGCCTTGCCGAAACGCGACCGCGGGGATCAGCCCCGCAGCGGGCGGGACGGTGTGGGACCGTCTCGATTCAGTATCTTTTCGTCTTCCTTCAATTCCAGCCACATCGCGTTCATCACGGCAAAGATCGCGGCCAGCGGAAGCCCAAGGATCCAGGCGAAATACCACATGATTTCTGTCCTTTCCGATCAATAGACCGAGTGGGAGTTTTCGGTAACATCGGCCTCGGTGACCTTGCCCCAAAGCACCTTGTAGACCCATGCGGTGTACATCAGGATCAGCGGCATGAAGATTACCGTGACCACCAGCATGATGAACAGCGTCAGGTGTGAAGACGAACTGTTCCACACAGTCAGTGACGATTGCGGATCAGACGAAGACGGCATGATGAACGGGAACATCGTCAGCCCGACGGATGATATGACGCCAAGGATCGCCATCTTGGAGAAAAGAAGTGTCGACACCTCGCGCCCGGCCCGCAGGCCAAGGAACGTCAGTACGCCTCCGAGGATGCCGATAACCGGCGCAACGACGATCCACGGACGCTCCGCATAAGCTGTCAGCCAGGTTGTGGTCCTTTCCACGTCAAAGTGCAGCGGATTTGAAGGGCCGCCGGTGACATAGTCGCCAACGATCCGGTAGCCGTCGATCCCGAAAGCCATCCAGACACCCGCCACGGCATAGGCCGCAACCGCCACCAGCGCCGCCACCGATCCGATGGCGCGGGCGCGATGCTGCACCGCACCTTCCGCTTTCAGTGTCAGCCATGCCCCGCCATGCATGACCAGCATGGACAGCGAGACTACCCCCGCCAGAACCGAGAACGGGTCAAGGAGTCCTGCGAATTTCATGTACCACACGCCCTCATAGATGGTGTGCAGGTCATCAGTGAAGTGGAACGGGACGCCCTGAAGCACATTGCCGACCGCCACGCCGAACAGCAGCGCCGGGATGGCACCGCTGGCAAACAGCGCCCAGTCCCATGCCGAACGCCACCGCGGGTCATCACGTTTGGAGCGATATTTGAACGCCACGGGCCGAACGATGAAAGCGGCAAGGATCACGAACATCGCAAGGTAGAATCCCGAGAAACTGACCGCGTAAAGCGGCGGCCAGGCGGCAAAGATCGCGCCGCCACCCAGGATGAACCAGACCTGATTGCCTTCCCAGACCGGGCCGACGGTGTTGATCGCAACCCGGCGCTCCACGTCGGTCTTGCCGACGAAGGGCAACAGCGCGCCGACCCCCATATCGAAGCCGTCGGTCAGGGCAAAGCCAATCAAAAGCACACCCAAAAGCAACCACCAGACGACGCGAAGGAATTCATAGCTGACAAGTTCATGCAGGATCATGGTTCTTACTCCGCTGGCATGGCGATGGCGTCGGCATTGCGCCGCCCGGCCAACCGGTCATGGTGACGCAACACCCAGGCGTCGGTTTCGGCAACATCCTGGAACGGGCCTTTGCGAATGTATTTCAGCATCAGCCCCATCTCGATGATGAACAGCACGGTGTAGAATGCGATGAACCCCGCAAGCGTCAGCGCCACCTCGGTGATCGACAGGGCGCTGACCGACATGGCCGTGGGCAGCACGCCGTCCACGGTCCAGGGCTGGCGGCCGAACTCGGCCACGAACCAGCCCATTTCGGCGGCAATCCAAGGCGCGGGAACCATCACGACGGCCAGCCACAAGGCCGGGCGGGGGAAGTTCATGCCCTTGAACGACGCGCGGTAGAAGAAATAGGCCATTGTGCCGATGAACCCGAAGCCCAGCGCCACCATGATCCGGAAAGCCCAGAACAATGGCCAGACAGTTGGCACGGTGTCATTCGATGCCGCAACGATCTGGTCTTCGGTCGCCGTGCGTGGGTCTTCGACGTATTTCTTCAGCAGGAATGCAAAGCCAAGGTCGGCCGAGTGTTCCTCGAACGTCGCCATGACCGCCGGGTCCGCCGCATCGCGCATCTCCCGGATGTGCATCAACGCGTCATAGGCGATGATGCCGCTGCGGATCCGGGTTTCGGCTTGCGCCACCAGATCGTTGATCCCCGGAATCTCGGTCGTCAGCGACCGGGTGCCGATCAGTCCCATCGCCCATGGGATTTCGATGGCGTAATGCGTCTCGCGCGTCTCCTGGTCCGGGAAGCCGATCAGATTGAAGGGGGCGGGAGCCTCATGGGTTTCCCACATCGCCTCGATCGCGGCGAGCTTCATCTTCTGGCTGTGCGTCGCCGAGTAGCCGCTTTCATCCCCCAGCAACACCACCGAGAACGCCGAGGCCAGACCGAAGGCCGCAGCAACGGTGATCGACCTGCGGGCCAGTTCTGTGTGACGGCCTTTCAGCAGATACCACGCCGAAACACCGATCACGAAAACCGAAGCCGTCACATAGCCGGCCGAAACAGTATGGACGAACTTTGCCTGCGCCACTTCGTTGAACAGGACGGCAAAGAAATCGGTCATCTCCATCCGCATGGTCTGCGGGTTGAATTCCGCCCCCACCGGATTCTGCATCCAGCCATTCGCGATCAGGATCCACAGGGCCGAGAAGTTCGAGCCAATGGCAACCAGCCAGGCCACCGTCAGGTGTGCCACCTTGCTCAGCTTGTCCCAGCCAAAGAAGAACAGCCCGACAAAGGTGGCCTCAAGGAAGAAGGCCATCAGCCCTTCAATCGCCAACGGCGCGCCGAAAATATCGCCGACATAGTGGCTGTAGTAGCTCCAGTTCATGCCGAACTGGAACTCCATGGTAATGCCCGTGGCGACACCAAGGACAAAGTTGATCCCGAACAGCGTACCCCAGAATTTCGTCATTTGCCGCCAGATCGGGCGGTTGGTCATGACATAGACCGTCTCCATGATCGCGACGAGGATCGACAGACCCAGCGTCAGCGGCACGAAGAGGAAGTGATACATGGCCGTCATGGCAAATTGCAGCCGTGACAGCTCGACGATCCCGAATTCCATATCCCTGGCTCCAGTTATCGCGGGGCGAGTCCATCGCGATATAAATTCTTACTTTCGCATGTATCTTGCCAACAGAGCCCGTGAGCCTTGATCCAGATCAATAAATGGTATTTTCTATACCACTTAATTCAGCGCGATGACGCGATCCGCAAAGGCTGTCTCGACCTCGCGGTGCGCAGCGATGAGGATGGCCGCAGTCGGCAGAAGCCGCCGCACCCCAGCCAGGACTGCAATCGCGGTTGCATCATCCAGCCCTTCGGTTGGCTCATCCAGCAGCAGGATCCGTGGCATGCGAAGCAGCGTGCGGGCCAGCGCAAGGCGCCGCGCCTCGCCACCTGAAAGCCCATCGCCGCGCGGGCCGATCCGGGATGCAAGACCGCCCCGGTCGCGGATCACCTGCGTCATCTGGACGGAATCCAGCGCCTGCCACATATGCTTGTCGCCCTTTGGGCCGGCGAGGCTCAGCGCTTCGGCCACGGTTCCGGCCATCAGGCTGCTGCGCTGGGGAAGCAGGGAAACACAGGCTCTCAAATCAGCCTCGGGCCAATCGGCCACTGACCGCCCACCCAAGGTGATCCGGCCTTCAGCCACCGGGTGCAGCCCGGCGATAGCGAGCAGAAGTGTGGATTTTCCGGTCCCGCTGGCCCCGGTGATGGCCAGCGTCTTGCCCGGGTGCAAGGAGAAAGAAAGCCCCGTCACGACAGGAATCGCGGCACCGGGACGCTGCAAGATCAGGTCCGTGGCCTTCAGATCAAGTGCCGCGGCACAGGCCGAAGGACCATCGACATGGGAATAGGCAAGCGCAGGGCTGGCGATGTCACGCCCCACCCTGCGGGCCGCGCCTGCGATGCGCCCAAGGTCCGACACGGCGCGCCGCAAGGGAACGAGCGTTTCCGCAAGCGCCAGAGCGGCAAAGAACCCGAGTGCTGCAAAGGCAGGCTCAATCCGACCGGATTGCACCAGCATCATCCCTAGTCCCAAGGCACCAGCCGCGACCATGGACGCAACACCCCCCAGTGCTGCCGCTGCCTTGCGTTCTGCGCGGTCCAAATGGCGACGCAAATCCTGCCGCCGGGCCTCTGCACGCTCAACCGCCGCCTTCTGCGCAACCAACCTGCCATAGACAGCCAGATCGCGCCGCCCCCGGATCAGGTCTATCAACCTTGTGCGAAATGCCTGAGCCGCAACCTCGGCGCGGCGGGACAACGGCAATGAAACCCGGGCCATCCATCCGGCTGTCAGTGCGGCACCCGCAAGATAGCCCCCAACCACCCACAGGGCGACGCTTGGAGCCACCAGCCACCACAGCGCTGCGAAGGCCAGCACCTGCGCCGCCATACCCGCCATCACAGGCAGCACCAGGCGCAGAGGCACGCCGTCCAGCGCGTCGATATCTGCCGTCAGTCGGTTCAGCGCCTGTCCACCACGAACCCGGATCATCCGGGCGTAAGGTGCCGCCAGATGCGCCGCCAGAACGCGCAACCGCAAGGTTTCCAGCGCGTGCAGGGTGGCGTCATGGGTCAGTATCCGCTCTCCATAGCGCGCCGCTGCCCGGCCAAGCGCCAGAAACCTCACCATCGCGGATGGACGGAACACGTCGAACACGGCCCCTGCTCCGGCAAGACCCGCCGCAGATGCGGCCGTGATGAACCATCCCGACAGGCCCAAGAGAGCCACACCCATTGCCAACACGACAAGGCCAAGTGCCGCGCCCCGCAGCATCGACGCGCGCTGGTCACGCAGGATCAACCGAAAGATCGACCAAAGCGCGGTCATGGGGCGGCTCCCAGATCGATGATCCGGTCCATTCGTGCCGCAAGGGCAAGGTCGTGGGTGGCGACAACCAAGGTGACGCCCCTTCTGGCTTGTGCCAACAGACCTTCAGTCACCTTGCCCGCCGTATCGGCATCAAGGTCAGCGGTGGGCTCGTCAGCCAGCACCACATCAGGATTGCCAAAGACCGCCCGCGCCAGCGTGATCCGTCGCGCCTCGCCGCCGGACAGCCCGCCGCCGGTTTCGCCAAGCCGGGTTGCAAGGCCCTTCGGCATGGCCTGAACCACCGCGCCAACTGCCGCAGACTCGAGAGCCTCGGCCAGGTTTCCACGGCGCCCAAGGGTCAGATTTTGCCGCAGACTGCCGGTCAGGAAATGCGGCGATTGCGGCATCCAGCCCAACCGCGCCCGCCATGCATCGGCGCTCGCGGCCGTCAGGGCCTGCCCTGCGACGACAACCGCGCCTTGCCCGGGCATCTCCAAGCCCGCCATCAGGCGCAGCGCACTGGTCTTGCCAGCGCCGCTTGCGCCGATCAGCGCCACACGCTCACCGGCGGCTATGGTCATGTCGGGCAAGGCACGGCCCGAAGGGGTGAAACAGCCATGCAAACCGATGCTCGCAGGGCCGGGCAAGCGTTGGGCCTGCCCGCCAGAACCCGGCAACTGCGCACTTCCTTCGGAGGAATGGGCAAGGATTTCGTCCATCACGGCCGTGGCCGCCGCCTTGTCATGCCAGGCAGCCGACAGATCGCGCAGGGGCTGGTAGAACTCCGGAGCCAGCAGCAACAGGAATATCCCGGCCTCGGGCGTCAGCTGCCCGCCCCAGGTGCCAAATTCCAAAGCGCCCAGAAGAGAGAACCCGACATAGACCGCCACCATCGCCACACCGATCGCCGCGAACAGTTCCAGCACGGTCGAGGACAGAAATGCCACACGCAAGACGGCCATCGTCCGACGCCGAAGGTCGCCCGCTTGCCGTGCAAATCCCTCCAGCACCCTCGGCCCTGCTCCCAGAAGCCGGATATCCACAAGAGCCGAAAGCCGTTCGACCAGAAAATCGTTCAGCGTGCCGATCTCTGTCATCTGACGGGCGCTGGCTTCCTTGGCAGCCATCCCGATCAACGCCATGAACACCGGAATCAATGGACCCGAAATCAAAAGCACCACACCAACAGCCCATGACTGCCAGAACGCCAGCCCCAATATGACCAAGGGCAGCACCATGACCCGCGCGCGGGCGGGCGCATAGCGGGTGACATAGGGGGCCAAGAGATCCAGCTTTTCCCCTGCAAGCGCCGCAAGACTGCCTGCCCCGCCAAAAGCACTGTCGCCCGCCCGGCGCGCCTCGGCTGCGACGATTTCGGCCCGCGCCTGCGCAATCATCGCTTCAGCCGCAGCTTGTGCCTGAGCCTCGGCCAGATAGGTCAATGCAGCACGCAGCAACCCAAGTCCGCCAAACCCAATCGCCGCGATCAGTGGCGCTGGTGATCTTTCAACCAGCAAACCACCGATGGCCCAGGCCACCACCGCCGCCTGAAGCGGCCAGACCAACCCGGCCAGTACCGATATCGCTGCCGCCCGGCGCTGGCCCGTCTGGCCGGGATCAGTCTGCCGGGAAGTTGCGTCAGGCAGTTGCGTGGCAGACTTGTCCAAGGGCTTGCTCAAACTGTTATTCAAGATGCCACTTAAGGCAGTTCATGCGGGGCCGACCTGATCCAAATCAAAGACCCCGTGGTTTCGTTGCCCTACCAGACGATAATCTGGATATGGAAAGCGACTTTCATGCGCCTGACGACGAAAACCAATCTTGCTGCCCGGGTCTTGATGGCCTGCGCGGTCAACGATGGCCTGACCTTGCGCAGTTCTGAGATTGCCCAGACCTGCAATGCCTCGCTCAACCATCTGCTTCAGGTCGTGAACGCGCTGCAAGCCAGTGGCTTTGTCGAAACCATTCGTGGCCGCAATGGCGGCTTGCGCCTTGCCCGCCCAGCTGACCAGATTTCTATCGGAGAGGTTTTCCGCGTGTTCGAGGCGAGCGTTCCCTTTGCTGAGTGCTTCGCACCCGACACCAACACCTGCCCGCTTTCGGCATCCTGCCGCTTGCGAGGCTATGTGGCGCGCGCCGTTGAAGCATTCTATCACGAGTTGGACATGGTCACTCTGGCGGATCTGACGAAAGGCAACTGCGGTCTTGCCGGGCTGCTTGCGGTGCCGGACGGGCTTCGCCGCACCTGCCCGGAGGCTGCTATTGCCTGATCGCACCCTTGACGAACGGCCCGAACGGCAAGATCCGGGCGCGCGGTTCTGGAACAGGTTTGCCGATCGTTACGCGGCGCGACCGATCAAGGACGAAGCGGCCTATGAAGCGCTTCTTGCCGATGTCGCGGGGCGCCTGCATGCGACGGACAGGGTGCTGGAAATCGGCTGCGGCACCGGGGGAACGGCCATCCGCCTTGCGCCGCACGCGGCCCGGTTCACCGCCACCGATTTTTCCAGCGAAATGGTGCGGATCGCAAAGGCGAAACCTGCGCCGGACAATCTTCGCTTTGAGGTGTCAGATGCCGGGGCGGCCCTTGATCGCGGCCCGTTCGACGCTGTCTGCGCATTCAATGTGCTACATCTGGTTGACGACCTGCCCGCCCTGCTCGGCCGGGTTCACGCCCGACTGCAACCCGGCGGGCTGTTGATCAGCAAGACATGGTGCTTTGCCGATCTGGCGTTCAGGCTGCGCCTTCTGTTTGCCGTGCTTCGAACCGCAGGCCTCTTTCCGCCTGCGAAATCGCTTGGCTTGACAGAGCTTCGTCAGGCAATTCTGGATGCAGGCTTCGAGATCATCGATCAGCGTGTTCTGGGGTCACGGCCGCAAAATCCCTACATCGTCGCCCGCAAACCACTGCTTGCAGTCAAATCCTGACGCTGCATTGACCCCCGTCAACGACACGGATCACTGAATGGTTGTCTGGTTGATGATTGAGGCCATCTGCGGACAGGCAGACAGGTATGGGCAAAGGGATCACAATGACCGACGATGCGGAAAGGCACCATAGCAGCTACATCAATGTTCCAGAGGCCGTCGGCATTTTCGACACCTTCGAAAGCCTCCAGAAGGCGATCTATGACCTGATGATAGCCGGCTTCAGCCGCTATGACATCAGCCTGCTGGCAGATCAGAAGGTGCTGGAGGAAAAGCTGGGAAAGGCCTTCTGGACGGCACCGGAACTGGCGGATAATCCAGACGCCCCGCGCGCCGCCTTCGTTTCGGAGGAGGCGATCGGGGAACTGGAAGGCGCAATAGCGGGCGGATTGTTCTTTCTGGGCTCATACATCGCCATGATGGCGCTGCTGACACCTGCCAGCACGATCGCAGCGTCCATCGCGGCTATCGCGATCGGGGGCAGTCCGACTGCGGTCCTTGGCACGTTGCTGGCGCGTCGGGTTGGAAGGCACCACAAGGACTTTTACGCCAACCAGATCAAGCACGGCGGCATTCTTCTGTGGGTCAGGACATGGGACAAGGACAAGGCGGAACTTGCGGTGAAGATCCTCAAAGGCCATTCGGGCCGCGATGTCCATGTGCATGACTGGAGCGAATGATCCGCTTCCTGCATGCCCGTGGCATCACTTCGGAAGCCACACCAGCGCCCTCAGCCCACCTTCGGGCCGGTTGGATAGTCCCACATCGCCGCCGTGGGCGCGAAGGATTGCGCGGGCAATCGGAAGGCCCAGTCCGATACCGCCCGTATCTCGCGAACGCGAGGCTTCAAGCCGCGTGTAAGGGTCAAAGACGCGGTCCAGACTTTCCTCTGCAATACCGGGGCCATGGTCATCGATCGTGATCTCCACGCCCTGCGAGGTTTCGCGCAAGGTGACCTCGACCCGCCCGCCATAGCGCTGCGCGTTTTCCAGCAAGTTGCGCAGCGCGCGCCGGATCGGTGTCCGTCGCAACGACAAAGTTACGCGACTGCCACCAATGATGGAAATCTTCGGCCCTGTGTCGGCCAGCTCTGTCGTCAGTTCCGCAAGGAGCAGCGTAAGGTCTACCGGCTCGGTCGGCTGATCCGCCGAGACCCCGCGCGCATAGGCCAGCGTTGCCTCGACCATGTCCCGCATCTCGTCCAGAGTCGCGACCATTCGTTCGCGCGTTTCGTCATCTTCCACCATTTCGGCGCGCAGCCGCAACGCGGTGATGGGCGAGCGCAGATCATGTCCAAGCGCCGCCAGCATCCGGGTTCGGTCCGCGACCATGGCGGAAATGCGGGTCTGCATCCGGCCCAGGGCATCGGATAGCGCCTGCACCTCTTCGGGTCCGCCCTTGGGCATGTCGGGCGCCTTGCTGTCGATCCCGAAATCCTCGGCTGCGTCAGCGAGCAAGCGCAAAGGCCCGGTAATGCGCCGCAGCCCGTACCAGAGCGTCCCCATGATAAGCGCAAGGGAAAGCAGGATGGTCCCAAGAATGACCGGGGGAATCTGGAAATCAGGCCGGTCATTGCTGGCACGCACGTTTAACCAGCCGCCCTCGGAAAGACGGATCGACAGCCGCAATTCGACGGGGGCAAGTCCTGCCGCAAGCATCCGGTCCTTCAACCAGACGAGCGGCGCGGGCGGGTTCATTGGCTGACCGCTGCGCGGAGAGATGCCGATTTCCTCGACCCGGATCTTACTGGATTGCGGCAACAGGATCTCCACTTTGCTGCGGACCGTTGAGACGGTCGGAGCGTCGTTTGCAACCAGTGCCTCGCGGGACAGATGAAAGTCCGTATGTGCGGTTCGGGCGGCCTGCAGAATTCCGGCGCGGTTGGCCATGGGTGCAGCTTCCAGTGCCAGAACCACCGCAGCGCTGCGCTCAGCAGTCTCCAGCCGGAGCGCGTCTTGCAAGGTCCGCCCGCGTTCATCCGTGAACAGCCAGAGGCTGATGGCCTGCGCAAGCACGAAAGCGCCGAAGACCAGCAGCGCCAGTTGGCCTGTCAGGCTCTGCGGACCAAGCCGCATCAGGGAACCGAACGGACATCGGTGGCAAGGCTGTAACCGCCCGCCCGAACCGTGGCGATGATCTTCGGACTCCCCGGATCCTGCTCGATCTTGCGGCGCAAGCGGCTGACCTGATTGTCGATGGTGCGGTCAAATACATCGGCCACCCGGCCGGATGTCATGTCCAGCAGCTGATCACGGGAAAGGACGAAGCGGGGGCGTTCCAGAAACACCGTCAGCAGTTTGAATTCAGCACTGGTCAAGCTGACCTCGCGACCATCCTGATGGGTCAGAGCGCGGGTGTCAGTGTCCAGCAACCAGCCCGCAAAGCTTTGCTTGCGACCGCCAAGAGTGCCGGCCAGCGGCATCGGCCGGTCGGCCCGGCGCAGGATGGCCCTGATCCGAGCCAGAAGCTCACGCGGGTTGAACGGCCTTGCCAGATAGTCGTCGGCACCGATTTCCAGCCCGACAATGCGATCCGTTTCCTCTCCCAGCGCGCTGAGCATCAGGATCGGTGGACCGCCATTGGCCGAAACGCGGCGGGCGGCAGAAAGCCCGTCCTCTCCCGGCATCATCACATCAAGAACGATCAGATCGAACCGCCCGGTCTTCAGCGCCAGATCCATTTCCGAAGCATCGCGGGCAGGCGTGGCGCGCATCCCGTTCTTTTCCAGATAACGCGCTACGGCATCGCGGATTTCGCGGTGGTCATCGACGACAAGGATATGGGGCGTTGCATCTGTCATGCCCCTTCATAGCCTGCTGCTTCCGCCAGCGGGAAGGATTTGCGTATCGGCCTGTCGCAGGCGCGACCGCTGCGACGGACCGATACAATTCAGGCCCCTGCAAGGCATCCTTCTGCGACAAAGCCCCCCAGTCTCGCAATATCCGAAATACGAATCCGATTGGACGAGACCATGAAACGCAAGACCTTCCTGACCTTCGGCGCCATCGCCACTGTGGCAGTCATTGGAGCTGCAAGCATCCCAGCCATCGCAGGTGGCGTGCAATGGAGAATAATGGGGGCCATGATGGGAGACCATGGGTCAGGCATGATGAAGCATTCGGGCATGGGTGCGGACCACGACCAGATGGGTGAACGCGGCAGCCACTCGTCGAAGGCAATGCACGGATTTGGCGAAGATGCAGCCTTCCTGCACTTTGACGTCGACAAGGACGGCAAAAGGACCAGCGCCGGCGAAATCAGCTTTCCGGCAAAGGCGATGGCGCGGATGGTCCATTTGACCGATGTCAACGCAGATGCCCCGGCCAATCCATAGTCTGACAAGGAATGGCGAGTGCCGAAAGGCCTTCGTCTGACCTTTTGAAGAGACCGGGCATGTTACATTCCAAAGGCTATTTTGGTAGCCGTATCGCACATTGGGCCGTTTTGGGATGATGGCGATCATGTCTGTTTCAGGCACTCTGGAGTGGGTCGCGGATGTGACGGTTGCGGCGCAGCTTTCCGATCCCGTCAAGGTCGCGCTGCTGGCGCTTGTCGCATTGGATGCGCTGGCATTCCATCCAAGCAGATCAAGCCGAAAAACAACCCAATGATCGCCACGGCCCATCCGGCCAGATGAACGCAGCAGACCCCAAAGACACAAGGCGACCCAAATGCCAGATCCCGCCAAACCTGATCTTCCGCTGGACCTTCCCGTTTCCCCCGGGACGCAGCCCGCACCGCGGCGCTGGTTTCGCAAGCGGTATCTTCTGGTACTGCTGATCCCCGTCTTCATGTTCTCGGGCGCGGTGATCGGGATGTATTTCCAGCCACCGGGCTTGCAGAAGTTCTATGAACTGACCGGGCTGCAACCCGGCGGGGGGTCGGATGCGCCGATTGCCTTGCCGCCCGATATCGAACTGCCGCCCCGGATGGCTGAAACCATGCTGCCGACCGATGTAGTTGGCCTTGCCCGGGTGATGCCGCGCGGCGATGTCTCGGTCGTGGCCGCACCCTACGGGGCCGGGGATGCCCGTGTGGCCGCAATCCTCGTGGCAGAGGGCGACCGCGTGGCAAAGGGTACACCGCTGGCCCGGCTGGATAACCGCACGGCTCTGGAAGGGGCGGTTCTGCTGGCCGAGGCCAATCTGGCGGTCCGGCAGGCCTCGCTGATGCAGACCCGTGCTGCGGTCGAGGCCAGCCGGGACGAAGCGCAGGCGGCGCTGGATCAGGCCATCGCCACGGCGACCGAGGCAACAACCAGCCTTGCCCGCACCGAGGAACTGTTCCAGCGCGCCGTCGCAACGCAGGCCACGCTCGATTCCGTGCGCACTGCGGCCGAGGCGGCCCGGCAGGCCGTTGTCCGGGCCGAGGCCACCTTGAAGCGCTTTTCCGCGCTTGCGCTGGAGGATCAACCCGACGTCGTGGTTGCGGCCCGCAACGTCGAGGCCGCCGAAGCCGATCTTGCCCGTGCGACGCTGGATCTGCAACGCGCGGTGGTGGTGGCCCCGATTGCCGGAACGATCCTCGATATCCGCGCGACACCGGGCCAGCGCCCCCCGGCGGACGGGATCATGGACATGGGCGACACCGACACGATGATGGCCGAGGTCGAGGTCTGGCAGGACCGTATCGCGGTCGTGAAGCCCGGACAGCCGGTCGAACTGGCCGCGCCCGCCCTGGGCCAATCCCTGATCGGGACGGTCGAAAGCATCGGCCTTACGGTGGGGCGGCAGGGACTGATTTCCGATGACGCTGCGGAAAACAAGGATGCGCGCGTGATCCGGGTGCTGGTGGCCCTGGATGGCCCGTCGTCCAGCGTTGCCGCCCGCTTCACGAACCTGGAGGTGATCGCGCGCATTGACACCACCGCAGGCGCGCGTGGAACCCCATGAGCCGGCTGCTGCAAGCCCTGTTCGGGCGCCTGCCGATCGGCTGGCTGCAACTGACCCACAACCGCACCCGCTTTGCTGCGGCGCTGGCCGGGGTGGCCTTTGCCAATGTGCTGGTCTTTGTCCAGCTTGGCATCATGAACTCGATGGGGGCGGCAACGCTGCGGCCCTATGACTTCTTTCAGGCCGACATCATGATTTCCGCCGGGGATGCCAATGCGCTGGCCGATGGCGGCAATGTCGCGCGGCAATGGCTGTTGCAGGCGATGGCCGACCCGGATGTGACCGACGGGATGGGCCTCTTTCTGGCCAATGTGCCGTGGGACCGGGGCGAGAAGGACATCAGCCTGACGACCTTTGGCGTCGATCCGGCCAAGCCGGGCTTCATCGCGCCGGAAATCGGCGGCGATCTGAACCTGTTGCAGGTGCAGGACGCGGCAATTCTTGACCGGCTGGCGCGTGGACTGGGCAAGGAAGAGGCCGCCGCGATCCGCCCGCAGACGCCGCTGGCGTTCGAGACGCAAGGCAGCACCCTGACGGCCTATGCCACCTTTGCGGGCGGCGGCGGCTTTGGCGGCGACGGCTACATGCTGGTGTCCGACCAGACCTTTCTGTCGCTCTTCCCGGCCCGAAGTTCGGCGGCCCCGGACCACATCCTGTTGCAACTGCGCCCGGGCGTGCCTGTGCAAAGCGTCGTTGCCCGGCTGAAGACCCTGATCTCGGACCCCAGCTTGCGCATCCGCAGCTATCCGGATGCCGCGCAGGAAGACCTGCGCTATCAGCAGACCCGCAGGCCGACCGGGATCATCTTCGGTTTCGGCGTGCTGATCGGGGTGCTGGTGGGGCTGGTCATCGTCTATCAGGTGCTGTCCACCGATGTGGCCGACCACCTGCGCGAATATGCCACCTTCAAGGCCATGGGCTATGGCCCGCAGTTCTTTCTGAGCGTGGTGTTCGAAGAAGCCCTGGTGCTGGGCATCATGGGCTTCATCCCGGGGCTGGTCGTCGGCACCACGATCCTGACGCTGATGGGCAGGATCACCACCCTGCCGCTGGCGATGACCCCGTCAATGGCGGCAAGCGTGTTTCTTGGCACCATCGTCTTTTCCGCAGTGTCGGGCGCGATCGCCACGCGCCGTCTGGCCGCCGCCGATCCGGCCGATCTGTTCTGACGGGGGCCGGGGATGGACATGGAAAATGTTGTCGATGCACGCGGCCTGAACCACTGGTTCGGCAGCGGTGAGGTGAAGAAGCAGGCGCTGTTCGACGTGAACCTGACGTTGAAGCGCGGCAGCTTCACGGTGCTGATGGGGCCATCCGGGTCCGGCAAGACCACGGTGCTGACGCTGATCGGCTGCCTGCGCGGCGTGCAGGATGGGTCGGTGCGCCTGCTGGGTCAGGAACTCAACGGCGCGACCGAGGCGCATCTGGTTGCCCTGCGCCGCCGTCTTGGGTTCATCTTTCAGGCCCATAACCTGCACGAAAGCCTGACCGCGACGCAAAACGTGATGATGGGCGTGCAGGTGCTTGGCAGCGTGCCGGACGCGACCGCGAAACAGGCGGCGATCCATGCGCTTGGTCTGGTCGGCCTGTCGGACCGCACCGATTACCTGCCGGCAAACCTGTCTGGCGGGCAGAAACAGCGCGTGGCCGTGGCGCGGGCGCTGGTGGGGAATCCGGCGCTGGTTCTGGCGGACGAACCGACCGCTGCGCTGGACAAGGACAGTGCTGCCGATGTTGTGGATCTGCTCAAACGGATGGGTTCCGCGCGGGGGACAACCACGCTACTCGTCACGCATGACAACCGGATCCTTGACCGCGCCGACCGTATCCTCACACTTGAAGACGGGCGCATCGTGAAGGTTGAGGACCGAACCTGACGTGGGCCGCTGCGCGCAGACGAGGGCGGTTTCGTGACCAGCGCCCAAAGCCTACCTCGACTGCGCTGGCACCGCAGACAAATCCTCTTCAGCCGATCCCATGCAGCGTCTTGGTTTCCAGGTAGTCTTCCAATCCCATCAACCCTCCTTCGCGGCCGTTGCCGGACTGTTTGTAGCCGCCGAAGGGTGAGCCATAGTTGAAGCCACCACCATTGATATGGATCGCCCCCGCGCGCAGGCCTGCGGCGACCCGAAGCGCCCGATCCGGATTACCGGTCTGCACATAGGCGGCAAGCCCATAGGGCGTGTCGTTCGCAATCTCGATAGCGTCAGCTTCATCGTTGAATGGAATGATGACGAGCACAGGGCCGAAGATCTCTTCTTGCGCGACGCGCATGTCGTTTGACACATCGGCGAAAATCGTAGGCTTGGCGAACCATCCGGTCGTGATCCCCTCGGGCTTGCCAAGGCCCCCGGCCAGAAGCCTCACACCTTCGGCAAGACCAACCTCTATCATGGCCTGCACGCGGTCGTATTGGATCTTGTCAAAGAGCGGCCCGATATGGTCGCCCGCCTGCTCGGGGTCGCCGACCGTGATGGCATCCGCAGTCCGTTTGGCGATCAGAAGGGCATCGTCGTAGCAGGCGCGTTCGACCAGAAGGCGGGTCGGCGCGTCGCAGGACTGCCCCGTATTGAACATGCATTCCCGGACCGAAGCCGCCACCCGCGCCTCAAGATCGCAGTCGGCGAAGACCAGGTTCGGCGACTTGCCTCCCAGTTCCAGCGTCACGCGCTTGACCGTCTCGGCCGAGTCACGGGTGACAGCGATCCCGGCCCGGGTCGAGCCTGTAAAGGACATCATCTGGATGTCAGGGTGGCGCGACATTGCCGCCCCCACCGTCGGTCCATCCCCATTCACCAGGTTGAACACCCCCGGCGGATATCCCGCCTCGTCAATGATCTCGGCATAGATCATCGCCGAGATCGGCGTGTGTTCTGACGGCTTGAGGACGCAGGTCGATCCTGTGGCCAGCGCAGGAATGACCTTGAGCGCAATCTGGTTCATCGGCCAGTTCCACGGTGTGATCAGCCCGCAGACACCGATCGGTTCACGCAAAAGGATGTCACCATTGGCGAGCACCTTGCGTTGCTCAAGCCCTTCCAGCGCGGCGATGAAGCCTTGGAGATGGCCGATTGCCGCATCCGCCTGGGCAGACCGCGCCATGGTGATCGGCGCACCCATCTCCATCCGCATGGCTTGCGCCAGATCCTCCAAACGCCTTTCGGTCGCCACCTTCAACCGGTGCAGCAGATCAAGCCTCTCCTGCCGGGATGTGGAGGCAAAGGCCGCGAAGGCGGCCTTTGCCGAAGCTACGGCCCGATCCACGTCCTCTGAGTTGCCCATGGCAACGGTGCCGATCTGCGCCTCGGTCGCCGGGTTCAGAACCGGCAGGGTGGCAGAAGACATAGGCTCGACCCACTGCCCATCGATGTAGAAACTTGTCAGGTTCCGCATTTGCCCTGTCCTTTTGTCAGCGAGCCTTGGCGATGGCGGTTTCGGTCAAAGCAACGACCTCGGCCAGAGTGGCGGCACGGGGGTTGGTGCGGGCGGCACTGTCTTTCAGAGCCTTTGCGGCGATCCTTGCGGCACAATCGGCAGGCACGCCGATCTCGGCCAGCGACTTCGGAATCCCGATCTGGTCAAGCATGCCCTCGACCGCTGCAATGAAGCCCTCAACAGACGTGTCGGGCAGGCCCATCGCCTGCGCCATTCGGCGGACCTTTTCCTCCTGTCCGGGCAGGTTGAAGCGCAGCACTACCGGCAGAAGGATTGCATTGGTCAGGCCGTGCTGGGTGTTGAATTCGGCGCCCACCATGTGGGAAATCGCATGGACAAGGCCCAAGCCCTTCAGGAAAGCGATCCCGGCAAGGCAGGAGCCCGTCAGCATCGCGCCGCGTGCGGTCAGGTTCTGCGGCTCTTCTACAGCCACGGGTAGCCACTTTGCGATGAGGGCCAGCCCTTCCAGTGCCAGGCCATCACACAAGGGATGGAAACCCGGCACAAGATAGGCCTCGATGGCATGAACCAGCGCATCGGCCCCGGTCCAGGCAGTGAGGGTTCTGGGCAACCCGACTGTCAGTTCCGGGTCCAGCAGGGCCAGAGCGGGCTTAAGGTCCGGGTGCCAGACGCAGAACTTCATGCCCTTGGCCGCGTGGGTGACCATGGCAGTGCTTTCGGTTTCCGCCCCGGTGCCAGCGGTCGTGGGGATGGTGATCAAAGCGGGAAAGCGCTGGCCCTGCCCCATGACCGGCACTGGCTGTTCGTATTCAAAGGCCCAGAGATCAAGATCGTTGCGGGCCATAAGGCAAATCGCCTTGGCGCCATCCATGGCACTGCCACCACCGATCGCGATGATCGCGTCATGGCTGCCCGCCAGGAAGGCCGCGCGCCCCGTCTCGATCTCGCCATCAATCGGATTGGGAGAAATGTCCGAAAACAGGGCCGCCTTCAGCCCTGCATCCTGAAGCAAGGAATGCAGCAGTGCGATGAAGGGCAGGTCACGACTGCCGTGATCCGTCACAATCAGGGGATTGCGGATGCCCAAGCCAATGCAGCGCTGCCCGATCTCGGCCAGCCGTCCCGGCCCATAGGCAATCGGCACCGGAAATCCCCAATCATGCGGAGCCAGCATCGTCGGGTCATCTGTTTTCATCGTCTTGAGGTCCTTTTGATCAGCGCATGCCGCCGTGAATTGGTCGAAGTGTAAGGGCCGTCATCTGGCCCCGAAGCCCAGGGCTGCCTGGCGATTGCGGCTCCATCCGCTGGTCATGCGGTCGGCGATGATGGCGATGATCGCAATGGCAAGGCCCGCGATCAGGCCTTGGCCGACGTTTCCGTCGGTCAGCGCGATGTAGACGGTCTGTTCCAGCCCGGCTGCACCCACAAGTGCAGCAATCACCAGCATGGCAATGCCATGGAGAATGGTCTGGTTCAGCCCCAGCATCATGACCGGCAACGCCAGAGGGATCTTCACCTGCCAGAGCATCTGGCGTGGCGTCGCCCCGATCATGCGCGCTGCCTCGATCACCGTTTCCG
Source organism: Tabrizicola sp. (assembly GCF_030373185.1). Taxonomy (GTDB): domain Bacteria; phylum Pseudomonadota; class Alphaproteobacteria; order Rhodobacterales; family Rhodobacteraceae; genus Tabrizicola. Next base: position 285,547 of record NZ_JAUCZH010000002.1, read on the forward strand.
GCAGGCCGCGCAACCCGTGTTCGCCGTAGCGGATGGCAGGTACGATGGCATAGGCAATGATCGCCAGAAGGGCGGTGAAGTCGCCGATCTTGAAGACCATGACGAAGGGGATCAGGATCACGAACAGGGGCATGGTCTGCAGCGTGTCATTGATCGGCCGGACGATGGCGGAAACCCGGTCATTCTGGGCGGCCCAGATGCCGATGGCAGTGCCAAGGGTGAAGGCGATCACCACGGCAATGCCGCAGAGGTAGATCGACAGAACGGCGGCGGGCCAGTTGCCGGTCACGACGATGAACAGCAGCCCCATGGCCGTGCCAGTCGCCATGGGCGCCCCACCAATGCCATGGGCTACAAGGGCAATGATCAGAATTAGCGCGGGCCAAGGAAGGCCGGTAAGCCCAAAATAGATGATGACGGCAAAGATCAGGACGGCGATTCCGATCTTCGGGCTCCCGCGTCGGGACGACCACAGGGCAAGCGCAATCATGCCTGCGGCATAGGTCAACTGGTGCAAAGGGGTCAGTGCAAATCCCCAGGTAAAGGGACTGACCGCGCCTTGGAGGCCGATCTTTGCAGGCAGCATCACGAAGTAGAAGGCGGCCGTCTTTACCATTTCTATCTGGGTGCGGAAGGTCGTGATAAAGCTGCTCAGGGCTTCGTTCATCATCGGGGCCGGGTTGAAGCGAAACGCAGCGGGCCAATCATTCAGGATCGGGGCCACCAGCGACGCGCCATAAACCAGCACTGCCCCCAACGCCGCGATCAGCCAAAGGCGCCGACGGTGGGTCGTCTGGCCCGGCCGGTCCGACCCTTCGGCAAAACTGCTTGACACGCGGTCGATCACCATCGCCATCAGCGCGATCACCAGGCCGACCAGCAGGCTTTCGCCGAACTGCGCCTTGCGGATTGTCGACAGCACCTCCCAGCCAAGGTCCGCCGTTCCGCCGATGACCGAGGCGATGATCACCATGGAAAGCGAGGCCATCGTCGCCTGATTGACCCCGAGCATAAGCTGACGCCGCGCCGAGGGGACGCGGACCTGCCAGAACAGCTGCCGCCCCGTGGCCCCGGCCATAAGGCCGGATTCAATCACCTCTGGCGCGACACTGCGCAGACCGACAAGGGTGTTCCGCACCATCGGGGGGAAGGAATAGAGGATGCTGGAAATCAGCCCGACCACCGTGCCAAAGCCAAAAAGCATCAGGATTGGCAGAAGATAGGCGAATGTCGGCACAGTCTGCAGGATGTCCAGCGTCGGCATGATGATGCGCTCTGCCCGGCGAGAACGGAACCCCCAGACGCCGATCGCAAAGCCCACAAGGATCGCTGAAGGGACCGAGATCGCTACCAAGGACAAGGTATTCATCCCGGCGTCCCAGGCGCCGATCACCAGCATGTAGGCCGATGCTCCGAGGGTGAACAGCGCCAGCCGCCAGCCCGAAGCGGCATAGGCCGCGAGGCAGAACAGGAACATGGCCACCGACCAGGGCAGCGCCTGAAGCACCTGCTGGATGCCCTTGATCGGGCATTCCAGAAGGGCCGACATGCCCTGAAAGAGCCAGGCAAAATGCCGGACAATCCAGTTTGATACGGCGTTCAGGAGGTCTGCTACGGGTAGGATCCCTGTTTCGGGATAGGTCGCCAACCAGTCCAGACGGCCTTGCAGGAAAACGCCGATCAGGGTGACGGCAATTGCGCCAAGCCAGAGCATTGCGGTGCGATCGAACCAAGCCATCATTTTCCTGACGCGCTGCCGGAGGGATTGGCGACCGCGCAGCCAGGGGCGAGCGACGCAGCAAGGCCCCGAGCGGTTGCCATCCCCAGAACGGCACCGTCAAGGCCTTCCACAATCACACCAGCTGCGCTGCCAAGATCGGGCAGCAGACTTGCGACAGGGGCATCTTCAGCCACACGGCGCAGGCCCTCCATGGACCCGGCTGCCGGCTCCATGATGTCGATGGCCCGCAGGATGCTTTCCCACGGCACATCCTGCGTGAAAGCGCGGATGTAGTCGTCCGCAGGGTTCAGGATCAGATCGATGGGCCGCCCGATCTGCACCACCGCACCATCCCGCATGATGGCCATGCGGTCAGCGATCCGCAGCGCCTCTTGGAAATCATGGGTGATGAACACAATGGATTTGCGCAGCTTTGCCTGGATGCGGAGGAATTCGTCCTGCATCTGCTTGCGGATCAAGGGATCAAGCGCCGAAAAGGGCTCGTCCAGAAACCAGACATCGGGCTCGACCGCCAGCGAACGTGCGATTCCGACACGCTGCTGTTGTCCGCCTGACAACTCGTTCGGGAAGTTGCGCTCGCGACCCGTGAGGCCCACAAGCTCGATCACCCGCGCGGCGCGGGCGCGACGTTCGTCCTCGCCCAGCCCCTGCAGCTTCAGCGGGAAGGCGATGTTGTCGATCACGTTCAGATGCGGCATCAGACCGAAGCTCTGGAACACCATGCCCATCTTGTGACGACGGATCTCGATCAACTCGGCGGTGGACTTCTTCAACAGATCTTCGCCGTCCAGCAGGATCGCCCCCGCCGTGGGCTCCACAAGCCGTGACAGACAACGCACGATGGTCGACTTTCCCGACCCCGACAGCCCCATGATGACGAAGATCTCGCCCTCATGGACATCAAAGCTTACATCGGCATTGGCGACGATGTGGCCCTTGGCGCGGATCCCGGCAGCCTTTGCCGCAGGATCGTCCGTCCCTGTCGATACGGGCGTGAAGAAACGATCCGGATGTGGCCCGTAGACCTTCCAGACATTCCGGCAGGACAGCCGGACCGGGCCAAGGTCAGTGTGTGTTGACTTCATGACGAACTCCCGGGGGGCCTACGGGGCGACGCTCGGCAGGGGCCGCTGGCCTTTGGCGCCCCGGCCTCTGCAAAGGCGGGTCGAAGCTGTGCCAGGCACGGGGCTCCGACCAGCAGTATCAGGACGGTTCAGACTACTGCAGGGCCTGCTCGATCCAGAGTTTCCAGGTGGGCTCGTTGTTGGCGATCCATTCCGCCACCACTTCATCCAGATCACGGCCCTTCTGGTCGATCTCCAGAATCATGGCGTTCTGGTCCTTGTTGGTGATCGTCATGGCAGTCAGCATCTTGAAGGCGCCGGGCCATTTCCCTTCGAACCCGCCCCAGGCCACTTTCAGGACATTCGGCTGGACAAAGCCACATGCGGTATCTTTGGTCTGGCTTTCGGCTTCGGTCGCATCCGTGCAGGATCGGCCCTCTGCTCCCCATTCAATCCACTTGAGGTCATGTTCGGCAAAGATCCAGTGCGGCGCCCACCACCGCATCACGATGGGTTGCCTGGCAGCATAGGCCGCCTGAAACTCGGCCATCATCGCGCCTTCGCTGCCGCCCGGTACAGCGACGATCGGCGCACCGATCGCCTTGATCAGGTCAGCGTCAAACGTACCCCAGTCGGCCGGATAGGCAATCAGGCGACCGTTCGGAAAGGTCTCTGGCGTTGCAAAGAGCTGGGCGCAATCCCAGAGGGCGGTGTAGCTGGGTAGGCTTGGGCAGCTCTCTTCCAGATAGGCGGGATACATGAAATCCTGCCAGCCATCGAGCCCGATCTCACCGACGATCTTGATGTCACCAGCAGCGACGGCCGTGGGATAGATGTCGCCAATCAGGTTGTCCCAGACTTCGGGCTGGAAATGCAGGTTGCCATTGGCGAGGCCGACGAACTGAGGCACCGCCCCCGCACTGACGTATTCGACCGTGTAGCCCATGGACTTGAGCAGCTCACCGGCAATCTTTGCCGAGGTGAACTGGCCGGTCCAGTCATTCAGGACGATCTTGATCGGATCGCCGGATTCAGGAACCGATTGGGCGACAGCAACAGATGCCGGCGCAAGCAAGGTGGTGGCAACAAGAGCTGCCCTGAGCGTTGCAAACATGTCTTCCTCCCAGAAGGTGACGTCTTCGCGTCCGGCTTGAATACCGGAGCGTTTTTAATTTATCGTATCTATAAACTTACTCTTGGTCAGTATTTGATGTCAAAGAATATTTCATGCCCTTCAGGGCAGACTTTCATACAGGCAGGCCATTGGTATCGCTGCCCAAGCAGACGTTGTGCGCGTCACATTCTGGAAAGGTACTTGAGATGCCTCGGCATCACCTGCATCCGATATCCTGACTCAAAGGGTAAAGGCCCTTGCCCAATCCCTCAGTCGTTTGGTCGCACGCGCGCGGCCGTACCCTTGGCGAAGGCGTCAAGACGCTCGCGGGCAGCAGGTTGGGTATTGACGACCCCGGCGATGACCGCTTCGGCATAGGCGGCATCGAGGGCAGACATGTTGCCAAGATGACTGATGGCCGAGCAGATGGCAAAGTTCGTCAGTGGCAGGTTCCGGGCCGCCTTGCGCGCCAGGGCAACGGCTGCATCAAGGCTTGATCCCTCGACAAGGTATTGGGCGAGGCCAACCTCGACAGCCTCTGGACCCTGATAGACGCGGCCCGTCAACATCATGTCGATCATCCGCGCCTTGCCGACAAGGCCTGCCACCCGGATGGTGGCCCCGCCCCCGGTGAACAGCCCGCGCTGGCCTTCGGGCAGAGCAAAATAGGTAGAGGCATCGGCGATGCGGATGTGGGCGGCGCTTGCCAGTTCCAGACCGCCACCAACGACCGCGCCCTTCAACGCCGCGATGATCGGGACGCCGCCATACTCCATCTTGTTGAACGCCTCGTGCCAGCGCAGGCACAGGTGCATGAAGTCAGCCGGGCCGCGATCAGCGTCATGGTGTTCCACCAGATCAAGACCGGCGCAGAAATGCGCGCCCTCCGCCGTCAGCACCACAGCCCGGACGCCGGCGCGTGGCACAGCCGAAAACAGCGTCACCAGCGCCTCGACTGTCTCGGCATTCAGGGCATTGCGCTTGGCCGGGCGGCTGAGTGTCACGATCAGCACCCCGTCGTCCTGTTGTTCCAGGGCCAGATTGGGCAGAGTCAGAGTGGCGAGATCGACGGTCATTCTTTGGCTTTCAATTCAGTGCTGTCAGGCGTTCAGGTCGATGACGGTGCGACCCTTGATCTGGCCCGCCAGTATCTCTCGGCCCAGACGCGGCAGGTCATCCAGGGTTGCCATGGTGATCATCGCTTCAAGCTTGTCCATTGGCATGTCGGTGGCGACCCGCGCCCAGGCTGCCTGCCGGTTGGCAAAGGGCTGCATCACGCTGTCGATCCCCAACAGGTTGACCCCCCGCAGCAGGAAGGGGATGACCGTTGCAGGCAGAGCTGCCCCGCCGGCAAGGCCCACGGCGGCGACCGAGGCGCCGTATTTCATCTGGCCCAGAACCCGCGCCAGCATCGCGCCACCGACAGCATCCACGCATCCGGCCCAGGTCTCGGCTTCCAGCGGGCGCTTGACGGTCTCGGCCAGATCCCCGCGCGGCACAATGCGGGACGCGCCCAGCGATGTCAGGTAACCCTCAGTCTCGGGGCGGCCGGTCACCGCGGCCACCTCGTGTCCCAGATGCGCCAGCATGGCCACGGCCGCCGAGCCGACACCGCCAGCCGCGCCGGTCACCAGAACCGGCCCCTGACCGGGCTTCAGCCCATGCGCTTCAAGTGCCAGAATCGCCAGCATCGCGGTCAGACCTGCCGTGCCTACGGCCATTGCGGCCCTCGGGGTCAGCGCCGCTGGCAAGGGTACCAGCCAGTCAGCCTTGACCCGCGCCTTCTGGGCATAGCCACCCCAATACGCCTCGCCCACGCGCCAGCCGGTCAACACGACCTTGTCACCGGGGCTATAGCGCGCGTCGTCGCTGGCCTCCACCGTGCCGGCAAAGTCGATGCCGGGGACATGCGGATAATTGCGCACCAGCCCACCCCCGGAGCCAAGGCACAGCCCGTCCTTGTAGTTGACGGTGGAATATTCCACGCGGACCAGCACCTCGCCCGCGGGCAAGTCCGCTTCGGTCAGTGCCTTGACGGCGGCATGGGTTGTGCCTTCGGGGTCTTTTTCAACGACCAGTGCCTTGAACGTCATGTCTTTCTCCTTGACTGTGGTCACGCCAAAGGGCCAAGCGCCCGGGCGGTATCCCGCAGGATGAATTTCTGGATCTTGCCGGTAGCCGTTTTCGGAAGCTCTTGGAACACCACCGATTTCGGCGTCTTGAAGCCCGCGAGATGACTGCGGCAGAAGGCGATCACCTCGGCCTCGGTGGCCCCGGCCCCCTCGCGCAGTTCGACAAAGGCGCAAGGTGCCTCACCCCAGCGGTCATGCGGACGGGCGACCACGGCGGCAGCCTTGATGGCCGGATGGCGGTAAAGCACTGCCTCGACCTCGACCGACGAGACGTTTTCACCGCCTGAAATGATCACGTCCTTCAGCCGGTCGCGGATCTGGATATAGCCATCGGGATGCATGACGGCTGCATCACCCGACCAGAACCAGCCATCCTGAAACGCCGCCTCGGTCGCCGCGCCATCCTTGTAATAGCCCTTCATCACGGTATTGCCGCGAATGGCGATTTCGCCCTGCGTCAACCCGTCTGCGGGAACGTCGCGCCCCGTCTCGCGGTCGACAACGCGGATGCCTTCGACCATCGGGAAGGACACGCCCTGCATCGCCTGTTTCGCGGCCTGCCCGGCAGGGCCAAGGACAGCCCAGTCGTCCTGCCACAGGCATTGCGATATGTGGCCATAGGTTTCGGTCAACCCGTAAACCTGCATCACTTCCAGCCCAAGGGCCGCCGCCTTTTCCAGCACGGCAGGCGGCGGCGGGGCCCCTGCGGTCATAACCTTGACCTTTGGCGAGAACGCCACGGCACCGGGGCTTTCGCACAGCATCTGCAATATGACCGGAGCAGCCCCGAGATGCGTCACACCATGGTCGGTCATCGCCCGCAAAAGGGTTTCAGGCGCCATGTCGGCGGCGAAGATCACATGGCCGCCCACGATCGCCATGGCCCAGGGGTGGTTCCAGCCGTTGCAATGGAACATCGGCACCACCGACAGATAGGTGGGCCGCTGGGGCAAGGACCAGCCCGCGACCGTACCCATCGCCATCAGGTAGGCCCCGCGGTGATGATAGATCACGCCCTTGGGCCGGCCCGAGGTGCCGGAGGTATAGTTCAGCGTGATTGCCTGCCATTCATCAGCAGGCAGCACCCAGTCCATTGGTCTTTCCGTCAGCAGATCGTCATAGCTTGTTTCGGCAAACCCCGCTCCCGTACCGATGTCGATGCCAATGTCGATGACGGGCAGCGCCCGTCCCAACAGCGCGAAAGCCGCCCGCAGCACGGGCGCAAGCGTCGTGTCGGCGAGGACCAGACGGCAGTCTGAATGGTCAAGGATATAGGCGATTGTTTCGGGCTCAAGCCGCGTGTTGATGGTGTTCAGAACCGCCCCTGCCAAAGGAACTGCGTAATGCAACTCGAAAAGCTCTGGCCGGTTCGGTGACAGGACCGAAACGGTATCGCCCGCGCCGATGCCGCGCTTGGCAAGCCCCGCCGCAACAGACCGGACCCGCTCCGCCACCTCGGCCCATGTGCGCGTTTTGCCGCCAAAGCTGGTTGCAGGCAGACCGGCATAGACGGTCGAGGCCCTTTGCAGAAAGGACAGCGGCGAAAGGGCGACATGATTTGCCTCGCCCCGGGGGGGTGCCTCGAAATGCGTGCGCATGGCTCAGGTCGGGCCGTGCCAGTCGATCTGGCAGATCTCGGCCGAACGGCCGTCGAAGTCCCAGACCCGGCCATGGGCGCGAACCTTGCCCTTGTTGGCGGTGGCAATGGTGATGTCGGGGCCCATCCAGTAACCGGTATTGGTGACCATCACCTCCTTGTCCGGATCCGGGCCGCCGATCGGTTCGATCTCGCCCTGAATGAACTTGCCCACCATCAGGCGGCGCTTGCGGCCTTCGGTTTCGAAAATGACCGGCGCGCGCTGCGCTCCCAGAAACTCGGAAACCAGCATCGAGAACAGACCCGTCGTGCCGCGCACCTTGCCCGAGAAGATATCCAGCAAGCCGTCATAGGCCTTTTCGGACGCCCGCTCATCGATGTAGGCGGCGGCCTTCCAGTTGCCGCGCCCCATGTTGCCCGGAATGTCCAGCACCATGCCGATGTTCAGACCGCCAAGGTTTTCGCCGTCGAAATGCCCTTCGTCGATGCGCACGCCCATCCAGGCCTGGCAATAGCCCTCGGTCGGGGGGTGCTTGCCCAGCGACACCACGCAGGGGCAGAACACGGTGCAGTTGCAGTTCAGGATCAGTTCACCTTTGAGGCGCCATTCCGGCAGAGCTTTGGACATTCTTCATCCTCCCGATGAGAAAACAGAGACGACTTGGACTGCTGCGCCGATCAACAGCGCGGCTCCAAGCGGTTTTGTAAGGTAACGCCCGACCTCGGGCAGTTTCTCCAAGACCATGAACAGGGTTGCGGCACCCATCCACAGAAGGTTCATGGCACCGCCAACAAGCCCCAGAAGCATCAGAAGCCAGCAGCAGCCGACACACCAGACGCCCAGCCGCGCACCCATGGCGAGGGCGGGCTTCGTCCCCGGAGCCCAATGCTCCATGAAGAACATCAGGGGGTGTCGGCACTTGGCAAGGCAAGCTTCCTTGGCCGCGCTGAACTGATAGGCCCCGGCCCCGGCCAAAAGGCCCGCCGACACCCATGGCGACAGGCTCTGCCCGGCTCCAGTCATCGCGCCAGCCTTGGCAAGCCCCAGTTGCAGGGCCGACGCCAGGGCGGAAAAAACCAGCCAGACTGCGCCATAACCAATCACCAGCGCCGTCATCGATGCCCCGTCGGTCGCCCGGACCGACCCAAGCTCTCCAAAGACCCGGACCGCTGGAACGAAAGTCGGCAGCATCATCGCCGCCGACATCAGGCCCCACATGGCGAAAAGCGCCATGGGATCGGCATTTTCGGCCGAGATGCACAAGGCCGCCCAATACTCTGCCGCCGTCAGGCCCGGCATCGGCGATGCCGTCATCTGCATCAGGCCAGCCCATCCCAGCAGGATCGCAGCATAAAAGCCCAACCAGAACAGCCACCGGCCAAGGGAGCCGCGGGGGAAGGTCGCGATCAATGGGGATTGCTCCCGCATCACACGAACGGAATATCGACGAGCTTGCCCGCCGTAGGGCCGCCTACGCGGGCTACCGTGACCTCGGTGCCAACGGGAATCGCGGCATCAATCAGCACAAAGCCGATGTTGGCCTTCATCCGCCAGGACCAGACGCAGTTCGTCAGCATCCCGATGCGGGTGCCGTTCAGCATGACATCCTCGCGCCGGACGCCCAACGGCGCAGGCAGGTCACCCTCCAGCACGATCCCGAGCTGGTGACGTTTGACCCCTTCCGCCTTGATCCGCCGCAAGGCCTGTACGCCGATGGTATCATCGGGGACATGAAGATCGACGTACTTCTCCAGCCGCACCTCGAAAGGGTTGGTGTCATCATCCGTATCGCCGCCAACGGATACCAACCCGCTTTCCACCCGTTCAGGCGTGGCAGGCGCGCCCGGGCCAATGCCCCATGGCTGACCCGCTTCCTTGAAAATGTTCCAGAGCTTTGTACCCTTGGAGCCATCCTTGAGGTAAATCTCGAACCCGCCCTGCTTCGACCAGCCTGATCGCTGGACGGCGACAGGAATGCCGTCAATCTCGGTTTCCTTGAACCAGAAGTATTTCAGCCCACGCACCCAGGCGCCCAGCACATGCGCCAAGACATCCTCGGCCTTGGGGCCTTGCAGGGCCATGGGCGACACATCGGGTTCGCAGATCTCGACATTCAGCCCACGCTCGGCGGCGATGGACCTGGCCCAAAGCTCGACATCACTGTCGGCGATGGACAGCCAGAACATGTCATCGGCCAGCTTCAAGAGGATGGGATCGTTGAAGATCGTCCCCCGGTGATCGCAGATCGCGACATACTTTCCCTGACCGACCTTGCAGGTTGAAAGGTCGCGGACCGCCAGAATCTGCGCCAGCCGGGCCGCGTCCGGACCCTTCAACTGCACTTGCCGCTCGACCCCCACGTCCCACTGCGACACGCCGTTGATCAGCCGCCAGTATTCTCCTTCGGGATCGCCAAAGGACGTCGGCATGATCATGCGATTGTAGACGTTCGCTGTTTTCAGCCCCTCCGCAACAGCAGACTCGAAGAACGGGGAAGGTCTGATGCGGGTACTGGGTTGAAATGAAAACATGTCTTGCTCCAGGGGTTTGATGCACTTGATGCTTTCGGGGGGGCTTGCGTCAAACGACGTTTTCCGGGGTAATGCCCCTACAAAAAGTTATGCGTCTGTTGGGAATAGCCATGAAGTCCGACTTGCCCCCCCTGACCTGGCTGCGCGCTTTCGAGGCCGCCGCCCGCACGCTCAGCTTCACCAATGCGGGCGCAGAGCTGAACCTGACCCAGGCGGCGGTTTCCAAGCATGTGAAGGCGCTTGAATTGTACCTGCATCAGCCCCTTTTCATCCGCCGCCCCCGCAGTCTTGAACTGACAAAATTGGGCGAGGCCTATCTGCCCAAGGTCCAGGACGCGCTGGAACGGCTCGCCACCGGCACGCGCGAGGTGTTTGGACGGCGACGCAGTCAGGTTCTGACCCTGCGCTGTGCGGTGTCCTTCGCGGTCTACTGGCTGTCGTCGCGGCTGCCCGCCTTTCTGGATGCGTATCCGGATGTTCAGGTCCGGGTGATTTCCAGCGTCTGGAACGACCCGTTCGACAAGGATGCCTTCGATCTGGATATCCAGTATGGGACCGGCGATTGGCCGGGGTTTTCCCACACTCGCCTGACGCGGGATACGATCACCCCTCTATGCGCCCCGGGACTTGCCGGGCGGAACGCTTTGCAAAGCCCGGCTGACCTGCGCCATCATCGACTTCTTCATGTGATGGGCTACCAGGAAGGTTGGGGCGTGTGGCTCAACGCGGCCGGCGCACGCGGCGTCGATCCCGGTCAGGGCCTGCATCTGGACACGTCGCTGACTGCGTTCCGGATCGCGGCCGACGGGGGCGGCATCGCCCTGGGGCGCAGTTCGTTGGCAGCTGAAGATCTGGTGGCAGGTCGCCTGATTGCGCCTTTCGCCCTCAAGGTTCCAATCGACGAGGCTTTCTATCTTCTGGAACCACAGATCCGACCAGCGCATCCGTTCCGCGATGTGTTCGCCAGTTGGATCAAAGGGCAAGCCTCAGCGCAACTTCCCGGTGTTTCTTGATCATCAGTTGTCTTTCTCAACGAAGATGGGGGGATTCTGTTCGCCTGAAAGCACAGTCAGAACAGGATATCAGCCAAGCGGCTCAACCCCGGGACAGACCCGCCCGGAGCCTTCCCGGCGTCCCGGCGAAAGCCAAGGCATTTGTCATGGCAAAGGCTCCGGACAAGGACCGTTCAATTCTCTGGGGTGGATAATGTGCCGAACCGGACTCTACTTGCCGCGGACTTCGACAGGGCCGAAGCAGAATGCGCTGGAAAATCAGATTTGAAGGAACGGATGAAGTCGCTCACGGTCGCCAAGAGCGCCAGTGTGTGCGACGTGGATTACCTGAAAGAAGCACGATCAGAATCCGGCGCGAGAACATTCAGTTGTTCAGAAATCTCGCGCACCCGCGCACTGTTGTCGGGCGCAAGTCGACCATCAAGCATGTGCAGGTTGTTCTCGAAGCCTACCCTTGCCTTGCCGCCTTGCGACAAGGCGTATCTCAGGCAGGCGGTTTCGGCCTGCCCGAAGGCGCAGACCGCCCAGTCCGGGCGCAGTCCGGCGTTCTGTGCGGCGTCAAGAAAGGGGGCAAGCATCGCGGGATTGGATTGCTGCCCTGAGGAATACCGCCCCAGCACAAAGAGAACCTGCACGTCACTCACAGGCACCGTGCCGGCAGCGATTTCTGCCGCAAGCGTCCCCACTTGCGTGGCATCGTAGAGGATATGCTGCACCGCCACACCGGCCTCTGAAAGCGCATGATAGCTGCGCCGCGCCGCCGCCCGGTCGCCATCGGCCAGCATCTCGGCCAAGGCAATCGAGACACCTTCGGGCGTGATCTCTCGCAAGAGTGCACGTTGCTGGGTCGCAGTGAAGAAACCGGCGGATTCAGTCGTGATCTGCACTGGCATCGCAGGGATTGCCCGCGCCATTTCTGCAATCAACTCACGGTAAAGCCCCGCATCCAGAACATGCGCTTCGGCTGCATCGCGCACATGGGCGTGGATCGCCCCGGCCCCCATGGCATGGCAGGCGCGGGCCGTTTCCACGATCTCGGGTATGGTCACCGGCAGAGCCGGGTGATCCGCCTTGCCGCGCCGCGCGCCATTGGGGGCAACCATAATTGTGGGCAGGGGGCAAAGGCGGCTCATGTGGCCAAGGCGCCGTCAATCGCGTGAGACAGCTTGTCCACCAGTTCGCCAATCTGGTCGGGTGAAATGATGAAGGGCGGGGCAAGCAGGATATGGTCGCCGCGCTGGCCGTCGATTGTTCCACCCATCGGATAGCAGATCAGCCCTGCCTCCATGGCGCGGGTCTTGATCTGCGCGTACAGCTTGCGCGCGGGGTCGAACGGTACCTTGGTCTCACGGTCCGCGACCAGTTCGACCCCGCGAAACAGCCCGCGCCCTCGGATATCCCCGACATGGTGGTGCTGGCCAAATCGGTCGCGCAGGGCCGTGTCCAGCAGCACGCCCATCTCCTGCACCCGCGCGAGCAAGTCCCTGCGATGGATCGCGCGCAGCACCGCCCCGGCCCCGGCAGCGGCCATGGCGTGCCCCATATAGGTATGACCGTGCTGGAAAAACCCCGACCCTGCCGCAATCGCATCATGGATCGCGCCCGAGGTCAGCAACGCGCCAATCGGCTGATAGCCCGCGCCCAGCCCCTTGGCCACGGTGATCATGTCGGGGGCCACGCCATCTTCGGTGCAGGCGTAAAGATGCCCTGTGCGGCCCATGCCACACATCACCTCGTCGAGGATCAGCAAGACGCCGTAACGGTCACATATCTCGCGGATGCGCGGCAAATAGCCGGGAACGGCAGGCACCGCGCCCATGGTCGCGCCCACCACGGGTTCGGCGACAAAGGCCATCACCGTCTCAGGCCCGAGCCGCAGGATTTCCGATTCCAGCTCATCGGCAACGCGCGCGCCATAGGCAGGCAGGCTTTCGCCCTCATGCCGGTTGCGGTAGTCGTAGCAGGGCGAGATATGGCTGGTTTCCACCAGAAGCGGCGCGAACTGCGCCCTCCGCCAGGCATTGCCGCCCGCCGCCAGCGCGCCCAGCGTATTGCCATGATAGCTTTGCCGCCGCGCAATCACCCGGTGCCGCGCGGGCTGGCCGATTTCCATGAAATACTGCCGTGCGAGCTTGATTGCCGCCTCGACCGCCTCGGACCCGCCCGAAACCAGATAGACCCGCGAAATGCCTTCCGGCGCGGCGGCGATCAGCAGGTCGGCAAGGTCTTCGGCGGGATCCGAGGTGAAAAACCCGGTATGGGCAAAGGCCAGCCGGTCCAACTGCGCATGAAGCGCGGCGCGCACGTCCGGGTCGGAATGGCCCAGACAGGACACCGCCGCCCCGCCCGAGCCGTCGAGATAGCGCTTGCCCGTACTGTCGATCAAATAGCAGCCATCCCCTGCAGCGGCTGTCGGTAATTGACCCTTGGTGGTGCGCCCGAATACATGCCCCGGCATTTGGTCCCCCTATCTGTGCCGACCAAAGAGGCACAGGCGCTTTGCCTCGACAAGCCTTCAGCGACTGAATGCGTTGAATACCGTCGGGCCGGACTGCCGGTTATCGATCATTGCCAAAAGAGCATTCGGCAAATCCGGGCTGTCGGGGGCAAAAAGGCCGCACATCTGCAACGAAGCGCGGACCGAAGCCCGTGGAGGCGTGCGTTCCAGCACCACGCGAACTGCACAGGGCAGGTGTTCGCTGTTTGCAGCCACCCCCAGCTTGACCCCGTGCAGCGTACTCCAGCGCTGCGAATAGTCGGGAACGAGGATTGTCTGCGTCAGCTCGATCCCGGCACCAACTTCGTAATCTTGCAGAAAGACCCGATCTCCCGTCATGACAGAGGCCCCGACATAGCGGTATTGTCGTCTGCTGGGCTGGCCAATCGGTCCGATCCGTTCCAGCCTGCGATACGTCATCAGATCGCCCTTCATCTCGAAGCCGAGGAGCGAGCGCAACACCAGGCCAGGGGTGGACATTGAGTAGTAATACTCAAAGAACGTCCCTTCCAGCTTGCGAATGCGATGATCGCTGAAGCGGATCACGCGGTCCAGGTGGCTGCGCAGGTCACGGGTCGACGTGTCGCTGGCAATCCCGCGCAGGCTGACCAGTTCCGCGAAATCCTCATGCGGCATCATCAACTCATGGACCTCGACGCCAAAGTAATCCCCGATGCGCCGCATCAGCGGCGCACGCGGGATCGCGGTACCGGCAAGGTATCGGTTCAACTGGCTTCGATGAATTCCAAGGTCAGACGCGACCATCGAGATCGAGGGTCGATAGCTGCACAGTAGCCGCATGTTCTGGGAAAAGTCGCGGAGCATGTCTCTTTTTGTCTCTTCTTTCGCGTCACATAGAGATCAAGAGAGACAATTTGCTGAATTGTCAACGAGCACGAGCGCAGGCAGCCTTGCATCAGAGGTCCAGTAGAGACCGCACGAACGGGGAAGATTTGATGCTAGGGACTCGTCCTTTTGGGCGCGCGATCGCTTGCCAGCGCACAGGTGTCCGGTGACAGGGTCCGGTGCAGGTCTTGCCCGCATCGACGTGTCCGGCGATGCCGCCGCGCGCGGAGAGGTTCTGGGCGCCGCTGGTCGCGATGCAGTGGAACGGATTGTCAGCCGCACCCCATTGTGGCAACGCTTGACAGCCCCCGAATTGGCCCCGGTGGTGCGGCGGATGGCAGATGCGACCCGCGTGCTGTTTCCGGAGATTCACACCGAAATCGCCGCGATGGCCGAGGGTCTGGGATTGCCCTTTGATGTGGTCTTTGCCTGGAACGCGCGGGGCGATTTGCTGGCGGGCCTGGGCGATGGCTGTACGACCGTCCAGATGCCCGGCGATGCGCCCGTCATCGCGCATAACGAAGACGGGTTGCCCGGGCTCATGGGTCGGTGCTTCATCGCAGATCTGCACTCCGATGGCGCGCCAAAAGCCGTAAGCTTCTGCTATCCCGGATCAATCCCCGGCCACAGCTTTGCCGTGACGGGGGCAGGACTTGTGATCACGGTCAACAATCTGCGACTTCGGGGTGTCGCCCCTGACATTCCGCGCATGGTGCTGACGCGGGCGCTTCTGGGCGCGCCCGACCGTGACGCGGCGGTGCGACTGTTGCGCGATGCGCCGCCCAGCGGGGGGTTTCACCTTTCCATCGGGCAGGTTGGCGCAACCGATATCTGGTCGGTCAGTTTTGGCGGCAGCGAGGTGCATGTGGTCAAGCATGTCCGCCCTGCGTTGCACAGCAACCATGCGTTGGTCAGCGGGCCGGTCATGTCATGTCAGGCCATCACCGCATCTTCGCGGGATCGTTTGCAGCGCGGTGGCACCCTGCTGGCAGGCGGCGCCGCCGCGCTGACGATCTTGAACGATACCGGTGGCCCCGGCCTTCCGATCTTTCGCGCCGCACCAGACGACCCCGATGATGAGAACACCATCGCTCAGTTCCTGGCGCGGATCACGGCAACAGGAATTGCCTGGCAGGTTCACGCACCCGGGCAGGATTTGCCCACACATGCAGGGGTCATGCCCCTGCCCGAGAAAGTGCCGACTGCCAGGCACTGACCACAGACAAACCCCGATCGGCACGTCTGGCGGGGCGACGTGCCGGCCCTTCATTCCCGCAGCCACAGGAGAGAGACTGCCATGACGACACGTTTCCTGACGACAGCCGCAGCATTAGCCATGACGACTGCGCTGACCGTCCCGGCGCTGGCCGCAGATTGCCCGATCAAGATCGGTGCCACCGCTCCATTGTCCGCCCCCGGCGCCGTCACCGGTGGCGAAGCAATGCGCGACGCCATGGCCATCGCCGAAGCCGACATCAACGCCGCTGGTGGTGTACTGGGCTGCGAGGTGCAGGTGATCGTCGCAGATGATGAGGGCCTACCCGAACGGGGCCGCGCCGTGATGGAGCGCCTGATAACGCAGGATGGTGTGGTCGCCGTTGGCGGCGGGTATCATTCTTCGGTTGGTCTGGCGAACATGGAAGTGGCCGATGCGGCAGGCATTCCGGTTGTCTATGCCGAGACCTGGAACGATGGCATTACCGGCAAGGGCCTCAAGCACATCTTCCGCATCGCGCCCTTGTCATCTGAAGTGGCACGGATCTTTGCAGACTTTGCCGCGACGGTGCCGGGCGTGAAAAAAGTGGTGCTGGTGGCCGAGAACACCGACTACGGCCTGCCCGCATCGGAACAGACCAAAGCAGGGCTGGAAAAATCCGGCATCACCTCGTCGGTCTTCACTGTCGATATCGGCACGCAGGATTTCTCGGGGATCATCGAGCGGATCAAGGCCGAAGATCCCGACATGATCATCCAGCTTCTGACCGGCGAGGCCAGCTACAACTTTACCCAGCAGTCAGCCGAGGCCGGGATCGGCCCGCAAGACCTGCCCACCACCTGCGACCAGGCTGCGCTGGAATCCGGTGCCTTCTGGCAGAACGTACCCGACGGCAACCTGTGCTTTGTGAATGCCGTTGGCCTGCCGCGCGCGCTTTACAACGACAAGACCAATGCCTTCGTCGCAGCCTATACCGCCCGGACCGGTAAATCGGCGGCTGAATCCTATGCGATGGAAGCTTACGACTCGATCATGATCCTGGCCGAGGCGATGAAGATCGCCGGGTCCACCGACGGGGATGCCATCGTCACCGCGCTGGAAAACATCACCTACCAAGGTACACTGGGCGAGATCAGCTTCCCTTACAATTCGACAAATCCGCCGGCTGCGGCGGGCGTTGCGCCCTATTTCTGGCATCAGTTCCCGAACCCCGCGGTGACCATGGTTCAGTATCAGGAACCCGGCCAGCTTGCGGCGGATGCGCCGAACCTTTTCCCACCGCAGTTCAAGACGGGTGAGCCGGTCTGGCCTGCTTCGGTCAAACAGTAAGAGGGGCATGCCGATGGACCATCCGGGGTTCTTTTCCTTGGCCATTCTCTGGATGGTCCTGTGGGGTGCGATTGGCGGGGCGGCCATCCGCCGCGCCTATCTTGCCCGCGATCTTGACGTGACAGCCGCGCGCACTGTCGGCGTGGCTGTCGGAGCGGCGACGGGGCCGCTTGGCCTTGTCCCGCTTTACCTGCGGACGCCGACGCTGACCCGCGCTTGGCAAACGCTGCCCTGGATCGGGGTTCTGCTGGTGTTCCTGCTGGCCTTCCGGGCCTCGGACCCAGACAACGTCTGCTTCGTCTCGGGCGCCTTCGTCGCCTCGCAGCTTGTGAACGGGCTGATCATGGGCACGATCTATGGGCTGATGGCGCTTGGCCTTGCCCTGATCTTTTCGATCATCGGCATCGTCAGCTTTGCCCATGGCGAGTTCTACATGATCGGCGGCATAGTGGTGTACTACATGACCGAGGTCTGGGCCCCCGGCCTTGGCCCTATTGCAGCCGTGATCGTTGCCTGCGCGGTCACCTTTGGCATCGGCGCCACGTTCGAGCGTGCCTTTTTCACCCCGATCTACTCCGGCAAGGTGGAACGGCCGAACGAATATGCGATCCTTGTTACCTTTGGGCTGGCCTTTTTCCTGCAATACCTTGTGCAGGGGCTTTCCGGCGCGAACCCGGTCAAGGCATCACCCTTTTTCGAGCTTCCACGCAGCGAATGGCCGGAAGGCGCCCCCATCATCGAAACAACCCGGTCGAACATCAAGCTGTTCGACATGATTTCCATCTCGACCCCGCGTCTTACGGCGGCGATCCTGTCGGTGGTGATGCTGCTTGCGCTGATCTGGTTTCTCTACAACACTTGGACGGGCCGTGCGCTGCGCGCGACCGCGCAAGACAGGCAGGCGGCCGCCGTTGCGGGCATCAATCCGGGGCGGATGAACATGCTGGCCTTTGGTCTGGGCTGCATGCTGGCGGGCCTTGCCGGAGCAGTTCTGGTACAGGCGTTTTCCTGGCTACCCCAGACAGGTGCCATTCCGGCGCTCCGTGCATTCGTGATCATCGTGCTGGGTGGGCTTGGGTCGCTGCCCGGAGCCTTCATCGGCGGGCTGATCCTTGGCCTGGTCGAGGCGGCAGGATCAGGCTGTGTGCCGGACCCGACCCGCGCGGCGGCCTATCTGCCGGCCTACGGCATGATCATCCTTACACTTGTTCTTCTCCTGCGTCCGCAGGGCCTGTTCGGGAGGAAAGCATGATTACCCATGCCCCCAAGGCCGCCGGATATGTCGCGGCCGCCCTTCTGGTGCTGTTCCCGCTGGTCTATTCCGCTGGTAACTATGACTTCGTGATGCATCTCTGGATCACGGCCTTCTATTACGCCATACTCGCTTCAAGCTGGGCCTTGCTGGCGGGCTATGGCGGCCAGTTTTCCTTTGCCCATCTCGCCTTCATGGCGTTGGGGGCTTACGGAGCGGGCATTCTGGACAATTATGTCGTTCTGACCTCGCTGCCCACCGGCACCTGCACAGAGTTTGGGATCCTTGGCACCAACATCGTCCTACTGCCCCCATCGGGGACAGGCGATGCCGCGGCCTGCCTGACGGCGGCCCGCGCGACATGGCCCGAAGGGGCCACGGTCAGCC
This sequence comes from Tabrizicola sp., assembly GCF_030373185.1. Taxonomy (GTDB): domain Bacteria; phylum Pseudomonadota; class Alphaproteobacteria; order Rhodobacterales; family Rhodobacteraceae; genus Tabrizicola. The sequence continues at coordinate 304,267 of NZ_JAUCZH010000002.1, forward strand.
GCTTTCCGCTGCTACTGCAGATCGCATTTGGCGCCATCGTGGGCGGTGGGGCTGGCTGGCTGATCGGCACGCTGGTCTTGCGGCTGCGCGCGGCCTACCTTGCGCTTTTCACCGTGGGTCTGTCGGAAATCCTGCGCGCGGTCCTGTCCGCCGAGATTTGGCTGACCCGCGGGCAGGCCGGAATGCCGATGAGCCCGCTCTTTCCCGACGGCGTGACCATCCTGGGAACATCCTATGGCCCGGCGGCCAAACTGCCCGCCTATTACGTCATGCTGGCGCTGTTCCTTGGGACCCTCGCGTTGCTTCTGTGGGTGGCGCGGTCACGCATCGGGCTGTTCCTGCGGTCCCTGCGCGAGGACGAAGACGCAGCCGAGGCGCTGGGCGTCAATACCGTGAAATGGAAGCGGGCGGTCTTTGTGTTGACGGCGGCCATCGCGGCCACGGCCGGGGCGGTGCAGGGGCATTATGTCGGGCTTATCACCCCCAATACCATCGTCCTTCTGCAGATGTCGCTGGTCATCGCCATGGCAGTGATCGGAGGGCTGGAGAACGTGGTGGCCGCCGCAGTAGGCGCGATCCTGATTTCCTTCGCGCTTGAATTCCTGCGGACGGATTTCACCATCCTTGGCTTTGAAATCGACATGACGACATGGCGCCTCGTCTTCTTTGGCCTGCTCTTGATGCTGACACTGCGTTTCCTGCGCAACGGGGTCATCCAAGGGGCATTGATGTGGATCGAACGGCGCGGCGTGGGCGCGGAAACCGTCGCCAAGCGACGCGCGGCGGAGGAAGCGAAATGATCACCCTTGAGGTCAAGGACATCCGCAAGAAATTCGGCAATCATCAGGTGTTGAAGGGTGTCAGCTTTCGTATCGAAGGGCCGGAACTGGTCGGTCTGATCGGTCCCAACGGCGCGGGCAAGACCACGCTGACCAATGTTCTGGACGGCGCGATCAAGCCCGACGGCGGCACGATCCGCCTGAACGGAAAACGGATCGATCCGCTGCACCCCTATGAAATCGCCCGCGCCGGGCTGGGGCGCACCTTTCAGGTGACACGCGCCTTCCGGCGGATGACCGTGCTGGAAAACCTCTATGTCCCGGCCATGGCGATGGATGCGCGCGTGAACCGACGGGAGATGGAGGAGAGGGCCAATGAGATCCTTGCCTTTCTGACCATCGACCACCTGCGCAACGAGTATGGCCGCGCGCTTTCGGGCGGCCAGCAGAAGCTTTTGGAACTGGGGCGCCTGCTGATGCTTGACCCTGATATCTACATCCTGGACGAACCCTTCGCCGGCGTTCACCCCAGCCTGATGGCCACGATCTACAAGTGGATCGAACGGGTGAACGGCGAGGGCAAGGCGATCATCCTGATCTCGCACCAGATGGAATCGATATTCACCCTGTGCCGCCGCCTTCTGGTGCTGAATTTCGGCGACCTGATCGCAGATGGCCCTCCCGCCACTGTCAAGAACGATCCGGCGGTGATCGATGCCTATCTGGGGGTCGAGGAAGACATGTCCGGCACCGGCCTGCTGACGCAGGAGGCGACCCATGCTTGAAGTGCGCAACATGGACGTCGGTTATTACCGCGATCTGAACATCCTTTCGGCGCTGAACCTTGATGTGAAGCCGGGGCAGATCGTCACCATCCTGGGCGCGAACGGAGTGGGAAAGTCAACTTCTCTCAAGGCGATCTACGGGTTTCTACGCCCCAATGGCGGCACGATCCACTTGAACGGCCAACCCCTGATCAACGTGCCGACGCACGAACGTATCAACCTTGGGCTGGCCTATATCCCCCAGCACCCCGGTGTCTTTCGCGAGATGACGGTCGAAGAGAACCTTCTGCTTGGTGCTTGGACCTTCCGCCGCGACAAGGCCCGCATCGCCCGCAAACTCGAGGAGCAATACAGCCGCTTTCCGGTGCTCAAGGAAAAGCGCAGGCAGCCGTCGGGGCAGTTGTCCGGTGGCCAGCAGCGCATGATCGAGATCGGCCGCACCCTGATGGGCAACCCCAGGGTGCTCTTGGTCGATGAACCTACGGCAGGTTTGTCCAAGACCTATGCCGAAGAGGTCTACCAGATGCTGCGCGACCTGCGCGACCGGGACAATCTGGGCATCCTCCTTGTCGATCAGGAAATCCGCCACGCCCTGCGGATCGCCGATTACGTCTATGTGCTGGAACTGGGGCGCAACAAGTTCGAAGGCCCCCCGTCGGAGTTCGGCGATCTGCAAAAGGCTTTCTGGGTGGCGTGAGGATGCGCCCCCCAGTCATTCTGATCACCTGCGATGTGCAAGAGGCCGAAGGACAGCCCACCGAAACCCTGCTGCGCTTGCGGCTGAACTACACCTCCGCCATCGCGGCGGTGGGAGGGTTGCCCCTGATCCTGCCGCCTGCGCCCGACATGCTCGAGTCCGCGCTTGACCTGTGCAACGGGGTGCTTTTGTCTGGGTCAGACGCAGGCGTCATCGTTCCGGGCCTGCGCGCGGACCACGAAAGCCGCCTGATTGCCCGGTCCCTGGCGCGGCGCTTGCCGATCTTTGGCATCTGTCACGGCATGCAGGCGCTGGGGCAGGCTTTGGGCGGCACTGTGTTGCGCGACGTTCCAGCCTTGCTAGAGCCTCACTCGTCCCACCTGCCAAGCCCCGTGCCGGATCGCACCGCACATCCGGTGCAAGTCACCCCGGGCAACTTCTTGCACCGTCTGACCGGGGCAGACAGCATTTCCGTAAACTCGCTGCACCGCCATGCGCTGTCCAGTGATGGGCATTACGTTGTCACCGCTATCGCACCCGATGGGGTGACCGAGGCGATCGATGCAGAACGAGGGTCGTTTTGCGCGGGCGTCCAATGGCATCCCGAATACCAACTGACCGACGCCGATACGCGCTTGCTGGAAGCCTTCCTTGCCGCCGCGCGTGACCATCAACAGAAGTCTGAAAGCGAGACCTGCCCATGACCCGGATTGTCCATGTGAACGGCGAAACCCTGCCCGAAGCCAAGGCCCGAATTTCGATCTTTGACCGCGGGTTCCTGATGGCTGATGCTGTGTACGAGGTAACAAGCGTTCTCGAGCGCAAGCTGGTCGATTTTTCCGGACACCTGACACGACTGCGCCGGTCATTGGATGCACTCGAGATTCCCGATCCCCATGACGATGCGACCTGGCTTGCCCTGCACCGCGAGATGGTGGTGCTGAACAACCTTGGCGAAGGCCTGATCTATCTTCAGGTCACCCGTGGTGCGCCGGGAGACCGTGATTTCGTCTGGCCCGATCCGGCCCGTTGTCCGCCCAGCGTTGTGCTGTTCACCCAGTCAAAACCGCAGCTTGCCGACAACCCGGACGCGAGGCGCGGCTGGTCGGTCATTGCGCTCGACGATATCCGCTGGGGGCGCCGCGACATCAAGACGGTGCAGCTGCTCTCGTCCTCCTGGGCCAAGATGATCGCGCGACGCGCCGGAGCAGACGACGCCTGGCTGGTGCAGGACGGCTTCGTGACCGAAGGAACATCGAACAACGCCCATATCCTGCGTGGCGACCGGATCATCACAAGACCCTTGTCCAACGAAATCCTTCACGGGATCACCCGTGCCGCCCTTCTCAGACTGGCAAGCGACGCTCGGATCAAGATCGAAGAACGCCCCTTTACCCTGTCCGAAGCAAAGGCGGCCGATGAAGCGTTCGTTACTTCTGCCAGCTCTTTTGTAATGCCTGTCGTGAGCATCGACGGCATCTTGATCGGGAATGGTAGCCCCGGCCCGATATCCGTCGGGCTGCGTGAGATATATATTGACGAGATGCGGAAATCTGCATTGTGAGTCACTTCTTTCGTGGGCTGACACCACGCATGGTCATGACCTGTGACCTGCCATTGGTCTTTCATCCAGCCACGACCGGAGCCCGGTGGTCATTTACGCCTTTCGGCGCGGGTTGAGCAATCGCCCGGCGCGCGGAACTCTTATCGCGTGCGGCGGGACGGGCGATTGCGGCGGTCAGGTGCAGGGCAAAGTCTGCGGGGGTCTGGAAGCTGGTGAAACGACCGGGACGATCATCCTGATCCTGCTGTTCTCGTTCATGATCGGCCGGATCATGGTGGCTGAAGGTGTGCCACAGGACTTGACCGAGGCCGTGACCGGGGTGACCGACAGCACCATTCTGATCCTTTTGCTGGTGAACGCCTTCCTGATCTTCGTCGGCATGATCATGGATGACCTGTCCGTAACCGTCGTGATTGCACCGCTGATGATGCCCCTCGTCATTTCGCACGGCGTTGACCCGGTACACTATGCCTCGATTGTGGCCTGTTCCGCAGTCATCGGGGCGAACAGCCCACCGGTCGCCCCGATCCTTTACATGGCTTGTCGCATAGGCAAGGTCTCGATCCATCATGCCGTCGTCCCGGCGCTGCAACTGATCGCCTTCGTCGCCTTGCCTGTCATGTTGCTTGTGACCTTTGTCCCGGAACTCTCGCTGTTTCTGCCCCGACTTCTGGGATTCTGAGCGACGGATCGGCATGATGAAACTGACACTTGCCCTCTGGCAGCGGGCGTCCATGCAATGGTCCGGGGATGAATTTCTTCAGGCGCTGGACGAAGCAATGGCGCAGACCGAAGCCGATGTGTTCATCACACCCGAGTTGTGTTGGCCGGGCTACGGCGATGCCCGGTCGTCAAGGGACGACGCAGTGGGCCAGGCCAGTTCCCTGATAACGTCGGTGCGCGCCATCGTCCTTGGCTATGCCGAGGCCGATGGAGCCAGGCTGTTCAACAGCGCGATGTGCATAGATGCCCACGGCGCCATCGTTGCGAACTACCGCAAGCAGACCACGGCCAATGACTATGAACGCCTTTGCTTTGGCAAGGGAAGCCATGGACCGATTTTCCTGTTGAACGGGGTGCCGACATCGGTCTTGATTTGCCTGGACGTGGAATTCCCCGAACTTGTCCGCCGCGCCAGCCTGGACGGTGCTCATCTGTTGATCGTGCCAACAGCGCTTGCCCCAAGGTGGCGCGTAGTACCCGAGATGGTTATTCCGACCAGGGCCTACGAGAACGGAATATTTGTAGCCTATTGCAATTACGCCACGGGAAGCGATGCCGGTCCTTTCTGCGGCCTGAGCCTTGTGGCAGGCCCGGATGGGCGCACGATTGCAAATGCCCAATTCGGCGACTGCATTCTGGAGGCGACGATAGAGTCCGGTCAGGTGGCAGAGGCACGCAGTCATCTGGATTACCTTCGGCATCTTGAACTGTTGCGATACTGATGCTGTCCTGCGGGGCGGCATCGGTGGCCGACTGCTTCGTCCCGCGACCGGGTCGTTGCCGAGGAAAGAATGCTGCGCGATGCAGGAAGGACTGCAATGCGGGACAGAGGTGCAGTGCGGCGAACGGCAGGTTCGGGCTGAAAGCGGCCACTGGCCTCAGTCGACCGTCACCTGCCAATTCGGCGAAGACGGGATTGCCACATTCTTTCGTGGCATGACGCCAATGCCTCTCAAGATCGTTTCCATGGATAGGGCTTGGGCGGCGCAAACTGGAAGGAAACGCCCGCGACATGGCAGAGATTTCCAATAGCCAGACCAGTTTACACAGCCTAAGTTGGGCGTGGCTTGCGGAATTTTCACCAGTTCAGAGCCCTGATGCAGTCTGCACTCTGCTGGGTCTCTGACGCAGGCTGAAAACGGAGAATGGATTTGTCATGAAACTTGCTGTTGTTCTTTGCACAGTTGTCGGCTTTGGCGCTCCGGCACTGGCTTTCGAGATCGAGGAGATCGGAACGATTGAAGCGACCTTCGATGGTGAGAGTATCTCCCAACCGACAGTCATGGTGCGCGACGGGGATGTCGAGCAGGCGACGGCGTTTCTGTTTCTGGCCGGTGCCGGGATTTCGGCCTTCAGCGTGTCAGGCTACAGCGCGGACAACAAACGGCTGAGCGTCGAAGTCAACTTCCTGGCGGAAGATATCGGGCCTGCGACTGCGCCCTTCGGCCTGACCATCAGTTATGCGCCAGAAGGCACCGCGCTCCATTGGACATCCGAAGAAGCGCCAACACCTCCCAGCGTGACCTTCTCGACGCTTGAGATCGTCGGTAACGAAGGCCGCGCTACGGGAACCTTCGCGGCCTTGCTTTGCTATGCTGAAGGGTACGAGTCGGGCGGCGACCCCGAAAACTGTCGCCCGATCGAAGGCCGCTTCGACACGCCGTTCTTTGTCGAGCAATGATGACTGCCGGGCAAATCCAGGGAAAGGGCTGCCAATGAACTGGGCGTTGACGACAATGAGTCTGTTTGTGATGGCCTGCGCCACCAGCTCCATGGCCAATGAATCATCATACTGCGGCAAGTCCGGCGCAGAGACCTGGGACGAGATCGCGGAGTCCCTTGTCGGTCACTGGACGATCACCCATCAATCCGGCTACGCGCTTGCGGGCGGAATGGTGATACCGTTCCCGGGTGACCCGGAATTGGAAGTGCTGACCATCGCCCAGATTGGCGATGTGCTGGAGGCAAGCCACCCCGAAATGCAGGCCCCGATGGTTCTGCGCCTTGCCGATGAGCCGCGCTGGGCAATGGAAACGGATGATCCCTCTTTGCCCAAACCGACGCTGACCCTCTCGGATCTCGAACTGGTCGTGGGATGTGAACAGATGGAGCTTCCGCGGATCATCGGCACCACAACTGCGGTGGTCGATGGCATCAAGATGGATTTCGTGAACCGATTGATATTGATCAATCCCAGAACCCTTTACGGCGTGATGGAAATGAACACCGTCGCGCGCGGAACGCCGGTAAGGGCCGTGCGTACCGTTTCGTTGACCCGCGATGTCGCGCAATAGCGCGATTGGCCGGGCAGGATCGCCAGAGCAGAGGGGAGACTTGCCCGTGACACATCGGTTTGCACTTGCTGTCGCCTTGGCACTTGCCCCCGGGCTGGCCGCTGCGGCGGATCGCCATACCTGCAAGATGATCGAAAAATTGTTGGAAACCACCGATCGGGGGCTGGAAGCGGTCGCCGCCGGAACCGCCGCCGGGCTGCCCGCAAGCGGCATCGCCACTTATGCGCGACAAGCGCAGGAGTTCGCGGCCCAATTCTCGACCAGAGACCCGCTTCCGGACAATGTGGTTGCTGCCTTGTCGGATATGGCGGAAGCTGCCGCATCGGTATTCTCGATTGCCGAGGCGGCTCCGGCCTTGCTTGACCCCGCACTGGTCGTCCATCAGGCGATGCCACAGGTTTGCCCGCAGTCAGAGGTGCCGGATCTGACGCGCCATCGGGTGTAGGTCGGGCGGCATTTGCGGCCTCGCGCCAGGATTTTTTCCTCGACCTTCGAGGTCGCGGACCAGGAAAGGACTGCCGATGGCGGGATATTCGGATTTCTCCTTCACATCGCTTTGGGCGCGGATCGGTGGTGGCGCGGACAAGATGGTGGCGGCAAGCGGAAACGCGCCGCGCGGTGTGGTGGTTGGCCTGCCCGAGGCGGAGCGGGCAGCCCTTGCAGCCCAGATCACGCCGCATCTTGCAGGGCTGGAAGACCTTCGGCGGCAGACCCTGAACACGGTGGACAGCCGCGCCCGTCTATTGGTGCCTCTGGTCGGTGGCGGGGTGTTTGCTGCTTTGCTGGTTGGCGGACAAGACGCGACCCAGGCGGTGATCTTTGGGGTTCTTGGGGCCGTGGTCGGCTGGTTCATCGCAATGGGAAATCGGTCTGGCAGCTATCAAGCCGCAGTGAAGTCCCGCTTTGCCACGGTGATATCGGCACATCTTTCCGGCTTTGACCACGTCGTGGAGCCTGAAACCGACCTTGCGCATCTTCGCGCTTGGCGCCTGTTTCCCGACCTGCAATCCGCGCGGACCCTTGACCGGATCAAGGGCGCCCGCGACGGCAGATCGCTGTCGCTTTCGGAAATGTCGGTGGCCTATGCACCGGGCAGGCGCGGCAGTATCGACAACAGCCTCAGCCTGACGGTCGTCGAGGTGGCATCCGGCGCGGTTGACGGCGCGGTCATCGTGCTGACGCCAAAGAATGCACCGCGTCGGTTGCTTGAAACGCAGGCCAGATCGTCCGATTTGCCCATTGCAACCACGGGTGATGCCGATTTCGATGCGACCTATAGCCTGCGCGCCAGCCCGCCTGACACTGCGGGCGAGCTGTCGCCTGCGATGCGGTCTGCGATCCTTGGCTTGGGCGAACAGGGGCCTGCTGGCCGTCCATACCTTGTGTTCCTGCCGGGATATCTGGCGGTTCTGTTTCCGACAAGATTGTCAGACCTCGCCTTTCATGTTCCACCCTACTGGGTGCCAATGGATGCAGACGCCCTTCTGGCGCAGTTTGCTTCCGACCTTGCTGTCAGGAACAGCCTGATAAATGCCGTGCTGGCATTGCCAGATGGGACTGGGTCGGCCTGATGCCGGTGGGCCTTGGCGTTATTTTCGGCAAGGCGACCGAATGGGTCGGTCAGCGATCACGTCGAGGATCTCCGCCGGGTCGCGTTTCCACCAGTTTTCGGTCGAGAATATCTCTGCTTCGCAGGGGCCGTCGTATCTGGCCCGATCCTCGACGGATTGCCGTATCATGCGCGAGTCAGCCACACCGTCGCCCATGATGCCGCGTTCGGGCGCCCCCCCGGCCACGGCCGCTTTGTCGATACGGCGCCCAGCCCGGTAGCTTTGGTTCCGTCAAAGACCAAGCATGGCAGCTGCGCCCGTATATGAACCGTCAGATTGGTTCGGACCTGCCCAACCAATCTGCCCCCGGACACGGGTTTCATCTGCGTGGGCAACCAATCTGCCGCCCCCACGGAAAAAACTTACCATTTACATTTTAACTGACTATCGGTTAGTTTTTGTAGCAATATCCGATGGACGCTTTGAATGCAGCCACTTGCCGATCTGCCCTTGGTGCTGTCGCAATCGAACCTGCAAGCGCGCGCAGGGTTGCCAGAATTCACTTTGGCGCAGGTGGAAACCTGGATCACCGCCCCCGCCGAGGGCGGTGAAGGTTGGGGTGAGGTAAAACCCTGTTTGCTGGTTCGCGTGACCACCAACGCCGGAATAGCCGGCTGGGGCGAGGCCTTTGTCCTGCCTTGTCGCGAGAAAGCAGTCGCTGAAATCATCCATGCGCTTGGCCAAGCATCGGTTTCGCTGCAACCCGCCTGGCCTTGGGTGTTTCGTGACATGGCACTTCGGATCGCCTCGAAACACCGAGGTCTGGACTTTTCTGCCGCCTCAAGCGCGTTGGAAATGGCCTTGTGGGACATCTACGGCAAGCTTGCCGAAGAACCGCTCTGCAAAGTTCTTGGCGGCCACACCAGGAGGGCCGTTCCGGTCTACGCGAATATCTGGAGCGACATGCAATGGGATGCCACTTCTCTGGCCATGCGGGCATCCGGGCTGGTCGCTGCGGGATACACTGCTGTCAAGGTCCATCCCATGTTGAACCATTCGGTGACGGAGGCTGTGCAGGCTGTGGCGCGCGTCCGCGCCGCTATCGGCGATGAAATTCATCTTATGGTCGATCTGGACACTCAGGACGACCCAGAGACGTCGCTGTCCGTGGCTGAAAGAATCGCATCAGTTCGCCCTTACTGGTTTGAAGAACCGGTTGACGGACAAGACATTGAGGGCCTTGCAAGAATCCGCAAGACCACTGGAATGCGGATCGTTACTGGCGAAAAGCATTGTGGCCTGCCGCATTTCCGTGCGGTCCTGACGGCAGGTGCGGCAGATATCCTCAACCCGGACATCGCTGGACTAGGGGGCCTTCTGGATATGATTGAGGTGGCTGAACTGGCCAATCGGCAAGGTGTCAAGGTCTCGCCACATTGCTGGAACTCGATGACTGTGGCGGCGGCGGCGATGTTGCATGTCTGCGCGGCAATCCCCAACGCAGAGATGGCCGAGATATACCCGGAATATGTCGAGCACGGCGCCAGATACGCGACCACCGGCTTTCGCCTGGACGGCGCGCACGCCCATCTTTCCGGAAGGCCTGGTCTTGGTGTCGATATCGATACAAATGCGTTGCGCGATCTGTCCAGACACTTTCGGTCAAGCCGCCTGACCACGGCAAGGGCGACCCGGTAGTGTCGCCAATCGGATTCATGTCCAGTTGCCGGCCTTTGATGCCAGCGCGGTCTGGGGGCTGTTCCGGGTGCGCATCCGGAGGTTCAGGTCCGGGTATTTTCCCGCGCCGGGAACGACCCTTTCAACTATGACGCCTTCGATCTGGATATCCGGCATGGCACCGGGGTTCTACCAGAGGCGGCGGCTTGCGCCCCTGGCCCTGTGGGTTCCAATCGACGAAGCCTTCTTCCTGTCAGAGCCATGTACCGGGCCGACTCATTTGTTCCGGGATGTGTTCGCCAATTGCTTCAAGGCAGAAGCCGCGCCCCAGATTTCAGGTCTCTCTTGACCATAGGTCACTATTCTTACCAATGGCTGGAGAATACTTTTCGCCTGAAAGCACCGTCAGAACAGGATCCCAGTCATGCAGCCCTTCTCCGGACTGAGCAGCGAAGCCCTGAGTTTGCTCAGTCAAGCGGCAAAACCGCGGGACAGATCCGCCCGGAACCTTCCCGGCATGCGGGCGAAAGCCAAGGCATTTGCCATGGCCGAGGCTCCGCGCATCTGTCGGGCGTATGGCACAACGATTGACGAGACGATCCTTGGTGGGGTGCGCTGCCTTGACGTGAGTCCGCCGGACCTGCGGGTTGACTGGCCCATCCTCTATGGCTTTGGCGGAGGAATGGTCGAAGGCAGCCCGGTGGAGGATCTGCCGATCATTGCCCCCCTCTCGGCCCTGACCGGCGCAAGGGTCATCGTCCCCGATTATCGGCTGGCCCCCGAACATCCCTGGCCTGCCGCCCTTGACGATGGCTTTGCGGTCTATCGCGAAATTGCCGACCAGCCCTTTGCCACCGTGGGCGAATCCGCCGGGGGCAACCTGTCGCTTGCCTGGATGCTCAAGGCCAAAGCCGAAGGTCTGCGCCTGCCAGATACTGCGGCCCTGCTGTCGCCATGGTGCGACCTGAGCAACGCCGGTGACAGCCTGACCTTCAACGAAGGCCGCGATCTGACACTGACGCGGCGCAATTCGCACCTTGCGGCGGGCTATTATGCCGGGGCGAACAAGGTGGATCAGCCGTTGATTTCGCCGATCCACGGCTCGTTCGACACCAGCTTTCCGCCCTGCCTGATCACCTCAGGAACCCGCGACCTGCTGCTCAGCCAGGCGGTGCGGCTGTCGCAAAGACTGCGCGACTGCGGAGCGACGGTCGACTTGCAGATCTGGGAAGGGCTTTGGCATGTCTTTGAATGGTATGAAGACCTGCCCGAGGCACGAGAATCCATTCGGCGGGTTGCAGACCACCTGACCCGCGGCATGACCGCTTGCTGACCGTCAGCGTGCCATGGAATTTTCCAGAAAGGCGCGCGTGCCAAGTGCTATGCGCGCGACGTTCTCAATCTTTTCTCGTGCAGCCCGGTGATGCCCAAGGCTAGCGTCATCCGTTGGCAGGAACTTCATCAACTCGTATTCAAGGTCGCCGATCGCGCGCGCACCGTCCAGCGGCTCCACCCGCGAGCCGACGCGAACCCAGATGCCATCAATGAGAAGGTTCAGTTGGCGCGCGATGATCCTCGCCTCGTCCCTTGGCACGAAGCTCTTCAGCTCATGCGCAAAATTGCTGGCCACTCGCGCATAATTGGCGATCTGCACACGCTGGCATTCCCGGTTGTGGGGAACCTCTGCCATCAGTGATACCCAAGCCTGGCAGACCGCCTGATTGAAGATCGACTCGTGGAAGTTCGCGATGATGATTGCCCAAAGCCGTTCATAGGGTGTCTCGGCATGCCGGTAGAGTTCGACCAGAGATGTGCTGAGCATGCCGTTGGTTCGGCGGATCACGGCTTCAAGGAGAGAGCTCTTGTCCTTGAAATGGTGCAGGACGACGCCTTTGGACACCCCTGCGATTTCGCCAACCTTCTCAAGCGTCGTGCCGCGCAGCCCATAGCGCACGACCGCCTCGAACGCCGCGTTGGAAAGTTCGGCACGTCGGATCGTGCGGATCGACCTTGATCGCAATTGGTGCCACCCTTCAGCAGTTGGTGTCCAAGGATCAGATATCCCGAACAGCACAGCAATACCTGATCAGAGTATCAAATACTTACTGAAAGAAAAGAACCAGCCTTTCCGGTCGCCTCGATGCCATCACTCCCTCGGAAGTCGGCCAGATACGAATTCGACTGCGGGCATCAACCATTTTGCTCGTTGCCCGACCGTTCTGCCAGCAGCCGATTCAGCCTGTCGGGGTCCATTTCCGGGACGGAGGAGAGGAGGAGGAGGTTTGTGTAGGCTTCTTTCGGATTGGCAAAGAGCTCTGCCTTTGGTCCGCGTTCGATCACGACGCCGTGTTGCATGACCACCACCTCGTCGGCGATGAATTTCACGGCGGCGAGGTCATGCGGAATGAACATGTAGGCGAGGTTCAGCTCGCCTTTCCTCGGTCGCCGACCGGCCCAGAAGCTCACGCGCAAGGTCGCCCGGCGGAAGCTCGGTCGCCCCGCTTGCCGTTGTTCTTGCCCTGCGGTCTTTGCGCCGCATTGGCAGAAAGGCCCCGGCAGGCAGAACCCGCCGGGGCCATGTCGTCAGATCCGAAGGATCACGCGAACCACCACCGCTCCACGCAACGGAACCCGTCAAGATCCCAGTTCGCGCCGACTACATCGGGGGTCGCGACGGCGTTCGAGACGCCCATGACAAAGCTTGCGAACATCGGGATCACCACGCCGCCCTCGTTCGACACGATGGCCTGCATCTCGTGATAGATCTCGGCCCGCTTGGCCTCGTCCAGTTCGGACCGGCCTTGCAGCAGCAAGGTATTGAACCGCTCGTTGTCCCAGTAGCTTTCGTTCCAGGGTGCGCCTGCGGCATAGGCGGTCGAGAACATCCAGTCACAGGTAGCACGGCCGCCCCAGTAGGATGCACACCACGGCTTCTGCATCCAGACGTTGCTCCAGTACCCGTCGTTGGGCGCGCGTTCGACCGTGATGTTGATGCCGCCGGCAGCGGCCCGTTCGGCATAGAGCGAGCCTGAATCCGTCGCGCCCGTGAAGCCGGCCTCGGCCACCCACAAGGAAACATCGAGCGAGGTCAGCCCAGCCTTTCCCAGATGGAACCTGGCCTTGTCAGGGTCATAGCTGTTCACCGGCAGATCGGCCGCGTAGTATTGCTGCGTCGGTCCGATCGGGTTGTCATTCCCGACGGCGCCATAGCCGTAGAGGATCTTGTCGACCATCTCCTGGCGGTCGAGGGCATGCTTCAGCGCAAGCCGGACGTTATTGTCGTTGAACGGTGCTGCTCGCGTGTCCATCGGGAAGCAGAAGTGCTGGTTGCCAGTGACAGAGATGACCCGGATAGAAGGGTCGCGGGACATCATCGAGACCGTGGTCAGGTCAAGCTGGTTGACGACGTCTACCTCGCCGGTCAGGAGCGCGTTCTGCCGCGCTACCGGATCGGTAAGGGCCAGCAGCAACAGCCCGTCGAAATGCGCACGATCGGTCTTCCAGTAGCCCGCATGCCTGCTCAGCGTGGCGTTGATGCCGGGCTCGAAGCTGTCCACCCTGTAAGGCCCGCAGCCGTCCGGAGAGGTCGGATCGATCTTGCCGTCTTTCGCGGGCATGATCGGCAGGTGGTAGTCCGACATCAGATAGGGGAAGTCGGCATTGCCGCCACTCAGGGTGACGATCATCGTGTTCGGTCCGTCGGCCTTGATCTCGACGATCGGATCGACGATCGGCTTGGCCGCAGAGGTGCTGTCCGGGCCGCGATGATAGTTGATCGAGGCGATCACGTCGTCGGCTGTAAGTGTGCCGCCGCTGTGGAAAGTGATCCCCTGCCGGATCTTCAGGGTCCAGGTCGTGGCATCTGCACTGGCTTCCCAGCTTTCCGCGACTTCGCCAACCAGCGAGCCGTCAGCCGCGATTTCCGTCAGATAGTTGTGCCGCGCCTGGGCAAAGACCTGGACAAAGTTCGTGTCCCAGACGCCCGGGTCGTAATTGTCGACCGTGCTGCCCGAGTTGAAGCCGATCCGCAGGGTCCCACCCTTTTTCGGTTCGGTCTGGGCCATTGCCATGCCGGCGGGCAGCATCAGCCCTGCCGCCGTCATGGCCATCCCGCTTTTCAACAGGCCGCGACGGGTCATTCCGCCTTGGCCGATCAGATGGTTGGTCATCAGTCTCTCCTCCCTTGGTTTGTCCGTTGCGGCGCCTTCCTCCTCGAAGGTCACCTTGGTCTTTTCAGCATCCAGCCGTGATGAATCCTCCAGAGTTCGTCGGGTCGATCGACGTGTCAGGCCGGATGGAACGCATCCTTGAACTGTCCCCTGAGAATGTTCTTCTGCACCTTGGCCATCGTGTTGCGCGGCAGCTCCGGCACCACGACCAGCCGTCTGGGATGCTTGAAGCGGGCCAGGGATGTCTGGACCGCCGCCATTATGCGGTCGAGGTCCGGCGACTGGCCGGGTTCGGCCACGATCACCCCGATCACGGTCTCTCCCAGGTCGCGGTGCGGTACGCCGATGACCGCGCTTTCCAGCACCCCAGCTTGCGCATCCAGCACCAGTTCGATTTCCTTGGGATAGATGTTGTAGCCGCCGGAAATGATCAGGTCCTTGTTGCGCCCAAGGATGTGCAGATAGCCGTCCTCGTCGATCTTCCCCAGATCACCGGTGATGAAGAACCCATCTTCCCGCAGTTCTGCCGCGGTTTTCTCGGGCATCTGCCAATAGCCCTTGAAGACGTTCGGCCCGCGAACCTCGATCTGGCCCACCGTGTCACCGGGCAAGGTGGCGCCGGTGACAGGGTCGGTGACCTTTACCTCCACTCCGGGAAGTGGAAGGCCTACGGAGCCTGCGCGCCGGTCCCCCTCATAGGGGTTCGACGTGTTCATGTTGGTTTCGGTCATGCCGTAGCGTTCAAGGATGCGGTGGCCCGTGCGCTCTTCGAACTGGATATGCGTCTCGGCCAGAAGGGGCGCAGAACCAGAAACGAATAGGCGCATGCCAGATGCCAGCCCGCGGTCGAAACGCGGGTGGTCCAGAAGCCGCGTGTAGAAGGTCGGCACCCCCATCAGGACCGTTGACTGCGGCACAAGGTCGACAATCTGATCGACGTTGAACTGGGGCAGGAAGATCATCGACGCGCCCGCAACCAGTGTCACATTGGTCGCCACGAACAGGCCGTGAGTGTGAAAGATCGGCAGGGCGTGCAGCAGGACATCCGCAGAGGTGAACCGCCATTGCTTCGCCAGCGTCACGGCATTCGTCAGAAGGTTCCCCTGGCTGAGCATTGCCCCCTTGGAGCGTCCGGTCGTACCAGACGTGTAAAGCAGTGCCGCAAGGTCATCGGCTGATCGCTCCACAGTCGGGAAAGCCTCGGGCATCACCCGCGCGCTGTCCGTCAATGTGCCGGATCCATCCGCGTTCAGTGTCTCCAGGCTTGCCCCTGCCCGCTTGGCGACGGAGGACAAGGCCTGCTCGGCCTTCGCATCGCAGACAATCATCCGCGCGCCGCTGTCTTCGACAAAGTAGCGAAGTTCGTCGGTGGTATAGGCGGTGTTCAGCGGCAGGAACACAACACCAGCCTGGACGCAGGCGGCGTAAAGGGCCAAGGCTTCGGGTGATTTCTGCACCTGAGCAGCAAGCCGGTCGCCAGACCGCAGGCCGCCTTGCGCGAGAACATGCGCCATCTGCGCGGCAAGGCCAAGAAAGGCCGCGTAAGTCACGACCGAGCCGTCCGCCAGCCGCAGCAACGGACTGCCCTTGCCGATGTGACTTCCGAACAACTGATCGTAGAGCGGGTTGGTCATGCTTTCTTCCCCGGCTGAATTGTCTTGTCCGCCAAGGCACACAGCGCACGGATCTGCGTCGAGTGGGCGACGTCGCCCTTCGTGGCGAAAAGCTCGTGGTTCTGTGCCACGCAGCCCAGGTCATAGAGGTAATTGACCATCAGCCCCGCCGACTGCCCCAGACCCTTTGCAGAGGTATCGGCATCGGCATGGACCTGATGCACGATGGCCCCGTTGCCGAGGTGAAACCGCGCGACCGGATCGATGGGCATGCCGGTTCGGTCTTTCGCATGGACAAGATAGTGGGCGCCAAAAGCGCAAAGAAGCTGCCGGTCCGCCGTCGCGGCATCAATCCCGGTCTCGGCCAACCATTTGGCGAAACCGGGCAGTGGGGACAGTGTCACAAAGGTCCGAAGTCCGGGCAGTTCCTGCGACAGATCCGCCGCAACTTGCTTGATCAGCGAATTGCCGAACGAGATCCCCGCAAGGCCTGGCTGGCAGTTGGATATCGAATAGAATACCGCCGTATCCGCCTCTTCCGCAGGCCGCACCTCTCGGCTTTCCGCCAGCAGGGTCTGGATCGACTGTGCGACGCCTCTCATCAGCGCAACCTCGACGAAGATCAGCGGCTCGTCCGGCATTGCAGGATGAAAGAAGGCGAAGCAGCGGCGGTCGGCAGGCTCCAGCCGCCGCCGCAGGTCGTCCCAACTGTCGATCGCATGAACCGCCTCATAGGCGATGATCTTTTCAAGAACATGCGCCGGGCTTTCCCAGCTGATCGGGCGCAGCACCAGAAAGCCACGGTTGAACCACGACGCCAGAAGATGGCGGAAATCCAGATCCAGCGCCTCAAGGCCCGGCTCGCCCCGGCCCAGACGCAAGAGATCGGCGCGCATCCGTACCAGACCACCGGTCGCTCCCGGAGCCCGGTTCAGCCGTCTGATCAACTCCTGCCGAGGCGGTTCTGCGGCCGCCGCAAAGTCCCGGTAAGTGACCTTCGACGGCGAGGCTTCATAGGCGTCCAGCGCCTGACGCACTTTGTCCGCAGAGATGTTCATCTCGACAGCCATCATCCGGAAGAAAGCAAGCTTGCCGGCATCGTCAAGCGAGTCATAACCGGAAAGGATCGCAAATGCCGAGGCGAGCCCCGACGCCTCCCCTGCCCCCCCGACCAGGTCGCATGCCAGTTCAGAAAGCGTCTTCTCGCTCGGCCCGGCAGGAGCCTGCCGCACCTTGCGGCGGTCGAACACGCTGGCCAGAAGATCGGCCAACATGGTCATGATGTGCCTTCGCGGTCAGCTTGGCGCAGGAAGGGGGATCGCTCCGCCATTTCCCTGGACGCGCAGCGCTGCTTTGGCAGGCCCTGACAGATGCTGAGAACTCGCCTCGCCCCCGCGTTCATGTTTGGCACATCTCCTGAGTGACCCGTCGCAGCAACTCCACTGATCTGCGAAAGAACAGGTGCATGGTTGCGCAACTCGCTACGCCATCCCGTGAACTTACCAATGGTCAGTATTTTGTGTCAATAGATCATGATCTGCCCATTGGCACGCAATTTTGGCATCTTCCGTCGGCTCCTTCATCACCTGTCGCCATCAAGGCGAAGAGCCAAGCCAGGACATGCCCACGCATCAGCATGACCACCGCGCTCGGATCACCCCGTCGCAGCGGTGAATGCCAGATAGTTCAGCACCGCGACCACGGCCCAGAATGGAGCGAAAACGATGCCGATATTGCGGCCGTTGCGGCTGATTTTCGGGTGATGACCCAGACCGGGAATGCCGGCATGATTGGCATTCACCACTGCAAACAAGCCCGCCATGATCCCCAGGACGAAATGCAGCGCATGGCGATCCGCCAGAGGCAGGCCCAACCCATAGATCGCGCCCGCGGCCAACGCGATGAAAGCCAGCGCGCCCTGACGCTGCTCGAACAGCATCAGGAAGATGTAATCTGCCCCAACGGGATACTTGCCCTTTGGTGCAGCGTCCAACGCCGCATCAAGCATCGCGACCTGTTCGTCAAGGGTCAGTCCGTTGGACAGGCGTGGAAGGCCGGGTGCAAAGACGGGCATTACCCAGTTCACCACCCAACGCGCCCAGAGCGGGCGATAGACTTCGACCGCGTGAACAAGCGCTGGGGCGAGGCAAAGTATCAGGCCAAGCGACGAGGCGAGGTATGTCGGCATTCAGGGCGCTCCTTCGGATCAGGGCAGGAACGGAGCAAGCTGTGCCAAGATCGAAAAGGCCGGGCTTCCGTTCCTCATTCAGCCGTCATCATTCAGACGGCACTTCGGACGTACTCGTTGCCAAAGAAATCTGGCACCGAGTTGCAGGTCGCCTGCCTATTCTGCCAGTGCGACGTCGCGGGGGCCGGTGAAGGCGAGGAGACCGATGCAGGGGATGTTGCTGTCGCAGCGATCACCATGCACAACGCCTCCTTCGACCAGGGAATAATCGCCGGGAGCGGTTGAGACCTCGGTACCATCCGCTTCGATGTGGACCCAGGTGCCGGAAATGCTGAGTCCCCGGTAGTCATGCGTATGCGTGTGCATCGGCACGGCAACACCCGGATCCATCTTGATCAGCCATGCGGCGCCGGTCGCGTCATCGCCCCAAGCCAGCGCAAGTTGCACGCCGGGGATCGGCGCATCGACCCATTGCACGCTTTCAAGGGCAACATGGTTTCCGCCGTGGGCATGGCTTTCCGCAAAAGCAGCCGTCGTCAGCAGGGTTGCGGCAGCTGCGGCGGCGAGGGTCTTCGTCATCTCAGTGATCCTTTCAGTCGAGGGTGCGTTTCCGGCAGAGGCTCTGGCGGGCAAGCCTTTCAGGCGTCCGTGCCGCTCAGAACGGTGTCGAGCCGCATTTCTTTCAGGATTGCATCCTGGATCGGCTGGGTGAGGCGGTTGATCTCGTCCGTACCCCAGGTGATGCCGACCACGGTGCGGGTCGGGCGTTTGCCTGCGGACAGGTTGGCCAGCTTGAGGTAAGCGTCGACCACCCACTGCGGATCGGGCGCGCCTTCGCTGGTCAGCAGCTCGGCGAAATGCGCGCCCATGGCCGTCGGCACCCCTGCAAGATCGCCGTAAGCCGACAACACGTCTTGGCGCACCGGCGGCTTTCCGGCCCCGAGAAGCCCAGTGCCGAAGGGGCCGGGCTCCACAATCGCGATATCGACACCAAACGCCGCGACTTCGTATCGCAGCGCCTGGGAATAGCCCTCGAGCGCGTGCTTGGTGGCCGTATAGGTACCGAAGAATGGCGGCGAGATGCGCCCGACCAGAGATGAGGTGTTGATGATCAGCCCAGCGCCCGCTGCCCGCATGCCCGGCAGAACAGCTTGCATTGCACGGATGGCCCCGAAGTAGTTCGTCTCCATCTGCTCTTGCGCCTGGGCCACGCTAAAAGCCTCGGAGATGCCAAGATACATCACCCCAGCATTGTTGATCAGGATATCAACCGATCCTTCAGCAATGATCGTGTCAAAGCCAACCTTGACCGAGGCGTCATTGGTCACATCCATCTCAATGATGGAAACGAGCGGTGAATGCGCCTCCAGTGCTGCCTTTTTGGCCGCATTGCGTCCTTTGGCATCACGCATGGTTCCCCAAACCCGGTCCCCGCGGTCAGCAAATGCGCGAACCGCCGACTCGCCGAAACCGCTGCTGGCGCCAGTGATAACGACTGTTTTTCCGGTGTTTGCCATGTCGCGCTCTCCTGCTTGCAAGTTTAGGTACTGACTGGTACGAATATCCGCAATGCATCGTCAAGGTAAAAATACCATGTGGTATAAAAATGAGTGACAAGGAGGCCAGATCCGCGCGAGGCCGGCCAAAGACGATGGACGCCGACAAGGTGCTCGACGTCGCGATGAGCGCCTATTGGCAGAGTGACCCGGCCGACGTGTCGGTCAACGCGATCTGTCAGATGGCGGGCATCTCAAAGCCCTCGCTATACCGCGAGTTCGGAAGCGAGGACGGGCTGACGCGGGCGGTTCTCGACAGCTACGCCGAGCGGGTCCTCTCAGCCATATTCGCAATTCTGCATGGCGGAATGGGGTTGCCGGACACGCTCGCTGCCCTGATCAACTTTGCCAGCGCGGACCCGCGCATGGAAACCGGCTGCCTGTTCTACAAGATGCGCGTGGGCAAGCACCGCCTGGGTCCAGAGACACGCGCGCGGGTTGAAGAAATCGATGCAGCCGCGCAGGAGGCGTATGTGGCGTTCCTGAAATCCTGTCGCGCGGCCGGTGATCTGCCAGCCGGGTTGTCGGTCGAGGCCGGCGCAAGATACCTTGGCGAACAGATCGCGCTGGCCATCACACAACGTGCCTCGGGTGAAGACCCGACCCGCATCCGCGAGATGCTCGGTCTGGCACTTTCGGTCTTCACCCGTCCATGACCGGCCCGCCGCGCGCGCTTATGCCCGACTACCTGAGGCTGATCGCGCTGTTCGGAATCGTCGTGGTAAATGTGCAGTTCATCGCCTTTTCTTCGTTTACCGGCTTTTCGAAGCCCGCCGGGGACTCGACCCTGGACTCGGTTGCGCTCTGGCTCGTCAACGGCCTGGCGTCGCTCAAGACCTATGGTCTGTTCTCTTTCATGTTCGGTGTCGGCCTCGGGCTCATGATGCGCTCAGCAGTGCGGCAGGGTCTCTCCTTCGGTCGGCTCTATCGAAACCGCATGATTGGGCTGCTGATCCTCGGGCTCGCCCATGGTTGCCTGCTATTTCCCGGTGACATACTGACGACCTATGCCGTGACGGGGTCGATTTTCTACCTTTTCAGGAACTTGCCGGTCACGCGCCTTGCCCGGGTTGGCGCGGGGCTCTTGTTGCTCCAGGCCATCATCGCGCCCATGCTGATCTTGTCCCTACCCGAAACGCCAGCGGACATTGTCGCGCTGGAGAGGTTGATCCTGACCGAGGGCAGTTTCCTGGACGTGGTCTTGCTGCGCAGTGCCAGTTACGCATTCACTGTCCCTTTCTTCCTGTTGATCCAGGGGACGGCGGCGCTTGGCTGGTTCTGCCTCGGGCTGGCTGCTGTCAAGTCCGGCATGATCGACAATGCAGCCCACCCTTGCTGGCGACTTGCGCGGAACTTGTGCCTGGTTCCCGGGGTCGCCCTTGGCCTGACCGGCGCGGCGATCTGGCAATGGGGGCCGCACTTGCCGGGCGTCGTGCTGACCATTGTTGCCGCACCGATTGCAACGCTGGGCTATTTGGGACTGATTTCTGCGATCGTCCGCCCTCCGGGGCCGGCAATGGCGCGCGTACTGGCAGCGGGCGGGTCATCGCTCAGCGTCTATCTCGGCCAGTCGATCCTCCTGACGACCCTCTTTTCGGGCTACGGCTTCGGCCTATGGGACGAAGTCAGCCGGGTGACAGCCATCATCATTGCCGTCGCCGTGACGACAGCACTGATCCTGGCCCTTTCGATCTGGCGAACGCGCCTTGCACTCGGGCCTTTCGAATGGGTGCTTCGAAAAATCACATCTGCGAGGCACCACATCTAACGCTTTCGTCCAGTGCCTTTCTGCAAGGCACAGCGACTTGGAAAAATAACATTCCTGCACTTGCACATGTCAAAAATGGTTGATCGATCCGCAAGTGACGACAGTTGGTCAGGGACTGGGTGTCGGATGGGGTGATCATCGGGGCCTCGGTGGCTTTGGGCGCGCGCCGTGCGCCTTCTACCGACCCGCTCTGCTGAGCGTCTCAATCAACTGAATGGCAATCGGTATCATCATATCGATCGGATGATCCGCACCATGAAGTGCATGAACGAGCGGGAGCATGCGGCCCATTCCGGGCTGTCACGCAGCGGGGGCGGCAGTACGTTGTTGTCAATCATCAGGAAAAACCGGCCGTCGCATATGGCCAACTTCGATATGGCCAATGGCTGAACTATTGTCGTTTGCGCGGCGACGCGATGCGCAAGACGCTGGGGCGGAACGAACCGTTCGAGAACGCAAACGAGGCCCGATGAACCGCATTGTCCGTTTGGAGACATTCCACAACGAGTTTGTTTGCTTCGTGCGTGTGACGGCAGAGGATGGAGCCGTCGGTTGGGGTCAAACTTCGACTTATAACGCCGATATCACGGCGCAGGTCTTTCACCGGCAGGTCGTCCCCTGGGCTCTGGGTGCCGACAGCGGTGATGTCGCCGGGCTTGTACACTTGATTGAGCGGCGCGAACACAAATACCCCGGAAGCTACCGCGCCCGTGCGCTTGCCGGTCTGGACACCGCTTTGTGGGATCTGGCCGGGAAGCGTGCTGGCAAGCCGGTCGCAAGCCTGATCGGCGGTGGGCCGGGGCCTGTGCGGGCCTATGCCAGTTCGATGAAGCGCGACATTTCGGCCAGAGACGAGGCCGAGCGGCTGGTGCGTCTTTGTGCCGAACAGGGTTTCACGGCGGCCAAATGGCGGATCGGCGCCGAATGCGGCGAAGACATCGACGAATGGCCCGGCAGGACAGAGGAGATCATTCCTGTTGTCTCGCGCGCCCTTGGCGATGGCATCGACAAGCTTGTCGATGCCAATTCCGGCTTTTCGGTACCGCGTGCCATTGCGGTGGGCAGGATGCTGGAAGACAACGGTATCGGCCATTACGAGGAGCCGGTTCCCTACTGGGATCTTGAGGCCACGCGCGAAGTCACGGCGGCGCTCGACATTGATGTGACCGGCGGCGAACAGGACTGGGATTTGTCGACGTGGAAGCGCATCATCGACACGCGCGCCGTCGATGTGGTTCAGCCAGACATCATGTACATGGGCGGCCTGTCGCGCTCGCTTGAAGTGGCGCGCATGGCTGCGGCAGCAGGCCTGACCTGCACGCCGCATGCAGCCAATCTTTCGCTTGTCACGATCTGCACCATGCATCTGATGGCCGCGATTCCCAATGCCGGGAAGTACCTCGAACTGTCGATCGAGGGGGATGACTACTACCCGTGGCAACGCGATCTGTTCCGCGGTCGCCCCTTCAAGGTCGTGGACGGCCATGTCACCGTGACCGACGCCCCCGGATGGGGTGTTGACATAAGCCCCGCATGGCTCGACCGTGCCACTTACACCGAAGCCGCCATCGAGAGCTTCAGACCAAGCGCCTATGGCGCACTTTATTGCAAGGGAGGAAAACCATGACGAACACGATGACTCCGCGCGGGATGACCCGCCGCGGCATGTTGAAAAGCGGTATGGCCATGACGGCGGCCGGGCTGATCCTGCCGACCGGTATGGCGATGGCTCAGTCAGAACCGAAAAAGGGCGGGGTGTTTCGCATCGGTCTCGGCCACGGCTCGACCACCGACAGCTACGATCCCGGCCTCTGGGACCAGCTCTATGTGCAGACCTTTGCTGCGGCGCGGGTCAACTATCTCATCGAGATTGCTGCCGACGGCAACCTTGCGCCCGAGCTTGCCGAAAGCTGGGATTCGACCGATGGCGCCACCTGGGTGTTCAAGATCCGCGAAGGCGTCAGCTTCCATTCCGGCAAACCGATGACTCCCGATGACGTCGTGGCCTCGCTGAACCACCACCGCGGCGACGCGTCGACTTCGGCGGTGAAGCCGTTCTTCGACCCGGTCACCGACATCAAGGTTGACGGGCAAAATGTCGTCGTCACCTTGAACGCGGCGAACGCCGACTTCCCCTATCTGATGTCGGACTATCACCTGCCCATCCTGCCAAGTGCCGAAGGCAAGATCGACCCCACCACTACCGATGGCACCGGCGGCTATATCGTCGAGAGCTACGAGCCCGGCGTACAGGCGACGATGAATCGCAACCCGAACTACTGGAAGGCGGACCGGGCGCATTTCGACCAGATCATCATTCTGACCATCCTCGACCCGGCGGCACGTCTCAACGCCCTGATGACCGGCGAGGTGGACCTGATCGACCAGGTTGATCCGGCCGCGATTGCGCTGCTGGAAAGCCGTGGCGTGTCCAAGATCCTGTCGGTTTCGGGCAACGCACACTATGTCTTCCCGATGGATGCGCGCACTGCACCTTTCAACGACAACAACGTGCGTTTGGCTCTGAAATACGCCTTCGACCGTCAGGAGCTGGTCGACAAGATCCTTGCCGGTCACGGCTCGGTCGCCAATGACAACCCGATCGGCCCGGCGAACCGCTACTACTTCGCCGAGATGGAGGCAAAGACCTACGATCCGGACAAGGCGAAGTTCCACCTCAAGGAAGCCGGTATGGACACGCTGGAGGTCACGCTGTCGGCCGCCAACGCCGCCTTCTCGGGCGCGGTCGATGCCGCTGTTCTGATGAGCGAAAAGGCCGCCGCTGCCGGCATCACGATCAATGTCGACCGGGTGCCGGACGATGGCTACTGGGACAACGTCTGGATGAAGAAACCGTTCTGCGCGTCCTACTGGGGCGGCCGGCCGGTGGAAGACCAGATGTTCACCACCGCCTACGTCTCTGGCGCGGAGTGGAACGAGAGCTTCTGGTCGAACGAGTCCTTCGACAAGCTGCTCGTCGCCGCCCGGTCGGAACTGGACGACACCAAGCGCCGCGAGATGTATCAGGAAATGCAGCGGCTGGTGTCCTTTGAAGGCTCGACCATCATCCCGATGTACAACAACTATGTGATGGCCGTGGCAAACTCGGTCAGCACCCCCGAGAAGATCTCGGCCAACTGGAACCTTGACGGGTTCCGTTGCGTGGAGCGGTGGTGGTTCGCGTGATCCTTCGGATCTGACGACATGGCCCCGGCGGGTTCTGCCTGCCGGGGCCTTTCTGCCAATGCGGCGCAAAGACCGCAGGGCAAGAACAACGGCAAGCGGGGGGATGGGATGAACGATATCTGGCGAATGATCGGGCAGCGGCTGCTTTTGGGGGTTCTGACCCTGTTCATCATATCGGTGGTGATCTTCGGGGCGACCGAGCTTCTGCCGGGCGACCTTGCGCGTGAGCTTCTGGGCCAATCTGCGACCGAGGAAACCCTGGCCGCGCTGCGCGAGCAGCTGGGGCTCAATGATCCTGCACCCCTTCGCTACTGGAACTGGCTGACCGGCGTCTTGCAGGGCGATTTCGGCGTGTCGATGGCGACGCAAAAGCCGATATCGGAACTGGTCGGCACCCGGCTGGGCAACACGCTGTTCCTGGCGCTTTATGCTGCGGCCCTGTCGGTGCCGCTGTCTCTGCTGCTGGGCGTGCTGGCGGCCTTGTGGCGCAATTCGATCTTTGACCGCGCCTCGAACGCGCTGGCGCTGACGGCCATCTCGTTCCCCGAATTCTTCGTGGCCTACATTCTTGTCCTGTGGCTGGCGCAGACCGGCATTTTCCCGTCGATGGTGCGCATCACCAGCGCGACGACGACGGGCGATCTTCTCTATTCGGCTTTCCTACCGGCGCTGACGCTGACCCTTGTCGTCACCGCCCACATGATGCGGATGACGCGGGCGGCGATCATCAACCTTCTGGCCTCGCCCTATATCGAGATGGCCCGGCTGAAGGGCATGTCGCCGATGCGCGTCGTGCTGCGCCACGCGGTGCCGAACGCGCTGGCCCCGATCATCAACGTGGTCGCGCTGAACCTTGCCTATCTCATTACGGGCGTAGTGGTGGTCGAGGTGGTCTTTGTCTACCCGGGCCTTGGCCAGTTGATGATCGACGCGGTCACCAACCGCGACATTGCGGTGGTGCAGGCCATCGCGCTGATCTTCGCGGCGGCCTATGTCCTGCTCAACCTTCTCGCGGATGTGCTCTCGACGATCACGAACCCGCGCCTGATGCACAGGAAGTAGGGCCATGACCATTCTTCTTTCCATCTTCATCGGGCTGGGCCTGTTCTTCCTCGTGGGCTTTGCTGGCCGGACCGCCCTTCATGCGGCGGCACCGGCCCATCACAAGCCCATGTTCCGCGACATGCCGCTAACCGCATCCTTCGGGCTGGCGGTGATCGCGATCTATGTCGTCGTGGCCATCCTTGCCCCGGTCATCGCCCCCTTCGGCGAGGGGCAGGTTCTGGGCGCCGCCTATCAGCCATGGGCAGCCCCCCATTACCTTGGGACGGACAAGCTGGGCCGTGACATGCTGACCCGCCTGATCTACGGCGCGCGCAATACCGTGGGCATCGCCTTTGCCACCACCGCGCTGGCCTTTGTCCTCGGGTCGGTCCTTGGCATCTGGGCGGCCTTGGTGGGTGGCCGCCTCGACCAGTGGATGTCGCGCTTTGTCGATGCGCTGATGGCCATTCCGGCGCTGATCTTCTCGCTTCTGCTCCTGACAATCTTCGGCACCTCGGTCCTGACGCTGATCCTTGTGATCGCCGCCGTCGATGCCACCCGCGTCTACCGCCTGGCCCGATCCGTCGCCCAGGGCATCGTGGTGATGGATTACATCGAGGCAGCACGCCTGCGCGGCGAAGGCATGTGGCGCCTGATCCGGCGCGAGATTCTTCCCAATGCGATGGCACCTCTGGTGGCCGAGTTCGGGCTGCGCTTCTGCTTTGTCTTCCTGTCGATCTCGGCGCTGTCGTTCCTTGGCCTTGGCATCAAGCCCCCCACCGCCGACTGGGGCTCCATGGTGCGCGAGAATGCCACGCTGATCACTTTCGGGGACATCACGCCCTTGCTGCCCGCCGGGGCCATCGCGCTCTTGACCGTGGCGGTGAACTTCGTGGTCGACTGGCAATTGCACCGCGCCAGCGGGTTGAAGGAGTAAGCCCATGGAAAAACCGGTGCTTCTGACCATCAAGGGCATGCAGATCGAGGGGCGGTCCGGCGATGCCTGGCACCCGATCATCAAGGGTGTGGACCTGACCCTGCACAAGGGCGAGGTTCTGGGCCTGATCGGGGAATCCGGGGCGGGCAAGTCGACGCTGGGTCTGGCCGCAATGGGCTTTGCCCGTGACGGCTGCCGCATCTCGGGCGGGACCATCGACTTTGACGGCATCGACCTGCGGACGGCGCCCGAGGCGGCGCGCCGGGGACTGCGCGGCAAGCGCATCGCCTATGTCGCGCAATCGGCGGCAGCGAGCTTCAACCCTGCGCACAAACTGATCGACCAGTATTGCGAGGGGCCTGTCGTGCATGGCGTCATGTCACGCGAAAAGGCCGAGGCCGACGCGGTAGAGCTTTACCGCCGCATGCGCCTGCCAAACCCCGAGGAGATCGGGTTCCGCTATCCGCATCAGGTCTCGGGCGGGCAGTTGCAGCGGGCTATGACGGCGATGGCCATGGCCTGCCGGCCTGACCTGATCATCTTCGACGAACCGACCACCGCGCTGGACGTTACCACCCAGATCGAGGTGCTGGCCGCGATCCGTGATATCGTGCGCCAGTTCGGCACCGCGGCCATCTACATCACCCATGACCTTGCCGTGGTCGCCCAGATGGCCGACCGCATCAAGGTGCTCTTGCGCGGCGACGAGGTGGAGGAGGCCGATACCCGGTCGATGCTGGCCGCCCCGCGCGAGGACTACACCAAAAGCCTCTGGGCCGTGCGGAGCTTTGCCCGCACCGAACAGCCGCCCGCGACCGGAACGCCCGTCGTCTCGGTGCGCAACGTGACTGCGGCCTATGGTACGGTCGATGTGCTGAAAAATGTCAGTTTTGACATCCACGCCCGCCGCACCGTGGCCGTGGTCGGCGAAAGCGGGTCGGGCAAATCCACCACGGCGCGGGTGATCACAGGCCTTCTGTCGCCGCGAAAGGGCGAAGTGCTGTTCAACGGCAAACCCTTGCCCCCCAGCTTCAAGGCCCGCTCGCGCGAGGAGTTGCGCCAGTGCCAGATGATCTACCAGATGGCCGACACCGCGCTGAACCCGAAACTGCGCCTGCGAGAGTTGATCGGGCGACCGGCCGAGATGTATCTGGGCCTGAAGGGCAAGGCGCTGGAAACCCGTATCCGTGACCTTCTGGCGCTGATCGAACTGGAACCGGACAAGTATATCGACCGGCTGCCGGGCGAACTTTCTGGCGGCCAGAAACAGCGCATCGGCATCGCCCGCGCCCTTGCCGCCGAGCCGCAGCTGATCATCTGCGACGAGGTGACCTCTGCGCTCGACCAGATCGTGCAGGAAGGCATCCTGAAACTGCTCGACCGCCTGCAAGGCGAGCTGAACCTCGCCTACATGTTCATCACGCATGACCTCGCCACAGTGAAATCCATCGCCGACGAGGTGGTGGTCATGCAACACGGCGCCGTGGTCGAACGCGGACCAAAGGCAGAGCTCTTTGCCGATCCGAAGGAAGACTACACAAACCTCCTTCTTTCCTCCGTCCCGGAAATGGACCCCGACTGGCTGAATCGGCTGCTGGCAGAACGGGGCGAACTTGCGTGATCTGTCGGGCCTTGCCGCCCTTGTAACCGGCGGGGCGTCGGGCCTTGGCCTTGCCACGGCACAAATCCTCGCCGCTGCGGGCGCCCGGGTCGCGGCCCTTGACCTGCGGCCGGGCGAGGCAAGACCCGGTGTCCTGCCCGTTGCCTGTAATGTGGCGGACGAAGCCTCGGTCATCGCGGCGCTCGATGTGGCACAGGCCGCGCATGGTGTGGCGCGGATCGTGGTGAATTGCGCGGGCATACCGGGCTCGATGCGTCTGGTCGGGCGCGAAGGACCGGTGGACATGGCCCGGTTTTCGCAGGTGATCGGCGTCAATCTTCTGGGCACGGTCAGCGTAATGACCAAGGCCGCGGCCCGGATGATGACACTGGACCCGCTCGACCCGGACGCCGAGCGCGGGGTCATCGTCAACACGTCCTCGATCACCGCTTACGAGGGGCAGATCGGTCAGGGGGCCTATGTCGCCTCGAAGGGCGCGATTGCCGCCATGACGATCCAGGCGGCGCGGGAGTTCGCGGCCAAGGGTGTTCGGGTTCTGGCCATCGCGCCCGGGCTTTTCCACACGCCCATGGCCGCAGAAGTCCCGCCCGAGGTGGTGGAAGCGATCACATCGGACGCGATCTTCCCCCGTCGCTTTGGTGAGCCGGAAGACTTCGCCGACCTCTGCCTGTCGATGATCCGCAACCCGATGCTGAACGGCGAGGTGATCCGGCTGGACGCCGGGGTGAGGTTGCGGGCGCATTAAGCTGGCCCCGAACGCAGTATAGCTTGCAGTCTGCGCCATAACACTTGCGGATTGCGCCAGGACCGTTGAATTCGGCCCACTTCCGCCGCAAGTCGCAACCAGACAGCGAAGGGGATACATGGCATGGCGCAGGCCCCGCACTACCGGATCGGCAGCCTAGTTCGCTTTGCGGCGGCCAGGCTTGGTCTTTCGACAGCCCGCATTCTGGCGCGTGCGGGCCTGGCGGACGACCACCTTCAGCATGAGACGCGCGGGGTCGACGCGCGCGGCTGGTTTTCAGTCATCAACGCCATTGCCACCGAGGCCGGGTCGCCCGATGTCGCGCTGACCCTGGGGCGGGAGGCCGCCAAGGGGCCGCTTCAACCGGCGATTCTGGCCTTTGCCGCCAGCCCCACGGTGGGCGAGGGATTGAGCCGGATCCAGCTTTTCAAACCCCTCATCGCCCCGATACGGCTGGCAATTGCCAAAGATGCCGACGGGCTTGCAGTGGAATTCCGCTCGGCAGACCCCGCCTGCCCCATCGGCGCGGTGACCGCAACGATGGAGATTGCCTATTTCGTCGAACTCACCCGCATCCTGACGGCCCATCCGGTCATCCCCCGGCTGATCACCCTGCCCGATGCCGCGCGGGCGACACCTGCCTTCCGCGCCTTTGTCGGCAGCCCGCTTGCGACCGGTCCGACAACCCGCATCCTTCTGTCGCGGGAAGACGCGGAGCGCCATATCATTTCGGCCGATACCGGACTGCGGCGGATCATTGAAGCCGAACTATTCGCACGGCTGAAGACTGTCGAGGATCCCCTGGCGCTGGCGGTCAGAGTCCGTCGCGAGATTGGTGCTGGCCTCGCATCGGGCCGGGTGTCGATCGACCATCTCAGCCGCCGTCTGGGGACCAGCCGACGCAGTCTGCAACGCAAGCTGGCCGGGGAGGGTACCTCGTTTCAGACCCTTCTGGACGAGACCCGAACCGAACTTGCGCTGGCCTATCTGCAAGACCAGAAGCTGACCGCCGAGGAGACGAGCTATCTGCTTGGCTTTGGCGACCCCAATTCCTTTTACCGGGCGTTCCTGGGCTGGACCGGCATGACTCCGGCCACAGCCCGTGCCGCTGTCAGCCGGCGATTGGCGTGATCGGTTATACCGCTGGCACCATCCGCAATTGTCCGGTATCCGCCCCGCGCCTAGCTCGGTCTGGTCAGAAGCCAAAGGAGCAGACATGACCAGCACTATCCTTATCACCGGCGCATCCAGCGGGATCGGCAGGGCCGCCGCCCGGCATTTCCATGACAAGGGCTGGAACGTGGTTGCCACCATGCGCCGCCCCGAAGCCGATACCGCCCTTGCCGGGCTGGAGCGGGTTCTCGTCACCCGTCTGGATGTCGAGGATGCGGGCTCGATCACCCCGGCAATCGCAGCGGGGATCGCCCGGTTCGGCCGGATCGACGCGCTTTTGAACAACGCGGGCTACGGTGCCTATGGGCCGCTGGAGGCCACCCCGCCGGAAAAGATCCGTCGTCAGTTTGATGTCAACGTGATCGGCCTTCTCGCCGTTACGCAAGCCGTGCTGCCGCACTTTCGCAGGCAGCGTTCCGGGCTGATCCTGAATGTCTCGTCGATCGGGGGGCGGATGACCTTTCCGCTTGGCAGCCTTTACCACGGCACCAAGTTCGCTGTCGAAGGTCTGTCCGAGGCCCTGCATTACGAACTTTTGCCGCTGGGCGTCAGGGTCAAGATCATCGAGCCGGGCATGGTGCGCACCGATTTCGCCGGGCGGTCCTTTGACTTCAGCAATGATCCGGGCCTGACCGAGTATCAGCCGCTGGTGCAGGCGCTGATGACGGCTATGCCCGAGATGGCCGCGCAGGCTTCGACCCCCGAAGCCATTGCCGCCGAAATCTATGCTGCTGCAACCGACCCCGAAGACCGCCTTCGGTATGCCGCCGGACCGGACGCGGTTCAGATGCTTGCGGCACGGCAAGCGACCGATGACGCCACCTTCCTTGCCGGCCTTCGCGCGCAGTTCGGCCTTGCCTGATGCGATTGGCGGACGGGCCTGGATCTCAGGCTCGCCCGCCAGAACCATAGGGCATCCGGGGTGGACTGATTTCGCGAAGGGTGGACTGCACGAAGTCCAGAAGAAACCGGATCTTGGCCGGATGCGCCCTGGTCGCGGTGACGGCGTATACCGGGACCGGGCGGATTGACCAATCCGGCAGGAGGCGCGTCAGTTGGCATTCCGCGACAAAACCAGAGCCCGGTCTTGGGTGTCTTCTTCCAGGCGATGGGGGCCGAAGGCGTGTTCGAAGCCTGTGCAAAGGGGAACCGGCGTTGATGGCTTCGCCCGGACCCAAGGGCGCTGATCTTTTGGCGGCAGGGCGACGGTGCTGGCCCATGCCTTGCCTTGGGCAAGCAATAGGGCAGCGTATTGGCCGGGTAGTTGACCAGATTCAAGCCTGACCCTTGGCGACTTCCGCCAGAAGCCAGTCGCGAAACGGCGTGGCATCTGGGTGGCCAAGACCTTCGTCGGGCGTCAGGATGTAGAAGGACTCCTCCACCGGGACCGAAAGCGTGAAGGGCCGAACCAGACGTCCCGAGCGCAACTCGGTCGCGGACATTGAAGTCCGGCCCAATGCCACGCCGCCACCATGAGCGGCAACTTCATAAGCCATGAGAGAGGAATCGAAATGCGCCCCTGATCCGGCATTGATCCTTGTCACCCCGGCCGCCGCGAGCCAGGTCGCCCAGCCTTCCTGATAACCAAGGACATGCAACAGCCGTTCAGCTTCCAGATCTTCGGGCGAATGAAGTCGCTTTGCGATTTCGGGCGCGCAGAGCGGTTCAAGGCTCTCCCAGCTTACCCGGTCAGCCCGAATGCCCGGCCATTTTCCGGTTCCATAGCGGATGTCCAGATCGTACCGCTCGGTTTCAGCTTCTTCGGACCAGACAGACGAAACGATCCTGACCGGAATTTGCGGACAGTGATCCATGAAGGCTGGAAGCCGTTCGGCAATCCAGTTCACCGCCCAACCGATTGGCGCGCGCACGGTCAGGATGCCCTTGCGCCGACCGCCAAAGACTTCGAGCGTTCCAGCGGACAACCTTTCGAAGGCGTCGTTCACCTTGGGCAGATAGGCAGCTCCGGCTTTGGTGAGTATCAGGCTGCGCGGCAGCCGCTCGAACAGCGGCTCGCGCAGATAATGCTCCAGAAGTTTGACCTGCTTTGATATGGCCGCCTGCGTCAGGTGGAGCTCGGTGGCGGCGTTCGTGAAACTGAGGTGCCGCGCAGAGGCCTCGAACGCCCGCAGCCACGGCAGTGGTGGCATCTGATGTCCCATGACAGCGATCTCCCTCCTTCACAGAGCGCCTGGCGTGTTGCCGGCCAATTCCTGGCCTGAAAGAGACGCAGGTCATATCGTGGGCGAAGCTTAGCCCCCTTTTTCGTCATGTGTAAGTTGGTCTTGATGGGGCTACCCTTCAGCGACAGTCAAAAGAGTCAGCCATGGACCCACGCTTCGACCTGAACATTCGGCAGATCCTGCATGCGCCGGCCGGACGCAATCCTGATCAGGTGATCGTCGATGGAAGCGGTCAGGCGCGGACCTACCGGATTTTTCACGAACGGATTGCCCGTCTGGCTGCGCTTCTGGTCGGCCAGGGGCTTGGTGAAGGCAAGACCATCGCCGTGATGGACTGGGACACCTCGCGCTATCTGGAGTGCTTCTTCGCCATTCCGATGGTTGGGGCGACGCTGCACACGGTCAATATCCGACTGGCGCCCGAGCAGATCATTTTCACGATCAATCACGCCGAAGATGACGCGATCCTTTGTCATGAGGATTTCCTGCCCATCCTCCTGCCTTTGCTATCCCGGGTCGAGCGGCCGGTGAAACTGATCCTTCTTGCCGAAGGCAAGCCTGCGGCTGTGCCAGAGGGATTCATTGGCGAATATGAAACTCTTCTGGCGGAACAGCCGGTCGCTTTCGACTTTCCTGCCCTGCCCGAGGAGACAAGGGCGACCCTGTTTTACACCACCGGAACAACAGGCGATCCCAAGGGGGTGAGTTACACCCATCGCCAGTTGGTCCTGCATACGCTTGCCCTCGCGGCTGACCTTGGCACGGTTCCCGGAAAAGGCGGCCTCAAACGCGATGACGTCTACATGCCGATCACGCCGCTGTTCCACGTCCATGGCTGGGGCTTTCCCTATATCGCCACCTTCCTCGGCCTGAAGCAGGTCTATCCCGGCCGCTATGATCCCGCACGGCTGCTGGCTTTGATCCGGGACCACGGCGTCACCTTCTCGCATTGCGTGCCGACGATCCTGGCCATGGTCATTGGAGCGCCCGAAGCGGCCGCCACCGACCTGACGGGATGGAAGGTGCTGATCGGTGGCTCTGCCTTGTCAGAAGGGCTGGCCGGTCAGGCGCGCGCGCATGGCATTGATGTGCATGCGGCCTACGGCATGTCCGAAACCTGCCCCTTCGTCACGCATGCCGACATGGTGGCCAGCCAGACCAGCGATGACCTGACCCTCCGCACGGCAACGGGACGGCCGTCGCCCCTGGTCGAGGTTCGTGTGGTGGACCCGGACATGGCGGATGTCCCGAAGGATGGCGCGACCACTGGCGAGATCGTTGCCCGTGCGCCATGGCTGACCCAAGGCTATCTCAAGAACGTCAGCGCAAGTGCCGATCTCTGGCAGGGAGGCTGGCTGCATACGGGCGATGTCGGGCATCTGTCCCCGGATGGCACCTTGCGCATCACCGACCGGCTGAAGGACGTGATCAAGTCGGGCGGCGAATGGGTATCTTCTCTGACCCTTGAAAACCTTGCCTCCACCGTGCCGGGCCTGATCGAGGTCGCCGCCGTCGGGGTTCCAGACTCTCGCTGGGGCGAACGGCCGGTCCTTGTGGCGGTGATGGAGCCGTCAGATTCCGTCGGGACCGCCATCCGGCAAAAGATCAGCGCGGCAATCGAACGGGGCGAGTTGCCAAAATGGGCCAACCCGGACCGGATCTGTCGGGTTGCCGCCCTGCCCCGTACCTCGGTCGGAAAGATCGACAAGAAACGTATTCGCCAGATGCTGGAAAGCGGAGAAATCGCCTGATGCGGGAAGCCGTCATCGTATCCTTTGCCCGTACGCCCATCGGGCTGGCCTACAAGGGCAGCCTGAACAACGTCAAATCCCCGACCCTTGCCGCCCATGCCATTTCGGCCGCGATCAGCCGGGCCGGGATAGATCCGGGCGAGGTCGAGGATCTGGTCATGGGAAGCGTCCTGACCGCAGGCACCGCCGCGATGAACCTTGGCCGTCTCGCCGCCCTTGCGGCAGGGCTTCCGGTCAGCGTTTCGGGCCAGACCGTGGACCGGCAATGCGCGTCGGGCCTTCAGGCCATCGCCATCGCGGCCCATGCCATCGAACAGGGCGGGATGGATGTCGTCATCGCGGCGGGGCAAGAGAATGTCTCGGCCATTCAGACGCCCTACTTTGATTGGGCCTTCCGCGACCTTGACCCGGCCGTAACCGCGCAGCAGCCGATGGCCTATCTGCCAATGCTCGATACGGCGGAGGCTGTCGCAAAGGTCTGGGGCGTCAGCCGTGAGGCACAGGACGAATTCGCGCTTCAATCGCAGCGGAAGGTCGCTGCGGCGCAGGAGGCGGGCCGGTTCGATGCCGAGATCGTGCCAGTGACGGCAACACGGTTGGTCAAGGACAAGGCTACCGGTGACCTTCGCTCCGAACTGGTCACGCTTTCCAAGGACGAAGGAAACCGCCCGCAGACCACCGCCGAAGGACTTGCCGCGCTGAAGCCAGTGCGCGACGGTGGCCTTGTCACCGCAGGCAATGCCAGTCAGTTGTCGGACGGGGCCGCAGCCATGGTCCTGATGGAGCGCCGGGCTGCCGAGCGCCGCAATCTGCCGATCCTTGGGGCCTTGCGCATGATGGCGGTGGCGGGCTGTCCGCCCGAACACATGGGCATCGGCCCGATCCACGCGGTTCCGCGCCTGATGCAACGCACAGGCCGCCGCGTCGCGGACATCGACCTTTGGGAGTTGAACGAGGCCTTTGCGGCGCAGGCCCTGCCATGCATCGCCGAGCTTGGCCTTGATCCTGCCCGCGTGAATGTCGACGGCGGCGCGATCTCGGTTGGCCATCCTTACGGGATGACCGGGGTTCGGCTTGCCGGACACGTCTTGCTGGAGGGCCGCAGCCGGGGTGCATCCCAAGGCGTCGTGACCATGTGTGTGGGTGGCGGGATGGGCGCCGCCGGCCTCTTCGAGATCGCATGAGGCACGGCATGACGAAATCGGGGCCTTAGCGTGAAAACCGGTTGTTTGAACTTCTGGTCAATGCTGGCCAACGTAGGGTCATGCAGACCGGGGGTCGGCCTGCAATCCCTGTCAGTTGATCTGGCACACCTTCCTGCCGATTGGGTGCCAATCCAGTCGGCAGGGGTTTTCAACAAGGCAAGCAAGGAAAAGGCAGATGAAGTACGAAAGGATCACACCCACGTCGATCATTGCTGCGTTCCTCGCCATCCTCGGGACGCCGCTAATTGCCGAAACGCCCAGCGAAGGGTGCGGCAAGGCCGTT
This sequence comes from Tabrizicola sp., assembly GCF_030373185.1. Classification (GTDB taxonomy): domain Bacteria; phylum Pseudomonadota; class Alphaproteobacteria; order Rhodobacterales; family Rhodobacteraceae; genus Tabrizicola. Next base: position 339,758 of record NZ_JAUCZH010000002.1, read on the forward strand.
CCAGCGAGCGGCGCCTTCCAGTTGCCCGACGGGGAACAGACCCGGACCTGGCGGCTCCATGTTCCTGCCGGGGTCGACGCGGCCCAGCCTGCGCCGCTGGCGCTAATCTTCCATGGCTGGGGCGAGGATGAGAATGCGTTTCTAGATGTACCCGTCGTCACCGCCGAAGCCGACCTGAAGGGTTTTTACCTGGCAGCGGCGCGCGGGGTCGGATCGGAAGGCGGTGATGAAAGTTACAACTCCTGGACCTTCAGCGGCTCGGCCACCGGCATCGGTGGCGACGGTCAGCCCATCTGCTCGGGCGCCGAGACGAACTATTCCTACAAGTCATGCGGCCCGTTGGGTGAAGGCGTGGCCCAGAACGGCTGTTCCTGGACCCAATGCCAGACCGATGATGCGGCCTTTGTAAGCACCCTGATCGCCGAGATCGGCAAGTCGGCCTGCATCGACCTTGACCGGGTTTTCATGGCTGGCGGCTCGAATGGCGGGATGTTCACCTGGGACATGGGTCAAACCCCGGCCGTTGCCAGCCAACTTCGTGCCATCGCGCCGCTGATCGGGCTGCCGCATCGCGGCTTTCTGGAAGGACCCGGTCGGCCCGATGGGCTGCCGGTGCTGCTCATTACCGGCGTGGACGATCCGACCGTTCCGCCTGGCACATGGGACGAGACCGGGTTCACAACCACCGCTGACACGGATCTCTACCACTACACCGGTGCCGGGGCGATCACCGATGTCTGGGCTAATGCGCAGGGCTGCACCGCCGAGTTGGCGAAGGTCGACTTCGGGGCAGAAGGCATCGAATGCCGCTCTTCTTGCGCACCGGACGGGTCGGGGCTGCCACCTGTTCTCGATTGCCGGGCGAACATGGCACATGACTACGACCTGGAAAAAACCTGGCCGATGATCCTGGATTTCTTCGCAAACCAGCCCCCCCGCTGACAGCCATATGACCGGAGTTTCAATTGTACGGCATCACGCCCTCTGCCCGCCTGCGGCCGTCGCCCTTCTACGAGGCGACGGTTCGCGAAGGGGTCACCAACTTTACCACCTACAACCACATGCTGATGCCAACCGCCTTCGGCAACCCTGAAGCCGAATACTGGCGCTTGATCAACGGAGTCAGCCAATGGGACGTTGCGGTGGAACGCCAGGTCCAGTTGAAAGGCCCCGACGCAGGCAGGCTGGCGCAGATCCTCGCCCCCCGCGATCTGGCGAAACAGAAGGTCGGGCAAGGGAAATACGTTCCGCTCTGCAATCATCAAGGCATTCTCATCAACGATCCGATCTGCCTGAAGCTGGCCGACGACCTGTATTGGCTGTCGATTGCTGACAGCAACATCTGGTTCTGGGCCGGGGCCATCGCCGCAGAGCGGGGTCTGCGCGTCGAGGTCAGCGAACCCGATGTCTCGCCCATGGCCATCCAAGGACCGAAGGCCGAGGACGTCGTTGCCCATGTCTGTGGCGACTGGGTGCGTGACGTGAAGTACTTCTGGTTCCGCGAGACGGACATCAACGGCATCCCCGTTGTAGTGCAGCGATCCGGCTGGTCGAAACAGGGCGGGTTCGAGATCTACCTGCGCGACGGGACCAAGGGCGCCCGGCTCTGGAACATCTTCCGCGAGGCTGGCCAGCCCTGGGGCATCGGCCCGGGCGGACCCAACTGGTGCGAACGGGTCGAGTCGGGGTTGATTTCCTATGGCGGGGACACAGACGCCACCACGAACCCGTTCGAGGTTCGGATGGGCAAGTTTGTCGATCTGCATGTGCCAGATGACACCATCGGCATCCAGGCCTTGCGCGTAGTGGCCACCGAAAGGCCCAAGCGGCATTCGCTGGGGGTTGTTCTGGATGCAGGCGACCCGGTGGCGCCAGGCTTTCATTGGAACCCGGTTTTCATGGACGGAAAGAAGGTTGGCTGCATGACCAACTGCATCTTTTCCTACCGGATGAAGAAGAACATCGGGTTTGCCCTGATCGATGCCGACTGCGCCATCGGGGACCGGGTCGAAACCCGGGTCAGCGGTGCGATGCAGCCCGGCGAGCTGACCGACCTACCCTTCCTGTGAAATCATGAATGACTTCATGCGCAATCCCCGTGACCTGCCCCCCGGAAGTTCCCTCAGTCTGATGTAGAGTCTGCCCAACCTGAGGGAGCAGACGACATGAGGAAAAGCCGTTTCACCGAGGCGCAGATTATCGGAATGATCAAGGAGCACGAGGCCGGGATTTCCGTCGCCGATCTGTGCCGCAAGCATGGCGTCAGTGATGCGACCGTTTACAAGTGGAAGGCCAAGTATGGCGGCATGGATGTCAGCGAGGCCAAACGGCTGAAGGGTCTCGAGGACGAGAACGCGCGCCTGAAACGGCTCCTCGCCGATGCGATGCTCGACAATGCCGCGCTGAAGGATCTCTTGGGAAAAAAGTGGTGACGCCCGCCGGAAAGCGGCAAGCGGTTGCGCATCTGGTGGAGGGCCATGGGATGAGCGAGCGGCGGGCGTGCCGGGTGATCGGCTGTTGCCGGATGACCATGCGCTATGAGGTGGTCCGCCAGGACAACCCTGTGCTGCGGGAACGGCTGAAGGAATTGGCCAAAGCCAGACGCCGGTTCGGGTATCGTCGGCTGCATGTCTTCCTGCGGCGCGAGGGTCACGAGGTGAACCACAAGCGCCTGTTTAGGATCTACCGCGAAGAACAGCTGCATGTGCGCCGCCGCGGTGGGCGCAAGCGGGCCATGGGTACACGGGCATCGGTGGTGCTGCCGCTGCTGCCAAACCAGCGCTGGTCGCTGGATTTTGTCTCGGATCAGTTGACGGACGGCCGCCGGTTCAGGATCCTGACCGTGGTCGATGACTGCACCCGCGAATGCCTTGCCCTGATCGCCGACACTTCGCTATCGGGGGCACGGGTGGCGCGGGAACTGGCGGCGCTGTTCGATACCCGTGGCAAGCCCCAGACGATTGTCAGCGATAATGGGACCGAGTTCACCTCGAATGCGATCCTGAAGTTCGTGGATGATCGCAAGTTTGACTGGCACTACATCGCACCCGGCAAGCCGACCCAGAATGCCTTCATCGAGAGCTTCAACGGCCGCCTGCGCGACGAACTCTTGAACGAGACCCTGTTCCCGTCCCTGCATCATGCCCGCGCCACGCTCGCCGCCTGGCGCACCGACTACAACACCGAACGGCCCCACTCCCGCCTCGGCTGGCAGACCCCAGCCGAGTTCGCACAAACCTTCGCCCCGCAACGGGGCCTGACGCTGCGAAATCTGCAAAGCTCCGCGCCAGTCCCCGTTGCCCAACCCGCCCGATTGGGCAAAACTCAAACCCGGTGTCTCGCTCACGCTGGATAAAAGCTGGGGGCAACGTCAGCCGAAACCGTCTGTCGCTGTGATCGAGGATCTGGATTACCCCAATTGCATCGGTGCTTATTGGGGCGAGATAAACACAACCGTTCACAAGGGCTTTGGCGTGTCGGGCGCGCTGACCAATGGCGTCGTGCGCGATCTCGGCGACCTGCCTTCCGGCTTTCCGGTTATCGCGGGTAGCGTTGGGCCAAGCCACGGCTACGTCTATGTCCGTTCAGTTGGACTGCCGGTGCGACTGATGGGCCTTGAGGTGCGGCAGGGCGATCTGGTCCATGCAGATCGCCATGGTGCGGTCGTAGTGCCGTCAGATGTTGTCGCAGCGCTTGGGCAGGCTATTGGCAAGCTGCAGGCGACTGAGCGGATATCCTGGACCCCGCCCGAACGCCTGGCTTCGACTTCACGGCCTTCGAACAGGCTTGGGCCGACTTCGAAGCCGCGCGGACCTGAAAGGGCACCGCCATTAGACCTTAGGGTCGGGGTTCTCGGTGTGGCCGTCGATCACCATGACCTGCCCCGATACTCGTGAGCCGCTGTCGGATGCGAGGAATAGCGCCATGGACGCGACTTCGTTAGGGCGCGCGAAGCAGCGAAGCGACGTGCCTTCCAGGTAGGCGTTGCGGACGGCCCTGGGTGTCGTGCCTTTCGCCGCAGCTTCGCGCGCGATGACACCGTCCATGCGCGGCCCCTCAACACAAGCGGGAGCGATAACATTGGCGCGGATGCCGAATGGCCCCGCCTCCATAGCCACGGTTTTCATCAGGCCGTTGATCGCCCATTTCGATACGACATAGGGGGCGCGATAGGGAGTGCCGAAAATGCCGGACGTCGACCCCGTGAAAAGGATGCAACCCCGCCTAGCGGCCTTCATCATCGGCAGCTCACCTTGCACGGCTAAGATGGCACCCGTCAGGTTGACATCCAGACAACGGCGATAGGCATCATAGATGCCTCGCTGTTCGGGGGTCAGCGCATGTTCCAGCATCTCATACTCGACGCCATCGCCGGAGAGCGACCGAGCGGTGTAGAGGCCAAGCGACCGCAGGTCGCGGGCGAGGACTTCCATCGCGGCGACCCCACCCGCCTCAATGGCCTCGACGAATTCCGACCTGGTGGCGAACGGAAAGTCCTCCCCGCCCCAAAGGCCGAGGCGCTGCGCACAGGCGAGGTTGTGCACCGAAGTAGCACCCGTGGCCGAAACGTAGGCCACGCGGGCATTCGGCAATTTGTGCTGGAGGCGCAAGCCCGCCCTGCCCTGCTACGACGCCTCGGTATCACCGCGCTCGCACTTCGACCCGGCGGCGTTCGCAATGGCATGCCTTTCGTCAAGCAGGATCACCCCGTCGAAATCCGCCCCCAACCAGTCGACGATCTGGTCAACGCGAGATTTCTTGGCGCCGCGTTCTTCGGACCGCAGCGTCGCGTAGGTGGTGAAGAGAACGCCCTCGGTGAGGCCACGTCCATCGTGATGCCATCGCAAAGGCCCCGCACAGTGCGCGCCAGGGTCACGCGGTGGCACCACGGGCAATTCAGCGCCACGAACAGGTGATAGCGGCCCGGCTCGGGCGGGAAGTCCGGATCGCCTATGGAATGGCGAAAGCCGCTGACGCCGCGCACGAATTCGCCCCGTGCGCGGCGTTCTCCGGCATCCGACTGGTCTTCTTCGGTCGAGATGTCCCTTGTCATGGCTATCCTCTCAGCCGGTGGTGCAGGATGATCGGGACGGCCAGGTCTTCTTCATCCGTCAGGTGGCGGTTCAGAAAGGCCTCGATGACACGGCTTGTGCCATGCACGGCACCGGCCTCGTCGCGGGCCTGCGACTCGTCCAGCACCGCCAGCTTGATCACGCGGTTGGCTTGCCGGGTAAAGTCATCCAGCACCCTGTCCAGATCCGCGTGATCCTGTTCCAGCACATCGAGGCCGGCCGCGAACTGCGGATCAGCTGCCGCTAGCTCGGGGAAATAGCTGCGGTCTTCCCAGCGATGATGGCCATGCAGGTTCCCGACCAGGTTGCCGCCACAATAGGACAGACGCCCGGCATAGTCGTCAAGGTCCATGTCCTTGTTCAGCACGGCTTCGGTATCCAGCCGGATGCGTTCGGCCACGCGGCGGAACATCCGGTGCGCGCCCAGCCAGTGCCGGGTCTTGCCGCGGAAACCGGGGTGCGCTTCCCAGCTGTCGCGAGGATAGCGCGCCAGCAAGGTCTGCATCTCTGGGGGCATTCCGGTTTCGCGGATAGGATAGGTATCAAGCATGTTTCAGCTCCTTTCGGCGCAGAGATGGGGCCGTTCTGATCGTCCCACCAGATTGCCTGCCGCCATGGCCGCTATGCAATTGGCGAAACACCTGCGAAGCGAATGCCGCTCAACTCGGCGACGTCACGTTTCCACGCGGTGATGTCGCGCGGGGTGAAGCCCGACAAGCTGTCATGGCCACAGGCGCGGGCCAGCACCTGCATCAGTTCCACGCTGGCCCCGAAATACCGCGCCAGACGTTCGGCGCCGATTTGCACATCCAGCCGCTTGCGCAGTTCCGGTTTTTGCGTCGCCACGCCCACGGGGCAGTTGTTGGAATTACACATGCGCGCTGCGATGCAGCCCACGGCCTGCATGGCGGAATTACTGACCGCAACAGCATCCGCACCAAGCGCCATGGCCTTGGCGAAATCCTCGGGCATGCGCAGACCGCCCGTAATCACAAGCGTGACCTCGCGCCCGGCCCTTGCGTCGAGGTGCCTGCGGGCGCGTGCCAAGGCGGGGATCGTCGGGATCGAGATGTGGTCGCGGAAGATCAGAGGGGCCGCCCCCGTGCCGCCGCCGCGCCCGTCGAGGATGATGTAATCGGCACCGGCCTCCAGCGCGAAGTCGATGTCATCCTCGATATGATTTGCCGACAGTTTGAAGCCGATGGGAATGCCGCCAGAGCGTTCGCGCACCTGATCGGCCAGCCGCCGGAAATCGGCGGGCGTCCGAAGGTCGGTGAAAGTGGCAGGCGAGATCGCGGCCTGTCCCGGCTCCAGGCCGCGCACTTCGGCGATCCTGCCTTGCACCTTTTCCCCGGGCAGATGGCCGCCGGTGCCCGTCTTGGCCCCTTGGCCGCCCTTGAAGTGGAACGCCTGCACCCGCGCGACATGTTCAAGCGACCAGCCAAACCGCGCCGAGGCCAGCTCGTAGAAATACCGCCTGTTTTCAGCCTGTTCTTCGGGCAGCATGCCGCCTTCGCCCGAGCAAATGCCCGTGCCCGCCATCTGGGCACCCCGCGCAAGGGCTGTCTTGGCCTCCTCCGACAAGGCGCCAAAGCTCATGTCGGATACGAACAGCGGGATATCCAGCTGCAACGGCTTGGCTGCGCGCGGGCCGATGGTGACAGAGGTCGCCACGGCCGCGTCATCCAGCAGCGGCTTGCGCGCCATCTGGGCGGGCAGAATCTGAATGTCGTCCCAACGCGGCAGGTCTTTGCGCGGCACACCCATCGAGCCCATCTCGCCGTGGTGGCCGAGCTTAGACAGCCCGTCTTTCGCCAAGGCATGGATCCGCGCGACAGTGGGTTCTTCGGGCGTCGCTCTGGCTTGCGGAATGTCGGATTGAGGTGCAGGTGCCGGATTTCCGACCGTCGCCTCACCAAGCCGAATGTGCGAGCCGTCACAAAACGGGCCGTTCGCGGTGGCCTTGCACTGGCACAATGCGGCATCGCCATCCTTTTCGGCGGTGAATTTTAAAGGGCCGATGTCGGTGCCCGCATGACTGCCATCACAAAAGGGCTGGCTTTTGGACCTGCCACACTGGCACCAGAAGTAGTCCTTGCCCTTTTCGAGCGCGACCTTGGACGGTGCTTTGCCCGCAATGATGGGAACGGCTTGGGTCATGACAAATATCCTTGGTGATCTGGCCAAAGCCTTGGCCATGTGCGGGTCGCGAACTTGCAAGCTGCGGGCGGGAACGGGCCTTGCATGATCTGGCTGCAAGGCTCGCCCATCTGTCGAATGCTCCTGCTGATTTTAGTCCTTTTGACTTTCCCGAACGCGCTTTCCTGAAGAATAAGCAAGAAGGCTCAGAATGATGGCAGAGCCGGACACAAGCGTCATCAACGTTCCGGGAACGAAATTCACAAAGTCACCCAAATCCATGAAGACGAAATAGCCAATATCAGCCAGACCACCGACGATTCCGGTGAACAACATCGCCGTCACTGACCCACTCCAGATGTAGAACGCACCCACCAGGGTGAATGTCCCGATCCAGAGCAGATTCAATCCATGCTGGTTGATCAGGACCCCCACGGCTTCGTGATAGGGGGCGAGAAGCAGTGCCGGATCGACTGCATCCGCAACGGTCGCGATGGCAATGATATTGCAAGGTAAGGACGTGACGGCTTCCAATCAGGAGCGCAGGTCTTTCGCTTGGCCCAGAACCTCGGGGATCTGATCGCGATGAACGTAGAGAACCGCAGTGCAGAGCAGTCCCAGGACAATCGCGGGAACCGCGGAGGGGCCGAGGACAAGCCAGTGTGTCAGAACCGCGCCGACCATCGTGCCGCCCAGAACGGCGGCCCCGATGACCTGGCGGCGCGGCAGCCAGAGCAGACCGGCGCCGACGATCTCGACGATACCAGTGAAGTAACGAAAGCCCTGACCGAACCCGATCTGATCGAAGGTAGCGACCATCATCTCGACCCCGGCAAGCTTTGCGCCGCCTGCGCCGAAGAATGCGAGGGTCAGGAAGGCGCGAAGGCCGAGTGAAAGATACGTCATGTCTTTCTCCAACAAAGAGTGTTTGCGTTGGCCCTAACGTGCTATGTACAATCTCTGCAGACAATGCGCGGAAACCCGTCATTTGATGCGCGCAAAATTGGCATAGAGTCATGGACAAATGGGCAGAGCTGCGGACAGCGTACCATGTTGCCAGGTTAGGCACCGTCAGCGCGGCGGCCGAGGCGCTGGGTTTCCATCGCGCGACGGTGAACCGCCATATCGACGTGCTCGAGGCTGAACTGGGCGCACGGATCTTCATTCGCCACAGCCGAGGCTACGCGCTGACCGAGTTGGGGCAGGACGTACTGCGAGTCGCGAGGAAGACCGAAGAACTGACCGAGGATCTTGCTGGGCGGGTCAAGGGCGCGGGTTCGCAGATCGAAGGCGAGATCAAGCTGACACTCCTCGCCCCTTTTGCGGCGATACTGATGCAACCGATTGCCAGTTTCAGAGCCAAGAACCCCAATTGCATGGTTTCGATCAACGTAAGCGAAGACCTAGCCCGGCTCGAATACGGCGAGGCGCATATTGCGCTTCGCGCCGGGCCAAAACCGGACCACCCTGACTATGTCGTCAGCAGTTTTGGACGGGTCGGGTTCAAGCTCTATGCCCATGACAGCTATGTTCGCCGGCTTGGGCGGCCGGAAAGCGAGGCCGATCTTCAGGGCCACCAGTTTGTCGTCCCGCAATCCTTGAACGGCCGTCAGCCGTATTTGCCTTGGATCCATGAGCACGTCCGGCCTGAAATGATCGCACTGTCATGCCGCCATTTCGAAATTACCCATTCCGCAGTTCGCGCAGGCATCGGCATGGGCTTCCTGGCCGACCATGAGGTGCAGGGCGATCCGGATTTCCACCGCATACTGACCCCGAACAAGGCCTGGTCCGGAACCCTATGGCTCGTCACCCATGTCGATCTGCACCGCACCGAGAAAGTGCAGGCAATGCTTTCATGCATCAGGTCGGCGCGTCAGGGCTCTGTTGCACAAATCGGGTGATGGATGGGGTTCCCCTCACCCCGGACGGACTCATCTCACGGCTTCAGTGACAGGTATGCCAAGCGCGGTGAAGCCGTTCAGCACGGCAACCCGGATCTGGAACTCTGCAACCTGACGGTCAAAGTCCCGTGCGGCCAGTCGCTGACCCAGCAGTTTCACACAGTGCATTTTGGTTTCGACGCGGCTTCGGCGGTGATAGCCGCTCCATCGTCGCCAGATGGTTCGGCCGAAGCGCTTTGACGCTCGCAAGGCTTCATTGCGGGCGATTGCGCCCGGGGTGTCTGGCTTCCACGGCTTGGCGTTCTTGCGGGGCGGAATGATGGCGGCAGCACCTCGGGCAGCGATGGCATCGTAGCACTTGCGAGTGTCGAAGGCGCCATCGGCGGTGACGCTGGCGATCTTCTGGTCGGGCAGCATGGGCGCGTCGCCGACGTCGCTAGTGGTGAACTCGGCAGCCTGGATTTCGAGTGTTTTCTCGTCAATTCCGATGTGGATCTTGCGCCAGACGCGGCGCTTCGTGCCACCGTGCTTGCGGGCGTTCCATTTCCCTTCGCCTTCAACCTTGATGCCGGTGCTGTCGATCAGCAGGTGCAGGGGGCCCTGCGACCCGCGATAGGGGATGTTGACCTTCAGTGACTTCTGGCGGCGGCTGAGGGTGCTGAAGTTCGGCACCGCCCAGTCAAGGTCGATCAGGTGCAGCAGGCTCTCGACGAAGCCGGTCGTCTGCCTCAGTGCCATGCCGAACAGCACCTTCATTGTCAGACAGGTCTGGATATCAGCGTCGCTGTAGTCAGGCTGTCGGCCGCGTTTGCCTGTCGGCGCAGCCTCCCGGATCATGGAGGGATCGAACCAGATCGTCAGCGAGCCACGGCGCTTGAGCGCTTCGTTATAGGCTGGCCAGTTTCGGGTTTTGTAGGAGGGGGTATGGGTCTGCTCATGCCCACCAGCTACCACACTGGATTCACAAGATGAATCCCTCTTGGGATTTGTGCAACAGAGTCATCTGGAGAGGTTATTTCACCGTCGTGGCCGCCTGAAAGAGGCTTGCCGGGCAAAATTTTTTCGACATCTACTCACTACAGCAGATCTCTTGAAGTCCGTCGATCACCGATGCCATATAATCATCATCATAGCCTGAGTCATTCTCCAGTACGCTGAGAAAGGCGGCGACGCGCCCGGATGGGATGTCGATCATCAGAAACTGGCCGCCGTATCCGGCATGGCCAATCCAGCGGCCATTGGTCATGAGGTGGTTTGAATAGCGGATGGTCCCACGCTTGGGCCCGAGGAAGGGCCCCGCATGTGTCATCGTCGTTCCAAGGAAATCGGCCGACCCGACGGGCGCACCAAATACCGCACGCCCTTTGCGCGCCAACAGCAGACCAAAGCGGGCCAAATCACGGGCAGACAGGCACCCGCCGCCCGAGAACGCCGGAAGATGTTCAGGGCTGAGGCTGATGTGAAAAGCGCCCTCATAGCCGGCAGCATCTGCAATTGTCTCGATCTTTGACTGAAGATCAACGAAAGCTGCGGCGATCAACGTCAGCACATCGGTATTGGCGGATTTGTATCGCGCATACCCGGTTCGCGGCATCGTGCCGCTGCCTGTCAGGCTGGCAGTGAAATCGCGCAACGTCTGTTCCGGCCGGTCGTCGTGGGGAAGCCGCCATCCCAGCGCCTCTTCTTCGCGAAAGCAATCGGCCTGCGCATCGCTGTAATCTTCGGAAAAGTCATTGTCGACGTTCATGTCAAGAACGTCCTGCACCCGTGCTGTGGCATAGGCAGAGCCGATCCAGGGAAGCAGATCCCCAATCCGATCATCGGGGTGAATATGGCCGTCGGCAATCAGTTCCCCGATGATCAGGTGGATGTGCATCTTGCTTATGGATTGCAGCGAATGCACGCGATCGGAGGCAAAGTCGGCGGCGGCGGCTTCGAAAAGGCTGGTCGTTTCCTGGGCCACGACAAGTGCTGAAAATGCAGGATGCGCAGTCAGGCCTGAGTTTGCGACCTGCCGGGCGATATCGGCATCTGGCAGGACGTTCAGATCCAGCACTCGACGCGCGCGCACCATCAGCGTGCGGCGAAACAAGAGATGCGCGTTGTGAAACCCGGCCCGTCGCTGGTGCGGCTGGTTCCAGCCTTGCTTGTTGTCCTCTCCGACGGTCAAAGCCGGGTTTGGGTGACTGGGCAGGGTCATGCGGCCCCTGTTGTCTGGATAAGGGCATCGACGACCCAGAGCCCGGTTTGGGTCACGAACAGGGGGTTGATCTCGATCTCTGTCAACGTTCGCGCTTCGGTCTCATAGATCGTGGCCAGCCGCATAAGGAACTGCGCAAGGGCGGGCAGATCTGCCTGCGCACTGCCCCGATAGCCTGTCAGCAGACGCGCGATTTTCAGACGCTGCAAGGCGTGCAGAACATCTGCTTCGGTTGCAGGCAAAAGCAGCGTTTCGGCATCGTCCAGCAACTCAACCAGCACGCCGCCCGCGCCCAGCGTCAGGATCAGGCCAAATTGTGGATCGCGCCGCAGGTTCACCAGCAACTCTGCGAAAGGGTGGGGGGCCATCTGTTCGACCAGAAAGCGGTCGGTGACGGCAAGGGAATCGTGATGCGAAACATCGTCGCACATCTTTGCCAACGCCTTGGCAACCGCGTCGGCGTTGCCAAGACCCACTGCCACGGCGCCCGCTTCGGATTTGTGGGCAAGCCTTGGCCCCATCATTTTCAGCACGACCGGATAGCCGATGCGCGTGGCCGCGGCGACGACGTTGCTGCCGCCAACCACCTCGCCTTGCGGGATCGGCAGACCAAGGCGGCGCAGGTGCTGCTTGCCCGCAGCCTCGTCCATGATGGTCGGGTCGGCAGTCCGGGAAAGGACATGCAGCGGTTTGGGCAGCTCAGAAAGGATCTGCGTGCGCCGCGCCTGCCAAATCGTGGCGGCGTGGATGGCATCCAGCGTTTCGGTGAGGCCCTGCATCGGGGCAACTCCTTGCGAGATCAGCCAGTCGCGGGTTTCCGCGTCCAAGTTTTCGGGCAAGGTGGCGCAGATGGCCGCCGGTATGCCCCGCGCTTTGGCTGCAGCGATGAAGGCACCAGCATCGGCAAGGTAATACCCCCTGGACTCGTCCAGCCCTGCGGCCGGATAATCTTGCACGAGTACGGCAGAGGCCGCCTGAAGACCATCCATCGCGCCACCAAAGACCGGGCCGGTGCGTACCGGATCGCCCCAGATCGGTGTGGTGTAATCCAGCGGGTTCGACACAGTGGCGATGTCTGGCAAAAGGGCGGTCAACGATCTTCGCGCCGGGTCGGAAAAGGTGGGAAACGTTAGTCCAATGGTCTCGGCATGGTCGGCAAGCATGGTGGCCCCGCCCCCAGAACAGGTAAAACCTGAGACCCGGTTGTCTTTTGGCGCACCTGCGACGCAGAGGAATTTCAACGTCTCCAGCAGTTGCGCGGGGGATTTCACACGAATGACTCCGACACGCGCAAACAACGCATCGTAAAGGTCATCAGTGCCGGACAACGAGCCGGTATGACTGACCGTCAGCGCGGCGCCGATCTGCGACGATCCGGTTTTCAGCGCGACCAGAGGGATACCCTTTTGCGCCGCCCGCAGGGCAACCTCGGCAAAGCGGGGAACGTCGCGCAGACCTTCGATATGCATGCCGATGGCGCGCACGGCAGGATGATCGACAAGATGATCGACGAAATCCTCCAGGCTGAGAACCGACTGGTTGCCGCAGGAAATCATATGGGTCAACGGCAAGGACCGCTGGCTCATGGTGATGTCGGAACTGAGCATGCCGCTTTGCGTGATGATGGCCGCGCCATAGCCGGGCGATCCCCCGCCATGGGCAAAGGGCCACATCGCGGCACGGTCAAGATAGTTGATTACGCCATAGCAATTGGGGCCGACCAGTGCGAGATCGCCCGCGGAGCGGATCAGATCTGCCTCCAACGCCTCTCCGGCCTTGCCGGCTTCGCGAAAGCCCGCCGCATAGCACACGATGCCCCCCGCCCCGCGTGCTGAAAGCCGTTCGGTGGTGGCGATGGCCGCAGCGGCGGGCACGGCCAGAAAGCAACCGTCCGGCGCGTCGGGCAGATCGTCCACTGATGCGTAGCAGCGATGCCCCCCCAAGGTTTCGCGGCGCGGATTGACGGGCCAAATCAGGCCTTTGAAGCCGATCCTTTCGGCCTCTTTGATGGCGACTTCGGCGTCACGGCCGCCGACAAAGGCAATATGACGGGGCGAAAGCAGACGGGCAAGGTTTGTGCGGCGCGTGGGCGTCATGCTCCATATGGCCTCAGGATAGAGCGCGTGATGATGTGGCGCTGAATCTCTGAGGTGCCATCCCAGATCCGTTCCAGCCGACTGTCCCGCCACAGGCGCTGAATTGGTAGTTCCTCCATCAGGCCCATGCCGCCAAAGATCTGAACCGCGTCATCCGCAACCCGGTTCAGCATTTCCGAACAGTAGACCTTCACCATCGAGACATCGGCATCGGTCAAACGACCTTCTTCAGCGCGGGTGACCGCATCGGCCACCAGCAGATCGGCCGTACGCAGGCCGATGGCCATATCCGCCAGCTTGAAACCCGTCGCCTGAAACTGGCCGATCGGCTGGCCGAATTGCTTGCGGCTGGCGGCCCATTCGGTGGCCAGACCTATGATCCGTTCGGCTTTGCCACAACAACAGGTGCCGACCCAGACACGGCCCATACCGAGCCATTGGCCCGCCAGCTCAAACCCCTTGCCCTCTTCGCCCAAGACCTGCCCCGGCCCCAGCCGCACATCGTTGAAGGCCAGTTGAAAGGTCTTGTAGCCACGATAGCTGACCGACTTGTTACCCTCACGAATATCGAACCCCGGTGTTCCGACATCGACCAGAAAGGCGGTGATGCGCTTTCGCGGGCCGCGCTTGGTTTCATCAACCCCGGTCACGGCAAAGACGATCGCGAAATCGGGCATGCAGGGGCCCGAGATGAAGTGCTTTGAGCCGTTCAGGATCCAGTCCGCGCCATCGCGGCGGGCGTTGGATTTCATGCCCATGGCGTCCGATCCTGCCTCAGGTTCGGTCAGCGCGAACAATTCTCGCTTTTCGCCGCGGACGGCCGGCATCAGGTAGTTGTCGATCTGATCACCTTCGCAGGCCAGAAGCAGTTCTGTCGGCCGCCCGATCCAGCTGTGCAGCGCATGGCTGGTCTTGCCGTATTCGCGTTCGATCAGCGACATCGCCTTCATCGACAGCCCGCCTCCGCCCACCCGTTCGGGCATGTTGGCTGAATAAAGACCTGCCTCTTTTGCGCGAGTTTCGATCTGTCGGCCAAGCTCTTCGGGGACCGATCCGGTGCGGTCCACCGTTTCCTCGTGTCCCAGTATCTCCGCCTCCATGAAAGCGCGGACGGTGGTGAGCAGCAGTTCTGTTTCATGGCTGTCGGTGGTCACTTCGGTCCCCTATTCGGTCGGTCTCTGGCGTCGCACAGCCAGGGCCCAGATGCTGAATGCCACCAAGGTGACGACCATCAGGACAACGGCTGCTGCGGCAACGGTTGGATCGGTGTTTTCGCGGATGCCGTTCCACATGCGGCGCGGCAGCGTGTAGACGCTGAATTTTGACAAAAAGAGCGTCACGACGATTTCGTCCCAGGACGCGATGAAGGCAAAGACGGCGCCAGCCATCACGCCCGGCTTGATCCCCGGCAGGATTACGCGGCGCATTGTCGTCCAGTTCGAGGCGCCAAGATTGCGCGAGGCCTGTTCCAGCCGCGGATCAAATCCGGCCAGCGACGCGGATACCGTGATCAGCACCAAAGGCGCTGACAGCACGGTATGGGCAAGGATCAGCCCGATATAGCTGTCGATCAGGCCCAGTGGGACGAAGAGCCGATAAAAAGCCATTGCCGCAATGATCGGTGGGATCACCAGCGGCAACAGCAAAATGGCCCGCATCACCTCGCCCGCCCTGGACGACACCCGCCAAAGTCCGATGGCGCAAAGCGTACCGATGGTTGTGGCCAGCAAGGTGGATGACAGGCCGATCACCGCACTTTGCCCAAAGCTGGACAACCATTCAGGGCTGGTAAAGAGTTTGCGGTAGTACTGCAGCGACAACTCGTCCGTCGGAAAGGACAGGAATCGCCTTGGCGTCAGAGAAACCGGAATGGCGACAAGGGCCGGTGCCACCAAAAGAACCAGTAGCAGCCATGCCAAGCCGGAATTGAAGCGTGCGGCGAGGCCGGTCTTCATGCCCTTGCCCCCCCGAAAACGGTCGAGAGCTTCATGAACCGCGACATCAGGAACAACAGCGCCAGCACACCGAACAAAAGCAGCGCCGCCAACATCGCCGCCGTGCCCCATTGCAACGTCACCAGCACCTGAACCGAGATATATTCGGCCACCATCAACACCTTGCCACCGCCCAAGACGGCGGGGATCACATAAAAGCCAAGGTTGATGATGAAGACCAAAAGGGCGGCGGCCACCAACCCTGCACGGCTTAGCGGCAGGTAGACCCGCCAGAATGTCTGGGTGCCCGTCGCGCCAAGCGACCGAGAAGCCTGCAAAACGCGCCCGTCAATGCTTTGCATCGAGGCAAGGATGGGCAGCACCGCATAGGGCACCATGTAATGCACCATGCCGATCAGAACGCCCAGTTCATTCCGCATGAAAGAGATTGGTTCAGAGATTATCCCGATCGTCTCAAGGGTGCTGTTGACCACACCATTGCGGCCCAGAAGCATCAGCCAGGAAAAGGTGCGCACCAGCACAGAAATCCAGAACGAAACCAGAAGCAGGCCCAGCATCTTGTTGCGCGTGCCTTCGGCCGCATGAACCATGGCATAGGCGATGGAATATCCAAGTACGACGCTGATTGCCGTGCAGATCACACAGACCCGCAGCGTGGTCCACAGGATCCGACCCAGCGAGTCCGAGGTGAACAGTTCGGTATAATTGCCGAGTCCGGGTGTGGGGTCACTGACACTTAGCCAAAGGATGTTGAAGATCGGCCCCAGAAACAAAGCACCGACAAGCACAACAAAGGGCAGCACCAGAATCCATCCGGCATTCAAAGCATGGCGGGGTATGGCACGCATGGGCGGCAACCTGATTGGGATTGTGGCTGCCCGGCACCGCCGCGGTGGCACTGCCGGGCAAAGAGGTCAGCTGATCGCTTCGAGGAAGGCGTTGACCGCAGTATCGGTGTTCTCGCCCCACCAGTTGGGGTCGTTCAGCACAACATTGGGAAAGTTCTGCTCCGAAGTGATCGAATAGGGCTGATCCGATTCCGCCATGGCGGCGATCGCTTCGGAGTTTGTCGGCGTCATGCCAAGGCAGGCAAAGAGATCAAGCTGCGCCGGCACCGATTGCGCCGTCGCGATGAATTTCATCACCGCAGGCCCTCCGGGATTGCCCTTTGGAACGATATAAGCCCCCGGCATCGCAATCGCGCCATTGTTCACCAGCTTGTAGCGCCCTTCGGTGTCTGTCTCGATCGAGCGGCCGCGGTTCTGCCAGACCATTCCCATCGACACTTCGCCGTTTACGATCATCTGCTGGGCTTCTGCGCCCGATCCCCAATAGATCGTGTTGTCCTTTATCGATTTGATCTTGGCCAGGGCCCGATCAAGATCCAGCGGATAAAGCTGGTCCTTCTCAACTCCATCCGCCATCAACGCGGCTTCAAGTGAACCATTGGCCCATTTGTACAGCGACCGAGTGCCGGGAAATCTCTCGGTGTCGAAGAAATCGACCCATGACGTTGGCGGGCCATCCGGATAGGCTTGAGTGTCATACATGAAGGCATAGCCATAAAGGATGATCGAGACGCCGAATTCCAAGGCATAGCCGTCGATGGTCTTGGTCTTGTCTACAACCGAATAGTCGATCGGCTCCAGATGGCCGGTCTTGCCCAAGGCCACGGCGTCAAACAGATCACCATCGCAGACATCCGCGGTGACATTGCCGCTGTCGACCATTTCCCTGATCTTGCCCTGAAGTGGGCCGGAAGTGTCGAACTTCAGTGGCATACCGGTTTCGGCGGTAAAGGCGTTGCCGATGGCGCTGGTATGGCATTCTTCGGATTGCCCCCCCCAGTTCCACATCACGATCTCGCCCGCAGCCGCTTCTGCGCGACCTGCCAGGACCGAGGCGCTGGCAAAGCCCGCCATGCCGCAAAGCGCCAGGAAGCCGCGCCGACCCAACTTGCCAGCCTGGAACGCCTGAGCGCCCTCAAGCAAGGTTTCACGCATGAATTGTTTGTCGTGCATTTCAAACTCCTCTGTTGGTCGGGCCCGTCTGGCCCTGTTTCAGGTCACCGGGTTGGTCCCGGCTTTGACTTTTTCATTTCGGTTCGATTTCCAGTCGCACCGCAGCAGTGTTTGCCCAGGTCAGATCAACGGTGGTTCCTTCCGCCACGGGCGTCCCGCCGCGCCATGCGTCCACATCGACTTCGATTTCGCCCAACTCTGGCACCTGAACCTGATATTTCAGCATCGCACCAAAGTAGGTGACCGACTGCACGACACCGCTGACCGTATTCGCACCCTGCCCTGTCCCTGCAGCGGCAAGGTCGATCTTTTCGGGGCGCAGCGCGTAGACGGCATCTTTGCGGTGCAGAAAGTTGCTTTTTCCCAGAAAGCTGGCCGCAAAGACCGTGCGCGGGTGCTGATACAATTCTGACGGCGTGCCGACCTGTTCGATGCGACCATGGTTCATGATCACGATGCGGTCAGACATCGACAGTGCCTCTTCCTGATCATGCGTCACAAAGACGAATGTGGTGCCGACACGGTTATGGATCTCCTTCAGCTGTGCCTGAACCTCGATCCGCAGCTTTTTGTCCAATGCGCCCAAGGGCTCGTCCAGCAACAAGACTGGCGGTGCGAAGCACAAGGCCCGCGCCAGTGCCACGCGTTGCTGCTGACCGCCCGACAATTCCTTTGGAAAGCGGTGGCCAAAATCTGTCAGGTGAACGAGATCCAGCATTTCGTCAACTTTGGCGCCGATCTCTGCCTTTGGACGTTTGCGAACTGACAAGGGGTAGGCAATATTGTCGCGCACGGTCATGTGCGGAAACAGCGCATAGCCCTGAAACACCATGCCGAAGTTGCGCTTTTCCGCAGGCATTGCAGCAATTGACTGGCCATCAAGCAATATGTCGCCCGATGTGATGTCCTGGAACCCGGCCATCATCAGCAGCAGCGTCGTCTTGCCCGAACCCGATGGGCCCAGCAGCGTCAGAAACTCTCCACGTTCAATCTCGAGGTTTACGTTGTCGACGGCGGTAAAGCCGCCGTAACGCTTAACCAAAGATTTCAGATGCAGGCTACCGCTGTTGCCAATCCCTGCCATCCCTCAGGCGTCCGCGCCGCGAAGTTTCAGCTTTTTGCGCGCCTCTTGCGGGGTCAGGACGCGCGCACCCATCCGTTCGATGATGCCGATCACGCGCTCGACCAGTTGCGCATTGGTCGCCAGCACGCCGCGATCAAGGAACAGGTTGTCTTCCAGACCAACGCGCACGTTGCCCCCCAAGGCCACGGCCGCGGCAGCCATCGGCATCTGCATGCGGCTGATCCCGAAGCTGGCCCAGCTTGCATCGGGTGGCAGATGTTCCTTCATCGCCTTCATGGTTTCCACAGTCTGATCGGCGCCCCATGGAATGCCTAAGCACAACTGGAACATCGGAGGATCGGCCAGAAGACCTTCGGCCTGCATCTGGCGGGCGAAACGGATGTGGCCCAGTTCGAACACTTCCAGTTCCGGTTTCACGCCCCATTCCCTGGTCAGCGCCGCCATCCGTCGCAGGATCGGTGGGGTAGAGATGTAGATGCTGTTGTCATTGCCGAAGTTCAGCGTGCCGCAATCCAACGAACAGATTTCTGGCAGGCAATCCTTCACATGGGCCAGCCTCTCGTCCGGTCCGATCATGTCAGTGCCAGGCCCAGGCAGCGCCCAGTTCCGCGGATCAGGTGTCCAGTCCCCACCCATTCCTGCCGTCAGGTTGATGACGATATCGGTGCCGCTGTCGCGCACACGATCAACAACCTCGCGGAACAATGCAGGGTCGCGAGAGCCCTTTCCCGTAGCAGGATCACGCACATGCAGATGTACAACCGAGGCACCTGCTTTGGCAGCCTCGACGGCTTCGCGAGCAATTTCTTCTGGCGTCACTGGCACATGCGGGCTTTTGCCCGTGGTGTCCCCTGCCCCCGTCACCGCGCATGTCACCACCACTTCGAAGTTCATTCCAGCCTCCGTCTTTTCCCTTATCTTCTACTGAGGATTCCTGTTTCCTTTCATTTTTTCGCCATATATTCTGGGCGAATGTCGAAAAATAGCACGACTCCACCGCATCGCCGATCGTCGCCTTCTCCGCCGGTGAATACCACGGACGCCTTGGTGGCGAACGTAACTTTCCTGATTGTTCCGCGCTTTAACATGTCGACTCTTATGACCATGATCGAGCCGATGCGTATTGCGAACTATCTCTCTTCAAAACCTCTGTATTCTTGGGATGTTGAGTCGTTCGATGGCGTAGAGATCAAAGCGAGCAATGGTTTTACACTGCCCGCGCGGCTTCCGGAAAACCGCAACAGACGTGGGGAGATCATCTTCGTCATGGGCAGCTGGGGGGCCGAAAGTTACCGAAACCCGACATTGTTCTCCTGGATCCGCAGACAGGCGCGTGAGGGTGCGCTCGTCTGTTCGGTCGAGATGGGCGCCTATCTGGTTGCTCGGTCTGGCGTATTCTCGGGGCGCAAGGTCACGACCCATTGGTCATATGGTCCGGGGTTCCAGGAGCAGTTTCCCGATATTGATCTGGTCGAGCAGATCTACACCATCGACGACACCACAATGTCCTGTGGGGGTGGCCTTGCCGGTGTGGACCTGATGTTGCGCCTTATAGGCGAGGCGCATGGCGAAGGTTTGGCCGGCGAAATTGTGGATCAACTGATGCACCACCCTGTGCGTCCGGCAACCGCTCCGCAGCGCCGCACCATGGGGCGCGGCACCGACACGCTGATCCCGATTGTCCGCGAGGCTATAAGCCTGATCGAGCAGAATATCCTTGAGCCGCTGAGTGTTCCGGGTATTGCGGACGCTTTGGGGGTATCGCAACGCCAACTGGAACGGCAGTTCAAGCACGGCATCGGCTGCACTCTGGTTCAGTTCGGCCTGTTGTTGCGGCTGCAGCATGCGCGTGTCTTGCTGATCTCCACAGATCTGAGCGTGCGCGAAATAGCGACGGCATCCGGGTTCAACACACTTTCGCATTTCGCGTTCTCATTTGGAAAGTGCTTTGGTCGGCGGCCCAGCGAATATCGCCTGGCGTGGCCTGAAAAGGAAAACGCCCCAAGTTGGCCAGGAACGCTGTCGCGATTTCTTCAGGCCCTGCAGAACCGGGGCACGGCAAAGCCTATGCAGGTTCTGCGCCAAGACCGCCTTTGACCGTCAGCGCCGCGCCTCCCGTATCGCGTTGAGCACCGCGACAATCTCGCGGTCGCGTGTGGCGGCCATTTCTTCGAAATGCCTGCCAGCCGCAATGTCATTGCAGCCATCAACCATGCGGTCGCGCAACTCTTGCGTCAACTCGGGCGCGTCCAGCCGTGTCCAGGGCCATTTCAGCGCTGGGCCGAACTGATCCAGATTGGTCGCCATGCCGCCTTCGCCACAGGCGACGTGAAACGCCATGCATTGGCCTTGAACCGCCATGCGCGGTGCCGGCCCGTTCATCAGCGCATTGTCGATATCATCTGGCGTCGCCTCGCCACTGGCGACCATGTGCAGAGCCTCGCGCCATAGTGCCTCTTGCAAACGCGTGGCGACAAAACCGGGAATTTCCTTTTTCATTGCCAAAGGCGCCTTGCCCGCGATCCGGTAGAATTCAACCGCCCAAGCCACCGCCTCGGGCTCGGTGCCTTTGCCGCCAACAACCTCGACCAGAGGCAGAAGATAGGGCGGGTTGAACGGGTGGCCGATCACTGTGCGCTGCGGCGTCATGCATTCAGCCTGAATCTGGGTCATCATCAGACCTGACGTTGAGGAGGCAATCACGCAATCGCGCGGTGCCAGATCGCCCAATTTTTTGTAAAGAGCTTGCTTGATCTCCAGCCGCTCGGGCGCACTTTCCTGAATGAACTGCGCGGTTTTCACCGAATCTGCCAGATCGGTGGTGATCCGCAACTTGTCGCGAGAGGCACCCGGTGCCAGGCCCAGAGCTGTCAGGCTGATCCATGCTGTATCGATCACCGACATCAGCGCCGGCACCTCGGCCTCCGAATGAATATAGGCGGTCACATCATAGCCGCGCGCCAGAAAATGCGCGGCCCAACCGCCGCCGATGGGGCCTGCGCCAAGGGTGGTGACACGAGTGACGAATCTGGGATCAGGATACATCTAGTGGCCCTTGAAGTTGGGATTGCGTTTTTCGACGAAGGCGGCGATGCCTTCGGCTGCATCATCGGATTTCAGCATGGCACGATAGGTCGGCAGGTCGCCGGTGCGAATGTGATTGAACGCGGCTTCGAGCGGCATGGCCTGAATGGCGCGCTCAACCTCTTTGACGGTCTGCATCGCAAGTGGTGCGGAACCCGCGATCTGATCGGCCCAGGCACGGGCCGCCTCCATCAGGTTTTCCTTGGGCACGACCTTGTTGACCAGCCCGTAATGCGCCGCCTCTTGCGCTGACATCCGGCGCCCCAGAAGCAACATTTCCATGGCGATGTTGCGTGGAATCAGCCGGGGCAGACGCTGCAAGGCACCTGCATCGGGCACAATGCCCAGAGGCATCTCCGGCAGAGCGAATTCCACATGATCAGCCGCGATGATCAGATCGCAGGACATGGCAATCTCGAACCCGCCGCCAATAGCCATTCCATTCAGCGCACAGATCACCGGCTTGTTCATCTGCCAGTTCTCCGTCAGCCCACCGAAACCGCCGATGCCGTAATCCGCCGTCTCCCACCAGTTGTCCAAGGACATCTCGCCCGCGTTCAGCGCCTTGAGATCCCATCCAGCAGAAAAGATCCGGTCACCCCCTGCCGTCAGGATGCCAACCCACAGATCCGCATCATCGCGCAACTGAGCAAAGGCCCGCCCCATGTCCTGACTCATCTCAATGTCGATCGCGTTAACCTTGGGCTTGTTCAGCGTGACTTCCAGCACCCGCCCGCGACGGGTGACTTCAACATGGTTCATGACGTTTCCTTTCAGGCCAAGGCCGGGATGACTTCTTTGCAGAACAGTTCGAGCGAGCGTTTCTGTTCTGCCAATCCCAATCCCAAGCTGGCGTAGTAGATGAATTCATCCACGCCCAAGGCTGCATACCCTTTCAGTTTTGCGATCACTTCATCCGGTGTGCCAAACATCAGGTTGCGCCGCAGCATTTCGGGGTCGTACTCTGCGCGATTGCCAAGCTGATCGAACGGGATCGATTTGGGAAAACCGTTTTCCACATCCCCCATGTTCTTGAACAGGTTTTCGAATTGCGACAGCTGGCGCTGTGCCGCACGGATCGGCACCATCCAGTCGTCCTGTTTGCCGTAAACGGCGGTATGTCGCATCATCGCCATTGTGGGGCGCTTGCAACTGGGGTTGTTGGCAACCGCCTCATTCATCCGGTTCATGTAGGTTTCCGCTTCGGACATATCGCGGGTTAGGGGCCAGGACATGATGTTGCAGCCGTTCTTGACCGCGTAATCATAGGTGATGGGTGCGCGGGCCGCGACCCAGACCGGCACCTCGGCCTGTAGGGGCTTTGGGCAGGATGTGGCGGTGGGAAAGCTCCAGTTTTCTCCCTCATGTGCATAATCGCCCTTCCATAGGGCGCGCACCACGGGCAGCATTTCCTGCATGTAGCGCCAAGCATCAGACTGTTTCAGACCCGGATGCATTCGGTCAAACTCGCGCTGATAGGCGCCCGAGCCGATGCCGAACTCCAGCCGCCCACCCGATATCAGGTCAACAAACGCCGCCTCACCGGCAACCTTGATCGGGTGCCAGTAGGCCGCGGCAACACAGGCAGTCCCAAGGCGGATGCGGTCGGTATGGCCCGCCCACCACGCAAGGATCGAGAACGGGTTTGGCGCGATGGTCATTTCCAGCGCGTGATGCTCTGCCGCCCAGGCGATGTTGAAACCGCCCTGATCGGCTATCTGCACCATTTCCAGCGTGTGGCGCGCGACCTCCTTCATGTCGAGGCTGGCGTCTAACCGCTCAAGATTGATGGCCAGTTGAAACTTCATCTCATTCTCCGCTGCGGCCCGGTTCCAATTGATGATGAGCGCAACGGCAATCTGGATTGTCGAAATTCCGACGCTGCGCTAGTTTTTTCGCCAGTTGTTCAAGTGTCCCAAATGAAAAGACCAGCCTCAGCGGCTGGCCTTTGGCCTCTTGGTCTTGATGCGTTTCAGCGCATGACGAAGGGGTTTGCCATCGGTTCGGTCGAGGTGTTGACCCAGACGGTTTTCGGGCGTGTGTAATCATACATTGCCTGAAACCCGCTTTCGCGCCCATAGCCCGAGCCTTTCACCCCACCGAATTCTGCAATGGGCGAGACGACACGGTAAGTGTTGATCCAGACGATCCCGCAGCGGATAGCCTTTGCCATCCGCATTTGCCGCGCCCCGTCCCGCGTGAAGACTCCCGCCGCCAGCCCGTGCTGGGTGTGGTTGGCCAAGGCAATCACCTCGGCCTCGGTGCGAAAGCGCAGCACGCTGAGGACCGGGCCGAAAAGTTCGGTATCCACGATCCGCAGATCCTGACGCGGGCAATCGACAATTGTGGGTTCGTAATACGTGCCGCCCAAACCGCCAGGCTGCTTGCCACCGCACAAAATGCGCGCGCCTTCTACTTTAGCATGCGCCACTTCGCGCTCGATGGTCGCCAGCTGGCCAGCGGTGCAAAGCGGCCCCATCTGCGTATCGTCTTCCAGCGGGTCGCCAATCCTGATCTGGCGGGCCATGCTGACCATCTTTTCCAGAAACGCATCCGCGATATCTTCGTGCAGGTAAAGCCGTGATCCCGCCACGCAGCTTTGACCGGTAGCGCCAAAAATCCCGGCAACAGAGCCGTTCACTGCACTGTCGATATCGGCATCCTCGAACACAATGAACGGCGATTTCCCACCCAGTTCAAGCGACACCTGCGCAAAATTCTCGCGCGAGTTGCTCAGGACCGCGCGCCCGGCACCGGGCCCACCCGTAAAGGAAATTCGTGCCACCAACGGGTGCGAGGTCAGCACACGCCCGCACGGATCACCATGGCCCGACACGATATTGACCACCCCCGGCGGAAACCCCGCCGCTTCGATCAACGCGCCAAACTCCAGTATGGCGGCAGATGCATGTTCGGATGCTTTCAGAACCACCGTGTTGCCCGCCGCCAGTGCGGGGCCCATCTTCACGGCCACAAGAAACAGCTGCGAATTCCACGGCACAATGGCCGCCACGACGCCGAGAGGCTCTCGCCGCGTGAAGACAAACATGTCCGGTTTGTCGATGGGCAGCGTCTCGCCCGAAATCTTGTCGGCGCAACCGGCGTAGAAGTGAAAGAATTCAGCGATATACTTCGCTTGCCAGCGGGTTTCCTTCAGCATCTTGCCGGTGTCGATCGTTTCGGTGCGGCCAAGGTTTTCGGACTGCTCTGCCAGCAAATCCCCCAGCTTGCGCAGGCAGTGGCCACGGGCGGATGGGCTCATCTCGGCCCAAGGCCCAGAGGAGAACGCCCGGTGCGCCGCCTGCACCGCGCGATCCACATCTTCGGCTGTCGCTTCCGGCACGCGGCACCAGACCTTGCCCGTTGTCGGATTGACACTTTCAAAAAGCTGACCATCGGACGCCCCAACCCAAGCGCCATCAATCAGCATCTGATAATCCTTGATTGCGGTCATAGCGTTGCCCCTCTGCCAGCCTGTCAGGCTTTCACTCTGCGTCAGATAGCCATGAAGGTGTGCGGATTTTCGCCAACGGTTGGCGAAAAAAACGCAACTCTTCGTGGTCTTGCGGTGTCTCTTTGATGGAAACAAGGGGGCTTCATGACGACAGGCAAAACGGTGATCGGCGGACCCCTGGTGATTGGCGGGCGCAAGCTGTCGCTATCGCGCGCCATTCGCGCAGGCGACAACATCTATCTGACGGGCCAGATCCCAATGCAGGCCGGTGTGCCGATGACCGTTGGCAGCATCGAAGACCAGACTCGTGCCGTGCTGGATGACATTTCTGAAACGCTGGCTTTGGCAGGCTGCGATCGGACAGATGTAGTCAAGGCCATGATCTGGCTGCGCGACCGTGCGGACTTTCCAGGCTTCAACGCAGTCTATGCGGAGTATTTCCCCAAGGATCCACCAGCACGGTCTGCGGTCGTCAGCGATCTGCTGGTCGATTGCCGGGTCGAAGTCGAGGTCGTGGCATGGCGACCGCTTCCAAGAGATTCTGGGCAATGAAGCGCACAGCGAATGGCACGGCCTACAATCTTTACGGTCCGTCAACCGCGCCGCTGGTGGTACTGATCCACGGGCTTGGTCTGAACCGTGACGTCTGGGCGCAGACAACCCCGGCGCTTTCGGCGCAATATCGCGTGTTGGCCTATGACATCCTCGGGCATGGCGAAACGCCACCCCCTGCGCCCCGGCCAACTCTGGGGCTTTTGTCCTGGCAATTGGCAAGTTTGCTGGACGATCTGGGGCTGCGGGCGGCGGTCCTCGTGGGCTTTTCGCTGGGCGGCATGATCGCCCGCCGTTTTGCGCAAGACCACCCTGACCGCGCCTTGGGTCTGGCCATCTTGCACTCTCCCCACCTGCGGGACGCGGCTGCGCAAGCCGCGATCGTGGCGCGGGTGGATCAGGCGGCTGGCAATGGGCCCGCTTCGACAGTCGAAGCCGCCCTGACCCGGTGGTTCACCGATGATTTCCGGCAAAAGAACCCCGATATCATGCAAAAGGTGCGCGATTGGGTAATGGCGAACAATCCCGCCACCTATCCGAAATTCTACCGCATCCTTGCCGAGGGGATCGACGAAATCGTGGCCCCGCACCCCCCCATCGCCTGCCCGACGCTGGTGATGACCGGGGATCAGGACTATGGCAACGGCCCCGACATGGCCCACGCCATTGCGTCCGAAATCGGTGGTGCCGAAACCATTATCCTACCCGGTTTGCGCCATATGGCGCTGATGGAAGACCCGGCAACGACAAATGCGGCTTTGCAGGCCTTTCTGGCCAAGGTGGTGCCGCATGGCTGACGCAAAAGGTATCCTGTCTGGCCTGCGCGTGGTGGATCTGTCCCGAATGCTGTCGGGCCCCTATTGCACCATGATGCTGGCTGATCATGGGGCCGAAGTCATCAAGATCGAAGACCCTTGCGGGGATACCAGCCGCAGCAATGGCCCGTTTCGCGATGATGATCCGGACCACCTTTGGGCGGGGTATTTCGTCAGCCTGAACAGGTCCAAGAAAAGCATCGTGCTGGATCTGAAATCAGAGGCTGGCAAAGCCGACCTGCGGGCGCTGGTTGCTACCGCAGACGTTCTGGTCGAGAACTATCGCCCCGGCGTGATGGAGCGTCTGGGCCTGTCTTACGAGACACTCGCCGCGATCAACCCGCGTCTGGTCTATGCCGCGATCCGGGGCTTTGGCGATCCACGTTCCGGGGAAAGCCCCTATGCCGATTGGCCCTCTTACGATGTGGTGGCGCAAGCGATGGGCGGTCTGATCTCGCTCACCGGGCCGGATGCCGCCACGCCCACCAAGGTAGGCCCCGGCATCGGCGATGTCTTTGCGGGGGCGCTGATGTCATTCGGCATCCTTGCCGCCCTGCGGCAGGCCGAGGCCACCGGACGCGGACAGTTTCTTGATATCGCGATGTATGACGCCATGGTCAGCCTGTGTGAACGGGCGATCTATCAGCATGATTTCGATGGATCGGTGCCAGGGCCAGAGGGCAACGGCCACCCGCTTCTGGCCCCCTTCGGCGTCTTTCCGGCCAGCGACGGGCATGTGGCTTTGGGCATCGTGGATGACCTATTCTGGCACAATCTTGCGCAGGCGATGGGTCAGGGCGACTTGGGGGCAGACCCGCGCTTTGCAACCCGCGCCGCCCGCCGTGCGCACGCCGGGGTGTTGAACCCCATGGTGGCGGAGTGGACGGCACGTCACTCCAAAGCTGATTTGACGCGTCTGTTGGGCGGCAAGGTTCCGTTCGGCCCGGTCAATACCGTCGCCGATATCATGGCTGACCCGCATGTGGCGGCGCGTGACATGATCGCGACGGTTCCGCATGCCGAGCCAGAGTTGCGCCCCTGGAAGGTGGCCGCAAATCCATTGCGATTTTCGGCGCATCCCGCGCCAGCACCCCAAACGCCCGCCAGTCTTGGCGACCAGACTGTGCAGGATTTTCTGCCAGAATCCCGCCCCATCGACCCGCGCCATTTGCGCGATGCTTTCGGCAGCTTTGCAACTGGCGTCACCGTGCTGACGGTTCGACAGGCGGATGGCACGCCGCGCGGCTTTACTGCCAATTCGTTCAGCTCTGTGTCGCTCGACCCGCCCCTGCTGCTGGTGTGTCTTGCCAAATCGGCCCATAGTTGCACGACATTCACCAAAGCCGACCATTTCGGCGTGAATGTCCTTGGCAGCGACCAGCAATCTGTCTCTGCGCTGTTTGCCTCGCGTGCGCCTGACAAGTTCGATCAATGCGCCTGGCAATCAGGCGCAGGTGGCGTGCCGATGCTGGATGGCACTCTGGCACGCTTTGCCTGCCGTCAGGAGCGGCTTGTCGATGCGGGCGATCATATCGTGCTGATCGGCAGGGTGATTGATTTTGCCACCGGCGACGGCGCACCTTTAGGATATTTCCGGGGCCGCTATTTCTCGGTCGATGCTGATGCCCAACTCGTTGAGGCCGTCGCGGCAACCTCTGGCGCCCGCGTCGGTGCGGTTCTGATGCAGGATGGCGCGGTTTTGATGAGCGTGGCGGCCGATGGCGCGCTGTTCTTACCTCTGTCACCACAGCCACGCCCCGGCATCGACAGATTGCGCGACGCCTTGGCGTCACAGGGTCTTAGCGCGGAAGTCGATTTTCTCTATGCCGTCTTTCAGGACCGCAGCGCCGCAACTCACGGAATCTATTACCACGGACAGGTGCGCGGCACAGCCCCAGCCGGACTTCGCTTCTACCCCCTGTCGGACATACCATGGAGCCTGATGCAAAATCCCGCCGAACGCAGCATGCTGCAACGCTATTGCGAGGAAACCCGCAGCGGTGCCTTCGGCATCTATCAGGGCAACGAGACCGAAGGAAAAGTGCGCCGTATCAGCGGTTTCTGAACAAGGAGAGTTTGATGTTTCCCGAACTTCGCAAAGTCGTCACCTATGACGAAATGATCCACCGCGAAGGCGAACGCGCGGCCGACCCGCCGCTGCGCATGATCGGCGTGGCCGCCGTGGTCAAGAACCCCTGGCATGGGCGCGGCTATGTCGAGGATCTTTCGCCCGATATCAATCGCATTGCCCCGCTTCTGGGCAAGTTGTTGACCGACATGCTGGTCGGATTGGCGGGATCGGGCGATGCCATTGAAGCTTACGGAAAAGCCGCATTGGCCGGGACGGATTGTGAGCTTGAGCATGGCTCGGCGCTGATCCACACGCTGCGGTTTGGCAACTTTTATCGTGAGGCTCTTGGGGCGAAGACCTATCTCGGTTTCACGAACAGTCGCGGGCCTGCCAACACCCAGATTCAGATTCCCTTGATGGACAAGCATGACAGCGGGCGGCGGTCCCACTATCTGACGGTGCAGTTTTCAATTTCCGATGCGCCTGGGCATGATGAACTTGTGGCCGCCCTGGGGGCCTCGACGGGTGGGCGTCCGCATCACCGGATCGGGGATCGGTATTCGGATCTCAAGGCGATCGGCCGGGATCTGGATAACCCGGCGGGCGTCTGATCGAAAAGGCGGGTGGCCTGTGCTGAGAATCGGCAGCAAGGACCAGCCCCCGCGCGGCGGCCCCTTATCAATTATCAGTCCGGACCAGAGCCAGCCGCGCTTTCGCTTGCCATATCAGCGTTGACCTCGTTGGCGGCGCGAAAGGCCTCGACGCCTGCCGGAACGCCGCAATAGACAGCGATCTGCACGATCGCCGCGCGCAATTCCTCTTGTGTCGCGCCGTTGCGGATTGCGCCGCGGTAATGAGTCCGAAATTCCTGCATCCGCCCCAGTGCGGCCAGCATACCAAGATTGATCAGGCTGCGCTGTTTGCGATCAAGGGCATTGTCACTCCAAACCATACCCCAGCAATACTCGTTCAGAACGTCTTGAAAAGGGCTGGAAAACGCGGTGGCAGCACCCATCGCGCGGTCCACATACCCGTCGCCCAAGACCTCACGCCGGACGGTTTCGCCTTTGGCCCGCAGGTGATCATCCATATCTGTCTTCCGCCTGATATCCTTTCAGAAGATGCTAGCAGAACCCCGCCGAAAAAAAAGGGTATGATGGGGCTTTGGCCAGATCAGCAATCATAACAAAGGCTACAATCATCCTTACGCAGTGGCGAAAAACCATCAGTTTTGACGTTCTTCTAAATTGCAGGGGCAGAAAAACCGGGCGCGGCGTGGCGACCGTCCCGATCTTCCTGCTCGTTCCGCAGGTCAAACTGCGCAAACGGCTGGATCTGACGCGGGATGCAGTGCGGGCGGTGGACGGCGTGCCGGGGCTGATCGTGGCGGGGTGGGTTCACGGTAAGATGCCGTAATTGAATCACGCCTTTATCACAAAGATGACGCCCATGTCTGAAAGTCCTTGAGAAGCAGCCGGATGCCTTCGTTGGAAATGACCCAGTCTGCCTTGGATTCCTTGAACCAAAGGGCTTCAAGGTCGGCCCGCTCATCCGACAACAGCCTTTCGGAAAAGGCGTTCAGATCGCGCACCGCCTGATCGCCGTATCGCTGGCGGAAACTCTGGTAGATTTCATGGCGTGCAGTCGGCGCATCAGAAGCCCAATCCGGATAGACTAGGTCTAGACCCTGGGGGAACTGCAATGTAAAGTTATAGAAGGCTTGGGGCGTTCTCACGTCATTCGTTCCTGGGAAAAGAGGTTACGATAATGAAGCCATTCGGCATTTGGGGCGCATGATGAATGAACGTCCTCACGGAGTATGTCGGGCGTAGCCGTATCGGTGAGGATGTCCCGCGAGTCAACCGATAGGCCTCTTGGCCCGTTATGCTGGAGAAGGTGCTTTCGAGGATTGCATCTTCCTGTTGACCAGTTGCGACGGCATTCACGATAGCAGCGTACCGTGAAAGACGCTCTTGACGATGATCGCAACAGGGCCGCCGTCATTTTCGAATTGCTTGGCGCAGTATTCGACCTTCTTGTTGGCGCGACGGCAGATGTATTCGTAATAGGCAGATTCATCGGCATCCTGAAACCGGCCCCACCAGCTGACGTCATAGACGAGGATCACCTCAAAATCGGCCGTCCCATCCTGCACATCCTGGATCAGTTGCTGCAGGGCTTCGCGGCCCTCGATCCTGAGGCCACTTTTCCCGGCATCCGCATAGGAGCGCACCAATTCCAATCCACGTTCGGCGGCATATTTGCGGATCGCGTCTGATTGATTTTCGGTCGAGTATCTCTGGTGGTCGGTCGACATGCGGACATATTCGACCGCCCTTCGCATTGGCGGGGTCTTGGCCGGTCCTTTCAATGCGGGCGGATCGATTCCGGCCATTTCCGTCTCCCGGTCAAGTCATGCAGGCGTCTCCGTCTGGTTGGACCCGGGATGATGTCTGGGGCGCAAAATGGAATCTGCCGCTGTGATGTCTTCTCCACAGTTTTATCTGAGGAGAACGCAGCGATGCGGGTCAGGATGGGCACAGTTGTGCCGAAAATGGGCACAACTGTGCACCTTGCGGCGGACCAGACCCGCTATCGTAAGGCCGTGGCCGCCGCGTTTCGGGCTGAACTGGGCCCGACGCACCAAGCCATCAAGACGGCGATGCGCTGGACAGGGGCGAGCGAACGCACAGTAAAGTACTGGCTTTCAGGAGAACGGGGGCCGAGTGGAGAACATCTCATCCTGTTGGCAAAGCATTCCGACGCGGTTCTGATGACGGTTTTGACAATGGCCGAGCGGCTGTCGGTGCAGCGGCACAAATGTGTCGGTTGTCCTGCGCATGAGCTGGTGTTGCAAAACCTCGGACAGGAACCGAAGTTGTCCGGGGGTTCATGACATGCTCAGAACGGCGTTACGCTACTGGACCCGGTCGTTCAGGACACAGGTCGCGACATCGTTCGTGCGGAGGTCAGATCGACCATTCTCCGCAGAGGGCGCGGCAGATGCCAATAGATCAGGCTTTGATGGCAGTTTTCTTGGCGTCTCTGTCATCAATCGTGCTTGATGGAAGACTGCTGGCGGCAACGCACGTTGATGTCAGAATTGGCCCCAATTCTGTTGCCAAGCGGTTTTGGTGTGACTAGGTTAGCGTCAAATCGCGTTGATGACAGAATCGGCATGCATATGGTCACCAAGCCTTACGATCTTACAGATGCCGTTACCTATCACATCGGCACCTTTCCTCCATCTGCCCTCGACTATGAGGTGCTGCTCGGGCCGCTGGAAGAGGCTGCGGCCTCCCTTGCGCGGTACGATACGAAGATGTCGGGCATGGTGAACAGTGAACTTTTCCTTGCTCCGCTGCGTCGCCAGGACGCGGTCACCTCCTCCCGGATGGAGGGAACGATCTCGACCATCGAGGAGCTGTACCGACTTGAAGCCGAAGAGGATGCAGGCAGCACCGACCCTTACCGCGAGGCCCGCAACGACGACGTCGAGACCTACCTTTACTCCCGTGCGCTGCGGAATGCCCAGCAGGCGCTGGCCGAGGGCGCACCGCTTGGCGAACACCTGATCCGGACCGCCCACCAGCAGTTGCTGTCCTTTGGCCGGGGAGCCCGCAAGCGCCCCGGCAGCTACAAGGTCGAACAGAATTACATCGGGGACGAACGGCGGGGAAAGATCTACTACGTCCCGATCGCTCCTGAGCAGTTGGGCCCGGCGATGGCCGAACTCGTCCGCTACATCAACGAAAGCCCGATGCGGCCGCTGATCCGCACCGCCATCGCGCATGTGGAGTTCGAGGCCCTGCACCCTTTCGAAGACGGCAATGGCCGGATCGGTCGAATGCTGATCACCCTGATGCTGTGGAAGCTTGGTGTCCTGTATCAGCCGAACTTCTTCGTCTCGGGTTACTTCGAGGCCCACAAGGACGAGTACATCGAGCGGATGCGTGCCGTCTCCGCCACTGGCGACTGGACCGGCTGGGTGGTATTCTTCCTCGAGGCGATGCACGCCCAGGCGACGGTCAACATCCAGACGGCTGACGCAATCTTTCGCCTTCACGGCGAGATGCGGGAACGTTTCCGCGTGGTTCTGAATTCGCAGTTCCACGATCAGGCATTGGACTTCGTCTTTGCAAGTCCAGTGTTCCGCAACGACCGCTTCGTCGAGCGGTTAGGAATTCCGCCATCCTCCGCTCGGGCACTTTCGCGACGATTGGTCGAAGCTGGGCTACTGCGCACGATCGAAGGAGCCTCGGGCCGTCGCGCCGCGATGTACGCCTTTGATCCACTGCTCGATCTGCTGAAGGTCTGAAACGCAAAAATCCCCTGTTTTCAAGGGGACTCGTCAAACGTTGAGGTGGCGTTGAGGTAAAACGCTAGCGCCTATACACAAGTGTTTTTGTCGTGTCCTAACCATTTGGAAAGGTTAGATATTTTGGTTGCGGGGGCACGCACCCACCGAGAGCGAACCGAATTCAGGATGGCCGTCTGAGCCGCAGTCCACTGATGGGCGACCCTGCAACAATCCAACTCAAAGGATTATGGGTCTGTAAACACCATGTATTTTTCCAACCTGTCGGCAGGCTTGGACTGCCCCCATCGAGTGGTCCGGGTTGAATGTTAGTGCATGGTAGGCCTC
>NZ_JAUCZH010000003.1 GCF_030373185.1 Tabrizicola sp.
CGCAATGACCGTCACAAGACCCAGACGCTTGACGAGCGTCGTCACAGAGCCGATGCTGCTGCCGATCCAGACGCCCCCGGCGCCGGCGGAGCATGTCGTTGCAACGGCACCAGAAGACCCACCAGAGCCTTTGCCCCTGGCAGAGCCGCCGGCGGAGAATTTGTCCGAAGTGCGGATGCGGCCACGGCGCGTTATCGTCGTGAAGTGAGACATGATTGAAGAAGACGGTGAACTGACGGTCGCAGAGCGGCTTGGTCGTCTTTTGGACCGAGGGCTTTTGCCTGCTGGTGGCCCGGCCGAGGCTGCGGAACGGCTGATCGAACGCCTTGAACGACCGGCGCGCGTGGCTTTGCTGGGCTTGCCGGGCGCTGGGAAGTCTTCGGTTCTCAACCTGCTTGCCGGTACCGTGGTCGTTCCCGAGACGCTTCGGCTGCCAACGATGGTCGTGCAGCATGGCTCAGAGGCCCGAATGCTTTGCACCCTTGCCGATGGCCGGGTGGAAGATGTTCCAGGCACGAACCTGGAACAGGCGCTGAGGTTGAACCCGGCACTTGTGACTGTCGAGATGGACCTGCCTTCCCTGAAGGTCATCAGCCTGCTGGAGGTCGCCGCCGGGCCGATGGAGACCGAACAGCGCCGGGCCGCAGTCTGGGCCAGCAAGCGCGCCGATATCCTGATCTGGTGTACGACTTCATTTCTACCCAAAGAGCAGATGGTGTGGGAAAGCATGCCCGACTCGGTGAAGGACAACGGGTTCCTGTTCCTGACCAAAGTAGACTTGCTTGGCAGCCCCGAAGCTGCGCAGGGCATGCTTGAGCGTGTGGAACAGCGCGCAGGCGAAGATTTCCGGCAAGTCCTGTCGATTTCCACAAAACAGGCACGGGCGGCGATGCCTCCGGGCGGACCGATCGACCGGAATCTTTTCCGGGACAGTGGTGCCGCAGCCGTGATCACGACAATCAAGGCCCGGGTGCAAATGGCGCAGCGCGCTGACACCGACATGGCGGAACTCTTGCTGGCGCGGCACGTCGAAGCTGGCGGCATCGTTGCACGCCGCTTTGCAGATCCGGACCCGGCGGCCGCCACAGAGGCGGTTGCCGGACAGGCAGATGCGTCGACCGAGCCAGCGACACCCCCAGCCAGCACCGAGCCCGAAAAGGTGCCAGAGCCGGAGCAGGTATTCAGGCTGGAACTTGTGGCCAAACCCGAACCAGCGCCGGAACCAGCCCTCGTCGAAGATCCCGCCCCGGAGCCGGATCAGGTTGCAGGCCTGCTTTCAGCGCTCAGGCTGGAGCCTGAGTTGGAAGCTGCCGTCGAGCCGCAACAAGAGAGTGCAGCAGAGGGTGTTGCAGAGATTGCCGAAGGGCCGGACTCGCAGCCGGAGCCGGAAATTGAGCCGGAACCGGAAGATCAGGACGATCTTCCGGCTGACGCCGCTTCCAATGAACCAATGGACGCAGAACCACTGTCAGCGGCGGGGGCAAAACGCTTCTCGGACCGGATCAGGCAGGCCGCACCTGCCACCGACGCAGGCGCCGCGCCGCCCGTGCCATTGCGAACAACCTGGAAATCACGGAACGAGCCTGCAGAAACGTCCGCCGCTGCGCCGAAGCCAACTCTGACGCCACGGAAAGACATTCCGAAGACCCCTCCCCCGCCGCGTGGCAAAGTGCTCGAGACCCCCGCCCGACCCGCCGATACATCGACCGACGCCGGGCCTGACGATGCGGCGATTGCCGCAATGCTTGCAGCGGCTGCCGCCCCCCCGAGAGAACCGCGCACCCCCCGCGACCGGCAATCGCAGTCGGCGTCCACCGCGCCAGTTGGGCCAGCAGCAAGTGACCGCGCCCAGCGGACCCGGCTGTTTGGCGCCCGCAAACCTGCCGCCCCGGAACTTGAACCCCCGGAACTTGCGCCCGCAGAAATTGCTCCCGCGGCCGAAGCGCCTGTCGAACCGGTTCAGCCTCAGGATGAGGCCGTTGACCTGGCCGAGGCACCCGCACCGGCCGCGACCCCGGTCGAACAGCTGACCGATCTGCCCGAAGACCAGCCGACCGCCCCATCAGCGCCGCCTGCGGTGCCGGAAACCCGTCGGTTTGTGGCTGCGCGAGCCGCCGGCGCTGAAGACATGCCTTCACCCCGGGTTGCGGTGTTGCGCGAACGCAGGGCTGACGCTCCCACTGCCGAACGCCGCGAACGACCGCGGATCGCCGCCCGCGTCGTTGCCGCCGCACCGGCACCTGAGGCTGGCCCCAGGGCCGTTCCTGCCTCCGAACATGGAATTCTGAATCAGGCTGTTGCGCTGATCATCTCGCGGGCTGCCGATCTTGAACGTCTGGTTGATCCCACTGAAAAACCACCGGTCGACCTGATCCTTGACCACGGTCGGGAAACCACCGAGCAAGTGATCGAGGTTCTGTCGCAGGCATCTTCCGCCGAGTTGCGCCGAATCAACCATGACCTGAGTGAGGTTCAAGACCTGATCATGCTGATGCAGCTGGAGAAGGGACATGCCCCAGCCGACGACGCAATGACGCTTATCTTGCAGATTCGTCGCGATCTGGAAACATTGCGTGCGGCGTGACACTATTACTCATCGAAGAATCGACAAAAACCTGCCCAATTCGGACCACTTTCCCAACTTATGTCATGATCACGGGGACTTGCGCCGTTTTATGTGCGACATAAGTGGTTTGGGGCGGAGGTTGTGAGGTTATCATGGGACTTGGCGCCATAGTTCAGAGCGATGAACAGGCAGTCGACGCTGCCGCTGGACCAGCACCTGAAGTTGCGCTTGAACGCAGCTTCCCGGGCCTTGGGCGTATTGCCGAAGCAACCCAGCAGTTCGAGGACGTTCTGCGCGACTTCGTGACGATGGCAGACCCCGACACGTCGAAGAAGGTCACGCGGATCCTGCAACAGGTGCGCGACGTTGAACCTTCGGTAACGGTCATCGGCCAGATCAAGGCTGGCAAGACCTCGCTGATCAACGCGATGATCGGCGCGCCGAACCTGCTGCCGACGGACGTGAATCCCTGGACGTCGGTCGTCACGTCGCTGCACATCAACACCCCCAGCCCGGAACTGAACGTCAAGGCGAAATTCAAGTTCTTTGACGGCGCAGAATGGGACAAGCTGGTCTCGAACGGTGGCCGGATCGGCCAGCTTGCGGCGCGTGCGGGTGCCGATGACGAACTGGAAAAGCTGCGACTGCAAGTCGTGGCCATGCGTGAAAAGGCGCAGGCCCGGCTTGGCCGCAAGTTCGAGATGCTGCTTGGCACCGAACACCGCTATGGCGCGGTCGATGATGCGCTTTTGCGCCGCTATGTCTGCGTTGGCGACGAAGAGGCAGGTTCCGCCGATCAGGGCCGCTTTACCGACATCACCAAATCGGCCGATCTTTACATCGAACGTGATGACATTCCGGTCATGCTTTGCGTGCGCGACACGCCCGGCGTGAACGACACCTTCATGATGCGCGAACAGATCACGATCAACGCCGTGCGCGACAGCCGGTCCTGTATCGTCGTGCTGTCTGCCCATCAGGCGCTGACGACGATGGACATGGCGCTGATCCGCCTGATCGCGCACCGCCAATCGCGTGAGATCATCATTTTCGTGAACCGGATCGACGAACTGCCTGACCCGGGGACACAAGTGCCGGAAATTCACCGGTCCATCCTTGAGACGCTGGAAAAGAACAACGCGCCACAGGATATCGACATCATCTACGGCTCGGCGCACTGGGCCAATGCCGTGCTGCTGGGTCAGATCGACGAGATGACCGACGACAGCACGGAATCGGCGATCAACTGGACCCGCGCTGCCTTCGCCGACAAGATGGACAGTTGGTCAGCCGAACAGCTTGTCTGGCATGCCTCGGGCGTGCCAGCGCTTCTGGATGCGCTTGGGCAGCGGATGTATGAAGGCCCGGTGCAAGAGGCGTTGCAAAAGTCGGCCCGTCAGGCGCTGAACCTTGCGCAAAGCCTTGATGTGGTGGATCAGGTCCGCATCCTTGAATCCGACGGCCAGCTTGACCGGACGATGACGCCCGGGCAGCTTGACTCCGAACTGCGCCAGATCGAGGTCGCGGCGGTGGAAAAGCTGACCCACCTTACCGACAATGCCTGCAAGGACTTCACCAACCGGATCGACCAGTCCTACGAACGCTTTCTGGAGCGCGCAACGAATTCGCTGATCGAACATCTTCAGGCCAATGGCGAAGATGCGACCTGGCATTACAGCCCGCTTGGGCTGCGGATGCTGCTGTCTTCCAGCTATCAGGTGGTGCTGAAGAAGATGCACGTCATCGCCGCCGACGTGAACAATGAGACCGCTGTCAGGATTGCCGATCTTTACGGCAAGACCTTCTCGATCACGGTCGAAGGCTTCAAGATTGAAACCCCCGTCGTTTCCTACATCCCGCCGCCGATCAACCTTGGCCAGACCATCGCGCTGGACCTTCAGGTTGGCTGGTGGAAGGGCTGGTGGCAGCGCCGGCGGGGCTACAAGGCCTTTGCGCAGGATTTCTACAAGTTGATCCGCGCCGAGACTGACCCGATCATCAATGATCTCAAGACAATCCAGATCGGCCTGTTCCGCGAAAGGACACAGAACACCCTGCGCGACTTCCTGCAAGAACAGCGGGAACTTCTCATGAGCGCGCTTGCAAGCTCGGAAATCTCGATGGAAGAGATGAAAGAGTTGTTCGGCGTCAACGCCTGGGAAGACAGACAGGAATGTCTTGCGTCGATCATGGACGAACTTGGCGCCTATGCCGAGTAAGCCCGTGCTGCGCAAAAGAGGACCAGACCAATGCCTTTGACCCGCAAACCCCGCATCGCCATCATGGGCGAGTTCAGCTCGGGAAAAAGCACACTCTGCAATGTGTTGATGGGTGCGCGCCCCCTGCTGGAAAAGGTGACTGCCACCCAGTTGCCGCCCGTCTGGCTGTCCTACGGGCCGGATGATGCCTACACGATGGGGCTGGACGGCGTGGCCTATGATCTGGACGTCGCCGATCTGGAATCCGTTTCGCTGGAAACGACGGAACATGTCCGCATCTTCATGCAAAGCGACATCCTGCGCTACTGCGACCTGATCGACATGCCCGGCATTTCCGACCCCAGCATGTCACCCGAAGTGTGGGAGCGGATGGCCCACCTTGCCGATGGCGTGTTGTGGTGTACCCATGCAACGCAAGCCTGGCGTCAGTCGGAATCCGGGGTCTGGTCGACATTCCCTGCCGAACTGCGCCGCAACAGCCTGCTTCTGGTCACCCGGTTCGACAAGATCGTCAACGAAAGCGACCGCGCCAAGGTGCTGAAGCGGGTGGTCGCCGAAACCAGTGACCTGTTCGCCGAGATCTTGCCGGTCTCGCTGCTCCGGGCGATGAACGCCGGGGATGACGAACAGAAATGGGCCGACAGCGGCGCGCAGGCCCTCACGTCTGCTCTGTTTGACATCGTCCACCGCGTGATTGACGAAGGCCACCCCGAGCCGGGGGCGGAATTGTCTGCGCCCATTCAGCCGGAAGCCGTTGAAAATCCGGAAATTGGCCAAAGCCTGATCGCCAGAGCCTTTGAACGGTTGACGACCATTCGCCGCACGCCCGTGGTAAAGGTCATGCCGCGTCGGGTTGCTGCGGGTGAGCGTCTGCTGCGCACCGAGCGGCCAACGGGGGAAACCGGTCCTGCCGTGGTGTCCTTCTCGGATGGGCCCGTGGAAGAAGATGCCCTGCTTGCCCTGACCCGGGCGCCGGGCCGCTAACGGGCGCCAGAGCCGGGAAGGATTCATGGATTGGGCGTGAACGAAACACTCGGTGCTGTGATCACGGCCCATCCGCAGGCGCGGGTGGTGGCCTTCGCCGACCTGTCTGCCAGCATGATACTGGCGAGCCAAGGCAGGGATGATATCACGCAGGAACATCTTGACCGGCTGTGCCTTCAGGCGCGCGCAAGTTTTGACGATCCGCTCTTTTCGCTTTCGGTCGAAGCCTTCGGCGAACCGCACGGCGCTGTTGTGATGGGTGCGGATGGCATCCGGGTTTTCCTGCGTTCGGAAAGCGAACCCGCCGACGCATTGTGCTGCATTTGCGATCATGGCATTGACCTTGCGGCGTTTGTGGCCAAGATCCGCGTAACACTTGAGAGCATCACCTCCGGTGGGTGACGGGGCAGGTTCAAGTCAGGATCGGGCAAGCCGTTGAACAGAGGCACTCTTCCTATCATATCCCGTTTGCAGTCCTTGCAGGCACCCGCGCATGTGGCGCCGGGCGGGGCGCGTATCATTGCTGCGGCTTCGGATCCGAACCCGCTTGCCGCGCTGCTGCGCGAGGTGAACGAAACAATGCTGGGCCGCGCCCTCACCTTTGAGTCGCGCATCGGCACCAATCTTACGCTGGAGGTTTCCGGGCGCCGGGTCTTGCGGTTGACGGCGGCCAGCGGGCTTGCCGGGGCTGAAAGCTGTCTGTCCGAACCAGCGCTGGAAGACGCGCACAAGGATGACCTTATCAAGTTGCTGCAAGCACTTGCGGTCCCAAATCAGGAATTGCGGGTCACCACGACCCCGATCGACCGCGAGCGGGAAGGGGTCAGCGTCGGCTTGCCCGTTGCGTTGCTGGCTGATCTGCTGCTGGTCGATCTGAACCCGCTTGCGGCGACCGAGTTTACTGCGCTCGAGGCCATGCCGACAACCGCCCCCTCTCCAAAGGTCGCACCCGAGGCAAGGCTTTTCGCAGTGCCAGATCCGCCTCCTGTCGCTGTCCGCCCCCCGGCAACCGCGCCGGTAGCGCCCGAGGCAGCCACCTACAAGACCGCAAGTGCCGATTTTCTGGGTCGCTTTGCGCGGGGAACGGGGCCTGTGCTGATGGCGTGGCTGATCACCGGCGGCGATGAGGATGGCACCACCGAAGGCCCGGATGAGATGGTTTCGCATCTGCAAGGCTTTCTGGACGATGAGGCTGAGGCTGTTTCGCATCAGCTTGACCAGATTTCCACCGCTCCCGATGGGCCGATCTGCATCGTGCTGGGCGCGACCCTTGTCGAAGGTCACAGCGTGCTTTGCGCCCGGTCGGGTGAAGGTGTTCTGCTGGGCGTCATCGAAGGGGATGGAACCCAGACCCTGATGCAGGCGTGGTCCGCCGCCTTTGCCTGACGGTCAGCGCCGCCTCTGACCCTCGGGGTCGAACAGGAATATCCGATCACGCGACAGCGACAGATGAACCGTTTCGGAAACGGCGTAGTCATGTTCGCCAAACAGCCGCACGGTCAAAAGCCCGTGCTGCGGATGGCGGGCATAGACCAGCGTTTCCCCACCCAGCTTTTCAATATGGCTGACCTCGGCGGCAAATTCACCGCTCTCGCGTGAGATCATCAGGTGTTCGGGCCGGATACCCACCTGCCCCGGCGGAAAGCCAAGTGCGGCGGCATCAAGAAAGTTCATCTGCGGGCTGCCGATGAACCCGGCGACGAAGGTGTTCGCCGGGTCGTTGTAAAGTTCCATCGGAGAGCCAACCTGTTCCACCTTGCCCGCGCGCAAGACGACGATCCGGTCGGCCAGCGTCATCGCCTCGACCTGATCATGGGTCACATAGATCATCGTGGCCTTCAGGTCGCGGTGCAGGCGCGCAATTTCGATCCGCGTGGCCACGCGCAGGGCGGCGTCAAGGTTCGACAGCGGTTCGTCGAACAAGAACAGCTTCGGGGTCCGCACGATGGCCCGGCCAATGGCAACACGCTGGCGTTGGCCGCCGGAAAGTTCCGCCGGACGTCGGTCCAGCAATGGCCCCAGCTCCAGCATCGCCGCAGCCTTGTCGGTCGCCGCCATGATTTCAGCCTTGGGCTTGCCCGCCTGTTTCAGCGCCAACCCCATGTTGTCACGCACGGTCAGATGCGGATAAAGCGCATAAGACTGGAACACCATGGCCAGTTCGCGTTTGGCCGGGGCCACGTCATTCATCCGCCGCCCATCCAGCAGGATGTCACCATCGGTCGCATCCTCCAGCCCCGCGATGATACGCAAAAGCGTGGATTTCCCACAGCCTGACGGGCCGACAAAGACGCAGAATTCGCCGTCCTTCACCGACAGGTCAACGCCCTTGATCACCTCGGTCGCGCCGAAGTTCTTGGTGACGCCTTTCAGTTCCAGCGCGCCCATACGGCCCTCACAATTTCACAGGATGGCCGGACCGGACGCTTTCGTCCGCGGCAAGACAGATGGCAAGCGACTGCACGGCGTCTTCCATATGCCGCGTCAGATCGAGATCTTCCGTAATCGCGCGGGCCACGAAGGCCTGTTCGCGTTCGCACAATTCCTGATGGCCGGGTTCATCCGCCATGCTCAGATCCTGATCCGGCTGGCCGACGCGATGCACGCGGATGGT
This sequence comes from Tabrizicola sp., assembly GCF_030373185.1. Classification (GTDB taxonomy): domain Bacteria; phylum Pseudomonadota; class Alphaproteobacteria; order Rhodobacterales; family Rhodobacteraceae; genus Tabrizicola. The sequence goes on from NZ_JAUCZH010000003.1 coordinate 8,384, forward strand.
CTGGGTCATCGTGTGGGTGGAATGGTCATCCGACCTGGCGCTTTCCGGCATCTTGATCGACACCGCCCCGTTCGGGCTGACCACATCCTTCACGAAGAACGCGGTATCCGACATCATCGGACCCCAGCCAGCCTCGTACCAGCCGACCGAGCCGTCCTCGAACAGCACCTGGAAATGGCCGTAGTTGTACATGTCCGGCGCGATTTCATTGGACAGTCGCAGCCCCATGCCGCGCACCTCGACCGGCTTGGCATCGGTGATCTGGCACATGACATCGACGTAATGCACCCCACAATCCACCAGCGGACTGGTGGTCTGCATCAGGGTCTTGTGAACCTCCCATGTCGGGCCGGATGACTGCTGGTTCAGGTTCAGCCGGAAGACATAGGGACCGCCCAAGGCCCGCGCCTCGGCGATCATGCGCATCCATGACGGGTGATGCCGCAGGATATAGCCGACCACGACCTTTCTGCCGTTGGCCTTGGCGCAATCGACCACGCGACGGGCATCGGCCACGGTTGTCGCCAGCGGCTTTTCGACAAAGACATGCGCCCCCGCCTCCATCGCCGCCACGGCATAATCGGCATGGCTGTCGGAATAGGTGGACACGTTCACAAGGTCCGGCTTCAACCGGGTCAGAGCCGCATGGAACACTGGCTCGACGACATATCCGTCCAGCGCCGGGTCCAGCTTCGGCGTCGAGCGGTTGACCAGCCCGACCAGATCGAAGGCCGGGTTGCGGTGGTAGGCCAGCGCATGGCTGCGGCCCATGGTGCCAAGACCTGCGACCATCACACGGATCATTTCACGGCTCCTGCGGTGATCCCGCGGATCAACTGCCGCGAGAAGATGAGGTAAAGGACCAGGACCGGAATGATCGCCAGCGACAGGGCCGCCAGAACGGCATTCCAGTTGGTCACGAACTGCCCGATGAACACCTGCGCACCCAGTGTCACGGTCTTGGTGTGTTCAGCCGGGGCAAGGATCAGCGGAAACCAAAGGTCATTCCAGATCGGGATCATGGTGAAGACCGCAACCGTTGCCATCGCCGGGCGCACAAGCGGCAGAACAAGGCTGAAGAAGATACGGTATTCCGACAGCCCGTCGATCCGGCCCGCGTTCTTCAGATCATGCGACACGGATTTCATGAACTCGGACAGGATGAACACCGCCAAGGGCAACCCCTGCGCCGTGTAGACCAGAATAAGCGCGGTCAGCGTGTTCACCAGACCGGTGGCCACCATGATCTCCAGAATGGCAACGGTGCCAAGCCGGATCGGAATCATGATCCCCAGCGCCAGATAAAGGCCCATCAGCGTATTGCCCTTGAACCGGTATTCCGACAGCGCAAAGGCTGCCATCGCGCCAAACAGCAGCACAAAGAACAGGCTGACAACGGTGACAATCAGACTGTTCTGAAAATACAGGAAGAAGTCCCCTTGTTTCAGCACCGTCTGGTAGCCCACCAGATCAAAATTCTCCGGCCACGGCAGCGCCAGCGGGTCGGCAAAGATCGCCTTGCGGGTCTTGAAGCTGTTGATGACGATCACGAAGACCGGGAACAGCGCGATCAGCGTATAGGTCAGCAGCACCGCATGGGCTGCAATGGTTCTCCCGGTGGACATGCGCGCGCTCATCAGAACTGATACCTCCGCAGCCGGGTCTGGATACCGAACAGATAGACACAGACGCCAATCAGGATGATCCCGAACATCGACCCGGCAATGGCCGACCCCATGTAGGGATCGCCCAGTTGCAGCTGAAAGCCAAAGAAGGTGCGATAGAGGAAGGTGCCAAGGATATCGGTGCTGTAATCCGGCCCGGCCAACGCACCTTGCGCCACATAGATCAGGTCGAACGCATTGAAATTGCCAACGAATGTCAGGATCGAGATGATCCCGATGGATGGCAGGATCAAGGGCAGCTTGATCTTCCAGAACTGCGAGGCACCAGTGATTCCGTCCATTTCGGCGGCTTCCAGAACCTCATCGGGGATCGACAGGAGGGCCGCATAGATCAGCATCATCGGGATGCCGACAAACTGCCAGACCGATACCAGCGCCAGCGTGGTCAGCGCGTATTCCTCGCGGCCCAGCCACGGCGCGAACAGGGATTTGAGGCCAACCGCGTCCAGCATCCCCGGCGCGATGCCCCAGATCGGCGACAGGATCAGCTTCCAGACAAAGCCGACGATCACGAAACTCAGGATCGTGGGGATGAAGATCGCGGTCCGGTAAAAGGCCGCCATTCGCAAGCGAGGTGTGGAAAGGATCGCCGCCAGCGCAATGCCGATCGGGTTTTGCACCAGCATATGCACGACGAAGAACCAGGCGTTGTTGCCCAGCGCGTTCCAGAACGCGTCAGACCAAAGGGCATTGCCAAAGAGCGTGGCAAAGTTCTGCAAGCCGACGAAGACCCGCTCCCCTGCCGCGCCCTTGTTGAACAGCGATTGGAGCAGCGTCCCGAACAGCGGGATGATCATCAGCGCGGTGTAAACCAGCACCGCCGGGGCCAGAAACACGCCGATATGCCAACGCACGGGCTTGCGCGAAGCCATGGTCTTCCCCTTCCTGCCTGCTCTTTTCGGAAATACTCCGCGGGGGTCCGGGGGGCGCGAAGCCCCCCGGTTCCGTCGGTTCAGCTTACTGCTGCGGCGCGTACCAGCTGGCAAGACCAGCTTGCAGACGCTCGGCCGCAGCCTCGGGCGCTTCGGACCCGCGGATCACGTTGGCCGAGGCGTTCCAGGTCTCGTTTTCAAGGTTCGGGGTGCCACGCGACAGGATCTGGTAGGTGGACCGGATCGTCGATTCGCACTTGCCGCGCCACGACACGAACTCTTGCGCCAGCGGGTCTTCCATCGCCACCGGGGTGGAATTCAGGCTGAAGAAGCCTGGCAGGGCGTTGGCATACATCGTCGCAAACTCGGGCGAGCCGACCCAGTCAAGGAACACACGCGCCGCATCGGCATTGGGCGAAGCCGCGTTCAGGCCGATGGCAATGTCGGTGTGATCGCTGATATAGCAGGTGTCACCTGCTGCCGCGACCGGCGGCGGGAAGGCACCCATCTTGAACTCGGCCTGTGCGTTGAAGCCCGAGATTTCCCACGAACCTGCCGGATAGATCGCGGCGCGGCCAAGGGTGAACAGGTTCTGGCTGTCGGGGTAGGTCTGCGCCTCGAAGCCGTCGCCCAGATAGTCCTTCCACTTTGCCAGTTCGGCAAATGGTGCGACCCATGCGTCATCGGTCAGCTTCTGTTCGCCCTTGATCAGCGCCAGACGGCCCTCCTCGCCCTTCCAGAAGTTCGGCCCGATGTTGTTATACCCCATCGTAGCGGCTTCCCACTGGTCGTTCGTCCCCATCGCCATCGGGATATAGGTGCCATCGGCCTTGATCGCGTCCAGAGCGGCGTAGAATTCGTCGTTCGTCGTTGGAACCGACAGGCCCAGCGCCTCGAAAGCGTCAGCGTTGTAGATGAAGCCGTGGATCACCGAAGCCATCGGCACGCAGAAGGTGGCGCTGCCGTCATCGGTCTGCCACGCCGATTTCGCCACCGGCGAGAAGTTCGCCATGCTTGCCAGATCGGACAGGTCGGCCAGATGGCCCTGATTGTAGAGCTCAAGGCTGGCATCGAACGGGCGACAGGTGATCAGGTCGCCCGCTGACCCGGCCGAGAGCTTCGAGTTCAGCACCGCGTTGTATTCTGCCGGGGCGCTGGGGGCGAAGATCACCTTGATATCGGGATGCTGGGCCTGAAACGCCGGAATGATCGTGTCCTGCCAGATGGTCAGGTCGTCATTCCGCCAGCTTTCGATGGTCAGCGTGGTTTCGGCCAAGGCCGGACCGGCAAGCAGCGTGCTGGTCAGAAGGGCGTAGCGGATGGTTCTTGTCATTGCAGTCTCCCTGTTGGGGCAGTTCGCCCGGTTGGTTCTTGTCAAATCTTCATGGCCTCGGCCAGATGCCCACCTGCACGGGCCAAGTTTTCAGATGCATCCTTCGGTGTTGCGCCGCGCGCCACCAGAACAGCAGGTTTCACCGCGCCATCGGTGATGTCCAGAGCCATGCGGGCGGCGCTGGTTTCCACCCCCGCGATCCGCGCCACGATCCGGGCGGCGCGGTCGCGCAGCTTGGCGTTGTCGGCAATTACATTCACCATATTGCCATCATGCACATGGCCAAGCCTCACGCCAACCAGTACCGAAATCAGGTTCAGCGCCACCTTCTGCGCCGTTGCCGCCCCCAGCCGCGTGGACCCGGCGACGATTTCGGCTCCGGTATCCAGCAAGACAGGCACATCGGCCATTTGCAGCAGGGCGGAACGCGGCACATTCGCAATCCCGATCACCGTCGCCCCCGCCCGCGCGGCATGTTCGGCCACGACCAGGGTGTAAGGGGTGGACCCCGAGGCGGAAATGCAGATCACCGCATCCCCCGCCCCAAGACCTGCGCTGGCAAGATCGGCAAGGGCAAGCGCCGGGTCATCTTCGACCCCGCCGGTCATCTGCAAAAGCGCCTCCGCTCCACCGGCAAACAACATCGGCGTGCGCGCTGTCGGAATCCCGAAAGTCCCCAGAAGCTCCAGACAGTCGGCCAGCGCCATCAGGCCGGACGACCCCGCCCCGGCATAGGCCAGCTTGCCGCCACCCCGCAGCGCGGCAACGGCCAGTTCCGCCGCAGATTCAAGCGCCGGAAGGATTGGCCGGACTGCCGCCAGTGCCGCTTCCTGCGCGGTCAATGCGCGCGACAGCACGTCAATAGCCGGGGCCAGATGCAACCCGGCAGACAATGGATGCAGCGCCTCTGTGGGACGTTCGGTCATTTGATTCCCCCTGACATCAGACAATGCCAAAACAATACCACTTGTAAAGAAGGAAGTATCACATGGCACTATTTTCACTTAAATGCCGCTCCGAGAGATACCACTTTCCAAATGGTCTTGTTTTGGTATTATTTCAAACAGGAGGATTCGCATGGCGCTTTTCTTGGGCATCGACGGCGGGGGAAGCGGCTGCCGCGCGGCGGTGGCCGATGCGTCGGGTCGTATCCTTGGCGAAGGCCATTCAGGCCCGGCCAATATCGCGAGCGATCTGTCGACTGCCCGCTTGAACATCCTTGCCGCCACCACCTCGGCCCTGACCAAGGCTCTTGGTGCCGATCAGGTGGCACACGCCTTGCCAACCCTGTCTGCCGGGCTTGGCCTGGCTGGGGCAAATGCTGCCGGGGCGGCAGAGGGTTTGCGCGCGGGCCTGCCCTTCGCCCGGATCCGGGTGGAAACCGACGCCATCGCCGCCGTGAAAGGCGCGCTGCGGGGCCGGGACGGGATTGTCGCGGCCATTGGCACCGGGTCGGTCTATGCCCGACAACTGGGCGGCGTGATCCGCCAGATCGGGGGCTGGGGGCTGGTTCTGGGCGATGACGGCAGCGGCGCGCGCCTGGGGCGCAGCCTCTTGGCCGAAGCGCTTGGCGCGGTTGACGGGTTCCGCCCGATGACCCCCTTGCTGCAACAGGTGCTGGATGACCATGGCGGAACCGAAGGCGTGATCGCCTTTTCCCTGTCGGCGCGACCAGCGGATTTTGCCAGACTTGCCCCCCGCATCCTTGCCGCCGATGATCCGGCCGCAGCGGGTCTTCTGGCGCAGGCGACCGCCGATGTCGCCGCATCCATCGCGGTGCTGCAAACCGACCCACCCCTGCCGGTCACCTGTATCGGCGGCCTTGGCGCGGCCTATGCCCGGCGCCTTTCCGACCGTTGGCCAGTTGCCCCGGCGCTTGGTTCGGCGCTGGACGGCGCGCTTTTGCTGGCAAGAGAGGCGGCATGATGGACGCGCTGTTTTCATCCGAAGGTTTCGCAACCGGGGCCGGGCCGCTTTACCTGCAACTGCAACGCCGGATTGCCGACGGGATGGCGCGCGGCGTGCTTGCCCCCGGGTCCAGCCTTCCGGCGGAGCGCGACATTGCGGCGATGACCGGCCTGTCGCGTGTCACCGTCCGAAAGGCGATCGAGGCGCTGGTCGCCTCGGGGCAACTGGTGCAGCGGCGCGGGTCCGGCACCTTTGTCGCGCCAAGGGTGGAGCGGCTGGAGCAGGCGCTGTCCTTGCTGACCTCGTTCACCGAAGACATGTCCCGGCGTGGCAAGTCGGTGGAATCGGTCTGGATATCGCGCAGCGTGCAAGCCCCCACCCCCGAAGAGGTCATGGCCCTTGGTCTTGGCGCGGGTGACAGGGTGGCCCGGCTGGAACGGGTGCGCAGGTCTGACGGCGTGCCGTTGGCGATCGAGCGCGCCTCGATCCCGACGCAGGTTCTGCCAGACCCGGAGGCGGTCGGGGATTCGCTTTACGCCTTGCTTGAAACCCATGGCTTCCGCCCCGTCCGCGCCGTTCAGCGTATCTCGGCCGCCAATCTTGGCCCGAAGGACGCCGAGCTTCTGGGCGTTCCCCCCGGTGCGGCCGGGTTGCGGATCGAACGGATCGGCTATCTGCCCTCGGGTCGCGTCGTGGAATTCACCCGGTCGCTCTATCGCGGCGATGCCTATGACTTTGCAGTGGAGCTGAAACTGGCCCCCGAACCCGAAAGGCCTGCACAATGACGCAATCCCACATGTCCCGCGAAGTGGCGGAAATCCCCGAAGCCGCGCGCCGGTTTCTGACGCTTTCCGCCGACGCCACCGCAAGCGCGGCGGCGTCGATGCGCAAAGCCGACCCCGCGCTTGTCGTCACCGTGGCGCGGGGGTCATCCGACCATGCCGCGACCTATCTGAAATACGCGGTGGAACTGCTTGCGGGCGTTCCCGTTGCATCGGTCGGGCCGTCCGTCGCGTCAATCTACCACCGGCCCCTGAAGCTGGGCCGCGCCGCCTGCATCGGCATTTCGCAATCCGGTCAAAGCCCGGATATCGTCGAGATGATCCGCGCGGCGGGCGAAGGTGGCGCGCTGACGGTGGCGATCACCAACCACGCGGCCAGCCCGATGGCCGCAGCTTCGGCACATTGTCTGGCGCTTCAGGCGGGGGTTGAACACAGCGTTGCTGCGACCAAGACATTTGTGTCTTCGGTGCTTGCGGGCCTTGCGCTGCTGGCGGAATGGCAGGAAGACGCAAGCCTTCGCGCCGCCGTCGCCGCGCTGCCGGAGGCCTTTGCCGAAGCCTTGTCGATGGATTGGGCACCCCTTGCCGCGCGGCTGTCCCGGGCGCAGTCGCTTTACGTCATTGGCCGTGGCCCTGCCTTTGCCATCGCCAACGAGGCAGCGCTGAAGTTCAAGGAAACCTGCGGGCTGCACGCCGAAAGCTATTCGGCCGCCGAAGTCCTGCACGGGCCATCGGCCATCGTGCAGGCCCAGTTCCCGGTCTTTGCCCTTGGGGTCGAGGATGCCGCCCTGCCGAAGCTGACCGAAACCGCCATACGTCTGGTCGCGCAGGGGGCCGATGTGTTCCTGACCGGGGCAGATGTGCCGGGGGCGACACGGCTGCCCTCGGTTTCCGGGCTGCATCCGCTATGTGCGCCACTGGTGCTGTCGGTGTCGTTCTACGCCTTCATCGAGGCTCTTGCCCGCCGCCGGGGCTTTGACCCCGACATCCCCCCCCATCTGCGCAAGGTGACGGAGACGGTGTGATGCCCCAGCTTTTTACCGGTGCCGCTGTCTTTGACGGAACCACGTTGACCGAAGGCGCAAGCCTGCGGGTGGAAGATGGCCGTGTCGCCGCGCCAAAATCAGGGCCAAAATCAGGGCCAGAATCAGGGCCAGAATCAGGGCCGGTGCCGGGTGATGAAGTCCGACTGGGTGGCGGCATCCTTGCGCCCGGCTTTCTGGACCTTCAGGTCAATGGCGCCGGCGGGCGCATGGTCGATGGCAGTTGCACCGCCGACATGCTGGCCGAGATGTGCGCCACGCATGCACAGCTGGGTGCCACGGGCATCCTGCCCACCCTGATCACTGACACAGCCGAGGCGACGGCCAACGTGATTGCCGCAGGCATTGCAGCGGCGCAACGGCAGGTGCCGGGCTTTCTGGGCCTGCATCTGGAAGGCCCGCATCTTGATCCGCGCCGCAAGGGCGCGCATGACCCAAGCCTGATCCGCCCGATGACCGAGGCTGACCTGACCCGCCTGCTGGATGCTGCGGGCAGGTTGCCCTCGCTCATGGTGACGCTTGCGCCGGAAAGTGCGGCACCGGAGCAGATCGCCCGGCTTGCCGCAGCCGGGGTGATCGTCAGCCTTGGCCACAGCGATTGCAGCCATGCCCAGGCAGCGGCAGCCATTGCCGCAGGCGCATGCTGTGTGACCCATCTTTTCAACGCGATGAGCCAGCTTGGCAATCGTGACCCCGGCCTTGTCGGCGCGGCCCTGACGCAGCCTGTCCATGCCGGTCTGATCGCCGATGGCATCCACGTCGCACCCGAAACGATCCGCGTTGCGATCGCTGCCAGTGACCGGCTGTTTCTGGTGTCCGACGCGATGGCCGCCGCGGGCAGCACCCTGACCGAGTTTACCCTGAACAACCGTCGCATCCTGCGCCGCGACGGCCGGCTGACGCTGGAGGATGGCACGCTGGCCGGGGCCGACCTCACCCTGCCACGCGCGGTGGGCGTGATGATCGGTTTTGGCACCCGGCCCGAGGTGGCGCTGTCGATGGCAACGTCGCGCCCTGCCGCCTGCCTTGGGCGGAGCGACCAACTGGGCCACCTGACACCCGGGCGGGTTGCGGACATGGTCCACCTTTCAGCGGATGGCACCTTGCAAGGCGTCTGGCGAGCGGGCCAGAGGATCCTTTGACCCTGGGCCAACTGTGACCGGCCTGCGGCCTTTCCCTAAAACCTGACAGGTTAAGCAGGTGTAAAGGCAGCAGGTGCTATGTCTGATCCCGGGTAAATATACGGGTGTATGGGATGGCAGCGCAGGGCAACGCCGCGCCGGTCATCATCAAGCGCAAGAAGGTCGTCCAGGGCGGCGGTCACCACGGCGGGGCATGGAAAGTGGCCTACGCCGATTTCGTGACCGCGATGATGGCGTTCTTTCTCTTGATGTGGCTGTTGAACGCGACAACGGAAAAGCAGCGAAAGGGGATATCGGACTATTTCAATCCGACGATCCCGGTAAACCGCATTTCAGGCGGGGGTGATGGCGCCTTTGGTGGCGACAGCGTCTTTTCGCAGGAAACCATGGCCCATACCGGAACCGGTGCAGTGGATCGCAAGACCGCCGCCGCCTCGGCCGAGGCTGAAGGTCAGGGCGCAGGCCAAGGCACCGCGGGGGAAGGGCGCGCGCAATCGGAACTGGAAGATGTGGAAAAGGCGCTTCTTGCCCGTGGTGGCGAAAGCAACACGATGGAACAGTTGTTGCGCCATGTCGTCACCAAGGTCACCGACGAAGGCCTTGTGATCGAGATTTTCGATCTTCCGGACGCCCCCCTGTTTGATGGCGAAACGGCGGAACCCTTGCCCGTTGCTCTTTCCATGGCAGACCTTCTGGCCGAGGTCCTGAACCTGACCACCAACAAGATCGCCGTGAACGGCCACTTGCGCGCCTATCCGGTAACCCTGATTGAAAATCCCGTTTGGAATCTGTCGGCTGATCGCGCCCAATCCGCCCGGATCATGCTGGAAACCGCAGGCATTGCGGCGGAACGGATGCAGCGTATCGGCGGATTTGCAGACCGCAAGCCCGCGACATCAGACCCCGCCGCCCCGCGCAACAACCGGCTGGAGATTGTCCTGCTGCGGCGGGACCGCTGATGAAATAGGTCGAACTTTATGCGTTAGGTCAATGTTAAGCGCCCAGAGTGCAGGTTCAGGCAATCAAGGCCCGAAGCATCAGAAAGGCGCTTTCTCATGACAATTTCATCCTCGCTCAGTGCGGGCGTGGCCGGCCTCAACGCCAACGCGACCCGGCTTGCCGCGATTTCGGACAACATCGCGAACTCTGGCACTTACGGCTACAAACGCGCCTCTACGGAATTCGCCAGCATTGTCGTCACCTCGTCGCGCGGGTCAGGGGCGTATTCCGCTGGCGGGGTCCGCGCCTCAACCGTGCGGCTGGTCGAAGAACGTGGCGATCTGGTCGGCACCGGCAACGCGCTTGACCTTGCCATCGCCGGACGTGGCATGTTTCCAGTCATAAATGAGGTGTCGCTTGCCAACTCGCTTGGCAATACGCCACTTCTGATGACCCGGACCGGCAGCTTTCGCGCCGACGCCGATGGCGTGCTGAAGACGGAATCCGGCCTTGTGCTGATGGGATGGCCTGCCGATGGCGATGGGACCATTCCCGCCAATCCGCGCGACTCGATCACCGGACTGGTTCCGATCGTCATCAACACCAACCAGACGGCGGCCGATCCGACAACGGCGATGAACCTCGGCATCAACTTGCCTGCGACCTATACCGTTGCCGGGTCCACGGCCGTGCCACCGCCATTGTCGGTGGAATATTTCGGCAACCTTGGCACCTCGGAATCGCTGGAAATCAGCTTTGCCCCGGTCGTTCCCGCGACCGGATCCTCCAATCAATGGACGATGCAGATCCGCGATGGCGCTTCAGGCGGGGCCTTGGTCGGTGAATACACCCTGACGTTTGACGATACCCGTGGTGCAGGCGGCACCTTGGCGGCGGTCTCTGTGGTGTCGGGCGGGGCCTACAATCCGGCTGATGGCACGCTGGCCCTGACGGTTGCCGGTGGCCCGATGTCGGTTGGTATCGGCCGCGTGGGCGATCCGAACGGCCTGACCCAGCTTTCTGATACCTTTTCCCCGGTCGCGATCACCAAGAACGGCTCTCCCGTCGGGACCCTGACCACGATCGAGATTGACGAAAGGGGCTATTTCAACGCCACCTATGACACGGGCTTCACCCGCCGCCTGTACCAGATCCCAATCGTCGATGTGCCAAACGCCAACGGTCTTGTTTCACTGTCGAACCAGACCTACCAGGTTTCGCCGGATTCGGGCGCGTTCTTCCTTTGGGACGCGGGAACCGGTCCGACGGGATCGATTCAGGGCTATTCCCGCGAGGGATCGAAGACCGATGTGGCTGCAGAGCTGACCAATCTGATCCAGACCCAGCGCGCCTATTCCTCCAACGCCAAGGTCATTCAGACCGTGGATGAAATGTTGCAGGAAACCACCAACATCAAGCGGTGATAGGCGATGAGCATTACCTCCGCCCTCGGATCGGCCCTGACCGGGCTTTCGGCCGCCTCGCGGCAGGCTGAAATCCTGTCGTCGAATGTAGCCAACGCCTCGACGCCCGGCTATGCCCGGCGCGAAGTCGGGCTGAGCGCGGCCATCCTTGCGGGGTCCGGGCAAGGGGTATCGGTCACCGGGATCACCCGCGAGGTGGACCGTCAGCTTCTCGCCGAACGCCGCCTTGCGCAGGCGGGCGACGGGGACCGCAGCACCCGCAGCGACTTCTTGCGCCTGGTGGAAACGACCATCGGCTCGCCTGACAGCGCGGGCTCACTTGCCGCCCGTCTTGCCGCCTTTGATCAGGCCTTGATCGAGGCGGCCGGGCGGCCCGATTCCCAGACCCGGCTGCAAGGCATTGTTACCACCGCTCGAAGCCTTGCCGATGGTCTTGCCAGCGCCACCGCCAACATTCAAACCGCGCGCGCCACCGCAGACCGCCAGATTTCCACCGAAGTCGGCAGGCTGAATTCCACGCTGGCCCAATTGCAGGAGCTGAACGTCGAACTGCGGTCCTTTTCCGGCGCCGGCCGCGATGTCTCGGCGCTGCTGGATGAACGGCAGCGGCTGGTCGATACGATCTCGGCCATTGTTCCGGTCCGCGAAATCCCGCGCGACCTGAACCAGATCGCGCTGTTCACCACGGGAGGGGTGATGCTGCTGGAGGGTTCCGCCGCAGTCCTTGGCTTCACCTCCAGCAACACGATCACGCCAGAGATGACACAGGCGCTTGGCGGCCTTTCCGGCCTTACGATCAATGGCCGCCCCTATGACACCGCCGGAACTGCCAGCCCGATCCTTGGCGGGACGCTTGGTGCGCTGTTTGCGGTGCGCGATGATCTGGCCATCACCGCGCAGGGCAAGCTTGACGCCATCGCCCGCGACCTGGTCGACCGCTTTTCGGCCACCGGCCTTGACCCCAGCCTTGCGCCGGGGGCGCCGGGCCTGTTCACCGATGCAGGTACCGGCTTTCTGCCGGTGAACGAAACCGGGCTTGCCGGGCGGCTGCGGCTCAACGCCGCGGCTGACCCGGAACAGGGCGGCGCGCTTTTCCGCCTGCGCGACGGGCTTGGTGCGACCAGCGAAGGCCCGCCCGGCAATGGCACGCTGCTGTCAGCGCTGCATGCCGCCCTTTCCGCCGCTGGCCCGCTTGCATCGCCGGGGTTCACCCAAGGCAACCGCAGCTTTGCCATGCTGATCGGTGATCTGCACGCCGACGCTTCGGCCCACCGCCTTGGCGCCCAGTCAGAGCAATCTTTCGCCGCCGCCCGCCTGACCGCCCTGACCGATCTTGAGGCGCAGAACGGCATCGACACTGACAGGGAAATGCAGTCGCTGTTGGTGATCGAAAAGAACTACTCCGCCAATGCACGGGTCATCCAGGCGGCGAGCGACATGATAGACACGCTGTTAAGGCTTGGAAGATGACCCGGATTTCCGTTGGCGATGCCAGCCTGAGCAATATCCTCGCCCGGCAAGGTGCCGAAATGCGCGCTCTGGTCCAGCGCGCCTCGGCCGAGGTTACGACAGGCCGCCACACCGATATCGCGGGTGCCTTGCGTGGCGATGTCTCGCCGCTTCTGGCCATTGATGCCAGCCTGTCGCGCCTTGCCGCCTACAAGACCACCACCACCGACGCCGCCCTCCAGACGGCGGCCCAGCAGTCAGCCTTGGCGGGCCTGTCGTCGCTGGCGACGGGGATCACGACAACCCTGCTTGGCGCGCGCGATTTTCCGACGCCCGTGCAGGTAAATTCGGTTGCGGCGGATGCCCGTGGCCGGCTGGCCACCGCGATCGGCCTTTTGAACACGCAGGTTTCAGGCCGCGCGGTCTTTGCCGGGGTAGCGACGGACAGGGTGCCGCTTGGGTCGGGCGATGACCTCTTGTCTGCGTTGGAGACCGCCGCGGCGGGGGCCACAACGGCGGGGCAAGTGGCCGCCGCAGTGATGAACTGGTTTGCCGATCCGCTTGGTTTCGGGGCGTTCTATCAAGGTGGCGCGCCACTTTCCCCCACCCCCATCGCGCCGGGGGAGACTGCCGAAATTTCGGCCACCTCGATGGACCCGGCCATTCGAGACACGCTTGCAGGCTTTGCCATGGCGGCGCTGATCGACCGGGGCATCCTGCCCGGCAACCCCGAAGAACGTGCGCGGCTGGCGCAGATGGCGGGGCAGACCCTTCTGACCAGCGAAGATAGCCGGATCACCCTTGCCGCCCGCATCGGCACCGTCGAAGCCCAGATCGAGGCCGCCCGCAGCCGCAACGGGGCCGAGATGACCGCCCTTGGCATCCTGCGGTCCGACATCGGGTCGGTTGACCCATATGAAGCCGCGACCCGGCTGGAAACCGCCCGCGCGCAGCTTGAATCGCTTTACCTTGTCACCGCCCGCGTCTCGCGGCTTAATCTTGTGGATTACCTCCGATGATCCGTTTCCTGATCGCCCTTTTTCTGACCGCGACCCTCGCCGTGGCCGAACCGATCCGCATCAAGGATCTTGTCGAGTTCGACGGCGTTCGCGGCAACGATCTGGTGGGCTATGGCCTTGTTGTCGGCCTGAACGGCACTGGCGACGGTATCCGAAATGCGCCCTTCACCGAAGAGATCATGGCCAATCTTCTGGAACGTCTGGGGGCCAATGTCACGGGCGAAGAGATCCGGCCCAAGAACGTGGCGGCGGTTTTCGTGACGGCGGCGCTGCCGGCCTTTGCTCGCGCCGGGGGGCGGATCGACGTGACCGTGTCTGCCATTGGGGATGCGAAAAGCCTGTTGGGCGGGACGCTGATCATGACCCCCCTGAACGGAGCGGACGGGCAGATCTACGCCGTGGCGCAAGGCACCATCATCGCTGGCGGCATTTCGGCCGAGGGCGACGCTGCCCGCGTCGTGCAAGGGGTGCCAACCGCCGGTGTCATCCCCTCGGGCGCACGGGTGGAACGCGAGGTGGAGTTTGATTTCGCCGGGCTGCCGGTGCTGCGGCTGGCTCTGAAATCGGCCGATTTCACCACGGCCGAACGGATCGAACGCGCGGTGAATGCAGAATTCGGATCGCGGATCGCACTGATGCAGGACGCAGGCACCGTTGCCATCGACATTCGCGCAGCAGGGATGCGGTCGCCCGCCCATGTGTTAAGCCGGGTCGAGAAGATCATGGTGGAACCGGAAACCCGGGCGCGGGTGGTGGTGGATCAGCGGTCAGGCACCATCGTGATGGGCGCAGACGTGCGGATCAGCCGGGTCGCCGTGGCGCAGGGCAACCTGACCTTGCGGGTCGAGGAAACCCCGCTGGTCATCCAGCCCAATCCATTCAGCGACGGCGAAACGGTGGTTGTCCCCCGCAGCAACGCCGAGATCGACAAGACGGGAACCGGCCTTGCCGAGGTGCGTGGCGGCACCGATCTGGCCGAGGTTGTTGCGGGGTTGAACGCGCTGGGCGTGGCCCCGCATGACATGATCGACATCCTCAAAAGCATCAACGCGGCAGGGGCGCTGCATGCAGAGTTTCTGGTGAACTGACCCGGCCCCTTAGGCGGCTTTCGGGACAAGGCTGATCATCGTCCCCCAGGGGTCGGACATTTGGTCCGCGCCGCCTGCGGCATGAATGGCCGCCCGTGCGTTGGCATCGGTTGCCAGAACCAGTTCGGCAAAGCCCGTCGCCGGATAGCTGCGCGCACCCGCTCCCCGGCTGTTCCAGACGTTCGTCGCGATGTGGTGGTGATACCCGCCCGACCCGTAGAACGCCGCGCCGGGGTAGCGTGCCATCACCGACAAACCAAGGGTGCCGGCATAAAAGGCCTCTGCTTCTGGTACCGCGCCGACTTGCAGATGCACATGGCCCAGAACCATCCCTTCCGGCGCGCCGGTCCACGGGGCATCGGCATCGCGGACAAGGGCGTTCAGGTCCAAAGGCTCGGTCGCCATCTTCACGCTGCCGTCGGCTGCGTGCCATGTGCTGCGGGGGCGGTCGACATAAACCTCGATCCCGTTGCCCTCCGGGTCGGCCAGATAGATCGCTTCACTGACCAGATGGTCCGAGGCTCCTTGCAGCCGCAAACCGCTGTCGGCCGCATGGCGCAACCAGCGCGCCAGGGCGGCGCGGTCAGGCATCAGAAAGGCGTTGTGAAACAGCCCGGCCTCTTGCGGGCTGGATTTCCGGGCCGCGCGATCCTCACGCAGGTCCAAGAGGGTCTTGTCGCCAACCCCAAGCCTGATCTGGCCGGGCGCGGCTGACACTTCGTCGAGACCCAGCGCCTTGGCGTAAAAGGCAGCCATGCCGCCAAGATCATGGACCGTCAGGGCAACGTGGGCGATTTCAACCGGTGCGGATGCAGTGGACATCGGAGGCTCCTTCAAGATCCGGTCTACCTGACTCCAAAGATGGACCCGGTGACGGCTTGGCGCAATTGACCCATGCGAACAGTGAGTCTCTCAAATACCGCAGCCAAGGCTGAACCCGGCGCGACAGACCCGCCCGGGGGCCAGCCCACCGCCTGCACCGGATCGGGCGACCCCGGCCACCTTCCGCTTCGCACCAATCCCCGCCAACCGCGACAGCCTGATCCGGCCCAAGGTTGACCCCAAGAGGTGCGGGGCGTAATCGGAAGGCGCATTCAGGAAAAGAGATCACCCGTGGCCATTCACCTTCACAAGACCGACCTTCCCGATGGGCTGACCCTTGGCCCGGTGGTGGCGATTGATACCGAAACCATGGGGCTGGACCCGCGCCGCGACCGGCTTTGCGTGGTGCAGCTTTCCGATGGGTCGGGCGACGCGCATCTGGTGCAGATCGCGATAGGCCAGACCAGCGCGCCAAACCTGGAGCGGATGCTGGCCGACCCGGCGGTGCTGAAGCTGTTCCACTTTGGCCGCTTTGACATTGCGATGCTGAAGCAGGCCTTCGGTGTGACGGCGGCCCCGGTCTGGTGCACCAAGATCGCCTCGAAACTGGTGCGGACCTTTACCGACCGCCACGGCCTGAAATACCTGCTGGCCGATCTGGTCGGGGTTGATGTCTCCAAGCAGCAGCAGACAAGCGACTGGGGGTCAGAGGTTCTGACCGAGGCGCAGAAGGAATATGCGGCATCCGATGTCTTGTATCTGCACAGGCTGAAGGCCGAGCTTGAAGCGCGACTGATGCGCGAAGGGCGCCTGGAACTGGCGCAACGCTGCTTCGATTTTCTGCCAACGCGGGCCGAGATGGACCTGCTGGGTTGGGGCGATGCGAATGACATCTACCTTCACTGACCCGACCTCTGCCGATTTTCTGAGGACCGGACGCCGGGTGATCCAGCGTGAGGCGGGGGCGCTGGAGGCGCTTTCCGAGGCGATTGGTGAAAGCTTTTCCGCTGCGGCGGCGCTGCTGATGGCGGCCAGGGGGCGGGTGATCGTCTCTGGCATGGGGAAATCCGGGCATATCGCGCGCAAGATCGCCGCGACCTTCGCCAGCACCGGAACGCCGGCGCATTTCGTCCACCCGGCAGAAGCCAGCCATGGCGATCTGGGCATGGTGGCCGAAGGCGATGTGCTGCTGGTGTTGTCAAACTCGGGCGAGACGCCGGAACTGGCTGATATCGTCGCCCATTCGCGCCGCTTTGGCATATCTCTTATCGGGGTGGCCGGGCGGGCCGGGTCAACCCTGTTGCGGCAGGCGGATGTTGCGATCCTGCTGCCAGAGGTGCCAGAGGCGTGCGAAACGGGGATCGTCCCCACGACATCCACCACGATGACGCTGGCCCTTGGCGATGCCTTGGCAATTGCATTGATGGAACATCGCGCCTTCACGCCCGACCATTTCCGCATGTTCCACCCCGGCGGCAAGCTGGGCGCGCGGCTGTTGCGGGTGCGTGATCTGATGCACGATAACCCCCCCCTCGTGCCGGAAGACCTGGGCATGGGCGAGGCCCTTCTGGCCATCACGCGCAGCGGTTTCGGCGTGGTGGGCGTGACCGATGCCGAAGGGCGGCTGGCGGGGATCATCACCGATGGCGACCTCAGGCGGCATCTGGATGGGCTGATGTCTCATACCGCAGGCGAGGTGATGACGCGAAACCCGCGGACGATTGGCACCGACGTTCTGGCGGGGGAAGCGCTGGCGGTGATGAATGATCGCAAGATCACCTGCCTTCTGATCACCGAAGACAGCACCGCGATCGGCATTCTGCATGTGCATGACTGTCTTCGCGCAGGCGTGGTATGATCATGGCTCGGGCTGATGCGCATACACGGCTGGTAAACTGGCTGAAGGTTGCCCTGCCCTTGATTGCGCTGGTCCTGCTTGCGACGCTGTTCTTGCTGGCCGACCGGATCGACCCCGAAGATGCGCTTCCCTATGCCGAGGTTGATGTGGAGGCCCGGGCGCGCGAACCCCGGATGACCGCGCCGACCTATGCGGGAACAACTTCTGACGGGGCGGCACTGACCCTTGCGGCCGATGAGGCGCGGCCTGCGGCCGAAGGCACCGCTGCAAAGGCGCAGGGTCTGCGCCTGCAACTGGACACGCCTGACGGCAGCCGGACGGAATTGCTGGCACCCTCTGCGGTAATGGATCAGACCCAGCGCGAGATCGTGCTATCCGGCGGCGTAATCGTCACCACCTCGTCCGGCTATCGTCTGGAGACCGCAGAGGTCGCGGCAAAGCTGGACCGGTCTGGGCTGGAAAGCCGCGCTTCGGTATCGGCCACAGGGCCGGGCGGAGAGATCGAGGCAGGCAGCATGTCCCTTGGTCAGGACAACCAGACTGCGGGGGCCTATGTTCTGGTTTTCAAGGATGGGGTCCGGCTGATATACCGTCCGGGCGGCTAGACGCCGAGAGGTTCAACGAATGGCATTCAAGTTTTGGTCTTTTGGTGTTGCGGCGACGCTCATCTGCGTTGCGGCTGCGGGCTTTGCGCAAGAGGCAAAGATCGCATTTGGCGATCTTGATCAGGACACGACCCTTCCCGTCGAAGTGCAGGCTGACCAGCTGACGGTGAACAATGCCGATGGCATGGCGGTGTTCAGCGGCAATGTCCGGGTGGTTCAGGGCGAGATGGTGATGGCCGCCGCAGAAGTACAGGTGAAATACGCGGCCGACGAAAAGTCGATCGACCAGCTTGTTGCCTCGGGCGGGGTGACGATCACAAATCTGGGTGATGCGGCAGAGGCAAGGGAAGCGGTCTATACCATCGACAGCGGCGTGATCGTGCTGACCGGCGATGTCCTGCTGACGCAAGGCCCCTCGGCAATGGCCGGTCAAAAGCTGACGATCAACCTGAAGACCGGAAGTGGCGTGATGGAAGGCCGGGTCAGCACTGTCTTCGTGCCGGGCGGCAACTGATGGCCATGAAACCGGAACTCACGATCACCGAAGGGGCGGGCGGGCTTCAGGTCCGGTCGTTACGCAAGAGCTACAAGAAGCGGCCGGTCATCCGCGATGTCAGCCTTGATCTGCGTCGGGGCGAGGTGGTGGCACTTCTGGGGCCGAACGGATCGGGCAAGACGACCTGCTTTTATGCCATCGCGGGCCTGATCTCGCCGGAAGGCGGGCAGGTGTTGATCGATGGCAAGGACGTGACCGCCCTGCCGATGTATCGCCGGGCGCGGATGGGAATTGGCTATCTGCCGCAAGAGGTGTCAATTTTCCGAGGACTCAGCGTCGAAGACAACATCCTTGCCGTGCTGGAGATCGCGGTCGATGACCCGCACAAGCGGCGCGAGAGGCTGGAAGAATTGCTGTCGGAGTTCTCGATCACCCATCTGCGACGCACACCCGCCATGGCGCTTTCAGGTGGGGAACGGCGGCGGGTGGAGATTGCGCGCTGTCTGGCGGCCGACCCGAAATATCTGCTGCTGGACGAACCCTTTGCCGGGGTCGACCCGATTGCCGTGGGCGAAATCCGCCATCTGGTCCATGATCTGAAAAGCCGCGGGATCGGTGTTCTGATCACCGACCACAACGTGCGCGAGACGCTGGAAATCGTGGATCGCGCCTATATCCTGCATGATGGCAAGGTGCTGATGTCGGGAACCACGGACGAGGTTGTCCGGGATGAAACCGTTCGCCGCGTCTACCTTGGCGAAAACTTCCGGATCATCTGACACATCTTCCCGCGCGGACCCATCGATTCGGTTGACAAGGGGCCATGGGCTGACGCCAAATACCCATGATGCGTGCGTTTGATGCCCTTGCCATGTTCCGGTTCGCCGCGGTGACCCCAGCCGGCAATCCCCTTCTGACGCAACGTTTTTTCCGTTCCAGACTGGAAGACCCGGACGGCCCGGGATGACCCGGCCCAACCGGCTGCATGAGAAAAGGAGAGGCCATGCGCTATCAGATCAGTGGAAAACAGATCGACGTCGGTGAGGCCCTTCAGACGCATGTAAAGGCGGAAATGGGCGAGGTGGTTGAGAAATATGCCCAACGACCAACAGAATGCATCGTGGTTTTTTCCAAGGTTGCGCATGAGTATGTCTGTGAAGCGGTGATTCATCTTTCCACCGGCCTGACAGCGCAGGCCAAGGGCCATGCGACCGAGATTTACGCCGCCTTCGAAAGCTGCCGCGAAAAAATGGACAAGCAGTTGCGCCGCTACAAGCGCCGCATCCGCAACCATCACAACCACCGTGCAACCCCGGTTGAATTCGGCGGGGCGGCCTCGTATATCCTCGCCTCGTCCGAGGATGCCGAGGATGTGGAGCCCGAAACGCTTCAGCCCATCGTGATCGCCGAGATGGAGACGAAGATTCCTTCGATCACCGTCGGCGAAGCCGTGATGCAGCTGGAACTGGCCGGGCAACGCATGCTGGTGTTCCGAAACGAAGGTCATGGGGGCGTGAACGTGGTGTATCGTCGGGAAGACGGCAACATCGGCTGGATCGACCCGCGCAACAGCAAGTAACAGACGCCATCTTCGGCGCGGGATCATCGCCCAGTCATGGAACTTTCCAAGCTACTTACGCCAGGGGCCGTTCGGGTTGTCGGGCAGTTCACCTCCAAGAAGCGCCTTTTTCAGGAGCTGGGCGAAATCGCCGCGCAGGCTTACGGGCTTAGCGCGGCGGTGGCGATCGATGGCCTGCAAGAGCGTGAGACGCTGGGGCCAACCGGCGTGGGGCATGGCGTGGCCCTGCCCCATGCGCGGCTGGAAGACCTTAAAGGCATCGTAGGGGTGTTCCTGCGGCTGGAAAAGCCGCTGGATTATGACAGCGTCGACCGGCAGCCGGTGGATCTGGTGTTCGGTCTGTTCGCCCCGAAGGATTCCGGGGTCGATCATCTGAAGGCGCTGGCTCTGGTCAGCCGCACGATGCGTGATGCGGGTGTGGTGGCAAAGCTGCGGGCCAATTCCGATCCGGCGAAACTCCACGCGATCCTGACCGAAAGCCGTGCGCCACAGGCAGCCTAAGGCCGCCAGCAGCCAAAGCCGAAACCTGTGTAATCGCGAGCATAAGCCTCGGCCGCGGCGGTCTCCAGCCTGTCATCATGAATCGCAGCAAGCGCCTGGGCCGCAGCATCATCAGCCGGGACAGGCGACGCAGGAAGCCCGATTTCCGCTGCAAGAAAGCCAAGGCCTTCGCCCAGCCGGTCTTCCCGGATCACCAGATCAAGAGGCCGGAACGTTGCGAAACCCTGCACGATTGCAGTCTGGGTCGCCCAGCTTGGGTTGACCCGCTGCCCGGTCTGGCCCGCCGTGGCCAATTGGGCATAGCGCAGAAAGATCAGGAACGCCGCGCGTTCCGATGCGGCATCGGGGAAAGGCTGACCTGGTTCCGGCAACTCGGCCTTGTAGGCGCGGATCAGGATGCGGCGATGGTCGGCAAGTTGACCGGACACGATCCTTTCCCGAAAAGCCACATGGGCGCGCAACAGCGGATGGCGGATCACGGTAAAGCTGCGATGCCCCGGATGGTCACGCATCCACTGGCGCAAGGACTTCTGCCCGAACTCATCGACCAGCCCACCATGGCCGGCAAGCCAGTTGCAGATTCCCGTATCGGGGGCTGAACGGACAGGAAAGAACAGTATCGGCGCATCCCGGGTAGCGACGACATTCGGGATCGCGGCAGGTCGGCGCGGCTCAAAGTTCGGCGGGCGGGACAGGGCGAACAGATCAATCCGCTGCAACGCGACAGCCAGCGCCTCGGGATTTTCCAGCTTTGCTTCGATGGGTTCGGGATTTTGCTTCTTAAGCGTATCGTCCACCGCCTTCAGCCGCCCCTCAACCCCAAGAAAGGCAGCAAGACCGTTCAGAACCTCGACCGAGGAAAGGTCTTCATAATCCAGGTAGAAGGCCGTCTGGCCTGTGGTCTGTAGCCGGTTTAGAAGCTGAAGCTGAAACCCTTGCAGCGTTGCAAGATGTCTTTGAAATTCGTCCGCATCAAAACGGGCCTTGGCGGATTTCAGCCCTTTTGCATCGGTCAGCTTCCACTGGCCGGTCGCGCCGGCGATCTTCCAGCTTACATAGCTTTCCAGCGGGTTGCGGGTCAGGATGATCTTGGCGCAGCCCGGATCATCCATGACCAGATCAAGCACCCGCGGATCGTGGTCGTGAAAGAAGCGAAACCCCGAAAGACCCACGGTCTCGGACCGCAACCTGCGCAGCATCCGCTTCGGATTGGCTTCACGCTCGTCAATCGAGATGCCGAACAATTCCAACTGGTCTTTCCGGCCGATGAAGTGCGGGTTGAACACCTCGCCATGGCTGGTAACGCCGGCAAGCGCATTCAGGTTGGACTCAAGGAAGTTGGATCCGGTGCGCATCTCGGCGAAAAGAACGAAGCTGTGGAAAGAGCCTGCCACCCGATCACCGCGCCAACTGCGGACGGACCATGCCCCGCCCGATCCGATCCATCTCGATGACTGCCGGGAATTCACCCATCAGCACCGGCTGCATCCCCTGATTGCGCAGTTCTTGCAGGAAGCCGCCGAAACCGGACAGATCCACCATGCGCGGCAATTCCGTCATCCGGTGCGGCGCCCGGGGGTTCAGATCGTCAACGATCTGGTGCAGATGTTCCACCGGATCCTCGACAAAGTCAGCCAGCGTCCAGACGCGGGTACGGGCCTTGGTTTCGGGGCCTTGCAGCAGGGCAATGAAATCCGCCTCGATCTTCTGAAGCCGCGCCGCCTCGGCCCGGATCTCGGGAACGCTGCGACCCGAACGCCAAAGCGGAATCGCAAAGGCACCCGACACGATCGCGATGCTGGCGTTCGGGTCGCCTGCAAGAAACGGTGCTATATCCTGGACATCGCCGGGACCGAACTGAAAGCACTGCCGTTCGCCGCGTGTGTTCCAGATCAGGCTGGTCAGGAAGCTGCGCGGGTTATAGTCGCGCAGGCTGGCACTGTCAGACAATCCACCCTTGAACACCGGTTCGCCGCCCGAAAACTGCGCACGGTCCGGGGCAAACAGATGGCCATGCACCCGGGCCTCGGCAACTCGGGCCAGCCAAGGGTGAAAATCGCTGAAAAGGTCGTCAAGGCCTTCAAAAACCCCATAGGGCGCCGCGGCGCGATTGGCGCCGCGCGCCTTCGAGGGAAACCGGCTTTGCATGTAAAGCCCCGGGCGGCCTCGGGTGCGGCGTTCCACGGCCTTGGCGAACAGGCGGTCAATCTTGCCCGGGTTGGGTTCCGGCCGACTGGCGGTCTCAGTCGCAGGCGCAAGGTAGGTGTCGTAAAGCTGGTCCGCCTGCGGCCAGATCTTGCGGGCGACGAATGCTTCCGTCCGACGCAACAGATGCATGTGATCGTCATAAAAGACGTAGGGACGGCCCTGAAAATCGAACTTCGACAGGGTCAGTGACCGGCTTTCGACACGGGTCGACAACTGACGGACAATCGTCTGAAAATAGCTTTCATCCGGAATCCAGACCCTGCGGAAATAGCGGTCATGCCGCGCGCGGTCCGGGTGATGCAGGATCGCCTGCAAAGTGGGGCGGGTCAGGCACCACCACTGGCTGCCAAGATGCGGCACAATGCCTTCGGGGATACGGCGCTGAAATCCCAGACGGCGTTGCAGGCGAACATAGCGATCAAAGAACTGACGCTGCTTCTTCCACGAAAAGGGAAAGCGCAGCGTGAAACGTTCTTTGTTCAGTCCGCCGACGGTCCAGCCGACATCGGCCGTTGTGACGCTTTCGATGAAATCAGTGTGCGGATGGGCGGCAAGATGGGCCTCCAATTCCGCTACTGGGCGGATGGGCAGGCACGACCCGGAGGCAAGGTAGACATGCCCCGCCTGTGGAAAGTCCTGCAACATGCGGGTGGCGGCTTCGATCGTCGCCTGAACCAGGCTGAAGGTTCCCCATTCACAGGCAATGCGGCGGGAAAACCGCACGTCCGGCAGATCGGCCAGAGCGGCGGCAAAGTTGGCCCGATCCGCTTCGGCAACCCGGCGGTCAAGGTGGATCACCACCGGGCAGCCAGCCTGCGCCCAATGCCGGGCAACCTGGGCTGCGCGGTGCAGCGAGGCATGGCAAAGCATCACGACGCCAACGGTCACGCCCAGTTTCCCTTCGACATCAGACCCAGAATCTCAAGCTGGCGCCAATTGATGTATTTCTCGCTCCAATTGCACCACAAATCGCGTTCACGCGCGATTCCTTCGCGATAGGCGCGATACTCGTGACTTTCAGCATAGTGCTGGCCGCGCCGGAGTTCTTCTTCTGCCTTGGCAGCGAATGTGTCCAGAAACTTGGCGTGCAGAAGACAGCCGGAAGGTTTTTCGCCGCCACCGCTTTCATAGGTCAGGTTCAGCCCCCGCGGCAGCATCATGTGTGTTGAACTGACATAGGCATAGCCCGGATCCCATTTGACCAGCGGGATCTTGTTCATCGCCGGCGCCTTCTTCGGGGCATCGGCAAAGAAGACCCGGGCGCGGGGGCCACCTTGGATCCAGAGGTTCAGATAGGGCCAGTTGCGCTTTATGGTGTAGTTGCCGCTGTCGAAATACTGGGCAATCTCGAACGGGTTCTGGCCCTCTCGGTAGGGCTGCTCATGCATCGCGCCTTTTGGATACATGTCCAGAAGCATTGCCGCAAAAGCACGCGATCCGGCGCTGTCCAGCCAGTCGGTCAAGGCACGCAGGGGGCGCGTTTCGCAGAACGGATAGACCAGAAATTCATCTACATCGACGGTAAGACACCAGTTGCCGGTGCCATGCCGACGCAGAAGATGCATCAGCCAGTCCATGCCAAAGCGCGACTGCTTGTAGCCGGCGCCTGTGGTCCAGAGCGATACGTCCTTCTGTTCGGCCAGATATTCGCGGGTGCCGTCATCTGAACCGTTGTCGACGATCAGGAAGTGATCGACCCCAAGCTTGCGATAATAGTCCAGAAAGAAGGGCAGCCGCACCCTTTCGTTGCGCATCGCGGAAAACAGCAGGATCGGCTGCGCGCGCAGACCAACCATGCGATTGGCAATCTGGCTCAATTGACGGCGGCGGCGAAAGGCGCGCAGCAACAGCCGCTTGCGCTGCAAGCGCAGTCGATAGACCGAGATCAGCCCCATGGAGCCCACCCCGTCATATCCAGCCACCACGTGACATCAGGCCAAGCGCCTCCATTTGCCGCCAACCGGTGTAACGGGTGGATCGCGCGCAATGCAACACCGGGTCCGCGGCAAGCCGATCATAGTAGGCTGCGTATTGCGCACCATCGGCGAAATGTTCGCCGCGCGACTTTTCCTCGGCCGAACGGTCAAGGATTTCGGGCAGAAACTTGGTATGCAGCAGGACGCCGGACGTGCGTTCACCGCCCGTGGTGTCATAAACCTCGTTCAGGTGGGGCGGCAGCAAGGCATGTGTGGAGTTCACATAGGCATAGCGCCAGTGCCAGCGGACCAGCGGCGTCTTGTTCAGCGTCGGGGCCTTGCGCGGGCTGTCGGCAAAGAAGGCGCGCGCCCGAGCGCCGCCCTGCACCCAAAGATTGCGCATCCTTGGCTGGACCTGCACCTGATAATTGCCGCTGTCGAACCAGCCCAGCCGGTCAATGGGGTCGTCCCCCGGGGTATGGCCCGCCTGCGACACCGCCCCTTCAGGATACATGTCCACCGTCAGCGCGCCAAAAGACGCATGACCTTGCCGGTCAAGCCATTCTGTCAGCGCGGCAAGCGGACGGCTTTGCCAGTAGGGGTAGATCAGGATCTCGTCGGCATCCAGCGTCAGGCACCAATGGCCATGCCCGTGCCGCAACATCAGCCATGTCAGCCAGTCCATCCCGAAGCGCGCGGCCTTGTAGCTTGCACCGGTGCGCCAAAGCGAAACATCCGGCTGGCTGGCCAGCAAAGCAGACGTACCGTCAGTGCTGGCGTTGTCCACGATCAGGAAATGACGAACTCCAAGGCGGCGGTTGTGGTTCAGCGCGAAGGGAAGGCGCGAAGCCTCGTTCCGGACGCACATGAAGCAAAGGACATCTTCGGGGGTGATTTCTGCCGTCCGGTCGGCAACCGGCACCAATTGCCCGCGACGGCGTGCCGCGCGCAACAGAAGCGCCCGGCGCCGCAGGCGCAGCCGATAGGCTTGCCAGGGCGACCACGCCCCAAGGCCCGGTTCCGGCAATTGTCCGATCGGGCAGGCACTGGGCAGGCGTTGTCTTGGGGCGGTGGCAGGCTCCAAGGCTTACTGCGCCGCCTTCTGCATGGACATCAGCTCGTGCAGGAAAGTCTCAAACTCCACTCCGAATTCCGGGCGCGACAGGCCAAACGCAACCGTCGCCTGAAGAAAGCCGATCTTGGACCCGCAGTCATAGCGCTGACCCCGGAACCGCAGACCATGAACACCGGCCTTGCTTCCGGTTTCCTCGGCAATCGCATCGGTCAACTGGATTTCCCCGCCTGCACCCTGCTTCATCCGATTGAGGTTGGTCAGGACTTTCGGTGTCAGGATGTAGCGACCGATGACGGCAAGGTTCGATGGTGCTTCACTTGCCTTCGGTTTTTCGACCATGCCCCTGACCTTGACGACGGAACCTCTCTCATCCTCCACATCCAGCACACCATAGCTGGAAATGCGTTCTGGCGTTACCTCCATCGCGGCAACCATGCAGCCGCCGGTTTCGGCATGCGCCTCAACCATCTGTTGCAGACAGGGGCGTTCGGCGGCAATCACGTCATCAGGAAGCAGGACCGCAAAGGGTTCGTTGCCGATCAGACGGCGCGCGCACCAGACGGCGTGACCAAGACCCAACGGCCGGTTCTGCCGGACATAGGCGATTGCGCCCGAATCCATGTTGGTGCCTTTCAGCACCTCAAGCAGTTCGTCCTTGCCCGATCGGCGCAGGGCGCTTTCCAGTTCGGGAGCGTGGTCAAAATAGTCCTCAAGTGCAGATTTTCCGCGTGAGGTGACAAAGATGAACTCCTTGATCCCGGCAGCGCGGGCTTCGTCGATTGCGTATTGGATCAAGGGGCGATCAACCAGCGTCATGATCTCTTTCGGGATCGACTTGGTTGCCGGAAGGAACCGCGTGCCAAGACCCGCCACAGGAAATACGGCCTTGGTGATTTTCTTCGTCTTCATGTTCGATCCGTTCCTGCGCACAAAGGGCCGACGCTGCGGCCCGAACTTTTGTCAACAGCACACTTAGAGCAGGTGAATCTGACCTTATCCGGGCAAGCGCGCGGCAACATCGCCAATTTGCACGGCATAATCCCGCTACGCACGAAAAATATTCATGACATGCCGGCGCAGGACGCCAGAAGCCGCTACTCTCGCGCCGCCGCCTGCTTTGCGAGCATCGCTTCGATCACCTCAACATCCGAAGGGTTGTTCAGCTCCCAGAACTCGCGCCCCTGCGATTCCACCTCGACGCAAAGTACGTTCCGGCCGTTTTCCAGAAAACGAAGCTGTTCCAGACCCTCCAGCGTCTCCAGCGGGCCAATTGGCCAGGCGCTGTAGGCGGCAAGTGCGGCCGGGCGGTAGGCGTAGGCGCCGACGTGGTGGAAGACGGGGGTTGGCTCATCCGGGGCATAGTCGCGACCGGTGTAGGGAATCACTTCCTTGGAGAAATACAATGCTCGGCCACCGGCACCGAAGACCGCAGTCGTGCCACCTACACGCCCTGCGCGGCGATCGGCCAGAAAGCCTGCCACGGCGCGGCCATCGCAGCGCAGTACCGGGGTGGCGATGTCGGCGGCCGGGTTGGCGGCAAGGCCCTTGACCAGCGCCTCGACAAACCATGCCGGCGTGAGCGGGGCGTCACCCTGAAGGTTCACGATGACGTCGAAACCAGGAAGGACCGCGGCAACCTCGGCGCAGCGTTCGGTGCCGTTGCGCGCAGCGGGCGAGGTCATCACGACCTCGGCCCCGAACTCTGCCGCATGGTCGGCGATTCGGGCATCATCCGTCGCCACGACCACTCGGTCGACGCCACGCACCGACATCGCTGCCTCCCAACTGCGGCGGATCAGGGTCTTTTCCCCATCCGGCCCACGCAACGAGACCAGCGGCTTGCCGGGATAGCGGGTCGAGGCATAGCGGGCAGGAATGGCAACAAGGGTCTTCATTTCAACACCACCCCCGGGGCATGGGCGATGAAGAACGGATTGTCCCAGCCGCGCTTTCCATAGCCCAGCGGAGAGTGGTCATCAAAGCGCACCACATGCCCGCCAGCCCCGCGCAATACGGCGTCACCGGCTGCCGTGTCCCATTCCATCGTGCGGCCAAGGCGGGGGTAAAGATCAGCCTCACCCGTGGCGACAAGGCAGAACTTCAGACTGGAGCCGGCAGATTTCATGTCCCTGACCGCATAGCGCGAAATATAGTCGTCCGTCGCCTGATCACGGTGCGACTTCGAGGCCACGACCATAAGCGCCGCATTGTCCGGGCGCGAAACGCGCAGCGGCCGGGTCTTGCCCGGCGTCGCCTTGTCGAAGGGGCCGGTTTCCTCCACGGCAGTTCCATCGGCAAGGGTGTAAAACAGACGCTCCTGCGCCGGGGCATAGACAACACCGCTGACCGGCACCCCGTCTTCCACATAGGCGATGTTGACCGTGAAATCGCCACGCCGCTGGACGAATTCCTTGGTGCCGTCCAAGGGATCGACGATCAGGAAGGTCCGGGCGATCAGGGAATGACTGTCAGCCTGCTCCTCGGTGATCAGCGGCACGTCCGGAAAAGCCGCACGCAGCCCGGCCGAGATCACGGCATCTGCGGCTTCGTCGGCCTCGGTCACCGGGCTGGCATCACCCTTGGCGCGTACCTCGAATTCGGGGCCGTTATAGACCTGCATGATACGGTCGCCCGCCTCCAGCGCGAGTCGGCGCATGAGTGGCACCAGAGTTGCACGGTTCATTACTTCTCCTGTCGGAACGATCACGGCGATTGAACAACTTGTCCGCCGCCTTTATCCTTCGGCACTAACGGATCGGCAAGGTTTCCCTGCACAAGGTGCGAAAGCTGACAGGATTGATCAGATGTTCCGCCACGCAAGCCGCAGGAAGACAACATTCGGGACGGGGTTCGAAACCCTTGAACTGATCTTCCATGCCGCCGTCCGCGACATGCGCAAGACCAACGGAAATGCGGTTCTGGGCCTTGTGCTGACCATCATCCAGTCGCTTCTGATGGTCATCATCATGTATACGATGTTCGAACTTCTGGGCCTGCGCCGCATCGCGGTGCGCGGCGACTTCATGCTTTATGTTATGTCGGGCGTCTTCATGTTCATGACGCATATCAAGTCCATCGGCGCGGTTGCCGGTGCGGACGGGCCGACATCGGCGATGATGATGCATGCTCCGATGAATCCGATCATCTCGATCTGCGGGGCGGCTCTGTCCACGCTGTACAAGCAGACGCTCTCGGCGGCGGTGATCCTGTTTACCTATCACGCGGTCTTCACGCCGATCTCTATCGATGAACCGGTGCAGCTTCTTGGCGTCTTCCTGATTTCGTGGATTTCCGGCGTGGGGATCGGCATGGTCCTCTTGGCGGCGAAACCCTGGCAGCCGGAACTGATTGGCATCCTGACCATCATCATCATGCGGGTGAACATGATTGCGTCGGGCAAGATGCTTCTGGCCAACAACACCCCGGCAAGCGTACGCGCGATGTTTGACTGGAACCCGCTGTTTCACACCATAGATCAGGGGCGGGGTTACATGTTCCTCAACTATGCCCCACGCTACACGTCGATCGATTACCCGCTTTATGTGGCCATGGTCTGCATCATGATTGGCCTGATGGCGGAATTCTTCACCCGCCAACATGCCTCGGCAAGCTGGAACAAACGCCGTTGATCCGCACTTCCCTTCTGCTTTTCCTCCTTTTCGCAGGCGTTTTGCCCAGCCCGCTTGCGGCGCAGGACTTTCCGGCGCTGTTTTCTGTTTCGGGTGTTGCCCCGGATGACAGCCTCAACATCCGGGCCGCCCCCGATCCTGCCGCGCCGATCATCGGGACGCTTCCGTTCGACGCCTCCGGAGTCGAGGTTGTTTCGGTCACCGACGGCTGGGCGAAGATCAACAGCGGCGAAGGGACAGGGCATGTGGCGCTGTCCTACCTCATGCGGGACGATGGGGCTGCCTGGTTCACCCTGCAACAACCATTGTTCTGTTTTGGAACCGAGCCGTTCTGGTCGCTGGAACTTGATGCCGCCAACGGTCTGATCACCCGAAAAAGTCCGGAAGTCCCGGCCCCCCTGATTGACCGGATCGGTGATACATGGCCCGGAAAACCCTGGTCCCCCGCTGCGGCGATTGCCTTGCCGGATGGTCTGGCCGTGCTGCGTCCGGCCGATTGCAGCGACGGCATGTCGGACATGACCTATGGCATTGCGCTGGACGTCTTCCTGAACGGCCCCGACGGCAGGCGCCTTTCGGGCTGCTGCACACTGGCGCTTCGCTGATGCAGGCTGCCAACGGTACGCTTTGGCCGAATTTGCAGCAGGCGCGATGAAGATTCACCACAGACTGTGTATTGCAGACGTTGCAGGGGCATTTGCACCTGCCTATATACGGCTGGCACGACGGCAGGCCGCCAGACCTGTCGCCTCATCATGGCGGGGATGCCGATATGCACGGGTCCGCGCCGGAACATCGCCTGAAGTAAAGGGATACGCATATGGCCAAAGTCATCGGTATTGACCTCGGGACCACCAACTCCTGCGTTGCCATCATGGATGGTTCGCAGCCCCGGGTCATCGAAAACTCGGAAGGCGCACGCACGACGCCTTCGATCGTCGGCTTCACCGACTCGGAACGTCTGGTCGGGCAGGCTGCCAAGCGGCAGGCCGTCACCAACGCCACCAACACCGTCTTCGCGGTCAAGCGCCTGATCGGGCGTCGGTTTGATGATCCGGTGATCCTCAAAGACCAGAAGAACATGCCGTACAAGATCGTTAACGGCGGCAATGGCGACGCATGGGTCGAAGCGCGCGGCGAGAAGTATTCGCCAAGCCAAGTGTCGGCTTTCATCCTGCAAAAGATGAAGGAAACCGCGGAAAGCTATCTGGGTGAAACCGTCACCCAGGCCGTGATCACCGTTCCGGCCTATTTCAATGACGCCCAGCGTCAGGCCACCAAGGACGCAGGCAAGATCGCGGGTCTTGAGGTGCTGCGCATCATCAACGAACCGACGGCCGCGGCGCTGGCTTACGGCCTCGACAAGAAAGAGACCAAGACCATTGCCGTCTATGACCTTGGCGGCGGCACCTTCGACATCACCATCCTCGAAATCGACGACGGCCTGTTCGAGGTGAAATCCACCAACGGGGACACGTTCCTTGGCGGTGAAGATTTCGACATGCGGATCGTCAACTACCTCGCGGATGAGTTCAAGAAAGAGCATGGCGTTGACCTGTCTCTGGACAAGATGGCGCTGCAACGTCTGAAGGAAGCTGCCGAAAAGGCCAAGATCGAGCTTTCTTCGGCCAGCCAGACCGAAATCAACCAGCCGTTCATCAGCATGGACAAGAACACCGGGCAGCCCCTGCACCTGGTGGTCAAGCTGACCCGTTCCAAGCTGGAAAGCCTGGTCGAGGATCTGATCAAGAAGTCGATCAAGCCCTGCATGGCCGCGCTGAAGGATGCGGGCGTTTCCAAGGACGACATCGACGAAGTGGTTCTGGTCGGCGGCATGACCCGCATGCCCCGCGTGATCGAGGAAGTGACCAAGTATTTCGGCAAGGAACCCCACAAAGGTGTGAACCCTGACGAAGTCGTGGCATTGGGCGCTGCCATTCAGGCTGGCGTGCTGCAAGGTGACGTGAAGGACGTGGTCCTTCTGGACGTGACTCCGCTGTCCTTGGGCATCGAAACGCTGGGTGGTGTCTTCACCCGCCTGATCGACCGCAACACGACGATCCCGACCAAGAAGTCTCAGGTCTTCTCCACCGCCGAAGACAACCAGAACGCGGTGACGATCCGTGTCTTCCAGGGCGAACGCGAGATGGCCGCCGACAACAAGATGCTGGGCCAGTTCAATCTGGAACAGATCCCGCCCGCCCCGCGTGGCGTGCCGCAGATCGAGGTGACCTTCGACATCGACGCCAACGGCATCGTGTCGGTGAAAGCCAAGGACAAAGGCACCAACAAGGAGCAGGCGATCACGATCCAGGCGTCCGGCGGTCTGTCGGATGACGAGATCGAAAAGATGGTCCGCGACGCCGAGGCGAATGCCGAGGCTGACAAGGAACGCCGGGAACTGGTGGAAACCAAGAACCAGGGCGAAAGCCTGCTGCACTCGACCCGGAAGTCGCTTGCCGACCACGGTGACAAGGTTGACCCCTCCACGGTTGAGGCGATCGAACTGGCGATGAGCCCGCTTGAAGACGCGCTCAAGGGTGAAGACGCGGGCAAGATCCGCAGCGGGATCCAGAACCTGACCGAAGCCGCGATGAAGCTGGGTGAGGCGATCTACAAGGCCAACCAGTCCGAAGGTGGCGGCGGTGACGAAGAACCGCGCCCGGTGGATGACGATGATATCGTCGATGCCGACTTCGAAGATCTGGGCAACAGCAAGCGGAAGTAACACCGCGTGAACCGGAAAAGGGGGCGGTCCGGCAACGGACCGCCCCCCTCCGGTTCGGTTTGGGGGTTTTGCCGTGGCAAAGCGCGATTATTACGAAGTCTTGGGTGCCAGTAAGGGTGCTTCGGCTGATGAGTTGAAGAAGGCCTATCGCCAGAAGGCGAAAGAGCTGCACCCTGACCGCAACTCTGACAATCCACAGGCCGAGGCCCAGTTCAAAGAGGTGAACGAGGCTTATGAGGTTCTGAAGGACGAACAAAAGAAAGCCGCCTATGACCGCTTTGGTCATGCGGCCTTTGAGGGCGGCATGGGCGGCGGGCCGCGCCCCGGTGGCGGCTATGGCCAGCAGGGCGATTTTGCTTCGGCCTTCTCGGATGTGTTCGAAGACCTGTTCGGGGATTTCATGGGGGGCCGTGGGGGCGGCGGCGGCGGCCGCAGCCGGGCTCAGCGTGGGTCAGACCTGCGCTATAACCTGCGCGTGACGCTGGAAGAGGCGTATAACGGCATCCAGAAGACCATCTCGGTTCCCACAGCCGTCACCTGTGACGTGTGCAGCGGGTCCGGCGCGGAAGGCGGGGCTGAACCTGTCACTTGTCCCACCTGCTCGGGCATGGGCAAGGTTCGCGCCCAGCAGGGCTTTTTCACTGTGGAACGCACCTGCCCCACCTGCAACGGCATGGGCCAGATCATCAAGAACCCCTGCCGGAACTGCGGCGGCCATGGCCGGGTGCAGAAGGAGCGCACCCTTTCGGTCAACATCCCGCAGGGGGTGGAAACTGGCACCCGTATCCGGCTTGCGGGTGAGGGGGAGGCAGGCCTGCGCGGTGGCCCGAACGGTGATCTTTACATCTTCATCGAGGTCAAGGACCACGCGATCTTCCAGCGCGACGGCGTGCATCTGTTTTGCCGCGTCCCCGTTTCCATGCCCACAGCCGCCCTTGGTGGCGAGGTCGAGGTGCCGACGATTGATGGTGGCAAGGCCAGGGTCAAGGTTCCGGCAGGCGCCCAGACCGGCAAGCAGATGCGGTTGCGACTGAAGGGCATGCCTGCCCTGCGCAGCAACAACACCGGCGATATGGTGATCGAGCTTGCCGTGGAAACCCCGGTCAACCTGACCAGCCGCCAGCGCGAGCTTCTGCGCGAATTTGAAGCGCTGT
This sequence comes from Tabrizicola sp., assembly GCF_030373185.1. Lineage (GTDB taxonomy): Bacteria > Pseudomonadota > Alphaproteobacteria > Rhodobacterales > Rhodobacteraceae > Tabrizicola. The sequence goes on from NZ_JAUCZH010000003.1 coordinate 41,639, forward strand.
CGGAAGAAAACAACCCGGAATCCTCGTCCTTCTTCTCGAAGGTGAAGGGGTTCTGGGACGGGATGAAGGGCTGATCTTCCCCGACAATGGCACCGGACCCTGACAATGGGTCCGGTTGCCGTGCATCCTGCGGCTTACGGGGACTGGTCGGCGATCAATTCGTCGTGGCTATCCCCGTTCAGGCGACGCCAGCGGATCGAAGACCAGAACGCCACCGCGATGAACCCCGCGCCAAGCAGACCGGTGATAACCTCGGGAATATGGGCAAGCGTCTGGCCGAACATCACGCAAGCCAGCACGAAGATCGACCAGAAGGCCCCGTGTTCCAGATAGCGAAACTCTGACAGGGTCTTGCGCTCGACCAGCATGATCGTCATCGACCGGACATACATCGCGCCGACGCCCAGACCGATGGCGATCAGAAACAGGTTCTGCGTAAGGGCGAAGGCCCCGATCACGCCGTCAAAGCTGAACGAAGCGTCAAGCACCTCAAGGTAAAGAAACGCCCCGATCCCGCCCTTGACCGCAAGGTCGGCGGCCTTGTCGGCCCGGTCAAGGATATGGCCGATGACATCGACGATCAGGAAGGTGACCAACCCGGCCACAGCCGAATAAAGGAAGGTCGCCAGAACCGCTTCGGGCATGATCGTGGCGAAGATCAGGATGATCGTCAGAACGATGGCCAGCTCCAGCCCCTGCACCGACGAAAACCGCGACATCGCCCGTTCGATCATGGCGATCCAGTGGATATCCTTGCCTTCGTCAAAGAAGTATTTAAGCGCGACCATCATCAGGAAGGCCCCGCCAAAGGCCGCGATGGACAGATGCGCCTCGCCCACGATGCGGGAATACTCCTCGGGTTCCGAGGCCGCCAGCCGCAAGGCCTCGATCGGGCCGATCTTGGCGGCGAAGACCACGATCAGGACCGGAAAGACGATCCGCATGCCGAAAACGGCAATCAGGATGCCCCATGTCAGGAAACGGCGCTGCCAAAGCGGTGTCATTTCCTGCAACTTGTTGGCGTTCACAATGGCGTTGTCGAAGGAAAGGCTGATCTCAAGCACCGAAAGGACCACGCCGATGAACAGGAAACCAAGCGCACCTGACAACGTGCCGCTATAGGCAAAGCCCAGCCAGACCGACAGAAGCAGGCCGACCCCGGTGACAAGGAAGGCCCAGCGGAAGTAATGCATCGCGGTTGACATCGGTTTCCCCCGGCTGACCAAGCCCTGCTCTAGGGCCAAGCAGGGAAATCTGCAAGCAATCGGGCGGTATTTACCATTCATTCACAGTTGCGGCGGCAGGGTCTGTCCATGGCATTACCTTCCGGCTTCAGCGATTCCCTGTTTCCGCAGCTTTCCCCGCCAGTTGACGGGGACGAAGCTGCCTTTGCACCCGTGATGGCCAGACTTCCCAGCTACATCGCGGATCACCGCACCCGGCTGCGGGCGCGGTTTCTTGAAGGTGGCGCCGCTGCCATGCCGGATTATGAGCTGCTGGAACTGGTCCTGTTCCGCGCCATTCCCCGGCAGGATGTGAAACCCCTTGCCCGGCTGCTGCTGGACACGTTCGGCGACTTCAACCGGGTCATCACCGCCTCCCCTGCGCGGCTACAGATGATCAAGGGCGCAGGCCCCGCCGTGGTGCTTGAATTGAAGCTGGTCGAAGCCGCCGCCCAACGGATGATGCGGGCGCGGGTGATGCAAAAGCCGCTTCTGTCCAGTTGGGACGCGCTTTTGGATTATTGCCACACCACGATGGCGCACCGCGAAACAGAACAGTTCCGCGTGCTGTTCCTTGACCGCAAGAATGTGCTGATCGCCGATGAGGAACAGGCCAAAGGCACGGTGGACCATGTGCCTGTCTACCCGCGAGAGGTGGTCAAGAGGGCGCTGGAACTGAACGCGAGCGCCTTGATTCTGGTCCATAATCACCCTTCCGGCGACCCGACGCCTTCCGAAGCCGATCTGTCGATGACCCGGCAGGTGCAAGACGCTTGCGCCGCGCTTGGGCTTGTCCTGCATGACCATCTGATCATCGGCAAATCCCGCGAGCTCAGCTTTCGGTCCAGCGGCTATCTTTGAGCGGTCGCCTCGGCTACAGGCACGCCCTGCCACGGCAACCAGATCAAGGGGTGGCCGGATCAGCGCTGACTGACGGTAGCCCGAAATCTGGCACCAGCCACAACTCCACCCGGCGGTTCAACTGGCGACCAATCGCGGTTTCATCGCAGGCCATGGGCAGCGCTTCACCAAAGCCTTCGATGGCTGGCAGGGCTGAAACTGGCAGATCGGGGGCAATGACGGCCAGTTCCTGCGCCACCTTGGCCGCACGTTCCACCGACAGCGCCAGATTGGCCGCCGCCGGACCAGAGCCGTCCGAAAACCCTGCCAGCACCATGCGTTGATTGCGGAATCGGCCCGATGCAATCAGTTGCGCCAGATCGGCAAGGTTATCACGGGACTGGGCATCGAGCGTTGACGATCCATCTTCGAACCGGAAGGTCAGCGAAAGCCTGTCCGCGCCATCCATCAGGTTCACCAGCCGCTTCAGATCGGCCAAGGTGATGTCGTCGCCTGCGCCTTGAATGGCGTTGATCAGGCGCAGACCGTCCGCCGTCATCGGCTGGCTGGAGGCGGAACGATCGATATAGCCGCTGGCGGAAATCACGGATTGCGCAGCCGGGGTGCGCAGAAAATCCAGAAACTCCCGCGCCAAAAGCGGCAAGCGCCGCTGCGGGGCCAGAAGGATGACCGGCAGCGAAAGCGGGTAGTCCTGGGCCTTGACGGCAAGCGGAGTGGGCAGCAACGGAAAACCGCAACTGTCGGTCAGCGGAATCTGCCGGGCCGGCAGGCTGGTGGACCTGCCGGTGATCCCGATGGCCCAAGGGTCTTTGGCAACGGCGTCGGCCAGACTTTGCTGGTCAAGGTGCAGGGTTGCGGCAGCAACGGGCGCGCCAAGCCGTGCTGACAGGGCTTGCTGTAGTTCCGTTTCGGGCCTGAGGGCATGCAGGACGATGGGCATGTCGGGTCCGCCAATGGCCGACCAGTTGTCGACCTCGCCCGTCAGGACGCGGGCAAGATTGACTGTCGAAATCTGCGGTGTCGGATTGTCCGGGGCAACGATGGCAACAAGCGCATCCATCGCAACGCTGTGGGTGCCAAATCCGCGCTCGGAAAGAAACGACAGCTTCAGATCCGCATCGCCAGACGAAAGGGCAGCCGTCGCGGCGCCGGGCGGCATGGCGCGAAAGCTGATCACCGCCAGCTCATTGCGGCTGTCGGGGTCAAGAATCCGGGCTTGAAAGCCATCCCCCGGGGTTGTCTCGTAGATCAGGCCGCGTCGCTCGGCAAAGCTGCGAAACAAGCTGGGCAACAGGGCCGCTGCGGGGTCGGCTGCACCAACCACCCGGATCACGGCCTTCGGCGCGGCAAGGTCCGGGCAGGCCGGGCCTTCGCAGATCACGCCCTGGCCATCAACAGTCAGCATCCCGTATGAGGTTTCGATCCGGTAGAATTCGCCATCATAGGCCTGAAGCGAGCCGGTCAGCACGATGCCCCCTTCGCGCGCCACAAGTGTCACGTCCTGCGCAAAGGCCGAATTTATGCAAAAAATGGCGGCAGATGCTGCCGCGACTGCCGCCTTGAAACCCATTGCCTGCCAGATTGGCCCCTATCTTGGAGCGGCGAGTGTCAGGTCGCGGAGAAGATTCTTCAACAGCAGAATGTCACCAGAAGTGCCGCAAAGTGGCACTTCCACGGCCAGTGTCGCCAAGGTCACTTTTCCACCACGGGCAAGGATCGTTTCGACCGGCAGCGTCCGCCCGCAGGTTTCAGGCGTGATCCGAAGTTCGACCGTAAGATCGGCTGACGAAGGGTCGTCAGCCGGCAGGGTATAGACCTGAGCCAGCAACGGCTGGGCGACCTTGGCCGTTCCCAGCAAGGCGATCTTGCGGAGGCCGCCATCCGCAGTCCTTCCCCCGCTGCTGCCGGAAAAGACCTGACCGTTCTCTTCCGCGCGCAGATCGAATTGTGCGGGCAGATGCATTTGAACCCCAAAGCGGACATGCGCGGCAGCGTCAGGAACCGACACGGTCGCAAGTGTCATCTCCGACCCGTCAAAATAGGCGGCAACAAGGGCGTCGGCCTCCAACGCCGGAATTTGCAGGCGCAGTTGGCCCTCAGGGGGGGTGACTGCAGTAAAGGACAGGCCAGAGTGGCGGATCACGACACGTTCGCCGCGATGGCAAGGCGCCGACAGTGCAAGGTCGATCATCGCCCCGGCCGCCGCCGTAAGGCCCAGCGCCACATCACAGGCCTGCGGTCCCCGCCCCTCGGCCGTAGCGGCAACGGGGGTAATGCCGGTCAGTCTTGGCAGGCCATCGCCCGTTCCGTCGTCAAGCGACGCGGATCCGGGAAGGCTGTTCCCCGGAGTGCCGATTGCGGCAGTCAGTTCTGGCTGGCCAACCGAAACGGCCGCCTCCAGACGTGCAGTTGCAACTGTGGGACGCAGGGTTTCCACCAGTTCGCCAGCCGCTACAGCGACAGACAACACAGCAACAACCCGCAAAATCCGCTTACGGCCGATCATTCCAGCCACCTCAACTCGAATCACTTCTGAGACACTTAAGGGGCAAACCGGGCGATGCGGTGGCTTTTTTGCGCTAAGATTCTTCGTCTTGCCACTAATTTGCCACAGATGGCCCGGGCCTGACTGGCCCGGATGAGCCGCAAACAGTCAGACAAGACGTCCGTGGCAGTGCTTGAACTTCTCACCCGATCCGCAGGGGCAGGGATCGTTGCGCCCCGGATTTCCCCAAGTGGACGCGTCTGCCGCATCAAAGCCAGCCAGTGCCGCGCCAACCGCTGCCGCAGGGGCCACACCCGCCATTGCAGGTTCGGGTGTTTCGGCCGCAGCCGTTACCGTAGCTTGCGGTGCCTGCTGCTGCGCCAGCATCTGCCGCATCATCGCCTCTTGTTCTTCCTTGGTGACCGGACGGATGCGTGAAAGCTGCTGGGTCACCTGCTCACGCAAAGAGTTCAGCAGGGTCTCGAACAGCTGGAACGCCTCGGTCTTGTATTCGTTCAGCGGGTCACGCTGCGCATAGCCACGGAAGCTGACGACCGACCGCAGATGTTCCAGCCGCAGAAGATGTTCGCGCCACTTGCTGTCAATCGCCTGCAACAGCACCTGCTTCTCGATCGTTTCCATCGTCGAGGTGCCAAAGCCTTCGGCCTTTTCGGCCATCATCTTGTCGGACGCCTCGATGATCCGCTCCATCACGCCAGACTGGTCAACGCCTTCCTCGGCGGCCCAATCGGCAATCGGCAGGTCAAGGTTCAGCATGTCCTGGCAAGCGGCCTTCAGCCCCGCCACGTCCCACTGATCGGGGTAGCTTTTCGGCGGCATGTTCAGATCGACCAGATCCTCGACAAGCTGATGCCGCATGTCGGTGGCGATATCAGACACATGTTCGGCCAGCATGATCTCCATCCGCTGACCGAAGATGGCTTTGCGCTGGTCGTTCATCACGTCGTCGAACTTCAAAAGCTGCTTGCGGATGTCGAAGTTGCGGCCTTCAACCTTGGCCTGCGCCTTTTCCAGGCTCTTGTTGACCCAGGGGTGAACGATGGACTCTCCGTCCTTCATGCCCAGCGTCGAAAGAACCTTGTCCAGGCGTTCCGACCCGAAGATGCGCATCAGGTCGTCTTCCAGCGACAGGAAGAATGCCGAACGCCCCGGGTCACCCTGACGGCCCGACCGGCCGCGCAACTGGTTGTCGATCCGGCGGGATTCGTGGCGTTCGGTGGCAAGGACGAACAGACCGCCAGCGGCCTTCACGGCCTCTTCCTCGCCGGTATGGGCGGCTTCGATGCGGGCGCGGATGGCGACATGGTCACCTTCCGGGTCAGCCGCGATGGCTTCCAGCACCTTGAATTCCACGTTGCCGCCAAGCTTGATGTCGGTTCCGCGGCCCGCCATGTTGGTGGCGATGGTCACCGCCCCCAGCTTGCCGGCGTCAGCGATGATCTTGGCTTCCTGTTCATGCTGACGGGCGTTCAGCACGTTATGGGTGATCCCGGCCCCCTTCAGCAGGGCGGAAAGCTGTTCCGACTTTTCAATCGAGGTGGTGCCGACAAGGATCGGCTGGCCCTTGGCATGCGCCTCCTGAATGGATTTCAGGATGCCGTCAGACTTTTCGCGCGCGGTGCGGTAGACCTGATCATGTTCATCAATCCGCTGCACCGGGCGGTTGGTCGGCACTTCGACCACGCCCAGACCGTAGATTTCGGCAAACTCCTCGGCCTCGGTGGAGGCGGTGCCAGTCATGCCGCCAAGCTTTTCATAAAGCCGGAAGTAGTTCTGGAAGGTGACGCTGGCATAGGTCACGTTTTCAGGCTGGATCTTCACGCCCTCCTTGGCCTCGATCGCCTGATGCAACCCGTCCGAAAGGCGGCGGCCTTTCATCATGCGGCCGGTGAATTCGTCAATCAGCATCACCTCGCCATCGCGGACGATATATTGCTGGTCCTTGTGAAACAGCTTGTGCGCCCGCAGCGCCTGATTGACGTGGTGAACGATGCTGGTGCTTTCGGTGGCGTAAAGGCTTTGGCCTTCGGGCAGGATCCCGGCCTGCAACAAAAGGTCTTCAATCGCCTCGTTGCCTTCTTCGGTGAAGGTCACGTTGCGGGCCTTTTCGTCCAGCTTGTAATGGTCTGGCTGCAAAAGCGGGATCACCGTGTCGACCGACTGGTAAAGCGGGCTGCGGTCCTGACTTGGGCCAGAGATGATCAGCGGGGTCCGCGCTTCGTCGATCAGGATCGAGTCGACCTCGTCAACGATGGCGTAGAAATGCCCGCGCTGCGACATCTCTTCGATCGACGACTTCATGTTGTCGCGCAGGTAGTCGAAGCCAAGTTCGTTATTGGTGGCATAGGTGATATCGGCGCGGTAAGCGGCGCGCTTTTCATCATCCGGCTGGTGCGCGTAGACAACACCCGTGGTCATGCCCAGCTGCGCATAGACCTTGCCCATCCAGTCCGAGTCACGCTTGGCCAGATAGTCGTTCACCGTCACCACATGCACGCCCTTGCCGGTCAGCGCGTTCAGATAGGCGGCAAAGGTGGCGACAAGGGTCTTGCCCTCGCCGGTCTTCATTTCGCTGATGTTGCCCTGATGCAGGAAGATCCCGCCCATCAACTGCACATCAAAGGCACGCAGGCCCAGCGCCCGCTTTGCAGCCTCGCGGCAGTTGGCAAAGGCTTCTGGCAGCACCGCCTCAAGGCTTTCGCCACCTTCCTGCACGCGCTTTTGCAAATCACGGGTGCGGGCGATGATCTCGTCATCCGTCAGCTTCTGGAACTCGGGCTCCAGAGCGTTGATCTGCGCCACCAGCGGACGGACGGATTTCACCTTGCGGTCGTTCGGTGACCCGAAAACCTTCCGCGATAGCGCACCAATTCCCAGCATGTTTTCTCCGTGGGGCGACGTTCCTGACAGCAACGTGTGGCTCTCGGACTTGCCCGCCCTCAACGCCTTCCATAGAAGAGCCAAGTAGAAGGCCGGACGGCCCCGCCTCACGCGACTGTCGCGATGTAAGGGGTCGGCCCGGCATAGTCAACGTGGCAGGCCTGTCCCGCCCGATCAGGAGACGGTGAAATGCTGAAACAAGCGCGTATCTGGCCGGGCCTTGCGCTGATGGCTGCCCTTGCAACCCCGGTCTGGGCCGAAGGCGAAACTGCCGATACCGTCGTGTCGACGGTAAATGGCGTGACGATCACGCTTGGCCACATGATTGCCCTGCGTGAAAGCCTGCCGCCGCAGTATCAGTCTCTGCCCGATGATGTGCTGTTCAACGGCATCCTGGACCAGTTGGTCCAGCAAGAGGTGCTGCGCCAGTCGGTCAAGGATCTGTCGCCGCGCCACGCCGCCACGCTGGAAAACGACACTCGGGGCTATGTATCCGGTGTTGCGATCGAAGCCATCGTCCTCGATGCGGTGACGGACACGGCCTTGCAGGCCGCCTATGATGCGCGCTTCATGGATGCAGCCCCACAAACCGAATACAACGCCGCGCATATTCTGGTCGTAACGCTGGAAGAGGCTGAACAGCTGAAGTCCGATCTGGCCGGCGGTGCCGATTTTGCCGAACTGGCCAAGGCCAACTCCATCGACACCGGGTCAGGCGCCAATGGCGGCGAACTTGGCTGGTTCGGGGTTGGCGTCATGGTCAAACCCTTCGAGGAGGCTGTCCTTGGTGCCACGGTTGGTGAAGTGGCAGGCCCGATCCAGACCGATTTCGGCTATCACCTCGTCCTGGTCAAGGAAACGCGCAACGCTGAGAATCCGCCGCTCGACCAGATCCGCGACGAACTTGCCGCAGAGATCGAGAATGCCGCAATCGAAGCCCGGTTGAAGGAACTGACAGATGCCGCAACGGTCACCCGGGAAGGCGAGGGGATTGATCCGACGATCCTGAAGAACGTTACGCTGATCGACTGACACTTCAACCTGCAGCGCAGGCCAAATGGGGGGCGCGGAATGGGCAAGACCGACTGGAAGGCCGAAGCAAAGGCCTTGAAGCAAAAGCTGCGCAAGCTGAAGGCAGCGCCGGAAGGCAAGGCAAAGGCGGGCAAGGCAAAGGCGGCAAAAGCCGTCTCGCCCCTTGCCCCGGCTGCCTTTCCGGCGCTTCCCCCGATCCGCGGTGTGGAATTCGCCGCGGTCGAGGCCGGGGTGCGGTATCAGAACCGCAAGGACGTGATGCTGGTCCGCCTTGCGCCCGGCACGGCGATGGCCGGGGTCTTCACCCGGTCTTCCACTCGGTCGGCCTGCGTGCGCGACTGTCAGGCGAAACTTGCGCTGAAGGCCGGGGCCGAGGGCGCGGCAATCATCGTGAACTCGGGCAATTCCAATGCCTTTACCGGCAAGATCGGCGACGAGGCCGTTGCCGCCGTGACCGGCGCCGTGGCCGAGGCGCTGTCGATACCCACCGCGCGGGTGTTTTCTTCCTCTACCGGTGTGATCGGTGAACCCCTGCCCCATGACAAGATCACCGCCGTTGTCCCCGCTCTGGTGGCAGACCTGCGCGAAGACGCCATCGAAATGGCCGCCCATGCGATGATGACCACCGACACCTTCCCCAAGGGCGCTGCGGCTACCGTGCAGGGCGAAGGTGGCGTGATCCACATCGCGGGCGTCGCCAAAGGGTCAGGCATGATCGCGCCGGATATGGCGACGATGCTGGTCTACATCTTCACCGATGCAAGGATCGCGCCCGCAGCATTGCAAAAGATGCTGTCGCGCAATGTGGATGCCACGTTCAACTCGATCACCGTCGACAGCGACACCTCCACCTCCGACACGCTTCTCCTGGCCGCCACCGGCCAGTCCGACGCGGCCGAGGTGAAAGGCCCGGTGGCCAAGGCTTTCGAGACCGCACTCCATGGTGTGATGCGCGACCTCGCGCTGCAAGTGGTCCGCGACGGCGAAGGGGCAACCAAACTGGTCGAGGTGCGGGTGACCGGCGCGGCAAATGACGCAGACGCCGCAAAGGCCGCCTTCGCCATCGCCAACTCCCCCTTGGTGAAAACCGCCATCGCCGGGCAAGACCCGAACTGGGGCCGGATCGTCGCCGCCATCGGCAAATCCGGCGCCACGGCCGAGCGTGATCTGCTGACCATCCGCTTCGGTGATATCCTGGTGGCCGAAAAGGGCTGGCGGAACCCGGATTACAGGGAAGAAGACGGGGCTAACTACATGCTTCGGCCCGAACTGCTGATCCATGTCGATCTTGGCCTTGGCAAGGCCAGACGCTCGGTCTGGACCTGCGATCTGACCGCCCGCTACATCGAGATCAACGCAGACTACCGCTCCTGATCCTTCCTCTCTGCAAAAATATCCCACGGGGGGTCCGGGGGGGTGTGAAACCCCCCGGCGCCGCAGCAAAGGCCACGCATGAAGATCGTCCTCGTCTCCGCCGTCGCGCTGATTGATGCTGATGGCCGCGTGCTTCTGGCCCAGCGCCCCGAGGGTAAATCGCTTGCGGGCCTTTGGGAATTTCCCGGCGGCAAGGTCGAACCCGGCGAAACGCCCGAGGCCGCCCTGATCCGCGAGCTGAAAGAGGAACTGGACATCGACACCTGGTCCTCCTGCCTTGCACCCCTGACCTTCGCCAGCCACAGCTATCCCGATTTCCACCTCCTCATGCCGCTTTTTGCCTGTCGCCGCTGGCAAGGCACCGCACGCCCGACCGAGGGGCAGAAGCTGGCCTGGGTGAAGCCCGGCGCCCTGCGGGATTATCCGATGCCCCCGGCCGATTTGCCGCTCATTCCGATCCTGCGCGACTGGCTTTGAGCCCGGTCTGAACATCTCGTGAAGGGGCCTTGCACTTTATCCGTGATCGCCACATCTTTTCTTTCAACCTGAAGCTGCAAGGAGTGCCCTGATGTTGCGCACCATAAAGGTCGGAAGCAGCCTGCTGATCCAAGGCGTTTTCATCGGAACAACCGATGACGGCAAGCTGCTCATTCGGGTTGGTGACAAGACCTTCGCGGGAATACCCGTGCCAAGGCTTCGCGCCGCATGAGCCCCCCCATAACGAAGAAGGCCGGGCATCACGCCCGGCCTTCCTGTTTGATCGATGCCGAAATCAGGCCAGCGTGCGCTGGATTTCTTCGCGCTCGAAGATCTCGATCACGTCGCCGGGGCGGATGTCTTCATACCGTTCGAACGCCATACCGCATTCCTGACCGGACTGGACTTCCTTCACCTCGTCCTTGAAGCGCTTCAACGTCTTCAGCGTGCCTTCGTGGATCACGACCGAATCGCGAAGCAGGCGAACCCCGGCAGACCGGCGCGCCACACCTTCGGTGACCAGACAGCCGGCAACATGGCCAACGCCGGTAACCTTGAAGACTTCCTTGATCGTCGCATAGCCGATGAAGTTCTCCCGAACCTCGGCCTTGAGCAGGCCGGACGCTGCGGCTTTGATGTCATCCACCAGATCATAGATGATCGAGTAATAGCGGATCTCGACCCCTTTCTGGTTGGCAGACTGCCGGGCGCTGGCATTGGCGCGGACGTTGAAGCCGATGATCGGGGCTTTTGACGCCTCGGCCAGACCCACATCCGTGTCGGTGATCGCGCCAACGCCGGAATGCAGCACGCGGACGCGCACTTCGTCGTTGCCGATCTTTTCCATCGCCTGAACGATGGCTTCGGCGGAACCCTGCACGTCGGCCTTGATAAGGATCGGCAGTTCGGCAACCGAGAGGTCAGCCTTGGCCTTGGCCATCAGCTGTTCCAGCGTGGTTGCGGCACCTGCGGCAGCGCGCTTGTCCTTGGCCGCTTTCTCGCGGTAGTCGGCGATTTCACGCGCTTGGGCTTCGGTTTCCACGACGTTCAGCGTGTCGCCGGCCGAGGGCGTGCCGGACAGGCCCAGCACTTCGACCGGAACCGACGGCCCCGCTTCCAGCACGGTTTCGCCCTTGTCGTTGATCAGCGCGCGCACCTTGCCCCACTGCTCGCCGACGACAAAGATGTCGCCTTTGCGCAGCGTGCCGTTCTGAACAAGAACGGTGGCGACAGGGCCACGGCCCACATCCAGCTTGGCTTCGATCACGGCACCGCTTGCCGCCCGGTTCGGGTTGGCCCGCAGTTCCAGAAGTTCGGCCTGAAGCGCAATCGCCTCCAGCAGGTTATCGATGCCCTTGCCGGTCTTGGCCGAAACCTCGACATCCTGCACGTCGCCCGACATGGCTTCGACCACGATCTCATGCTGCAACAGATCCGTGCGGACCTTCTGCGGATCGGCATCGTGCTTGTCGATCTTGTTGATCGCCACGATCATCGGCACCTTTGCCGCCTTGGCATGGGCAATCGCCTCAACCGTCTGCGGCATCACGGCATCATCTGCCGCCACGACCAGAACGACGATATCCGTCACCTGAGCCCCGCGCGACCGCATCGAGGTAAAGGCCGCGTGGCCCGGGGTATCAAGGAAGCTGATCTTGGCCCCGGTATCCGTGGTTACCTGATAGGCGCCGATGTGCTGGGTGATCCCGCCAGCTTCACCGGACACGACATTGGCCTTGCGAATCGCGTCCAGCAGGCTGGTCTTGCCGTGGTCGACGTGGCCCATGATCGTGACGATCGGCGGGCGCGGCGCCAGATTTTCATCCGTGTCCTTCACCGTGTCGATGACCTGCTCCACGTCGGCATCCGACACGCGAACCGCCTTGTGGCCGAATTCCTCGATCACAAGTTCGGCGGTGTCGGCGTCGATGGACTGGTTCATCGTGACCATCATGCCCATCTTCATCAGCGATTTGACGACATCGGCGGCGCGTTCGGCCATCCGGTTTGCCAGTTCGCTGACCACGATGGTTTCCGGCAGCTGCACGTCGCGCACCTGCTTTTCGGCCTTCTGACCCAGACCAAGCGCCTTGGCGCGGGCCTTTTCCTGCTTGCGCTTCATCGCGGCAAGGCTGCGTTGCCGCCCGCCTTCACCTGCCAGCGCGTCATTCAGCGTCAGCTTGCCAGTGCGGCGCGCATCGTCGCCTGCGGTCCGCTTGGCACCACGGTCGGCGCGGTCATCACGGTCACGGTCAGTCTTGCGCGGCGCGAGGCCGGGCTTGGCCGAGGCCGGGCCGCGCGGATCACCCCCCGGAGTGGCAGTTGCCGGGGCCTGCTTGGCCTGCGCCTCGGCGGCAGCTGGTGCTGGCGTGGCGGAACGCGGGCGCGTGCCAAGCACATCGGCGCGGCGGGCTTCGGCGGCAGCCAGCTTGGCGGCGGCTTCGGCCTTGGCGGCACGTTCCTCTTCCTCGGCCTTCAGGCGAAGGGCTTCGGTGCGTTCGCGATCTTCACGTTCTTTCGTCTCGATCTCTTCGCGGCGGCGGGCGCGGTCTTCTTCGCGCAGGCGGTCTTCCTCGGCGCGGCGCACCGCGTCTTCGGCTTCGCGGGCCTTGGCGGCACGAAGGGCAGCCATCCGCCGGTCCATTTCGGCATCAGAGATGCCGGCAGGCCGCTTTGACGGGTCGCCGTAAATGGTGGGCGCTGCCGACTGGCCAGCGCCGGGGGTTCCCGGCTTGGGTGCGGCGGTCGGAACGACCACGCGCTTTCGTTTCGTTTCGACCACGACGCTCTTGGTGCGGCCATGGCTGAAGCTTTGCTTCACCTGTCCGGAACGGGGCGCGCCCCCGAGGCCAAGAGGTTTCTTGCCGTCTGTATCGCTCATGCGTCCTACGTATCCTTCATGGCGGTATCACCGCCGTCATGCCCGCCTGTCTGCCCACGCAGACCAGCAAGCTTTGCCGCTTCCTCTACAACACGGGTTCTGAGTCCACCAGCGGCAAGCGCGGCGTGTATCGCACGTTCGCGGCCGAATGCCAAACCCATTTCCCCTGCGCTCAAAACACCGATGAAACCGCGCGCGCCTTCCGGCGGGTGCAGTTTCGTCTTGCCGCGTTCCGACCCGTCGCTGGCCTGGATCAGCGTTGCCGCCTTGCCCTTGACCAGCCAGTCCTTCACCTTCTCATAGCCCATCACGGCATCACCTGCCTTGCGAGCCATGCTGAGAAGGTCGATCACCCGCTGGGTGATCAGTCGCTCCACCAGATCGGCCAGACCATCCGGCACCTTGACAGGCTGGCGTGCGGCGCGAGAGAAAAGCCCCTTCTTCGCCGCCTTCTCGATCAGTTCCCGGTCGGCCGAGACATAAATCCCGCGGCCCGGCAATTTGCCAAGCACATCTGGCACCACCACGCCATCGGGACCAACGCAAAAGCGGATCAATCCCGCCTTTGGCTGGCTTTCCCCGGTCGCAATGCACTTGCGTTCCGGTTCGTCCTGATCCTTTTCCCGACCGCCGCGCGTCATGCGCCTGGGGTTCCGAGGTCTGAAATCAGACCTCGGCCTCCGAGTCTTCGGCCGCGTCGTCTTCGACGGGCTGTTCCAGATCGGCGGGGTCCACCCAGCCAAGCATGACACGCGCGGTCATGATCAGGTGCTGCGCTTCCTCAAGCGACATGTCGAATTTCTCAAGGACACCTTCGTCCTTCTTGCGCTGGCCGTTTTCGGTCGTCCAGCCGCCAGCAAGTTCCCAGTCGGCGCAGGTGGCAAAGTCTTCCAGCGTCTTGATGCCGTCCTCGCCCAGTGCTTCCAGCATCTGCGGGGTCAGACCTTCAAAGCCGACAAGGCTGTCTTCCACACCCAGGGTGCGGGCGTTTTCCATGGCCTTGGCGTTGGCGGCTTCCAGATAATCCCGCGCGCGGGCCTGAAGTTCACCCGCGGTGCCTTCGTCAAAGCCGTCGATGGACAACAGCTCGTCCAGATCGACATAGGCGACTTCTTCAAGGTTGGTGAAGCCTTCCGCGACCAGAAGCTGCGCCATCATCTCGTCCACGTCGAGCGTATCCATGAAGAGCTTGGTGCGTTCGGCGAATTCCGCCTGGCGACGCTGCGATTCTTCGGCTTCGGTCAGGATGTCGATATCTAGGCCCGTCAGCTGGCTGGCCAGACGCACGTTCTGGCCACGACGGCCGATGGCCAGCGAAAGCTGTTCGTCCGGCACCACGACTTCGATCTTGCCGGCCTCTTCGTCGATCACGACCTTGGACACTTCGGCAGGCTGCAGCGCGTTCACAAGGAACGTCGCCTGATCCTGGTTCCACGGAATGATGTCGATCTTTTCGCCCTGCAGTTCATTCACCACGGCCTGCACGCGGCTGCCGCGCATACCGACGCAGGCGCCCACGGGATCAATCGAGTTGTCGTAGCTGATCACCGCAATCTTGGCGCGGCTACCCGGGTCACGGGCGACGGCCTTGATTTCAATGATGCCGTCATAGATTTCAGGCACTTCCATCTTGAACAGTTCCGCCATGAACTGCGGGTCGGTGCGCGACAAGAAAACCTGCGGGCCGCGCGGTTCGCGGCGGACGTCCTTGATGTAGCAACGGATGCGGTCGCCGATCCGATAGCTTTCGCGACCGATCTTTTCGTTCCGGCGCAGGATCGCTTCGCCACGGCCGATGTCGACGATGACATTGCCGTATTCCTCACGCTTGACCGCGCCGTTGATGATCGTGCCTTTGCGGTCACGGAATTCTTCATACTGGCGGTCACGTTCCGCCTCACGGACCTTTTGCAAGATCACCTGCTTGGCCGATTGCGCGGCGATGCGGCCAAGATCCACCGGGGGAACCTCGTCCACGATTTCGTCCCCGATCTGGGGATCGGCAAGGTAGGATTTGGCCTGCTTGACCGTCACCTGGGCGTGGTGGTTTTCCACCGCGTCATCTTCAACCACGGTGCGGACGCGGGTGAACGAAGCGCGGCCGGTCTTGCGGTCAATCTTCACCCGGATGTCCATTTCCGCGCCGTAACGCGACTTTGCGGCCCGGGCGAGGCTGTCTTCCATCGCCTGGATCACCAGTTCCGGGTCGATCATCTTTTCGCGCGCCACCGCCTCGGCGGTTTGCAGCAGCTCCAGCTGGTTGGCCGATGTGATTGCCATGGGTCTTGACTCCCGCCCTTAGTGTTTCGTCTCGGGGGTAGGCTCTTCGTCCTCGTCCCCGTCAATTTCTTCAATCTCGTCAAACTGGCCGTCAGCCGGTTCCTGCACCTTCTTCTGGCGCAGCATTTCGCTGATCAGTTCATCCGTC
The DNA here is from genome assembly GCF_030373185.1 of Tabrizicola sp. Classification (GTDB taxonomy): domain Bacteria; phylum Pseudomonadota; class Alphaproteobacteria; order Rhodobacterales; family Rhodobacteraceae; genus Tabrizicola. Next base: position 57,301 of record NZ_JAUCZH010000003.1, read on the forward strand.
AGGATCAGCTTGGCGTCGGACAACCAGTCAAACTTGAGCCCGATGGTCAGATCTGCACCGGCTTCTTCGATCGTGATCAGCACTTCATCATCTTCGACACCGGCCAGCGCACCCTTGAAGCGGCGGCGGCCGTCGATCAGTTCGGTCGTCTCGATCCGGGCCTCCCAGCCCTTCCACATCTCGAAATCCTTGAGCCGCGTCAGAGGCCGGTCGATCCCGGGGGATGAAACCTCAAGAACGTAATTTTCCTCGATCGGGTCTTCCACGTCCAGCACAGCCGAAACGGCGGTGGAGATCGCACCGCATTCGTCAACGCCAATGCCGCCATCAGGCCGGTCAGCCATGATCTGCAAGACGCGAGTCCGCCCCCCCATCAGCCGGACGCGCACCAGTTCGAATCCCAGCCCCTCGATCACGGGGGTGATGATGTCGGCCAGCCGGCGGTCGATGGCAGTCTTGGCGATCAGATCGGACATTCAGGTTCCAAAAACAAAAAACGGGCCAAGCGGCCCGCCCGTGACGATCGGTAGCTTCGAGTGTGGACCTCGAAACCGCTGTTGCAAGCGATATACGCCGCAGGGGATGAGTCTGCAAGGGGCAGACTGACCCTTGCGAAACGTGGGTTTGAGATCCTTGGCAAAGCTGCGCCCAAGGTTCACATTCTTGTCCAACCCGCGCGCCCAAGATTGCCCCGGTCCGGTCAAGCTGCGATAGTCAGGCTGCAACCCCGAGAAACCCGAAGGAGGGGCCTGACCTGATGCCCGCCTTGCGTGGAAATCTTCGGATCCTTCAGGCAATCGCCGTGATCGGCCTTTGCCTTTGCGCCCCGCAGTCCTGGGCGCTTGAGCAGCTCGATTTTCGGGTTTCCGGCGGGGACGAAGCCGTGGCCGAGGCGGTCAGAACGGCGTCGCTGGTCCGGTCGCTGCAAGCGCAGGGCCAGAACGTCCCGCAAGATCTTCTGGCCGCCGCCCGCGCCGACTACGGGCGGATTCTGGCAGCCCTTTACGCCAAGGGGCATTATTCGGCGGTCATCCAGATCAAGATTGACGGGCGTGAGGCCGCCGATATCCCGGCGCTGAACGTTCCCGTGACGATCTCGTCGATCGTGGTCATGGTCGACCCCGGGCCGCCGTTCCGCTTCAACGCGGCAAGGGTTGACCCGCTGGCCCCCGGAACACCCCTGCCCGACGGCTTTCGCACCGGTCAGATTGCAGAAAGCGGGCTGGTAAGCGACGCCGTCGAGGTGTCTATCCGTGCTTGGCGCGAGGTCGGGCATGCCAAGGCGGCCATTGCGGACGAAACCGTCGTCGCCGACCATCGAGCGGCGTTGCTGGATGTCGATCTGCGCCTTGCCCCCGGGCCAAGGCTGCGTTTCGGGCCGCTTGCGGTGGAAGGTGAGGCCCGAATGCGGGAACGCCGGATCCAGAAAATCGCCGGGCTACCCGAAGGCCGGGTCTTCAGCGAATCAGACCTGCGCCGGGCCGAAGAACGACTGCGCCGCACCGGCATTTTCAGCACGGTGGTCTTGACCGAGGATGATTCCATCACCGCGCCCGACCTTCTGGGCGTGACCGCCACGGTCGTTGAACAGAAGCCGCGCCGCTTTTCCCTTGGCGCGGAAATCGCCAGCCTTGACGGCGTGTCGCTGACCGGATCATGGCTGCACCGCAACCTTCTGGGTGGCGGTGAGCGGCTCATGCTGGAAGGGTCGATCACGAACATCGGGTCCGGGGCCAGCGGGATCGACTATGCCTTTGGCGTCACGCTTGACCGCCCTGCCACGCTTACACCCGATACGACAGCCGGGCTTCTGTTCAATTTCTCCCATCTGGATGAGGTGGACTACTTCTCCGATACCTTGGAGTTCGGGCTTGCCTTCTCGCATATCTTCTCGGAGCGGCTGACGGCGCAGGCAGGCCTGACCTATTCCGACCAGAATGGCCGCGATCCCGGCGGGGATTTCAATTTCCGCAATCTGTCGCTTCCCGTCGGCTTCACCTGGGATCGGCGCGACGATCCGCGCAATGCGACACGCGGCACCTATCTTGATGCCACGGTGATGCCGTTTCTTGGCTTCCAGACAACGGGGTCCGGCGTGCGAGGCACCCTCGATGGCCGGGCCTACCGCAGCCTTGGCACCCCGGGCCGGTTCGTGATTGCGGTGCGGGCGCAAGGCGGCGTTGTCCTGGGGCCTACCCTTCTGCAGACCCCGCGTGATCTTCTGTTTTTTTCCGGTGGTGCCGGGACGGTCCGGGGCCAACCCTATCGATCCCTTGGCATCCCGGTCACCCGGATGATCGGACCCGAGTTTCAGATCGGCGGCCAGTATTTCCTTGCCGGATCACTGGAACTTCGGGCCAAGGTAACGGACCGGATCGGTGTCGTCGGCTTTGTCGATGCGGGCAGTATCGGGCTTGAGGGGTTCTTTGACGACTTCTCGAAACCGCATGCCGGGGCGGGGCTGGGCTTGCGCTATGATACCGGCTTTGGTCCGATCCGGCTGGACATCGCAGCCCCGGTCAGCGGCACCACTGGCGACGGCGTGCAGGTCTATATCGGACTGGGGCAGGCGTTCTGATGCGGCGGGTTCTTCTTCTTGCGGCGGCTTTGGCGGTGGGTCCGGCGCATGCTCAGGACAGCGACCAGGGCTTTCTGGCCGCCTTTCTGGAAGACAGCCTGTCCGATGCCGGACGGCAGGTCACCATCACCGGCTTTGCTGGCGCCCTTTCCGCCCGCGCCACGATCGAGACGCTGACGATTGCCGATGACACGGGCATCTGGCTGACCGTCGAGGGTGTGACACTGGACTGGAGCCGGTCGTCGCTTCTGTCCGGCGCGCTGGAAGTCAGCGAGCTTTCCGCCGCCAGCATCACCATGTCCCGCCTGCCCGACACCGGCGACAGCTCCCTGCCCTCGCCCGAAGCGTCAAGTTTCAGCCTGCCGGAACTGCCGGTTTCCATCGACGTGGGCCGGATTGCCGCCGGCCAGATCGTCTTGGGCGAAGGGGTCTTGGGCCAGCCGGTCACAGGCAGCCTTGAAGCCACGCTGCGGCTGGCCGAAGGGGCCGGGCGGGCCACGCTGGACCTGATCCGCAGCGGCGAAGGGCCGGAAGGCGAGATCATCCTTGACGCCGCCTACGACAACACCAGCCGCAATCTGGACCTGTCGCTGACGGCAGGCGAAGGAGCTGGGGGCGTGGTCGCCAGCCTTCTGGGCATCCCGGGCGCGCCGGCCACCGAATTCCGGCTGGAAGGGACCGGGCCGGTCGAGGCGTTCGCGGCCGATATCAGCCTTGCCACGGATGGCGAAGACCGGCTGTCCGGCAAGATCACCCTGATCGGCGAGGCCGGGGCGGACTATCGTTTGCAGGCGGCGGTAGCGGGCAACCTTGCCCCGCTTCTGGTGCCGGAACATGTGGATTTCTTCGGAACCAATGTCAGCCTGACGCTTGATGCCCAAAGGTCCGCCATCGGGCGGGTCACGGTGAACAGGTTCTCGGTGCAGGCGCAATCGCTTGCACTTGACGGCGCGGCCGTGCTTGCCGCCGACGGCCTGCCCGAAGAAATTTCCGTCAGCGGGTCACTTGCCGCGCCTGACGGGTCTGCGCTTCTGCTGCCCTTTGGCGACACCCCCACACGGATCGACCGGGCCGAATTCCAGCTTGATGCGGACCTGGCTACGGGGATGGGCTGGAGGGCGTCTGCTCTGGTTCAGGGCCTTGACCGCGAGGAATTTCAGGCCGCGCGTCTGTCCCTGACCGGGTCGGGACGGATCGGGCGCACACCGGCTGGAAACAGCCTTGGCGGTACGCTGGCCCTTGATGCAACCGGGCTTTTGCCCAAGGATGCGGCGCTGTCGGCAGCACTTGGGCCATCGCTTGCGGGTGGTCTGAAGCTCCACTTCCTGCAAGGCGGCGGCGCGGTCAGCCTGTCAGACATGCGTCTGGATGGGGAAGGTTTTTCAGGTGGTGGAGCCTTGCGGATCGAAGGTCTCGTCACCGGGTTGCGCACAACCGGACGACTGGCAATCACCGCCGAAGACCTTTCGCGCTTTTCGCTTCTGGCCGGGCGCCCGCTTGGTGGCAGCGGCACCATAAGCCTTAACGGCAGCGCCACCGGTCTGTCCGGCTTTCTGGACGGCACCGCCGAGGTGACAGGCGAAGACCTGCAAGTCGGGGTAGATCAGATCGACCGGCTGATGTTGGGCCAGTCGCGCGCGGCTCTGTCCGTGTTTCGGGACGAGACGGGAACGACCATCCGATCCTTCGACCTTGCCGCCGGAACGCTGTCGGCCACGGGTGAGGGCAGGCTGACCTCTGCCGGGTCAGATCTTCGCGCCAGCGTGACGCTTTCAGATCTGTCCGGCCTTGATCCGGGTTTCGCAGGGTCGGCAGGCATTGAGGCGGAATTCAGCGGAACCGCCGACCTTGCCGGACTCCAGATCACCGGCACCGCAAACCGTCTGCAATTGGGCAATCCGACGGTTGACAGCCTGCTTGCCGGCGAAAGCGGCCTTTCCGCTGATCTGCAACTTGCGGACGGACGCCTGCGGATCACTTCTGCACGCCTTGCCAACCCCCAGCTTGAAATATCAGCCGAGGGGGAACTGGCCGAAACCACCCGCAGGCTGGTGATCGAGGCGCGGTTGGCGAACCTTGGTCTCTTGATCTCCGATTTGCAGGGGCCGCTGACGGTGGCCGGACAGGCCACCGAAGATGCATCGGGCTACGAAATAGACCTTGCCGGTCGGGGGCCGGGGCAGGTGAACGGACAGATTACAGGGCGGATCGCGGCCAACCTTGCCTCGGCCGATCTGGTGATTTCCGGCACCGGACAAGCGGGGCTTGCCAATCTCTTCATCGCGCCGCGCGCCGTTGACGGGCCGATCCGCTATGACCTGCGGCTGGTCGGGCCGTTTCAGACCTCATCGCTTTCCGGGCGCGTCACCTTGTCCAGCGGGCGGCTGAGCGACCCCGCTCTGGGATTTGCGCTGGAAGGGATCGAGGCCTTGGCTGATGTGCAGGGCGGGCAGGCGCGGCTTTCCGCCACCGCGGGTCTGTCTACCGGCGGCATGGTGCGGGCCGATGGCTCGATCGGCCTTTCGCCGCCCTTTCCGTCAGATCTTTCGGTGAACTTCGACCGGGTCCGCCTCTTCGACCCCGAGCTTTACGAAACAACAGTTGGTGGCAACATCCGTGTAAGCGGCCCACTTGTGGGCGGAGCAACGGTAAACGGTGCGCTCCTTTTGTCAGAGACTGAACTGCGCGTCCCCGAATCCGGCTTCGGTTCGGCAGAGACGCTGCTAGAGGTGACCCACCTGAACGAACCGGCGGCAGTTCGGGCGACGCGCGTCCGGGCGGGGCTTCTTGACGGGCCGGGCAGCGCGGCAGGCGCCCCCCGTGCGACGGCACCATTCGGACTTGACCTGACCATTTCGGCACCAAGCCGCATTTTCCTGCGGGGCAGGGGCATCGATGCCGAACTCGGCGGGACAATCCGGCTTACGGGAACCAGCGCACAGATCGTGCCAGCCGGTGCCTTCAACCTCATTCGTGGCCGGATGGACATTCTGGGCAAGCGACTGGTGCTGGCAGAAGCCAACCTGCAACTGGAGGGCAGCTTTGTGCCAATCCTTCAGGTCTCTGCCAGCAACGCAAGCGATGGAATCGTCAGCTTTGTGACCATTGCCGGCCCTGCCGATGATCCCGAGGTGTCCTTCACATCGGTCCCGGCCCTGCCTCAGGAAGAAGTGCTGGCACGGCTGCTTTTCGGAAGGGGATTCGACAACATCTCGGCCCTGCAAGCCGCGCAACTTGCCAATGCGGTCGCAACGCTGGCCGGTCGCGGTGGCGCAGGGCTGGTCAACCGCCTGCGGCAAAGCTTTGGCCTTGATGATCTGGATCTGACCACCGCCGAGGACGGATCAACCGCACTGACGGCGGGCAAATACATCGCCAGGAACGTTTATACCGAAGTCGAGATCGAACAGGGTGGCAAAAGCCGGATCAACCTGAACCTTGATCTGCGGCCCGGCGTGACGGTCAAGGGCCGGGTGGGTGCCGACGGTGAAACCGGCATCGGCGTCTTCATCGAACGGGATTACTGACGAAGCCCGCTTGCCGCATCCGTTGTCGCTCAAGCGCCCAGTGCAGGCTTTCAGTCCCGCCTCAGTCCACCACACGCTCAAAATCGATGAAGCCGGTTCCACCGCTTGCCAATTGGCGCGATTTGCGGATCAGCGGGCCTTCGACCCAGTAATCATTGGTGATCTTGCCCTGCGGCCGCACACATTCTTCCGAAATCCGGGTGACGGCGTGCGCCCGCGCAAACACCTCGATCGTCTCTTTGCCAACGACAGAAACCGTGCAGTCATAGGTGCGACGGGTGGTCTGATCATCTTCGCCAAGGAAGAAATAAATCCGCTGATGCGTGCCACCATCTGTCAGCAGGGCCGCAAGCGAAGGTGCCTGCGCCGACATCAGATCAGGTCCAAGACCGCGCGTCTGGATCAGGATTCCGTCGCGCAGCGTGAAGGTGGTGGCGTCGGTCGTGGCCCATGTCACGACATTGCCCTTGGTATCGCTGACCGTCAGGAACGCATCTGCCCCCCGCGCCTTGATGGTGGCGCGCAGAATCGGCAGGTTGAACTTCTCCAGGTCTGCCCGGGTCACCGGGGCCGGGGCGGCAGCGGCTGTGCCGGCGCGCCGTGACCCCACCTTGCCAATTGTCGATTTCGCAACGTTGCCAATGATCTGCCCAAGGGGCGATGCCTTGGGCCTATCGCTTCCACAGGCCGCCAATGCCACAAGCGCCATTAGTCCAACTGCAAGCCGTATCCGCATCATCACCGCCACACCCGGCCCCATTCCGGATCAAGCGCGCCGGAATGATAATCGCGTATCGAGTTGTAAAGCCGGCCATCAACATCCAGACGCGCTCCGCCATCTCCGGTCGAGGACCGCAGGGTGGTGCCAAAGGTGTTGTTGCTCTGCGTTCCCATCGCCCAGTTCAGCGGGATAGAGAAGCGAACACCCTTGTCAAATCCGCCTGTGCCAAAGTCGGCTGCACTTACATCTGTCACGGTGGCATACGCCCCGACACGCCAGCCATTCACGAACACCCGATCAACCGAAATCGTGGCGCCTACGTCGCCTGCAAGATACTTGCCGACATCCAGCTGGCCCAGAAACCCGTTGCCGAAATCATAGTAGGCAGAGACGTGACCCGTCACGACGTCATAGTCGTATTCGTCAAATCCAAGAAGGCCATCGGTATCACGCTGCTTCGTGTAGTTCAGCTCTGCCCCAAGGGCCAGCCGGCTTTCTACCGGCTTCCACAGCACTTCGCCGGAAATGCCTGCATGCATCCGTTCAAGATAGCCAAACGATACGCGGGAATAGAGATCGGGCGCAGGGCGGGCAAACCAGGCAAGGGTCAACCGTTCCAGACCCGGACTGCCGAACTTCGAATACCGTGAGCTGTCGCTGCGAACAGGCTGCAGCACAGAATCCGACGGATTGCCCGAACGGTCCACGTTGCCAACGACACGCCCATAGATGGACCCGGAAAGCACCAGCCCGGGCCGGAAATCGTACGACGCCGAAAGCCGCAGGCCAAGATCGCCCTTCAGGGGTTCGGACATGCGGAAATCCGGGCGCAGACCCCAGCGGAACTTCGGATAAAGCCCGTCATCACCCACAGCATTTGCCGGAACCGGCCCGGCATCGGTGATCGTGACCCGCTGACGCAGCAGGTTTGCGTTGTCGGGTGCGTATTCAAGCGCTTCCAGATCGCTGCGCCGGATCGTGACCTTTGAGGCCCCGATGCCTTTTACGACCGGAACAATCTCGAACACCTCGACCGAGGCCGGCATCACATGGCTCAACGCCCGGGCGGTGCGGCCAATGGCTTGAGACCCGGCATCGATCCGGTTGTTGCGGATGCGGACTTGCACGGTCTTGGCCGTGTAGGCCAGATTTTCGATGATGATCCCGTCAACCGCCAGCCGCTTGGCAAGGTTCTTGCGCAGAAGCGGTCCTGCATCAGGCTGCACTACCCAGCCTCCGTCATAGGCATCCGGGTCTGCTGTACGCGAAGGACGCGCCTTCAAGGCCACCGGGGCAGCACCCATCACCCCACCGGTCGCACGGTTCTTCGGGTCCAGCACAAGATGTAGGACAAATCCAACCTCTGTCCCGTGCATGGAATAGATGCCGTAACGGGTGTTCGGACCCCTCTGATACTCAAAGCCAAAATTGAACGGGCTGTCGCGCTCGATCAAACCGCGCTCATCGTCTTCCAGCACATAGGCATCAGACGAGTATTCGCCCTTGAAGGTCCAGGTGTCGGTCAGCTTGACCTCGACCCCGGCGAAGGGGGCTGCATCGCCACGGAACCACTGGTCCACGTTGGGCGTACCCCTGTCGTCACCGTCAAGCAGTGGCCGATCACCGAACGGCTCACCGATCGAGCCATAGCTGCCAAGCCGACCCCAGCCGAGGCCCGCCGTTACCTTCACCCGATCCCCGAAGGTCTTGGTCGCCGCCACATATTCCGACGCAAACACGCTCTGCCCGGTGAAATCGATCAGACCGACAGTCAACGAGGGCAGATAGCGCCCTTCCTTCAGCAACTGATACCTGATGTCGAAACTGCGGTTGTTGAATTTGGAGGAGTCACCCGGAAACAGGGTGTCCCAATCGCGCCAGGTCTGAAACCGGAACGACCCGGACAAACGGTCGGTAATCTGGAAGCTGATGGTAGCGCGCGAGATCGGGCCGACAAAGGCCGTGCTGAAGGTAAAGGCCGCGTCATCCTGCGCATCACCGGATGGCATGTCGATCAGGCCGGTGGTCCCGTTGATGTTCAGCGATTTCGTCATCTCGGCAAGGGCAGGACCGCCACAAAGCGCGGCGCTGACGACAAGCGAAGCAAGCAAACGGCTAGGCAAATGCGGCATGTTGATCAAGTTCCCGTATACCCGGACAGTCTATGCGAAGATACACGTCCCAGAGCAAGACCTAACCTTCGCCAGCTTGCCCAAACCCCCTTTCGCCGTGACCTTTTGACCCCAGAGAAATCCGCGTGGACAGGCACTCAGGGGGCTGCGTCTTCCAGTTTGATCCGCAACTCCCGCAAGACGGAAAGCAAGGCGCGTACGCGGTCGGCACCAAGGGACTGCACCACCTCGGCAATCAGCGGCACGACCGTGGCCACCGCCGAATCGCGCGCGGCGCGGCCGGATGGGCTGATGGCCACGAACTTTTGTCGCGCATCCTCCCAATCGGGGCGGATATGGATGTGGCCGGCCCATTCCAGCCGGTTCAACGTGTTCGTCATCGCCCCACGGGTGACATGAAACGACTTCGCCAGCTGCGCCGGGGTGCGTTCGTCATTGATCCGCGCCAGATGGTTGAGGACCGAGAAATGCGACAGCTCCATCCCCTTCGGCAGCACCTTCGAGATGCGGTTGCGGGCCAGCTGATCGGCCATGAACAGTTCGCCAAACAGGGCAACGGCGGTGTCATCTGCCTTTTCCATGCTCATGGCCCGTCAAAGCCCCGGTCATGGGTCAAGGATGGCACGCGGTGTCGCGCCGCATCAACGCGGGCAAGGTCGATATCCACCAGCGTCACGCCCGGATCGGTTCCGCCATCGGCCAGAACCTCGCCCCACGGTGCCACGGCAAGCGAATGTCCATGGGTGCGCCGCCCCTTGCCTGCCGTTTCGGGGTGAAACCCGGTTTGCGCCGGGGCCAGCACGATACAGCCGGTTTCAATCGCGCGGGCGCGCAGCAGGGTTTCCCAATGCGCCGCCCCGGTGATGTGGTTGAACGCTGCAGGCACCGTCAGGATCTGCGCCCCGGCCTGCGCCAGACGCCGGTACAGCGCGGGAAACCGCAGGTCATAGCAGACCGTCATCCCAACCTTGCCGAACGGCGTTTCCGCCAGAACCGCACGGTTTCCCGGGCGGTAGCCTTCACTTTCGCGGTAAACCTCGGTTTCGGACACGTTCACGTCGAACATGTGGATCTTGTCATAACGGGCCACGACCCCGCCATCCGGCCCGATAAGAAAGGACCGGTTGGCAAAACGCCCGTCCGCGTCATGGGTCAGCACCCCAAGCGAGCCGATCAAGAGCCAGACCCCCGCCGCCTTCGCCTCGGCCCGCAGGGCGGCAAGGGTTTCGTCCGCCTCCTCATGCCGAAAGACGTGGCGCTGATGCGCGCGGCTGGAGGAGAGGCCGTTTGTCAGTTCCGGCGTCAGGATGAACCCGGCCCCCGCTGCCACCGCCTGACGCACAAGCGAAACGGTCACCGGCAGGTTCGCCGCCGGATCATCCGAAACCGTCAGCTGGATCAGCGCCGCTCGCATCATGCGGCCAGCAGCGGGTCAAGCTTGCCCGCGTGGTCCAGTGCATGCAGGTCATCCGACCCGCCGACATGCACCGATCCGATAAAGATCTGCGGCACCGTGCGGCGCCCATTCGCACGCTGCATCATCGCCGCCCGAAGCGCCGGATCACGGCTGACGTCAATTTCCGTGTAGGCCACACCCTTGCGGTCCAACAGCCGCTTGGCCGCATGGCAATAGGGGCAGAACGGGGTGGTGTAGATTTCGACAGGGTGCATGGCGGGAACCTCTTTCCCGTCCTGACTATAGGGATTCACGCGTCCTTCGCAACGCGCGCCAGCGCCAATACACTCACCGTTCGCGCCCCCGCCGAAAAAAGCACCTCGGTCGCCGCCGCGAAGGTGGCGCCCGAAGTCATGACATCGTCAACCAGCAGGATATCGCGGTCCTCGACCAGCCGATGCCGGCGTTTCGGCACCGAAAAAGCGCCAACCAGATTGGCAAAGCGGGCGTCGCGGCTGCGCCCTTCCTGCGTGCCGGTGGACCTGTGACGGATCAGCGCATCGGGGCAGTGGTCAAGGCCAGCCGCCCGCGCGACCCCCTTCGACAGCAGCGCCGCCTGATTATACTTGCGCCGCACCAGCCGGAACCAATGAAGCGGCACCGGCACCACCAGCATCCCCGGCAGCAGCATCGGCTGCCCTGCCTTCAGCATCCACCCCCCCGCCGGGCGCGCCAGATCCATCCGGTCGCCATGCTTCAGCGCCAGCACCAGCCTGCGCGCATTATCCCGGTAAAGCAAAGCCGACCGCCCCTGACCCCATGGCCGCGCGATTGTCATGCAATCATCGCAGATCACCCGTTCGCCCGTATCCGACCCGGGAAGCGGCACGCCGCACTGGTCACAAACCAGCCCGCCGATAAAGGGAGTGTCACGCCAGCAATCGCTGCACAGGCCAAAGTCACTGATGACGGGGGCCGCGCAACTGATGCATTGCGGCGGGTAAAGCAGATGCAGCGCGGCTTGCATTCCCATTCCGTCCCCCTAATGTCCCGGCGATGATCGCACCACCCACCCTGACCGACCGGCCCGCACTTCAGCGCCACCGCGCCCGCGCGTGCGGACTGCCCGGCCATGACGACGCGCTGTTTCTACACCGCGCCGCGATCGCCGACATTCAGGAAAGACTGCTTGAGGTTAACAGAACCTTTACAGCCCCCGCCATCGTAACCGGATTTCCGGCTGTCTGGCGCGAAATCGTTGGTGGTGCGCAGGTGGTTGACGATAGCGACGCCCTTGCCCTTACCCCGGGCGCACATGATCTGGTGATTCACGCGATGGGCCTGCATTGGGCCAATGACCCCCTTGGCCAGCTGGTCCAGTGCCGCCACGCCCTGCGCCCCGATGGCCTGTTCATCGCGGTCCTGCCGGGGGGGCGGACCCTGCACGAGCTGCGCTCCAGCCTTGCCGAGGCGGAAAGCCTTGTCACCGGGGGCCTGTCACCCCGCGTATTGCCAATGGCCGAGATCCGCGATCTTGGCGGGCTGATGCAACGGGCAGGTTTTGCGCTGCCGGTGGCCGACAGCTTTACCCAGACGGTGCATTATTCCACCTTTGCCACCTTATGTTCCGACCTGCGGGCGATGGGGGAAACCAACGCCCTTGCTGGGCGGCTGCGCCGGTTCACCGGGAAATCGGTCCTTGCCGCCGCCGAAGCGGTCTATCGCGCAAACTTTACCACGCGCGACGAAAAGCTTGCCGCGACCTTCGACCTTGTGTTCCTGACCGGATGGGCGCCGCATGACAGCCAGCAACAACCCCTGCGCCCCGGTTCGGCACGCACCCGGCTGGCCGATGCGCTGGGGGTGCCGGAAGAACCTTTGCCCAAGGGCGGTTGACCCGACCGCCACAGCCTATATGTCCCCGCAATGGGAATCTCGGAAAGTCGTGCCATGCTGGATGCAAAGCCCTCGGAAGCGGTTGAAGGACAGGTGAACCCGGGCGAGGGGCGGCTGACCCATGCGCCTGCCAACCATCCGCCCGTCCGCAAGGCAAAGATCGGTGTGCTGCTGGCCAACCTCGGCACGCCGGACAACTACGACTACTGGTCGATGCGCCGCTATCTGAACGAATTTCTGTCGGACAAACGCGTGGTCGATTACGCCAGCTGGAAATGGCAGCCCCTGCTGCAACTGATCATCCTGACCAAACGGCCTTTTTCATCGGGTGCCAATTACAAGCTGATCTGGAACCACGACCTGAACGAAAGCCCGCTTCTGACGATCACCAAGGCGCAGACCGCCGCAATTGCCGAAACCATCGCGGCACGACACGGCGCAGACATCATCGTCGATTTCTGCATGCGCTACGGCAACCCCTCAACCGAATCCAAGGTCCGCGCCATGGTCGAGGCCGGCTGTGAGAAGATCCTGTTCTTCCCGCTTTACCCCCATTACGCCGGGGCCACATCGGCCACCGCGAATGATCAGTTCTTCCGCGCGCTGATGAAGGAAAAGCGTCAGCCCGCCGTACGCACCGTGCCGGAATATTTCGACCACCCGCTTTACATCGACGCCTTGGCGCAATCGGTCACGGCGGCCTATGCCAAGCTGGACCACACCCCCGATGTGCTGGTGGCCAGCTATCACGGGATGCCACAGCGCTATCTGATGGAGGGCGACCCCTACCACTGTCAATGTGCCAAGACCTCCCGGCTGTTGCGCGAACGGCTGGGCTGGGAAAAGGGGGCAATCGACACGACCTTCCAGTCGGTCTTCGGGCCAGAGGAATGGCTGAAACCCTACACGGTGGAACATGTTGCCGAACTGGCAAAGGCGGGGAAAAAGCGGATTGCGGTGATGGCGCCAGCGTTTTCAGCCGATTGCATCGAGACGCTGGAAGAAATCAACGGCGAAATCCGTGAGGCCTTCGAACATGCTGGCGGGGAAAGCTTTACCTATATTCCCTGCCTGAACGACGAAGCGCCCCATATCGAAGCGCTGGTGTCGGTGATCGAGGAAAACCTGACCGGCTGGCTGCCGCGGCTGGAGTGACGCTGCGGACACCGCCACATTGACCGCGCGGTGATGTCATAGCCACCACCCGCAAGGCTCTGCCCAGTTCAGTAGAATTCTACCAAAATTGCGCCTGCTCTTTTCCGCAAATTCTCCACGGGAGGTCTGGAGGGTGTGAAACCCTCCAGTCTGCGGTTCATCTTGTACCCAGTGAAAGGCCTCAGATCAGCAAGACTTGCGTGCCGACCTTGGCCATTTCGAACAGCTCTTCGATGTGCTCGTTGTAAAGCCCGACGCAGCCATTCGACGACCGGCGACCGATCTTGCGGGTGTCGTGGGTGCCGTGGATGCGGTAATAGGTCCACGACAGATACAGCGCACGCGTGCCAAGCGGGTTGTCCTTGGCGCCGCCCTCGACCACATCGGGCCATTCAGGGTTGCGCTCTTTCATCGCTGGCGTCGGGCGCCAGGACGGGTTGACGACCTTCTGCACCACCGACGTCCGGCCACGCCGCGTCAGATCTTCCGACAGCGGCACCGAGCTTGGGTAAAGTCGATAGATCGACTGATCTTCCGACCAGTAATGCAACGCCCGTGACGTCAGATCGACCAGGATCGCCCCGCCACGCGTGTTGTCGAAATAGTCCTGCCACTGCAACATCCGGAAACTGGAGGCGTTGTTGCGCACGGTGCTGGACACTGGGGCCTGAAACTCGGTCGTGCCGTCTTGGGCAAGCGCTGGCATCGCCGCCAGCCCCGCAAAACCCATCGCACCACCTAAAAGGGCGCGGCGGCTGATAGGATCGTTGTCCACTGGAATTCTCCTGCTTTAGCCTCTTTGACGTGGCATATAGCGCTTCCACCCCTGCGCCGCAAATCAAACACCCGTCAGCTTCCGCCGATCGGCAAGAAGCCGGTTTGAACCCGCCGCCCGCTTTCGCTATGGAAGGGGGCGAAGCGCCGCCGAATGCGGCTTGAACGGTGGACCGAATGGAAAGACGCGTATTTCTGCTGCTGGGTGCCAGCCTTTCGCTTGCAGCCTGTGCCACGACGCCTCCGACGCTTGGGTCGGACGGCAGGCCATTGCCGAAAGTCTACACGATCAGTCCGGCCGATGAACGCGTGGTGTCGTTCCGCCTGCTTGATTCGGTTAACACCCTGCGTGCGGCAAGGTCGCTGACGCCTCTCAGCTTTGACGCCCGACTGAATGCCGCCGCCGCCACCCATTCCCGCGACATGTCGGTTCAGAACCGCCCGTGGCATTTCGGGTCAGACGGATCATCGCCCTATGTCCGCGCGCAGCGCAGCGGCTATACCGGGCGTCTGGTGGGTGAGTTGATTTCGGAAACCTACGAGACCGAGCTTGAAACCCTGTCCACATGGATGGCCAACCCGGACACCCGCGCCATCATCATGGACCCTTCCGCCAGATTGCTTGGCTTCGCGTGGTTCCAGGAACCAAGTGGCAAGATCTGGTGGACCTTGATGACAGGTGCCTGAGACGACGAAACGGACAGGTGATTTCCGCGTGAAGCTGAAAGCCCGTCCAAGCTGGCTTCGTCAGGGCAGGATATAGATCGGGGTGCCGGGCTCCACCATCGAGTAGACGACTTCCATTTCCTTGTCGGTGACAGCAACGCAACCCCAGGTCCAGTCCCGGCGGGAAATCGGCCGCTTCGGGCCACCATGAATGAAGATGTCACCCCCAGGAGATTTGCCTTCGGCCTCGGCAAAGGCGATGTCCTGCTCATTCGGATAGGACACCCGCAAGGACAGATGAAACTCCGAATTCGGGTTTTTGTGGGTGATGTAATAGCGGCCCTCGGGCGTCTTGCCGTCACCCTCGAACTGCTTGTGGCCATTGGGCGCAAAGCCCAGCGCGATATCGTGTGACTTCAGCACCTTGTCATTATGCAGCAAATACATCTTGCGGTCGGTCTTGTGGACCTGCAACTGAGTGACCGCTGGCCCGTTGTATTTGAGAAATTTTGTCTTCGGCGCGCCACAGGCCGCAAGGCCCAGCGCCAGCACCAGCATGGCCATCAATCGAATAAAACGCATTCCCGCCTCGTGCCGCTTCTTTTTTTCAAATCACTACAGGAATTTGCGCAATCTGCCTAGCAAAACGGACGGGCGGCCTAATCACGGATTTGTCAGATCGCGCGGCTGAAGCGGGCCACAAGTTCAACATGGGTTGACCAGCGAAACTGATCCACCACCTGCACCCAGTCCAGCGCGTAGCCCGCCGCGACCAGCATCTTCGCATCGCGCGCAAAGGTCACTGGGTTGCAGGACACCGCCGCGATCACGGGAACCACCGACCGCGCCAAGGCTTCGGTCTGCGCTTCGGCCCCGGCGCGGGGCGGGTCGATCACGGCCCCGGTGAAGGCGCGCAGCTCATCGGGTTCCAGCGGGCGGCGAAACAGATCGCGCGCTTCTGTGGTGACCCGGCGCAGCCCTTCGGCATGACGCGCGCCCAATTCAAGGGCCGCGACCATCGCCTTGTCCCCCTCGACCGCGTGAACCTCTGTCGTCGCAGCCAATGGCAGGGCAAAGGTGCCGACCCCGGAAAACAGGTCCACCACCCGCTTTTGCGGCCCAAGCGCCGCGCGCACCCCGGCCAGAAGCGCCGCTTCGCCTTCGGCCGTGGCTTGCAGGAAAGCACCGGCAGGCGGAACAACCATGGCCGCGCCAAACACTTGCGCCGGTCTGTCGCGCAGCGCCACCGCCTCACCATTCCATGTCAGACGCGAAAAGCCATGTGCCTCGACCACCCGCGCCAGTTCAAGTTGCAGGGCGCTGTCCAGTGGCTTGCCGCCGGTGACCACCACATCCACCCCGCCCTTCGTCGTGGTGATTTGCAGCGACAGTTCAGCCGTGCGCGACCCGCCCAGCATCACCAGCGCCTCCAGCCCCGGAAAGGCGGCCAAAAGCGCCGGGTACAGAAGCTGACAGTCCGGCACGGCAACCAGCGTATCCGATGCCCGGGCGTGAAAGCCAAGAAGGACACCGCCCTTGGTGCGGCGGGCCGAAAGCGTGGCGCGGCGGCGGGTTCCGGCGGGTGAGGTCACGACTGGCTTGAACGGCGCGGAAAGCCCCTGCCCGGCCAGGGCGATTTCGACAACCTGCTGCTTCCACCCCGCAACGAAGGCGTCCGAGGCGTGCTGCAACTGGCACCCGCCACAGGCCCGCGCATGGCGGCAAGGCGGCTTTACCCGGTCAGTCGAGGGGGTGACGATCTTCACATCCGTCAGGCGGTCGCCATCCGGCGTGCCTTCGACAACCTCGCCGGGCAAGACGCCCTGCACGAAGATCGGGCCGTCCGCGATACCATTGCCAAGGTGGCCCAGCCGGTCGATGGTAACCTTCACTCTGCCGCTTCCTGTTCGTCTTCGGTGCCGATGAAGCCGCCTGATTGCCGCTTCCAGTAGCGGGCGTAAAGGCCATCTTTCGCCAGAAGGTCGTCATGCGACCCGATTTCGACGATGCGGCCACGGTCAAGGACGATGATCCGGTCCATCTCGGCGATGGTCGAAAGGCGGTGGGCTATGGCAAGGACGGTCTTGCCGACCATCACCCTGGAAAGCGCTTCCTGGATCGAGGCCTCGACTTCGCTGTCGAGGGCGGAGGTGGCTTCGTCCAGCACAAGAATCGGCGCGTCTTTCAGGAAAGCGCGTGCAAGGGCGATGCGCTGGCGCTGGCCGCCGGACAGTTTCACGCCGCGTTCGCCAAGGAAGGCGTCATAGCCCTTGCGGCCTTGATGGTCGGCCATGTGGGCGATGAATTCATCCGCCTCGGCGGCCTTGGCGGCGGCGATGATCTCGGCCTCGGTGGCCCCCGGGCGGCCATAGGCAATGTTGTCGCGGGCCGACCGGTTGAACATCGCGGTTTCCTGCGTCACCATGCCGATCTGGCGGCGAAGGCTTTCCTGTGTGACGTGGCGAAGGTCGAGGCCATCGACGGAAATCGTGCCTTCCTCGGGGTCGTAAAGCCGCAGGAGGAGAGAGACGAGCGAGGATTTCCCCGCGCCACTGGCCCCGACGATGGCCAGCTTTTCCCCGGCGTGAACCGTCAGGTCGACATCGGCCACCCCACCACGTTCGCGGCCATAGGCAAAGCTGACGTGGTCAAACCGGATCTCGCCCTTGACGCGGGGCAGGGTCACGGCGTCGGGGGCGTCGGTCAGGGTGTGGGGGGCAGAGAGCGTGCGCATGCCGTCTTCGACTTCGCCAACGCTGGTATAGATGCTCATCAGCGTGAAGCTGACCCAGCCTGACATCTGCGCGATCCGCATGGCGATGGCACCCGAGGCGGCGATGTCGCCTGCCGTCGCCTGCCCCTGTTGCCAAAGCATGACCGTGCCGCCGATCAGCAACACCGGCAGGACGCCGGCCAGCAGCATGAGCGAAAAGCGGAACCAGGTAGAGATGACGCCGAATTCAAGGCTGCGGTCGCGGAAAACCTCCATCGCGTCCAGCGCCACGCGGTCTTCAAACGCGGCATGGGCGAAAAGCTTGACCGTCTTGATGTTGGTGATCGTATCGACGACCTGCCCCGAAACCATCGCGCGCGACGACGCGCGGGCGGCGGAGTTCTTGCGGATCATCGGCATGAAGTAGCGGATCAGCAGGACATATGCGACCAGCCAGACCAGAAGCGCCCCGGCGACGCGCAGGTCCACAAGCACAAGAAACGCCACCGACCCGATGACCGAGGCAAGGGCAAAGCAGACGGTGTTGATGACTTCCGTCGCCACATCCGTGACCGCCCGCGCGGCCTGCATCTGCTTTTGCGCGATGCGACCGGCGAAGTCGTTGTCAAAGAAGGTAACGGCCTGCCCCAGGGTCCAGCGGTGCAGGCGCGACAGGACCAAAGGCATCACATTCGGGCCGATGATGATGCTGTTTGACGCCGAGGAAATGGCAAAGGCCAAAGGGCGCAACAAAAGGTAGAAGGCCAGAAACCATGCCATCAGCGACCAGTGGTCGGTGAAGAACCCGGCCGGGCTGGTGGTGACGGCGGCGTCAACCACCCAGCCAAGGATCAGGGCAGAGACAACCTCGGTCACGCCTGCCAAAGACGAAAGCACCCCGGCCACAAGCAGCATGGGCCACGACCCTGCAAGACACCAGCGCATGAAAGCGCCAAGGCTTTGCGGCGGATTGCCTTCCGCGGGGCGGAAGGCATCAATCGCATTGCCAAGCCGGATCAGGGAACTCACTCTGCCGCGTCCTCTTCCAGCCCGATGAACCCGCCCGATTGGCGCGCCCAGAAACGGGCATATAGCCCGTTCTCCCGCAAAAGCACGGAATGAGGGCCATCTTCCGCCACCTGACCATCTTCCAGAACGACAATCCGGTCCATGGCTGCAATCGTGGAAAGCCTGTGCGCAATGGCGATCACGGTCTTGCCCGCCATGACCCCATAAAGCGCCTCTTGAATGGCGGCCTCAGCCTCCGAGTCCAGGGCGCTGGTCGCTTCATCCAGAATCAGGATCGGCGCGTCCTTCAGGATCACCCGCGCCAGCGCCACCCGTTGCCGCTGGCCGCCAGACAATTTCACGCCGCGCTCACCGACATGGGCGTCATAGCCCTTGCGGCCCTGCGGGTCTTCCAGCGTCAGGATAAAATCATGCGCCTCGGCCTTTCTGGCGGCGGCGATCATTTCGGCCTCGGTCGCGTCGGGGCGGCCATAAAGGATGTTGTCGCGCACCGACCGATGCAGAAGCGACGAATCCTGCTGCACCATGCCGATCTGCTGACGCAGCGAGTCTTGTGTGACATCGGCAATGTTCTGGCCGTCAATCAGGATGGCCCCGGATTCGGTATCGTAGAACCGCAGGATCAGCTTGACCAAGGTGGACTTGCCCGCACCGGAACGGCCAACAACGCCGATCTTCTCGCCGGCGCGGATGGTCAGGGAAACGTCTCTAAGCCCGCCAAAACCGCGCCCGTAATGGTGGCTTACGTCCCGCAGTTCCAACAGGCCGTCGCGGAACATCAGCGGTTTTGCGTCTGGCTTGTCGACCAAGGATACGGGTTGGGCGATCGTCTCCATCCCTTCGGCCAATGTGCCAAGGTTCTGCACAAGATTGGTCGAGGCCCACATGATCCAGTAGGTCATCGAGTTGATCCGCAGCACCAGCGCCACCGCCGCCGCGACCACGCCGACCGTTGCCGTGCCATCCGCCCAGAACCAAAGCGCCAGACCACCGACGCCCATGATCATCAACCCGTTCAGGAAGGTCAGCGCCACATCCATCTTGGTGACGATGCGCATTTCCGTCTGGAAGGTCTGGCGCGACTTTTCGATCGCCTCCTTGGCATAGTTCACCTCGGCGTCCTGATGGGCGAACAGCTTGACCGAGTGGATGTTGGCGTAACTGTCCACCACCCGCCCAGTGACCGCGCTTCGCGCATCGGATGAGGCTTTCGAGGCCGGGCCAGCACGGCGGATCGTCCAGCGCATGAGCGCAAGGTAGCCGATCACCCACAAGATCAGCGGCACCATCAGACGCGGGTCTGATCCCGCCAGCATCAACAGCGCGCCGATGAAGGTGGCTGCGGCGAAGGCGGCCATGTCAAAGACCTGAAACACCGCCTCACCCGCAGCAGGGGGGGCCTGCATGATGCGGTTGGCGATCCGGCCGGCAAAATCGCTTTCGAACCAGCCAACCGGCTGGCGCAGAACATGCCGGTGCGCCCGCCAACGCATCATCGTGCCGAAGTTGGTCAGGATGGTGTTGTGCAGAAGGCCCACCGACCCACCCGCCACCAAGGGGCGGACGAACAGGATGACAAAGGCCACGGTCAAAAGTTCAACCCAATGTGCGGCCAGAAAATCAGCCGGAGTCTGGCCTGTCATCAGGTCAACCAACCGGCCCAGGTACCAGATCAGGCCAACGTCCAGGACGGCATTGCCGACTGAAAACATCGCGGTAAAGGCAAAGACACCTTTGAACGGGCGGACATAGTCCTTCAGGAATGGCCAAAGCCTTGTGGGCGGGGCGTCCTGTTCGGCATAGGGCTGATAGGGATCGACTAGGTTTTCGAAGAAACGGAACATGGGGGGAACCCGAAGATAAAGTGCAGCGATGGGGTGAAGCGGTGCCTGCAAGCGACCACCACGACGGGACCGGTCAACTCAGGCTGAGCGAGGCGAAATCCCGTGATCCATGCTGGTCTCCTTCTTGGGTGGGCCATGGGTAGCGCAGTCGTGGCGACTTGTCACCCCCCTGCCGGGGTCAGGATTTCAGCAGGTCGTCGCGGGTCAGGCGCAGCCCGCTGGCCAGCCATCGCGCCTCCAGCGCCTTCAGCCGCGCGCCCAGTGCAGCGCCCTCCAGACCCGGCATCAAATCGGCCGCAGTCACCGGAAGCACCGCCGCCGCACCCCGCGAAACCTCGGCCTGCCAGTCAGCAGACGGCGGGCCGCCAAGAACGGCCGCCCGCGCAAGCACGGCATCGGTGCCAAGGTCGGCACCCAGCCGCCAGCCCAGCGCGGCGGGGCTGTCCATCCCCGATACGGCGGCAACAAGTGCTGCCAGATCGCGGGTTTCCGGGCGCGAAAGGCGCAAAGCGGTGTCCACCGCCTGCCCCCCCAGCACGACCAGACGCCGCAGCCAGCGCGGCGGGGCGCTGGCCTCCAGATGAACAAGGGGCGCAAGGGCGCGGTGATCCGCCCCCGGCAGAACCTGCGCCAGAACGCCAGAGGCCGCCATCGCCGCCACCGCTGGCGAAGGGTCACGCGCACCCAGAAGTTTGCGCATCTCGGCACCGATCCGTTCACGCGAAATCGTCTCTAACCCGGCGGAAAATGCGGCACAGGCCGCCAGACCTTCGGCATCAAGACCAAGGGTCGGATCACCATAACAGGCATGAAACCGGAAGAACCTCAGGATGCGCAGATAGTCTTCGCGGATGCGCGCCTCAGCCTCGCCGACAAAGCGGACGCGACGGGCAAGGGTGTCGGACAGGCCGCCAAGCGGGTCCAGCACATTGCCCAGGGCATCGGCGTAAAGCGCGTTCATGGTGAAATCACGCCGGGCCGCGTCTTCCTCGATATGTGTGGAGAAGGCGACTACGGCGCGGCGGCCATCGGTTTCGACGTCACGGCGAAAGGTTGTCACCTCATGCGCGCGGCCGTCGGCAAGCACCGTCACGGTGCCATGTTCAATTCCGGTCGGCACCGCCCGAAAACCGGTGTTTTCCGCTATGTTCGAGACTGTTTCGGGCAAGGCATCGGTGGCAAGATCGGTATCCGCCACCGGCAAGCCAAGCACGGCGTTGCGGACGCAGCCACCGACGAACAGCGCCCGGTAGCCCGCAGATTCCAGCGCCGCCAGCAGCGCGCGGGTTCCCCGGTGTTCAAGCCAATCGCCCGCAACCTTCATGCCTGCACCCGTTCAGCCAACCCCCGCAGGATACGCGCGGTGGCCCCCCAGATGTAATAGGGGCCATATGGCACCGCATAATAGCGCCGCCATTCCCCCATCCAGCGCCGTTTCTGGATGGAATACAGGCCCGGCGTCAGAACATGCGCCAGCGGCACGACAAAGACCTCATCCACCTCGCCCGCCTCTGGCACTGGCTGAAATTCGCCCCGGACCAGACCGACAAACGGCGTGACGGCAAAGCCTGTCACCGTCTCATGGACCGGCAGGGTGCCGATAATGTCCACCTGCGCCGGATCAAGGCCGATCTCTTCGCGCGTCTCGCGCAGGGCGGCAGCCTCTGGCCCGGCGTCGGTGTCATCGACCTTGCCACCGGGAAAGGCGATCTGCCCAGGGTGATGGCGCAGCCGCGATGACCGCTTGGTCAGGATCACCCCGGCCCCTTCCGGCCGCAGCCAGACCGCCATCAAGACGGCAGCCGGGCGCAACAGCCGCGCCTCGGCAAGCCGGATATCCGGGTTCAGGTCGAAATCGGACGAAGGCCCGGCCGGGCGGGACAGGGCAAGCCGCAATCCCGCCTCTGCCGGACAGATCATGGTGCGCCGGTTCCCTCGAACCCAAGCGTTTTCGGGTCCATCTCGTAATGCGCGCCGCAGAACTGGCAATCGGCAGTCACGATGCCAGCGTCGGTCGTCATCTTCGAGATGTCCTTCTGGCTGTAGATCGACATGGTGTTGCGCACCTTGTCTTCCGAACAGGAACAGCCAAACCGCACCGGGGTAGGGTCAAACACGCGCGGACCTTCTTCGTGGAACAGCCGCACCAGCAGATTTGTCGGCGCGACAGAGGGGCCGATCATCTCCAGCTCTTCAACCGTGTCCAGTAGCAGGTTGGCCCGTGTCCAGTTTTCCGAATCCGCCCCGCCCAGAATATCGGCGTGGGTCAGCAAGCCGCCGGCACCGCTGCCCTGATCCGCCGCGACGCCACCAACGGCGGGCATGTGTTGCAGCATCATGCCGCCAGCGCGCCACTGTGCCGGGCGGCCGGGTTCCGTGCTGCGGCCGAAGGCCACCGAAAACCGGGTCGGAATCTGCTCGGACTGGGCGAAATACGTCTCTGCACAGGCGGAAAGTGACCCGCCAGCAATCGGGGTGAAACCCTGATAAGGGACCATGCCTTCGCCCTGATCCAGCATCACCGCGAAATACCCGTCGCCAATCTGGCTGAACGGATTGTCGGTGTCTTCCAGACGGTCAGCGTCATAGCTGGCATAGGCGCGGATGCGCCCAGGCTCGCCCTCGGCGCTGGGGCCGTAGTAATCGGTTGCAATCAGCCGGGCCGCACCCTTGCCGCGCACTTGCAGCGAGAGCTTCCAGCGCAGCTTGATGGTCTGGCCGATCAGCGCGGTCAGAAGCGCCGCCTCGGCGACCAGCGCCTCGATGACGGGGGGATAGGTATGCTGCTTCAGAACCTGATCCAGCACCCCGTCCAGCCGCGCGACGCGGCCACGGATGCCCGAGGCGTCAAGTTGAAACGGCAGGACGGTATCGTCCCAAGCGATTTGCGAACCAATGGTCATGGAGAGTCCCGGGGGGTTTCATGAGGCTGCCAGTCTTGGCATATCGCGGCTATATAGGCACATCAACCGCAGGTCCAAGGGGGCAAGATGATCCGACGTTATGGCGACCCCGCCGAAATCGGGCGGCGCTACACCCGAAGACCGGGCGTTTACGCGATCTTGCTGCACGGCGATGACATCCTTGCGACCCATCAGGCGGCCCCTGTGCCAGAGCTTCAGCTGCCCGGCGGCGGGATCGACAGGGGGGAACATCCGATCCCCGCGCTGCACCGCGAAGTGTTTGAAGAAACAGGCTGGAAGATCGAAGTGACCCGCCGTCTGGGGGCGTTCCGGCGGTTCACCTACATGCCGGAATATGACCTGTGGGCCGAAAAGCTGTGCGCTGTCTATCTGGCGCGCCCGGTGCTGCGGCTTGGCCCCCCGTCAGAGGCCGGGCATACGGCAATCTGGCTACCGGTAAAGGAAGCCGTCCTGCAACTTGGCAATCCGGGGGACCGGGCGATGCTGGCCTCACTCCGCCTCAAGGATCTCCAGCGCGACGGCTGAAAGGTCGTCAGGAAACGAATCGCTTCCCGACAGGGCGACAATATCCCAGACCAGCGCCTCCAGCATGTCTGCGCCGGAAAGGCTGGCGGATTTGGTCAGACTGCGGATCAGGCCGTCTTCG
Organism: Tabrizicola sp.; assembly: GCF_030373185.1. GTDB lineage: Bacteria > Pseudomonadota > Alphaproteobacteria > Rhodobacterales > Rhodobacteraceae > Tabrizicola. Next base: position 81,302 of record NZ_JAUCZH010000003.1, read on the forward strand.
CCGAAATCCCCACCGCCCGGAAGCGGACATTCGGTGAAACCGTCCGAGACCAGAACCAGACGGTCGCCCGGCTGAACCGCAATATCGCAGCGTTCATAGGTCGCGCCAGGGATCAACCCGACCGGCAGCCCGCCATTGCCAAGCTGCTCCACCACCCCAGAGCGGCGGATCAGCAGTGGGTGCGGATGCCCGGCCTGCACCAGACTGAGGATCCCGGTGCTGCGATCAACAACGGCGAAGACCATCGTGAAATACTGTTCGGCCTGAATTTCTTCCAGCATCAGCCGGTTGAACCGTTCGGCCACAGCTTCGGGGGGCAAAAGCGCCTGTATCCCATTGGCGTCCCGGCCAAAGGCAAGGTTCTGTTCGGGCGAAGACCCGGTCAGAAACCCCGCCAGCCGCGCTGTCATCATGGCCGAGGCGACACCGTGGCCGGAAACGTCGATCGAATAGACCGCGACGCGTTGGTCATCCACACGGAAACTGCCCACCAGATCACCGCCCACCCGGCCCGAGTTCCGCAGCAAAAGCGATGCCCGCGTCCAGCCATAGTCACGCACCCGGTCACGGACCAGCGTCTGTTGCAGCTTTCGCGCCTCGATCAGGTCTCGGTCCAGCGAATCATAAAGCTTCTGCAATTCAACCAGCGTGCTGACGATCACCCGGTTCTTGGCCAGAAGCTCCGCCTGCATGGCCAGCGTCCGTTCCCCCGCCCGCAACCGCGCGCGCAGTTCATTGCTGGAAACCGGCTTGGTCAGGAAATCATCCGCCCCCGCCTCCAGCCCGCCAGCGATTTCCGTCTTTTCGGACTTGGAGGTGAGAAGGACGAAGTAGCCATAGCTTTCACGCCCCAGGTTTCTGAATTTCCGACAGAATTCCAGACCCGTCATGCCAGGCATCATCCAGTCGCTGATGACGATATCCACCTCGGCACCCGTGCAAACCTCCAGTGCGGAGGCGGCATCTTCGCATTCCGTCACCAGATAACCCCAGCGGCGCAACTGCACCGACAAGATATGACGCTGCGCCCGGCTGTCATCCACGACAAGCACATGACGAGGCCGGGCCGCCCCCGGCTCTGCCATTGCTCCGGGCCAATCTGCCAATGTCTGACTTGCCAGCACGTCCTGCTCCTGCCGCATCCAGCCGGGACGTTGACTCATGCCCCTTAACGCATCGTGAAACCTAAAATTGCGCGGGCTTCGCTGCGCCCCGGCCACGAATTGTTAACGTCATTTCGGGCAGATTGCGTCCTGGGTTGCGGATGGGGAACGATGTCATGATTGATTGGAAAAGGGTGGAAGAACTGCGCGGTGAAATCGGTGCCGACGGGTTTGCCGAAGTCGCTGACATGTTTCTGGAAGAGGCAGATCAGGCCGTGAAGGCCATGTTGGCAGGGCTGCCAACGGCCGAGGTTGAGGGTCAGTTGCACTTCCTGAAAGGCAGCGCACTGAACCTTGGGTTCGCCGACCTTGCCGCCTTCTGCCAGGATGCTGAACGAAAGGCCGCCTCCGGCCATGGCGCTTCGGTTGATACCAGCCGGATTGCGGCGGTCTATCACGCGTCCCGAAAACAGTTGCTGGACGACCTTGCCAAGGTCAACGCCGCCTGATCTGGCCCTTAGATCAGAAACTCTGACAGCGCCTCATCTGCCGTGATGTCGCGGAAGGCCAGACCAGCCGCGTCCATCCGGTCGGTAAAGGCCCGAAAGCCACCGGCATCCTTGGTTTCGATGCCGATCAGAACCGACCCGAAGTTGCGTGCGGATTTCTTGAGGTATTCGAACCGGGTAATGTCATCTTCCGGCCCAAGCATGTTCAAGAACTCGCGCAGCGCGCCCGGCCGCTGCGGCATGCGCAGGATGAAGTATTTCTTCAGCCCCGAATAGCGCTGCGCCCGCTCCTTGACCTCGGGCAGCCGCTCAAAATCGAAATTTCCACCAGAAGTGACGCAGACCACCGTCTTGCCCTGGATCACTTCTGCCAGTTCCGGCAGCACATCCACCGAAAGCGCCCCTGCCGGTTCCAGCACGATTCCTTCGACGTTCAGCATTTCCAGCATGGTGACGCAGATCCGGTCTTCGGGCGCAAGCAGCACCTGATCAGGGCGCACCCAATCCAGCATCCGGTAGGTGTTGTCGCCCAGTCGCGCCACGGCGGCACCGTCGACAAAACTGTTGACGCGCGGCAGCTTGACCGGCCCGCCTTCACGCAGGGCCGCCATCAGGCTGGCCCCGCCCAACGGTTCCACAAAACGGAAATCAGTGGCAGGCGCCATCTCGCGCAGATAGGCGGTGACGCCAGACGCCAGCCCCCCGCCACCAACCGGCAGGATCACCAGATCCGGCGCACGGCCAAGCTGCTCCAGCATCTCAAGGGCAACGGTCGCCTGTCCTTCGATCACATCGGGGTCATCGAAGGGCGACAGGAAATGCGCACCTTTTTCGGCGCAAAAAGCCTGCGCGGCGGCAAGGGTCTGGTCGAAGTAATCGCCGGTCAGCGTGATGGTCACCTGATCGCCACCAAACACCCGGGTCTTGTCGATTTTCTGCTGCGGCGTGGTGACCGGCATGAAGATCGTGCCATGCACCCCGAAATGACGACAGGCATAGGCGACGCCCTGGGCATGATTGCCGGCGCTGGCACAGACAAATTCCTGCTGTCCCGGCTGGCGCTGCCGCACCTTTCGCATGGCATTGAACGCGCCGCGAATCTTGTAGCTGCGCACCGGGGTCAGGTCTTCACGCTTCAGCCAGATATCGGCTCCATAGCGCGCGGACAAATGTTCGTTGCGCTGCAACGGCGTTTCGGGAAACAGCGCTCGCAGGGCGCCTGCCGTCTGTTTCACCGCCTGATTGAGTGCTGACATGCGGGCTTTACACCTTGAGTTTATGGACGTTGCCCAACTTTCGCCATGATCTGGCGGAGCCTTAGGGCAAGAAGATCATCCAATCCATATGCCGGGAGAACGCCTGATGCATCTGAAACCTTTGACAGCGGTGCTTGCCGTTTCGCTACTGGCCCTTTCGCCAGCCCTGCCTGTTTTTGGCCCGCTTGACGGTGGTGCTGCCTATGCCAAAGGGGAAAAGGGCGGCGGCGGCGGAAAGTCGGAAAGCAAGTCAGAGTCCAAGGGCAAGTCCGAGGCCAAATCCAAGGGCAAGTCCGAAGCCAAATCCGCCAAGGCGGCGAAGGCCGAAGCGAAGGCCGCCAAAAAGACCAAGAAGGCCGAAGTGACCAAGGCAAAAGGCAAGCCGGTTGCCGAAGACGGGGCGCTTCATCCAAGCCAACTGGGCAAGATGAATGGCGCGATGAACGCCAACATCAACGCGGTGCTGGCCCATATCCGCAATGGCCAGACCACCAAAGGCCCCGTCGGCCTGTTGGCAGGCCTGGCAATTGCCGATGCAGGCGCTGCCGAAGCGGCGGCGGCGACCGAGCTTCTGACCCTTGCCACCGCTTTTGACGATCTTGGCGCCGCCGTGACGGAGGCAGGATTCATTTCGGTCGAGGATTATCTGCAAGCCAAGGCAGACGGCACGCTGACACCCGACGGCACGCTGACACCCGAACAAGAGCTGCTTGTCGAAGAAATCGATTCGCTGATTGCGGCCACTGGCGGCACAACGGAAGATGGTCTGACCTTGGCCGGCACCCCGCCGGACCCGGACGAAATCCTTGCAGCCGAAGAGGCGGCGGCGGCATCAGCCCAGTCTGTTGCCGATGCAGAACAGGCGATTGGTGATGCCTGGAACAAGGATGGCGACCTTGCGGCGCTGCTGGCCCAGTTGCGCGAAAAGCTTGCCCCCTATCAGGACCAGATCAGCGCCGCAGTAGCCGAAACCATGCCGGCCGAAGAGCTTGCCGAAGTCCTTCCGGAAGAAGAATCCGCCGAACTGATTCTTGAGGAAGCGCCTGTGCTTGAATGATCGGCCTGAGGCGGTCGGCCTGATCTGACCGCCCTGCGCCCGCACCGCCGCCGTGCCACATTGTATCGGACACGGCGGCGTTCTTGCCCTTGCGCTGGTTTCCCTTTAATCGCGGGCGAAACCTCGCCGGAGCCGTTGCCATGCAAAAGCCGAACAAAGTCGTCCTCGCCTATTCGGGCGGGCTGGATACCTCGATCATCCTGAAATGGCTCCAGACGGAGTATGGCTGCGAGGTGGTGACCTTTACCGCCGATCTCGGTCAGGGCGAGGAACTTGAACCCGCGCGGCAAAAGGCGCTGCTGATGGGGATCAAGCCGGAAAACATCCACATCGTCGACGTGCGCGAGGAATTCGTCCGCGACTTCGTGTTCCCGATGTTCCGGGCGAATGCGCTTTATGAAGGGCTTTACCTGCTTGGCACCTCGATCGCGCGGCCGCTGATTTCGGCCCATCTGGTGCGGATCGCGCATGAAACAGGTGCAGATGCGGTGGCGCATGGCGCGACCGGCAAGGGCAACGACCAGGTGCGGTTCGAACTGTCGGCGGCAGCGCTGGACCCCGCGATCAAAGTCATCGCGCCGTGGCGGCTGTGGGATCTGACCAGCCGCACCAAGCTGCTGGAATTTGCCGAGGCGAACCAGATCCCGATCGCCAAGGACAAGCGTGGCGAAGCGCCGTTCAGCGTGGACGCGAACCTGCTGCACACCTCATCCGAAGGCCGCGTGCTGGAAAACCCGGCCGAGGAATTCCCGAATTATGTTCTTCAGCGCTCGGTTCCGGTGGAAGAGGCGCCCGATCAGGCCGAGATGGTGGAAATCACCTTCGAAAGGGGCGATGCCGTGGCGATCAACGGCGAGGCGATGAGCCCGGCCACGATCCTGACCAAGCTGAACGAATTGGGCGGCAAGCATGGCGTAGGCGTGCTGGATCTGGTGGAAAACCGCTTTGTCGGCATGAAGTCACGCGGGGTCTATGAAACGCCCGGCGGCACGATCCTTCTGGAAGCGCACCGGGGCATCGAACAGATCACGCTGGATGCAGGCGCGGGGCATCTGAAAGACAGCATCATGCCGCGCTATGCCGAACTGATCTACAACGGCTTCTGGTTCAGCCCGGAACGTGAGGCGTTGCAGGCCCTGATCGACAAGACGCAGGACCATGTAACCGGGACCGTGCGGGTCAAGCTTTACAAGGGCCGCGCGGTGACGGTTGCCCGCTGGTCGGACCACAGCCTTTATTCCGAGAAGCATGTGACCTTTGAAGAAGACGCTGGGGCCTATGACCAGAAGGACGCCGAAGGCTTCATCCGGCTGAACGCGCTGCGGCTGCGGTTGATCGCCAGCCGGAATTCCCGCGTCGCAAAGACCTGAGATCACGCGCTGGCGTGATTTCGCCAGCCAACCGGACGAGAGCGCGGGCCATTGCTTCCCCTCGGGAAGCGGTGGCCCGTTTCATTGCAGCCGATCCCGGGGCATCTGCGCCTCCGCACCGTTCCAGGAGCCGGAAATGCTCCACGCCTCATCCCGGACGCTGCGGCGATAGGTGATGTCGCCGCTGTGGCTTCCGGAAACCGCAAGCTTCAGGGTCATGCCATCGGTTTCGTCGCCGATGTTGATTTCAGCCCCGGTGCCGCTGATCTTCAGATCAGGCCAGAACCGGCAATCGGCAAACCGGTAATCCGTCCCGGAATAGGTGGCGGTTGCCGTAAACGTGCCGCCATGGTTGCAGCCAAGGATGATTGGATAGGCCCCGTCCCATGTGGTCAGGGGAATGATCTGGTAAAGTTCCACATCCACGGCACGGGCAACGGCAAGCGGGTCAGCCCGCTTTTCGGCAGTCGTCAGGGTAAGGGGCGTATAGTCGGCCACGAAATTCTGTTCGCAGTGCTGCTCCGGTGCCGCAGGCAAGATGCCGTCAAACAGCAAGTCCTGAACGATGGTATCCGGGCAGGCAAGGCCGCGCCCCCAGATCACATGCGGCCCGCCTTTCAGGAACACGCCAAAGGCGTTCTTCGCGTTGTCCAGCACGGAATAGGCCATGCTGATCGGGGTAATCGGATCTGCATCGCTGTTGAGAACAAGGGTCGGCCAGTCCCCCCCGGCATAAGGTTCGGGGCGCGCGGGCGGGCCTTGGTGCGGCCAGTAGGCGCAGGCCAGCCGTTCGACAAAATAGGACCGGAGCAGTCGGGGTGCGTTTGGCGCAAAGCTGCGCGCACCTTCCAGTATCTCAGCCGCGCGGGCATCTGCCGCGCCAGAGCCGCTGTCGTAGTCGGAACAGGTGATGGCGTAGAAGGCGGCGGGATACCAACCGGGATCTTCAAGCCCGACTTCGGTTTCAGGGTCGATATACATGTTGGCGTAGCCCAGTTGCAGCATCGGCCCCGAATCGCCACGTCCGGCGGCAGCAAGGATGCGCAGAAACTCTGCCCGGCCCTCGGGCGAATAGAGCGCGTAGAACGCGTTCGATTCCAGCATCGAGGACGTAAGCGCGCGACGGGCCACGGATCCATCGGATAGCGTAAGATCAACCGCCAGCGGTCCGGCGGCCAGACGGCTGGCCAGATCGTCGTAAACCTGCGCCGCTGTCCCGTTCATGTCGGCCTTGCAAGCGGGAATATCGGCGCAGGCATCGAACATCCGCGTCAGCAACCGCTCGGCCGCGATGGAATAGGCGGCATAGAACCCCTCGGCCCCAAGGCTCAGGTCAACCACCCCGTCAAGGATCACCCCGCGCACGGCCTGCGGAAAGGCCGTGGCATAGGCCTGCGCGATCTGAGTGCCGTAACTTTCCCCGTACATCCAGACCTTGGGCGATCCGATGGCCAGCCGGAACGCCTCAAGATCCCGAATCGTCTGATCCGAGTTGATGACGGGCAACAGATCATCGGCATCCAGTTCGGCAACGCAGTCCCGCACAAAGCTGCGGGCCAGGGCCATTGTCTTGCCGTCGTCGTCAAGCGACACCGGCGCGATGTCGAAACGGGCCTGCGCCGTGGGGCAGGCAAGGCCATGGTCCGGGCCAGTGCCACGCTGATCAACAAAGACGATGTCAAGATACTGGGTCAGCGCGGCATCGAATACGCCAAGGTAGCTTTCCGCCGATGAAAGACCCGACCCACCCGGACCTCCGACGAAAAAGAACAAGAGCCCCCGGCTTTCGACAGTGGCGAAACTGAGCGCAAAGGTGATGTCGATCGTCTGGGCCGGATCGTTGGCCCGGTGGTCCAACGGCACGGTCATCGTGGTGCAGGACAGGCTACTGAGGTCACAAGGGAACAGTGCCATCCCCGAGACAGCCTCGACCAGCGGAATGTCAGCCAGAGCCGGTGCGGAAATGACGCCGCAGAGGGCTATGGTCGCTGCAAGGCGCATGGAGCTGTCCGTCATATGGCGTGGGCGGCAAGGCGGTCATGCGCCGCAAGCGCCTGATCTGCAAGGTGCTGGTACTCGGGTGGCAGGTCGGGCAGCGGGCCTTCAGGGTCTTCGAACCCGGTGGATCGGTGGACGGCATTATACCAATGCGGCGCCCAGACCCCGTCATGGGGCTTTGGTCCAGCAGGCCAATGCAGCATCCGGTCGGTAAAGGGCAGGCCAAGGGCATCGCAAAGCCGGGTCAGCGCCTGCCGCGGGTTCTGGCGGATCGATTCGGCAGTGATCACTGGCGGCACGGCGCCTGTCAGATCTGCGACCTGGTCAAAAAGCTCGGCCTGCTGAACAAATCCGATGTCGGCAAGGGTCGGGGCTTCGCGCTTCTTGACATAGCTGGCAATGACCCGGGCCGGGTGGCGCAGCAGGAAGACATTGGTAAGGCCGCGCAGGAAGCCCCGGTCGAAATCGGGGATCATGTGCATCGTCATGTGCTTTTGATACCAGTGCGGCAGGCTGTCCGGGTTGGGGCCAGCGCAAAGGGTGGCAACCTTTGCCGGGTCGGTTGGCTGCGAAGCAATCACCTCGGCCCGCATCGGATGGTCGATACCGGTGGCGGACAGGTAGGCGGCATAGAAGGGTTCGTCGCTGACGGCACAATCACCCCGGGCCGCGAAGGCATACATCATCGCGGTTGAAAGGTTCCGGGGGCCGGACCACATGGCGATCTTCATGGTGCGATCTTCATAGGCTGCGCTTTGCGGCCTGGGCATCAAGGGCGGCGCCAAGGGTTTCGGCTGCCCAGCGCTCCGCCAGCGCCTCATGCACAAGCGCGGCCTGCGACTTCGGGGCAAGGCCGCCGATGGGCGGGTCGCGGTCAAGGTTGGTGGGGAAGCTGTAGCCTTCCGCGCTGGCGGCGATGGCATTGGCGATCTGGTCTTCGGTCATGTCCTTGGCAGCAAGCAGAGCCGGGTAAAGCGCCTTGACCATCGCGGTGCGGTCGATGGCTTCCATCGCACGGCCATAGGCCGATGAGACCTGAAACAGGTTTACCATCCGCTTGATATCCGCGGACCGGTTGGTTCCGGCGGCATGAAAGAGGGCGGGCGAGAAGAACAGCATATCCCCCTTGGCCAGCGGCAATTGCACGGCATTCGCGTCGAAATAGGCGCGGAAATCGGGGCGGCTGGTGGCAAGGTAGCCGGGGCCGTATTTCTGGCTGCCCGGCAACAGAAGCGTCGGTCCCGCCTCCAGCGGCGCATCGACATGGGCGATGGCACCTTGCAGGGTCAGCATGGGCGAGAACAGGTGGACATGGGCGGGATAGGCCGCGACTGCCTCGGCAGACTGGAAGCCAAGGTGATAGTCGCGGTGCGGCGATTGCGCGGCACCGCCGGGATTCACCACGTTCAGTTGCGCGGTCATCTGGTAGTAGGGGCCAAGCCAGGCCTCACTGACAAGGGCAAGGAAGGCATTGGCGTAGTAGCGGGCGAAGTTGGCGGGATCGGCGAGGCAGTGCTTTTCAAGGCTGTTCCAAAGCCGGTCATTCGCGCCCGGCTTGGCGAAATGGTCGCCGCCGCCGGTGCCTGAGCGGTTCTGCTGGTCGATCAGGTCGCGGAATATGTCCGAGGCGCGGTCGATCATCGCAGTGTCAGGCTCGGCTCCTTGCAGGACGATCACGCCGGGTCCGCTGGCAAAGGCCTCGGCCCATTCGGCGCGAAGGGCCTGGCAGAAGACGGGGTCGGCGATCTGCGGGGCAAGGGCGCGGCAATCGTAGATCAGGACGCCCTTTTCAAGTGCTGCGGCCAGGGGGTAATCAGCCCGGTCGGTCCGCACCTCGCAGATTGCGGCGAAGTCGGCAAGGTCACAGCCTTCGGCGGTGAAATAGCCGCGCTGCACCAGCTGCTTCTGGCGATCCATCATCTGCATATGTCCGTCCCCCGAATTTTCCGGGCCATCATCAGGCCCCGACCAAGGCCTTGTAAAGCCCGCGCAGGCGTTCGGTCATCGGGCCGATCTGGCCGGTACCGATCTGTCGGCCGTCGATGCTGCCAACCGGGGTCTGCGCGCCGAAGGTGCCAGTCAGGAACGCCTCATCCGCCGAATAGGTGTCGACGAGGGAGAAGTTGCGCTCGAATACCGGGATGGCATTGGCGCGGCAAAGGTCGATGACCTTCTGGCGGGTGATCCCGTTCATGCAGTAATCGCCGGTCGAGGTCCAAACCTCGCCCTTCCTCACGATGAAGAAATTGCAGGCGTTGGTGGTGTTCACGAAGCCATGCACGTCCAGCATCAGCGCCTCATCCGCGCCGGCCTTTTCGGCGGCGATGCAGGCGAGGATACAGTTGAGCTTGGAGTGGGAGTTCAGCTTGGGATCCTGCGTCATCGGCAACCCGCGCAGGTGCGGCACGGTGGCAAGGCGGATCGGGCGCGGCAGTTTCTGACGGCTGTGTTCCATGATGATCACCATGGTCGGGCCTTGCTGGCTCAGCTTCGGGTGTTGGAAGGGCCGGGTCTTGACCCCACGCGTCACCATCAGCCGGGCGTGGGCGTCAGTGGTCATGCCGTTGCCGGCCTGCGTTTCAAGAACGGCGGCTATCACCTGATCCCTGGTGCGGCCGATATCAAGGTCGATGGCCTTTGCTGCTTCGAACAACCGGTCGATGTGTTCGTCAAGGAAGGTCCAGCGGTTGCTGTAAAGCCGGATGCCCTCCCACACGCCGTCACCCAGCATGAAGCCGGAATCGTAGACAGACACCATTGCCTGCGCCTTTGGCACCACACGGCCATTGACCCAGATCAGGATGCCTTCGTTGCGGGCGTCATCCTCGGCCTGATGGGTTGAAACATTGTCGGTCATCTGCACCCCCGGTTTCGGCCACGCTAGGCCGGGATTGTTGCAAGGTGAAGGGGGGAGGATCACCCTTTGGTGACCTCACGCCCCGGTGAGTGGACGGGGGCGGGCGGCGGCCCCAGGGTTTGGGAGGAATGTGAGGAACGGATCATGTGGAAACTTGCGATTGCGGTCTTGCTGGCGACGACCGGCGCGGCGGCGGCACAGACGGAAAAGGCGATTGTGGCCGGGGGCTGCTTTTGGTGCGTGGAATCGGATTTCGAGCCGGTGCCGGGGGTGATGGGCGTGGTCTCGGGCTATACCGGCGGATCATTGCAGAACCCGACCTACAAGAACCATGCCGGGCATTATGAGGCGGTCGAGATCACCTTCGACAACGCGGTGATTTCCTATGACGAGGTGATCGCCAAGTTCCTGCGGTCAGTGGACGTGCTGGACGCGGGCGGGCAGTTCTGCGACCGGGGTGATGCCTACCGGACAGCGGTTTTCGTTTCGAGCGACGCCCAGAAGAAAGCGGCGGTGGCGGCGGTGGCGAATGCGGAAGCGGCGCTGGGCAAGAAGATCGTGACCCCGGTGCTGGCGGCCAAGACCTTCTGGATCGCCGAGGACTATCATCAGGACTACTACAAGGGGTCGAACATCGTGCTGACCCGGGCAGGGCCGAAATCGCAGGCCAATGCCTACAAATTCTATCGCAAGGCATGCGGGCGGGATGCACGGGTGCGAGAGTTGTGGGGCGCAGAGGCCTTTCCGGGGAAGTGAGGCACGCCATGATCCGGCGTCGCAGCGGGGGTTTCACACCCCCGCACCCCCGTGGGATATTTGGAGAAGAGAAAGACAATTTTAGTCGAATTGTCCGGGTTCAGTACATCAGGAACCCGCCCGAGACGTTGATCATCGCACCGGTCATGTAGCGCGCCATGTCCGAGGCGAGAAAAACGGTGGCGCCGACGTGGTCTTCGGGCAGGCCAAGGCGCTGCATCGGGATCTGCTGGATCATCGCGTCGCGGTCAGCATCGGTCTGGCCGGGGGTTTGCAGCATCGGCGTATCGACAAGACCGGGGGCCAGCGCGTTGACGCGGATGTTCAGGGGCGCCCAGCTGCGGGCCATGCCGCGGGTCATCGTAGTGATCGCGCCCTTGGTGGCGTTGTAGACGACCGAGCCGCCGAACCCGCCGGATAGCGCGCCTTGGCTGGAGTAGTTGATCACCGAGCCGGGGGTCTTGGTGACGGCGAGGCGTTTGGCGAAGGCCTGGGTCAGGAAGAACAGCGCCTTGAGGTTGATGTCGTGCTGGGCGTCCCAGTCGCTTTCGGTGACGGTGAACAGGTCAGGGGTGCGCAGGATGATGCCCGCGACGTTGACAAGGGTGGTGGCAAGGCCAAGGTCGGATTCGATGCGCTGGATCAGGGCGGGAAGCTGGCCGATCTGGCGCAGGTCGGCACCGTAGCCGCGATGCCCGATCCCAAGGGCGCGGGCGGTGGTGTCGCAGGCCGATTGGTCAAGATCGACGACGGCAACCTTGCATCCAGCCTCGGCAAAGCCCTCGGCCACGGCGCGGCCGATGGCGCCGGTCGCCCCGGTCACGATGACGGTCTTGCCGGAAAGGCCCCAGTTGAGGTGGGTCATTGGTCAAGCCTTGCCGATTGCACGAGGTCTTCGTTGATCGCTATCCCAAGGCCGGGGCCTTCGGGGCGGTTGATCCAGCCGTTCGTGTGCCAGACGGGTTTGTCCACCAGATCGGCTTGGGCGGGACCGTACACGGGTTGCAGTTCCAGCTCCTTGCAGGCGGGGCAGGCGAAGCTGAGCGCCTGGCTGGCGGCTGAGACGATCGCGGTGGAAAAGTTGTGCGCGTTGGCCTGACGGCGGTGGGCGTGGCAGATCTCGGCCGCTTTCAGGAAGCCGGTGATGCCCTCGATGCGGCCGGGATCCAGGCCCACGACATCGACGGTGCCGGTGGTGACGATCTTTTCGACGCCCTTGTGGTTCCATTCCTTTTCGCCGTAGCCAATCTTCAGAGAGGTCGCGGCGCGCAGGGCCTTGTAGCCCGCGGGGTCGTGGTCACCCAGGGGTTCTTCCAGCCAATGGACGCGATAATCCTCGAACGCGCGGGCGCGCTGGATGGCGGTGGGGACGTCCCAGAAGTTCTTGATGCCAAGGTCGATCATCAACCGCTTGTCGCCGATGGCGTCACGGACAGTGCGCACGAATTCCACGTCGCGGTTGTGGTCAAAGCCCAGATGCGCGTCGCCGCGTTTGCCAAAGCCGATCTTCACGCCCTGCATGCCGTCCGCAAGGTAGCGCTGGATGTCTTCGGCCATGGCGGGGATCGAGGCTTTGGTGCCGTGGATCGAGGCGACAGCGGGCATCCTTTCGTTGGCGGGGCCGCCGAGAAGGTCAAGCAGCGAGCGGCCCAGCACCTTGCCCTTCAGATCCCAGAGCGCGATGTCGATGCCGGAGATCGCCAACGAGGCGATGCCGGCACCGTTGCCATACCACCAGCTGTGTTCCTTCAGGGCCAGCCAGATGGTGTGGATGTGCATCTCATCCTTGCCGACAACCAGTTCCGCCAGACCGTCCACCAGGGCTTTGGCGGCGCGAGAGGCTTCGGGGAAGTAGGTGCAGCATTCGCCCCAGCCTACCGCCCCGTCTTCGGTGGTGATCTTCACAAGGCAGACCGACCGCAGCCGCGAATGGTCATTCGGTTCAGGGTAGGCGACCGGAATGGCCTCGACGCTGCGGATGGTCATGTCAGTCCTGCTCGCAGGTTTGCTTCTGGGTGCCGAGACCTTCGATGCCAAGCTCCACCACATCACCTGCCTTCAGGTAGCGCGGCGGTTTCATGCCATGTCCGACACCGGGGGGTGTGCCGGTCGAGATGATGTCGCCGGGGTGAAGGGTGAAGAACTGCGACAGGTAGCTGACGAGGTGCGCCACGCCATAGACCATGGTCTTGGTGGAGCCGTTCTGCACCTTTTCGCCGTTCACCGTCAGCCACATGCCAAGGTTCTGGGGATCACTCACCTCGTCAGGGGTGACCAACCAGGGACCAGTCTGCCCGAAGTTGTCGCTGGATTTGCCCTTGGTCCACTGACCCGCACGTTCCATCTGGAAGGCACGTTCCGAGACGTCGTTGATCACGCAATAGCCCGCGACATGATCCAGCGCCTGATCTTCGGTGATGTATTTGGCGGGCTTGCCGATGACGACGCCCAGTTCCACCTCCCAATCCGTCTTGACCGATCCGCGCGGGATCAGGATCGGGTCGCTCGGGCCGCAGATGGCACTGGTGGCCTTCAGGAAGATCACCGGCTCGGGTGGAACCTGCATACCGGATTCGGCGGCGTGGTCGGCGTAGTTCAGGCCGATGCAGATGAACTTGCCGGTGCCGCCGACGCATGCCCCAAGGCGGGGGTTGCCTTCAACCTTGGGCAGGCTGGCCGGATTGACGGATTTCAGCGCGTCAAGGTTGGTCAGCACCTCGCCCGAAAGGTCAGCGACCACGCCGGACAGGTCACGGATATTGCCGTCGGCATCCAGAAGGCCGGGTTTTTCCTGCCCAAGCGGGCCGTAGCGGAGAAGTTTCATCGGTTTTTCCTTTGTCTCAGGCGGTAGAGCCGGGGATGGGTTTGCGGACGCCCTGCCCGGTCAGCGCACGGGTGATTTCATCGGCGACAAGGCTTTGTAGCCGTTCCACCGCCACATCGGAATACCAAGCCGCATGGGGGCCAAGGAGAAGGTTTGGCGCGCGGCGCAGCGGGTTGTCGGCGGGCAGGGGTTCGGTCTGGAACACGTCCAGCGCCGCGCCCGCGATGGTGCCTGCCGTCAGGGCGGCGGCGAGCGCGGCTTCATTGATCAGATCACCCCGGGCGGTGTTCACGATGACAGCGGTCGATTTCATCCGGGCAAGGTTGGCCGGGTTGATGATACCGGTGGTTTCCGGCGTGGCGGGGGCGTGCAGGGTCAGCGCATCCGATTGCGCCAGAAGGCCGGGCAGATCGACCAGCGTCAGGCGGGGGAAGCTGCCCGAGTAATAAGGGTCGTGCGCGATGAAGTGAAAGCCGAAGGGCGCAAGCCGGGCCGCCACCTCTTGCGCGATGCGGCCAAAGCCGAGAAAGCCGATGGTGGTTTCTGCAAAGCTTTTCAGTGGTTTGGCAATGCCGACCGCCGCCCATTCCCCTTTGCGGACGGATGCGTCCAGCGCGGGCAGCTTGCGCAAAAGCGCAAGGATCGAGGCTGCGGTGTGGTCTGCCACCTCTGCCGTGCAGTAATCCGGCACATAGGCGGCTTTCACGCCATGATCATTCAGGGCAGGCACATCGAAGTTGTTGTAGCCGACGCCATAGCGGATTGCCGTTGCACCCGGTGCCATGCCCGCGATGGCCGCGCGGGCCAGGGGCGCGAATTGCACCACGGCAACGTCGGCCCCCTTCAGGGCGGCGGCAACCTCATCCGCCGTCTTGCAGGCGTGGCGTTCAAAGCTGGCCCCGGCGGCGCGGGCGGCGGCCTCTTCTTTCGCCACATCGGGGAAGGTGGCATCGGTGACGACGACGCGTTTGGTCATTCCAATGCCCTCAAGCCAACGGATCTGCGAAGATCGGGGTTGCGCACGTCAACCTCTTGCCCGGCCAGCGCATCGGCGGCGGCGGTGCAGAGCCAGGCGATTGCCTTGGCGGGTTCCTCTGCCGGGGCAAGGTTTTCGCGCGGGATTTTCGACACGGGGTTAAGGCCGGAAGCACGGATCGATCCCTGCATGTCGGTATCAACCACGCCCGGCGCAAAGCCGAAGACGCGGATGCCTTGGGGGGCGTATTCTTCGTGGATCGCGCGGGTCAGCATCGCCAGCCCCGCCTTGCCACAGCAGTACGCGCTCCACCCTTCCATCGGACGATGCGCCGCGCCGGAGGACAGGTTGACGATGGTCCCGCCCCCCTTGGCGACCATGTGACGCATCGCGGTCTGGGTGGCGTGGAAGGCGGCGATCAGGTTGGTTTCGATATTCGCTCCCCAGTCTTCGGGCGAGATGTCCAGCATCCGGCCAATCGGACCGATCACCCCGGCGTTGTTCACGAGGATATCAAAGCCGTGGTCCAGCACGGTTGTCATGGCGTCGCGGTCGGTCATGTTCGCGTGGTGGCCGATGGCGATCATGTCGCCAAGCTCACGCTGGGCAGCGGCGATGTTGGCGGCAGAGCGGGCCGTGAAGTGGACGGTCGCGCCCGCCTCGGCCAAAGCCTTGACGGCGGCCAGCCCGATGCCGCGATTGCCGCCGGTGACGAGGGCGGTTTTGCCTGAGAGGGTCAATCGAGGCTCCATTGCTTGGGAAGAAGGAAGGGAAAGCCGGTGCGGCTGTCGATGTCGATCTGCATGATCGGCGCCATGGATTCAGACCATTTGGCGTTGATAGGGTCGTTTTTCAGGAAATCGATGGTGGCTTGCAGATCGTCGGTTTCAAAGTAGCCGAACAGGGTCAGCCCGTGGCGGAAGATGTGGTAGTTGCGAATGCCGGCCTGACGCAGGCAAGCATCCATTTCCGGCCAAAGATCATCGTGGCGCTGTTTGTATTCTTCTTCGCAACCGGGGCGGACGCCCAGAACCCATGCGTAGGATGCCATCTAAACCTCCGTCAGATAGTCGTGCAGGATGACGCCCGGCACGAGGGTGAATGTGGCTTTCCAGTAGAAACCGTCCAGCATCTCCAGCACCGGCAGGCGGTGCAGCGGGGCTTGCGCGTTGGGACGCAGTTCCACGGTGCAGGGGCCACGCCAACATTCGGTGACCTGCACATCGGCCAGTTGCCGCGAGGTCAGTTGGCGGATCGCGGGGGTGCCGTCGATATGGTCGATGGCCTTGAGGTTCAGGTTGGTGGCGAAGGGAAAGATTGCCGAAAGGTCGGTGATCTGGGCCGGCGTTTGCTTGTAGGGCATGGTGCCGGTCAGGACGTCGATGCCATTGCGTTCAAGGCCGCCGACGATCAGGTCGGCGCGAAACTCCAGCTTCGGGTTTCCAAGCTTTTTCGGCTGGCCATGCAGCTCGCGCCCATGGGCGACGCCGATGTCAGACGACAGGAACAGCCAAGGCGAATAGGCCCCGGTGGCCTTGCCGGGCAAGTCGGCGCCGACCATCACGTTGACCTCCTTGTAGGGGCCAAGCCAGTCGGTGTCGTTCATCTTGTAGACATGGATCATCACCCTGTCGCCGGTGGATACCAGCGGTTCCGGCAACAGCGCGGCAATCGCCGCCGGGTCGGTGCGGTAGGTAAGGGTCAGGATTTCCGCGTTGCGGAAGGTGAAGGGGAAGGGCGGCACCATCGGCGCGTCCAACGGGGTGGAAAAGCCCGGTTTGATGATATCCGCGCGGGTGGTGGGCCATTTCATCATACCGACTCCGGCTTGCCCGAGGCGAAGGAGCGATACATCGCATCCAGCGTTTCCACCGCGCGCTGACCGATCAGGCCGGGGGCTTCGTTGCGGGTGGCCGTCCCAAGGCAGATCTGGGCAAGGCGCTGGGTCGGCTCAATGCATTCATAGGCGCCGGCGCCTTTCGGGATCTCCAGCACCGTATCGCGCCCGTCCTTGCGGCGCAGTTCCATCCGTTCGCGTTCAATGTCGATCAAAAGCATCCCTTCGCTGCCGAAGATGCGGATATCGACCTGATAGCCGCAATGCTTTGGCACAGTGGAAGACCCTGACACCACCGCCGTCGCGCCAGAGGCAAAGCGCAGGGTCGCGGCGTCATACCAATCGACCCCGGCGGGGGAACGCCCGGCGATGGCGTAAACCTCGGCCGGGGCGTCATCGACCAGCGCATACATCAGGCCCAGCGCATGGGAAAGCTGGCCCCAGCCGTAGCCGCCGGCGTTTGCAGGATCGGCCCAGGTGTCCTTGCGGGGCTGGAACATGTGGTCCTTGGTTTCCATCAGCCCTTGGCCGCCGAACAGGTCTTCAGTCGGTGAGGCCATCTGGCAGACGACATGGCGGATGGTGCCGATTTCCCCGGCGCGCATCAGGTCGGCGGCCTTCCGGGTGAAATCCTTGAAGTTCCAGCCATAGGGAACAACGACTTGAAGGCCTTTTTCCGCAGCGTTAGAGACGATTTCCCGGGCCTGCGCCGCGCTTGTGGCCATCGGCTTGTCGATCAGCACATGCGCGCCTGCATCAAGCGCGGCCATGGCCTGTTCGTGGTGGACGGTGTGGGGCGACACGATCACCACCCCGTCCGGCCTTTCGATCGCAAGGAGTTCGCGGTAGTCGGTGTAGCCCTTCGCAATCCCGAACTTGTCGGTGATCTCCTTCAAAGCCGCCGGGTCGCGGCGGTTGACGGCGACCAGATCGACACCCTGATCGGCCAGAAGCGAGGGGATGTAGACATGCGCCCCCCACCACCCAGCGCCAAGAACAGCTATTCTTGCCTTACGCACCGGTCACCTCCCGTAGTGCATTGCGGACATTGACCATGTGCTGCCGCATGGCACGTTGCGCGGCGGCGGGGTCGCGGGCTTGCAGGGCGGCGAGGATCACCTGGTGATCCTCCACCGATTGCTGGCGGATGGATTTGCGCTTCTGGAACGCCTGACGGCCCTGATCGCCAAGCACCTGCAGCAGCTTGCCGAAGCGCGACAGGAAATCGTTGCCTGACGCCTCCAGAATGGTCTTGTGAAACTCGACATCCGTATCGTGGAACAGGTCGGCATCCTCGGGATCGGCCACCTGTGCGGCGACAAGGGTGGCCAGACGGTCCAGCGCGGTGTCGGTCAGCCGTTCAGCGGCCAGTCCCGCAAGCATAGGCTCGAAATGGATGCGGGCGTCGAAAAGCTCCGCCATGTTCTGCGCGTTCAGGGACACGAAGAAATCCAGCGGCGACAGCAGTTCCTCGGCATTCAGCGCGGTGACATAAACCCCGCCGCCGTGGCGGATTTCAAGAACGCCAAGGATGGACAGCGCGCGCAAAGCCTCGCGCACCGTGGGGCGGCTTACGTCAAGCTGGTCGGCAAGATCCCGTTCGGCGGGCAGCTTGTCGCCCGCCGACAGATGCCCGGTTTTCACCAGATCAAGGATGCGCTGGACCACCATTTCCGAGACGGACTTCTTGCCGATCGGGTCTGACAGGGTTTTCACAAGCTGGAGCATCGGTTGTTTCATCGCACCCTCGCAATCAGACGGCCGCCAGTTTCGCGGATGATCGGCACCATGACCGACAGGATCAGCAAGATGCCAAGTACCCCGGTCTGGATATGCCCTGTGATGTTTTGCAGCGCCATCCCGTTGCGCAGGGCCAACACGATCAGGATGGCAAGGATCGTGCCGGACATGGTGCCAGCACCGCCGAAGATGCTGACCCCGCCCAGAAGGACCATTGTGATTATGTCCAGCTCAAACCCCTGCGCGACATCGCCCCTGACCGCGCCAACGCGGGCAGCGAAGAGGATTCCGGCAAGGGCAGACACCACGCCCGAGGCGATGAAGATCTTGGCCTTCACCGCGCGGACATCGAGGCCCGAAAACTCGGCCACAGCCCGGTTCGCGCCGATGAAATAGACTTTCCGGCCGAAGGCAGTTCGTTGCAGGATCAGGTAGGCCAGCACGGCAAGGACGGCAAAGACCACCATCGCCAACGGCACCGGGCCGATCAGCCCCTTTTGGCCCAAGTGGTTGAACCATGCCGGGAAGGCATTGATGCCGCGATCTTCCACCAATACGCGGGCAAACCCCCGAAAGGCGATCATCGTGGCTAGCGTCACCACCAGAGAGGGGATGCCGAAGCCCACAATAAAGAGGGCATTGAACGCCCCGCAGGCAAGGCCGATCATCAGCGCGATCATGATCGCCCAACCGCCCGGCACCTCGGCCTGCACCAGCCAGCCAAAGGCGCAGGCGGCAAGGCCCATGATGGAAGCGACCGAAAGATCAATCTCGCCGTTGATGATGACGAAGGTCATCACGAGCGCGACGATGATCTTTTCCACCGAAAGCTGGAACATGTTGATCTGGTTGCCGGGGGTCAGGAAGACCGGCGAGGACCAGGCGTTGACGGCGTAGATCAGGATCAGGACGGCGAAAAGGAAGCCCTCCCAGCTGCGAAGGGCGGTCATTGGCTGCCTCCTGTCGGTTTGCGGCGCAGAAGGCGGCGCATCAGGACGGTATCGGCGGCAACGGCCAGAAGGATCAGAAGGCCAAGGACCGCCTCGCGCCAGAAGGCCGAGACCAGTTCCCAGCGGACCAGTGAGGTGTCGATCAGGTCAATCAGCGCCGCGCCGATCAGGACCCCAAGGACGTTGCCGGAACCACCGAAGATGTTGACCCCACCGACGACGACCGCACCCACCGACTTCAACTCCAGCCCCAGACCCGCCACAACGGTGATGTTGCCAAAGCGCGACAGGAACATGAAGCCCGCAAGGCCCGCCAGCGCGCCAGAGATCACGAAGGCCAGAAAGATCGTGCGGCCCGCGTTGATGCCCGCAAATGCGGCAGCGTCGGGGTTTGACCCGATGGCAAAGAACTGCCGCCCAGCGCGGAAACGGGTCAGGAAGACATGGGCGGTCAGGACGACGATCAGCGAGATCACGACGATCCAGCGGAACTGCAACTCTCCGGCCGTGAAGGCGTTCAGGGTGGCAAACTCGGTCAGCCAGGTCGGCAGCCGGTTGGTGGTGATGGACGAGCCATCCGATGATTGCACAAGGATCGACCGGAACAAGGCCAGCGTCGCCAGCGTCACGATAATTGACGGCAGGCGGAAACGCGCGACGAGAAAGCCGTTGAACGCCCCGAACACCGCGCCGATCCCCATGGCGAGGAGGGGGACAAGGATTGGCGGCAGGTCGGGGTAGGCGATCAGGATTCCGCCGGTGAAATAGGCGCTGCACCCGACGACCGACCCGATCGAAAGGTCAATGTTTCGGGTCAGCACGACGAAGGCCTGCCCCACGGCGATAAGGGCAATCACGGCAACGGAGCCGGAGATGCGGTTGAAGAGGCGCGCGTTCAGGTAGCCATCGATCTGGCTGGCAAAGAACAGCACCGTGCCAACGAAGACCGCCAGCAGGACAAGGATGCGAAGGGTGCCAAGCGGGATGCGCATCAGGCCACCTCTGCCGCAACGGCGAGGTGCATGACGGATTCATCCGTGGCGTCCTCACCGGTGAACTCCCCCACGATCCGGCCTTCGCGCATGACAAGGATACGGTCGGCCAGGGACAGAACCTCGGGCAGGTCGGAGGAGATGATGATGATCGCCACCCCTTCGGCGGCAAGGGCGCGAAGGATCTGATGCACCTCGGCCTTGGCACCAATATCGATGCCTCGGGTCGGCTCATCCACGATCAGAAGGCGCGGCTTGGTGTTCAGCCATTTCGCCAGCATCACCTTTTGCTGGTTGCCGCCGGACAGCGTGCCAACCGGAACGGTCAGGTTCGCGGCCTTGATGTTCAATTGCTTGCGGAAGGCCTGAGCGTCGGCCAATTCGTGCATCCGGTCCAGCCAGCCGAAAGCGCCGGAATATTTTCCCAGCATCGGCAGGGTGATGTTGGCGGTGATGCCTTCGGTCAGCGCAAGGCCCAGCTTGCGGCGGTCTTCCGAGACATAGGCGATGCCAAGGCTTTGCGCCTGCGCGGGATTGGTAATGGTGACGGGCTGGCCCGCGATTTCGACGCTGCCCTGATCCGCCGGGGCCACCCCGAACAGCGCCAGCCCCACATCCGTTCGCCGCGCCCCGACCAGGCCGGAAAAGCAGACGATTTCCCCCCGGTTGACGGTAAAGCTGACATCCCGGAAAACCCCGGTTTTGGCAAGGTTAGAGACGTTTAGCAGTACCTCGCCGGTATCCTTCGAAGGCTCACGCGCAAAGCGGCCGGCCATGTCACGCCCGACCATTTCGGCGATCATCGAGGCTTGGGTAACCTCTGTCACCGGCTTGGTAGAAATGTGCTTGCCGTCGCGCATCACGGTGACGGTATCGGCGAGGGCAAAGATTTCCTCCAGCCGGTGCGAGATATAAAGGACGGCGACGCCTTGGTCGCGCAAGCTGCGGGCGATGCCAAAGAGGCGCTTCACCTCATGATCCGAAAGGGACGCCGAGGGTTCGTCCATGATCAGCACGCGGACGTTCAGGGAAATGGCGCGGGCAATCTCCACCGTCTGCTGTTCGGCAAGGGTCAGTTCGGCGGCGGCGCGGCGGGGGTCCAGCGTGACACCAAGCCGGGCGATCATTGCAGCGGCCTCGTCGTTCAGGGCGGACCAGTTGATCAGCTGGCGTCGGTTCTGGTGGCTGATGAAGATGTTTTCGGCGACCGAAAGATCAGGAAACACCATCGGTTCCTGATAGATCGCCGCCACCCCGGCGCGCTGGGCGTCTGCGGTGCCACGAAAGCTGACGGGCTGGCCATCGACCAGAATGTCACCAGTTTCGGGTTGGTGAATGCCGGTCATCGTCTTGATCAGTGTCGATTTCCCGGCGCCGTTTTCACCGACCAGCGCGTGAATACGGCCCGGCTCCATCGACAGCGAAAAGCCGGACAGGGCCGCGGTTCCGCCGAAGCTCTTGGAGATGTCGCGCATTTCAAGGACGGGGGGCATTCCGGGAACCTTCAGGGTAAGGGCGGCCAGCCCCCCGGGAGCGGGAGGGGCTGGCCATCAAGCCAAGGCGAGGATCAGTTCGCTTCGGCTTCGACGTTGGCCGAAGTGTAGACGGTGAACGGCCCCATCAGGATGCGCTTTCCGTTTTCGCGGCCCGGATCCTGTTCGATGGTGTAGTCGCCCATGCGGCCAGCGTTGAACGTTTCACCCACTTCGCCGGTGATCTTGCCGGTCGCCAGCATATAGCTGGTGTAATAGGTCAGGTAACCAAGGTCGACGAAGCTCCATAGTGCGAATCCCGGCGCGCAGCCGTTCATCGTGTAGCTGACCATTTCTGCTGGCAGGCCCAGACCGGACACCTTGACCTTGTCACACAGGCCTTCGTCTTGCATCGCCTTGGCGGATGCCTGAATGCCAACGGTAGTGGGCGACATGATCAGTTTCAGGTTCGGGTGGCTGTCGACCAGCGCCAGCGCCCGGTTGTAGCTGACCTCGGACTGGTCATCGCCGTAGACGGTATCGACCAGCTTCATGCTGGCGTATTTCTCGCCCTTCAGCGCCTCTTCCATCGCGGCGATCCAGGCGTTCTGGTTCGCGGCGTCGGGGGTGGCGGACAGGACGGCAAACTCACCTTCGCCGCCCATGATCGAATGGGCCATGTCGGCCATCACGACACCGATGGACCCGAAGTCGACCTGCGCCACGAACACGGTTTCACCTGCACCCGAAGGGATCGGGCTGTCCCATGTCACAACCTTGGTGCCAGCCGCCTGCGCAGCCTCGGCCGCCGGGGCGATCTGGTCGCCGGCGTTGTTCGACAACATCACGACGGCCTGCCCCTGGCTTCCAGCGGTGGTCAGAATCTCGATCTGGCCCGCGACCGAGTTTTCCGGGGTCGGGCCGGTATAAAGCAGGGTGCCGGTGTTGCCGAGTTCGGCATGCGCCTCTTCGGCACCGCGATTCGCCTGATCGAAGGGCAGGATGCCAAGGAATTTCGGCAGCAGGACCATATTTGCGTTGCCGCCCTTTTCGGCGGTCACCGCTTGGGCATTGGCCTGCACGCCGAACATCGCGGCGCAGAGGGCCAGTGTGGATACTGTCAGATGTTTCATGAAGTGACGTCCTCCCGTGGTTTATGAGAACCGGACAGGCTCCTCCGCTCCGGTTGGGCGGATATTGGCCTGACCACTTTCAACATTGCAATGGTTTTTTGCAGGATTTTCCGCCGCACCGCGGCATTGCAGCGGCAGAAATTGCCGAAAGTGCTTGCTTTACGGGCTTTGGGTGAACAGAGTTCCTGAATTGGTAAGGCCACTTATCGGAAGGATTGGCGATATGAAGCTGACGGTAACCTCTTGGTCATTTCCCGCCTGCACGCTGGAAGAGGCCTGGGCAGTAGCGCAGGCCCTGGGGTTCCGTGCGATGGATCTGGGGCTTTTGCATGGGGCCGCCCTGGACCGGGGGCGAATCATTGCCGACCCGGAAGGGGCGGCCGCGGCGCTTGGGGGGATGGCGGTCTCGAACCTTTACTGGCTGTTCGGGGCCGATATCGTGGAAAACGCCGTCAGCGACCCCACTGCCAAGGCGCGGAACGAGGCCGAATTCGTCCGGGTGTGCCGGTTCGCCGAAGCCTTGCGCTGCCCGACGATTTTCGTGCTGCCCGGGGTCAGCGGCCAAGGGGGCTTCACGGCAGCGGCCGATGGATTGCGAAGTCTTGAAAAGATCGCCCGGCATCACGGGGTGCAACTGACCGTGGAGCCGCATGTAGGCGGATTGCTGGCATCGCCTGCCGCGACCCTTGACATGCTGGCGGCGGTTCCGGGGCTGAAACTGGCGCTGGATTACGCGCATTTCACCTGCATGGGTTATCGGCAGGAGGAAATCGACGTCCTGGCCCCTCATGCGGGACATGTCCACATGCGCCAGGCGCGACCGGGTGCCTTGCAGGCGAAATGGGGCGAGGGGGTGCTGGATTTCACCGCGATGGTCGGCGTGTTGCGCGATGCTGGCTATGATGGCTGGCTGGCGGTGGAATATGTGCATCAGGGCTACATGAACACATTGTTCGATGATGTCCTGACCGAGACGATCCGGATGCGCGACCATCTGCGCGGCTGCGGCGTATCCGGTTGACCCTGCCGCCCCCGGGGCGCAAGGCTTGGCTTGGTTAAGGATGGGGCAGCGCTTGGTGGGATATCGGTTGCTTTTCGGTCTGGTGCTGGTCCTTGCGGCCTGTTCCGCAAGGGGTGACTTCACCGCTGCTCCGGCCGGACCAGTCGCAGGAATGCCCGAGGCGATCTTTGTCGGCACGACGCGGGTCGCCGACGCCAATGGCTTTGGCCGCGACCGCGCCGATCAGGCCAGTTTCGTGCGCTATGATATAGCCATTCCCCCAGACCGCCAGCCAGGCGAGGTGAACTGGCCACCGAAAACCCGCAAGCCGGATGCTGAGCGTGACTTTCTGACGCTGGACGAAACCCGCTTCGCCTCGGCGCCCGAGTTTAAGGCGGCGCTTGGCACCGCGATGGGGCGACGAGGGCAGACCGATGCGGTGGTCTATGTCCACGGCTTCAACAACACGATGGCCGAGGGCGTCTATCGCGTCGCGCAGATGCACCACGACCTGAAGGTGCCTGGCGTGGCCGTTCATTACGCCTGGCCATCGCGGGCATCGGCTCTGGGCTATGTCTATGACCGGGAATCGGCGATGTTTGCGCGCAGCGGGTTCGAGGACTTGCTGAAAGAGGTAAAGGCGGCGGGCGGGCGTCAGGTGGTCATCGTGGCCCATTCGATGGGGGCAGCCCTGACGATGGAAACCCTGCGCCAGATGGTGCTGCGGAACGGTCCGGGTGCGCTGGACCAAGTGGCGGGCGTGGTAATGATCTCACCCGATCTTGACGTGGATGTGTTCCGGTCGCTTGCGCTTGAAATCGGCGACCTGCCAGACCCGTTTCTGGTGTTCGGCAGCCGCCGCGACCGGGTGCTGGGGCTTTCGGCGCGGATTTCCGGCAGCGGGGAACGGCTGGGGAACCTGAAAGATCTGGCCAAGATCGACGACCTGGACGTGATCTATCTGGACACCGCCGCGTATAATGTGGGGACCGGACACCTTAACCTTGGCGAGAACCCCGCGCTCCTCAGGCTGTTCGGCGGTCTTATCGGAATCGACGAGGCCTTCCGCACAGATGCTCGCGCGCGCGTCGGCCTGCTGCCGGGTCTGGTGCTGACGGTACGCAATGCAACCGAGATCGTGCTGGCCCCGGTGGGGGCGATCACGGACGGGCCATAACCCGGCAGTGTGGGCGGCGCTGTCGCCAGCCCCACCGACTTCGGTTTTTTAAGCCTCGCGCCCTATACAGCGCCCGCCGTTTCAGGTAGTGCCGCCGGACGGCCGGGATTCCGGGCTGCGGGCGAGGAGGCCTGCGCCAAAGGGACATGGGCCGTTTGGCTTATCGGGTGCCAGATATGCACCCCCCTTTGGAAAGACATCCATGACGATGACAAACGTGGCCGCGCCGCTGGCGCAGGCTTTGGCGGACAAGGGCTATGAGGCCCTGACCGCCGTTCAAGCGGCCGTGCTGGCCGAAGGCGTTTCCGGGCGCGACATGCTGGTTTCGGCGCAGACCGGATCCGGCAAGACGGTGGCCTTTGGTCTTGCCATCGCACCTGAAATTCTGGCCGGGCAGGACCGTCTGCTTTACGCCGATCAGCCGCTTGCACTGATCATCGCGCCGACGCGCGAGCTTGCGCTTCAGGTCGCGCGGGAACTGGAATGGCTTTATGCCGGGGCGGGCGCGAAGATCGCCACCTGTGTCGGCGGCATGGATTACCGCACCGAAAAGCGCGCTTTGGAACGTGGGGCGCATATCGTGGTCGGTACGCCGGGCCGCTTGCGCGACCATATCGAACGCCGCAGCCTTGACCTTTCCGGTCTGCGCGCCGCCGTTCTGGATGAGGCCGACGAGATGCTGGATCTTGGCTTTGCCGAAGATCTGGAGTTCATCCTTGCCGCCGCCCCGGCTGAACGCCGCACCCTGATGTTTTCGGCCACCGTGCCGAAGGAAATCGAAAAGCTGGCAGGAACCTTTCAGACCGACGCGCTGCGGATCGTGGCGCAGGGCGAATCCAAGCAGCACGTCGATATCGAATACAAAGCCTACAGCGTGGCGGTGCGTGACCGCGAACATGCAATCTTCAATATCCTGCGGTTCTACGAATCGCAGACCGCTATCGTCTTTTGCAAGACGCGGGTGAACGTGAATCACCTGATGGCCCGCATGGGCAATCGGGGATTTCAGGTCGTGGCCCTGTCGGGTGAACTTAGCCAGCAGGAACGCACCCATGCGCTGCAAGCCTTGCGCGATGGCCGGGCGCGGGTCTGTATCGCCACCGATGTGGCGGCGCGCGGAATCGACCTTCCGGGTCTGGAACTGGTGATCCACGCTGACTTGCCGTCAAACTCGGAAATCCTGCTGCACCGGTCGGGTCGCACGGGCCGCGCGGGCAAGAAGGGCGTTTCGGCGCTGATCGTTGCCCCGGCTGAATTCAAGAAGGCCCAGCGCCTGTTGCAAGGCGCCAAGGTCGTTGCCGAATGGGGAACTGCCCCGGGTGCCGATGAAGTGCAGGCAAGGGATGACCTGCGGATCCTTGAACACCCCGCGCTCTTGGCCGGTCCGGGCGATGAGGCCGATCTGGCGCAGGGTCTGATCGAACGCTTCGGCCCCGAAGCCGTGGCCGCCGGTTTCGTCCGGCTGTGGCGTGAGGGGCGCTCGGCACCCGAAGTGCTGTCGTCGGATCAGCAGGTTCCAAGCTCCAGTCCTCCGCGTGAGCGGGGGGAGTTCGGGCCTTCGGTCTGGTTCCGCCTGTCGGTCGGTCGCGCTGGCCGGGCCGAGGCCCGCTGGCTTTTGCCCAAGATCTGTGACGCGGGCGGCATCGCCAAGGATGGCATCGGCGCAATTCGGGTGCGCGAAGATGAAACCTTCGTGCAGATCGCGGCACCTCTGGCCGACAAGTTCGGTGCCTCGGTCGAACTGGACCGCGACCTTCTGATGCAGCGGATCGAGGGTGAACCCGATCTGGACCGCCCCCGCGCGCCATCGGCCAAGTTCGAACGCCCCGAACGGCGCGAAAAGCCGGCCTATGCGCCAAAACCGCCGCGCGTGGTTGAAGACACCGTAGATTTTGCCCCGCGTTCGGAACCGGCGCGCAAGCCCTACGCCAAGCGTGACGACAGCCCGCGCCCATCCGCCGCAAAGCCCGCATGGCAGGACAAGCGCGAAGCAAAGCCCTATGCCAAGCGCGATGATGGCGACCGTCCGCGTCCGCCGCGCCCCGCAGCCGACGGCGATGATGCTGCACCCAAAAAGCCGCGCTGGTCGCCCGACCAGAAGACCGCCCCGCGCTCGGCTGGATACAAAAGCCAAGGTGGCCCCGCCGGAAAACCGGCCCGGGCGGAAGGTTTCAAAAGCCATTCGTCGGAGGGCGCCGGCTACAAGCCCAAGGGCGAAGGCTTCAAGCCCCGCGAAGACGGCGACCGTCCGGCGCGCAAGCCCTATGCGGCCAAGGGTGACGATGCCCGGCCGTTCGTAAAGCGTGACGGGCCGGCCAAACCGGGCGGGTTCAAAAGCCACGCGGCAGGGGACAAGAAGCCCTTTGCCAAGAAGCCATTCGACAAGCCCGGCTCTGACCGCCCGGCCAAGCCGAAGGTTGATGCCAAGGATACCTCCAAGCGTTTCGTGCCGCCGAAGGGTGGCAAACGCTAGGAACTCAATCCCGCCCCGGATCAAGCCCGGGGCGGGATCAGCCTTTCAGCCGCACCAGCGCTTCGGAATGCGGGGCGGACGGCAGGGCCAGCACCCCTTCAGCCTGCGCGCTGGCGGTGTTGAACCGTAGTTGCCCGCCGTGACGGTCCGTCACCACCGCCCCGGCCCGCTCGGCGATCAGCCCCCCGGCGGCTATGTCCCATTCCCATGTATCGCGCAGCGTCAGCATCCCGTCATGCCGCCCTTCCGCCGCCAGACACAGCCGATAGGCCAGCGAAGCGCGGAAACTGCGGTTGATGTCAGGCACGCCACCCGGCCATTTTTCCGGCGCAAGATTGGCTTTCGTGGTCAGAATATCGGCGCCTTCCAGCCGGTCACGCCTGCTTGCCACGATGGGCTGGCCGTCCTTTAGCGGGGGCGCGGTGATCGAGGCGGTGTAGATCTTGTCCAGCGCAGGCAGAAACACGACCCCGGCGATGACCTTCCCCCGGTGTGCCACGGCAAGCGAATGGGCAAAGGTCTCTTCCCCGGCGATGAAGGCGCGGGTGCCGTCGATCGGGTCGACGATGAACACGCTGTCGCATGACAGCCGGGCGGCATTGTCCGGGGTTTCCTCGGACAGCCAGCCGTATTCGGGGCGGGCGGTCAGAAGCATCAGCTTCAGCATGTCATTCACGGCCAGATCGGCCTCGGTCACCGGGCCATGTTCGCCGCCCTTGTCCCAGACCTTTGGTTCCCGCCGCCAATAGCGCAGCGCAATCCGCCCGGCTTCGCGCGCGGCATCGGTCAAGAGGGCCAGATCACGCGCCGGCAAGGGTCATCCCGTCGATGAGGATAGAGGGAACCCGGGTGGAAAGATGCGCGCGGGCGTCATTGGCAGGAATGATCCGCAGCAGCATGTCGCGCAGGTTTCCAGCGATCGTGCATTCGTGGACCGGGTGGCTGATCACCCCGTTTTCCACCCAGAACCCTGACGCCCCGCGCGAATAGTCGCCCGTGGTAGGGTTGATCGTCGACCCGATCATCGAGGTGACCAACAACCCGGTCCCCATCTGTGAAATCAGGTCATCGCGACTGTAACTGCCCGGCGTCAGGTCGATGTTGCTGGTCGAAGGCGAAGGCGGCGCCGAGGTGCCGCGAAACGCATTGGCGGTGGAGGGCATGCCCAGCTTGCGCCCGGTGGCAAGGTCAAGCACCCAGCCGGTCAGGACGCCATGGGCCACGATCTCGCGCCGCCGGGTTGCCAGCCCCTCGCCATCGAACGGGCGGGAAGACTGGATGCGCGGGCGGTGCGGATCTTCGATCAGCGAAATCCCGGCCGGAAGCACCTGCTTGCCAAGAAGATCACGCGCCCATGACGACCCACGCGCGATGGACCCGCCATTGATCGCCGACAAGAGATGACCGACCAGCGACGCCGCGACCCGTTCATCATAGACCACCGGAAAGGTACCGGTCTTCGGCTTGACCGACCCGACCCGCTGCAAGGTGCGTTCGGCGGCAAGGCGGCCAATGCCTTCGGCACCCGGCATGTCGGCAGCATAAGTACGGCTCTCCCCGGCATAATCCCGCTGCATGTCGGTGCCGGACCCGGTGAACGCCACCCCGGAAAGCGAGGTCGAGGTGCGACCATACCCCCCCGAAAACCCGTTCGTCGCCGCAAGGTGCAACTGGCGGCGACTGTATCCGGCACCGGCTTCGACCTGCGTGATGCCCTTCGTTTCCAGCGCCGCAGATTCGACAGCGCGGGCGGCGGCCTCCAAGGCGGCGGCACTTGGTTCAGGCGCGGTGTCGGCAAGATCAAGGGCCGCAAGATCCCAGCTTTTGGCCAGCTGCTCCGGGTCAGCCAGCCCGGCATGCGGGTCTTCGGGGGCCTCGCGCGCCATGGCCACGGCCCGTTCCGCCAAGGCCTTCATCGTGGCGGCCGAGGTGTCGGACGCCGAAACGCAAGCCTGACGCCGCCCCATCAGCACCCGCAGGCCGATTTCCACGCCTTCCGACCTTTCGGCCTGTTCCAGCGCGCCTTTGCGGATTTCAATGGAAACGGCGGTGCCGGACACCGCAAGGGCATCGGCGCTTTCGGCACCCGCCTTGCGAGCGGCGTCAATGAGGGCCGAGGTCAGATCGGAAAGGCTGGCGGTCATGAGGGGTATCCCGGTGGCTTCCCGGTTGAGGTAGCCCTGCCGGGACAGCGTTGCAAGGGCGGGCCTGTCCCGCGCCTGCGCCGTGGGGTTACTGCAATTGCTGACCGTTGGCGAACAGCCCGCCATCCTTGAACTCGATGACCGAGGTCAGCTCGTCCGGGCCGGGGCCAGGACGGGCAAAGAGACCCAGCATCATGCGCGCGCCCATCGCCTGATCATCCGGCAAAAGGCCCATCGCGATCAGGTTGTCGATCAGCGCGTTCACCCCCTTGATCGTGACGTTGATGCTGCCAGTCGGTGCTGGCACCCCGTCAAAACTGGTCAAATCGGAGTTGTCGAATGTTAGCCCGCCAGTGGCACCAACCTCGGTTCCGACAGCCTTCACAAGGATCTGGCTCAGATCAAGCGAGGTCAACTCTCCCGGAGGTTCAACGCCATCCATCTGAGCTGCGGGGTCCATGATGTCCTGTTTCCAGAAACCCGTTCCCTTGACGTCGAAAATGAAGGTCGCCGGGTCGCGCGACAGGGTCGCTGCCGGGTCAAACAAACCCCAGACATCTTCCGAGATCGAGAAATCGACCAGCCTCGTCATGACGGAAAAATCTTGCGGGCTGTCGGATTTCGAGACTGGCATCAGGATGCTGAACGCCGTTTCGGCAAAACTCACCACGACCTCGGGGAAGGGGATCTCGGGGCCGGAAACCGTGAAGCTGGCCCCTTTGAGGCCGGAGCCATAGTTGATCCGGTCCTTGTTGATCCCAAGCAGAAGGTCCGCACCCAGGGCGGTTCCGGCAATCTTGACCGGACCGTTGGAATCATTGATGTCGGCATCCAGCGACATGGCACCAAAGCTGAAGCTGCTGTCGGTGGTAAAGCCGTTGTTCAACGCCACAGCCATGTTTGCCATCACGTCAGCCCCAAGAAAGGTGCCGTTGGTAGTGCCGGCCAGATCGGTCATCGACAGGGCCACGGTACCACTTCCAGAGCCATCCGCCCCTTCACCGGCGACGTTCAATGCCACCGCCTTGGCGGCAAAACTGCTGTCCAGCTTTGTCGTCTCGCCTTCGCGCAGCACAAGATACTTTGCGGTCACTTCGGTCATGGCCAGATCAGCCTGTGTATCCAGCGCCTGACCATCAGCACCTTTCACCTCATCCAGCTTGAGCAGGACGACCGGCGCGGCAAAATCATAGCTGGTTTCCGTAGCACTTCCTGCCGCGGTGATCAGCAGTCCCGGCTGCGTAACAGTCAGCTTCAGGGATGACGGGCCTTCATTATCGGCCGGGAAGGCAAGCGACACGGGGTAGCTGTCGGACATTGTAACAGCAACCGTCCCGTCGCCATTGTCCTTGAAAGCCATGGCATCAATGCTTGCGGAAAGGCTGCCGCCCAGATCATCCTGATGGGTCAGGACCAGTTCCTTGATCTCCAGCGTGTCACCGTTGCGGGTGGCGCTGCCGACCACAAGATCCTGTCCGGCAGAAGTGGACATGGCCTGCCAGCTTTCCCAAACCTCTTCCGGAGTAACGTCGGCCAGCGTGCCGTTGGCCGTGAAAACAAGCGCAAGCGCGGTGGTGCAAGACAGCGTCCGGTTCATCGCTCGAAGCCTTTCCAGTTGTATAAGTCGCGGCATCCTTTCTATGACCGGTGCAGGCGTCAAGGGTTTCCGCCCCTTTGCGGGGTATGGAATGGGAAGGGACCGGGTGATTGACATGATCAGGACACACGAAATGGGGGATTGCTGCATCCTTCGGCTGACGCGGCCCGAAAAGGCCAAT
The DNA here is from genome assembly GCF_030373185.1 of Tabrizicola sp. Classification (GTDB taxonomy): domain Bacteria; phylum Pseudomonadota; class Alphaproteobacteria; order Rhodobacterales; family Rhodobacteraceae; genus Tabrizicola. Next base: position 112,704 of record NZ_JAUCZH010000003.1, read on the forward strand.
GCGCTGACCGGGGCAATGCTGGCTGATCTCTTGGCTGCGGTGAACGCGGCGGCAAATCGGGGTGCGAAGGCCTTGATCCTGACCGCCGAGGGCAAGGTCTTTTCCGCCGGGGCCGATCTGGAGGAAATGCAGGCGGGTCTTGGCACCAGCCCCGCATGGGAACAGGTTTCGGCAGCACTCGCCGCCTTTCCCGGCCTGACCATTGCGGCGCTGAACGGCACGCTGGCGGGTGGGGCAACCGGCCTTGCGCTGGCGTGTGATCTGCGGATCGCGGTGCCGGGGGCGCAGTTCTTTTACCCAGTCATGCGGCTTGGCTATCTGCCACAACCCTCCGACCCGGCCCGGCTGATGGCGCTGGTTGGTCCGGGGCGAGCGCGGATGATCCTGCTGGCCGGTCAAAAGATCACCACGGATGAGGCGCTGGCCTGGGGGCTGATTGACCGGATCGTCACACCCGACGCGCTGATCGACGCGGCAATGGCCCTTGCGGCTGACGCGCTTCGCGCCGATCAATCACATGTTCAGGCATTGAAGCGCATGTTGGAGGGAAAGCCGCAATGACACATGGCTATGAAAGCGGGCGGCTTAACCTGCCATTCGTCGGGATATCGACCTTCGGCAAGAACCATTACGAGCCCGACTGGTCAAAGATTGACGCCGATTTCGCCATCCTTGGCGCGCCCTTCGACTTTGGCACCCAGTTTCGGGCCGGCGCGCGTTTTGGCCCCCGTGGCATCCGCGAGGCTTCGACACTGTTTTCCTTTGGCCATGCCGGGGCCTATGACCACGAAGACGACGTGACCTATATGGAAGGTGTGCGCATCGTTGATATCGGTGACGCCGACATCGTCCACACCGATACCGAAACCAGCCACGCCAACATCGAGGTCGGGGTGCGCGCCATTCTGGCGGCGGGGGCGGTTCCTGTGGTGCTGGGTGGTGACCATTCGATCAACATCCCCTGCATCCGCGCCTTTGAGGGCCGACCTATCCACATCGTCCAGATCGACGCGCATCTGGATTTCGTCGACGTGCGTCACGGGGTGCGCCATGGCCACGGCAACCCCATGCGGCGCGCAGCAGAACAGGAGCATGTGAAGGGCATCACCGCCCTTGGCATCCGCAACGTCAGTTCGACCGCCAAGGACGGCTACGATGCCGCCCGCGCCATGGGTGACGATATCCTGTCGGTACGGCAGGTCCGCAAGCTGGGGGTCGAGGCCGTTCTGGCGCGCATCCCCAAGGGTGTAGACTATTATCTGACGCTGGATATCGACGGCTTTGACCCCTCGATCGCCCCTGGCACCGGTACGCCGTCGCACGGCGGGTTTCTGTATTACGAGGTGCTGGAACTGATCGACGGGCTGACCAGGCAAGGCCGGATTGTCGGCATTGATCTGGTCGAGGTCGCCCCTGACTATGACCATAGCGGCACCACGACCATTCTGGCGGCCCAGATCCTGCTGAACACCATCGGGCGCATTGCCCACCACGCAAAGGGCTGACGCATGGGGGGCCAGACCGGCTTGATTGACCGCCTGCGCGGCTGGCTGACGGATGCGGTGGATCTGGTTGCCGGCTGGCTCGCCTCGCCCGCCGCCCTGTCGCAGTTCGTGCTGCTGGCGGTGGCCTATCTGGCAGCACGGCAACTGGTGCGGCGGCTTTCACCGTCAATCGTGAGGCTGGTCTCTCCAGCCGAGGCGGCGCCGGGGATCATTGCCCGGCTGCGCCGGTTCCTGCTGATCTTCCTGCCACTCTTGCTGCCGCTTCTGGCCTATGCGCTGACTGCCGTGGGTGAGGCCGTCACAAGGTCAGTCTTCGGATCCGGTGAGGTGATTGCCTTCGGCAAGCGGCTCTTCCTGCTGTTGGCGGCGCGCGAACTGGTGGCACGCATCCTGCCGGACGGCTTTCTCAAGTTGCTTGGCCGCTATGTGCTGCTTCCTGTGGCGGCGCTTCATGCGCTTGGGCTTCTTGATGACGTCACTGCTCAGCTGGACGCGGCAGAGGTCAATCTTGGCAATATCCGGTTCTCGGTCCTGTCGCTGATCCGGGGCCTCATTGCCGGTGCGCTGCTGTTCTGGCTGGGCGCCTGGTCAAACCGGCAAAGCGCCGGCTACATCAAGTCGCAGCAAGACTTGCGCCCCGCGACCCGGGAGCTTGCGATAAAGGCGGCCGAAGTCGGGATATTCGGGGCAGCCTTCCTTTTGCTGATGTCGATCATGGGGATCGACCTGACGGCCGTTGCCGTCATAGGCGGTGCCTTGGGCGTGGGGATAGGTCTTGGCCTGCAACAGATCGCAGCCAACTTCGTTTCGGGAGTCATCCTTCTGCTGGAGGGACAGACAACGGTTGGCGACTATGTCGAACTGGATGGCGGTGAAAAAGGCACGATCGTCAAGATGACCGCCCGCGCCTGCGTGCTGGAAACCTTCGACGGCAAGTGGATTGTGGTCCCGAATGAACATTTCATCACCACTCGCGTGGTGAACTATTCCGATCAGGGCAGCGCAAACCGCTATGAGGCGCTGTTTTCCGTCACCTATGAAACCGACATCAACCTTGTCCCGGACATTGTGGAGACCGCCGTTGCCGCCCTGCCCTTTGTCCTGAAAGACCCCGACAGCCCCGATTGCGAGTTGCGCGGCTTTGGTGAAAGCAGCGTCGATTTCGCGGTGGAATACTGGGTCTCCGGCATTGACGACGGCAAGAACCGGTATGGCTCGCCGGTCTTGTTCGCGATCTGGAACGCCCTGAAGACCGCAGGGATCGAAATGCCCTATCCGCGCCGGGTGGTGGAAATCCGGGGCAAGACCGCGTGACGGCGGCCCTGGTCATCGGCGCAGGCCCTGCCGGGCTGATGGCGGCAGAGCAACTGGCACGGGCGGGCATCCCCGTGGTGGTCTGCGAGGCAATGCCCTCAATCGGGCGCAAGTTCCTGATGGCGGGGAAATCCGGGCTGAACGTCACCAAGGATGAACCGCTTGCAGCCTTCGTCGCGCGCTATGGCGCGCCGGGGCTGCGGCCAATGCTGGAAGCCTTCGGCCCGCAACAGGTGCAGGACTGGTGCCGCGACTTGGGGCAGGAGGTGTTCACTGGATCATCCGGCAGGGTGTTTCCGGTGGCGATGAAAGCCTCACCGCTGCTGCGGGCATGGGCGGGGCGGCTGGCGGCCGCCGGGGTGGAATTTCGCACCCGCTGGCGCTGGACAGGGTTTGACGGCGACGGTTTCCGTTTTGACACCCCCGAAGGTGTGCAGGTGTTGAGGCCAAAGATCACGGTGCTGGCGCTGGGTGGGGCAAGCTGGCGACGGCTGGGGTCGGATGCGGCCTGGGTGGCGTGGCTGCGGGAAAAGGGCGTCGGCATCGCCCCATGGAAGCCGGCAAACATGGGTTTTTTGGTGGAGTGGTCGCCCAAGATGGCGCCCTTCTTCGGCCAGCCAGTCAAGGGCGTGGCCCTGATCGCTGGAGACCGGCGCGAACGGGGCGAATTCGTCATCTCCTCCCGTGGGGTGGAAGGTGGCGGCATCTACGCTGTCAGCCGCGCGTTGCGCGAAGGTGCCGCGCTGGTGCTGGACCTGCTTCCCGACCTGTCAGCCGATGAAATCGCCCGGCGGCTGGCCCGGATCAAGCCCGGCGAAACCGCCGCGAACCGGCTGCGGAAACTGGGGCTGGGCAAGGTCCAGATCGCGCTGGTGATGGAATTTGCGCGCCATGCCCCGATTGACCACCTGAAGCGCCTGCCGGTCCCGCTGATCGGCCCGCGCCCGCTTGACGAGGCAATCTCGGTAGCGGGCGGGGTCGAATGGGCATCCGTGACCGAGGATCTGGAACTTCGCACCCTGCCAGGCGTGTTCGTCTGCGGCGAGATGCTGGACTGGGAAGCCCCGACCGGCGGCTATCTCTTGACCGCCTGCTGGGCCACGGGCCGATGGGCGGGGCAGGCTGCCGCGCGGAAGATTCGTCTCTAATCCTGCGGAAAATGCAGGTTTTCCAGCCAAGGCAACGCCTCGGCCACCAGAATATCGATGGTCCGTGCCAGATGCGCGGGCCTTTCCAGCACGTCCACAAAGGCAAGCCGCCCGGGGTCTTCCCCGCCACCGCCACCAAAGCGGACAAGGGTCATGTCTTCACCGTCTTGCCAGTCCGGGTGATCCGGCAGACCGCCCTCAGGCGTCATAAAGCGCAAGATGATCTGCACATCCCAGCCATATCGGCTGCGTTGCAGATGGACGGCAGATTTTCCCTGCGGCGAAACCCTGGTCCATGTGCTGCCCTTCAGCGCGTAGCCAAACGGTTGCAGGGCGGTATCCACGGCAGTGACAATTGCCAGATAAGCCGCCTCACGCTGGGCGGGAAACGCCGGGTCATTGGCCGCGGAATGCTTGCGTGCGGCGAGGTCTTCGTCTTCCTCTGACACCGCCGGCCCCGCTTACATCGACAGCCCGCCAGCGAGGTCCGGCACATCCAGCGCCGAAAAGCCGTAGTGCCGCAGCCAGCGCAGATCGGATTCAAAGAAGGCGCGCAGATCGGGGATGCCATATTTCAGCATGGCGATCCGGTCGATCCCCATGCCGAAGGCAAAGCCCTGCCACTGGTCAGGGTCTACCCCCGCCGCCTTCAGCACCTTCGGATGCACCATGCCAGAGCCAAGGATTTCCATCCACTTGTCGCCTTCGCCAATCCGAAGTTGACCGCCGACGTTGGAATAGCGGATATCGACCTCGGCCGAGGGCTCGGTGAAGGGGAAATGGCTGGCGCGGAACCGAAGTTCCACCTTGTCCACCTCGAAATAGGCGCGGCAGAACTCTTCCAGGGTCCATTTCAGATTGGCCATGCTGATATCGCGGTCAATCGCCAGACCTTCGACCTGATGGAACATCGGGGTGTGGGTCTGGTCCATGTCCATGCGGTAGACGCGGCCGGGGGCGATCACGCGGATTGGCGCGCCCTGCTGCGTCATCGCGCGGATCTGCACCGGGCTGGTATGGGTGCGCAGCACATGCGGCGGGCGGTTGTCACCCTCGGCCCGATGCATGAAGAACGTATCATGTTCCTGCCGCGCGGGGTGTTCGGGCGGAATGTTCAGCGCGTCGAAATTATACCAGTCACTTTCGACCTGCGGGCCTTCGGCGACTGCAAAACCCATGTCGGCGAAAATGGCGGTCAGTTCTTCCATCACCTGACTGACGGGGTGGATCGTCCCCGTCCGGCGCGGGCGTCCCGGCAGGGTCACGTCCAGCCATTCCGACTTAAGCCGCTCATCCAGCGCCGCGTCGCCCAGCGCAACCTTTCGGGCGCGCAGCGCGGCGTCAATTTCATCCTTCAATGCGTTCAGGTTGGCCCCGGCAGCCTTGCGCACCTCTGGGTCCATCTTGCCAAGCGTCGCCATCAGGGCGCTGATTTCGCCCTTCTTGCCCAGAGCTGCCAGACGGACCTCTTCCAGCCCGGCCTCATCGGCAGCGCCAGCCACGGCAGAAAGATATTTGCCCTTGAGCGTGTCGATCCCGTCCATTGTCGTCTCCTGAAAGCCGGGTTCGTGCTAACGGGGAAGGCCCTGCGATGCAAGGCCGGGGCTGTGCTGCAGCGGCAGTTGCGGGTAATGCTTGGGCAACCAACGGAGGGCGGGATGATCACGCGAGGCTTCACCAAGGGTGACGCGGTATCAGAGGCGGTCTATTCGGATTGCGAAAGGTATCGCTACCTGTTGACCCGGGTCTGGGGTGATGGGCCGCGGGCGTTGTTCATCATGCTTAACCCATCTACCGCTACTGAGGTGCAGAACGACCCCACCGTCGAACGCTGCGAACGGCGGGCGCGGGCCTTGGGTTTTGGTGGCTTTCGGGTGACAAATATCTTTGCCTTTCGGGCCACCGACCCAAAGGTGATGCGGGCCGAGGCAGACCCTGTCGGTCCATGGAACGACGCGGCAATCCTGCAAAGCCTTGACTGGGCGGGACCGGTGATTTGTGCCTGGGGCAACCACGGCCTGCACATGGGCCGGGGTACAGCGGTTGAGGGCATGCTGCGAAAATCAGGCGCGCGGATGCTGCATCTGGGGATCACCGGACAAGGCCAGCCGCGCCATCCGCTGTATGTCGGATATCAGCAGCAGCCAGAGGTCTGGTAGCCCGCGTCAGGCGGCCGTCAGGGTGACGTCAGCCACCGCGACAGCATCGCCGCGAACCGTGGCCACCGGCGAACCATCCAGCAACAGCGTCGCTTCGTTGCCTTCATCGTTCACCTGCACAGAAAGAACCGGATCAGGATGGGCCACGGGATCGTAGACAATAATCAGCCGGTCAGAGTTCGCGTCGTAGTCCGAAATATGGGCAACGCCGCCCTCGATCAGCCAGTCATGCAAGATGAAATCGTCATTTCCGGCATCACCAAAGGCGTGGTCACCCGACCCCAGAACCAAAGTATCATTTCCGGTACCGCCATTCAGAAAGTCGGTGTCGAAATCATCCACGTCACCCGCCAGCCCGGAAAGCCAGTCATCCCCGGCACCACCGTCAAGAATGTCAGAACCGGCGCCCCCGAAAAGCGAGTCATTGCCCTCCCCGCCGGCAAGCCAGTCATCCCCTGCGCCGCCATGCATTTCGTCATTGCCCTGACCGCCCAGCAGCGTATCCGCGCCCTCACCGCCAGAAAGCAGATCATTGCCCGAATGTCCGGCAAGCAGGTCATCGCCGGCGGCACCGTCAAGCAGATCATCGCCATCCTGCCCTTGCAGCGTGTCATTGCCTGCGCCGCCAAGGACAGTGTCGTCACCCGCGCCAGCCCAGACCGAGTCATCGCCAGCGCCAGCGTCGATCAAATCATCGCCATTGCGACCGTCGATCAGGTCATTTCCGCCCCCACCATCGATCAGGTCAGCACCATCGCCGCCTGAAATGATGTCGTCCGCAGCGCCGCCCGTCAGGGTTTGTGCCAGCGGATCGGGCTTGGCCAGATCATCGGAAAGCGCGTTCCCCTCGGCCGGGTCATGCAGATCGGGGAGGTCGTCCAGCATGGACCTGCCGTCCGGATCAACATCATCTTCGGGATCGGATGGTTCGTCATTGACGTTGTCGCCATCTCTGACGGACATGAGGGAATCCGCCGCGGCCCCGGCGATGAAGACCCCAAGCAGACCAAGTATCGTTATCACCCTGTCACCCCTTGACTTGCCGCAGCCCGAAATCGTTAACCAATATTTCCGTTAACTTATTGCCAATAAACGGAAATTGTCTCTCGTCGTTACCATGTTTCGGATGATTTCGGAAGCGTCGCCCTCCAGAACGCGACTGGAATCTGCACACAGGGTTAACAGTCTGTGACCAGAACTCTGGCCAGGCCGCGCAGGGGTTCCAACCCCTTCCCTTTTCGGACGAATCTGCCTATACGGCCGCATCCGCACCAATGCGGAGCCTCCAAGGGCCTTGCTGGACGACATCCCGGCCTGTGCCATCACCTTTTGCCAAGGAGACCCCGATGTCGATCACGGTTGAAGAAAAAGCGCGCCTTATCAAGGAATACGCGACCAAAGAGAACGACACCGGTTCGCCGGAAGTTCAGGTTGCGATCCTGTCGTCGCGCATCGCCACGCTGACCGAGCACTTCAAGGGCCACAAGAAAGACAACCACTCGCGTCGTGGTCTGTTGATGATGGTTGCCCAGCGCCGGAAGCTTCTGGACTACCTGAAAAAGACGAACGAAGCGCGGTATACCTCGCTGATCGCGCGTCTGGGCCTGCGCCGCTAAGCGATGGCCACCTGAATACGGGAAGCGCCCGCGCCGCAAGGCGCGGGCGTTTTTCGTTCAGACCTGCCAACCGTGGCGGCGAAAGCGCGCCACGATCTGCGCCTCGCAATCCGGTGCGCCGCCATTGATCGCCTGGCGCCGAAAGAACCAGCACAGATACCGCGCGAAATCCGGCGGTGGCGCGTCAAGCGCGGCGAAGGCCGCATCCAGACCGCCCTTCGGGACAGACCCCGCAATGTGGTGAAAATCGCTTTGTGCAAACAGCACCGCCGGTTTGTCGGCAAAGAAGCCATGCAGCGCCACAGACGAATTCTGCGTCACCACGGCATCGCAGCCCAGAAGCAGCGCCGGCGTTTGGGCGCCGACCAGCGTGAACCGGGGAAAACGACGCTCCAAATCCTCCAGCGCGGCAAGCTCGGCGGGGGTGTAGACCTCTTTCGGATGGAGGGTCGCGACCACGCGCCGGGTCGCGATCCTTTCCAGAACAGTCTCTAACATGGCCAAAGGGCTGGCTTCCTGAAAGGATCGATGTTCCGAAATCCGCCCCTGCAACGGCACAAGGACATAGCCATCCTGCCGCGACGCGCCGTCTCCCAGAAGTTTCGGCCGCCAGCGCCTGACAAAGCCGTCCGCCTCGTCCTTCGGTATCGTGTCGGCATCAAACCGCTCCTGCGCCACATCGAACAGCCAGCGTTCCGAAACCGCCTCTATCCGCCAGAACGGCAGAATATAGGCGCGGCGCAGGCACAGGATGCGCGGGCCATTCGGGGCCTGCATGTGAAAAAGCCCATACCCGCCGCGCCCCGGAGCCTTCAATCGCTCGGCCGGGGTGTCGGGGTGGAACTTGAGCCGCCAGTCAGGCAGAGCCGCCTGCATCCTGCGAAACAGGTTGACCTCACCCGCTTCGGCCGCCTGACGCCATGGCGAATGAAGGTAGATGTGCAGAACCCGTTTTCTTTCGTCCATTTCCCTGACCTTGTGATGCGCTTTCCACCCGGCCATATAGAAGCATGACAACGGAGGTCGCCATGGCGGATGACAAATTCCCCGGCTGGCACGGCACGACGATCCTTGCCGTCCGGCGCGGAGGCGAGGTGGTAGTGGCGGGCGACGGGCAGGTTTCGCTTGGCCAGACCGTGATCAAAGGCACCGCGCGCAAGGTGCGCAGGCTTACGCCCGGCGGGCATGACGTGGTGGCGGGCTTTGCCGGATCAACCGCCGATGCCTTCACCCTGCTGGAACGGCTGGAGAAAAAGCTGGAGGCCGCGCCAGGCCAACTGGCCCGCGCCTGCGTCGATCTGGCGAAGGACTGGCGCATGGACAAGTATCTGCGCAATCTTGAGGCCATGCTGATCGTGACCGACGGGCGCGATCTTTACGTCATCACTGGCGCTGGCGACGTGCTGGAGCCGGAACATGACATCGCCGCCATCGGGTCAGGCGGCAACTTCGCCCTGGCTGCCGCACGCGGTCTGATGGCCACGGATCTGCCCGCCGAGGATATCGCGCGCCGCGCCATGGCGATTGCAGCTGACATTTGCGTCTATACCAATGGCAATCTGACCGTGGAGACGATCCGGAAATGACCCCCGAAGACCTTCGCGCCGCCGTTGCTGCCGGGATCGTGACCGAGGCGCAGGCGGCGTCGCTTGCAGCACTGATCAACGGCCGATCCGGTCGCCGCGCCGCCCTGCCCGCCGAGGATGAGCCGTTCGAGTTTTTCCGCGGGTTTTCCGAGATCTTCATATCGATCGGTCTGATCATCCTGCTGGCGGGCATCCTAGGGCTGGTCACGATCATGACCCAGGGATTGCTGCTGACTGCCCTGCCCTTTGTCACGGCGTTGGTTGCGTGGTGGTTCGCAAACTACTTTACGCTCAAGCGCCGCATGACCTTGCCTTCGATGGTGCTGGCGGTGGCTTTCGGAATCGGACTTCTGACCTTTGTCTTCACCTTCGTGGCGCCCAATGTGACCAACGGCAGAATGATTTCCATCCTTGGGTTCAGCCTTGCCACCGCTGGGATGATCACCTGGTACCTGCGTTTCAAGCTGCCTTTCGCTGCCTTCCTTGTGGGCTGCTTTGCGTTGGGTGTCGTTTACTCCGTGACCGCTTCCGCGACGAATGTCGTGGGTTTGGTGGCAGGCGGAGCGCTTGGTAAGGGCGGCTACCGCGCCCTCTTTGACCTGACCGAGAGCCCCGCCTTCGCGACCGCAACCCTGCTTTTCGGCATCGGTGCCTTTCTTGTCGGCATGTGGTTCGACACCCGCGATCCGCACCGCCTTGGCCGCCACTCTGCCACCGCCTTCTGGTGCCATCTTCTGGCTGCGCCAGCGCTGGTCAACACCGTTGCCATCACGCTGATGAACGGCAGCGGGACCAGGTTCCTTGCCCTTGCGCTGCTCCTGATCACCGTCCTTGCGCTTGTGATCGATCGCCGGTCGTTCCTGACTGCGGCCATCGCCTATATCGCCATCGTCATCACCTGGGTGATGGGTGACAGTGGCGGGACACAATGGATCTTCACCCTTCTCCTTCTCGGCGCGTTCATCACCGCCATCGGAACCTGGTGGGTGCAGCTTCGCGCCTGGTTGATGCACATCCTGCCCGACTTCCCCGGAAAATCGCGCCTGCCCCCTTACGGAAGCACAGAATGACCGACCTTACCCCCCGCGAAATCGTATCCGAGCTTGACCGCTTCATCATCGGGCAGGCCGACGCCAAGCGTGCCGTTGCCGTGGCGCTGCGCAACCGTTGGCGCAGAAAGCGGTTGGGCGATGACCTGCGCGATGAGGTTTACCCCAAGAACATCCTGATGATCGGCCCAACCGGTGTGGGCAAGACCGAGATCAGCCGTCGCCTTGCCAAGCTGGCGAAGGCTCCGTTCCTGAAGGTCGAGGCAACGAAGTTCACCGAAGTGGGCTACGTCGGCCGCGATGTCGACAGCATCATCCGCGATCTGGTGGATGTGGCGATCAACGACACCCGCGCCCAGATGCGCGAAGACGTGAAGGCCCGCGCCCACAAGGCCGCCGAAGACCGGGTGATCGAAGCCCTTGCCGGCAAGGACGCCCGCGAGCAAACGCGCGAGATGTTCCGGGGCAAGCTGAAGCGTGGAGAACTTGACGACACGATGATCGAGATTGACGTCGCGGAAGCCGCGCCCCTGCCGATGGGCATGGGGATGCCGGGGATGGAACAACAGATGCAGGGCTTGCAAGACCTGTTCAAGGCCTTCGGCGGCCGCACCAGTCGCAAACGGATGACGGTGCTGCAAAGCCACGACATCCTCCTTGGCCAAGAGGCCGACAAACTGCTGGATGATGAGGCAGTAAAGGCGGCGGCGCTGGAAGCGGTGCAGGAAAACGGCATCGTCTTTCTGGACGAGATCGACAAGATCTGCGCCCGCGCCGATGCGCGCGGGGCGGATGTGTCGCGTGAAGGCGTGCAGCGCGACCTTCTGCCCCTTATCGAAGGCACAACCGTTTCCACCAAGCACGGCCCGGTCAAGACCGACCACATCCTGTTCATCGCGTCAGGCGCGTTCCACATCGCCAAGCCATCGGACCTGTTGCCCGAACTGCAAGGCCGCCTGCCGATCCGGGTGGAACTGCAACCTCTGACCGAAGCCGATTTCGTCCGCATCCTGACCGAGACGGACAATGCGCTAACCCTGCAATATTCCGCGCTGATGGGAACCGAGGAGGTGACGGTAACCTTCACCCCAGATGGCATCGCCGCCCTTGCCCACATTGCCGCCGAGGTGAACCGCAGCGTCGAAAACATCGGTGCGCGGCGGCTGTATACGGTGATGGAGCGGGTGTTCGAGGAGCTTTCCTTTAACGCGCCCGACCGTCCCGGCACCGAAGTTACCGTCAATTCCGCTTTTGTAGAGACGAATCTTGGCGCGCTTTCCCGGTCTGCCGACCTGTCGCGCTATGTGCTTTGACCCATGACCGTCATCGCCCCACCTGCCCCGCGTTTCCCTGAAGACTGGCCGCGCTTTGGAATGGGAAGCGCCTCGCTTGGCAATATCTTCGCCACCTATTCGGAAAGCGATGCGGCAAGGACTTTCGCTGCCGCATGGGATGCGGGGGTGCGCTATTTCGACACCGCGCCGTGGTATGGGCATGGGCTGGCCGAACATCGTCTGGGGGCCGCCTTGCGGGGCTGGCCGCGTGATCAGGCGTTGATTTCGACCAAGGTTGGCCGGGTCTATGATCCTGCCCCGCGCGGACAGGATGCGCGGGTGCAATGGCAAGGCGGGCTCAACTTCGCCGTTCGCTATGACTATTCGGCCGAAGGTTTCGCCGCATCGCTGACCCAAAGCAGCTTTCGGCTGGGCCAGCCATCGGTTGAAGCGCTGATCATCCACGACCTTGACCGCGACTATCACGGCCCCGCCTTTGACGGCCACATGTCGGCGCTGACCGGGACCGGACTGGCCTACCTGCATCGCCTGAAGGCTGACGGTCAGATTGCCGCCGTCGGCATGGGGATGAACACCCTGTCCGACTTCACCGAAATCGCCCCGTGGATCGAGGTGGATTTCTTCCTTGTCGCCATGCCCTACACCTTGGCGGATCAGGCAGCGCTGCATGGCCCGATGGCAGATTGCGCGCGGCGCGGGATCAAGGTGATCATTGGTGCGCCCTTTGCCTCGGGCCTTCTGGCCAACCCGTCAGCGCCGGGGGTGATGTATGCCTATGCCCCCGCCAGCGCCGAGATGGTCACCAAGGCCCGCGCGATCGAATCGGTCTGCGCCCGCCATGGCGTGCCGCTTGCCGCTGCCGCCTTGCAGTTTCCGTTGCTGCATCCAGCGGTCGTGTCTGTCATCCCGGGCGCTGTTTCGGCGGCTCAGGCCCGACAGAACGCCGAAAATGTCGCGCGGCCGATCCCGCCTGATCTCTGGTCCGACCTCAAGATGCAGGGGTTGATCGACCCGGGCGCCCCTACCAGTTGAAAGCGACAGCCGCCACGGTGTAAGGTCGGGCTTCAGCCGGGGGTAAGCCGTGACCGATGACGCCGTGACGCCGATGATGGCGCAGTATCTGGAAATCAAGGCGCAGAACCCCGGCGCCATCCTGTTCTACCGGATGGGCGATTTCTACGAGATGTTCTTTGACGACGCGGTCGCCGCATCGGCCGCGCTGGACATCGCATTGACCAAGCGCGGCTTTCACCTTGGCGCGCCCATCGCAATGTGCGGCGTTCCGGTCCATTCGGCGGAGGGCTACCTTCTGACGCTGATCCGCAAAGGCTTTCGTGTCGCCATTGCCGAACAGCTTGAAGACCCCGCCGAGGCGAAGAAGCGCGGGTCAAAATCCGTGGTCAAGCGTGATGTCGTGCGGCTGGTTACCCCCGGCACCCTGACCGAAGATTCCCTGCTGGAAGCCCGCCGCCACAACTTTCTTGCCGCCTTTTCCGAAGTGCGCGGCACGGCAGCCTTGGCTTGGGCCGATATCTCGACCGGTGAGTTTCGGGTGATGCCATCCTCGCTCGTCCGGCTTGGCCCAGACCTCGCCCGCATCGCCCCAAGAGAGCTGTTGCTGAATGAGGCGCAGGAACGTGAAATAGTCTCTGACATGGCGGAAAACGGGGTTTCGATTACGCCCCTGTCACGCGGCAGCTTCGACAGCACCAATGCGGAAAAGCGGCTGTGCGACATGTTCAACGTCGCCTCGCTTGATGCCTTTGGCAGCTTTGACCGCGCCGAGGTTTCGGCCATGGGTGCGCTTCTGGACTATCTGCACCTGACTCAACGTGGCCACCTGCCCCTGTTGCGCCCCCCGGTGCGCGAGGCCTTTGGCGCCGCCATGCAGATCGACGCCGCAACCCGGCGCAATCTGGAGCTGACGCAAGCGCTGTCCGGCGGTCGCGACGAGTCACTTCTGGCGGCAGTGGACCGGACCGCCACCGCCGCCGGCGCGCGGCTTCTGGAGCGGCGGCTGTCGGCACCCTCGCTTGATCTTGCGCTGATCCATCGGCGGCAAGACGCCCTGCGCCACCTGATCGAACAACCCGCCCTGCGTGACCGCCTGCGCGAAGCCTTGCGCCGGGTGCCGGACACGGACCGCGCCCTGTCCCGCCTGGCGCTTGATCGTGACGGACCGCGCGACATGACAGCAATCCGCGCCGGGCTGGAACAGGCCGCAGCCATCGCGGGCCTTTTGTCCGACACCCCACCCTTGCTGGCCGAGTCTGCCACGGCATTGGTCGGCCACGACGCGCTGGTCGACCTTCTGACGCGGGCGCTGGTCGAGGAACCGCCGCTTCTGACCCGCGACGGCGGCTTCATCGCCCCCGGTCATGACGCCGAACTGGATGAAACCCGCGCGCTTCGGGATGAAGGCCGTGGCGTCATTGCCCGGATGCAGGCGGATTATGCTGAAAAGGCCGCGATTCCCGGCCTCAAGATCAAGCACAACAACGTGCTGGGCTATTTCATCGAGGTGACAACCACCCATGAAGATCGCATGCGCGCCATGCCGGAACTGTTCATCCACCGCCAGACCACCGCAGGTCAGGTTCGCTTTACCACCCTTGCCCTGAACGAGCTTGAAACACGCATCCTGAACGCCGGCAACCACGCGCTAGAGATTGAAAAACGTCACTATTCTGGACTGAAAGCCCAGATTCTCGATCTGTCCGCCCCTATCGCCCAAGCGGCAAGGGCGCTGGCTGAGATCGACCTCGCCGCCGCCTTTGCCGACCTTTCCGCCGCCGAAAACTGGTGTGAACCAAAGATCGACGACAGCCGCGCCTTTCAGATTGTCGGCGGTCGTCATCCGGTCGTGGAACGTGCGTTGCGCCAACAGGGCGGCGCGCCCTTTGTCGCCAATGACTGCGCCCTGACCGATGCTGAAACCCCTGCGATCTGGCTTCTGACCGGGCCGAACATGGCCGGGAAGTCCACATTCCTGCGCCAGAATGCCCTGATCGCGCTACTGGCGCAGGCGGGCAGCTACGTCCCTGCCACTTCGGCCCGCATCGGCCTTGTCAGCCAACTGTTCAGCCGGGTTGGCGCTTCGGATGATCTGGCGCGGGGTCGGTCAACCTTCATGGTCGAAATGGTGGAAACCGCCGCCATCCTCAACCAGGCCGATGACCGCGCGCTGGTGATCCTTGATGAAATCGGTCGCGGTACCGCCACCTATGACGGGTTGTCCATCGCCTGGGCCACGCTGGAGCACCTGCACGAGGTGAACCGCTGTCGCGCCCTTTTCGCCACGCATTACCATGAAATGACGGCCCTTTCCGCAAAACTGCCCGGCGTGGAGAACGCCACTGTGACCGTGAAGGAATGGGAAGGTGAGGTCATCTTCCTGCATGAGGTCCGCAAAGGTGCCGCCGACCGCAGCTACGGCGTTCAGGTCGCGCGGCTGGCGGGCCTTCCGGCATCAGTGATCGAACGAGCAAAAGTGGTTCTTGAGGCGCTGGAGAAAGGCGAACGCGAAGGCGGCTCGCAAAGGGCGCTGATCGACGATCTGCCCTTGTTTCGCGCAGCGCCACCACAGGCCGCGCGCCCCGTCGCCAGAACTTCGGTGGTTGAGGGCATTTTGGAGAATATTCACCCCGATGAACTGACACCGATCGCGGCCTTGAAACTGATCTACGACCTGAAACAAGCCGCTAAAACTTGACTAAAATTCGCCTTCCTCTCTGGAAAAATATCCTCGGGAGGGGTCTGGGGAGGGCAGACAGCCCTCCCCAGCCTTGATGGAGCACATCAACCCGGGGTCGAGGAAACACCCACCTGCGCCGGGCGCAGCAGCCGGTCGTGCAGCAGGAAACCTTCGGTCATCACCTGAATGATCTGGCCCGCCTTGGTTCCGGGCAGCGGTGCTTCGAACATTGCCTGATGCAGTTGCGGGTCGAAAACGTCGCCAATCGCGGGCGAAATCGTGGTGATGCCGTGCCGTGTCATGACGTTGGTCAGTTCCCGCAGGGTCAGTTCTACCCCTTCGATCAAAGCGGCCGAAGCGGCGCGGCTTTCCTCGGGGATAGCCTGCAAGGCCCGGCTCAGGTTGTCGTGAACGGGCAAAAGGTCACGCGCAAGGCGGGTGCTGCCGTAAAGTTCAGCCTCTTTCCGGTCACGGTCGGCCCGCTTGCGCGAATTCTCGGCCTCGGCCAGCGCGCGCATGAACTTGTCGCGCATCTCGTCGCGTTCGGCGCGCATTTCCTCCAGCTCGGCGGCGGCGTCCATTCCGAAATCTTCCAGCTCCACCTCGGGCGAAGCTGCTTGTTCCTGCGTCATCTTCAGTCCTCGTCTGTCTGTCAGCCCTTGCCCCGATCCGAGACAAGGCGGCCCACCAGCTGGGCGGTATAATCCACGATCGGGACAATCCGGCCATAGTTCAACCGGGTCGGACCGATGACGCCCACCGCGCCGATGATTTTCCGATCAGCGTTCATATAGGGAGAAACCACCAGACTTGAACCGGAAAGTGAGAAAAGCTTGTTCTCTGACCCGATAAAAATGCGCACGCCGTCGCCGGTTTCGGCAAGGTTCAGAAATTCTGCGATGTCACGCTTGCGTTCGAGGTCGTCAAACAGCACCCGGATTCGTTCAATCTCCGCCGCATTGGCCGCCTCTTCGATCAGATTGCCGCGCCCCCGGACGATCAGCCGTTCCGAGCTCTTGCCTGCATTTTCCCACAGGGCCAGCCCGCTTTCGACCAGTTGCCGCGCCAGAACGTCGATTTCCTGCCGACGATTGGTAATCTCGTTCGTCACGTTGCTGCGAAGTTCCGAAAGCGTGCGCCCTTCTGCCAGCGCGTTCAGAAAATTCGCCGCTTCGCGCATCGAGGATGGCGTCTGCCCCGGCGGTGGCGAGAAGATGCGGTTTTCAACCTGACCATCGGCAAATACCAGCACCACCAGAGCGCGGTCCGGTGCTAGGCTGACAAATTCGATATGGCGGATCGGGGCTTCGCGCTTTGGCGCCAGCACAACACTTGCCCCCCGCGTGATGACGGAAAGCGCCGCGCCGACATCATCCAAGAGCGAGGTTACGTCCTGATCGCTGGGTAAAAGCGTGGCGTCGATCCGCTCCTGATCTTCTGGCGCAACGGTGCCGACCTCCAGCAGGCTGTCAACAAACATCCGCAGGCCCAACTGGGTGGGAACCCGCCCAGCCGACACATGCGGGCTGTCCAGAAGACCCAGATATTCCAGATCCTGCATCACGTTGCGCACCGTTGCCGCCGACACCTTTTCAGACAGGGTGCGCGTCAGGGTGCGAGACCCGACAGGTTCACCCGAGGTCAGATAGCCTTCGACCACACGCCGAAACACCTCACGCGTGCGGTCGTTCATGTCGGTCAGGATGGGCTGCGGGTTGGTCATGGGCGGTGCATGAGGATCAGCGACTCAATCGGGGTTGCATACCGGGACTATGGTTGCATATGTGGCCACATCCCAGCGAAAGGTCCGGCAATGCGCCCGTCAGGCAGAAAATTAAGCGATTTGCGCGCGGTTTCAATTGAAACCGGCGTGACCAAACATGCTGAAGGCTCTTGCCTGATCCGTATGGGTGACACCCATGTCCTTTGCACCGCGAGCATCGAAGACAAGCCGCCACCGTTCCTGAAGAACACCGGCCAGGGCTGGGTGACGGCGGAATACGGCATGCTGCCGCGCGCCACCAACACGCGCACCCGGCGGGAGGCTGCTTCGGGTAAGCAATCGGGCCGAACGCAAGAGATTCAACGGCTTATCGGTCGGTCATTGCGCGCGGGGGTTGACCGCAACGCCCTTGGCGAACGACAGATCGTTATCGACTGCGATGTGATTCAGGCCGACGGCGGCACCCGCTGCGCCGCGATCACAGGTGGCTGGGTCGCTTTGCGGCTGGCGGTGAACAAGCTTTTGAAGGCGGGCGCCATCGTCAGCGACCCGATCCTTGACCACGTCTGCGCCGTTTCCTGCGGGATCTACGCTGGCCAGCCTGTTCTTGACCTTGATTATCTTGAAGATTCCGCCGCTGGAACAGATGGCAACTTTGTCATGACCGGAGCCGGCCGTCTGGTGGAGGTGCAGATGTCAGCAGAAGGCGCCGCCTTCAGCCAGGAAGAGCTGCTGCACCTTCTGGATCTTGCCCGCGCCGGAAATGCCGCCCTTGTTGCCGCGCAAAAGGCGGCCTTGAGTCTTTGATGCCCGGCCTGATCGGGGACCGCCTGCTTGTCGCGACGCATAATCGCGGCAAGCTTGAGGAAATCGCTGATCTTCTGGCGCCCTACGGCGTGTCGGTCGTTGGTGCGGGCGATCTTGGCCTGCCCGAACCCGAAGAGACCGAAACGACATTTGTCGGCAATGCCCGGCTAAAGGCCCATGCCGCCGCCAAAGCCAGCGGTCTGGTAGCGCTGGCCGATGATTCCGGTCTATCCGTCGATGCCCTTGACGGTGCGCCCGGGGTTTTCACCGCAGATTGGGCAACCACCACCAAAGGTCGCGACTTCGCCGTGGGGATGAAGCGTGTCTGGCGGGAACTGGAGACGATCCACGCCCCCGAGCCCCGGCTTGCGCAGTTTCGCTGCACCTTGGTTCTGGCCTGGCCTGACGGGCAAGATCTTGTTTTCGAAGGCGTTTCGCCTGGTCGCCTGGTCTGGCCGGGACGCGGGGAACAGGGCCACGGATTTGATCCCATCTTCATGCCTGATGGCTATTCCCAGACCTTCGGTGAAATGGACCGCTGGGAAAAGAACCGCCTGAGCCACCGCGCCGATGCCTTCAAAAAGCTCGTCGCGGCCTGTTTTCCGTGACACAGCCGATGGAAGACTGGCGCCATGCGGGCTTTGGGCTTTACCTCCACTGGCCATTTTGCCAGTCGAAATGCCCCTATTGCGACTTCAACAGCCACGTCGCCGCCCATGTGGACCAAACCCGCTGGCTGGCCGCCTTTCAGGCTGAAATTGACCGCATCGGCGCATTGACCGAAGGCCGCCTTCTCAACAGCGTTTTCTTCGGCGGAGGCACGCCTTCGCTGATGGACCCGGCGCTGGTTCAAGGCATTCTGGACCGGATCCGCGAAACCTGGAGCCTTGCGAATGATGTCGAGATCACGCTGGAGGCCAACCCCGGTTCCGTCGAGGCGGCCCGATTCGCAGCCTATGCCAAGGCGGGCATCAACCGTGTTTCCCTTGGGATTCAATCCCTTGACGACACTGACCTGCGCCGACTTGGCCGGATGCATTCCGTTGAAGAGGCCCGCACCGCCATCGCCACCGCACAAGCAACCTTTCCCCGCGTCAGCATTGACCTGATCTATGCGCGGCAAGACCAGACCCTCGCCGGCTGGCGCGATGAACTGCGCCGAGCGCTTGATTTTGGCACCTCGCACCTGTCGCTGTATCAGCTGACAATCGAAGACGGCACGGTTTTTGGGCAGATGCACGCCAAGAACCTGCTGCGCGGCCTGCCGGTTGAAGACCTTGCCGCCGACATGTTCGAGCTCACACAGGAAATCACCCGCACCGCCGGCCTGCCCGCCTATGAGGTGTCGAATCACGCCACCCCCGGCGGCGAATCGCGGCACAATCTGATCTATTGGCGGATGGGTGACTATGCCGGCATTGGCCCCGGCGCTCATGGTCGCTTGACCCTGCCGACTGGCCGTTTCGCGACCGAGGCAGAGCGGGCGCCGACGCTTTGGCTTGAAAAAACCCTGCAACGCCCCGGGTTAGCCGAACGGTCCGTGACGCTTGGTGCGGAAGATCGGGCGACCGAATACCTGATGTTCGCTCTGCGCTTGCGAGAGGGCGCTTCGCTTTCGCGCTATGCCGCTTTGGCGGGTTCCGACTTGCCGCAAACGGCGCTGAACGATCTGGCCGGGCTTGGCCTCTTGCGGCAAGAGGGCGACACGATCCAGACCACAGATTCGGGCGTCATGGTGCTGAACGGCGTGCTGCGCAACTTGTTGGCAGGTCGCCACAGCGCGGATTAATCTTCTCCGATTATCCCAGCATCTTGTGTCTGAGACAGCAAACGACACAGCATATCGAGATCATCGAGGCTAGCGTAGCGAATGGTCAACTGGCCTTTCTCACCGCCCGGCTCATGATCAATGCGGACCTGCATACGAAGATTGGCAGAGATGTCGGCCTCCAACGCGCGGGTATCGGCATCCTTTTCCTGCCCCTTGGAGGGCTTCCGATCAGATTTCTGTTCGCCGGGCTGCTGCTTGACCAGCCGCTCTGTTTCGCGCACGGAAAGCCCTTTTGCGGCGACCTGTATCGCCAGTTCCCCCACTTTCGGGCTACCGATCAGAGCGCGCGCGTGGCCTGCGCTTAGCGTGCCATCCCGAACCATGTCCTGCACTTCGGTCGGAAGGGTCAGCAAGCGCAGAAGGTTGGCAACATGACTGCGGCTGCGGCTTAACGCTTCGGCCAGCTTCTCCTGTGTATGACCGAATCGGGTCATCAGCTGCCGAAAACCCAGCGCCTCTTCGATGGCGTTCAGATCTTCGCGCTGGATATTCTCGATGATGGCGATTTCCAGAACTTCGGTATCGCTCAGATCGCGCACGACAACAGGCACTTCGTGCAGTTGCGCAAGCTGTGCGGCCCGCCAGCGCCGTTCACCCGCAACAATCTCGTACACATCGCGGCCCGGCTTCCGTCGCACGATCAACGGCTGGATCACCCCTTTCTGGCGAATCGAGTCTGCCAGGCTATCCAGTTCTTCGCGCTTGAAGTCCAGGCGCGGCTGCTGCGGATTCGGCTCCAGCTTGTCCACCGGCAACATGAACTCGGCCTTTCGCCCGCTTGGTTGCTGGTCCGGGCCGGCCAGATTCACATCGGCCATCAAAGCTGAAAGTCCCCGGCCCAGCCCACGCTTTTCATTCTTGCCGCTCATTCGTCAGACCTCTGAAACTGCTGGAATTTTTCGCCGGTCGGCAATCTCTTTTGCCAGCGCGCGATAGGCGGCCGCGCCCTTTGACGTCGTGTCATAAGTCAGAACGGGAAGTGCGTGCGAGGGTGCCTCACTTATGCGAACGTTCCGAGGGATAGTCGTTTTCATCACAAGTTCACCCATATTCGCCCGGGCATCCGCTTCTACTTGGGCGGTCAGATTATTCCGGCTGTCGTGCATGGTAAGAACCACACCCTCGATTCGCAGCGCGGGATTTGCAGATCTTCGGACATCGCGAATCGTAAGCATCAGCTGCGAAAGCCCCTCCAGCGCAAAGAACTCGCACTGCAACGGCACAAGAACCGAATCGCAGGCGACAAGCGCGTTGACGGTCAGCAAGCTCAATGCGGGCGGACAATCGATCAGAATGTAGTCGAAGCCGTAGGTGTCCATCAAAGGCTGGCGAAGGGCATCGTGCAGCAAGTAGCTGCGCTTTTCGTTCGATACGATGTCAAGATCGGCAGACGAAAGATCCGCATTTGCCGGGATAATCTTGACATCGGGAAATGCGGTGCCGATCACTACATCTTGTAGGTCTGCTCCATCTACAATCAGATCGTAGCTTGTTTTCTTGCGTGCCTCCGGCCTGATCCCCAGCCCGGTGGAAGAGTTGCCTTGCGGATCAAGGTCTACCAGCAGCACTTTGCGGCCCAATTCAGCCAGACCAGCAGCAAGATTGATGGCGGTGGTTGTCTTGCCAACCCCACCTTTCTGGTTTGCAAGCGCCATGATGTGAGTGCGCGATGCGTCAGTCATTTTTTGCACGTCTTATCTTCCTGATCACCAGAACGGCTGACCCCGGTTCTGACAGACTGGAGTGGGTGTCAACCTCGAAGTCCCATGACTTTCGCGCTTCGGTCAATTCCTCGGCAAACCGGGCGCCTTTCGGAAATATTGCCGAGCCGTCAGAGCGCAGGTGCCGCTCGGCGAACGGCAGAAGCCCCACAAGCGGCGCAAGAGCCCGTGCGGACAGAACATCTGCACCAAGCTGCGGAATTGATTCGATCCGGTCATTCAGAACGCACACTTGCAGGCCCAAGCTTTGCGCAGCCTGACGCAGAAACGTTGCCTTGCGCGCATCCGACTCGACCAGAGTGATCCGCAGATCAGAGTTCTGCCCTTTTGCAAGTATCGCAATCACAAGGCCGGGAAACCCCCCACCTGAACCCAGATCGACCCAGTTTTGGGTGGCAGTTGGGGCCAACTTGTAAAGCTGCGCGGAATCAACGATATGCCGGTCAAACAGATGCGAAAGACTGGTCGCGCTGACAAGATTGACCGCAGGGTTCCAGCGCCGCACGAGTGCCGCGAAGGCCTCCAGCGCTTCGAATGTTTCACGTGAAACATCGAGCCCGGCGATCCGAAGTTCGCCCGAAGCGTTCATCCCGCCTGCCGCTCCGCTGAAGGTTTGCGCAAGTGCGATAGAACCAGCAGCAGCGCCGCCGGAGTCACGCCCTCGATTCGGGCGGCCTGAAGGAGTGACTCCGGCTGTTGTCGTCCAAGCTTCAACTTAAGCTCGTTCGACAAGCCGGAAATGAGATCGTAGTTGAAGCCGGCCGGGATCCGCTGCGATTCCTGCCGCCTCAGATCGGCCACCTCGCGCGACTGTCGGTCCGCATACTGGTCATATGTCGAATCGATCTGAAGCTGCTCCAGGACGGGAAATTCCACCTCTCGGAAGGCCGGAAACACATCCCGCAGGGACACTATATCTGCTCCGGGAAGCGACAGAGCCTCATAGCCGTTGCGTTTCACGCCATCACGACTGACGTTTACACCAGCAGCGCCCAGCTCCCTTGGCCCCAGCTTAACGCCCGCAAGAATCGACCTGCCGCGGTCGATTGCATCCAGCTTCGCCTCAAACGAAATCCGTCGCGCGTCACTTACGCATCCCGCCGAAAGCCCGACGGGCGTCAAGCGGCGGTCCGCATTGTCTGCCCGCACTGTCAGGCGGAACTCGGCCCGCGAGGTGAACATACGGTAAGGCTCTGTCACCCCGCGCGACGTCAGGTCATCAATC
Source organism: Tabrizicola sp. (assembly GCF_030373185.1). Lineage (GTDB taxonomy): Bacteria > Pseudomonadota > Alphaproteobacteria > Rhodobacterales > Rhodobacteraceae > Tabrizicola. The sequence continues at coordinate 135,377 of NZ_JAUCZH010000003.1, forward strand.
ATCACGCCGATATAGCTTTCCGTCCGGCTGAATTCGACCGAAGCACGACCACAGGATGCAGCTGCCGCGTTCAGGCCCGCCACAAGCCCTTGTGCTGCCGCTTCCTCATAACCCGTCGTGCCATTGATCTGACCCGCGAAATACAGGCCGGGAACAGACCGGGTTTCCAGCGTCAGGTGCAGGCTGCGCGGGTCGAAATAATCATATTCGATGGCGTAGCCCGGTTGCAGAATCTCCGTCCGCTCCAAGCCGGAAATCGTGCGGATGTAGGCGTGCTGAACCTCTTCGGGCAGAGAAGTGGAAAGCCCGTTCGGATAGACGGTATGGTCATCCAACCCCTCAGGCTCGAGGAACACCTGATGCGAGGTCTTGTCGGCAAAGCGCACGATCTTGTCTTCAATCGACGGGCAATAGCGCGGGCCGACGCCTTCGATATGGCCACCATACATGGCGGATCGGGACAGGTTGTCCCGCACGATCTGGTGAGTCGCTTCGGTAGTGTGTGTGATTCCACACGAAATCTGGCGGGCTTCGGGGGCCCGGCTCAGAAAGGAAAACAGCGCCGGGTCGTCGTCGCCGGGCTGGCTGTCCAGCCGAGCCCAATCAATCGTGCGGCCATCCAGCCGCGGAGGCGTGCCGGTCTTCAGCCGCCCCACCGGCAGAGCAAGCTCCGCCAACTGCGCCGCCAGAACGCGCGAGGGCGAATCGCCCATGCGACCGCCTTGCATCCGTTGATCGCCGATATGAATGACCCCGTTCAGAAAAGTGCCTGCTGTCAGGACGACGCGCCCAGCCGAAAGGACCACGCCGGACGCCAGCTCCACACCGCTGATAGCGCCCCCGTCGATGCAGAGCCGGGAGACCTCGCCTTCAATGATCGTCAGGCCGGGCTGTCGGGCCAACTCCTGCTGCATCGCCTCGCGGTACAGCCGGCGGTCAATCTGGGCGCGGGGGCCCCGCACAGCCGGCCCCTTGCGGCGGTTCAGCAGGCGAAACTGGATGCCGGCACGATCAGCCATGCGGCCCATGACCCCATCCAGCGCGTCGATTTCCCGGACCAGATGCCCTTTGCCAAGCCCGCCAATCGCCGGATTGCAGGACATCGCGCCAATTGCTTCGGCCCGCAGCGTCACAAGGGCCGTGGCCACACCCATCCGGGCCGCAGCGGCGGCTGCCTCGGTTCCGGCGTGACCGCCGCCAATCACGATGACATCGTAGTGTTTCACGTGGAACATCTTTCACTTACCGATGCAGAAACTTGCAAAGATCTCACCCAGCAGATCATCGACATCCATCCGGCCGACCAGCGCATCCAGCGCCCGGACAGCCTGCCGCAGATGCTCCGCCGCCAGTTCGACCCGCGAGTCATCCCTTACCACCTCTGCCCGTGACTCGGCCAGAGCGGCGATAGCCGAGGTAACGGCGACACGATGCCGTTCGCGCACCAGGGTGCCAGCAGAGCCAACCCGACGCTGCAAGATTTCACCAATCCGCGCCATGAGTTCAGGCACGCCAGCGCCAGTCAGACCAGAAACAGCCAACCCACCATGCGCATATATTGTGTCAGCTTTTCCCAAAACCACAAGATCATCGCCACGCGGCACCATCCCAGTGAACGGCCCGCCATCGGTCAGGATCAACCGCAGGTCGGCGGCTTCGGCGCGCGCCAGGGCGCGGTCAATGCCCGCCTGCTCCAACCGGTCGGCTGTTTCACGCAGGCCCGCGGTATCAAGGAAAGTCACCGGCAATCCCGCAATTTCCATCCGCACCTCGATCACATCGCGCGTCGTTCCCGCGATTTCCGAGGTAATCGCCGCCTCACGCCCGGCAAGCTGGTTCAACAGTGTGGATTTCCCGGCGTTCGGCGCGCCGACGATTGCCACCTCGAACCCGTCGCGGATCCGTTCGGCGGCAGCTACCCCGGCCGCTTCGCGCCCAAGGTCGGCGACCAGACCGTCGATCAGCGCGAGCACTTCGGGCGAGACATCAACCGGCACGTCTTCATCGGCAAAATCTATGGTGGCTTCCAAAAGCGCCCCAGCACGGATCAGATCGCGCCGCCAGCGTTCCACCTTTTCACCCACGGCGCCGGACAGCACCCGCACCGCCTGCCGCCGCTGCGCTTCGGTTTCGGCGTCGATCAGGTCCGCCAGCCCTTCGACCTGTGCAAGGTCCAGCACGCCGTTTTCCAGCGCACGGCGGGTGAACTCCCCGGCCTCGGCCAATCGCAAGCCCGTTTGATCCGCCAAGGCACGCAAGACGGCGCCCACAACGGCCGGGCCGCCATGGGTTTGCAGTTCGACAACCTCTTCCCCGGTAAAGCTGGCATCCCTGGCAAAGGTCAGCACCAATGCCTGATCAAGGAGCGCGCCTTGCCATGTCAGGTTGCGCAGGCCTGCAACACGCGGGGCCGGGAGGTTGCCGCACAGCGCCTGCCCCACCGCGTAGGCCATCGGCCCCGAGATGCGGATAACGGCAACGCCCGCGCGCCCCCGCGCGGTGGCGGTGGCATAGATCGTGTCCATCCCTGCCTACCTTTTCGCTGCAACCACCGGTCAGGTGTTCATCGACTCGAAGAAATCCGCGTTGGACTTGGTCTGCTTCAGCTTGCCGATCAGGAATTCGATGGCATCCGTCGTCCCCATCGGGTTCAGGATGCGGCGCAGGACATAGGTCTTTTGCAGATCCATCTTGTCGACCAGAAGGTCTTCCTTCCGGGTGCCTGATTTCAGGATGTCCATCGCCGGGAACACGCGCTTGTCGGCAACCTTGCGGTCCAGCACGATTTCCGAGTTACCGGTGCCCTTGAATTCTTCGAAGATCACTTCATCCATCCGGCTGCCGGTATCGATCAGCGCTGTGGCGATGATGGTCAGCGACCCGCCTTCCTCGATGTTCCGGGCGGCACCGAAGAACCGCTTCGGGCGCTGCAGGGCATTCGCGTCCACACCACCGGTCAGCACCTTGCCCGAAGACGGCACCACCGTATTGAACGCACGGCCCAGACGGGTGATCGAATCCAGCAGGATCACCACATCGCGCTTGTGTTCGACCAGACGCTTGGCCTTTTCGATCACCATTTCGGCCACCGCAACGTGCCGCGTTGCCGGTTCGTCAAAGGTCGAGGCGACAACCTCACCCTTCACGGTGCGCTGCATGTCGGTGACTTCCTCGGGCCGTTCGTCGATCAGAAGGACGATCAGATAGCATTCCGGGTGGTTGGTCGCGATGGAATTGGCAATGTTCTGCAAAAGCACGGTCTTGCCGGTCCGCGGCGGTGCCACGATCAGGCCGCGCTGGCCTTTGCCGATAGGCGCCACCAGATCGATGATCCGGGCCGAGCGGTCCTTGATGGTCGGATCCTCGACCTCCATCTTCAGCCGCTCATCAGGGTAAAGCGGGGTCAGGTTGTCAAAGTGAACCTTGTGCTTGGCCTTTTCCGGGTCGTCGAAGTTGATCCGCGTGACCTTGGTCATGCAGAAATATTTCTCATTCTCCTTCGGAGCGGCAATCACCCCTTCGATCGTGTCCCCGGTGCGCAGGCTGAACTGCCGCAGAATGTCGGGCGAAACGTAGATATCATCCGGGCCGGGCAGATAGTTGGCTGAAGGACTGCGCAGGAAGCCAAAGCCGTCCTGCAACACTTCCAGCACACCATCGCCGCCGATTTCCCAACCTTCCTCGGCATGCTCTTTCAGGATCGAGAACATCATCTCGCCCTTGCGCATGGAGGGCGCATTCTCGATCTCCCATTCTTCGGCCATCGCCAGAAGATCAGCCGGGGTCTTGGCCTTGAGATCTGCGAGATTCAAACGTTCAACGGTCATGGGAAAATACCTGTGGCGCGGACCGGTCCATTTCGGGCCGGATCATCGCAGTTCTGGGACGGGAAGCGCATGGGCCGGACGGCCCCGCGCGCTTCGCTTACACCTCTGGCAGGTATCAAGTCAACTGCCCCGGAAAACGGGCTGCCTACCCCTTCAAGATGCCAGACAGCGACCGGTCGCCTTGTCCGCCTACCATTTCACGATCACCCCGAACACGATAAGGACCATCAGCACCGTCGGAACTTCGTTCATAAGCCGGTATGTGCGTCCACTGCGCTGGTTGGTTCCGGCGGCAAAGTCCTTGCGACGAACCGCAAGCCACATGTGAAACCAGGTCATTCCCAGAACCGACGCGGCCTTGACCCAAGGCCAGATCATCGACCAGTCCACAATGCCCGGGGTAAGAACAAGCGCCAGCCCGAAGACCCAGGTTGCAATCAGCGAAGGGTTCATGATCCCGCGCAGCAGTCGACGCTCCATCGTTTGAAACATCGTGTCGGTCCGACTGCCAGCCTGAACCTGTTCGGCATGGTAGACGAACAACCGCGGCAGATAGAAGATCCCCGCCATCCAGGTGATGACCGAAATCACATGCAGCGACTTTGTCACCAGGTACCAGTCAGCCAGCCATTGCGTCATAATGTTCCCCATCCCGCCCGTTGCAGGCCTTCGCTGCTCTTTCTTCTATAAAGAAGATTTGAAAGAAGAAATGAGGATGATGTAGGGCCTGTGCAGAACGGGATTGTCTGAACGCTCCACAGATCGGCCCACAAGGATAAACGCTGGGATAACCTTTGCACGGATCTGGTGGATTTGCCTGAGGATGAAAAAAACAAATACATTTCAGATATTTAAGTTGTAGATCCCGAAGGAAGACCACGTTTCGATCGATCTTGGTCAGTTCTGTATAACTTGCTGTCCCTTACCGCGTGACAATCCCATGCACAGAGGGATATCTCTGTCCCGTTCTGGGCTGACGCGGCTGGAATGACTGATCTTTGCGGGAAAGACGGCTTATCCCCGTTTCCGACCCACGGAACAAACCAAGGTTATACACAGGCTTACCCATGGCGATCATTCTGGCTTCCACCTCTGCGATCCGGCTTCAGGTGTTGCGTTCCGCGGGCCTGACGGTCGAACCAGTGGCAGCACGGGTTGATGAGGCGACCATCCGCGATGCCCTGATTGCCGAGGCGGCACACCCCCGCGACATCGCCGACACGCTGGCAGAGATGAAGGCCCGCAAGGTGGCGGAACGGCGGCCCGGTGATCTTGTGCTTGGCTGTGATCAGATCCTGGCGCTGGATGGCCGGATCTTTGCCAAGCCAACCTCAGTGGCCGAAGCCCGGAAACAGCTGGTTCAACTGCGCGGCAAGACGCACCGCCTGCTTTCCGCCGTCGTCGCCTATGAAAATGCCGAGCCGGTCTGGCGCCATGTGGCTGAAGCGCGGCTGACCATGCATGAGTTTTCCGACGCCTACCTTGACGCCTACCTTGCCCGGAACTGGGACAGCGTCTGCCACTCGGTCGGCGGCTACAAGATCGAAGAAGAGGGCGTTCGGCTGTTTTCTGCCATCACGGGCGATCATTTCACCATTCTTGGCCTGCCGCTGTTGCCGCTGTTGGCATGGCTGGGAACACGGGGCATTATTGACCGATGACCGACCATCCCCGCATTCCGCTTGCCGGCGTCATTGGCCACCCCATCGCCCACAGCCGCAGCCCGGTGCTGCATGGCTACTGGCTGCGCCGCTATGGGCTGAAGGGCCATTATATCCCGATCGACATCGCCCCAAGTGATCTGGCCGACCTGACCCGGACCTTGCCCCGGCTTGGTTTTGTGGGAGTCAACGTGACGATTCCCCACAAGGAGGCGATACTGCACATCGCCGATATCGTCACAGACCGGGCAGCCCTGATCGGGGCCGCGAATACCCTGATCTTTCGCAAGGACGGCAAGATCCATGCCGACAATACCGACGGATCCGGCTTTATCGCGAACCTGCGCCAGAATGCTCCGAACTGGATGCCGACCTCCGGCCCTGCCGTCGTTCTTGGTGCGGGCGGTGCCGCGCGTGCGGTGGTTGCCGCACTGATCGAGGTGGGGGTGCCGGAAATTCGCCTTGCCAACCGCACAAGGGCAAGGGCCGATGCGCTGCGGTCGGATTTCGGCGCCAAGGTGCATGTTCAGGAATGGGTGCAAGTCGGAAATCTGCTGGACGACGCCGCAACCGTGGTGAACACAACCTCTCTGGGCATGACTGGAAAGCCGGAATTGAGCGTGCCGCTGGACCGGCTGAACCCGCGCGCCTTGGTGACGGATCTGGTCTATACTCCGCTGAAGACACAGTTCCTGATCGAGGCCGAGGCAACGGGTTGCACCGTGGTTGACGGGCTGGGAATGTTGCTGCATCAGGCTGCCCCGGGATTTGAGCGCTGGTTCGGGATCCGCCCTGACGTGGATGACGCCACCCGAAAAGCCGTGCTTCAGGGATGAGCTTCCGGCTTGGTCTGACAGGGTCCATCGGCATGGGGAAATCGACCACCGCCGCCATGTTCGCGGATGAGGGCGTGCCGGTCTGGGATGCCGATGCTACCGTTCACCGGCTTTACGCCCCGGGCCAGCCTGCCGCGTTGGCGGTGGGCCGGTTGTTCCCGGGCGCGATAGACCCGGATGGCGCGGTAAACCGGCCCTGGCTGCGCGATATCATCGCCGCCGATCCCGCTGCGCTGGACCGTCTGAATGCCGCCGTTCACCCGCTGGTCGCCAAGGATCGCGCCGGGTTCCTTGCGGATCATGCCAAAGACAGGATTGTCCTTCTGGATATCCCGCTTCTGTTTGAAACCGGGGCCGATGCTGCTTGCGATGCTGTGGCCGTCGTCACCGCCCCGCCCGAAGTGCAGAGCGAACGCGTGCTTTCCCGGGGCATGGGTGAAGATGCCTTCGCCCTGATCCTGTCGCGCCAGATGCCCGATGCCGAAAAGCGCGCGCGCGCTGACTACATCATCCCCACGACCAGCCTTGATACCGCCCGCGCGGCGGTCAAGGATGTGCTGGCCGACATATCCCGCCGGATTGCCTGACATGCGTGAAATCGTCCTTGATACCGAGACCACTGGCTTCGAGCCGTCCGAAGGCCATCGCGTCGTTGAAATCGGCGCGGTGGAACTGATCAACCATCTGCCCACGGGGCAGACCTTTCACCAATACATCAACCCCGAACGCCTGATGCCGAAAGAGGCGTTCGAGGTGCATGGTCTGGGCGATGACTTCCTGCGTGACAAGCCGGTCTTTGCCCGGATCGGCCGCGCCTTCCTTGATTTCATCGCTGATGCGCCGCTGGTGATCCACAACGCCGCCTTTGACATGAAGTTTCTGAATTTCGAACTTGGCCGCGCCGGCTTGCCGACCCTGCCCCCCACCCGCGCCACCGATACGCTGTTGATCGCGCGGTCACGGTTTCCTGGTTCTCCGGCGTCGCTGGATGCACTGTGCCGCCGTTTCAACATCGACAATTCGATGCGCGAAAAGCATGGCGCGCTTCTGGACAGTGAAATTCTGGCCGAGGTTTATCTGGAACTGATCGGTGGCCGTCAGCCCGATCTGGTGCTGTCCGGCACGGCGACCAGCCCAAGGCGCGCAGGGCAGGCGGAGGCCGCATGGCGCCCCGGGCCGCGCCCGCAACCGCTGCCCGCGCGGATCACGCCGGAAGAAGCCGCCGCGCATGAGGCGATGGTCGCAAGGCTGGGCGATGCGGCCATCTGGGTCAAGCGGGCCTGAAAAGCCTCAGTTGGCTTTCTCGGCCGGGGCTTCTGCTTGGGCTTGCGCCCGGCGCGAGAGTTCCTGGCGGTAAAGCGCCATGAAATCCACCTGATCCACGTTCAGCGGCGGGAAGCCACCGTCACGAGTCACATCCGAGATGATCCGCCGGACATAGGGGAACAGCAGGCGCGGACATTCGATCAACAGGAAAGGGTGCAACTGGTCGTCGGCCACACCTTCGATGTGGAAGGTGCCGCCATATTCCAGCTCTAGCAGGAACAGCGTCTCGTTGCTGACCTTGTTGCGCGAGGTCACCTTGAACTTGGTGATCACATCATACTGATGCGCGACCGACCGCTTGCGGGCGTCAAGGCTGACCGCCACCTGAATGTCAGGCTGCACTTCTGCCCCGCTAAGGCCCTTCTGCACCACCAGATTTTCAAACGACAGGTCGCGGACATATTGCGCCAGAACCTGCATGCGAATCTGCGGCGCAGCGGCAGCGGCGGCCCCATTGCCAGACTCGTTGCCTGCCTCGTTTTCTTCGGCCATCGAACACTCCTTCAGGAAATTGCCGCGTTCCTAGCAGGTCGAGCCTGCGCCCTCAATGCTGGCGTCCTACTGGTTCGTCCATTTGGAGGGAGGGTTCTGCGGATCAGTCGACTCTTGCGGTGCGGCTTCCTGCCATTCGCCCTCGATGATTTCGGCATGGACGGTGGTTGACTGCATCCTTTTCAGTCTGCGGCTGATCAGCTTGATGAACAAAAGCCGCATCGGCGGAATCAGCAGCAGAATTCCAACCGTGTCGGTCAGGAAACCCGGCAGGATCAGCAATCCCCCTGCCATCGCAACCATCACGCGGTGCGCGAGGGGCGAATGCGGGTCGCTCAGCTCCGGCATGCTCCGGCTCAGGGAAACCGCGCCAAGCGAGGCAATTCCCTTCAGCACAATAACGCCGAGTGCTGCCGAAATTATCACCCATGCAAGCGTCAGCCAAAGGCCAAGCGCCCCACCCAGTTGGATGAACAAGCCGATCTCGATCAGCGGTATGGCAAGAATCGCTATAAAAACCCACATCTCTGCATCCTTCGGGCTTTCATCGCCCTTCCCCCGGTAGACTTCACCGGCACCCCACCCTACATAGGGAATTATAAGGCGCAAGCCCATCAGAACTCAGGCCTTCAGAGGTTTTAAATGAACGGATCCCTGATCCAGCTCTTGGTCCTTGCCGGGATCGCGATCTTCCTCATCCTCAAGCTGCGATCCGTATTGGGGACGCGCGACGGTTTTGAAAAGCCCCCGCTGCCGCCTGAAGAGGCGCGCCCCCGGGTCCGTCGCGACTTCGAGGTGATCGAAGGTGGTGCCGACCGGGATATCGTGGATCACGTTCCTGAAGGCTCAGATGCCGCCCGCGCCCTGTCGGCGATGAAACAGGCCGAGCCGTCCTTTGCCGTGACGCCCTTCCTGCAAGGGGCGCGCAGCGCTTATGAAATGATCCTGATGGCCTATGAGCGCGGCGATCTCGACTCGATCCGCGATTTTCTGGCCGACGATGTGGAAGCCAGTTTTGCCGAGGCTATCGCCGCCCGCGAAGCGCAGGGTCTGACTGTTGATGCCAGCTTTGTCGGCATGAAGGAGCTTGTGCTGCACGACGCCACCTTCAACCGCGAGTCCGGCATGGGTGAGATTTCGGTCCGCTTCGTCGGTGAGCAAACCTATGTCGTGCGAAACAAGGCCGGAGAGATCGTCGAGGGCAGCCCGCGTGAAATCAAGAAATCGCGGGATATCTGGACCTTTGCGCGTCACATGGGGTCGGACGATCCGAACTGGCAGCTTGTCGCGACCGGCGACTGACCGCTTTGGGATGCGCCCACCCTTTCGCATCCTTGGTCTTGTGGCGGTCCTGATGGCCGTCACGCCAGCCCCCGCCCAAGTGCTTGATTTCGAAGCGCTGGACGGTTGGCGCGAAGACGCCCATGCCGAGGCATTGGTCACGTTCCTGCGCACCTGTGACAAGCTTTCCGCCCCTGAGTGGCAGCCGATCTGCGCCGTCGCGGCAGATGTTCCGCAAGACGACATTTCAGCCCGGAGCTTTTTCGAACTGTTCTTCAAGCCGGTAGTCGTGGGCAACCCGCCCGCGCTTTTTACCGGCTATTTCGAGCCTGAGCTTGATGGATCTCCGGTGCGAAGCGGGCGGTTTCAGCATCCGATCTACCGCCGCCCGCCCGAATTGCAGGATGGCACGGTCTACCATTCCCGCGAAGCCATCGAAAAAGGCGCCATCGCCGGACGCGGGCTGGAGCTGGCGTGGCTTGACGACCCCATAGATGTTTATTTCCTGCAAGTCCAAGGCTCTGGCCGGATCAGGATGACGGATGGGTCGGTGGTGCGTGTGGGCTATGCCGGGGCGAACGGCCATGCCTATCGGTCCATCGGGCAGGAAATGGTGCGCCGCGGTAGTCACTCGATGGATCAGGTCTCGGCGCAGGAAATCGCGGGCTGGGTCCGCCGCAACCCCTCGGCGGGGCAAGAGCTGCTTTACACCAACCCCTCCTTTGTCTTCTTTCGCAAGATCGGCACGCTTGGCGCCGCCGATGGGCCTATCGGCGCAATGGGCCGGTCGATCACCACGCTGCGGTCGGTTGCCATTGACCCGAAGTTCACCCCGCTTGGCGCCCCCGTCTGGATCGAAAAGGATGGTCGCGGGCCGATCCGACGCTTGATGGTCGCGCAAGATACCGGCGGCGCGATCAAGGGGATGCAGCGGGCCGACATCTTCTTTGGCACAGGGTCGGCGGCCGGCAATGCGGCGGGAACCGTCAAGGATTCCGGGCGCATGGTCCTGCTTGTGCCGATCGACCGTGCCTACGCGATGCTGGAAGGCGGCTGATCCCATGCGCCGCCACCGCACCTTGCGCCCCGAGGAAGAAGAGCTTTGGCGCAGCGTCGCCCGGACTGCGCGGCCGATGCACGAACACCCGATCTTTCACAAACCAGCCGATCCCGCGCCGCTGGAACCACCGGTCCTGGCCCATGCCAGACCGCGACTTTCCCCCTTTGCCCTTGGGGAAAAGGCCCGCAAGCCAGAGCGCCATGACCTTGCCCCCTCGCTGCCGGAGCTGCTGACTGCGGCACCCTTGCAGATGGATGCGAAGACCCACGGCAAGATGACAAGGGGCAAACTGGCCCCTGAAGCCCGGATCGACCTGCACGGGATGACCCTGGCCGAAGCGCACCCCGAACTGATCCGCTTCATCCTGAACGCACAGGGTGCCGGTTTGCGGCTGGTTCTGGTCATCACCGGCAAGGGCAAGCGGCGTGAAGACCACGGCCCGATCCCGCAACGCATGGGTGCGCTGCGCCATCAGGTGCCGCACTGGTTGCGCCAGCCGCCGCTTGGCCCGGCCATCCTGCAAGTCACCGAAGCGCATCTGAAACACGGTGGATCAGGGGCCTATTACGTCTATCTGCGGCGGCGCTAGCCCTTGATGGCCGCCCGCCCGGTCAGGTCTCGCAAGCCCCGGTCATCGGCGGCAAGCCAGTTTTCAGCCTCGATCCAGTTGCAGAAGGTGGCAATTGTCTTCATCCGCCGGTGGGCCTTGGGCAACACAAGGTAAAAGCCTGGAATCTGGCTTTCCGGCATCCGGCGCATCACCGCTTCACCGAACGGGGCGACAAGCTTTCCAAGCTTCAGATCCTCGGCCGCATCGATGGTCGAGAGCAGACCAACCCCAAGACCCGCCAGCGTTCCGCGCCGCATCGTGGCGGCATCGGCAAGCTGGATGTCATTCTTGCTGGTTCGCTCGTTCACGCCCAGGTGCCGCAGCACATTCGGCCACAGGTCCGCCGACAGAACCGGATGCAGCAACGGCATCGCGCGCAGGTCCAGCGGCCCCGAGAGGCGGCGCGCGATATCGGGTGTGCAGCAGATCACCTTGTAGTCGCGCAACAGCAGGGTGGCCTCATGGCCCGCCCAGCTTCCAAAGCCCCACTGGATCGCCACATCCACGTCATCGGCCACGAAGTCCGGCAGATCGACCATGGTCGTAAGCCGCAGGTCGGCGTCTGGGGCGATGTCGCGGAACCGGTTGATCCGGTCCAGAAGATAGCGGGTGGCGAAGTAAGGGCTTGCGTTTACGTTGATACGGTTGCGCGTGTCGGACTTGGCGACACGCCGGACACCCTCTTTCAGCTCGTCAAAGGCCGCCTGCACGAAATGCGCGAGCAGGATCGCCTTTTCGTTGGGCTCGATCGCGCGCCCCTTGCGTTCGAACAGTTCCGCCCCAAGCGTGTCTTCCAGAAGCTTGATCTGCTGGCTGACCGCCTGCGGACTGACGCTCAGCTCATCCGCCGCACTGCGGAACGACCGGTGCCGCACGACCGTGTGGAACACGCGCAACGCGTTCAGCGGGGGAAGCCGGGCATGGGGATTCTTCATCGGCCGCTGCTTTCAGATAACCGCCTTCTCAAGGAACGGCCTGCCTTCTGTAACGCGCTCGTAGCCCACTTCCGACAGGTCCAGAGACCGGAACCCGCCATAGATGATCAGCTCCGATATACCACGCCCGGCGGCTGGGCCTTGCTGAAGGCCGTGGCCGGAAAACCCGTTGGCATAGACGAAATTGCTGACATCAGGGTGCCGACCAACGATCAGGTTATGGTCCAGCGTGTTGAAATCGTAATGCCCCGCCCACTGGTTCACCACCTTGATCGCCTCGAACCCGGCAGAGCGTTCGGCAAGGGCGGGCCAGACGATGCTTTCGAATTCTTCATGGCGAGGCTCGAAGTCATCCCAATCCACGGCAGGGTCGTCAGCCGGCACACCGCCGGTCAGGAAGAAGCGGCCTTCGGGGCGGCACCAGACGCCACTTGGGTCGATCATCAGCGGCAACCGCCCTTGGTTCACAGTTGCAGACCCTTCCGGTGTCCGGGCGCAGTCAAAGACGAAGATCGTCCGTTTGCGCGGCTCGACCGGCACATCAAGGCCAGCCATCCGCGCCGTCAGCGCCGCACGGGGACCAGAGGCGTTGACGACTGTTCCCGCCCGCACCTCGGCGCCGGACTTCAAGGTGACCGAGGTGACCCGCGAACCGCTGCGACCGATGGCGACCACCTCGTCGGCAATATAGTCCGCACCTTGCGCCCGCGCCTTGGCACGAAAGCCGTTCATCAGCCCGGTGTTGGAGAACCACCCTTCACCCGATTGGCCATAGGACGCCAGTCGAATGTCATCCACCCGCAGATGCGGAAAAGCGCGGTTCAGCGCCTCTTGATCCCACAGCACGACATCTGCCCCGCAGGCGCGCTGCACCTCGTGGTTCTCGCGCAGGACCAGTTCCTGTTCGGCGGTATTTGCCAGAAACAGATAGCCGCCCGGATGGAAATTCAGGTCGGGGGGCGCTTCTCCCTCAACCCGCATGGTTGATGCAAAATCGCGGATGAAGGCGCTGCCATATTGGCTGATCTTCACGTTGATCGGATTGGAAAACTGCGTCCGGATCGAGGCTGCGGAAAGCGAGGTGGATGCTTTCGCATAGGTCGGGTCGCGTTCCACCACCAGAACCGAGCCTGTGAAGTCCGGGTTCGCGGTCAGGAAATACGCCACGGCCGAGCCGATGACGGCCCCGCCCACGATCACGACATCATAGCTTTCATTCATTTCGCGGCCTCGTCGTCCGGGTGGCCAAGATCGACAAACCAGCCGCCAAGGTGCTTGACCGCAGGCGCATGCGGGTTCGGCGGGGGCAGGCGCGTCTCGACCTCAAGGCGGTGGGTTTCGGTGCTGTCTTGTGGCACAAATCCGATATGCGCGGCCAGACGGTTGTCGACCATTCGGTGCCGATTGGCAGAGGTGCCGAAAACGATGGAATGGGCTGCACGGGGGGCGGTCAGACTGGCTTCGACCAGGCGGATGCAATCGTCGAAGGTCAGCATCGACCACAGCATGCGGCGGTCGGTGAATTCGGGAAAGCTGGAGAAGATGCGCAAGGCCACCGTCTCGATCCCGAACTTGTCCCAATAGAGCCGGCCAAGGTCTTCGACGAAGCACTTCGACAGACCATAGAGACTGTCGGGCCGGTGCGGAGCGTTGGCGTCGATCTGATCCTCGATCTGATGATATCCGATCGCATGGACCGAGCTGGAATAGACAACGCGACCGACCCCGTTCTTCCGCGCGCCTTCGTAGATGTGATAGCTGCCGCGAATGTTGCCGTTCAGGATGCTGTCCCACGACCCTTCCAGTGGCACACCGCCGAAATGGACAATCGCATCAACACCTTCAGTGGCGCGGATCGTGGCCTCCATATCGGCCAGATCGAATTGAAGGGCTTCCTCGTTCGGCTGAAGATCATTGATTTCCGCCATGTCGGCGACACGCAGATGGGTGCAAAGCGGTGCCAGGCCGCGACGAAGATGGGTGCCAAGCCGCCCTGCGGCCCCGGTCAGAAGAATGCGGTTGAAGCGGGGCTTGGTCATCATGCAGCCTTTGCGGGTGAGAGGGCAGCCACGGCGCGCCCGACACGGGCCATCGCCTCGGTCAGGGTCGCGTCCGCAGTGGCGGTCGAGTTCCGGAAGAGCGGCGACAGGCCGTAAGCCGCGCCGGGGACGGCTCTGACATGGCCTTCGTTCGGCAGGTAGGTGACCACCGCTGTATCGTCGGCCAGCATTTCGCCTTTCGGCGTGACCCGCCCGATCAGACCCGCGCAGCCGATACAGGCATAGTAGGCCCCTTCGGGCGGCGACAGGGCGACGCCGGGAATGTCCGCCACGGTGGCAAGCACCGGATCACGACGGCGCTCGAACGCTTCACGGAAGGTGGCGATACAGTCCTGCGGCCCGGTCAGCGCCGCCAGCGCCGCGGCCTGCATCGGGGGTGCAACCGAGGTCACCGACTGGCCTTGCACCGCTTTCATTGCCTTCAGAAGCGGCGCCGGACCAGCAGCATAGCCAACGCGCCAGCCGGTCATCGCGTAAGCCTTGGCGACACCGTTCACGATCAGCGTGCGATCGCGCAACTCGGGGCAGACCTTACCGAATCTGACGGATTCCCGCCCCTCGAACAGGATGTGCTCATAGATCTCATCCGAGAGGATCAGAACCTGAGGATGCCGCGCCAGAACCGCACCCAAGCCGCGCAATTCCGCCTCGGAATAGACCGCGCCGGATGGATTGCCCGGCATGTTCAGGAACAACCATTTCGTGCGCGGTGTGATCGCGGCTTCCAGCACCGCAGGTGTCAGGCGAAATCCGGTCTCCGCCCCGCAGGCGGGCGTGACTGGCGCCCCGCCCAGAAGCTTCACCATTTCCGGGTAGCTGACAGAATAGGGCGCGGGCAGGATCGCCTCGTCCCCGTCATTCAACGTCGCCATCAGCGCGCTGAAGATGATCTGCCTGGCCCCGATTGCGACCACAATGTCATCCGGGCCATAGTCGAGGTCATTCTCGCGGCGGAACTGCTCGGCCACCGCCATTCGCAGGGCTAGCGTCCCCGCCGCTTGGGTATAAAGCGTCTCGCCAGCAAGGGCCGCCTCGTGCGCCGCTTCGGCCACATGGGTGGGGGTGGGGAAATCCGGCTCTCCCAGCCCAAGGTCGATCACATCGATACCAGTTGCGCGCAGGGCCTTTGCCGCCATGCGGGTTGCAACATAGGTCATTTCACAGTCTCCGTCACATAGCCCTTGGCCAGATCATTCGCGCGTTCGGCCGGATCGCGACGGGACGGATCACCGAACCCGCCCCCACCCGGCAGATCCAGCACCAGCCGCCGCCCGGCGGGAACATGCTGCCAGCCCTTGGGCTTCAGCACCGTGCCATCATCCAGCGCAGCCTTGCCCGCCGCCCCTGGCATGCCACCATCACGGCCCTTGGCGGGATGGTTGATCCGGTCGAACATGGCCGAGAAATCGAACTCATGCCCCGGCAGCGGTTCGATCTCGATCACCTGGCCCAAACCGCCGCGATACTGGCCATCGCCGCCGGAATCAGGACGCAATTCCTTGCGCCAGACGACCACTGGGCCGGTCTGTTCCGTCGCCTCGATCGGCATGGTCATGACGCCCGAGGGGAAAGCGGTGGCCGACAAGCCGTCCGCCCCTGGGCGCGCGCCCATGCCGCCCGAGTTGAACATCAGGATCTCCGCGCGGCGCCCCGGCGCCCCTGCAACCGGACGCACCGACATGTGAATGTTCCACAAGGCCGCCGCCCCTTCGGCAAGCACCTGTCCCGGCAGCGCCTTCGCCAGAGCACCAAGCACCAGATCGGGGACCAGATGGCCGATCACATGGCGCACCGACACGGGCGCGGGGCGTTCCGCGTTCAGAATATTGACCGGAGAGGAAATGGTGAATGCCTCAAGCGAGGCCCAGTTGTTCGGAATATCCGGCGCCACCACGCATTTCAGCGCATAGCAGGCATAGGCCTTGGTGTAGATGATCGGCACGTTGATGCCGTGCTTGCTCATCCCGTCCGTGCCAGTGAAATCGACGTTGACCGACCCTTCGCCAATGGCAACTGCGCAGGCCAGTTTGACCGGGCTGTCATAGCCGTCAGTCAAAAGCTCATTGGCCCAAGCGCCCCTCGGCAAGGCGGCGATCCGGTCCAGCGTGGCCGCACGGGTGCGCGAGAAGATGAACGCGCCCAGAGCGTCCAGCGTCTCAAGCCCGATCTCCTCCATCATCTGGGTCAGACGCTGGTGGCCGACGTCATTGCAGGCGGCAAGCGAATAGAAGTCCCCCACCACCTGATTGGCCTCGCGCACATTGGCGCGCAGGATGCGGATCAGATCGGCATTCACCTGGCCCCGTTCAGCGAACTTCATGATCGGGATCTGTATGCCTTCCTCATAGACCGATTTGCCATCGGCCCCGAACCCACGCCCGCCCACATCCACCACATGCGCGGTGCAGGCGAAGAAGCCGACAAGCCGGTCGCCCTTGAAGCTTGGCGAGACCATGGTGATGTCATGCAGGTGGCCGGTGCCTTTCCACGGGTCGTTGGTGACGTAAGTGTCACCGGGGAACATGCTGTCGCGGCCGATCTCGGCGATGAAATGCAGCACCGCCTCGGCCATCGTGTTCACATGGCCCGGCGTGCCAGTCACCGCCTGCGCCAGCATCCGGCCTGCCGGGTCGAAGACACCCGCCGACAGATCGCCCGCCTCGCGCACAGAGGTCGAGAAGGCCGTGCGCAAGAGCGTCATCGCCTGTTCCTCGACGACCGAGATCAGGCGGTTCCACATGACCTGCATGCGAATTTCAAAGGTCGGATCGGTCATGCCTCAACCCCTTTGCGGACCAGAAGAAGACTTCCATCATCCTGCATCACCACATCGAAGGATGAGGTGACGACGGTCGAGGTTTCTCGTTCCAGCACCACGGCAGGGCCGGAAAGCCGGGCGCCGGGCGCAAAGCCGGACCGTTCGACGATGGCGGTTGGCAAAGCCTCACCCCTCGCCGGATCGAAGACAGGACGGGACACAGACACGCCAGCCTCGGTCCGGCCCAAGGTCAGCTCGCGGCGCATCGGCGCGGCACGGCTGTCCTGCGCCTTGACCGAGAAGGTCACGATTTCAATCTCCAGACCATCCAGCCCGTCAATGGCACGGCCAAAGAAGCGGGCGTAACTGGTCTGGAAGGCTTGGCGCAGCAGATCAATGTCGGCTACCGTGAAGGGGCGGTCCGGCAGCGCCACCGGAATCTCCCATCCCTGGCCCACATAGCGCATGTAGGCGGTGATCTCGCGCTGGATCGCCCCGTCGGTGCCAGCGCGCACAAAACCTTCGGCCGTTGCTTTCAGTCCGTCCAGCAGGGCATTAACGTCACCCGCCACGAAGGCCGAAAGCCGCGTCACCTTGGACGCGAGCGCCTCATATCCGAAGGGGGCCTTCAAGAATCCGATGGCCGAACCCACGCCTGCCCCCGCCGGGATCAGGCATTGGTTGATGCCCAGCTTTTCGCACAAGCGGGCGGCATGCAGGGGTGCTGCACCGCCAAAGGCCACCATGGTGTTGTCCGAGATGTTCTTGCCGTTTTCCACCGCATGCACGCGGGCGGCGTTGGCCATGTTTTCGTCCACAACCTCGCAGATGCCAAAGGCGGCGGGGGTGGCGGGAAGGTTCAGCCTGCCGCCCACATCGCGCAGGATCGCGGCTTCAGAAGCGGCGGTAGACAACTTGATCGCGCCGCCGGCAAAGTTGTCGGGATCGATCTTGCCCAGCACCAGATCGGCATCGGTGATCGTCGGACGCAGGCCCCCCCGCTGGTAGCAGGCCGGTCCGGGTTCCGAGCCGGCGCTTTCCGGGCCGGTCTGGATGCGGCCCATGGCGTCAACCGAGGCGATGGACCCGCCACCGGCGCCAATCTCGATCATCTCGATCACCGGGATCGAGATCGGCATGCCCGAACCCCTGGCAAAGCGTGCCGTACGGGCAACTTCGAAGCTGCGGGCGGTCTTTGGGGTAAAGCCCTCGATCAGGCAGATCTTCGCGGTTGTGCCGCCCATGTCATAGCTGACGACCCTCTCAAGCCCGAAGCGCCGCGCGACATCGGCGGCGAAGATCGCACCGCCTGCGGGGCCGCTTTCAACCAGACGCACCGGAAACGCGGCGGCGGTTTCAACGCTGATCAAGCCGCCGCCCGAATGGATCATGAAGACCGGGCAGCCTGCGCCCGTTTCCTTCAGCCGCACCTGCAACCGGCCCAGATAATCGGCCATCTGCGGACGCACATAGGCATTGGCGCAGACGGTATTGAAGCGTTCAAACTCGCGCATCTGCGGCGAGACTTCGGACGAGATCGAGATCGGCAGACCCGTCTTCGCCGCGATGATCGCCCGCGCGCGTTCCTCATGCGCGTGGTTCATGTAGGAATGGATGAAGCCGATGGCGACGGCCCCGAAACCGCCAGCCGCGATCCGGTCAGCCAGGGTTTCCAGCGCGGACTCGTCCAGCGGCGCCAGCTCTTGCCCCTGCGCGCCGATCCTGCCTGCGACAGTGAAGCGATCCTCGCGCGGGACAAGCGGCAAGGGCAGGCGCATGTTCAGATCATACTGGTCGAACCGGCTTTCGGTCCGCATCTCGATCACGTCGCGGAAACCCTCGGTGGTGACAAAGGCCACCCGGGCGCCCCGCCGTTCGATCAGGGCATTGGTGGCCAGTGTAGTGCCATGAATCACGATCTCAAGATCCGCAGGACCAAGGCCCGCCTCGGCCAGCACGGTCTCCATGGCATCGAGAATGGCCTGTTCGGGGGCGGCGTAGTCGGTCAGCACCTTGGCGGAATACAACCGACCATGCGCCTCGAGTGCCACATCGGTGAAGGTGCCGCCGATGTCGGCCCCCAGCCGGATTTGCTGGCGGATCTGGCTGGTCATGACTTGGCCTTTGCCGCAAGGGCAGCGTCCCGCATCTGCGACAGCGTCTGGCGTGGGGTCAGCGCCTCGGGGCTGATGTTCAAGTCCAGCACCGCACCCGTGCGCGATGCCAGGGCGCGGGCAAAGGCGGCGGGGAAATCTTCGGTCCGGCCCACCTTTTCGGCGTGAAAGCCGTAGGACTTGGCCAGCATTGTGAAATCCGGGTTCTGCAAGTCCGTCCCCGAAACGCGCGCGGGATAGTGCCGTTCCTGATGCGCGCGGATCGTGCCGTAAGTGCCATTGTTCAGGATCAGCACGATGGGCTGCGCCCCAGCCTGCATGGCCGTGCCAAGCTCCTGACAGTTCATCTGGAAATCGCCGTCACCAGCAAAGCAGACGACCGTGCGCTCAGGGCAGGCCACCTTGGCCGCCACTGCTGCGGGCAGGCCATAGCCCATGGCCCCCGATTGCGGCGCCAGAAGCCGCGCTTTGGGGCCGAATTTGAAGAACTTGTTCGGCCAGACGGTGAAGTTGCCCGCGCCATTGGTCAAGATCACATCCTCGGGCAAGACCTCGCGCAGATGCGCCGTCACCAGCCCCATGTCCACGGGCGAGGGCTGCGGTGGCAGGGCAAAGGTCGCCTCGTAATCCGACCGCGCCCGCGCCCGCCAGTCCGCCCAGTCGCCCTTGACCGGCGTCAGCGCGGCGGCAAAGGCGTTTGGCCCTGCGGGGATGCCAAGCGTGGGGATATAGATCTTCCCGATTTCCCGATCCGACCCATGCACATGGATGATCTTCTGGCGCGGCTGCGGCACCTGAAAGAGCGTGTAACCTTCGGTCGAAATCTCGCCAAAGCGGGTGTTCAGCGCCAGCACCACATCGGCCTCGGCCATCGTCTTGCGCACGCCCGCCGCAAGGCCCAGCCCAAGGTCGCCGGCGTAGCAGGGCGAATGATTGTCAAACATGTCCTGATAGCGCAGCGCCGCCACGACCGGAATGTCGGAGGCCTCGGCAAAGGCCTTCAGCGCGGCTTTGCCGTCGGCGGTCCAGTTGCAGCCGCCCAGCAGAATGGCCGGACGCCGGGCGCCGGCCAGCATCGCCAAGGCTTCGCGCAAGGCGCCTGCCTCGGGCGCGGGTTCGGCGATGCGGGCCGGGCCAGACAGGGGGGCGGCGTCAGACAGGCTGGTCAGCATGTCCTCGGGCAGGGCCACGACCACCGGCCCGGGGCGGCCGGTGGTGGCGGTGATCCAGGCGCGCGACAGGATTTCCGGGATGCGGTCCACGTCATCGATCTCGACGGCCCATTTCGCCATGGTCCCGAAGACGGCGCGATAGTCGATTTCCTGAAACGCCTCGCGGCCCCGCATGTCGGTGCCGATCTGCCCGACAAGGCAAAGCATCGGGGCGGAATCCTGCATCGCGGTGTGGATCCCGATCGAGGCATTGGTGACCCCCGGCCCCCGCGTCACGAAGCACAGCCCCGGCTGACCCGTCAGTTTGCCCCAGGCTGCGGCCATGAAGGCGGCACCGCCTTCGTTGCGGCAGAGGACAAAATCCAGGCGGCCCTGCGTGTCATGCAGCGCATCCAGTACCGCCAGATAGCTTTCACCGGGAACCCCGAAACCTTTGCTTGCGCCAAGTGCCACAAGGCTTTCGACCAAAAGCTGTCCGCCGTTTCGCATCATGATTTCCCCCAGCCTGTCTCGCGGCCATCCTGACCGTTTCCGGCCTTGGCGGAAATCAAGAATTGCGGGCGATAGACAAGTTATCCTTGTCTATCGTTGCAAAGTCAGCGGCGACCCTCGCCCTGTCTGCCGCAGTGACCCTGTGCAGGTTTCCGGATCTGCGAAGGCTGAAGCGCGCTTTCAAACGTCAACGATTCGGTCCTGATGAGACCCATGCCATGCATGCTCAGCGCCGGTTTCCGGCAGGTCGCCTCATGGCTCTTGAAATTGACATCCGGTCACCCGACCGGCAAGGAACACCGCCTGAAGCGCGGACTGTTCCGACCCTTGGTAGTGGGTAAATGGTGCCCAGAAGAGGACTCGAACCTCCACGCCTTGCAGCGCTGGTACCTGAAACCAGTGCGTCTACCAATTCCGCCATCTGGGCACTGATGGGCGATGTAACGACCCCTTCTGGTGAAGTCAACGGCCCCCGCTGCAAAATTCGTCGCACCGGTTTTACCTTGCCCGGCCTTGGCGTGGGGGGTATTCATCCGGCCAGTTTCCGGCGTTTCACGCGCCCGTGGACAGGAGCATCACGGATGAGCAAGCTTGTCACCATCTTCGGCGGATCGGGCTTTGTAGGCCGCTATATCGCCCGTCGCATGGCAAAAGAGGGTTGGCGCGTTCGCGTCGCCGTCCGTCGCCCGAACGAGGCACTGTTTGTCAGGCCATATGGCACGCCGGGGCAGGTCGAGCCGCTTTTGTGCAACATCCGCGATGATGCCAGCTTGCGCGCGCTGGTCCATGGGGCGGACGCGGTGGTCAATTGTGTCGGGATCCTGAACCGGTCGGGCAAGAACACCTTTGACGCGGTGCAAGCTGAAGGCGCGGGCCGGGTTGCCCGGATCGCTGCGGAAGAAGGCGTGGCGCATCTGGTCCAGCTTTCGGCCATCGGGGCTGATGCCGTGTCTGACAGCGACTATGCCCGCAGCAAGGCCGAAGGCGAGGCCGCGGTTCTGGCGGCGTTCCCCTCGGCCGTGATCCTGCGCCCGTCGATCATCTTTGGCACCGAAGACGGCTTCTTCAACCGCTTTGCCGCCATGACACGGATGGGGCCGATCCTGCCCGTCGTCGGTGCCGACACGAAGTTTCAGCCGGTCTATGTCGATGACGTGGCACAGGCCGCGGTCAAGGGGGCTTTGGGGCAGGCGGAGCCGGGCATTTACGAACTGGGCGGGCCGGAGGTTGATACGTTCCGTGGGCTGATGGGCCGGATGCTCACCGTGATCCAGCGCCGCCGCGCCGTGGTGAACGTGCCATTCTTCATCGCGCGGATCATGGGGTTCGCCTTTGACATGGTGCAGGCCGTGACCC
Source organism: Tabrizicola sp. (assembly GCF_030373185.1). GTDB lineage: Bacteria > Pseudomonadota > Alphaproteobacteria > Rhodobacterales > Rhodobacteraceae > Tabrizicola. The sequence goes on from NZ_JAUCZH010000003.1 coordinate 157,357, forward strand.
TTGGTCTGATCGAAAACAAGATGATCACCCGCGATCAGGTGAAGAACCTTGCCCGCGACAACGTGGTTGCGCCGGATGCCAGGGGCTTTGCCGAACTTGTCATCACCCCCACCGCGATGGCAGCCGTGCTGCCGGATTACCTGTGGCGCTATCGTCCATCAGGCCAATATGCCGCGATCAAGGATTCCGCGAAGAACCTGAAAAAGGCCTGAGGGGTTGGACACAACCCTTATTGCAGCCCTTCTGGGCCTTCTGGAAGGGCTGACGGAATTTCTGCCGGTGTCTTCGACCGGGCATCTGCTGCTGGCCGGGCATTTCCTTGGCTTCGAATCCAAGGGCAAGACCTTCGAGGTGGTAATCCAGCTTGGCGCCATTCTGGCGCTTGGGTCGGTCTATGCTGCGATGGTAGCGCGGCTTTTCCTGCGCGCCCGGCATGACGTGGCCGCGCGACGGTCGATCCTGTCGGTCTTCATCGCGTTCTTGCCAGCCGTTGTGGTGGGCCTTCTGGCGCATGGTTTCATCAAGACCGTCCTCTTTGAAACGCCGATGCTGATTGCCGTCATGTTGATCCTTGGCGGCTTTGTCCTTTTGGTGATTGACCGTATTGCCCCGCCCGCAATCCACGATGACGCCTTGGCGCTACCGTTGCGGAAATCGCTGATCATTGGTCTTTATCAGTGTCTTGCGATGATCCCGGGGGTGTCTCGGTCCGGGGCCACCATTGTCGGCGCGCTGCTTCTTGGGGTCGAAAAGCGTGCGGCGGCAGAGTTTTCCTTCCTTCTCAGCCTGCCCACGATGGGCGCGGCCGTGGCCTATGATCTTTACAAGACCCGCGACGTTCTGGATTTCGGCGCCGTGTGGGAAATCGCCATCGGTTTCGCCGTCGCCTTCGTGTCCGCGATTGTCGTGGTGCGATGGGTGCTAAGCTACATTGGGCGCAACGGTTATGCCCTGTTCGGCTGGTGGCGAATCATCGTTGGCAGCGTGGCACTTCTGGCGCTTTCTCTTGGGGCTTGAGGCGGTTCGGAAGTTTTGCTGACCTAATTTTGGGAAAAAATGTCAACCTCTCTGCCATTTCTGCGAAAAATCGCACAAATAGGTAACTCATACTGACTTTTATTCCGCCCGGAAGGCCTGTACCAAATCGCTCCCGAGAGAATCCGTTGGGAGGCGCAGCCGTGGCCACGCAGAAGATGCTGAAATTCGTCACTCTGGGCAAAGAGATGCCCGAAAAACGTGACGCATCCTCGCGCGCGCAGGATTTCCATGAGATTTACCGCGAGTACGCTGACCAGAAGGCCGCCGAACAGGCAAGCAGGTGCAGCCAGTGCGGCGTGCCGTATTGCCAGTCGCATTGCCCGTTGCACAACAACATCCCCGATTGGCTGAAGCTGACCGCCGAGGGCCGGTTGCAAGAGGCCTATGAGGTTTCCCAAGCCACCAACACCTTCCCGGAAATCTGCGGCCGCATCTGCCCGCAGGACAGGCTTTGCGAAGGCAACTGTGTCATCGAACAATCCGGCCACGGCACGGTGACGATCGGCGCGGTGGAGAAATACATCACCGACACTGCGTGGGAGGAAGGCTGGGTCAAGCCGATCCGCCCCTACGCCGAACGGACCGAAAGCGTCGGCATCATCGGTGCCGGGCCGGGCGGCCTTGCGGCGGCTGATGTGCTGCGGCGGCAGGGCGTGCAAGTCACGGTCTATGACCGCTATGACCGCTCGGGCGGGCTGCTGACCTACGGCATCCCCGGCTTCAAGCTCGAAAAGGACGTGGTGGAACGGCGCAACGCCCAGCTTGCGGATGGCGGCGTGAACTTCGTTCTGAACTGCAATGTCGGCGAAGACATCACCTTTGACGCGATCCGGGGCCAGCATGACGCGGTGCTGATTGCGACCGGCGTCTACAAGGCGCGCGATATCGAAGCGCCCGGCGTTGGTGCCAAGGGCATCGTCAAGGCGCTGGACTACCTGACCGCCTCCAACCGCCACGGCTTTGGCGACGATGTGCCGGAGTTTGACAGTGGCGAGCTTGACGCCGCTGGCAAACGTGTGGTCGTGATCGGCGGCGGCGATACCGCTATGGACTGCGTGCGCACGGCGATCCGTCAGGGCGCACTGAGCGTGAAGTGCCTTTACCGCCGCGACAAGGCGAACATGCCGGGCAGCCAGCGCGAAGTGCAGAATGCCGAGGAAGAAGGCGTTGAATTCGTGTGGCTTTCCGCGCCCAAGGGCTTTACCGGCGGGACGGAAGTAGACGGCGTGATGGTCCAGAAGATGCGCCTTGGCGCGCCGGATGCGACCGGGCGTCAGGTGCCGGAAGTGATTGAAGGCGCCGACTATGTGGAACCCGCCGATCTGGTAATTCAGGCGCTGGGGTTCGAGCCTGAGGCGCTGCCGACGCTTTGGGGCGTGCCCGAACTGAAGGTCACGCGCTGGGGCACGATCAAGGCCGATTTCCGCAGCCACGAAACCAGCCTGCCCGGCGTCTATGCCGCTGGCGACATCGTGCGGGGGGCCAGCCTTGTGGTCTGGGCGATCCGCGACGGGCGCGAAGCGGCGGACGCGATCCTGGGGTATCTGTCCCAGACCGGGGCGGTGGCGGCGGAGTAGTCTTCCTTCTGTCTTCCTTCCGTCTCTACGCGCGGAAGACAGGGAAAATATTAAACGTCAGGACATGTGACCTGATTCAAGGTGAAACGGCGATGCGTAGCATATTGATCATTGCCTGCCTGACCGCCCCGGCGGCCCCCGCCTTGGCGGGCAACTGGACGGCACCCGAGGGGTGCGAGGTGTTCATGACCGTGCAGGCCAAGGCCTGCCGGGTGTCAAACCATTACCGCTGCCTGGGGGATGCCGAGGGCGACCAGTGGCGCGCGGACTTTGATCAGGAAGGCGTGTTCTTCTACTCCCGCATCGATTTTGAAGGTCAATGGGTGGAAAGCTACACCCTCAACCCGACCGTGCGGCAAGTGCTGGATTCGCAGCGCGCCGACTCTGCCAGCTTTTCGGAATTGCTGGAAACCGGGATCGACACCTGGGACTTCGGCATGACCCGCAACGACGGCAGCGCCAGTCAGGCGCGGGGCTATGACCGGTTGACCGGACGGACAGTTGTGATCGACGGGATCACCTTGTCCGAGACCGAAGTGGAGTTCATCGAAAGCGACGTGATGGGCAATACGCTCCGCCGGGCGCAGGGGAATGAATACCTGCACCCCGAATGGCGCCTGTTCTTTGCCGGACCGGGAGAAACCGACCTTGGCGACGGCCGCTGGATTCCCATCGACGGCAGCCCGGTAGAGTTCATCTTTCCCGGCGAGGACGGCTTTCTTGACACGCAGCCGAAGTATGACTGCGACGTGCTTTCAGCCAATGCCCGACCAATCCAGACCATCTTGCCCGCCCCCCAAATCCTGCCCGCCAGCTTGAAGGAATAAGCCATGACCAATTATGACGCCGCATGGGTTGCCGCCGAAGAAGCCAAGCGCGCCTGGCTGGATGAGAACGGGCTTTACAAGACCGAGGATGAACATTCTTCCTGCGGCGTGGGTCTGGTGGTTTCGATCTCTGGCAAGCCCTCCCGCAAAGTGGTGGAAAGCGGCATCAATGCGCTGAAGGCGGTCTGGCACCGGGGCGCGGTGGATGCGGATGGCAAGACCGGTGACGGCGCGGGCATCCATGTGCAGATCCCGGTCAAGTTCTTCTATGACCAGGTGCGCCGCACGGGGCATGAGCCGGATATCGCCAAGCTGATCGCCGTCGGTCAGGTCTTCCTGCCGCGCACCGATTTCGGCGCGCAGGAACGCTGCCGGACCATCGTCGAGGCCGAAGTGCTGCGGATGGGGCATTACATCTACGGCTGGCGGCATGTGCCGGTGAACACCGAGGTTTTGGGCGACAAGGCCAATGCCACCCGCCCCGAGATCGAGCAGATCCTGATCCGCTGCGACAAGGACATCGACGCCGAGGCCTTCGAGCGTGAACTTTACATCATCCGCCGCCGGATTGAGAAGGCGGCACTGGCCGCACATATTCAGGGGATGTATCTGTGCAGCCTGTCGTGCCGCAGTCTTATCTACAAGGGCATGATGCTGGCCGAGCAGGTGGCGGTCTTCTACCCCGACCTGATGGACGAACGCTTTGAGTCCGCCTTTGCGATCTATCACCAGCGCTACAGCACCAACACCTTCCCGCAGTGGTGGCTGGCGCAGCCCTTCCGCATGCTGGCCCATAACGGTGAGATCAACACACTGAAGGGCAACATCAACTGGATGAAATCCCACGAAATCCGGATGGCCTCGAACAACTTTGGCGACGCGGCCGAGGACATCAAGCCGATCATCCCTTCGGGGACCAGTGACAGTGGCGCGCTGGATGCGGTGTTCGAAGTGCTGGTGCGCTCGGGTCGCAGCGCGCCCTTGGCCAAGACGATGCTGGTGCCGGAAGCCTGGTCAAAGGCCACGACCGACATGCCGCAGGCCTGGGCGGAAATGTATTCCTACTGCAACTCGGTGATCGAGCCTTGGGACGGGCCGGCGGCGCTGGCGATGACCGATGGCCGCTGGGTCTGCGGCGGGCTTGATCGCAACGGGTTGCGCCCGATGCGCTATGTGGTGACGGGCGACGGGATGCTGATTGCGGGGTCGGAAGCCGGAATGGTGCCGGTGGACGAAAGCACTGTCCGCGAAAAAGGCGCCCTGGGGCCGGGGCAGATGATTGCCGTCGATATGGCCGAGGGGCGGCTGTATCACGACGTTGAAATGAAAGACAAACTTGCCGCCGCTCAGCCCTATGGCCAGTGGATCGAGAAGGTTCTGGATCTGAACAGCCTGCTGCGGGACGTGCCGGAGACCGCGAACTTTACCGGGTCGGACCTGCGCAAGCGCCAGATCGCGGCCGGCTTCACGGTGGAAGAACTGGAACAGGTTCTGGCCCCGATGGCCGAGGACGGCAAGGAAATGGTCGCCTCGATGGGCGATGACACGCCGCCTGCGGTGCTGTCGAACATCTACCGCCCGCTAAGCCACTACTTCCGCCAGAACTTCAGCCAGGTGACAAACCCGCCGATCGACAGCTTGCGCGAAGGCCGGGTGATGAGCCTGAAGACCCGCTTCGGCAACCTGAAGAACGTGCTGGATGAATCCTCCAACCAGTCGGAAATTCTGGTGCTGGAAAGCCCGTTCATCGCGAACCGTGAGTTTGAGGTGATGGTCGAGCGTTTCGGCGATCAGGTGGCCTTCATCGACTGCACCTTCCCGGTCGGCCCGTCGCTGGATGACCTGCGGCAGGGGCTGGAACGGATCCGCGCCGAAGCCGAGGATGCGGTGCGGTCGGGTGCCGGGCAACTTGTCCTGACGGACGAACATCAGGGGCCGGAAAAGGTGGGGATGCCGATGATCCTTGCCACCTCGGCCATCCACAGCTGGCTGACGCGCAAGGGGCTGCGGACCTTCTGTTCCATCAACGTGCGGTCGGCGGAGTGCATTGACCCGCATTACTTTGCCGTGCTGATCGGGGCGGGGGCCACGACGGTAAACGCCTATCTGGCGCAGGATTCGATTGCGGACCGGATTGACCGTGGCCTTCTGGATGGCCCGCTGACCGATGCGATGCGGCGCTACCGTGATGCCATCGACGCGGGTCTGCTCAAGATCATGTCGAAGATGGGGATCAGCGTCATCTCCAGCTATCGCGGGGGCCTGAACTTTGAGGCGGTGGGTCTGTCCCGCGCCATGGTGGCGGAGTATTTCCCCGGCATGCAGTCGCGCATTTCCGGCATCGGTCTGACCGGCATCGAGCAGAAGCTGGAGGAAGTCCACGCCAAGGGCTGGCGCGGCGGGGCGGATGTGCTGCCGATTGGCGGCTTTTACAAGGCGCGGCGGTCGGGCGAAAAGCACGCATGGGAAGCGCAGACGATGCACATGCTGCAATCGGCCTGTGACCGGGCCAGCTATGATCTGTGGAAGCAGTATTCCGCTGCGATGCGGGCCAATCCGCCGATCCATCTGCGGGATTTGCTGGAGATCAAGACGCTGGGCAAGCCGGTGCCGATCGAGGAGGTGGAATCCATCACCTCGATCCGCAAGCGCTTCGTGACGCCCGGCATGTCGTTGGGGGCGCTGTCGCCTGAGGCGCACAAGACGCTGAACGTGGCGATGAACCGGATTGGGGCGAAGTCTGACTCGGGCGAGGGCGGCGAGGATCCGGCGCATTTCGTGCCAGAGCCGAACGGGGACAACCCAAGCGCCAAGATCAAGCAGGTGGCATCCGGGCGCTTTGGCGTGACGGCGGAATACCTGAACGCCTGTGAGGAGCTGGAGATCAAGGTCGCCCAAGGGGCCAAGCCCGGCGAGGGCGGCCAACTGCCGGGGATGAAGGTCACGGCGCTGATCGCTCGGCTGCGGCACAGCACTCCGGGGGTCACACTGATCAGCCCGCCGCCGCACCACGATATCTATTCCATCGAAGACCTCGCGCAGCTGATCTACGACCTGAAGCAGATCAACCCGCGCGCCAAGGTGACGGTCAAGCTGGTGTCCTCCAGCGGTGTCGGGACGATTGCGGCGGGGGTGGCCAAGGCCAAGGCCGACGTGATCCTGATTTCGGGCCACAACGGCGGCACGGGGGCCAGCCCGGCGACGTCGATCAAATACGCCGGCCTGCCGTGGGAAATGGGTCTGACCGAAGCGCATCAGGTTCTGGCGATGAACAACTTGCGCGAGCGGGTAACCTTGCGCACCGATGGGGGCCTGCGCACGGGGCGGGATATCGTGATGGCGGCGATGCTGGGGGCCGAGGAATACGGCATCGGCACTGCGGCCCTGATCGCGATGGGCTGCATCATGGTGCGTCAGTGCCAAAGCAACACCTGCCCGGTCGGCGTCTGCACCCAGAACGAGGCGCTGCGCCAGAAGTTCACCGGGTCGGCGGACAAGGTGGTGAACCTGATCACCTTCTACGCGCAGGAAGTGCGGGAAATCCTTGCCCAGATCGGTGCGCGGTCGATGGATGAGATCATCGGCCGGGCGGACCTTCTGACGCAGGTTTCGCGCGGGGCGGCGAATCTTGATGACCTTGACCTCAACCCGATGCTGATTTCTGTCGATGGCGCGCAGCGGATCACCTATGACCGGTCCAAGCCGCGCAACGCGGTGCCGGACACGCTGGATGCCGATATCATCCGCGACGGCCACCGGTTCTTCGAGGATGGCGAGAAGATGCAGCTGTCCTATGCGGTCAGGAACACGCTGCGCACCATCGGGACGCGGGCATCCAGCCACATCGTCAAGAAGTTCGGCATGCGCAACGCGCTGCAACCCGACCATCTGACGGTGAAGCTGACCGGGTCTTGCGGGCAATCGCTGGGGGCGTTCAGTGTCCGGGGGCTGAAACTGGAAGTGCAAGGTGATGCCAACGATTATGTCGGCAAGGGCCTGTCGGGTGGGACCATCACCGTGCGGCCGCTGATGTCCTCGCCGCTGAAGGCCGAGGAGAACACGATCATCGGCAACACCGTGCTTTATGGTGCAACCGACGGGTTCCTGTTCGCCTCGGGTCGCGCCGGGGAGCGCTTTGCGGTGCGCAACTCGGGTGCCAGTGTGGTGGTCGAAGGCTGCGGATCCAACGGGTGTGAATACATGACCGGTGGCGTTGCGGTGATCCTTGGCCGGATCGGCGCGAACTTTGGCGCCGGGATGACGGGCGGCATGGCCTATGTCTACGACCCGAAAGGCGTGGCCGAGGATTTCATGAACCTTGAATCGATCCTTCCTTGCGCTGTCGCTCATCCGCACTGGGAAATGCAGCTGAAAAGCCTGATCAGCCGCCATGTCGAGGAAACCGGCAGCCGGATCGGGGAGCGTATTCTGGCAAACTGGGAGACCGAGCGGCTGAACTTCATTCAGGTCTGCCCAAAGGAAATGATCAGCCGCCTGCCCTATCCCCTGAGCGACGAAGTGGCGAAAGTGCCGGCTGAATAGGAATCGTCTGCTCAAACCGCTTTGGATGTGCTAATGAAGGGCCGTCGTATGTTGCGGCGGCCCGTTTTTTCGGAGTGAGCCATGTCTGACCTGATCATCGTCGCCTTCCCGGATGAAGCCACCGCATTTGCCGCAGGCAAGGCTCTGGTCGCGCTGCAAAAGCAGTATCTGATCGAAATGGAAGATGTGGTTGTGGTCACCCGCAATGAAAACGGCGACGTCGCGCTGCACCAGTCGGTCAACCTGATTACAGGCGGGGCGATTGGTGGCGGCCTGTGGGGAACGCTGATCGGGCTTTTGTTCCTGAACCCGGTGGTCGGTGCGGCGGTGGGTGCAGGCGCCGGGGCGCTGGCGGGCAAGTTCGCCGACATCGGCATTGATGACGGCTTTCTGCGCGACATCGGGCAAAGCCTTGACAAGGGCGGGGCTGCGGTGGGGATGCTGGTGCGCAAGATCACAACTGACAAGGTGATGGAGCATCTGGAGCCTTTCCGTGAAAAAGGCCAGGTAATCCACACCTCACTCAGCCACGAGGCAGAGGCGCAGCTGAAAGCGTTTCTTGAAAAGATCCCACCGATGCACTTGCCGCAGGATCAGCTTGGCGGCGGGCGGAAGTGACGGCCCGCAGGCTTGACGCCGCGCGCCGGGCCGCGTCTATGGTCGCCCATGGCCGAGAAAAGCGCTGACGAAATGACCGGAAAACCCGCCCCGGCGGCGCGAAAGCGCAAGCCGAAGGTCAAGGCGGCACCGCCGCCAAAACCGCGGCTGTGGCGGGTGGCGGCGAAATGGGCCGGGCGGGTTATTGGCGGGATTGCGGCGGTCTATGCCTTTCTGATCCTGCTGTTCAGCTTTGTCCCTCCGCCGATCAACTTCTACCAACTGGGTGAGGTCTGGCGGCTGGGCGGGATCGAGAAGGACTGGGTAAGCTGGGAAGAAATCGCCCCGGTCATGGGCCGGTCCGCCGTGGCGGCGGAAGATGCGAACTTCTGCAACCACTGGGGCTTTGACATGGCCGCGATCCGCGCCGCGATTGATGCCGGGGGCAATCGGGGGGCTTCGACGATCAGTCAGCAGGTGGTCAAGAACGTCTTCCTCTGGCACGGACGCAGCTATCCCCGAAAGGCGATGGAGGCGGTGCTGACCCCGGTAGTGGAACTGATGTGGTCAAAGCAGCGTATTCTTGAGGTCTATCTGAACGTGGCCGAATTTGACGAAGGCGTCTTTGGCGTGCAGGCCGCCGCACGGCATTACTTCGATGTGGATGCACGGAACCTGAGCGCGCTTCAGGCGGCGCGGCTGGCGGCGATCCTGCCGGACCCGAAGGGGCGCAGCGCATCGCAGCCGTCAAACTTCGTGCGCAACCGGACGCGGGCGATCATGTCAGGCGCGGAAACCATCGCGGCAGACGGCCGTTCCGCCTGTTTCGAAGGCTGAAAGGCTGCCGGGGATTGAATTTTCGGGACCGTCACGGCAATGAGAGTGGAAGCCCGGAGGCCGCTGCCCGATGAACCGCCCCAGCAACCGCTTGTATCATGTTCCCCTGTCCCCCTTCTGCCGCAAGGTGCGCCTGACGCTGGCCGAGAAGAAGATCGAGGTGGAGCTGGTTGAAGAGCGATATTGGGAACCCTCGCCCGATTTCCTGCGCCGCAACCCGGCCGGGAAGGTGCCGATCCTGAAGATGGGGACGCGCACGATGAGCGAAAGTCAGGCGATTTGCGAATATCTTGAGGATGTGGCCCCCGAGCCGCCGCTGATGCCCAAGAACCCTGACGGGCGATACGAGGTGCGCCGACTGTGCGCCTGGTTCGACGACAAGTTCCACCACGAGGTAACCTCGAAGCTCTTGTATGAGCGGGTGAACAAGAAAGTCACCGGGCAGGGCTACCCGGATTCAAAGAACGTCAAGCTGGGGTCGTCGCGGATCAAGTATCATCTTGATTACATGGCCTGGCTTCTGGATCAGCGGCGCTGGCTGGCCGGGGATGTGATGACGCTGGCCGATTTCACCGCCGCAGCACATCTCAGCTGTCTGGATTACATCAGCGATGTCGACTGGAACCGGCATGCCGTATTGAAGGACTGGTATGCCAAGATCAAATCGCGGCCCAGTTTCCGACCTTTGCTGGCTGACCAGATCTCGGGCTTTCCGCCATCGGCGCATTATGCCGATCTGGATTTCTGATCCCGACGCCCGGGGCGCTGCCCCCAGCCAATCGGTTTCTCGAACCGATGGCGAAACCGACAGGCTACCCGGAGTATTTGCAAAAAGAGCAAGCCCATGAGCGGTTTGAAGAACCAACTGGTGGCGCGGGCGCTTGAGGAGGGGTTCTCGAAAGTCGGGGTTTGCCGGCCGGACGCCGTGCCAGAGGCGGCAGCGCGGTTGCGCGCCTTTCTGGCCGAGGGGCGGCACGGGCAGATGGCCTGGATGGAGGAACGCGAGGGTTGGCGCGGGAACCCGGCGGCGCTGTGGCCCGAGGCTCGGTCGGTTGTGATGCTGGCCGAGGCCTATACGCCAGAGGTCGATCCGATGGCGGGGCTGGCGCAGCCGGACCGGGGGGTGATTTCGGTCTATGCGCAGGGAAAGGATTACCATGATCTTTTGAAGCGGCGGCTGAAGCGGTTGGGGCGTTGGATGATCGAAGCCGGTGGCGGTGAGATCAAGGTGTTCGTCGATACCGCGCCAGTGATGGAAAAGCCCCTGGCGCAGGCGGCGGGGCTGGGCTGGCAGGGCAAGCATACCAACCTTCTGGGCCGCGATCTGGGGAACTGGGTGTTTCTGGGGGCGATCTTCACCACGCTGGATCTGACCCCGGATGCAGCCGAGGTATCGCATTGCGGCAGTTGCACCGCCTGTCTGGACATCTGCCCGACGCGTGCCTTTCCCGCGCCCTATCAACTGGATGCGCGGCGGTGCATTTCCTATCTGACGATCGAGCACAAGGGGCCGGTTGACCTTGAGTTGCGGGGTCTGCTGGGCAACCGGATCTATGGCTGCGACGATTGCCTTGCCGTCTGCCCGTGGAACAAGTTTGCGGTCGCGGCGCGCGAGGTGGGGTATCAGCCGCGCCTGGGCTTGCCGGAACTGGCCGAGCTTGCCGCCCTGGATGACGCCGGATTCCGGGCGCGGTTCGCCGGCAGTCCCATCAAGCGGATCGGGCGCGACCGTTTCGTGCGGAATGTGCTTTATGCAATCGGGAACTCGGGCCATGCGGCGCTGATCCCGGCTGTGACGGCGCGGTTGGATGATGCCGACCCGGTTGTTGCCGAAGCCGCAGCCTGGGCCATTGGCCGTATTTCGCAGTTGCAGGACGAAGGCATAGGGACTGGCGGCGAATCATGCTAATGTCGACATCCACCAACGGGAGAGCATGACCATGAGCAAGCATCTGGCGGATCATCGGAAGGCCACCACTGGCAGCCGCGTGAAGCATTTCCTGCGTTTGGCGCGCAGCCGGAGAGAGACCTGGCACAGGCCGCATGCGGCGTCGGGCAGGGGGCGGGTGGCCCAGTTTCTGCGGATCGCGCGGGGTCGGACCGCTTGATTTTCAGGGTTTGAACCCTGCAAGAAGCCCGGGGGGCTTTGCTGGTCGCGTGCGGTTGGAAATGTCACTTGCGGGCGTTCAGGCATCTATGCCACTTGTATTGCCAGCTTTTATTTACTGACGGGCAAGATGTGCTGAGCGAAGAAGCGACCCACAAACTGGCGGTTCAGCCTGCTTGCAAGCTTCGTTTGCCATATGCGCACCTGACAGGTCTCCCGGATGATATGCGGGGGCCGGAGCGGTGACGCAAAAGCCGCGCCTGACCTTCATCTACATCGCTGAAGGGCCTGAATACCAGTTCATGGCCGTCCATCTGCTTGCGTCGTTGCGCGAGCATTTTCCGAAGGATGTCCGGGCAATCGGCTATTGCCCCGAGCATACCTTCGATCAGATCCATCCCGGCGTCCTGAAGGCGCATGAGTTGATGGGTGCCGAGATCCGGCCGATGCGCACCGAAGGGATGTGGGATACGCCCTATGGGCATGGCAACAAGATCCTTGCCGCGCTTCAGCCGCGCGACAGTGAGTATTCGGCCTTCGTTGACAGCGATGTGCTGTTCTTGAAATCGAATTCGCCCGAGGAATTGATCAGCCCCGGCAAGGTTTCCTGTTCGATGGCAGCCTCGATGCTGTGGGCGCCGCAGACGATCTGGGATGATGTCTATGGCGCTTTCGACATGCCGGTTCCCGAAGAACGGCTGCGGCTGATGCGGGATCGGCGGAAGGCCGTTGTACCCTATTTCAGTTCGGGGCTGGTGGTGTTTCCGGAAGGACCGGTCGATGGCAAACGGTTCGCGGATGTCTGGTATGACACCGCGCGTATCTTGGACCGGGTAGAGGAAATTCCGAAGCGGCGGCCCTATCTTGACCAGATTTCCCTGCCGCTGGCGATCCGCCGCGCCGGGCTTGATGTGAATATCCTGCCCGAAGAACAGCACTATATTCTTGGTGGTGTCCTGCGTGGTCGTCCGCTGCCCGAGGATCGGGATATCCGCACCATCCACTATCGCGGGACAAAGATTCTGGATGAGGTCGGGAAGCTGCCCTATGCGCGGAAAATGCTGAAGCGGCATACCGGCAGTCGCTATGTCCGCCGACTGGCGCCAGAGACTGCAACCGAGGATTCCGTATCTGCGGACGGTATTGCTGATACAGGCTTGGCCGAGGGCGGGATTACCGACACGGAAAGCTGAACCCTGCGCGGCCGTTCCTCTGGGCGGCGCCGGACCCGACAGGGACCGGCCGTTCTTTTGCGGCCTGATCAGGCGCGAACCAGACGTTCATATTCGGTGGCGACGCGGCGGGTGATTTCGCCCACTTCAAAGTTGAAATCACCGATCTGGCCCACTGGGGTCACCTCGGCCGCGGTGCCTGTCAGCCAGCATTGCTGGAAGGTTTCCAGTTCGCCGGGCTCGATGTGGCGTTCGTGAACCTTGATCTGCATGTCCTTCAGCATACCGATCACGGTTTGCCGGGTGATGCCGTTCAGGATGCAATCCGGCTTTGGCGTATGCACTTCGCCATCCTTGACGAAGAAGATATTGGCGCCGGTCGCTTCGGCGACATAGCCGCGGTAGTCCAGCATCATGGCGTCTGAACAGCCCTTCGCCTCGGCCGCGTGCTTGGACATGGTGCAGATCATGTAAAGCCCGGCGGCCTTGGCAGCGTGGGGGATGGTTTCGGGCGAGGGGCGCTTCCACTTGGCGATGTCAAGCTTCGCGCCCTTGAACTTGGCGTCGCCATAGTAGTTGCCCCATGTCCAGCAGGCCACGGCCATGCGGATCGGGTTCTTGTTGGCGGCGACACCCATCATCTCGCCCGCGCCACGCCAGGCGATGGCACGAACGTAAGCGTCGGTCAGGTTGTTGGCCTTGAGGGTGGCTTCCTTGGCGGCGTTGATCTCTTCAACGCTGTAGGGCAGCGGCATGTCGAGAAGCTCACCCGACATGCGCAGGCGTTCGGAATGTTCGGTGGATTTGAAGATCTTGCCGTTGTAGCAGCGCTCACCCTCGAACACCGACGAGGCATAGTGCATCGCGTGGGTCAGGATATGGACATTGGCCGAACGCCAGTCCACCAGCTTGCCATCCATCCAGATGAACCCGTCACGATCGTCATAGCCTGCCATCGAAGCCTCCCGCTTTGCGAATGTTGCGCCTGAAAGGTCCGCTTCGGACAGATTCTTGCGCGAAATCGGGTGAGGGTTACGGGTTCATGCTTGGAAAGTCAACAAGGCTGACGTAAATTTGCGCAAAATGGGAGGCATGACATGGCCGACACGCCGGGTGGAGAGAACCTGCTGTTCCTGACGGACGAGCAGTTGCGCAAGGGGATCGAGGCGATGTTCTTCGCCTATCGCGGCTTTACCGCCGACCCGGACCGGATTCTGGAGGGCATGGACTATGGCCGCGCCCATCACCGGGCGATTCATTTCGTGCATCGCAGCCCCGGAACCACGGTTTCCAACCTGCTGGCGATCCTTGGTGTTACAAAACAGTCCCTCAATCGTGTGTTGCGCACCTTGATAGAGGATGGCCTTGTTCGCAGTGAAAAGGGCCGCGTCGATGCGCGGGAACGGCATTTGTATCTGACGGAGAAGGGTTTGGTTCTGGAACGCGAATTGTCCGATGCACAGCGGGCGCGGATGCGGGCGGCTTATCGCGCGGCGGGACCGTCGGCGGTGCAGGGCTTTCGGCAGGTGCTGGAAGCGATGATGGACCCCGAAATGCGCAAACAATACAACCGCCTGAAGGAGGGCGGCTGATGAACGTGCCACCGACCGAGGCGCATTTGCTGATCGTCGACGATGACGAACGCATTCGCGGGCTGTTGCAGAAGTTCCTGATGCGCAGCGGCTATCTGGTATCTACAGCGCGCGATGCGGCACAGGCGCGGCGCATACTGGGCGGGCTGGAATTTGACCTGATCGTCATGGATGTGATGATGCCGGGCGAAGATGGCGTAAGCCTGACGCGCGATCTGCGCAAGCGCTTGCAGACGCCGATCCTGCTGTTGACCGCTCGGGGCGAGACGTCGAACCGGATCGAGGGGCTGGAGGCAGGGGCGGATGATTACCTCGCCAAGCCGTTCGAGCCGAAAGAGCTGCTTTTGCGGATCAACGCCATCTTGCGACGGGTGCCACAGGTGAAGGCGGCCGAGCCGGTGCGGCAGGTGATCCATCTTGGCGCGGTGCGCTATGATCTGGACCGGGGTGAGATGTGGCGCGGCGATGCGCCGGTGCGGCTGACGGCGACCGAAGCCCAGCTGATGCGGATGTTTGCGGCAGCCCCCGGCACCGCGATCAGCCGTGAACGGCTGGCGGGCGAGGCGGGCCGGGGCGATCCGGCGCAGGAGCGGGCGGTTGATGTGCAGATCACCCGTTTGCGCCGAAAGATCGAGGATGACCCGAAGGCGCCCCGCTACCTTCAGACGGTGCGTGGCGAGGGGTATATGTTGCAACCGGATTGAGCGGGGATTGCCCGCCCAATCCACAGCGCTTCACAGCGCGATGCGCAGGCCGACAGAAATCACCTGATCGGTAAGATCGAAGTTCAGGGCTTCAACCGGGGTGCTGTTGCCGGTCAGGGGCGTTGTGCCGCCAGAGACCGAGCCAAGGTCGAAATAGCGCCAGGTCAGTTCCAGCTTTGCCGGGGCAGAGCCGATCACCGGTCCCACGTCCATTGCCACGCCCACCCCGACCGACCATGCAAAATCGGTATTGCTGCCCCCTTCGAAGCTCCGGCGAACCGGATCCCCGGCCGTGTTGATCCGCGTCCAGTCGCCGATGGTATTGCGCGCAACGCCGACACCGGCAGTCACGAACGGCGTGGCTTTGCCGCCCGTGTCAAAGTCATAGTAACCGTTGGCAAACAGCGCGACCGAACGGACCGAGCCTTCCATATCCGCATGGGGGCCGGCGGTTTCGGGGATGGTATAGCTCCACGGGCCAGAGAAATCGGCCTTGCCGAACAGGTTCAATGCAGCTTCGCTCCGCCAGCCGTTGCCGTAGCTGCGGCCGATGGCGATGCCGCCCATCGCGGTTGAATCCAGGTCCAGATCGAAGAACACTTGCGGATCCGGATCAAAGCCTGGGGGCAGCCAACTGGCATCGCCAGCAGACCCGCGCGCGGCGCCAAATTCCATCCGCAGATAGGTGCCGGCCGGAAAGCCACGCGAGATGCGACCCGCTGCCGCGCCCGTGCCTACGTCAGCCGCCGCGACAAGGGGCGGCGGCGGTTCCTCGATCGGGGCTGGCTTTCCGTGCTGGCCACCACCTTGCCCCTGCCCGCCGCCCTGCCCCTGGCCACCGCCATCTTCGTGGCCGCCATCTTCGTGGCCGCCGTCTTCATGCCCGCCGTCTTCCTGCGCCGAGGCCGATCCGATGCCCAGTCCCAATGGCACTCCTGCAATTGCCACTGTTCCCAGGATGAACGCCGCCTCTCGCAAGAGCCTGAGCGACATGCTTGCCTTGCCTTCCTGCATTTAATTCCCGTTCCCCTTGTATTCTGAATGCCAAGCAGATGCCTTGCCAACGAAACTTTCCCCGGCCGCAAGACGCGACCGGGGCGAAGACCTGTTCAATTCATCGGACTTGAGCGATCAGCCATGACCGGCGACAACGGCGACCCAGATAGCGTAGGCCTCGGCGGCCAGCGCCTCGGCGGCGTCCCCGGTGATCGGCGTGCCAAGGATCGTGGTCACCGCCTCCACCACAAGCTCGTTTGGCCCCTCCCCCGCCTTGTCCGAAGCCACGGCAAGGAAGATGGCCATCAGCGTGTCCGGATCCGTCTTCACGCCCGCAGCAGTCAGGGCCGAAGTGCCATCAAGGGCATCCTTCAAGAGCGCCAGATTCTGCAGGGGAGAATCGATGTAGGTGGCGTCGTCGAAGTGGAACGTCAGAAGTTCGATCATGTCGGTCGTCGAAAGGTTGTAGAAGGCAACCATCTCGGGCGTCAGCGTCGACAGCGCCTCGTTGTAGGCACGTTCCAGCACGCTGTCGGGGGAGCGAGCAACATTCAGGCGACCAAGCTCTACCTCGGGAATGCCTTCCTGCGCCCAGACAGGTTTGCCGCCGCTTGTCCCATCGCTGCCGCCCTTTGGACCCTGCCCGACGGAATCGTCGCCTGGGCCACCCTGTCCTTGGCCACCCTGTCCTTCACCGCCCTGGCCCTGACCGCCTGATCCTTGACCACCCTGGCCACTTCCCTCACCGCCATGGCTTTCGGCCCAGGCGGCAAAGGTGGTCGGATACAAGAATTGGGGTACGACAGTCAGTGATGCGCCAAGGGCAAGAACAGTCGCAGTTCCTGTCAGAAGCTTCCCGACGCGGCCGCACATTGAATCACGCATGGTGTCATCCTCTTTAACGCTGGCCAATTTCTGCTTCAGCAACCCATAGACACATTCAAGAAATGCGTTGCATCATTGATCCACGTCAACGGATCCGAAATAACATGGTATTGGCAGCACCGGCCGGGCATGCCAACGTCCCGAATGGACAAGGTAAAAACGACCTGCCGGGGAACCCAAGCAACATGACATGCACCGTATTCGTCCATAGCGATTGCGCACGACATGTAACCCCGCCCGGCCACCCCGAGCGGGCAGAGCGGCTGGCGGCGGTGGAGAAGGGTCTTGCCGGGTTGGCGGTGACGCGGCGCGACTGTCCGATGGGGATGGAAGCGGATGTGCTGCGCTGCTATCCGGCGCGCTATCTGGACAGGGTTCGGGCGGCGATTCCTGATGAGGGCTGGACGCAACTTGACGGAGACACTTTCCTGTCGCCGGGATCCTTTGACGCGGCAATGCGGGCGGTTGGCGGCATCTGCGCCGCGGTGGATGCGGTGGTGACGGGAGAGACGAAGACGGCCTTTGTCGCCGGGCGCCCGCCCGGCCACCACGCCGAACGGGAAACCGCGATGGGGTTTTGCCTCTTCGGCACAGTGGCAATCGGGGCAAAACGGGCGCTGGATCATCACGGTCTTGGTCGCGTGGCGATCGTGGATTTCGACGTGCATCACGGCAACGGCACGCAGGATCTTTTGTGGGACGAAGGCCGGTGCCTGTTCGTCAGTTCGCACCAGATGCCGCTTTATCCCGGCACCGGGCGGGCCGATGAACGTGGCGCGCATGGGCAGATGCTGAACGTGCCGCTGCGGGCTGGTTCGGGCGGCAAGTCGATGCGTGACGTTTATGAGCGGGTGGTCTTTCCGGTGCTTTCGGCCTGGAAGCCCGAGCTTCTGCTGATCTCGGCCGGGTTCGATGCCCATGCTGACGATCCGCTTGCCGGGCTGGAATGGCAGGCCGACGATTACCGCTGGCTGACCGACCGTCTGTGCGATTTCGCTGGTGGGCGGGTGGTCTCGACACTTGAGGGCGGCTATGATCTGGATGCGCTTGCGGCCTCGGTCGCGGCGCATGTGGGCGTGTTGGAGGAGCGGGGCCGATGAGCGACAAACCCATCGAAGCGATGACATTCGAAGAGGCGATGGCCGCGCTGGAGCAGGTCGTGGGCGCGCTGGAACGGGGCGAAGTGCCGCTGGACCAGTCGATTGCGCTTTATGAACGCGGCGCGAAGCTCAAGGCGTTCTGCGCCGAAAAGCTGAAGGACGCCGAAGAAAAGGTGGAACTGATCCGGGCGCAGGAAGGCCGCGCCGTCGGGACGACACCGGCGGAGGGGATGTGACCTTTCCCGAACGGCTGGCTGCGGATGCGGCCTTGATCGAGGCGCATCTTCTGGCAGCGCTCGCGGGCCGGGCCGACCAGCCGGTGACCGAGGCGATGCGCTACGCGCTGCGCGGTGGCAAGCGGCTGCGGGGGTTTCTGGTGCTTGAAGGCGCGCGGATGTTGGGGGTTCCCGAGGCCAGCGCGCTTTCGGCGGCGGCGGCGATCGAGGCCTTGCACGCCTATTCGCTGGTCCATGATGACCTGCCCTGCATGGATGACGACGACCTGCGCCGGGGCCAGCCCACCGTGCATGTGAAATGGGATGAGGCGACGGCGGTTCTGGCGGGTGATGCCTTGCAGACGCTGGCGTTTGAATTGCTGTGCGACCCGGCGCTTGGATCGGCCGAGGTGCGGCTGGCGCTGGTGGCAGGCCTTGCGCGGGCCTCGGGCATTGATGGCATGGTGCTGGGGCAGGCGTTGGACATTGCGGCGGAAACGGCGGGGCGGGCGTTGACGCTGGACGAGATCACGGCATTGCAGGCGGGCAAGACCGGAGCGTTGATCGGCTTTGCGGCCGAGGCAGGGGCGGTGATTGCCGGGGCGGACCGGGCGCCTTTGCGAGCCTATGCGGCGGCGCTGGGCCTCGCCTTCCAGATAGCGGACGACATCCTGGACGTGACCGGGGACGAGACCAAGACCGGCAAGCGGCTTCGCAAGGACGCGGAAGCCGGCAAGGCGACCTTCGTATCGCTCATGGGGCTGGAGGCGGCGATGCGAAAGTCACGCGACCTTTCCGCCGAGGCCGAAGCTGCCCTGGCGCCCTACGGCGCAGGCAGCGCAAACCTTCTGGCTGCCGCCCGGTTCGTAGTCGAGCGGCAGTCATGATCATTCGCGGCCCGAAGTCTTGCGGCGCCCTCAGATCGACCCGGAGTTCCCCCTGAGCGTCTCGACAAGGCTGGTGACCAGGCCCGGATCGAACTTGACGGGGCCCGAAGCGCCGGGGTCGGGCGCGAACAGAATGACATCGTCGAAGGCCAGGGCCATCTTCGTCGCCGACTGCTTGATCGTCGGATCCGCACTGCGCATCAACGAGTCAAGCTGCCCGCGAGCTACCATCAGCAGGCCCCAGGCCTCTTGATAGGCGACGACATCCGTCATGCCCGATGGATCAAGCAGGGCCGTTGCGGCCTCTGCCGTCTGGATCACCGCCTTCGTGATGTCCTGCTCTGTCGGCTTCAGCGCCTGCTTGGCCAGCAGCAAACCGCCTTGCACACCGTTATAGGCGCTGTTGACCGCGTCCCTGTCCTTGGCTTCTTCAAGCGCGATCAGCAGCGGCTCCAGATCGGGTGCCCCTGACTTGGCCAGACCGTCCTTGATTGCTGGAAAGTTGTCGTGACGCGGATGGGTGAAGTGCGAGCCTTCGGCGCTGACCAGCCCATCCTTGAGAAAGAGCTGGCCGAGGAGCAAGTCACGTTCGATACCGATCAGTCCGGCCATCAGGGATACCGTCTCGTCGTTGACTTGAACCCGTGCAAACGGATGATCTTGCTGCGGTAATACAATCAAGGGCAGAACGGGACCGGCCATAAGCGCTGCCGGAACCGTGGAAAGGTTGACTGCCAGACCGACCGCCAGACACCACATTATGGGGCCGGGTCGGCAATTGGGATCTGCAAGACTGACTGGGGCGAGAAACATGACATTCTCCTACGGAATTCGAATGGTTTGCATATTTGCACTTCAAGGACACAAGACGGGCTAGGGGTTTACCCGCATTCCCGACACCTCAAATCTGGAAAATGTGTCAATATTTTGAGATTCGTCGGCTTGGATCTGACAATCTAGGCGCGAGTGACCCATCTTGACTCGGCTATCGCGTCGCAGTGTCGCAACGCCGCGCCTTGCTTGGGCCTGATTGCTCCCTGCCGGAATTCCGTCTAGACCGGCATTCCAGTGCAACAGGTTTTCTCATGCCCGAACGCCCCGTATTCCCCATGCTTGACCGGGTTCGCCTGCCCGCCGACCTGAAATGTCTGAGCGACCGGGAATTGCGTCAGCTTGCCGATGAGTTGCGGGCCGAAACCATTTCCGCCGTTTCCGTGACGGGCGGCCATCTGGGCGCGGGTCTGGGCGTGGTGGAACTGACGGTGGCGATCCATGCCGTCTTTGACACCCCGCGCGACAAGCTGATCTGGGATGTGGGCCACCAGTGCTACCCGCACAAGATCCTGACCGGGCGGCGCGACCGGATCCGCACCTTGCGGATGGAAGGCGGGCTTAGCGGTTTCACCAAGCGGTCGGAAAGCCCGTATGACCCGTTCGGGGCCGCGCATAGCTCGACCTCGATCTCGGCAGCGCTGGGCTTTGCGATGGCGGCGGAACTGGGCGGCGACCCCGGTGATGCGATTGCGGTGATCGGCGATGGCGCGATGTCGGCGGGGATGGCGTTTGAGGCGATGAACAACGCGGGCCACCTTGGCCAGCGGCTTTTCGTCATTCTCAACGACAATGAAATGTCCATCGCCCCGCCCGTTGGCGCGTTGTCAGCCTATCTGTCGCGGCTTTACGCCGAAGCGCCGATGCAAGACCTGAAGCAGGTGGCGAAAGGGTTTGTCAGCCTGTTGCCGCAACCCCTGCAAGAGGGGGCGAAGCGGGCCAAGGACATGCTGAAGGGCATGGCCGTGGGCGGAACCTTGTTTGAATCTCTGGGGTTCGACTATGTCGGCCCGATTGACGGCCATGATCTGGACCAGCTTTTGCCGGTGCTGCGGACGTTGAAGGCGCGGGCGACGGGGCCGGTCCTGCTGCATGTGCTGACCAAGAAGGGCAAGGGCTATGCCCCGGCCGAAGCCGCACGCGACCGTGGTCATGCGACCGGCAAGTTTGACGTGCTGACCGGGGTGCAGGCCAAGGCGGTATCAAACGCGCCTTCCTACACCAAGGTTTTCGCGCAATCGCTGCTGGCCGAGGCCGAGCGGGATGAAAAGATCGTCGCGGTGACGGCGGCGATGCCGGATGGCACCGGGCTGAACCTGTTCGCTGACCGCTTTCCGAAACGTTGCTTTGATGTGGGCATCGCCGAACAGCACGCGGTGACGTTCTCGGCTGCGCTGGCGGCGGGCGGGATGAAGCCGTTCTGCGCGATCTATTCCACCTTCCTGCAACGCGGCTATGATCAGGTGGTGCATGACGTGGCGATCCAGCGCCTGCCGGTGCGGTTCGCCATTGACCGGGCGGGGCTGGTGGGGGCTGACGGGGCGACCCATGCCGGGGCCTTCGACGTGGCTTTCATGTCCAACCTGCCGGGCATGGTGGTGATGGCCGCCGCTGATGAGGCGGAACTTGTTCATATGGTTGCCACCGCCGTCGCGCATGATGATGGCCCGATTGCGTTCCGGTTCCCGCGCGGCGATGGCGTTGGGGTCGAAATGCCCTTGCGCGGGGTGCCGCTGGAGATCGGCCGCGGCCGCGTTGTGCGCGAGGGGGGCCGGGTCGCGATCCTGTCCTTCGGCACAAGGCTGGCCGAGGTTCTGAAAGCCGCCGAAGCGCTCACTGGGCGCGGGGTGGCGGTAACCGTCGCTGACGCCCGTTTTGCCAAACCCCTGGACCACGACCTGATCCTGCAACTTGCCGCCCATCATGAGGCGCTGATCACGGTCGAGGAAGGCGCGGTGGGCGGCTTCGGTTCCCACGTCGCGCAAGCCTTGTCCGATGCGGGGGTGTTTGACCGGGGCCTGAAGTATCGGTCAATGGTCCTGCCGGATACCTTCATCGACCAGGCCAGCCCCGAGGCGATGTACCGTGTCGCCGGAATGGACGCGGGCCATATCGAGGCCAAGGTGCTGGAGGTTCTGGGCGTGGCAGTGGTGGGGAAGCGGGCCTGAAGGTGACCCCGGTCTGGTGTCATCCGCGCAGAAAGGCATCAAGCGCGGGCATGCTGACCAGCGTGGCAAAAGCGATCATTGCGAGGCAGATTCGCCGGAAAGTCCGCTCACTTGCCAGACCGAACATCCTGCTGCCCGCCCACGCCCCAATGCCGTAGACCGGCGCGATGGTCGCGGCAAGGGCAAGGATCTGCAAGGTGACCAGCCCGCCCCAGACATATCCGATACCTGAAATGAATGTCGTGATCGCGAAGTAGAAGATGATGTTGGCCCGAACGACCAGCGCCGGGATCGTGCCACCCAGCCAATAGGCAATAACCGGGGGTCCGCCAATCTGTGCTGCGCCGGAAAAGAGGCCGGAGACCGCCCCCACCAGAACCGTCAGCGGTGCTTTCGGCCGACCTTGGTATCGCCAGCCCGAAACCAGTAGCCCCAGCATGAGAGCGGCAACAACGACGATTGCCCAGCGCAGGACTTCGGGGTCGAGTGTCGTGAGAAGCCAGATTCCAGCCGGGATTCCAAAGATCGCGCCCAGAACCATCGTAAGAACATCGGGCCGATCCGCCGTCCTGATCGCCTTCGGGATCATGCCTGCTGTCATTATGCCGTCAGTCACCAACAAGAGCGGAACAGCGACCTGTGGTCCCAGAATGGCGCTGGTCAAAGGGATGAAGATGAGGGCCGCCCCGAAACCCGAGAACCCTCTGGCAAGGCTGGCGGCAAGGGTGATGGCCCCAAGAAGCGCAAGGCCAGGCCAGAAATCCGTGGTCCCGAAGATATCTGCCATCAAGCCATCTCTGATGCGGTGTTGAAGCGGGATGGTATCAGGCGGCCGAGGCTTTGCCAGCGCCAACCAGGCAGGACGTCGGGCTTCGGGGCGCAGCGTCAGGGCAGGCGCCGACCTACCCGCGGCGCAACCCGTCCATCACCCTGACCAGCGCCTCGCTTATGCCCGGTTCCGACAGGGCGTGACCGGCGAGGGGGACCATCCGCAGCTCGCAGGCGTGCCAGCCGTCCGCCAGATTCCACGCTGAAATCGGCGGGCAGATCATGTCGTAGCGGCCCTGGATGATGGTGGCGGGGATATGCTCGATCCGGCGGCGCTCTTGCAGGATCCAGCCATCGCATTGCAGGAAGCCGCCGTTCTGGAAGTAGTGGTTTTCCAGCCGGGAAAAGGCGCGGGCATAATCTGACGGGCTTTCGCCCATCGGCCCTTCATGGTGGATCGAGGCGAGCGCGTTTTCCCAATTCGCCCAGATGCGGCCAAAGCGGGTTTCTTCCATCAGGTTGCCCGAAAACAGGCGGCGGTTGTAGGCGTTGATCAGGTTGTCACGTTCAGCCGCCGGAATGGCAGCGACGAAGCGGCCCCAGATTTCCGGGAAGAACGCCCCGGCCCCGCCGCCGTAGAACCACTTCAACTCGGCCTTGGTCATCAGGAAGACGCCGCGCAGGACAAGGCTCTGCACGCGTTCGGGATGGGTAATCGCGTAGATCAGCGCCAGCGTGGCACCCCAGCTGCCGCCAAAGGCGATGAAACGGTCGATCCCAAGGGCTTTGCGGATAACCTCGACGTCTTCGACCAGATGCCATGTGGTATTGGCGATGATGCTGGCATGGGGCCGTGACCGGCCACAGCCGCGCTGGTCAAACAGGATGATCCGGTAGACCGTCGGGTCAAAATAGCGGCGCATGGCAGGCGAACACCCGCCCCCTGGCCCGCCGTGAAAGACGACGACCGGGATGCCGTCAGGCCGTCCACACTGTTCCATATAAACGCGGTGTCCATCGCCCATGTCGATGACGCGCTGATCGAAGGGATCGATCGGCGGGTAAAGAAACTCGACTGCGCGCTTTTGACCTGATCTTTGATCCATCATCGCCCTATATAGCGCCGGAAGAGCCCGGTGTCGAAGGGCAATGCGTTGAAGGACGGGGCAAAGGCAGCGATGACCACGAACACAGTCGATCCCGCGGAAGTGGCCAAGTTCGAGGCGATGGCCGCCGAATGGTGGAACCCGAACGGCAAGTTCAAGCCGTTGCACATGCTGAACCCCTGCCGGCTGGACTACATCACCAGTCAGATTGCCGCCGAGTTCGGACGGGATCTGTCTGGGGCGGAACCGTTCAAGGGCTTGCGACTGCTGGATATCGGCTGCGGTGGTGGGCTCTTGGCGGAACCGATGGCGCGGCTGGGTGCGGATGTCGTGGGGGCCGATGCCGCGGCGCGCAACATCCCGGTGGCGCAGCTGCATGCCGAGCAGTCGGGGCTGAAGATCGACTACCGCCACACCACCGCCGAAGATCTGGCAGCGGCGGGCGAACAGTTCGACGTGGTGCTGAACATGGAAGTGGTCGAGCATGTGGCCGATCCTCAGGCCTATCTGACCGCGTGCCAGCAGTTGCTGAAACCGGGCGGGTTGATGATCTGTTCCACGCTGAACCGGAATCCGAAGTCCTTCGTGATGGCAATCGTGGGGGCGGAATGGGTGATGCGCTGGCTACCGAAAGGCACGCACGACTGGCAGAAGTTCATCACTCCCGACGAGCTTTATGCGCTGATCGAAAAGGCGGGGCTGCGGCCGGTGGATCGCAAGGGCATGGTGTTCAACCCGGTCAGCTGGCGATGGAGCCTTTCGGATCGTGATCTGAGCTGCAACTACGTTACCACCTCGGTCAAAGGCTAGCTTGCCGCGCCCGGCGGTCAAAGATGCGGGTCACGTCGCGGACCAGGTCGGCCAGATCGTCGATGTCGGCAAGGCTGTGCCTTGCGTTGAGTTCCAGCCGCCAGCGGGGCGCACGGGCGGCAACATGGGGTGATTGCAGCAGGGTAACCGCCACCCCGGCGCTTTCGACAAGTTCGGTCCGAGCGAGCGCGGATGTCTTCGGAAGCCTGACAGGCACCAGCGGTGAGGGGTGGCCCAAAACCGGCACTCCGTCTGCCATCAGGTGATTGCGCAGGCGCAACGTGTTGCCATGCAAACGGCGGCGAAGGCGGCTGCCTTCAGAACTTTCGGCGATATCAAGCGCGGCAAGGATGGTCGCGGCGAAGGCCGGGGACAAAGCCTTTGCCTGCACACGACCTGCGCGCAGACGGTCTTTCAGGCGTTGGTCCTGAAAAGCGGCGAAGCCCCCGGGCGCACCGAAGCACTCGGCGAAGCTGCCGACCACGATATCGGCACACCCTTGGATTCCCTGTATCTCCATAACGCCGCCACCGCCCGGCGCCATGGACCCAAGGTCATGCGTCACATCGACGATCAGCCCGGCCCCGTGCTGGCGACAGACCGCAGAAAGGGCGGCCAGATCCGCCATGGTCGAACCATAGGGCGAGATCGCTGGCACCGCGACCCAGATACGGCCCGGACCCGAAGCGACCGACAGGCGGCGCAAGCGACGCTCAACCCCCTCAACCGATCCCGGCGGAGATCGGAGCAGGCGAGCGCCCGTTGCCAAAACAGTCTCTGACATGGCCAAAACCGCACCAGAATCGACAATCACACTGTCTTGCGGGGCAAGCAGTGCGCGAAAAATGCGGCGTACCGCCTCGGTCCCCGACGGGTAGGCGACGGCGCAGCCAAGGCTCAGAAACGCGGCGATCCGACGCTCAAGCGCAAGGACCGGTGCTGTCGGGGAAGAGTCAGGCAGGATGACCGACGGACCATGCGCCCGGTCATGGAGTATGGCATCGGCCGCCCGGCGCAAGGCGGGATGGCCCGCCAGCGCCAGATAATCCTGCACCGCGAAACATCGGCGGGGCGGCACATCGGCTGTGGCGTGGAGTGCAGGCTGTCCATTTCGCGGGGCGCTGTCCCAGCCGGGCAGGCCCATCCAGCCTTTGGCAATGTCAGTCGATCCGGACCCGCGCGGGGCAGGATCAGCGACAATCCGGGACAAGGAAGAGGGCCGGGGCATGGCAACACCATTTGCGTTGGGGCGTGGGAAGGGGAAAAACCGCGAACCAGGCAAGGGGCCATGTCCGGCCCTGCTGCCAGCCTGCCCTGCAAGCAACAAAAGCTGCGCGTTAATTCCCCGTGAAAACCGCGAAATTGCCGACCTCAAGTCGCGCAGGCCCGGAAATCCTGTGCCATGCTGCCTGAAGGAAGCGGCGAGAGGTCAGGATCATGTCATTGTGGAAGAAGGTCTTGTCGGGACTGAACCATGGCGGCTACGTCGCCTGGGAAGCGGGCGTTGCCGCGGCCATGGGCAATGGCGGGCGCGACTATCTGCCGGTCTTTCTTGCTCTCAGGCCGACCACGGGCGGACCCATCACTCTGGCGGAGGCGATTGATGCCTCGTTGTCGCTGCCGGGCATCCGTTTCAGCAAGCATGAGCGTGACCTGCTGGCCACCGAACGCGCATTGGCGCCAGACGGCTGGCCACATGAGGTGCGCAGCGTGGCCTTTGTTCCGCGTGCGGTGCTGGGGCGGTTGCCCGCGTTCTGGCGTGTCTTGCAGGTTGGGCCGGGTGTGGCGATGCCTGTTGCCGATGCCGTGACTGGCGGCGACAACCTTTGCGCTCTGGGCGGAGATCTGGATCCCCTGGTGCCGGTGGCGGCGGTCATTGATGATGGAATCGGCTTTCTGAATGCAAGATTCCGCCATGTCAGAGACCATACGCGGATCAAGGCAGTCTGGTTGCAGGCGGCAGAGCGGGTTGCCGATACCCCCACCCTGCCGCATGGCGAGGTTGTCTGTGGCCGGGTTCTTGAAGGCGCCGAGATCGACGCGTTTCTGGCAGAAGCGGGGGACGAGGCCGAAGTCTACGCCCGGATCAACCGCGCGCTTTTGCCTGTGACGGATGGCGCGCTGACCAACCGGCGCACCGCGCATGGGACGCATGTGCTGGACCTTGCCGCCGGGGCCGCGCCTTGGTCAGACGATCCTCTGACCGCTGTGCCGATCCTTGCGGTGCAGTTGCCTCCGGCTTCGGTGCGGGAAACGGCGGGGCGACGGATGGAGGCCAATCTGGTGCAGGGGCTGCGCTGGATCATGGCCACCGCCCTGCGGCTTGCCAACGGGACAGATGTGCCGCCTTTGGTCGTGAACATCAGCCTTGGATCGTTGGCTGGTCCGGGGGACCGCCATGCCTTCCTTGCCGACTGGTTTGAATATGAGGTGGCCCGCCATTCACGGCTGACCGGTGGCGGCAAGCTGCGGCTGGTCATTGCTTACGGCAACGCGCGGCTGGCGCGGCTGGTGGCGCGCGACGAGATCCGCCGGTCACATCCGTTTGAGCTGATCTGGCGGCTTCTGCCGGATGACCACAGCCCCAGCCATCTGGAAATCCGAGTCGATACCAACATGGTGGCCGGAATGAAGGTGCAGCTTGTGCCGCCGCCCGGGTCTGATCTGCCTGCCTTGTCCGTTGACTGGCCCGAGGCCGGAACGGGCTGGCAATTGCCCGGGCCTGTGGCGCTTTTGGCATCGGTGGCCGAGCCTGGCGGGCAATCATTGTTGCACCTGACGCTGGGGCCGACTGTCGCGGCCGGACCCTTGCCGCCGGTATCTGCCGGGGCTTGGCGGGTCGTGTTGCAAACCACGCTGGCTGAACCGGTCCGGGTGACAGCACGGGTGCAGCGCGATGACACGCCGCCGGGCTTTCGCACCTTGGGACGGCAAAGCTGGCTGGATCATCCGCTTGGCTGGGACTGGGACACCGAGGCCCGTGGCTACGTTGCGCCACGCCCGGCTTTTGATGCCCCCGGTTGCCCGGTGACGCGGCAAGGAACCTGCGTGGCCTATGCAGGAGCCGATACCGGGGTTGAAACCTGGGGCGACGCCGGGGCGGCGGAGTCCTCGATCATCTTTGTCGGGGCTGTGCGGCCGGTTGCGGGTGATCCGGCTTCGGTGCGACCGGCGGCCTATTCCTCTGAAGGGGTGGGGCATCTGGCGCGACCCGGAGAATCGCTCGGGCCGACACTCGTGGCGATTGGCGATGATGGTGCCGCGCTTGGGGGGCTGCGCGCGGCGGGGGTTCTGAGCGGTTCTGTCACCCGGATGTCCGGCACCAGCATGGCGGCGCCGCAGGTGGCGCGGGCGTTGCTGCGGTATTTCCTGACTGTGCCGCCGGAAATGCAGACCCCAAATGCCGAGCGGCGCGCGCTGACCGGAGAGGCTGATTGGGGCAGCCCGGACCGCCGGATGGGGCATGGCACGCTGCTGGGCTGAGACAGGGGCCTGCTATTGGCCCCATTCGGCCACCGCCGCCCGCCAGAGCGCAGGCAGAAGCTGCCAGTCTTCCGCCCTTGCCAAGGTGGTGCTGCCCGACCGCCAGCCCTGCTGCGCGGTGCTGCTGATCGCGGCACACCATTTGCGCAAGGTGAAATCCCCGGACCAGTCGTTGCCGTCCGCCATCCACTCCGGAACCGGCAGCGTCGGCCCCCCGCCAAGACAATGGCCGACAAAAGCCAGTGTCACTGACAATCCCAGAAGCGCGCCATGCGCTGAATCGACAGGGTAATGCACACCGGCAACGGTGCGGTTATCTGCAATTCTTGCCGCCAGACGATAGAGAAGGATCACCGGGTCGGTCACCGGGGCCGCCTCGGCCGCTGGGGAAAGCCTGCCAAGAATTGCGTCGGTCAGCTCGGCATTCGGGGTGCCGCCGCCTGCCAGCTTCAGTGCGGCCAGCAGCGTGGCGGTGGCAAACGCCTCGGTCGCGTGGCCAGAGGGGTAGGCAGAGTGGCCGGGGGTCTCGATCACCGGCTGGATTTGCGGCGACAGGTCCACCGGGCGGGCGACCGAACACAGGTGCTTCATCCGCTGTTCGACGGAAATGACCGTGTCCAGCATCGCCTGCACCAGATGCGCGGTAAAGGGACGCCGGTTCATGCCCAAGGGCATTTGCGCGGCGAAGAATGGCAGGAAGCCGTCACTCTGCGCGATGATTTCGGGCAGGCGGTCGGCGCGCAGGTCGATTGCCGCGCGCACATCGGCCATTTGTTCGGCAATCTTGGCGGCCTCTGGCGGGGTCAGGCTGATCAGGTCGCTTTCGGTCCGCACCAGGTGGCGTGGGTTTGGCCCAGGACGCACGGTGAAAAGTGATATCCCCTCATGCGCAAGGACCGAGGCGCGGGGAAAAGGCGCAAGGCGCATCAGGCGGGTCAGGTCGTCGGCACCGTCGGCCTGCGGGACCGGAACGGTCCCATCCCAAAATCCCATCAACGCTTCGGCCGTCTGGCCAATGGCAGAGGCAAGCAGGGGAGAGGGGCCGCCGCCATGCGTTCCGTGGGTGCCGTGTGTCCCATGGGTGCCGTGTGTCCCGTGGGTGCCGTGTGTCCCATGGGTGCCGTGTGTCCCGTGGGTGCCGTGTGTCCCGTGGGTGCCATGCGTCCCCTGGGTACCATGCGTCCCATGGGTACCGTGTGTCCCGTGGGTACCGTGTGTCCCGAATACTGACATGAAGGACTCCAATCCAGATTTTCCGCAGGCTGCACCGAAATCCGCTATCGGCAAAGACAACACAACTCGGCAATTGTGGTATTGACGCATATTTCACGGAGATTGCGCCTGCCAGACCAACCGCTTAGCCTTGGTCAAAGAGGTTCGGGGTGCAGCATGTTCATACGCCTTGTGGGCGTCTTCGAGGTGCGCGATGACAGCGGGCGCGATTGCACGCCGCGCGGCGCCAAGGCGCGCGCCCTTTTGGCGATGCTGTGCCAGACACCGGATCGCAGACGGGCGCGTCGTTGGCTGGAGGCGCGGCTGTGGTCTGATCGCGGTGCCGAACAGGCCAGCGGCAGCCTGCGACAGGCCCTGATGGAAATCCGCAAGGCGCTGGGCGGCGAGGCCTCGCGGCTGGTGACGGACCGTGACACCGTGCGGCTTTCCGCGGTGCTGACCGATCTGGAGCGGGACCGGGACGCGGCGGCCGGGGCGCTTCAGTCGGGGCGTGAATTTCTGGAAGGTATCGACATCATAGACCAGGCCTTTGAGGACTGGCTGCGGGAAGAACGCGCCCGGGTGGAAAGCCAGCTTGGCATTCACCGGCCGGATCTGGCGCGGGTTGCGGTGGCGCAAACCGCGCGGTTGCCGTTCGTCATTCGGATGGGCGGGCTGCCACCGGGACTGGGGGCCTTTGCCGGGCGGGCGCTGGCCGATGCGATCGGGCGTTTGCTGGGCGAATTCGCCCATATCGACGTCTACGGGTCGGGCGGTGCGGCCATTCCGCCGGACCTGCCGCGCGAAGGCATGGCGTTGCATGTCGAGGGCGCCGAAATTCAGGACCGGGTGCATGTTCTGGTCAGCCTGTCCTCGATCGCCAGCGGTCAGATCATCTGGAACCAGCGTGCCGCAGTGCCTTTGGCCGAGGCGGATTTCATTGGCGCGGGTGACCTGCCGCCCCTTGTGTTCCAGGCGGCCGATGCGGCGCTTTCGCATTTCCCGCAACTGCTGGAATGTCAGAGCGGTCCGCGCCGGGCCAATGCGCTGATCGCAAATGCGCTGACCGAGATGTTCAGCTATGACGGTGACCGGCTGCGCAAGGCTGATCGGTTGCTGGCAGAAGCGGGGGAGATTGCAGGCTCTGCCCGAATCTATGCGTGGCGGGTGCTGGTGCGGCAGATCATGCATGTGGAGCGGATCGAGGCGGATTACCCCCGGCTGATGGCCGAGATCGATGAATATTCCAGAAAGGCGCTGGAACTGTCGAAGGCCAATCCGCTGGTGTTATCGCTGGTGGGTCTGTCGCGGGTGATGATTGACGAAAACCCCGACGCAGGGTCGGTTCTGGCGCGGGATGCTTTGGCGTTGTCGCCCTATAACGCGCATGCCCATCTTGCACAGGCAGCCGCGCTGGGCCGGACGGGTGACCAGATCGGCGCGCTGGAGGCGGCGCGGCGCGGGGCCGAGATCGCCGCCCGCACCGCCCATGTCCACTGGTGGGAGGCGCTGTCGGGTCTGGTTGCGCTGCGCTGCGAGAACCATGCCGCCGCCATCGCACATTACGAGGCGGCGCACTACCGCGCCCCCGGCTTTCGCGCGGCGATGCGACACCTCTTGTTCCTGTACCTTTGGGCCGGAGAGCGGGAAAAGGCATCGCGCGTTTACCGGGCCTTGATGCGGGTGGAGCCGGATTTCACCGTGGACCGGATCATCCATGAACCCGACTACCCTGCCGTGACCCTGCGCAAGAGCGGGCTTTTGGAACGGTACGGCGGCGAGGTCGCGGACCTTTAGTCCGCGACCTTAGTCTGACGACGACTTTGCCCAGAGGTTGATCGCCTTTTCTTCCGAAATCGCGTCGATCTGCGCCAGCTCTTCGGCGGTGAAATCAAGGTTCCGGATCGCGGCCGCGCAGTCTTCCACCTGTTCCGGTTTTGAAGCACCGATCAGCGCGCTGGTGATGCCACCGTTCGTGTCGGGCCGCAGCACCCATGCCAACGCCATCTGTGCCAATGTCTGACCCCGGGCCTGTGCCATGTCGTTCAGCCGTCGAACCGACGCTATGCCCTTTTCCACCACGGCAGGGTCAAGCGATTTGCCTTGCGTTGCCCGGCTGCCGGCTGGAATGCCGTTCAGGTATTTGTTGGTGAGCAAACCCTGAGCCAGAGGGATGAAGGCGATGGAGCCGACGCCAAGCTCGGCCAGCGTGGATTTCAGCCCGTCGGTTTCCACCCATCGGTTCAGGATGTTGTAGCTGGGCTGGTGGATCAGAAGCGGCGTCCCAAGATCCTTCAGAATGGCCACGGCTTCACGCGTGCGCTGGCTGTTGTAGCTGGAGATGCCGATATACTGCGCCCGGCCCGACCGAACGATGTGATCGAGCGCGCCCATGGTTTCTTCCAACGGCGTGTCGGGATCGAAACGGTGCGAATAGAAGATGTCGACATAGTCGAGGCCCATCCGCTTGAGGCTTTGATCGCAGGACGCAATGACATATTTCCGGCTGCCCCATTCGCCGTAAGGCCCGTTCCACATGTGGTAGCCAGCCTTGGAAGAGATGATCAATTCGTCTCTGTGCAGGCGGAAATCGGTTTTGAGGAGTTCCCCGAATGCCTCCTCGGCGGTGCCGGCGGGGGGGCCGTAGTTGTTGGCAAGGTCGAAATGGGTGATGCCGTGGTCAAAGGCTGCGCGGCAAATCGCCTGTTTGGTGGCGTGGGGCGTGTCATGGCCGAAGTTGTGCCACAGGCCAAGGCTGATGGCGGGCAGTTGCAGGCCAGAGCGGCCGCAGCGACGATAGGTCATCCGATCGTAGCGGTCTTCGCGGGGGGTGTAGGTCATGAGATCCTCCAGTTTGGCGCCACCATTCCACGGGAGGTCTGCGGCTTCAAGTTGCGCTGGGGGACGTTCCGGGGGATGCTGGCGGAATGGGTGTCCTTGGGCGGTTCTGGCATTTCATGGTGGCGGTCTTTACCCGCGTCGGCGACGGGCATTTTGGCCTGATCGCGGCGGGCGTGGCTTTCTATGCGATGTTCGCGGTGTTTCCCGGCCTCGGTGCTGCCGTGGCGCTCTGGGGGTTGGTGGCCGATCCGGGGGTGATTGCCGGCTATCTGGAAGTGGCCGAGCGTTTTCTGCCCCGAGAGGCTGGACTGCTGGTGCGTGATCAGGTGATGGATCTGATCACCGCGCCACGAACTGCGCTTGGCTGGACCACAGTCCTGTCTTTCGGCATTGCGCTTTATTCCGCCCGTGCCGGGGTGTCGGCGCTTATTCAAGGGCTTGATGTCGTGCATCGGGCGCGACCGCGTGGCTGGTTGCGCGGCTATGCGGTGGATTTCATGCTGACCATCGCACTGATCGGCGCCCTCTTTGTGGCGCTGGTGACGGTCGTGGTGGTGCCGATCCTGCTGTCTTATGTGACGCTTGGCACCTTTGAGGCGTGGCTGACCAAGCTTCTGCCGTGGGGCGCGATGTTCCTGTTGGTGCTGACTTGCCTGTCGATCCTCTACCGCTTTGGACCGAATCTGGAAGGCGGGTTCAAATCGCCATGGGTGTCGGTGGGCGTTCTGGTTGCGGCCGTGTCCTGGGCCGGGGTGTCGATCGGGTTTTCGGTCTATCTGGCGAACTTCAACAGCTACAACGCTATTTACGGGTCCATCGGGGCGGTGATCATCCTGATGATGTGGCTTTACCTCAGCGTCTGGGCCGTGTTGCTGGGCGGGGCGATCAATGCCGAACTGGATGCCCGGATGAAGCCTTAGAAACGGGCGTCGGGCAGGCCACAGAACGCGTCCACCGGGCTTTTGCCAAGGAACGGGGCGCGGCCAAGCAGGCAATCCAGCGTGGCGCGCTGCATCGTGTCCATCGTGGCATAGGCGTTGACGACACAAGGCAGGCGCGGCGCGTCATAAAGGTAATAGGGATAGCCGAAGGAAATCAGCGCAGTTGGCACCTGATGCCAGTGCCGTTGCATCGCGCCATGCATCCCGCCAGTCAGGCGGTTCCAGTCAAGGAAGATGCGGCCCCGGGTCAGCAGCGTTTCTTCACCCATCAGATACAGCACCAGGTCAAAGTCGCGCGGGTCGGGGTGGGTTTCGGGGGTGTGGAGGGTGACGTCAAACCCCTCGGCCCGCAGCATGTCGGGGAAGGCCATCGGTTGCCCGTCGCCATGCAGCGGGGTGACGATGCCGGTCGTGTAGACCAGCACGCGGTGGTGTTTCTGCGGCGAGAGGGGGAGGAGCCCTTGGGTATCCTTGACGAGCGTCGGCGTGCGGGCGGTGACGGACTGGGCCAGTGCTGCATTTTCCGGGTTGAAAAGGCGGCTGCGATCGGCGGGCTCATGACCCGATTTGTGCAAGGTTAGAGCCGCTTTCAGCCCCAGGATGCGGATCATCGCCTCGTCCAGTCTGGTGCGGGTCAGGCGGCCATCGGCAAGGGCAGTCTCGATTCTGGCGATGTCGGCTTCGGGTTCGTCCGAGAAGAGGATGACGTCGCAGCCCGAGGAGACGACCTGCGGCAACATCTCATCCCGGTGCGCCCATGCGCCGAAACCGGCCATGGGGGTGGCATCCGACACGATAACCCCATTGAAGCCAAGTTCCCCGCGCAGAAGCGTTTCGTTGAGGAGGGGTGAGGTGGAGGCGGGGCGGTAAGCATCAATCCCCGCGTCGGGATCACGGGCGTGGATATAGGCCGGAAAGGCAATATGGGCGGACATGACGGCCATCACCCCGGCGTCAATCGCGGCGCGGTAAAGGGCGCCGTGGGTCTCATTCCATTCGGCCATGGTCAGGGGGTTGATCGTGGTCACAAGATGCTGGTCACGGTCATCATGACCCTCGCCGGGCCAGTGCTTGGCGGTGGCGGCGACACCGTTCGCTTGCAGGCCCCGGATATGGGCAAGGGCATGTTCGCGGATGCGGGCGGGGTCGGATCCAAGGCCGCGCGTGGCCACGATGGGCGAGCGGAACAGGGCGTTGATGTCGATGACGGGGGTGAAGGACCAGTTGACGCCAGCGGCGCGCGCCTCGACCGCCATGATCTGGGCGATGGTTTCAGAGGCCTGCACATCATCGACGGCGGCAAGAGCGAGGGGGTTGGGGACTTCGGTGCCGAAGGGCAGGCTCATCCGGCTGCCTTCAAGATCGGCGCTGATCAGGTAGGGGATGAGGGCTGCGGCGCGCATGGCATCAAGCGTATCCAACTCTGCCGTTGCATCGGGGCCGAAGAACTTGGTGATCCCGGCGGGGGCGAGGGCGGTGATGCGGTCCACGACCTGCGCGCCGGTGCCAAAGCAGATGTGGACGAAGAGCTGCCGGACCTTGGCGGGTTCGTCCATGCCTTGAAGGGTTGACCGCACCCAATCTCGCCCCGCGCTGTCAAGATTGAAGGGCGGGGCGGACAGGATGCGGTCGATCTGGTCCATCAGACGAAGCGGTTCCAGAGGTTCTCCAGCCGTTCCTGACGGCCGGATTTCGGTTGTGGCTCAATGCCTTCCGCAGTCACGCGGGCGGCGGCGTCTTCAAGGCTGCCTTTCAGCATCGCTTGCGCTTTCGGGTCGTTCCACCCGGCGTAGCGGGCTTTGACGGCGGCCTCCATTTCGCCCGACTGCATCAGCGCGGCGGCGGACTTCAGCGCGCGGGCGCAGGTGTCCATGCCGCCGACATGGGCGAGGATCAGGTCTTCGGGATCAAGGCTTTGGCGGCGGATCTTGGCGTCAAAGTTGACGCCGCCGGTGGTGAAGCCGCCGGCTTTCAGGATCTCGTAGAATGCCACTGCCTTTTCGGCGTGGTTGTTCGGGAACTGGTCGGTGTCCCAGCCGGACTGGTAATCGTTTCGGTTCATGTCGATCGACCCGAAGATGCCAAGGGCGGCGGCAAGGCCGATTTCATGTTCGAACGAGTGGCCTGCAAGGATTGCGTGGCCCTGTTCGATGTTGACCTGTACATCCTTCTCCAGCCCGAAGTCCTTGAGGAAGCCGTAGACCGTGGCCACGTCATAGTCATACTGATGCTTGGATGGTTCCTGCGGCTTCGGCTCGATCAGGATCGCGCCCTTGAAACCGATCTTGTGCTTGTATTCGACAACCTGTTGCAGGAAGCGGCCCGCGTGGGCGCGTTCTGCCTTGAGATCGGTGTTGAGAAGCGTCTCATAGCCTTCACGCCCGCCCCACAGAACATAGTTCTGCCCGCCAAGGCGCATCGTCACGTCCATGTTCGCCTTCACGGTGGCGGCGGCATAGGCGTAAACGTCGGGGTCGGGGTTGGTGGCCGCGCCCGACATCCAGCGGCGGTGCGAAAACAGGTTGGCCGTTCCCCACAGAAGCTTGGCCTTGTGACCCGCCTGCTTTTCCTGAAGGTAATCGGCGATCTCGTTCAGGTTCTTCAGGCTTTCGGCAAAATTCGCGCCTTCGGGGCGCATGTCGGCGTCGTGGAAGCAGTAGAAGGGCTGGCCGAGGATATCGAACATCTCGAAGGCGACATCGGCCTTCATCTTCGCAAGATCCATGGTCTCGCCGAACCACGGCCGTTCAAAGGTCTGGCCGCCGAAGGGGTCACCGCCGGGCCAGGCGAAGCTGTGCCAGTATGCGACTGCAAAGCGCAGGTGGTCTTCCATCCGCTTGCCGAGGATCACCTCATCGGGGTTGTAGTGGCGGAAGGCGAATTCGTTGGTGGACGAAGGGCCTTCGTATTTGATGGCCGGGATGCCTTTGAAGAAGTCGGTCATTTCAGATCCTTGATGGCAGATTGGGCGGCGCGGAAGCGGGCGTGGCCTGCATCGAACGCGTCTTTCAGGGTGGGGTCCGGGTCGATGACCCGGGCGATCTTGGGCAGGGTGGCGATTTCGGCGCCTGCCCCGGTGGCGGCCATCAGGCCAAGGCGGGCGGCGCCGAAGGCACCGCCGAAATCACCCGCGACGGGCAGTTGCACGGGGCAATCCAGTGCGGTGGCGATCAGGCGCAGCCAGTAATCGGAGCGTGATCCACCGCCGACCGCCAGCAGGTTCTCCAGCCGTGTGCCAGTCGCGGCCAGCGCGTCGCGGCTGTCGCGGATGGCGAAGGTGACGCCTTCCAGCACGGCGCGCGTGCCTGCCTGCCGGTCGGTGGCGTGTTCAAGCCCGGTGAAGGCGCCGCGTACGGTGGCAGAGTTCAGCGGCGTCCGTTCGCCGCCAAGATACGGCAGGAACAGGGTTTTGCCGGGGGATTGCAGCGCACCCAGTTCCCCGGTCAGTTTCGCGGCATCGGTGCCGACCATTCGGGCATACCAGTTCAGCGCATCGGTGGCGGCAAGGATCACGCCCATCTGGTGCCAGGTGTTCGGCAGCGCATGGCAGAAGGTGTGGACGGCGGTGGCCGGGTCTGGCTGGTAGCCGTCATTGGCCGCGAAAAGCACGCCGGAAGTGCCAAGCGACACAAACGCCTCACCCGCGCGCACCACACCGACGCCGACGCCAGAGGCGGCGTTGTCGCCGCCCCCGCCCGCGATGACCACGCCTTTCGGCAGACCCCAGCGCGACGCCAGCGCCGCGCGCAGAGTGCCGGAGGCATGGCTGCCCTCGACAAGCCGGGGCATGTGGCTGCGCGAAAGGCCGGTGGCTGCCAGAAGCTCATCCGACCAGTCGCGCTTTCCTGTATCCAGCCACGATGTTCCGGCCGCGTCCGACATTTCGCCCACATGATCGCCGCTCAGCCAAAGGCGCAGATAATCCTTCGGCAGCAGGATCTTGGCCACCCGGTCCCAGATGGCCGGTTCATGGCTGCGCACCCACATCAGTTTTGGCGCGGTAAAGCCCGGAAAGACGATATTGCCGGTCAGGCGGCGAAACATCGGGTCGCCGTCAAGTTCGGCGGCCTCTTCATGGCTGCGGGTATCATTCCAAAGGATGCAGGGGCGCAGCACTTCGTCGCCCTTGTCCAGAAGGGTTGCGCCATGCATGTGGCCGGAAAGCCCGATGCCGCGTACCGACCCCAGCCCCTTGGCCGAGAGCTGGTCCAGCACCGCTTCGGCGGCGCTGATCCAGTCAGAGGGGGCTTGCTCGCTCCAACCTTCATGCGGGCGGGAAACGGTCAGGGGGGCGGTTGCTTCGGCAAGGACGGTCTGGTCCTCGCCGATCAACACACCTTTCAGGCCCGAGGTGCCAAGGTCGAGGCCGATATACATCTCAGGCAGCCATCGCCGGCTTCTTGCCAAGGATGATCATGCCAAGGATGTCTTCGTCGGTGACTTCATCGACGTTCACGGTGCCGACAAGCTGGCCGTTCTTCATCACGCTTGCCCGGTCACACAGCTTCATGACGTTGTGGATGTCGTGCTCGATCAGGAAGATGCCAAGGCCCTGCGCTTTCAGTTCCTGTATCAGTTCGGCCACCATCTGCGTCTCATGCGGGCCAAGGGCGGCGGTGGGTTCGTCCATGATCAGGATGCGGGCGTTGAAATAGACCGCGCGCGCAATGGCGACCGATTGGCGCTGACCACCCGAAAGGGCGGACACCGGCACGTTGAACTTGCGGAAGTTGGGGTTGAGCCGCCCCATGATCTTGCGCGTTTCGGCTTCCATCCTTGATTCGTCAACGAAGCCGAAGTTGTTCACCAGCTCGCGCCCCAAAAACAGGTTCGAGGCGGCATCAAGGTTATCTGCCAGCGCAAGCGTCTGGTAGATCGTCTCGATGTTCTGGGTGCGGGCGTCGCGGGGGTTGTTGATCTCAACCTCCTGGCCGTTGATCAGGATCTGCCCGGCATCGGCCTTGTAGGCGCCTGACAGGCATTTGATCAGCGTCGACTTGCCCGCCCCGTTGTGGCCCAGAAGGCCCACAACCTCACCCGGGTAAAGATCGACCGTGACGTGATCTACCGCCTTGATCCCCCCGAAGGCTATCGAGATGTCGCGCAGTTCGACAAGCGGGGTTCCGGTTCTGTCTACCATTGTTTCAGCCCCTTACTTGATGCGTTTGCGGTAAACGATGTCGAGGAACACGGCGAGCACGAGGGCCACGCCGATCACGATGCGCTGGTAAGAGCCGTCACCAAAGCCGATCAGCACCATGCCGGTCTGGAGCGAGGTCAGGATCAGTGCGCCAATGATGGCGCCATAGATCGTGCCGACGCCCCCGGCCAGCGAGGTGCCGCCAACCACGGCTGCGGCGATGACGTAAAGTTCGTCAAGGTTGCCCATCGCGTTGGTGGCACTGTTCTGGCGTGCCGAGCCGATCACGGCAGCGATGCCGGCCAGACCGCCCATCAGGGTGAAGATCTTCACCGTCATCGCGCGGGTGTTGATGCCCGAAAGGGCTGCCGCTTCGGGGTTGCCGCCGATGGCAAAGACATAGCGGCCAAAGCGGGTGCGGGTCATCAGGATGGTCATGAAGATGGCCACCGCGATCATGATCAGCACCGGGTAGGCGAAGCCATGGCCAAAGGTGGCGCAGACACCGGTGCTGATGGTGTCGTTAGACTGGGCGCAGGCCGGGGCTTCCTGTCCAAGGTTGGCGTAGTATTTCTGGATGTTGCCGCGCGGCCAGATGTAGGAATTGACGATCGCGGTCGCGCCGATGATCACCGCGCAGACCAGACCGATCACGAAAGTCTCGGCCCAGACCGGGCGCAGGGCGAAGCCGTGGCGCTGGCGTGCCTTGCGGCCGGCAAGGAAGGCCCATACCACGAAGACGCAGGCGATGACGCCGAAGATCCAGCTGCCGGTCCGGCCAAGCGCGCCGAATGACCCGCCGCCGATCAGCGCGAAGGTGTCATCCAGGGGCGCGATGGTCTTGCCGCCAGCTACAAGGAAGGCCGCCCCGCGCCACACCAGAAGGCCGCCAAGGGTGACGATGAAGGCCGGAATGCCGAGGAAGGCGATCAGCACGCCCTGAAACGCCCCGATCAGCGCGCCCATGGCGATGCCGAAAGCGACGGTGATGATCCAGATCGACGGATGGCCAAGGCCAAGGGCGGGGGTCAGGTATTCAACCTGCAACAGGCCCATATACATGCCGACCATGCCCATGATCGACCCGACCGACAGGTCGATGTTGCGGGTGATGATGACCAGCACCATGCCGGTTGCCATGATCCCGATATAGGCGGTCTGGACCGAAAGGTTCCACAGGTTGCGCGGGGTCAGAAAGCCGTTCGCCTCAAACTGCGAAGCGCCAAGCAGCATGCTGGGGCGGCCAAGGACAAGGGCGGAATAGGCCTCGAAGGCCAGCCAGATCAGCAAGAGCGCTCCAACCATGCCCAGAAGGCGCGGGTCAATCTCGGTTGCGCGCAGGAAACGGGAAAAGCCGTTTTCCCGGGGCGCATGGGGCGTGTGGGTCGTCGGGGATTGGGGTGTGTCGGTCATGTCCTCGTCCAGCCTGAGAGAGGGATTGGCTGTGCCGGTGCAGTGTGCTGCCCAGCACACCGATACCACCCCGCTTGAGGCGATCGGCCATTTGCCAGAATGGGAAACCGGCGCCGCCCCCTTGGGGCAGCGCCGGAACTGGTCTCAGATCACTGGCAAGCAGCGACGTCGGCAGCAGCGCCTTCGCAAGCCTGCTCTTTGGTGATGTGACCGGCCTCGATCGCAATGGCCAGCGTGTCCTTGGTGATCGGGGTCGGGTCCAGAAGGATCGCATTCATTTCAATGCCCTTCTCGCCGCCCGAGAACTTGGTTGCGCCCGGAACGGCGTCCAGAGCAGCCCCTTCGGCCAGAGCCGAAGCGATTTCACCAGCGGCCTTGCCAAGCTGACGCGCATCCTTCCAGACCGAAACGGTCTGGGTGCCACGCGCAACGCGGTTGATCGCGGCAAGGTCGCCGTCCTGGCCACCCAGCGGGATCACGAGGCCCTGAGAGGCCAAGGCCGCAGCAGCACCACCGGCCATGCCGTCGTTCTGGCTCAGAACCGCGTCAACGTTGTTGTTGTTGGCGGTCAGGATCTGTTCCATGTTCTTCTGAGCGTTCTCTGGCTTCCAGCCGTCCGAGTTCGCTTCGCCGACGATCACGATGTCGCCCGAGGCAACAGCTGCGCCGATGACTTCTTCCATGCCCTGACGCAGGAAGCCGACGTTCGGGTCACCCGGGTCACCCTTGATGATCGCGTAGTTGCCCTTGGGGGCCACGGCGAACACCGATTGCGCGATGATGCGGCCGACGCCGACGTTGTCGAAGGTCAGGTAGAAGGTGCGGTCGTCCTCGATCAGGCGGTCATAGCCGACGACCGGGATACCTTCGGCAGCGGCCTTGTCGATGGCCGGCCCGATGGCGTCCTTGTCCCAGGCGTTGATGACAAGCGCGTCAACGCCCTGTGCGATCAGCGCGTCGATGTCCGAAAGCTGCTTTTCAGCGGACGACTGGGCGTCAGCCGAAACATATTCATTGCCGGCAGCTTCGATGGCGGCCTTGATGGCTGCTTCGTCGATCTTCCAGCGCTCTTCCTGGAACTGGGCCCAGGAAACACCGATTTTCTTGCCTTCAGCAAGCGCGGCCGACGAGAAGCCGGTCACCGCCACGACGGCGGCGATAAGTGCGTTACGCATAAGTATCCTCCCTATGGACATCAGCCAGCGTATGGCTGGCCCGACAGATTCGCCGGGACGGGCGGAAAAATGCCGTGAATAATTTCAGTTGTCAAAATAAAAGTGACGGGCGCCGACCCGGCAGGATCAGCGCCCCATTGATTCACGGCCGTGCATCACCCTCTCCGGGCAACCGGGCGCTACCGGCCTCAGCAGCCCTTGACGCCGGGCAACGCACCAGCGCAGGCCTCACGCTTGGTGATATGGTCGGCTTCGATCACGAGGTTCAGGTTGTCGCGGGTGATCGGGGTCGGATTGAGCAGGATCGCGTTGAACGTCAGCCCCTTTTCGCCACCGCTGAAGCGGATGGAGTCCGGCACCCGGTCCATCGTGACGCCATCGGCCAGCAGTCCGGCGACCTTGCCGGTCACCTTGCCAAGCTCACGGTTGTTCTTCCAGACCGAGACGACCTGGGTGCCGCGCGCCACACGGTTGAGCGCCGCCGGGTCACCATCCTGCCCGCCAACAGGAATGCTCAGCCCCTGAGCCGCCAGCGCCTCGATCACCGCGCCGGCGATGCCATCGTTCTGCGCAAGGACCGCGTCAACCTTGTTGCCGTTGTCGGCAAGGATCTTTTCCATTGCCGCATAGGCGCTGTCGGGACGCCAGCCATCGGCATTCGCCTCGCCTACGATGGTGATGGACCCGCCCGCGACGGCCGCACCAATCACTTCCTCCATGCCCTGCCGCAGAAAACCGACGTTTGCATCGGCCGGGTCGCCCTTCAGGATCACATAGTTGCCGTCGGGCCGGACCTGCCGAACCATGGCCGCGATGATCCGGCCGACGCCGACGTTGTCAAAGGTGATGTAGAACACCCGGCTGTCCTCGATCAGCCGGTCATAGCTGATCACCGGGATCCCGGCTGCGGTGGCAAGGTCGATGGCCGGAAGGATCGCTTCGCGGTCCACCGGAAGAATGACCAGCGCATCGACGCCTTGTTCGATCATCGTGCGGATGTCGTTCATCTGCTTTTCGGCAGAGGCTTCGGCATTGGCCGTGACATACTGGTTGCCATCGCGCTGGATCGACGAGCGCATGGCGGCTGCGTCAAACTTCCAGCGCGGTTCCTGAAAGTTCGACCAGGAAACTCCGATCTTCTTGCCTTCGGCAACCGCAGCCGACGAAAACACGCCAAGCGCCACAACTGCCAATATAATCAGCTTTCGCATCAGTCTTTTCCTTCCAGAACCGGCCAGATTATTGTGTGTCCGACCTTGAGGTCGAAATCGAGCAAGAACGTGGCCGTCACAATTTCAGTTGTCAAAATAAAACTGGTGATCAAAACTTGGACGGGCTGGCGATCCACCTGATTTTCGGGGTTTCGCGGCAGGGTGGGCAATGAATCTGGCCAAATGGCCACAAATTTACTTCGGAGACTGAATAAATGCCGCGGGCGATCAGGCCGAAAGCAAGTGAGGGGCGCATGGGGGTCGGTCCGCTGATCCCGCCTTTGGCAGAATCGCAGCGACCCCTGCGGCAGCAGGTGTTCGAACTGGTGCGCGCGGCGGGCCTGATCCCCCGGGTGCAGGTGGCCAAGGATCTTGGCGTCAGCCCTGCCAGCGTGACCACCATCACCTCGGAACTGATCGAGACCGGGCTGATCGAAGAGGTCGCCGCCCCGCGTGAAGGTGATGCCGGGCGCGGGCGGCCTGCCGTGGCACTGGGCGTGCGGGCCGATGCGCACCGCGTTGCCGGGATGAAACTTTCCGACCGGGAACATACCGCCGTCATCGTCGATTTTGCGGGCAATCTGATTGCCGATGACGTGATTCCCCGCAGGCCGGGGCCAATGTCGGTGACCGAGATTCTGGATGCCATCGAGGATCTGCTGAACCGGGTCTGCACCAAGGCTGGCATGGCGCGGGCGGACCTGTCGGCTGTCGGGATCGGGGTGCCG
This sequence comes from Tabrizicola sp., assembly GCF_030373185.1. GTDB lineage: Bacteria > Pseudomonadota > Alphaproteobacteria > Rhodobacterales > Rhodobacteraceae > Tabrizicola. The sequence goes on from NZ_JAUCZH010000003.1 coordinate 200,260, forward strand.
GGCTTTGTCGATTCTGCGGAAGGCATGGTGCTTTGGTCTTCCGTTCTTGCTGACCGGGCGGTGCCACTGGCGGCGCGGGCCGGGGCGCGGCTGGGCTTGCCGGTGACCATCGACAATGACGCGAACCTTGTGGCGCTGGCCGAACTGTGGTTCGGCGCCGGGCGCAGCCTGTCGGATTTCGCGGTGGTCACCATCGAACACGGCGTCGGCATGGGGTTCGTGATGAACCACCGCATCTATCGCGGCGCGCAGCGGGTCGGGATGGAGCTGGGCCACACCAAGGTGCAGCTTGACGGTGCCTTGTGCCGTTGCGGCCAGCGCGGCTGTCTGGAAGCCTATATCGCCGACTATGCCCTTGCCCGCGAGGCGACGACGGCGCTGAACTGGGGTCACAAGGAAGGCCAGTCGATCGCGGTGCTTCTGGAAAGCCTTTACGACCACGCCAAGGCCGGGAACGCGACTGCAAAGTCGATCTTTCGCCGCGCCGGGCGCTATCTGGCGGTAGGGCTGTCGAATGTGATCAATCTCTTCGACCCAGCGCTGATCATCCTGTCGGGTGAGCGGATGCGCTATGACTATCTTTACGCCGCCGAGACGCTTGCCGAGATGGAGAGCCTTGTGATCGCCACCGGCCGCCCCCGCCCTCCGATCGAGATCCACGCCTGGGGCGACCTGCTGTGGGCGCATGGCGCGGCGGCCCTGGCGCTGTCGGCGGTCAGCGAGGCGATCCTGAGCGGGCAGGTGTTGGGCGTTGCGGCGGAGTAACCTTGAGGGGCGTGCCTGTGGCTGGCCGCCGGGGGTTTCACACCCCCGGACCCCCGTGGGATATTTTCCCAGAGAGGAAGCAAATTTTAGTCAAATTCTTCAGGCTTTCAGATCTTCATCGCGCAGCAGGGCGGCCAGTCCTGCGGGATAGTCGGGGTAAAGCAGCCTGACACCGAGTTCAGTCTTGATCCGGTCATTCCGCGTGCGCTTGGATTCGCCGTAAAAACTGCGGGCCATCGGGCTCATATCTGCCTCATCGAAGGGGATTGCTGGCGGATCGGGCAGGCCCAGCAGGCGGGCGGCGTGGCAAAGCACGTCTTCGGGTGGGGCGGGGTTGTCGTCGCAGACGTTGTAGGCGGCCCCCGGATTGGGGCGGCGGATCGAGGCTTCCAGCACCTGCGCAATGTCATCGACATGGATCCGGCTGAAGACCTGACCGGGTTTGATCACCCGGCGCGCAGTGCCGTCGCGGACCTTTTCAAACGGGCCGCGACCGGGGCCATAGATCCCGGCAAGGCGGAAAACATGCACGGCCAGACCGGTGGCCAGCCATTGCGTTTCGGCCAGAACGCGTTGGCGGCCGCGGTCAGAGGCGGGGGTCAGCGGGGTGGTTTCATCGACCCATCCGCCTTTGTGATCGCCATAGACGCCGGTGGTGGAAAGATAGCCGACCCATCCCGCCTTGGTCTGCGCCAGTTCGGGTGCCGCTTGCAGGAAGGGATCGCCCGCCGCATCGGGTGCGGCAGAGGCAAGGATATGGGTTGCCTCGGCCAGTGCCGGGCCAAGGTCGCCGGGCCAAAGGAGCGGTTCCACCCCCTCGGCGCGGAAGGCCTCGGCCTTGGCTGTGCTGCGGGTGGTGCCGATGACCCGCCAGCCTTGCGGGATCAGGCGGCGGGCAAGGGCCTGTGCGGAGTAGCCATGGCCAAGGGAAAGGAGCGTGCTCATGCGCCAACTATCGGGGGCCGCGCGGCGGGGTGCAAGGGCTTGCGATGGGCCGCGGCCGGGTCCAGTCTGGGCAAGACAGGAGGTGGGCATGGATCAAGGGTTGAAGGGCGCGCTTTCGCTGGCGGGGCAAGATGCGTGCCAGCGCTACTATCAAAGTTGGGCCGACAGCTATGACAGCGGCTTTGCGAGGGAAATGGAGTATCGCCTGCCTGCCCATGTTGCCGCGGCGTTTCTTGGGGCGGGGGGGTCCGGTCCGGTTCTGGATGTGGGTGCAGGTACCGGGCTTCTGGCCGAACGGCTGCGTGAAATGGGGTTTGACGGCGAAATCGACGCCGCCGATTTTTCGGCCAAGATGCTGGCTCGGGCGGCGGAAAAGCGGCTTTATGCCGGGCTTTATCGGGCCGATATCACGCAGCCCCTTGCCTTGCCGCGCCGCTATGGAGGCATCGTCAGTTCCGGCACCTTCACGTCGGGGCATGTGGGGCCGGAGGCATTGCCGCATCTGTTGGACATGGCTTTGCCCGGAGCGCTTGTCGCCTTGTCGATCAACCGTCGGGTCTGGACATCTGTGGGGTTTGACCGGGCCCTGGAACAGTTGACGGCCGAGGCGCGGATTGCCGACCTGCGCCTGCCCGAAGTCGAGGTTTACGGCGCGGCGGCCACCGCGCTGGACGCCGACCATGCCGGCGACCGGGCGCTGGTGGCTTTGTTCAGCGTGGTCTGAAGCCCGCCTGTCATCACGGCGTCACTTGCGAAGGGATAGGGGTTTCGGCTTATATGCCGGATCAACTTCAGGACGTGAAATGCAGGACGACCCCCAGACCACCACGCTTTGCCCGCCCGCACGGGATCACCAGAGCTTTACCGATGCCGCCGCCGCAGTTGACCTGCTTGCAGCGCTTTACGCCGAAGCGACGGAATTTCTGGTCGGGAAGTTCAGCGAGACGGTTGCCAAGGGCAATCCCGGGCGTCGCATCCGGGCCTTTTACCCGGAAATCCGCCTGACGGTGACCAGCTTCGACAAGGTCGACTCGCGTCTGTCCTTTGGCCATGTGTCCAGCCCCGGCACCTTTGCGACCACGGTGACGCGGCCCGATCTGTTCCGCAACTACCTGATCCAGCAGATTGAACTTCTGGTCGAAAACCATGGGGTTTCAGTGGATATCGGGCCATCGGATACCCCGATTCCGGTGCATTTCGCGGTGGCGGGCAACCCGGAAGTGTCGGTGCCGCAGGAAGGGGTGATGGATTTCTCTCTGCGCGATGTGTTTGACGTGCCGGATCTTGCGACGACGAATGATGACATCGTGAACGGGGTGATGACGCGCTACGCTGACGGGTCGGCCCCCTTGGCCCCTTTCACCGCGCAAAGGGTGGATTACAGCCTTGCCCGCCTGTCGCATTACACCGCAACGGACCCGACGCATTTCCAGAACCACGTCCTGTTCACCAACTACCAGTTCTACGTCGATGAGTTCGAAGCCTTTGCCCGTGCCGCGCTGGCTGATGCCTCCAGCGGCTATACTGCCTTTGTGGCAACGGGAAATCAGGTCATCACTTCGGCTGACGGGGTGATCCTGCCGACCCCCAAGATGCCGCAGATGCCGACCTATCACCTGAAGCGCGCCGATGGGCAGGGGATCACGCTGGTCAATATCGGGGTTGGCCCGTCGAACGCGAAGACGGCGACCGACCACATCGCCGTCTTGCGCCCGCATGCCTGGCTGATGGTCGGCCATTGCGCGGGCCTGCGCAACAGCCAGAGCCTTGGCGATTTCGTGCTGGCCCATGCCTATCTGCGCGATGACCATGTGCTGGATGATGACCTGCCGGTCTGGGTGCCGATCCCGGCGCTGGCCGAGATTCAGATCGCGCTGGAACAGGCGGTGGCCGAGGTTACCCAGCTTGAAGGCTATGAGCTGAAGCGCATCATGCGGACCGGCACTGTCGCCACCATCGACAACCGCAACTGGGAGCTGCGCGACCAGTCCGGCCCGGTCCGCCGCCTGTCGCAATCCCGAGCCGTGGCGCTTGATATGGAAAGCGCAACGATCGCTGCCAATGGCTTCCGGTTCCGCGTTCCTTACGGAACGCTTCTGTGCGTGTCCGACAAGCCCCTGCATGGCGAATTGAAGCTGCCCGGCATGGCCTCGGACTTCTACAAGACGCAGGTCAGCCGCCACCTTCAGATCGGCATCCGGGCGATGGAACGTCTGCGCGCTACGCCGATCGCCCGCCTCCACAGCCGGAAATTGCGCAGCTTTGAGGAAACGGCCTTCCTTTAGCGCTGCGAAAAAGGCGTCAAACGGGTCTGGCACTGCGTTCAGGGGTTGATTTTGGCCCCGGAACCGTGTGTCTGGGGCGTGGCCTCGTTCCCGGGGATGGGCGCTTGCGACAGGTGGCCCACAGACATGCCGATATCATGTGATGATAACAAAAGAAGGATGATCAGATGTCCAAACCGATGACCAAGACCCAGCTGGTGGCCGCTATTGCCGAAGCGATGGGCAGCGACAAGAAGACCGCCGGTGCCGCGCTGGACGCAGTCGCCTCGGTCGTGGCGCGTGAAGTTGCTGCTGGCGGCTCTGTGGCTCTGCCGGGCCTTGGCAAGGTTGCCTGCAAGGCCCGCCCCGAACGTCAGGTTCGCAACCCGGCCACGGGTGAGACGATGACCAAGCCCGCCGACAAGCAAGTGAAATTCGCCATCGCCAAGGCGCTGAAGGATGTCGTGAACGGCTAAGGCCGGGACAGACACCCGTTTCAAGGCACAGGGTCGCCCCGGGGGCGGCCCTTTTTCGTGGCACTGTCCCGAAGGCAAGATCCATGGACCTGCGCGCAATCCTGATCGGCACCGTCTTTGCGGCCATGTGGTCTTCGGCCTTTGCCACGGCGCGGGTGATCGTGGCCCATGCGCCGCCCTTGGGCGCGCTTTCGGTGCGTTTCCTGATCTCGGGCCTTCTGGCGGTTCTGGTGGCGCGGGCGCTGGGGCAGACATGGCGACTGGCCCCGCAGCAGGCCCGCGCGGTGATCCTGTTCGGGATCTGCCAGAATGCGCTGTATCTGGGGCTTAACTTCGTTGCATTGCAGTGGGTCGAGGCGTCGCTGGCCGTGATCATCGCTGCCTCCATGCCCCTGATGGTGGCGGGGCTGGGACGGGTGGTCCGGGGGGAACGGATCGCCCCGATGGGCATTGCCGGGCTGGTGGCGGGGTTGGTGGGCGTGGGGCTGATCATGGGGACACGGCTTTCCGGCGGGGCGGATCCGACAGGCATCCTGCTTTGCCTTGTTGGTGCGCTGGCGCTCGCCGTGGCCACACTGACAGTCCGGGGCGCGTCAAGCGGCGGCAATCTTCTGATGGTCGTAGGCTTGCAGATGCTGGTCGGATCACTGGCACTTGGTATCGTTTCCGCCATGACAGAGACGATTTCGGTCCGCTGGACCCCTAGTTTTCTTGCAGCTTTCGCCTATCAGATATTCGTTCCCGGTCTTGCCGCGACGCTGTTGTGGTTTGCCCTTGTCGGCAGGATAGGCGCCACCCGCGCCGCGACCTTCCACTTTCTGAATCCGTTCTTCGGTGTCGCACTCGCCGCCGTCTTGCTGGGTGAGGCGGTGGGTGTGCTGGACGCGGTCGGCGTCGCCATCACCATGGGCGGAATCCTTGCCGTTCAGCTTTCGCGACGCCCCGGCTGACGCCGTGCCGACCGCGTGCTAAGGTCAAAGACATGCCCAGCCTGTGCCGCGACTGCCTGACAGTGACCGAAAGCGCAGCCGCGCGTTGCCCGGCCTGCCGGTCGCCGCGTGTGGTGCATCACCCGGAGCTGACCGGGCTTTCCATCGCCCATATGGACTGTGACGCCTTCTACGCATCGGTTGAAAAGCGCGACAACCCAGGCATCCGTGACCAGCCGGTGATCGTGGGTGGCGGCACGCGCGGGGTCGTTTCCACCTGCTGCTACATCGCCCGCATACATGGCGTGCGGTCAGCCATGCCGATGTTTCAGGCGCTGAAGCTCTGTCCGCAGGCCGTGGTCGTGAAGCCGCGCTTCAGTGCCTATACCGAAGCCAGCCGCGCGATCCGCGCGATGATGGAAGACCTGACGCCCGCCATCGAACCCCTGTCGCTGGATGAGGCCTTTCTTGACCTTGCCGGCACCGAACGGCTGCACGGCGCGCCCCCTGCGGTGCTGCTGGCCCGTCTGACGAAACGGATGGAGGATGAGCTTGGCCTGACCGGCTCTGTCGGTCTGTCCCACAACAAGTTTTTGGCCAAGATCGCCTCTGATCTGGACAAACCCAGAGGCTTTTCGGTGATTGGCAAGGCCGAGACCGAGGTCTTCCTGAAGCCAAAGCCGGTTCGCATCATCTGGGGCGTGGGCCAAGCCACCCAGACCGCGCTGGAAACGGCGGGCATCCGCACCATCGCCGATCTTCTGCGCTGGGACCGGGCTGATCTTGCGGCGCGGTTTGGCAACATGGGCGACAGGCTTTGGCATCTGGCGCGCGGTTTGGATACCCGCCGCGTGAACCGGGACGAAAAGCTGAAGTCGATCTCCAAGGAAACCACCTTTGGCGAGGATACCTCGGACCCTGACCTCCTGGATGGCCATATCTGGCGGCTTTCCGAACAGGTGGCCGACCGCGCCAAGGCCAAGGGGCTGGCAGGCCGCACCGTGACGCTCAAACTGAAGCGCGGTGACTTTCAGCTGGTCACCCGCCGCCATTCCCTGACCGACCCGACCCAGTTGACCGACCGCATCTACCGCGCCTCGCGCGAGCTTTTTGATCACGCTGGCGCCAAAGGCCCATTCCGCCTGATCGGTGTTGGCATCTCTGACCTCGCACCCGAGGCCGAGGCCGACCTTGCGCAGGATCTTCTTGACCCCGAGGCCCGCCGCCGCGCCGCCGCCGAACGCGCCACCGATGCGATTCGCGCCAGGTTCGGGACAGAGGCCATCATCAAGGGCCGCAGCCTGCGCTGACCCTACCCTGCGCTGACCCTACTCTGCCGCCAAAGCCACGCCGGTGGGCGGCACCAGTTCGGCAACCACGCCAGCCATCAACTGCCGGAACGCCTGGAAGCCCGGGGCCGGTTCAATCCGTGCCTCATCCATGTAAAGCGCGCGGTCGATTTCCACCTGCACCACATGGACACCGCGTGACGGGCGGCCATAGGCTTGCGCCACATAGGCCCCGGCGAATGGCGCATTGCGCCCCACCCGCAGCCCGGCACCGGAAAAGGCCACCTCGATCCGTTCCACCACCTCGCGCCCGGCGGCAACGCCATACCGGTCGCCCAGCACCACTTCGGGGCGTGGCTGGCCGGGGCGGGTATGCGCCTCGATCGCCTCATGTGGCATCGAATGGCAATCGATCAGCACGGCTGACCCGAACTCCGCCCGCGTTTCGTCAATCAGTTCGGCCAAGGCCTGATGATAGGGGTGCCAGTAACGGCTGATCCGCGATTCGGCTTCAGCCAGGGTCAGCTTGCCGCGATATATTGCCCGCCCGCCCGCAACCACCCGGGGAATCACCCCAAGACCCGAAGAGATTCGGGGATTGTGCGGCACCCGCTGGATGCCCTCGATCACCCCCGGGTCAAGCTCATCGGCCGCGCGGTTCAGATCCAGAAACGCCCGTGGTGCCCGCGCAGTCAGCAGCGGCGCCCCAAGTTCCGGAGCCATGTCAAACAGGCTGTCCACGAAAGCATCTTCGGACGATCGTATCGCTTGCCGGTCAAGCACGGCCCGCGCCATGAAGTCCGGCCCGTATTCGCGCCCGGAATGGGGCGACGCAAAGATGAAAGGTCCGCTCTGCCGCAAAGGCCGGATCAGTCGGAAAGCCTCGGTCAGCATCTGCGGCAAGATCACACCTCCTGCGGTCATCCTTTCATATAGCCCCAGTTTCACGAAAAGCCAAAACCCCTTGCAGCCTCGTGGACGACTCAGTATAGCACCGCCCTGACCGACGCGGTTCCGCCCGCGTCCTTTTCGTTAGCGAAGGGCAGGGCGGGGATGCGCAGGGCAAAGTGGGCGGTTAGCTCAGCGGTAGAGCACTACGTTGACATCGTAGTGGCCACTGGTTCGATCCCAGTACCGCCCACCATTCGCCGCACCCTTCGGGGGGCATGGGCTTCAATCTGGCGCAGGTTCGCGCCGCGAAATGGGAGGGTCGACCATGAAAGTCGCCAACTCGCTCCGCTCGCTGAAAACGCGTCACCGCGATTGCCAGGTCGTGCGCCGTAAGGGCCGCGTCTATGTGATCAACAAGACGCAAAAGCGCTACAAGGCCCGTCAGGGCTGATCGCTTTCAGCAAACCGGATCAATGGGCCGCCCAGGGGAAACCCGGGCGGCCTTTGTCATTGAACCGTTCCACCCTGCCGCTGCCGTGGATGCCTCTGGCGGGAGTATTTGTCGAAAAGAGCGGATGCGCTTGCTCTTTTCCCAAGTACTCTCAGGGGGTCCGGGGGCCGAATGCCCCCGGTGAACAAGCCGGTTGGCGCGGAACGCGCCAGAGGCGAAATGAAAAGGCTTGCGGCGCATGCCGCGCGATTCGATAACCGCGCATCAGCAGCGTATCGGTTTCAGGCAATGCACCCGAATCCCGCCTTCCGCGAGGCAGCCCGCGACCAGAACCTTGCCTTTGCCCGCGCGCGGGGTTTCGGGGTTCTGACGGTGAACGGTGGCGAGGGGCCGCTTGCGGCGCATATACCGTTCCAGCTTTCCAGCGATGCCACGACCGCCGAATTGCATCTTGCCCGCTCGAACGCCATCGTCCGGGCCGGTCTGCCTGCCCCGGCGCTTCTGGCCATTGTCGGCCCGGATGCCTATGTCTCGCCCGACTGGTATGGCCCACACGACCTGGTGCCTGATCAGGTGCCGACCTGGAACTATGTCGCCGTCCATCTGCGCGGCGTGCTGGAGCCGTTGCCCGAGGATGCCTTGCGACCGCATGTTGACGCGCTTTCGGCGGAACATGAGGCCCGGATCGCAGGCAAGACGCCCTGGACTTCGGCCAAAATGACCGAAGGTGCCATGCCGCGGATGATGCGGATGATCCTGCCGTTCCGGTTGCGGATCACGTCGGTCGACGGCACCTGGAAGCTCAACCAGAACAAGCCGGATGCTGTCCGCGCCCGGGCGGCGGACGCTTTGGCGCAGGGAGATCCGGGCGCGCGGGCCATTGCTGAGCTGATGCGGAAGTTGACCCGGGACTGACCCCGCCGGTTTCCGTTTACAGCGACTGGCAGCAGCCGTATCTTTGAACCAGCATCCTTGAGGAGGCGCTCATGCCGTTGCCCCTTGCCCCGCTCTTGCCGCTTGCCCTGCGCCTTGGCGCTGTGGCGACCGCCAGCTATGCCGCCTCGCGCTGGATCAAGGCGCGCACACACCCCGGCCGCACCGACCAGCGGGCCGAGGATGCATTGGATGATCTGGGCGAAGGTCTGTCGTTGCACCGTCCCGAAGATCGCACGGCCGAGGGGGTCAGCCAGACCAACACCACGGCACGGATGGTCCGCGTGATCCGGGTCGGCGGGCGGCAATTCAAGCTGGACGCGGCCTTCATGGCCCGCTTCCGGGTGAGCAAGGGGGAATGATGCGCCTTTACTACGCCCCCGCCTCGCCCTTTGTCCGCAAGGTCGTGGTGCTGCTGCATGAGGCGGGTGCTGCGGACCGGGTGGCTCTTGTCCCTGCTGCCGGTAGCCCGCTTGACCCCGGCACCATGCCCCTTGACCGCAACCCCCTTGGCAAGATCCCCGCCCTGGAGCGGCAGGACGACCCTACGCTTTACGACAGCCGGGTGATCTGCCGCTATCTGGACGATATGCTGGAGGCAGGATTCTACCCCCCCGCTCCGCATCTGTGGGACACTCTGGTGCTGGAAGCGACGGCTGATGGAATCGCGGATGCAGCCGTCCTGATGCGCTATGAGGAACATGTCCGTCCGAAGGCCAGCCAGTCGCCGGAATGGCTTGAGGCACAATGGACCAAGGTCGAACGCGCGCTGGATTCCGTCGAAAGCCGCTGGATGAGCCATCTTGCCGGTCCGGTCGACATGGGCCAGATCGCTCTGGGCGCGGCGCTGGGCTATCTGGACTTTCGTCAGCCGCACCGCAATTGGCGTGGCACACGGCCCGCGCTGGCGGCTTGGTGGGCCGGGTTTTCGCAACGCCCGGCGATGCAGGCGACCCTGCCGGGCTGAACGGGGGCGTCTTTGGGCGACACCAACGCCACAATTGTCCTTTTCCGGCGGGTTTCATGGGCCTGCGCGCCTTTGTCCGCTAGACGAGGCGTCGCGGCCCGGCTACATACCCGCCCGGCGGGCCATGAAACATTCATGGCCTCTTCAAGACATTGGGGTCGGCGCGCGCCGATCTGTTAGGGGAGAAGATCTCGTGTCGCATGCAGACGATCACGCAGGCACCGGCGAAGGAACTCGGCGGGATTTCCTGTATTACGCAACGGCGGGCGCCGGTGCGGTTGCCACGGGCGCCGCTGTCTGGCCGCTGGTCAACCAGATGAACCCTTCGGCGGATGTGCAGGCCCTGGCCTCGATCATGGTCGATGTGTCGGCGGTTGAAGTTGGCACCCAGCTGACCGTCAAATACCTTGGCAAGCCGGTGTTCATCCGCCGCCGCACCGCCGAAGAAATCGACGCCGCCCGCGCCACGGAGCTGGAGCAGCTTCCCGACCGCGGCAGTGAAAATGCCAACAAGCCCGACGCCAGCGCCGCGGACGAAAACCGTACCCTGGACGAAGCGGGTGAGTGGCTGGTGATGGTCGGCGTCTGCACCCACCTTGGCTGTGTGCCGATCGGTGACGGCGCGGGTGAGTTCGGCGGCTGGTTCTGCCCTTGCCACGGGTCGCACTACGATACCTCAGGCCGCATCCGCAAAGGCCCCGCCCCGCGCAACCTTCCGGTGCCGGTCGCGGTCTTTGAAGACGAAACCACCATCAAGCTCGGGTAAGGAAGAACATCATGGCCGGAATTCCGCACGACCATTACGAACCCAAGACCGGTGGTGAAAAGTGGCTGCACAAGCGGCTGCCCATCGTCGCTCTGCTTTACGACACCATCATGATCCCCACGCCCAAGAACCTGAACTGGATGTGGATCTGGGGCATCGTCCTGACGTTCTGTCTGGCGCTTCAGATCATCACCGGGATCATTCTGGCGATGCACTACACACCGCAGGTCGACATGGCCTTCGCGTCGGTCGAGCATATCATGCGCAACGTGAACGGCGGTTACTTCATCCGCTACCTGCACATGAACGGTGCCTCGCTGTTCTTCTTTGCGGTCTACCTGCACATCTTCCGCGGCCTCTACTACGGCAGCTACAAGGCCCCGCGTGAGATCACCTGGATCATCGGCATGATCATCTACCTTCTGATGATGGGAACGGCCTTCATGGGCTATGTTCTGCCTTGGGGTCAGATGTCGTTCTGGGGCGCGACCGTGATCACCGGCCTGTTCGGTGCCATTCCCGGTATCGGCGAGCCGATCCAGACCTGGCTCTTGGGCGGCCCGGCGGTGGACAACGCCACGCTGAACCGCTTCTTCTCGCTGCACTATCTGCTGCCATTCGTTATTGCGGCGCTGGTTGCGGTGCATATCTGGGCCTTCCACACCACCGGCAACAACAACCCGACCGGGGTTGAAGTGCGCCGCGGGTCGAAGGACGAGGCAAACCGCGATACCGTGTCGTTCTGGCCCTACTTCGTGATCAAGGATCTCTTTGCGCTGGCCGTGATCCTGGCTGTGTTCTTTGCAATTGTCGGCTTCATGCCCAACTATCTGGGCCACCCCGACAACTACATCGAGGCAAACGCGCTTTCGACGCCTGCGCACATCGTGCCGGAATGGTACTTCCTGCCGTTCTACGCAATCCTGCGCGCCTTTACCGGCGATGTCTGGGTGGTGATCGCGGCGGAATGGCTGTCCTTCGGGATCATCGACGCCAAGTTCTTCGGCGTGCTGGCGATGTTTGGCGCGATTGCGGTCATGGCGCTTGCGCCGTGGCTGGATACTTCCTCGGTGCGGTCGGGCCGGTATCGCCCGATGTTCAAGTGGTGGTTCGCGCTGCTGGTTGTCGACTTCATCGTCCTGATGTGGGCGGGGGCGATGCCGGCCGAAGAGCCCTATGCCACGATCTCGCTGATCGCCTCGGCTTACTGGTTTGCGTATTTCCTTGTCATCCTGCCGCTTCTGGGCGTGATCGAGAAGCCGCTGCCGCAACCCGCGACGATCGAAGAAGACTTCAACGCCCACTATGGCCCCAAAGCCCACCCGGCCGAGTGAGAAGGAAACTGAAAATGTTCAGGAAAATCGCACTCACCGCCGCAGCGGCGCTGGTTGTCTCGGTCGGGGCCGTGAACGCGGCTGGCGAAAGCGGCGTGATCACGGATGTCGACTTTGCCCATGAAGGGCCGTTCGGCAAGTTTGACCAGTTCCAGCTGCAACGCGGCCTTCAGGTCTATACCGAGGTTTGCGCCGCTTGCCACGGATTGCGCTATGTCCCGTTCCGCACGCTTTCCGATGAGGGCGGGCCGATGTTGCCGGAAGATCAGGTCCGCGCCTATGCGGCCCAGTTCTCGGTCACTGACCGGGAAACCGGCGAAGATCGTGACGGGATTCCGACCGATCACTTCCCGCAGTCTGGTCTGGAAAACGCGCCGGACCTCAGCCTGATGGCGAAGGCCCGCGCCGGGTTCCACGGTCCCTATGGCACCGGCATCAACCAGATGTTCCGCGGAATGGGCGGGCCGGAATACATGTACTCGCTTCTCACCGGCTATACCGGTGAGGAAAAGGAAGAGTTCGGGTCGTTCTTCTATGAAAACACCGCCTTCCCGGGCGGATGGATCGCCATGTCGCAGCCCTTGTATGACGATCAGGTGACCTATGCCGATGGCACGCCAGCCACGATCTCGCAGATGTCGCAAGACGTGGCCTCGTTCCTGATGTGGGCCGCAGAGCCGAAGCTGATGGCGCGGAAGGAAGCGGGCTTTGTCAGTGTGATCTTCCTGATCATCCTGTCGACCCTGCTTTACCTGACGAACAAGCGTATCTGGGCCGGGCTCAAAGGCAAGAAAACCGCCTGATCATGCCATGCTGAATGACTGAAAAGCCCCGCCCCTTGGCGGGGCTTTTCATTTGGGGCCAAGATAGGCGCGCAGGGAAGGGGGCGGGTCTGCAAGCAGCCGGGCGGCATCGGCTGGCGGCTGGACCACCCCATCTGCGATGAAGGCAATGTCACCACCCAGGGCGCGGGCATCTTCGGGATCATGCGTCACCATCAGGACGGTCGCGCCGGTTTCGGCGGCCACCTCGCGGACAAGATCCAGCATCTCGCGGCGCAGCGCCGGGCCAAGGGCGGCGAAGGGTTCGTCCAGAAGCAGGATCGGCCGGGCGCGCAAGAGCGCGCGGGCAAGGGCGGCACGGCTGGCCTGCCCACCGGAAAGCTGTGCAGGGCGGCGCGCGCCAAGGCCTTGCAGGCCGGTGCGGGCAAGGGCTGCCTCGACAAGGGCGCGGTCTTCAGGCGAGAGCTTGAGGTCCGGGCGCAGGCCAAGGCCAAGGTTCTGCGCGATGGTCAGGTGCGGAAACAGGTTCTGGTCCTGAAACAGGATCGTGACCGGGCGCTCCCCCGGAGGGGTTGCGGCAAGATCCTGGCCCTGCCAGCTCACCGCACCTTCTGCGGGTGCCAGAAACCCCGCGATTGCGGAAAGAAGCGTCGATTTCCCGGCCCCGGACGGCCCCATGACCGCGATCCGCTGGCCGGGCCTGGCGGACCAGTTGGCGGTCAACCGGAAGTCGCCTTGCGTCAGGATCAGGTGGTCAAGCTGAAGCACGGCGGCCCCCGGCATCAAAGGCCCAGAACAGGGCGAAGGACAGGCTGACAAGCACCAGCGCCGCCGAGGCCGCAGCCTCCATCCGGTAGGCGCCGGTCAGTTGCTGGACGACAAGCGGCAGGGTGGCCTGCCGTTCCCCGGCAAACAGGGTGATGACACCAAGATCGCCCATCGACAGGGCCGCTGCCACCCCGGCACCAAACCCAAGCGGGCGGGCAAGGCGCGGCAGGATCAGCCAGCGCAACCGCGCCCGGCCGGTCAGGGAAAGGCTGTCGGCCAGACGGCCATAGCCAGCATGCAGCGCCTGCGCCTCGGGCAAGAGGATGCGGTATAGGTAGGGCAGCGTCAGCGCGGTGTTGACAAGGATGGTCACCGGCAGCGCCACCGACATGGGCGAGGTGAAGGGCTGCACGATCAGGAACAGCCCGGTCCCCAGCACAAGGCCAGAGGTGGCAAGGGGCAGGGTGGCCGCCGCCTCGATCGTCGGCTGCGGGCGGCGCGCCACCGCCAGCGCAAGGGTCAGGGCCGTGGCCGTGGCGATACAGGCGGAAACAAGGGCCACCACGATCGACCGGCCCGCCGCTGGCAGCACGGATGCGGGCAGGTCGGCAAGGCCGGGCATCCCGCGCAGGATCACGGCCATGAGCGGCAGGATCAGGAACAGCGCGGCGGCCAGAAGGGCAAGGATATCCCCCTCCCGACGCCAGCCAGCCGGGGCGGGAAGCTGAATATCGCGGTCAAGCCCGGTGCCAAACCCGGCCGGGCGCACGACGACCCATGCCACCAGCGCCGCCACGGCGCAGATTGCCACCTGCACCCCCGCCAGCCCCGCCGCGCGCGACAGGTCGAAATCGAACCGCACGGCCTGATAGATCGCAAGCTCGATCGTGGTGGCCCCTGGCCCGCCGCCAAGGGTCAGGACCACGGCAAAACTGGTCAGGCAGATGATCAGGATCACCAGCACCACACCGGGCAGCACCTCGCGCAGCATCGGGCGTTCAAGATGGCGGAAGGTTTCCGCCGGGCCAAAGCCCAGCGACCCCGCAAGGCGGATACGCTCGGCCGGGATGGCAAGCCAGCCTTGCAGGATCATCCGGGTGGCAAGGGGCAGGTTCAGGAAGACATGGGCGAGAAGCACGCCTTGCAGCCCGTAGATCGGGACGACAGGCAGGCCTAGGCTGGCAAGTGTCTGGTTCAAAAGGCCGGCGCGGCCAAAGATGGCCAGAAGGCCAATCACCGCCACAACGGCAGGCAAAAGGAACGGCGCGCCCATCAGGGTGATCAGAAACCCCCGCCCGGGAAAGCGGCGGCGCGCAAGCGCCCGGGCCACGGGAATGGCCAAGAGGGTCGAGATCAGCGCCGACAGGACAGCCTGCATCACAGTGAACCGCACCGCCGCCCAATCGGCCGGGCCAAGCGACAGCCCGGCCCCCCGCGCCGCCACAGCGACAAGTGGGCCTGCGACCAGCGCCAGCAGCAAGGCTGCCAGCGCCAGCGCGGTCAGGTTCAGCGGGCGAGCGCGGCTTGCCATTCGGCCAGTGCCGCATCACGCGCGGATTGAGCCTCGTCGGCGGGCAGGAGCAGCGAGACCGCCGGGCGGAAGGCATCAAACCCTTCGGGCAGGCCCGCAGCCGGGGTGACAGCTGGATACATCCAGTTCGTTTGCGGAATGGCCGACTGGAAGGCATCGGTCAGCATGAAGGCAAGGAACTGATCCGCAAGATCGGTTTGATCGCTGGCGGCAAGTTTTCCGGCAACCTCGATCTGCATGTAATGGCCTTCATCGAACAGGGCGGCGGCCTTGGTGTCGTCACCCTCGGCAATCAGATGGTAGGCGGGCGAGGTGGTGTAGGACAGCACCATATCCGCCTCGCCTTCCAGAAAGAGGCCGTAAGCCTCGGACCAGCCGGGGGTGACGGTGACGATATTGTCAGCCAGCGCCGCCCAGATATCTGCGGCGCGGTCGCCGTGGGCGGCTTTCACCCACATCAGGAGGCCAAGCCCGGGGGTGGATGACCGGGGGTCCTGAATGACGATCTTCAGATCAGAGGCGGCAAGGGCGTCAAAGGACGTGGGCGCTTCGGGCAGTTTGGTGCGGTCATGGACAAAGGCGAACCAGCCCCAGTCAAACGGCAGGAACAGCGGGTCGTCAAAGGCTACGGGCAGGGTGGTCGTGGCCGAAACGCCATGCGGAGCGAAAAGGCCGGTCGCGGCGGCAGCGGCGATCAGGTTGGTATCAAGGCCAAGGACGATATCAGCCTCGGACGCGGCCCCTTCAAGCTGGACGCGGGCCAGAAGCGATGCGCCGTCGCCCGCAGGCACAAAGCGCAGGTCGCAGGCACAACTCGCCTCGAACGCTGCC
The DNA here is from genome assembly GCF_030373185.1 of Tabrizicola sp. GTDB lineage: Bacteria > Pseudomonadota > Alphaproteobacteria > Rhodobacterales > Rhodobacteraceae > Tabrizicola. The sequence continues at coordinate 216,182 of NZ_JAUCZH010000003.1, forward strand.
TCGATGGCCGGGCCGGGCCCCCATTCCGAGGTGAAGCTGTCATAGGTCAGCACAGTCAGGACGGGTGTTTCCGCCAGCGCCGGGATGGCGATGACAGTCAGGCCCGCAGCAAGGAGTTTGGCTTTCATCAGTCTCTCCATGATGCGACGGAATGGTCGGGGATGGAGAACCCATGCACCTTCCCTCCGCCGGTATGATCCGGTTCAGGTTCGACGGGTTCGCTTTCGCATCTCAGCCGGCAGACAACATGTCCTTGGCACCCCGAGGTGAGGGTGAAGATACGGCAATGCACGGCAGGTGCAAGAGGGGGGGCTAGCTGCGCCGCAGGAAGAACGACCCGCCCGCCTCGCCGGCGGGATCCTCGGCAAAGCCGAGCGGCGAAAGCACCGGCGTCAGTTTCGCCCGCGCGCCCGCAAGCTCGGACGGCTCAAGGAAAGGCACAAGGATGCGCTGGACGCTGGCAAGACGGGGTTCGCTGAACGCGTCACCTGACAGCAAGGGGCCGGAAATGCGGATGACCTCGGGCCTTGTGGCGGCCAGCAGCCTTTCAAGCCCGGACCAGAGCCCGTCCGGGTTCAGGGTGCTGCGCGACCAGGTCAGATCTGCGGGATTGCCAAGGTTCAGCGCGGCGATCCGGCGGGAAAAGGTGACAAGCGACGGCCGCTCTTCGTGCAGCGTGACCCGCAGGTCCGGCAGGTTGGCCTTGGCGCGCAAGGCGGTGAAACCGATGCCGCAATCAAGATCAAGAAGGCTGGCCGACCCGGACAGAAAGCCTGCAATGTTGCGGCAATGCCTTCGGTCATACTTTCCGGCCTTCAGGACATCGATCGAGGCTGGGGTGAAGACACGGGGGTCAAGCGGCACCTTCAGGCCCTGATTTTCCACCACCTCGACGGGAATGTCGGCGGAAAGATCTGCCGAGCCGCTGACATAGGGTGACGCGAAGGCCGACCCCCAGCCGGGTGGCGGCGGGGTGCGCCGGTCTTCCGCCGGCGCCGCGGTGCCGCGCTGCTCCAGCTTGGTCTGGACAGCCTTGATCGCCTCACGGTCGCGCGGCTTTGGCGGCTTGGCGACCACCTGATTGATCGGCACATCCGACGCGGCGGTCAGCGAGTCCGCAAGCGACTTGAACGCTTCCGTCGGGCGCAGATCGGCCAGACGCGCCTCGACCCGGGCATGTGCGGCCTCGTGCAGGCGGCGCACCTCGTCATCCTTCAGAAGCTCGGCGATGATCTCGTCGCGGCGGTCCCTATGGCGGGCGACCTTCAGATCTTCCACCTCATTGCGGTCCTGCAAGGACCAGTATTCGGAATTGTACTTGTCCTTCTTGAGGTTCACATTGCCGCGCAGCTTGCGCAGGGCATAGGCGTCCATTGACTTGATCGCGTAGTGATTGACCTGCCCCCAGTCGAAGCCCACCGTGCGGCGGATCGACCGCCAGCCGCGCAGCTTGAACCATTCTTCCAGCGGCCGCCCCGACCCGTTCACCCAAAGCACGCTGGCCGGGTAATCGGTGTCCTTGTGCTGTGACTTGATGATCGGCCGATGCACGCCGGGCCGCAGATACTTGGGGTCATAGCGAAACAGGGTCTTGGTCCCCCAGCCCATGAACCATGATTCCGGCGCGGCGCTGGTGAACTGGTCGGTGACGGGAGCCCGGCTCCAGTCGCGGATCCTGGCCGATCCGAAGACCCGCCATGTCATGACCATGGCCTGCGCGTTCATCGCGTTCAGATCCCCGACCAGCCCGTCGAGCGTGCCAGAGGGATGGTTGACCACCATGAATTCGTCGGCATCAAGAATCAGAACCCAGTCGGAGGCGCGGACCAGCGGATCGTCTGCCGCGTGCTTGAGCATGGAAGGCTGCGGTTTGATCCCTTCGGGGATCGCGTTGACGCGGTGATAGACGCCGATATCCATCGCCTCCAGCCGCTGAAGCAGGGTATCGGTGCCATCGGTGCAGTCATTGGTGTAAACGATGACCTGCGTGAAGCCGACCGCCAGATGATGCGCGACCCATTCCACCACGAAGGGACATTCGTCCTTCATGGTGGACAAGGCCAGCAACGTCCCGTGCGGGCTGGTCTGCTTTGCGAAAGCCATCGCCCGGGCTACTCTTCCAGCGCCGCAGAGGGGTCGATCTCCAGCTTCTCGCACATGCGGTCGGCATAGCTGCCCTTGAGCGGAGCATTCTTGCGCCACCACGGCCGGGTGCCATTGGTGTAAAGATGGACCGACAGCGTCCGGTCGGTGAAATGCCCTTCGACGTTGCAATGCGGGTCGTAGAACACGTCATTCAGCTGGAACGGCACCGGATACAGCGTCTCGGGCGGCATCGCCTTTTCAAAATCGCCGGTCTTCTGCGCGAAATGGGTAAAGGCCTGCGGACCAAAGGCGGTGCGTTCAGTCTGGTAGATGCGCACGGCCTTTGGCAGCGACGAAGGCAACTTGTCCATCTTGCGCTTCTGCTTGTTGCCCCACCATGCGGGATAGTCCGGCAGGTTGTCGTAGTAATTCAGCAACTCATCCATAAGCCGCCCGGTCTGCGGGATCGCCACCACGCCGCAGTTCAAGGCGCCCCGCATGCCGTGGCCTGCATAGATATGTTCCTGATCCTCGGGGAAGGGCCGGTGGCAGAAGGCATCACAGTCAATCCAGATCGCGCCGGTCTTCTGGATCATCTTGTAGCGAAACACGTTCGACAGGAACGAGGCCGAGGTTTCGGCCACGATGTCCCGGTTGATCTCCATGATCTCGGAGGCAGGGCGAACCTCGACCCCCGCCGGCACGTTCCTGACCGTATCGGTGCAGTAAAGTGTCACCGGATGGCCCTGCACCAGATGCGATTTCAGGCAAAGCTGGTTGAGGTAATGCAAGGTCTCGCCGATCCAGAGCGAGGCGACAGGGCGGCGGGTCAGGTTCATTCAGCGTGCCTTTTCATGGGCCTGTGGCAAAGACGGGCGATGCGGAGGGGAAAGTGGTCTGCACCGTCCGCCGATTTCCGGGCCGTGGCAGGCAAAGAGACGTGGCCGGTCATCGCGGGATCCTTGCAGGAGGCAGGCGGACGCTACCACGCGGCTTTGCGCCAGTTCAAGCCGGGCATCGGGACGGTGTGTCAGGTCATGAGCCCTATGTGCCATGCGGCCATGCCGGATTTCCCGGCTCATGCCGTGGGGGTATCCGGCCCGGCACTGCCTTCGGATGCCGCGTCAATCCGGGCGGCGGCGCGCATGATTTCCTCCAGCCGCGCGCGACTGAAGCCGGGAAACTCGGACTTCAGGATTTCGTCGACACTTCGGTGGCCGGCTGGCGTATCATATTGAGGATCACCCTCGATCATCTTCCTGATGTGCCTCGATTGGCGCGCCCGCGTGTCGTTGCTCTCATGGGCGGTGTGCAGATAGGCATGACACAGCGGGTCCAGCAAGGATCTGTCATTCCGGTGCAATTCAAGGTGCTTGCCAACATAGGGAACCCTGAGTTGGCCCGGAACACCGATCCGGCAAAGGGCAATCGCGATGTAGGGGGCATATTCCCGCATCAGATGGACCTTGTCATCCCAGTAACTGACATGAAGGCCACGCGGAAAAGACAGGATTCCCACATGCGGGGCAAGATCGCAGGCCGCCGCAATCCGGTCGATGACGCTTGCGCCAATGGCGTCATCATCATCCAGACGGAAATGCGCAGTCGCATATGTCAGTCCGGCCGTCTGCTGTTGCTGCCAGGGTTGGAAAGCGCGAACCACATAATCCACATCGCTGTAGACGATATCGATCTGTGGGATCCGTTCTACCGAGGCCGCAAGTCTTTGCTTGTAGACATCTGGCATGATTGTCGAAGCCAGCACGGCAATACGGAAATCCTTGTTTGTCTGCGCGGCAATTGAAGGAAGACAGATGTTCTCGAACAGATGGAAGCGCCGCTCCATCCTGACCGGATCATAAAGCTCTCTTGCGATTTCCGCCTGGTTTCCTGCCGTTCGGCTGGCCCGCGCGTCGCTTCGCCCGGCATAGGAAAATCTCATATAGCCAAAGACCCGCAAGCAAGACCCCACTGCCGGATGAACGGAAAAGCGATATCAGGCGGGGGAACCCAAGTAAATCCGCCACTTGCGAGGGGGCGCCGTCAGCGCTGTCCTGCGCTGCCGGTCCCATGCCGCCGACACTGATGAAGCATGGAGTTTCCAGAGAAGGTGGTGCCGCTGAAGGGACTCGAACCCCCGACCCCATCATTACGAATGACGTGCTCTACCAGCTGAGCTACAGCGGCCTTCTTCTCTTGCGCAGGTGAACCTGCCACTGACGGACGCCGGTCCGGCAATGTGGGCAGGCTATTAGCACCGCCCAACTGCGGTGTGTAGCCCTAATTTGCGCGGCGTGCGATCTCGTCCAGCGGGGGTTGATCGGGTTCTGGCGCGGGTTCCGGTTCTTCGGAAGGGGGCGGTGCGGGGCGGGCTTCCATCAGGGGCAGAAGTTCGGCCAGCCCCGGGGGCGCGTCCGAGGATGGCGGTGGTTCGCGCCACGACAGCGTATCGAAGCTGCCGCAGTTGTCACAGACCGGGTGCCACGCGGCGTGGATCGCCTGACATTTGTCGCAGCACCATTGCGGGCCGCGCGGAGCGGCGATGGCTTGGGCCACCAGCCCGCGAACGACGGAATCTTCCGCACCTTCCCCCCGGGAGATGGCCGCCAGTATGGCCAGTGACCGCTGCGTCGGGTGCCGGGTCGCGGTATCGCCAAGGGCGCGGCGGGCGGCGGGGAAATCTTCGGTGGCGATCAGAAGTTCGGCCAGCAGCATTCTGGTCTCATCGCTTTCCGGGCGCAGCGCCGTAAGCGTTCGGAAGCGTTTCAGCCGGTCAGCGGGGGTTTCGTCCGGTTCGATCTCGGCAAAGGCGGCGGCAAGGTCAGGGTGGGGCATCACCTCCCACGCCTTTTTCAACACGCGTGTGGCGTGCTTCTTGTCGCCCTTTGTCACATAGCCGCGCGCGGCCATCGCGGCGGCGGGGATCAGGTCGGGTGACAGCCGGTTCGCCTCGATCGCGGCTTCGCGGGCCTCGATGCTTGCGGTATCGTCGAAAACGGTCTGGGCCTCTTGCAGCGCCAGCACCGCATCGCGGCGGCGGTAGACATCCTTTGGCAAGGCGCCGGCCTTCAACTTTGCCCCAAGCGTTGCCCGCGCACCGGACCAGTCGCCCGCGTCCGATTGCAGCTTCAGCAGGATATCCTGGGTTTCGGCATGTTTGGGGCGCAACTGGAACGCCTTCTCCGCCAGCTTGAGCGCTAGTTCGCGATCCCCTTCCGCCAGCTTTTGCTGCAACAACCCGCGCACGCCGACAAATCGGGTGCTGTCGTCGGACAGAAGTACCTTGTAGGCCTCCGTCGCGCGCTTGCGGTCGCCTGCGGCCTCGGCGGCCTGTGCGACCAGAAGGGTCGTCAGTTCCGGTTTGCCCAGCAACCGTTCCGCCGTCTGCGCCCGGTTCAGCGCCAGCCGCGCCTCACCCGAGGCAAGCGCCATCATCCCTTCGGACAGGGCGCGATAGCCCTTACGCTCGCGGTTGCGGTTGAAATAGCGGGAAATGGCGGTTTCATCGCCGTTCAGGAAATGGATCGTCGCGGCCAGCAAGCCCAAGAGCTTAAGCAAAAGCCAGACCGTGATGAAGATCAGAAGGCCCAGGATGACCGCCTGCATCGGGCCGATGGTAAATTCCCATCCCGCCACGATGATCTGCATTGCCCCGCCGGTTTCCGAAAGCGCGCCCGCGCCCAGCGCCAGGGCGGCAATTGTCGCCACGAACAGGATGACCTTGGTCAAGGACCACAGCATCACAAAGCCCCCGCCAAAACCGCTTCAACCGCCAGCCGCGCCTTGGCTGACGCGATCCACTCTTCAAATGGGGCCTGCACATCCGGGCCAAGCGCGCCCAGTTCCAGAACGGCATCGGCAAGCCGCCCTTCAGCCAACGCAAACTCTGCGCGCGACAGAATGGCGTCCGGGTCTGCCCCGTCACGCGGGGTCAGGGACCGCGCCCCGGTCTGAGCCGCCAGAAAATCCACCAGCCGCGTAGTCCAGCCTGAGTCACTGGCATTTGCACGGGCAATCAGAAGCGCCGCGCGCGCCGACTCCGGGAAATCTGCCTGCAACTGGGCCAAGGGTGCAACACCATCGGCATATGGAGTCAGCGCCGCCTGAAGCTGTGCATCGGCAACCGCTTCCAGTTCAGCGGCGAACCCGCGGCCCGCGTTGACCGCCGCCGTCAGCACCTCAAGCGCGCGGGCCTGTGCTGCCGCTTCGGCAAGGGCCGCAGCTTCCGCTGCCCGGGCCTGGGCTTCGGCCTCCACCGCGGCCAGCCGGGCAAGCGCCGCGTCCACTTCACCCGTATCAGCCCCGCTTGCGGGCAGGTCTGCAACCTTCCGTTCAAGGTCGGCCAGCTTTGACGCCAGCGCTGCGGCAGAGGCATCGCCGCCCGTTGGCAGCGTCTCGATCACCAAAAGCCGACGGTCAAGGTCGTCCAGACCAGACAGATCAGGGGCAGGCGCTGCCTCCAGCGCTGCAACCCGGTCCGCAAGTCGGTCAACCGCTTGCCGCAACCCGCTTTCAAGACTGGCCCGTCCCGAGTCCAGCGAGGCAATCGCCGCGTCCAGCTTTTGATCAAGCGCGGCGATTTCGGCCGATCGGTCCGGCGCGGCGAGACCAAGGACGTTGAAATGCGAAAGCCCGAAGCCACCAAGCGCAGCCATAGCCCCGCCCAGAAGCGGCCCAAGAACCCCCGAGCGCCGCGCACGGGCTTTCAGTGCCGCTGGCGCGGGGTCGTCGAGGACAGCCCCGGCCATGTTGTCGGCCACGGACTCCACCACCGCATCGGCACTGGTGTCTTCCGGTGAGGGCAGTTCTGGCCCGTCCACCGCCTCGGCGGGGGTGTCGGTTGCTGAGTCCGTGCGTCTGGTCATGGATCGGCCCTTTCGCCTGCGGCCTATGTCCACCTAAGCACTGGCAGCCCTTGGGTTCAAGGCGCGGAGCGCAATTCCAGTAGCCGCCCGACTGCCTCTTGCATGGCGTCGGCATCTGGCCGCCGGGCCATTTCCAGCGCGGCATGGGGCAGACCGGTCAAAGCCGAGACCACGGCGTCGCTCATTGCGGCCAGCAGAAGTTCGGCGCAAAGCCCGTTTGGCAGGGCCGCGCGCAACAAGGTGGCGGTCCGGGGGGAAAACACGGGCAGGATCACCGGGCCGGGCTGGAGCAAGATCTCCACCGCTTCCGCCGTCAGGGGTTGGACTTGCTGACGGTAGAGGACGGCCGATTCAGTCTCTAATCCTGCGGAAATCAGCCTTTCGGCCACCTCGCCGCGGGTGTCTTCACCACGCAGGTGCAAAAGCCGTCCGGCTGGCGGATCAGCCAGAACCGCCGCCACCAGCGCGCTGGCGTCGCCATCGGCGGACGTGGCTTCAAACCCGGCTGCCTGCGCCTGCGCCGCCGTCCGGTTGCCAACGCAAAAGGCGCGCTTCGGCAGGGAGACGCCCAGTCGCGCCGCCGCCTCTACCCCGGTGGCAGAGGTCAGGATCACAGCCGCAAACGGCCCTTCCGGCAAGGTCGGGGTCAGATAGACCGGGGTCATCAAGGGGGTGATCACCGCCCGCACCCTTGGCCCGAACCGCGCGTCCAGCGCCCCGGCAAAGGCGCGCGACTGCGGCTCTGGCCGTGTCAGCAGTACGGGGATAGCGTTGCCTGTGGATTGTCTCGCCATGTGCATGGTGTTACCTGCCGTGCATCCATCACGCAACGGCGGCCATGAACCGGACCCTTACTCTTCTCGGCATCGAAAGCAGTTGCGACGATACCGCTGCTGCGGTCGTGCGTCTGACGCCCGGTGAGACCCCCCTGATCCTGTCGTCCGAGGTGTTGGGCCAGACCAGCTTGCACGCGGCCTTTGGTGGTGTCGTTCCCGAAATCGCCGCCCGCGCCCATGCCGAGCGGTTGGACGGCTGTGTCGAAGACGCGCTGGCACATGCCGGGGTCACGCTGGACGGGCTTGACGGGATCGCGGTGACGGCTGGGCCGGGCCTGATTGGCGGGGTGTTGTCGGGCGTGATGCTGGCCCGTGGCCTTGCCGCCGCGCGGAGGCTGCCCCTGATGGCGGTGAACCACCTTGCGGGCCATGCGCTGACGCCCCGGCTGACCGATGGGATAGGCTTTCCCTATGTCATGTTGCTGGTATCGGGCGGGCATTGCCAGTTTCTGCTGGTTGAAGGCGTGGACCGCTTTCGCCGTCTGGGTGGCACCATTGACGACGCCCCGGGCGAGGCGTTCGACAAGACTGCCAAGCTCCTTGGCCTGCCGCAACCCGGCGGCCCTGCGGTTGAGGCCGAGGCTTTGCTGGGCGACCCCAAGCGCTTTCACTTTCCGCGCCCTTTGCTGGACCGGCCGGGTTGTGACATGTCCTTTTCTGGCTTGAAGACGGCACTTTTGCGCGCGCGCGATGCGCTGATTGCCGAAAAGGGCGGGATCACCTTGCAGGACCGCCGCGACCTTTGTGCAGGCTTTCAGGCCGCCGTGGCCGAGGTTCTGGCCATCAAGACCGACCGGGCGCTTGCGATGGTGGGCGATGTCACAGCCCTTGCCGTGGCCGGTGGCGTGGCGGCAAACAAGACCATTCGCGCCATGTTAGAGACTGCTTCGGCCCGTCATGGCACCCCTTTTCTGGCGCCGCCCCTGCGGCTTTGCACCGACAATGCCGCGATGATCGCATGGGCCGGGATCGAGCGGTTGCGGGCGGGGATTGCGCCCTCGTCCGACTTTGTCGCCCGGCCGCGCTGGCCTTTGGATGACACAGCGCCCGCCCTGTTGGGGTCTGGCAAGAAAGGGGCCAAGGCATGATCGGCATCGTGGGGGCCGGGGCGTTTGGAACCGCTCTGGCCGTGGCCCTTGCCAAGGGCGGGCGGCGGGTGCGCCTTTGGGCGCGCGACCCGGCGCAGGTTCATGCCATGCAGGAAACGCGCCGGAATGATGGGGCCTTGCCGGGGGTGATGCTGCCTGAAAACGTCTCTGTGCATGCTGAAATCGCCGAAGTCTGTGGCGGGCAGGCGCTGCTGCTGTCCACCCCGATGCAAAGCCTTGGCGCGCTTTTGGACGCATGGCCGCAGATCGACACCCGTCAGCCCTTGGTGGCGTGCTGCAAGGGGATCGACCTTGCCACCCTGCGCGGCCCGGTTGCCCTCATCGAGACCCGCCGCCCGGGGGCAATGGCGGCCATTCTGACCGGACCCAGCTTTGCCGCCGACATCGCCAAGGGTCTGCCAACCGCCCTGACGCTGGCCATGACCAGCGATGGGGCAGCGTTGCAGGAACTTCTGTCCACCCCGACCCTTCGGCTTTACCGGACCGATGATGTCCGGGGAGCGGAATTGGGCGGCGCCTTGAAGAATGTGATCGCCATTGCCGCCGGCACCGTGATCGGTGCAGGGCTGGGCGACAGCGCCCGCGCGGCGCTGATGACACGCGGCTATGCCGAGATGGTGCGTCTGGCCACCGCCATTGGCGCAAGGTCCGAGACTTTGGCGGGGCTTTCGGGCTTTGGCGATCTGGTCCTGACCTGCACCTCTGCCCAATCCCGCAACTTCCGCTACGGCGAGGCTTTGGGGCGGCAAGAAGTGTTTGACCCCAATGTCACCGTCGAGGGCGTCGCCACCGCCCGCGCCGTGCGGAAGCTGGCCGAAGGCTTGGGCATCGACATGCCGGTCACGGCGATGGTGGATGCCCTTGCCCTTGGACAGATCAGCCTTGAAGATGCCATCGGCCAGCTGATGCGCCGGCCCCTCAAACAGGAATGACCATGCGTTTTGCCCTCGTCTGCCTTGATAAACCCAACGCCCTGCAAACCCGCGTCGAAAACCGCGCCGCGCATCTGGCGCATATCGAAGCCTCTGGCGTGGTCGAACAGGCCGGTCCCTTCATTGATGCTGCCGGGCAGATGTGCGGCAGTCTGGTGATCCTTGGAGTCCAGACCCGCGCCGAGGCCGAGGCCTGGGCCGAAGCGGACCCCTATGCCAAGGCGGGGCTGTTCCAGTCGGTGATGATCCAGGAATGGAAGCGGGTGATCGGATGAATTACTGGCTGTTCAAATCCGAGCCTGATGTCTGGGGCTGGGACCATCAGGTCGCCAAGGGCGATGAGGGTGAAGAATGGCACGGCGTCCGCAACTATCAGGCGCGCAATAACATGCGGGCGATGAAGGTTGGGGATCTGGGGTTCTTCTATCATTCCAACATCGGGAAAGAGGTGGTGGGGATCGTCGAGGTCTGCCGCGAAAGCACGCCTGACAGCACCACCGATGACCCGCGCTGGGACTGCGTCTGGATCAAGGCGGTTCGACCGTTCAAGCGCGCGGTCAGCCTAGAAGAGTGCAAGGTGCAGCCGGGGCTGGAAAAGATGGTGCTGGTCAACAACACACGGCTGTCGGTGCAGCCAGTGTCCCCCGAGGAATGGGAGATTGTCTGTCGGATGGGCGGTGTGGAGCCGTGAATGCGTTGCCCGCTTTCCAAGGCGGCGCTGAACAGCAGTATTGGGCTTTCCGGCCAAGTCTTTCTTGCCAAGTCGTTCCGGCAGGGCGACAATCGGCATTGAGTAATGGAATGGAGGGCGCCGTACCCCTACGGAACCCTCCACCCAACCCACGCGCACACCCCAAGCACCGCACGTGATCTGTAAAGGGTCCCGGGCGTCCTGCCCTGACAAGGCAGTGATGCGCCGAATCTGCTGCCCCCGGCAACACGCGAATATGGAAGCCTTTATTCAAATGCAGAGACCCGCGCCCAAGGCGCGGGTCTGTGGCGAGCCTTGGCGGCGCTATTTGTAGGCGGCTTCCTTGCCGAAATGCTTGACCAGCAGATAATAGAACACGGCACGGTACTTGTTGCGTTCGGACTTGCCGTAGGTGTCTACGGCGGCGTTGATGCCTTCCATCAAGGCAGGGCCATCCTGAAGCCCCAGCTTCTTGATCAGAAAGCTGTTCTTGACCCGCTCCAGCTCGGCCGAATCCGATGCGGCGACAGTCTGGGCATCATTGTCATAGATCGCAGGGCCGCAGCCGATGGTGACCTTGGTCAGAAGGGCCATGTCCGGCGTGATGTTGCATTTGTTCTTCAGATCGTCCGCGTATTTCGCGATCAGTTCGTCGCGCTTGCCCATGAGTTTTCCTCGTTCCGTTACCCGTCTCCGAATGTGGCGAGACCAAGGCAGCTTACGGAAACAGGATCAAACGGCAACGGGAAAGATCGTCGACCTTTCCCCACAGGCGGCATCACGGAAGATGCCGCCCCCGGGCCGCTCGGTTCCCGCGGGGGCCAAAGGGCCTTGCCGGCGGCCAAGAATTCCTGGCTGCCGGCAGGCTGATGCGGGGATCAGTAGCGGTAGTGGTCCGACTTGAACGGGCCTTCGGGTTTCACGCCGATGTAGTCGGCCTGATCCTTGCGCAGTTCGGTCAGTTTGACGCCAATCTTCTTCAGGTGCAGGCGGGCAACCTTTTCGTCCAGCGCCTTGGGCAGGATATAGACGCCGGGGGCGTAATCCTGGCCCTTGGTCCACAGCTCGATCTGCGCCAGCACCTGGTTGGTGAATGAGGCAGACATCACGAAGGATGGATGGCCAGTGGCGTTGCCAAGGTTCAGAAGGCGGCCTTCCGAAAGAAGGATGATCCGGTTGCCCGAGGGCATCTCGATCATGTCGACCTGTTCCTTGATGTTGGTCCACTTGTGGTTGCGCAGGGACGCGACCTGGATCTCGTTGTCGAAGTGGCCGATGTTGCCGACGATGGCCATGTCCTTCATCTCGCGCAGATGCTCGATGCGGATCACGTCCTTGTTGCCGGTGGTGGTGATGAAGATGTCAGCGGATGACACTTCGTCTTCCAGAAGGGTCACCTCAAAGCCGTCCATCGCGGCCTGGAGGGCGCAGATCGGGTCAACCTCGGTCACCTTCACTCGCGCGCCGGCACCGCGGAGCGAGGCGGCGGAGCCCTTGCCCACGTCGCCGTAACCGCAGACCACAGCAACCTTGCCAGCCATCATCGTATCCGTGGCGCGGCGGATGCCATCGACCAGCGATTCCTTGCAGCCGTACTTGTTGTCGAACTTCGACTTGGTGACAGAGTCGTTCACGTTGATCGCCGGGAAGGGCAGTTCGCCCTTCTTGTGGAGATCATAAAGGCGGTGGACGCCGGTGGTGGTTTCTTCCGACACGCCCTTGATGGCGGCCTTGGTCTTGGTGAAGAAACCGGGGGCTTCCTTCATGCGCTTGTAGATTTGCAGCTTGATCACCTCTTCCTCTTCCGAGGCGGGGACGGGGATGATCTCTTCGCCAGCTTCGGCGCGCGCGCCCAGAAGGACGTAAAGCGTGGCGTCGCCGCCATCATCAAGGATCATGTTCGCGCCCTCGGGGAACATGAAGGACCGGTCGAGGTAATCCCAGTGTTCGGTCAGGGTCTGGCCCTTGACGGCAAAGACCGGGGTGCCACCGGCGGCAATCGCGGCGGCGGCGTGGTCCTGGGTGGAGAAGATGTTGCATGACGCCCAGCGCACGTCGGCACCAAGGGCGGTCAGCGTCTCGATCAGCACCGCGGTCTGGATCGTCATGTGCAACGATCCGACGATGCGCGCACCCTTGAGCGGCTGCGAGGGGCCAAACTCTTCCCGGCAAGCCATCAGACCCGGCATTTCGGTTTCGGCGATGGTCAGCTCCTTGCGGCCGTATTCGGCCAGAGCAATGTCCTTGACGATGTAATCCATACGGTCCTGCCATGAGTGTTCTGCTTGCGCAGCCGCAAGCCGGTTTCTGATCTGGACCGGGCCATAGCAAATGCAGGCGCGCAAGACAACGCGACAGAGGCGTGCTTGGGCGAGCTTGCCAAAACGGGCAAGTTGTGAAGAGTGCGGGGAAGCCGAAAAGGAATGCGGATGACCCCCAGCCAACGCCATGACTGCGCTGTCGCCTTCTGCTGCGACCGGAAGTTCTTCCATCTGGCGCTGTTCATGATCCGCCAGATCGACTTTCACAATCCGGATCGCCGGTTTGATTTTGTCATCTCGACGGAAGACGATCTGCAGGTGCCGGATTGGGCGATTTCGTTGGGCATTGTCTTGCAAAGACCGGCGGCGCTGCCAGAGGTGGCGAACCATCCGAAGATGAAGGGAAAGCAGACCTGCCTGCACCGGCTTTCCCTTTCGCGCCAGTTGCAGGGGCGATATCGGCGCATCTTGTATATCGACAGCGACATGTTTGTCGAAGGCGGGGACTTCAACCGACTGTTCGGGATGGACATCGGATCACATGCGCTGGGTATGGCGCTGGATCTGCGCTATTTCATGGTCGCGGAATTCCACGCGCCCGAATTCAGGCTGGCCGGGCTTCCGGCCAAGCCATACGCGAATACCGGCCTGCAACTGATCGATACGCGCGCCTTTTGCGACCAGGAGATCGAGCAGCGCTCATATGACGCCCTGAAGACATATCCGCATGCGATCGAGCTTTCAGACCAATCGATGACGAACATTGCCCTGCAAGGGAAATTTGCCCAATTGGCACCGTGCTGGAACTGGCAGCTTAGCGCCCGCCTGCCGCTGGTCACGCTGCGCTATCCGGTCTTTGTGCGGCATTTCATCGCCGCGACAAAGCCGGACCGGGATTCCTCGGGCAAGCTCGACCCCCGGTTCAATCTGGCCTACCGCGAATTCGTGACCCGGTTCATGCCGGACTATTTGCCGACCATCTGCCCGCCTTGCGACCCGGCCCCGGTGTCCTTCAAGGATCTGTCGAAGATGGTCTTGAAACACGTTGGCGCCAGCCGTCTGATCGGTGACTTTCTGGCACGCTACCCTGACCCCTACCGCGCGAAGATCTGAGGGGGCGTGACGATGGCAGCGCGCGCCTGGCAGCGGATGTTATCGGGGCGCAGGCTGGACCTGCTGGACCCGACCCCGATGGATATTGAAGTGGAAGATATCGCCCATGGCCTTGCCTTTGTCGCACGGTGGAACGGGCAAACGCGCGGGGACTGGCCCTATTCGGTGGCGGAACATTCGCTCTTGGTCGAGGAACTCTTCAGCCGAGCCAATCCGGGCATTGCCGCCCGCTGGCAATTGGCAGCGGTGCTGCATGACGCGCCGGAATATGTGATCGGTGACATGATCAGCCCGGTCAAGGCGGCGGTCGGGCCGGGTTATGGTGAATTGGACCAACGGCTTTCAGTTGCAATTCACCTGCGCTTCGGGCTGCCCGCGATGCTGCCCCTGCCGATCAAGAAGGCGATCAAGACCGCCGACAGGATCAGCGCCTGGCTGGAAGCGGTGCGGATTGCCGGCTTTCAGGAGACAGAGGCCAACAAATTGTTTGGCAAGCCACAGCCAGAGGTCATCCGCGGGCTGGAAATCCGGTTGCGTCCGCCCAGAGAGGTGCGGGAAGACTATGTCGCAAGGGTGCAATCCTTGTTGCAGGCCAGCGTCTGAGGCACGAGACAGCCCAGCCTTGCGGATGATTTTCTTGAATGACCGGGATTGAATGGGCCATGGCGCGCCACTGACCGAAGCGGGACAATTTCTGCGCAATCTATGGTTCTATTCCGCAAGTCTGAGCGTTGCGGAATTCTCTCCATTCCAGCAATGACTGCAATCGCATGCCTCAGGCCTGCGATTGCAGCGCAAGGCTCAGATCGCCAGATCTTCCGGCTTCTTGCCTTTGGCCAAGGCCTCACTGAACCAGCGCGGCTTGCGGCCACGGCCGGACCATGTGTCTGCCTTGTTGGCCGGATTGGCATACTTGGCAACAGATGGCGAGCGTTTCCGGATTGCCGTGGCCCCGGTCAGTTCGGCAAGGGAAAAGCCCATGGCCCGGGCCTTTTCTTCAAGTTCAGCAAGGGCTTCACGCTTGCGGCGATCTTCATAACCCGCAATTGTCTTTGCCACCTGAGATTGCAGTTCCTTGAGCTCTTTCAAGGAAAGAGAGTGCAAGTCGATATTCAAAGTCCTATCCCCCTCGGATTTATTCGCCCAGTTGATAGGCGCATTGTCCGTGGATGGCAACATTGATGAATTATTTGGGGCTTCGCTTAGCAAGAATGCGCTGAAGCGTCCGGCGATGCATGGACAGTCGCCGCGCTGTTTCAGACACGTTACGTTCGCACATTTCATAGACACGCTGGATATGTTCCCAGCGAACCCGGTCTGCCGACATCGGGTTCTCCGGCGGCAGAGGCAGCGCCTCGCCGCGCGCCAGAAGCGCATTGGTCACATCATTGGCGTCGGCGGGTTTTGAAAGATAGTCGATGGCACCGATCTTGACGGCCGCGACAGCGGTGGCAATTGCACCATAGCCTGTCAGCACGACAATCCGGCAATCCGGCCGCTTTTCCCGCAAGGCCTCGATCACATCAAGCCCGTTGCCGTCTTCAAGCCGCAGGTCCACCACGGCATAGGCGGGGGGGTGCGCCATGGCCTTGGCCCGGCCTTCGGCAACGCTTTGGGCGGTGTCTGGCAGGAAGCCGCGCTTTTCCATTGCCTTGGCAAGGCGCTTTACGAAAGGCTCGTCATCGTCAACCAGCAACAGGCTGCGGTCGGGTCCGAGGTCTGCGCCAAGATCATCTGCCATGGGTCTTCCTTTGCTTGCCGGCGCGGGGGGTCAATTGCGGGCTGCGTCGGCCTGAAGAAAGCAGGCAACCCCCTCTGCCATTTGATCAGAAGTAACCTCGCGGCGGAAAAAATCCACAAAACCCGTGCCGGGCAGCATCAGGTAGGTGAAGGTGGAATGATCGACGAGATAGAATTCGTCCTCGGAGTCCTGTTTCTTGTAAAAGGTCTTGTAAGCCAGTGAGGCCGCCTTGACCTGTTCGGGCGATCCGGTAAGCGCAATCAGCTTGGGATGCATGTTTGCAGCATAATCACCCAGGGCTTGCGGCGTGTCACGCTCCGGGTCGATCGAGATGAAGACCGGGTTCACGTCAAACCCTTGTTCCTCAAGAATGTCGACGGCCTCGACATTGCGGGACATGTCGAAGGGGCAGACATCGGGGCAGAAGGTATAGCCGAAATAGACCAGCGCGGGTTTGGCCAGAACATCCGCATCAGTCACGGTTTGCCCGGCTGGATTGACCAGCGTGAATGGCCCGCCGATATCGCCCCCTGCGACATTGCCTTGTCGGCATTGCGCAAAGGCATCATCCTGCTGGCCAAGAAGAACATACCAAGCAGAGGCACCAAGGAGTGCCGCAACGGCTGCAGCAGCTACTGCGGCGTAAAGTCTGGTCATGGTGTCCCCCGTCGGTCGATCCCGCCGCATTGATCCCAGATGTCGGCGGCCTTAACAATGGGCAAGGCGGCGAAAGGGGCATCCGGTCACAGCATGGTCATGACGGGCATCACGCTTCCCGAACGCGAGCCGCGCGGCGATTGGGTGCGGCTGCGCACGCTGATCTTGCTGCGCTGGATGGCGATTGCCGGGCAACTGGCCGCGATTCTGGTGGCAGACCGGGTCTATGGCCTGCAATTGCCGCTAAGTCTGTGCTATCTGGCGGTGGCCGTGTCGATCATTGCCAACCTGTTTTCGATCACGCTTTTCCCGGAAAACAAGCGCCTGAACGAGGCAGAGGCATTTTTCACCCTGCTGTTCGATCTGGCGCAACTAGCGTTCCTGATCTTCCTGACCGGGGGGCTGACCAACCCTTTCGCGCTTCTGGTGTTGGCACCGGTCACGATTTCGGCCAGCACGCTGCGGCTGCGGTCCACGGTCATGTTGGGTGCCGCCGCGATCCTGCTGATTTCCGTCGCGGTATTCTGGCATGTGCCGCTGCGCTTTGCCGATGGGCGGGAACTGGTGATCCCCCGGCTGTTCGAGTTTGGTTTCTGGCTGTCGATCGTCATCGGCATCCTGTTTCTGGGCCTTTATTCCCGGCGCGTGGCGACCGAGATCCGCTCCATGTCCGAAGCACTTCTGGCGACGCAGATGGCTTTGGCGCGGGAACAGAAGCTGACGGACCTTGGCGGTGTGGTGGCGGCGGCCGCGCATGAGCTTGGCACGCCACTGGCCACGATCAAGCTGGTCAGTTCCGAGTTGATGGCCGAATTGCAGGGCCAGCCGGTCCTTCTGGAAGACGCCCGGCTGATCGGCGAACAGGCCGACAGGTGCCGTGACATATTGCGTGACATGGGCCGGGCGGGAAAGGATGACCTGCACCTTCGGCAAGCGCCGCTCAGCGCCGCCCTGCGAGAGGCCGCCGAACCGCATATGGCACGCGGCAAGCGGGTAGAGTTCAGCTTTGCCCCGGTTGATGGCAGCCCGGACCGCCAGCCCACCATCCTGCGGCGGCCGGAAATCATTCATGGTCTGCGCAACCTGGTGCAAAACGCGGTCGATTTCGCCCGCACGACCGTCTGGATCGAAGGTGAATGGACGGATCGCAGCGTGACCGTTCGGATCATCGACGATGGTGACGGCTTTCCTCCCAACGTGATCGGCCGGATTGGCGATCCTTTCGTGCGGTCCCGCCGCGACGCGCCGCAGGCCGCGCAGCGTCCGGGCTATGAGGGGATGGGTCTGGGCCTTTTCATCGCCAAGACGCTGCTGGAAAGGTCGGGCGCAGAACTGACCTTCGCCAACGCGACAGACCCGTTCCTGCCCCCTGAAGACCGGCCCGAGCGTTGTGGTGCGGTGGTCGAAGCAGTCTGGGCCATGGCCGATCTGGCAGCCCCGTCCGGCGTGGCGCTTGGCAAGAACCGACGGATCGAGGGATAGGCGATCCTCGTTCTCGTTAGCCTTAACCGTCAGTTAAGGAATTCCGCTCTAGGCTGGGGAAGCTTTAAGCGGGGGTAGTGTTTCATGTCCCAGGATTGGATTGCGGCTTTTGGCATGGTGCTTAGCGCCACGTTTGTCGTTCTGGCCAGCCTTGTCCTGCTTTCCGGCTGGCAATCCCGGCGGCAGGCACAGCCGGGCAGCCTGTTTAAACAAGATGCCCCTGCAACCGTCTTTCTGTTCCACGGCGAATGCCTTCTGGATGCCACGCCCGATGCGCGCGCGCTGCTGTCAGACGGAGATGAAAGCCGCGCGTGGTCGCGTTTGCTGGCCCGGTTGGGGCCGATGTTTCCCGGACTTGGGCCGGTTCTGGACAGCCTGCCACGCACCGGGCAGATGATGATCGCCTCGGCCCCGGATGTGGTGCCGCCCGTGCTGTTGCGCGGCGAGCATCTGACCGGGCTGACCCGCCTGACCCTGATCGACAGCGCCGCCGAGCAGCGGCAAGGCGTTGCCGACAGTGCGGCAGTCGCGGCCTTGCAACAGGAAGTGCAAGCACAGCGCACAGTGCTTGCGCGGGCGCCGGTGGTGATGTGGCGCGAGGCGGCGGCGGGCGAGGTGATCTGGGCGAACCACGCCTACCTGATCCGCGCGGTCGAGCTTTTGCCGGGGAATGAAGACCTGTCCTGGCCGCTGCCAAGGTTGTTTGACGATGCAAGGGATGCTGCCGGTCGGTCCACGCGGATCAAGCTGCAAATGCAGGGTGGGGCGGAATGGTTTGATCTGATCCGCGTGCCTTTGGGCGACGAGGTGCTGTGCTATGCCCTTGCCGCCAATACCGCGGTGCAGGCCGAAACCGCGCTGCGCGAATTCATGCAGACCCTGACCAAGACCTTTGCCGACCTGCCGATCGGCCTTGCCATCTTTGACCGGGCGCGGTTGCTGCAATTGTTCAACCCGGCCCTTGCGGACCTGACGGCCCTTGCTCCGGATTTCCTGATCTCGCGCCCGACGCTGTCTGCCGTGCTTGACGCGATGCGCGCCAAGGCGATGATCCCTGAACCCAAGGATTACCGCAGCTGGCGCAAGCAGTTGACCCGGCTGGAGGAAGAGGCCTCGATGGGCCTTTTCGAAGAAACCTGGAGCTTGCCCGGCGGTCAGACCTACCGTGTGATCGGGCGGCCGCATCCGAACGGGGCCTTGGCCTTCATGTTCGAGGATATCAGCCATGAAATGACCCGGACGCGGCGGTATCGGGCCGATCTGGAACTTGGCCAATCGGTGATCGACGCCGTGGATGAGGCGGTTGCGGTCTTCTCTCAGGGTGGGCAACTGGTGATGTCCAACACCACCTATGCGCAGCTTTGGAACCATGATCCTGCGGTGCTTTTGTCGGATGCCGGGATCGGTTCGCTATGCGCTTGGTGGCGGGACCATTCGGCCCCGACGCTGCTTTGGGATGACGCGACCGATTTTGTGACCCAGCTTGGGGACCGGACGGCGTGGGATGGCGAAGTGCGGCTCTTGGACGGGCGACTGGTTTCGTGCCGTTTTCGCCCGCTGACGGGCGGGGCGACGCTGATCACCTTCCGCCCTCGCGTCGCCGAGGCCGTTGGCGCGGTGCTGGAGCCGGTAATGTCAAAAGGGATGCGCGCCTGACCGGCTTGGGCCGATGTTGTGGCCCGAGTTGCAGACAAGGATGCAGCTTGCGGTGGCGCTGGCGGCAGCTAGACTCGGGGCTATGAAACACCCGAAAGCTGCCCTTTCCGCGCTGATCCTGCCGCTTCCGACCGAGGCGGACACCACCGCCTTGGGCGCGCGGTTGGCTTCACTGGCCCGGGCCGGGGATTGTTTCTTGCTGGAAGGCCCGATCGGTGCAGGCAAAAGCCATCTCGCCCGCGCCTTCATCCGTGCGCGGCTGGGGCGGGATGAGGATGTGCCTTCGCCGACATTCACGTTGGTTCAGGTCTATGGCAATAGAGACGGCGAGATATGGCACGCTGATCTTTACCGGCTGACCCACCCGGATGAGGTTTGGGAACTGGGCCTCGACGATGCGTTCCAAAGCGCGATCACTCTGGTTGAATGGCCGGACCGGCTTGGTGGCCATGCCCCGCAAGATGCGCTGCACTTGCGGCTGGAGGCTGTGGGGGACGGGCGGCGCGCGGTGATCACTGGCGGGCGTTCAGACCTGCGAAAGGCTCTGGGCGATGGCTGACAGGATGGCAGAAGCCGGCCGCTTCCTTGCGCTGGCGGGCTGGGGTGCGGCTGAGCGGCAGCATCTTGCGGGGGATGCATCGGACCGGCGCTATGAACGGCTGCGCGCGGGGGCGGCAACGGCTGTGTTGATGGACAACCCGCCCGGCGGGGCGGATGATCCGGCGGCCTTCGTCACCATGGCGCGGCATCTGCGCGGTCTGGGGCTGTCGGCCCCAGCGGTGCGTGTGGCCGACACCGACGCAGGGTTTCTGCTGCTGGAGGATCTTGGCGACGATCTTTACGCGCGCCTTCTGGAAGCCGACCCCGCGCGGGAAGCTGAGCTTTACGCGCCCGCCGTCGATGTGCTGTGCCATTTGCAGGCGGCACCAGCGCCGCCCGGCCTGGCCGATCTTGCCGCCTGCGATTGGGCGCAGGCGGCCGGCTTTGCGCTGGACTGGTATGCCTATGCCGCAACCGGGGAAAAGCCAGCGCCGGACCGTTTTCTAGCGGCGGTGCAATCGGCACTTTGCGTCCATGCGGATGGACCCAGAGTGCTGATATTGAGGGACTATCACGCCGAAAACCTGCTTTGGCTACCCGGGCGGGATGGGCTGGCGCGGGTGGGGCTGCTTGACTTTCAGTTGGGGCAGATGGGGCAGCCCGGATATGATCTCGTGTCGCTTTTGCAAGACGCCCGCCGCGATGTGTCGGCAGAAACGGAAGCCGCGATGATCGCCCGCTTTGCCGCCACGACAGGGGCCGCGCCCGAAGGCTTCGCTGCGCAATATGCCACCCTTGGCGCCCAGCGGGCCTTGCGCATATTGGGCATCTTTGTCCGCCTTTGCCTTGTGGCCGCAAAGCCCGGCTATCTGCGGCTGATCCCTCGGGTCTGGCGCCAGTTGCAACACAATCTGGCGCATCCGGCGCTGGCTGATCTGCGCGCGGTCTGCGAAGATCTTCTGCCTGCCCCCACCCCCGACATCCTGAGCCGTATCGAGAGCCAATGTTCCCCTTCCCGCTGATGATCTTTGCCGCAGGTTTCGGCACCCGCATGGGCGCGCTGACGGCGGATCGGCCAAAGCCCCTGATCCCGGTGGCGGGGCGGGCGCTCATCGACCATGCGCTGACAACGGCGGCTGATGCCGGGGCCGGGCGGCTGGTGGTGAATGTGCATTACCGGGCCGATCAGCTTGCGGCGCATCTGGCGGGTCGCGGGGTCTCCATCAGCGATGAAAGGGCGCGGATTCTGGAAACGGGCGGCGGCCTGAGGGCTGCGCTGCCGCTTCTTGGGACGGGGCCGGTTGCGGTGCTGAACAGCGATGCCATCTGGACGGGCGCAAACCCGCTGGCCGAACTGGCCGCAGCGTGGGACGGCGACCGGATGGAGGCGCTTTTGCTGCTGTTGCCGGTGGATCAAACCCGGGGTCGTGGGGCCAAGGGGGACTTCCGGCTGGACGCCGCGCCGGGCGATGTCGGGCGGATTTCGCGCGGACAGGGGGGCGAGGATCACGTCTATCTTGGGGCTTCGATCCTGCACCCTGCGCGGCTGGCGGGGGTGGCAGAGGACGTGTTTTCGCTGAACCGGCCATGGGATCAGATGATTGCCGAAGGCACGGCTTTCGGTGTGATGCATCGCGGCGGCTGGTGTGACGTTGGCCACCCGGAAGGGATTGTAGAGGCAGAACGGCTCCTGCACTCTGCCCGGCATGGCTGACCTTACCCCAGACGTTTTCGCCCCGCCGCTTTTCGCCCTGCCGCCCGGCGTGGATTTCCCGGCTGAACTGGTCAGCGGCCTCTTGGACCGGATGGCCGACCAGCCGCCCGAGGCCTTGGCCCGGGTCACACTGATCCTGAACACCCAAAGGATGCGGCGGCGGGTGACGGAAAGCTTTCAGGCCCATGGCGCGCGTCTTTTGCCGCGTCTGTTGCTGGTGACGGATGTGACCGCGCTGGGCAATGTGGTGCTGCCCGTACCGGCTTCGCCCCTGCGGCGGCGGCTGGAGCTTTCGGTGCTGCTGGATGGCCTTTTGCGGACCGGAACGACGCATTTCCCCCGCGCGGCGCTTTACGATCTGGCTGACAGCCTTGCCACCCTGATGGATGAGATGGAGGGCGAAGGCGTTCCGGCTGACCGGGTTGCCGGGCTGGATGTGGCCAACCACTCGGCCCATTGGGCGCGGACGCAGGCGTTTCTGGGCATCGTCTCGCAGGCACTGGCAGGCGATGCCCCGGATGGTGAGTCGCGGTTGCGCCAAGCGGTGATCGCGCTGGCCGAAGGCTGGGCTGTAAAGCCCCCCGCTGATCCGGTGATTCTGGCCGGGTCTACCGGGTCACGCGGGACGACGGCGTTTTTGATGCAGGCGGTTGCACGGTTGCCGAATGGTGCAGTGGTGCTGCCGGGGTTCGATTTTGATCTGCCGACCCCGGTCTGGGACAGCATGGCCGATGCCCTGACCGCCGAAGATCATCCGCAATACCGATTTCGCCGGGTGATGGAGGGGTTGGGGATCGGCCCCGACGCGGTGGAACGCTGGACAGCGGCAGAAGCCCCCGCGCCCGGGCGCAACCGCTTGGTCTCGCTTTCCTTGCGGCCTGCGCCGATCACCGATCAGTGGCTTGCCGAGGGGCCGGGCCTGCCGGACCTGCCGCCCGAGGTTGAGGGGCTGACCCTGATCGAAGCGCCGGGCGAACGGGCCGAGGCTTTGGCCATCGCGCTGATCCTGCGTGAAGCGGCTGAAACGGGGCAGCGTGCCGCCTTGGTCACGCCGGACCGCAACCTGACGCGGCGGGTGACGGCGGCGCTGGACCGTTGGGGGATCCGGCCCGACGATTCTGCCGGGCGGCCCTTGGCGCTGTCGGCGCCGGGGCGGTTGCTGCGGCAGGTGACGGGGCTTTTTGGCCAGCGGCTTACAGTGGATATGGCCTTGGCGTTGCTGAAACATCCCTTGGTGTTCAGCGGTCAGGGCGGTGCCTTCGGGCGCGGGCAGCACCTTATCCTGACGCGGGAATACGAACTTCACGCCCGCCGCAATGGCCCGGCTTTTCCCACGGCGGAAAGCCTTGCGGCCTGGGCCGCCGCTTCGCCGCTTGAGGGGGCCGGGGATTGGGCGGCCATTCTGGGCCAGACGCTGTTCGGGCATGAGGCGTTGGGGCCGATGCCGCTGGCCGCCTTCGTCGCCCGGCATCTGGTGGTGAACCGGCAACTGGCGCGCGGGTTCGCCGAGGCAGGGGACGGGGGCCTTTGGGACAAGGAAGCCGGGGCGAAAGCCTTGGAGGCGGTCAGTGAGCTGGAGCGTGAGGCGGGCGTGGGTGGCATTCTTTCGCCCGCAGATTACGCCAGCCTGTTCCGGGGTGTGTTGCAGCGCCATGAGGTGCGTGAGACGGAATCCGTTCACCCCGGCATCATGATCTGGGGGACGCTGGAAGCACGGGTGCAGGGCGCGGATCTGGTCATCCTTGGGGGCCTGAACGATGGCACATGGCCCGCCCAGCCGCCGCCTGACCCGTGGCTGAACCGGGCCATGCGCAAGGACGCCGGGCTGTTGCTGCCGGAACGGAAGATCGGCCTGTCGGCGCATGACTATCAGCAGGCGGTCGCTGCGCGGCAGGTGGTCTTGTCCCGCGCGGTCCGGGGGGCCGATGCCGAAACGGTGCCGTCGCGCTGGGTCAACCGGTTGGTGAACCTGATGGCCGGGCTGCCAGATCGGCGCGGGCCCGAAGCCTTGGCCTCGATGCGGGCGCGCGGGCGGGTCTGGGTGGACCGGGCAGCCAGCTTTGACCTGCCGGAAGGTGAAGCAGAGGCCGCCAGGCGCCCCTCGCCCCGCCCGCCGGTTTCAGCGCGGCCCAAGCGGCTTTCGGTCACAGAGATCAAGCTGCTGATCCGTGACCCCTATGCCATCTACGCGCGGCATGTGTTGCGGCTGCGCCCGCTGGACCCGCTGCGCCCCGAAGCTGACCCAAGGTTGCGCGGCGTGGTGCTGCACGAAATTCTGGAAGGCTTCGTGCGGGATCGGGCCAGTTCGCGCAGCGACCTTTTGCGGATCGCGGACCGGGTGCTGGAGGACCGCGTAGCGTGGCCACTGGCCCGGACCATCTGGCGGGCGCGGATCGAAAAGGCGGCGGATGCGTTCATTGCCTTCTCGACCTCGACGGGCGGAACGCCTGTCTTGCTCGAGGAAAAGGGTGCCGCGCGGCTGGAAGGGCTGGATTTCACCCTGACAGGCAAGCCCGACCGGATCGACCGGCTGGCGGACGGCCGTCTGATGGTTATTGACTACAAGACCGGCGATCCGCCCACGGAAGACGAACAAAAGCACTTCGACAAGCAGCTTTTCCTTGCGGCGGCAATGGCTGAACGGGGCGCTTTCCCCGGGCTTGATCCGGCCGAGGTGGCGCGGATCGCCTTTGTCGGCGTCAAGGCGGCGTTCAAGACGCTGGAAGTTGACTTGCAGCCCGGTGAGGTGGATGCCGTCTGGGAAGACTTCAGCAAACTGATGGGCAGCTATGCCACCGCTGCGCAGGGCTATACCGCGCGGCGGGCGATGAAGTCGCAGAAAGACCCTTCGGATTATGACCACCTGTCGCGTTTTGGCGAATGGGACATGACGGCGGAAGCAGTGGCCGAAGTGGTCGGGGGGGACCGGGAATGACGATCACCCCCGCAGGCGCGGCACAGATGAGCGCCGCCCATCCAGACCGGAACACATGGCTTTCCGCCAATGCCGGGTCAGGCAAGACCCGGGTGCTGACCGACCGGGTGGCGCGGCTTTTGCTGAACGGGGTCGAGCCGCAGCATATCTTGTGCCTGACCTATACCAAGGCGGCGGCGTCCGAGATGCAGAACCGGCTGTTCAAGCGGCTGGGCGAATGGGCGATGAAGCCCGCCGACGATCTGCGGCGTGACCTGCTGGAACTGGGCGAGGAGGAGATGTCCGCCGCGCGTCTGGCCCGGGCGCGACAGTTGTTTGCCCGGGCGATCGAAAGCCCCGGTGGTCTGCGTATCCAGACGATCCACAGCTTTTGCGCCAGCATCTTGCGCCGCTTCCCGCTGGAGGCCGGCGTGCCGCCCGGCTTTACCGAAATGGAAGACCGCGCCGCCCGGCTGATGCGGGCCGAGATTGTCGAGGAAATGGCCGATACGCTGGCTCCGGCGGCGGTGCGGCGCTTGACCGAAGTGCATGGGGGTGAAGATTTCACCGCCTTCGTCGAACAGATCGCCCGCAACCGTGGCTCGTTCAGCCCGCCGCTGGGGGTGGCAAGGATATGGCAGTTCTTCGAGTTGCCAGAAGGCCTTGCGGCATCGGACCTTGTGGCCCAGGTGTTTCTGGGCGGTGAAGGTCGCTTAGTGGCCGAACTGGTCCCGCATCTGCGCGCTGGCCTGAAGACCGATGAGCAGGCGGCGGATGTGCTGGCCGGGTTGGACTATTCGGCTGTGGGACTTGCAACCTTGTCGGCTCTGGAAGGTGTGCTTCTGCACAAGGGCGGGTCAAAAGATCCGGCGAAACATTTTGCTGCGAAGATCGGTGAGTTTCCGACCAAGGACACCCGTGCAAAGCTGGGTGCGCTGATTGACCCCCTGAATGATCTGATGGGCCGGGTGGAAAGCGCACGGCGGTTGCGGCTGGCGCTGGTAACGGCGGAAAAGACACTTGCCCTGCACCAGTTCGCCGCAGCTTTCCTGCCAGAATATGAGGCGCGCAAGGCCGCGCGGGGCCTTCTGGACTTTGACGATCTGATCTCACGGGCGCGCGCGCTGTTGACCGACCCGGTGCTGGCGGCCTGGGTTCTGTTCCGGCTGGATGGCGGGATCGATCACATTCTGGTAGATGAGGCGCAGGATACCAGCCCCGACCAGTGGGAACTGATCGAAAGCCTTGCCGCCGAATTGACCTCGGGGCAAGGGGCCAGCAACCGGCAGCGGACGCTGTTTGTCGTGGGCGACAAGAAGCAGTCGATCTATTCCTTTCAGGGCGCCGATGTGGCGGCCTTTGACCGCAAGCGCGACCTGTTCCGTGACAGGCTGGCAGGCGGTGCGACGCTGGTAGAGCGGTCTTTGGCCCATTCGTTCCGGTCTTCAACCGCGATCCTGACGGTGGTGGACAAGACCTTTACCGCACAGGAATTCGCGGCGCTGGGCGGCGAGGCGCTGCACCTTGCCTTCAATGAAGGTCTGGCGGGTCGGGTCGATGTCTGGCCCGTGGTGGAAAAGGCCGAAACGGCAGAGCCAGGTCCGTGGTACCAGGCGCTGGATCAGGTTCGCCCCGAAGATGCCGAGGTGCGGCTGGCCCGCGACATTGCCGAACGGATCAAGACGATGGTTACCAGCGGCGAGCAGATCCCGCAGGTGCCGCGCAATGGCGGCCCATCGGCGCGCCCGGTGCGCTATGGCGATTTCCTGATCCTCGTGCAGCGCCGGTCGCCGCTGTTTCACGAGATCATCCGGGCCTGCAAGGGGCTGGATCTGCCCATTGCCGGGGCCGACCGGCTGAAGCTGGGCGGCGAAATGGCGGTGAAGGATCTGTCGGCGCTTCTGGCTTTTCTTGACACGCCGGAAGATGATCTTTCGCTGGCTGCGGTGCTGCGGTCTCCGCTTTGCGGCTGGACGGAAGATGATCTGTTCCGCCTTGCGCATGGTCGGCGCGGCTATCTATGGGAGGCGTTGCGCGACTACCCCGGCCATGCCGAAACGCGGGCCTTCCTTGATGACATGCGCAGGCAGGCCGATTTTCTGCGGCCCTATGACCTGATCGAACGGGCGCTGCATCGCCATGACGGGCGCAGGAAACTTCTGGCGCGGCTGGGGCCGGAGGCGGAGGACGGGATTGATGAGCTTCTCAGTCAGGCCCTGGCCTTCGAGGCGTCAGAGGTGCCAAGCCTGACCGGCTTTCTGGTCTGGATGGAAACCGATGACGTTGAGGTCAAGCGGCAGCTGGACGCCGAAGGCGCGCGCATCCGGGTGATGACGGTGCATGGTGCCAAGGGGCTGGAGGCGGAGATCGTGATTCTGCCCGACACCGGCGACCGCAAGGCAAACGACAAGGACGAGCTTTACCGTCTGCCTGGCGGGCAAGCGGTGTGGAAGGTGAACAAGACCGAAAGCCCGGCCCTGATCGCAACCGAACGCGCGGCGCGGGCTGAACGGGAGGCCGCCGAACGGCTGCGGCTGTTGTATGTGGCAATGACGCGGGCGCGGTGCTGGCTGATCGCGGTGGCCAAGGGTGAGGTGAAGCAGGCGGATGCGTGGTACAACCTGATCCGCGCCGGGGTCGAACGTGCGGGGGCCGAACGTCTGGCGGGCGGCGTTCTGCGGCATGGCTGGGGGGACTGGCCGTTGCCGGTCGAGGTGGCGCGACCAGAGGCGCAGGTCGTGACCGTGCCAGACTGGGCCAGACGCCCCGCACCCGAGGCCTTGCGTCCGGCAAAGGGTCTGTCGCCGTCAGACCTTGGGGGTGCCAAGGCCCTGGCGGGCGAAGCTGCCTTGCCGGAAGACGAGGCGAAGGCGCGCGGGACGGCCTTGCATCTGCTGCTGGAGCGATTGCCCTTGCTTGACCCGGCTGATTGGCCGGCGCAGGCGGCGGCGCTGATCCCTGACCCGATGCTTGCAGCCACGCTTCTGGCCGAGGCGCATGCGGTGCTGACAGAGCCGACCCTTGCGCCGATCTTCGCCCCCGACACCTTGTCCGAAGTTGTGGTGACCGGGCCGTGGCGGGATCGGCACCTGATGGGCTCGATCGACCGGCTGGCGGTTGCGGCGGACCGGGTGCTGATCATCGACTACAAGTCCAACGCGGTGATCCCCAAGGGGCCGGCAGACGTGCCGGAAGGTATTCTGCGCCAACTTGGGGCCTATGCGCATCTGGTGGGGCAGATCTACCCGGACCGGCGGGTAGAGGTGGCGGTGCTGTGGACGCGCGGCCCCGTCTTGATGCCACTTGATCCCGAGATCGTGAGGCTGGCGCTTGAGCGTGCCACGATACCTTGACCTTCCCGCAGCGCGTTCTTAGCTTTGTGTCAACAACTTTCCCAAGGAGAATGGATCATGGGCGCTGCAACGGTTGCCGTGACGGACGCCACGTTTGACGCCGAGGTTCGCAACTCGTCGATCCCGGTCGTGGTGGATTTCTGGGCTGAATGGTGCGGTCCCTGCCGCCAGATCGGCCCTGCGCTGGAAGAACTGGCTACCCAGTATGCCGGCAAGGTCAAGATCGTGAAGGTCAACGTGGACGAGAACCCCGAAAGCCCGGCGGTACTTGGCGTGCGGGGGATTCCCGCGCTGTTCATGTTCAAGGATGGTCAGGTCGTGTCGAACAAGGTCGGCGCTGCCCCGAAAGCCGCGCTTGAAACCTGGATCAAGTCGGCGATCTGATCCTTTCGCCGGTAATTCCATCCGATACGCCCGGTCGCAGCCCCTGCGGCCGGGCGTATCTTTGCTTTTCATATGCGGCATTTTGCTGTATGCGCCCGCAATCTGCGACGTGAGGCCCACCCCCGGGGCGCATGCAAAGGATTCGGGGGACGGGCGGCAATGGGGCCGCCAGATATGGGGATGCCGGCAGGGGCCGGTCCATCCCAGAGGAAACGATACATGTTCAATGTGACGACGAAATCAATCCAGTGGGGCAATGAAACGCTTACACTGGAAACCGGGAAAGTTGCGCGTCAGGCCGATGGGTCGGTGATCGCGACGCTGGGCGAAACCCAGGTGATGGCCAACGTGACCTTCGCCCGCAAGGCGAAGCCGGGTCAGGACTTTTTCCCCCTGACAGTGCATTATCAGGAAAAATACTATGCCGCGGGCAAGGTTCCCGGTGGCTTCTTCAAGCGTGAAGCGCGGCCTTCCGAAAAGGAAACGCTGACCTCGCGTCTGATCGACCGGCCGATCCGTCCGCTGTTCGTGGACGGCTTCAAGAACGAGGTTCTGGTGATGGCCACGGTGCTGTCCTGTGACCTTGTGAACGACCCTGACATCGTTGCGATGATCGCGGTTTCGGCGGCGCTGACGATTTCCGGCGTGCCGTTCATGGGTCCGATCGGGGCAGCCCGCGTTGGCTTTGAGGGTGGCAAATATGTGCTGAACCCCGCCATGGACGACATGACGCAACTGCGCACGAAGCCCGATCAGCGGCTTGATCTGGTCATCGCCGGCACCAAAGATGCCGTGATGATGGTCGAATCCGAAGCCTATGAGCTGACCGAAGAAGAAATGCTGGGCGCGGTCGTGTTCGGCCACGAGCAGATGCAGCCGGTGATCGACATGATCCTCGACTTCGCGGAAGATTCGGCGAAAGAGCCTTTCGACTTCACGCCGCCCGACTATTCGGCACTTTACGGCAAGGTGAAAACCGCGGGTGAGGCACAGATGCGCGCCGCTTTCGCGATCCGCGACAAGCAGGAACGGACCAGCGCGATTTCCGCTGCCGTGTCCGCAATCGTCGATACCCTGTCTGACGAAGACAAGGCGGATGCCAACCTCGGCTCGGCGATCAAGAAGCTGGAAAGTTCCATCCTGCGCGGCGATGTCGTGAAGAACGGCATCCGCATTGACGGGCGTGACACCAAGACCGTCCGTCCGATCACCAGCGAAACCGGTATCCTGCCGCGCACGCATGGCTCGGCCCTGTTTACCCGTGGCGAGACGCAAGGCATGGTCGTGACCACGCTTGGCACCGGCGAGGATGAGCAGATCATCGACGCGCTGAACGGCAACTATCGGTCCAACTTCATGCTGCACTACAACTTCCCTCCCTATTCGGTGGGTGAAGTTGGCCGCGTGGGGTCGCCCGGTCGCCGCGAAATCGGCCACGGGAAACTGGCATGGCGCGCGCTTCAGGCAGTTCTGCCGGCACCGACCGATTTCCCCTATACCATCCGCGTCGTGTCCGAGATCACGGAATCGAACGGGTCTTCGTCAATGGCTTCGGTCTGCGGCGGGTCTTTGTCGATGATGGATGCGGGCGTGCCGCTGAAGGCGCCGGTTGCTGGCGTTGCCATGGGTCTGATCCTTGAAGATGACGGCAAATGGGCCGTCCTGACCGACATCCTTGGTGATGAAGATCACCTTGGCGACATGGACTTCAAGGTTGCCGGCACGGAAGCCGGGATCACCAGCCTGCAAATGGATATCAAGATTGCCGGCATCACGCCTGCCATCATGAAGCAGGCGCTGGCGCAGGCAAAAGACGGCCGGATTCACATTCTGGGCGAAATGGCCAAGTCGTTGACTTCGGCTCAGGCGTTCAGCGAATACGCGCCAAAGATCGAAACGATGCAGATCCCGACCGACAAGATCCGGGAAGTCATCGGTTCGGGCGGCAAGGTGATCCGCGAGATCGTGGAACTTTCGGGCGCCAAGGTCGACATCAACGACGACGGTGTGATCAAGATCGCCTCGAACGATCAAAACGCCATCAAGCGCGCCTATGACATGATCTGGTCGATCGTGGCTGAACCCGAAGAGGGCAAGGTTTACACCGGCAAGGTCGTCAAACTGGTCGACTTCGGCGCCTTCGTGAACTTCTTCGGCAAGCGCGACGGTCTGGTGCATGTCAGCCAGATCGCGAACAAGCGCCTGAACCACCCGAACGAACTGCTGAAGGAAGGTCAGGAAGTGAAGGTCAAGCTTCTGGGCTTCGACGATCGCGGCAAGGTGCGCCTTGGCATGAAGATGGTCGATCAGGAGACCGGCGAGGAAGTCACCGAGAAGGCCGAAGCCGAGGGCTGAGGTTTTCACTGACGAAATGCAAAGGCCCCGGGGGAAACCCCGGGGCCTTTTTGCCATGTTGCGATCCGCGCGGCTGGCTGCAAATCAGCTGTCTTTGGCCTAGCTTCGCGTCGGAGCGCCCGAGAGGTACCGCAGCCGAGCAACTTCGAGGAACGAGACCACGCCAAGTCGGAAGGCAACCCACAATACCTGCACGGTTTCCCAATCTGTCATTCCGGGATAAGAGAGGGTCCGGCGAATTTCAAAGGCTGACAAAAAGGACAGGTAGTGCCTCAACGGCCGCTTGGGCAATGCGCCCCGGAGCTCGTCATGATGCCTGCCACCCAGCGTGCGCCTGCGTTTCTTTGCCAGTTCCGGGAAACTTGCCCGGGCAGGGTGACGGATCAAGGTCTCCTGACAATAGAAGAACCCACAGCCCATTTCCTGAGCCCGGAGGTTCCAATCACGGTCTCCACCGGAAAAACGGTCTTCGTCGAAAGGTCCGACAAGATCAAAGGCCGCCCGCCGCACGACAAGATTTGCGGTAACCCCCCAACCCTTGCCGGCATAGGTCTCTTGCTGCAACCCGTGGATCCGGTCGTAGAGTTCGGGGCCGGTCCAGTTGGGGCCTTCCGGAAAAAGTTCCACCGCCCCCGCAATACGCCCGTGTGGACCCAGATCTGCGATTCTTGCCAGCCCAGCCTCGATCCAGCGGATGTCCGGCTTGCAATCGCCATCGGTAAAGAACAGCACGTCTCCGCGTGCTTCCCGCAATGCGGCATTGCGCGCCGCATAGCTGCCCGGCTTGGCCGCATGGATCACGCGTGTGTTCGATGGAAGGCGCAAGGATTGCGGAACCTCGGCCGAGGAGTTGTTGTTTGCGACGATCACCTCAAACAGCGTCGGAGATGCGCTTTGCCTGTCAAGGCAATCAAGACACATCTGAAGGCTGCCCCAATCATCGAAGGTTGGAATGATGACAGTGGCTTTCAGATTCATCGGTCGACTTTCCAGAAGGTTCGCAAGGCCTGAAGAATGTGCCGCCAAACAGGTGCGGACCGGCGTCATTCAATCAATCGCTGCCCGCATCCTGATCAGATCAGATTCAAAATCGCAACGAGCCTCGCAAGAATTCTTTCCGGGCAGAAGCCGTATCAAATGTCACGGAATCTTGCTTGGGTTTCCCCCGATGGGCTTGGCGGATCGCCGTGCGGGTGAACATTGGTCGTGATGAATGGCGCTGGCATCCGGCTTCGCGACTTCCGGGATCTTGCAATACGACCCACGCAGAGGCTTCTGCGTGGGCGTCAGGCCGTGTCGGTCCTGATCAGGCCTCAGGCCGGGGATTTGGCAAAGCGCAGATAGGGCAGCCGGATATCCAGTTCGCCAAAACGTTCGCGCGCCTGATCGTCATTCAGGGCCAGCGCCACAATCACATCCTGCCCCGGCACCCAGTTGGCCGGGGTCGCAAGTGGCACGCCATCGGTCTTCTGCACCGCGTCCAGCGCCCGGAGGATTTCCGCAAAATTGCGGCCCACTGACATCGGATAGGTCATGGTCAGGCGCACCTTCTTGTCCGGCCCGACGATATAGACCGTGCGGACAGTGGCCGAATGGGCCGGCGTGCGACCTTCGGTCGGCAGGTAATAGTCGGCGGGCAGCATGTCATAGGCCTTGGCCACGGTCAGGCTGCTGTCATCGATTATCGGAAATTCCGCTGCCGCGCCGCCAAAGGTTTCGATGTCCCGCTGCCATTTTTCATGGTCCTGAACGGAATCTACCGAAACTCCGATCACCTTGGTGTTTCGCTTTTTCCATTCTGGCGCAAGCTGGGCCACGGCGCCGAATTCGGTGGTGCAGACCGGGGTAAAGTCGCGCGGATGGCTGAAGATGATGGCATAGCTGTCGCCCAGCCAATCGTGAAACCGGATGGTTCCGGCGGTGCTTTCAGCAGTGAAATCGGGGGCGAAATCGTTGATGCGGACGGACATTGGGGCCTCTGCCTTGGATGGTCTATTATGGTGGAAACATAGAGACCGCGGAACAAAGTTTCATCCCCTTGCGGCATGACCCGGCATGAAAGGAACGGACGCCCAGAATCCCGATCTGTAGAGGGATAGATTTCCAGCGCGTGCCTGAAAGGGCGACAGCCGTTCAATCGAAGGTGCCGGTCACCCTGCCAAGCAGCATGAAGGCCCGGGCCGTGCGGGTGTCTGACAGGTCGGCAAGTTCCGCATCGGTCGCATTCGGCTCGAACGCGGCGAAGGTCTTGTCGAAGCTGCGCAGGAAATGGTGAGCGGCGTCACGGAAGACCGGGTCGGCCTTCATCCGCGCATTGGCAAGGGCAAGGCAGCTTCGATCCCGGATCCCGCCAAGCGCGGCGATGGACCGCCCGCGCTCGCCAGCGGCAAAGCGCCGCCAAAGCTCGGGCCGGGACAATTCTGGCGTCAGGTCATCCATGTAGATGCCATCCTGGCTAAGCAGTGTCAGAACATCCTGCGCGGCGCGGATCAGCTTGGCGACTGTTCGGTCCTCCAGTGCCAGACGCAGAGCCCGGAAGCCGTCCTTGTCATCCGGTGTTTCAGGAAATTGCAGGGCGCGGATGAAATCGGCCACGGAAAGCGGCGCGCGCAGATCCTCGGCCGGACTGCCAAGGGCGAGCCCGGGCTGTTCGGCCCCCGGTTCGGCCTTCGGCGCGGCAAGGGCAGCCTTGCGGTCTGCCGAAGGCACAGTCAGCGCAACATCGCGGCGCGAGGTGAATGTCGCAAGCACCGTTTCCGCCTGCCGCGTAACGGCAGCGATCTCGTCGATCTTGCGTTCGACCGAGGAGATTCCAGCCGGCTGCGGGGGTATCTGCGACTGTGTCTGGACATAGCTTGTCCGCATCGCATCGACCGTAGCCTGTAGCCGCGCCGCCTCGGCGCGAAGTTCGCGCACCGACCGCAGCGTGATGACCACGACCCAGATCAGAGCAATTGGCAGAAAGACCATCAACAGGGTCAGCACCAGACCAAAGGTCTGTGCGTCGCTGCCGGGCGGAGCGATCAGGACATAGACAAGGATCAACAGCGCCCAGATCAGGGTCAGGATCGCGCCCGCGATTTCCATTCCCCTGCCGGACCTTTCCTTCTGGCTTGGCAAAAGGCCAAGGCCAGCGTCCCTTGCGGGGCCGGTATCCTTTCTGAGCGGGTCTTGAGCCGGCTTCATCAGGGCCTCGCCTGATCAGAGGTAGCGAATCGACAGGATTTCGTAAGACCGCGTGCCGCCGGGAGTCTTCACATCGACGGAATCGCCCTCTTCCTTCCCGATCAAGGCACGGGCAAGGGGGGAGCGGATGTTCAGAAGGCCGCTTTCAATGTCGGCCTCGGTCTCACCAACGATCTGATAGGTCTTTTCATCACCATTATCTTCGTCGGATACCGTCACAGTGGCACCGAACTTGATCGAGCCGGACAGGCGCGTCGGGTCAATCACGTCCGCCAGCGACAGTGTTCCCTCGATCTCCTTGATGCGCCCTTCGATGAAGCCCTGCTTTTCGCGGGCAGCATGATATTCGGCGTTTTCCGACAGGTCGCCATGCTCACGCGCTTCTGCGATGTCACGGATGATGGCCGGACGGTCAACCGTCTTCAGCTGCTTCAGTTCTTCATCCAGCGCGGTGTAGCCGCGCCGGGTCATCGGGATCTTTTCCATCAGTCTTCCACACGAAAAGAAGAAGTCACGGACCGTTTTTCGACCCATGACTTCGGACTTGTCTTGCAACTACCTGATCCGATGGGGCGTGCAATTGCAAGGGGGCATGCCGGGGACAGGCGGCGCGTCGTCGCAGCCGGGACAGAAAGTTTCATTCCCGGATGGCGTCTTGGCGTGATGTTGCGTCATGGTTGACCTCGGGGCCACCTTGCGGCAACAGGATGTCCGCAGAAAGCCGGCGTTTCCTGAGGGAAAATCGGTGGGCGAGCGGTGACGACCGGGAAGGACAAGCGATGACTGCGATCCAGCGCGAGAAGATGGACTATGATGTGGTGATCGTCGGGGCGGGGCCTGCCGGTCTTTCCGCCGCGATCAGGCTGAAGCAGCTGGACGCCGACCTTTCGGTCGTCGTGCTGGAAAAAGGGTCCGAGGTCGGCGCGCATATCCTTTCTGGCGCGGTGCTGGACCCTTCAGGCCTTGATGCGCTGCTGCCCGACTGGCGCGGCATGGATGCGCCGATCAAGGTGCCGGTGACCGAAGACAACTTCTACATGCTTGGCCCCGCCGGGCAGATCCGCATCCCGAACTGGCCGATGCCGCCCTTGATGTCGAACCACGGCAACTACATCGTCAGCATGGCGAATGTCTGCCGCTGGATGGCGGGCGTGGCCGAAGGTCTGGGGGTAGAGATTTTCCCCGGCATGGCGTGCAGCGAGCTTGTGTTCGAGGGCGATACCGTTGTCGGCGTCGTTGCGGGCGAATTTGGCCGTGACCCTGAAACGCGCGAGCCGGGGCCATCCTATGAACCGGGGATGGAACTGCGCGGCAAATATGTCTTCCTGTCGGAAGGCGTGCGCGGCAGCCTGTCCAAGCAGGTGATCGAGAAATACCAGCTTTCCAAAGGCAAATGCCCGCAGAAATTCGGCCTTGGCATGAAGGAAATCTGGGAGATTGATCCTGAGAAGCACCGTGAAGGGACAGTCACGCATACGATGGGCTGGCCGCTTGGCAAGAATGCCGGCGGTGGCAGCTTCATCTATCATCTTGAGAACAATCAGGTCTATGTCGGCTTCGTGGTTCACCTCAACTATGAAAACCCGCATCTTTACCCCTATATGGAATTCCAGCGCTTCAAGCATCACCCGATGGTGGCCGAGCTTTTGAAGGGCGGAAAGCGCGTGGCCTATGGCGCGCGGGCAATCAGCGAAGGGGGCTGGCAGTCCATTCCGAAGATGGTTGCGCCGGGTGTGGCGCTTCTGGGATGTTCGGCGGGCCTCGTGAACGTGCCGCGCATCAAGGGCAACCACAACGCGATGCTGTCGGGCATTGCGGCGGCAGAGGCGGCCAATGCGGCGATCAAGGCCGGGCGTCAGGGCGACGAGCTTGACAGCTATGAAGCCTCGGTTCGCAGCGGGCCGATTGCGAAAGACCTGAAGAAGGTACGCAATGTCAAACCCTTGTGGTCGCGCTATGGGCTGGTTGCCAGCCTGATGGGCGGCGGCGTGGACATGTGGCTCAACACTGTGGGGCTGACGGCCTTTGGCACGCTGCGCCACGGCAAATCCGACGCGGCGGCGACGGGGCTGGCCAAGGACCACAAGGTGATCGACTACCCCAAGCCCGACGGCAAGCTGTCGTTTGACCGGCTGACCAACGTGGCCTTCAGCTTTACCAACCATGACGAGGCCCAGCCCGCGCATCTGGTGCTGAAGGACACGTCGGTTCCTATCGGGATCAACCTGCCGAAATACGCCGAGCCGGCGCAGCGCTATTGCCCGGCAGGGGTCTATGAGGTGATCGGCGAGGGCGAGGCCGCGCGCTTCCAGATCAATTTTCAGAACTGCGTCCACTGCAAGACCTGCGACATCAAGGATCCCAGCCAGAACATCAACTGGACCACGCCAATGGGCGGGGGCGGGCCGAACTATCCCAACATGTAGGCGGTCTCACGAAAGGTTGTCCGTCCGTGGCGTTCTGGCGCCACGGGCCGGGAGGCGGTCCATTGCCTTGGCAGGGCCGGGCCGCTAGCTTTCCGGGCAAGTCCCCCGGAGGAAGTTCAATGTTGCATATCGTTTCCCGCACCCTGACCGCGCTGGTGCTTGCTGCGGCGATCGGGTCGCCGCTTCGGGCCGAGGGGGAGGGCGATGCCGGGGCCTATCTGGCCGCGCGGGTCGCGGAATCGCAGAACGATTTCCGCGCGGCTGCCGGCTGGTATGGCAAGGCGATCCTTTCGGATTCCGGCAACCCGCAACTGCTTGAGGGCGCGATCCTTGCCGAACTGGCAAACGGAAACCTTGCCATTGCTACCGAGGCCGCGCGCATCCTGAAGGCGCTGGGCGGAGAGACAAGCCAGCTTGGCGAGTTCGCGCTCTTGGCCGATGAGGCAAGCCGCGAGGATTATGCGGCCCTTCTGGTCTCTTTCGATGCGGGGCGCGACCTTGGGGATCTGGTCGATGAACTGGTCATCGCCTGGGCCAAGGTGGGCGAAGGCAAGATGTCAGAGGCGTTGGCCACGTTTGACGCGGTGACCCAAACCAACGGGCTTGAGGCCTTTGGCTACTATCACAAGGCGCTGGCGCTCGCCTCGGTCGGTGATTTCGAGGGCGCTGACGCCATCTTGTCGGGCCGTGCAGCAGGGCCGATTTTCGTCATGCGGCGTGGAATCTTTGCGCATGCGCAGATTCTCAGCCAACTGGAACGGAACGCCGACGCAGTGGCCCTATTGGACCGGTCGTTCGGGACGGGGCCGGACCCGATCATCGACCCCGTGCGTCGGCGGCTGGAGGCGGGCGAGCCGCTGCCCTTCGAGACGGTGCGGTCAGCGCGCGACGGGATCGCCGAGGTGTTCTACACCGTCTCGACCGCGCTGAATGGCGATGCCGACGCGGTCTACACCCTGTTGCATCTTCGGGTGGCGGGGTTTCTGCGGCCAGACCATTCGGATGCGCTGTTGTTGACGGCGGACGTGCTGGAATCGCTTGGTCAGCACCAGTTGGCGGTTGATACCTATGCGCTTTTCCCGGCCGAAGACCCTTCCTATGTCTCGGCTGAAATCGGGCGGGCCGGGTCGCTGCGGTCGCTTGGCAAATCCGACGCGGCAATCGAGGCGCTTCAATCGCTTGCGCGCAGCCATGGCGGTTACCTGGGCGTGCAGTTTGCGCTGGGCGACATCCTTCGAATGGAGGAACGCTTTGACGAGGCCGAAATCGCCTATGGCGCGGCCATCGACCTGTTGCCAGAGATCACGGAAAGGGACTGGGTTCTGTTCTTCTATCGCGGCATAAGTCACGAACAATCAAAGGACTGGGACGCCGCCGAAGCCGATTTCCGCCGCGCGCTGGAGCTGAACCCGTCGCAGCCGCAGGTGTTGAATTATCTTGGCTACGGGCTGGTGGACCGGGGCGAAAAGCTGGACGAAGCCCTTGGCATGATCGAACGCGCCGTCGCCGCTGACCCGAACAAGGGCTATATCATCGACAGTCTGGCATGGGCCTATTTCCGGCTGGGCCGCTATGAAGAGGCGCTGGAACCAATGGAACGCGCATCCTTGCTGGAGCCGGTCGATCCGATCGTGACCGACCATCTGGGCGATGTCTACTGGATGGTGGGCCGCAAGCTTGAGGCGCAGTTTCAATGGCGTCGCGCGCTGTCGTTTGACCCGACCGAAAAGGATGCCGAACGGATACTGCGCAAGCTGGACATCGGTCTTGACGCGGTGATGGCCGAAGAGGCCGGGGATGCCAACTGACCTTGAAGCCTCGGATGATGTCCCGCTTGCCGCCGAATTTGCCCCGGCCAAGGTCAATCTTTGTCTGCATGTCACGGGGCGGCGCGACGACGGCTACCATCTGCTGGACAGTCTGGTGGTCTTTGCCGGGGTCGGTGACCGGGTAACCGCTCTGCCCGGCAAGGGCCTTACCCTTGTGCTGACCGGCCCTGAAGCGGTGGCGCTTTCGGTGGAGGACGACAACCTTGTCCTGCGTGCTGCGCGGGCCATGGGCGTAAAAAGCGCGGAACTGAGGCTTTGGAAGGCGCTGCCGGTGGCTTCGGGTATCGGTGGGGGGTCGGCGGATGCGGCGGCCAGCTTGCGGGCGCTGTCGCGTTTGACCGGACAGGCGTTGCCCGGCCCGGCAGAGGTTCTGGCGCTTGGGGCGGATGTTCCGGTCTGTCTGGCGGGCAAGCCGTCACGGATGGCGGGCGTGGGCGAGCTACTGACAGGCCTGCCGCCGTTGCCGGAATTCTGGCTTGTGCTGGCCAATCCGCGCGTGCCGGTGCCGACGCCCCGTGTCTTTTCTGCGCTGACGCAGCGGGAAAACCCGGTCGTTCCGGGCCTTCCCGCAGCCGCCCTGCGCTCGGCAGAGCATCTTGCCCGCTGGCTTGCGCAGATGACGCGGAATGATCTTGTTACTCCGGCCAACGTGGTGGCACCCGTTCTTGCACAGGTGCAATCGGCGCTGGCGGCGCTGCCCGGCTGCCTGCTGGCGCGCATGTCGGGTTCGGGCGCCACACATTTCGGGATGTTCGCCAGCGCAGCCCAAGCCGAGTCTGCCGCCGCAGCCTTGCGTGCCGAGCATCCCGGCTGGTGGGTGGCCACTGCCAAGGTGCTGGACTAGAAATAGCTGCGCACCAGCGCGCCAGAGATCAGCGCCCAGCCATCCGCCACCACAAAGAACGCCAGCTTGAACGGCAGGGAAACCACGGCAGGCGGGACCATCATCATCCCCATCGACATCAGGATCGCGGCGACCACCAGATCGATGATCAGGAAGGGCAGGAAGATCATGAAGCCAATCTCGAAGGCGCGCTGGATCTCGGACAAAAGGAACGACGGAACCAGCAGCGAAAGGGGCGCCTCGGCCGGGGGCAGCGGGGGTGTGGCGCGAAGATCCTGAAGGGTGAGGAACGTCTCCGGATCCACCCGCAGCGCCATGAAGGTGCGGAAGGGGGCGAGTGCGGCCTGGAGGGCGGGGCCAACCTCCATCTGGCCATTGGTCATCGGCTCGATCCCGGTGACCCAGGCCTCGGTAAAGACCGGGTCCATCACATACCAGGTCAGAAACAGCGCCAGGCTGATGATCAGCATGTTCGGCGGGGCCTGCTGCAACCCGATGGCTTGCCGCAGGATCGACAGCACCGTGACGATGAAGGGAAAGCAGGTGACCATCACCGCCAGCCCCGGCACGATGCTGAGAAGGGTGATCAACAGCAGAAGCTGCACGGACCGCAGCGACAGCGAATTGTCCTGACCAAGGCTGATCGACAGTTCCTGCGCCAGCGCCGGGCTTGCCATCAGCAATAGCGCCAACGTCATCGCAGGGGTCAGGCTGCGGGTCACAGACCACCGCGCAGATTGGCAACCTCGGTGAGGCGCACCGCAAGCTGGCCCGCGTTTTCCCCCTCAAGCTCGGTCAGTTCGCCGCGGGCGATCAGACGGTCGCCAACGTAAAGCTCCACCGGATCGTCCACGCGGCGATCCAGTTGCAGGACTGCATCCTTTGACAGGCGCAACAGATCCCGCACCAGAGGGCGGGCGCGGCCGACCGAAATGGTTACTTCGATCGGCACCTGGCTGAAGGGATTCTGGTCGGACAGGTCATCCATGGGGAGTCTCCTCGGTGGTCAGGCTGAAAAAGCCCCTGACGGCGGCGGTGATATCGGCGGTGACCTGGGTCAGATCGACCTTGGTCTCGGCGGGACCGAAGCGGATGTAGACCTGACCTTCCCCCAGCGAAGGTTCTTCCTCGATCTGCATCGGAAGACCGGTTGCCTGTGCGACAAGCCCCTCTACCCGGTCGCGCACGGCAGGATTTAGAACCAGCGTCAGCGGCGCATCGGCCAGATCGTCTGCCATCGGCATCAGCGCATCAAGGACGGTCGGCGCCAGCGTTTCGCGCGCCACTTCGGGTAACAGGCGGTTGGTCATCTCAAGGATCAGCGGGCGGATCGCTTGCAAGACATGGCCGCGCGCGTCCTGAAAGGTGAAGGCAAGGCTTTGCAGGTTGCGCGCCAGATCGGCGGATATGCGGCTCTGGTCTTCCTGCTGGGCCGCGGCTGCATCTTCCCAGCCTGCGGAATAGCCCTGTTCGAACGAAGCGATCTTGGCTTCCTCTGCTGCGCTTGCCTCGACCAGTGGCTGAGGGCTACCGTCCGCCGCAGTTGCGGTGTCAAAGATTTCAAGCCGAAGGGCGGGCATCAGGCGCGCTCCTCTTCGGTTTCCATCCAGCCACGCAGAATTTCGATCGATTCGGTCTGGCGTTGTTCGATCAGGCGGCGAAGGCGGGAGGCGGGGTCATCCTCGCCATCTTCCCCCGCCGTATCGCGCGAAGATCCCGGATAGCCGGGTATGGCAAAGCCGGTCTCCACCTCGCCATCAAGGGCCGCGCCTGCAAAACCTGCGGCAGGTGGCAAGGCGAGCGTCGGGCCGGTTGGTGCAAGCGCGGGCCGGTTGGCCGAGGTCAGGATCGGACGCAGCACGAACAGGCCAAGGACAAGCGCAACCAGTGCCAGCACCGCCGTCTGGACCATCGACATCACGTCAAGCGGCCCGATCTGTGGCAGAAAGCTGCTGCTGGCCTCCGTCCCGAAGGGGGATGTAAGCTCCTGAAACTCCAATGATTTCAGCGTCAGGATATCACCGCGCGCCTCGTCCAGGCCGACGGCAGAGGCGACAAGCTCCCGCAGGGTGGCAAGCTCTTCCTCGGGGCGGGGTGTCCAGCTGCGGGTGCCATCGGCGGCGATGCTGACTACACCATCGACCATCACGGCCACAGTCATCCGGCGGGTTGCGCCAGGGTTTCGCAAGATCTCGCGCTGGGTTTCCGACACTTCGTAGTTGATCCGCTCACGCGTTTCCGAAGTCTGACTTTGCCCTTGGGCGCCTGCCGCCGCGTCCCCTTCGGGCAGGTTTGATGCCACGGTCACATTGCCCCCCGGATCGGTTGAACTGCCCGTGCGTTCTTCAGTTTCGGACGAGATCGCGACGCGGCCTTGCGGGTCAAAGCTGCGTTCGGTGATGGATTCGCGATCTGACACCAGATCAACGGCCACCTCGACCACGGCCTTGCCCGGACCGACCCTTGCGGCAAGCAGCCGTTCGACATTGCCCTTGATCGCGGCGGCCCGGTCGGCGGCATCTCTGCCATCGAACCCGGCCGTTTCCTGCCCCCCGATCAGGCCTGCGACAGTGTCGATGATCTGCACTGCATCGGGCTGCATGCCCGCGACTGCGCTGGCGACCATGTGCCGGATCGCACGCGCCTGACTTTCCGAAAGCGCGCCCGAAGTGGTGGTAACCGTGACCGAAGCCGAGGCCTGGGTTGCGTTTTGAAAGGTGCGGGTGGGCGCGCTGGCGATATGAACGCGGGCGGCCCTTATCTCCGGCAGGGCCAGCAAGGTGCGGGCAAGCTCACCTTCCTTGGCGCGCCAATAGGCGGCGTCGAACATCTGCGACGTGGTCCCGAAGCCCGACAGATTATCGAGCAGTTCATAGCCCCCGCCCCCCGCCGCAGGCAGCCCCTCCGAGGCCAGTGCCATCCGCAAGCTGTCACGTTGCGCCGCGTCAACAAGGATCGAATCGCGCGCCACTTCGTAGGCCACCCCGCGCTGGTCCAGCGCGGTAACGACTTCCCCTGCGGCGGCGGGTTCGAGGCCCGCATATAGCAGCACCATATCTGGCTGCGCGGCCATGCGGCTTAGGCCAAGGACCGCGGCGAACATGGCAAGCGTCGCGCCGACGATGATTATCCTGCGGCGCAGGTCGAGGGTGGACCAGATGGCGATCACGTTCTGCAAGGCGAATCTCCGGCACGGCGGTTCTGCCGATGCCCGACGATTGACCTAGGCCGCTTAACAATCGGTTAGTGTCCTTCGGCCTATGGTCGCCTTGTCGCAATCAAGGTGCAGGACATGGCAACCGCAGAAGCTACCGCACAGGACACACCGGCCAAACGCTCGAAAAAGCCGATCATGATCGGAATCGTGCTGGCCCTTCTTTTGGGCGGCGGCGGTTTTTTTGCGGCTTGGTCAGGGATGATCCTGCCGGGTAGCGGGCAGACCACCAAGGCGGAGTCTGCGCCCGGGCCACTCAAAGGCATAGCCTTTGTGCCGCTTGAAACAATGATCGTCTCGCTTGGGGCCGATTCGGGCAGCAAGTATCTGCGCTTTACCGCGCAGGTCGAAGTTGTCGACACGGCGGCGGCGGATGTGACCTTGCTGGCCCCGCGCATCCTTGATGTGCTCAACAGCTATCTTCGTGCCATCGACACCGCTTCGATCGAAGATCCTCAAGCCATGGCCCGGCTGCGCGCGCAAATGCTTCGGCGGATCCAGATTGTTACCGGTGAAGGCCGGGTGCGCGATCTGCTGATCACCGAATTCGTTCTGAACTGACGAGGGGAAGAATGGATCTCATCGCGGATATTCTTCTGGTGGCCGGGTCTTTCGGGGCTGGGGTCTACTGCTACGTCCTGTCGGAAAGGCTCAAGCGTTTCACCACGCTTG
This sequence comes from Tabrizicola sp., assembly GCF_030373185.1. Lineage (GTDB taxonomy): Bacteria > Pseudomonadota > Alphaproteobacteria > Rhodobacterales > Rhodobacteraceae > Tabrizicola. The sequence goes on from NZ_JAUCZH010000003.1 coordinate 259,041, forward strand.
AAACCGGCATGGGCGGGGCAATAGCCGTCTTGTCGGCGCAGGTTGATGACATGACCGTCGCGTTGGAAAAGGCGCGTGGGGCTGCGAACGGCTCTGCCGAAAGCCTGGAGGAACTGACGGTTCGGGGCGAAGCAGTGGCCAAGCGGCTGGAACTGCTCGTGGCCTCGTTGCACGATCTGCCCGAACCCCAATCCAGATCGGCAGAATCCCCTGCCGCCCCGGCAACCGATGACGCGCCCGAAGACGAACGGCGCTTGCGGTTTGTTCGCCGTCGCGCTGGGCGGGACACGCTTGAGGCCGCGCAATGAGCAGTCGCCGACGCGTTGGCCGGGGAACATTGTTCATCGTGGCGATGCTGTTCGCTGCATCGGGGGCGCTACGGCTTGGCTCTGGTATCGGCGTGGCGCTTGCCAATGCCGACGACCCGCCAGCCTCGACGATGGCGCTCACTGAGCCTGCTGCCTGCGAAACGCCGATGGCGCTGACTGATGCAATTCGGCTGCGTGAAGAGCGGGTCATCGTGCAGGAAGCCGCCTTGCAGGACCGTCTTGCCGCACTTGCACTGGCGGATGCGGCGATTGCCGAACGGTTGGTCCAGATGCAGGCAATGGAGGCCGAGCTGAAGGCAACGCTCGCGTTTGCAGATGGTGCCGCCGAGGCTGACATCGCGCGGCTGACTGCAGTCTATCAGGCAATGAAGCCCAAGGACGCGGCTGCCCTGTTCGAAGCCATGTCCCCCGATTTTGCCGCCGGATTTCTGGGGCGCATGTCTCCCGAATCAGCCGCCGCAATCCTTTCCGGCATGTCCGCCGAAGCGGCCTATGGCGTCAGCGTCATCGTGGCCGGACGAAACGCAAGCGCCCCGAAGGACTGACGGCCCCGAAAGACTGACGGCCCCGAAAGACTGACCGCCGCAGTTTCTGTCCCGAATCCCGGCGCCTGGTGAGAGAAACTTAACCCCGCCCCCTGATACTGCTGGAAACAACTTTCACAGGACCCGAAATGCTTGGCCTGATCGGCATCGCTGTCATCCTCATCATGGTCTTCGGCGGCTACATGCTGGCCGGGGGGAAGATGGGCATCATCCTCAAGGCGCTGCCGTTCGAGATGATCATGATCGGCGGTGCGGCGGTGGGTGCGTTCCTGATCGCCAATGACATGGCAGCCGTGAAACACACGGTACGCGATGTAGGCAAAGTTTTCAAAGGCCCCAAATGGAAGCCCGAAGACTACCGTGACCTGCTTTGCCTTCTGTTCGAACTGATCCGTCTTGCCCGGGCCAACCCCGTGGCACTTGAGGAACATATCGAGTCTCCGGCGACTTCGGCGATTTTCGCCAAATACCCGCGCGTCCAGAATGACCATGAAGCGATGGATCTCATTTGCGATACCCTGCGCGCCGCTTCAATGAACTATGACGATCCACACCAGGTTGAAGAAGTGCTGGACAAGCGTATGGAAGCGACGCTGCACCACGCGATGCATTCAAGTCACGCGTTGCAGACCGTTGCGGACGCACTTCCGGCGCTGGGGATCGTCGCGGCCGTTCTGGGCGTGATCAAGACCATGGGGTCAATCGACCAGCCGCCCGAAGTGCTGGGCAAGATGATTGGCGGCGCTCTGGTCGGGACGTTCCTTGGCGTCTTTCTTGCTTATGGGCTGATGGGTCCGTTCGCGGCGCGGGTGAAGTCCGTGGTGGAGGAGGATATTCATTTCTACCATCTGATCCGTGAGGTTCTGATCGCAAACCTGCACCGCCATCCGCCGAATATCTGCATCGAAGTCGGTCGCCAGAACACCCCGCATCAGGTCCGCCCGGGCTTCAGTGAACTGGAGGAGGCGATGCGCGCCCTCAAGCAGGACGCCGCATGATCCGGCTGCTGGCCACCCTTGCACTTCTTGCCACCCCCGCTGTGGCCGAGACGGCACGGGTGATCTCGGGGGAACATGCGAATTTCACACGGCTTGTGGTGGAACTGCCCGCTGAGGCTGAATGGACAGTGGGTCGCACGCCGATGGGATATGCATTCGCGTCTGGTGCAGAGGCCCAACCTGACTATGACCTGTCGCGCGTATGGCAGCGGATTCCGAGAACCCGCCTGCAAGCCCTTCGCGTTGATGCAGGCACGGGGATCCTCCAGTTGATGCTTGCCTGCGCCTGCCACGTCTTTCCTTTCGAATATCGTCCCGGGATGGTGGTGCTGGACATCAAGGACGGACCCGCGCCCCCGGGATCGGCGTTCGAGGATGCCTTCACTGTTCCCGACCGCAGCGAGCCAGAGCCGCCATTGGCTGCCACGGAAATGGCCACCTATGACTGGCTGAACATCGGACAACGGACGACCGCGGCGGGGGCGGATCTTCTGTCCGGATCGCTGCCAGCGGCCGGGGTGATTACACTTGATCCCTTGCGGGACGAGCTGCTGGAACAGATCAGTCGCGGTGCCGCCGGAGGCGTCATCGACATGCAACTTCCCGGCAAGCCGCCCAGGACGGAACCGGCAGCACCCAGAGATTTTCCCTGGGCGCGGATCAGCATCGGTGAGATGCCGGGATTGCGGGTAACGGACCCGAAAATCCCGCCAGATGCGCTTTTGCCAGACGGCGGTGCCTGCTTGCCGGATGATGTTCTGGCCCTTCCGGAATGGGGGGCTGGTCGCACTCCGCTTGATCTTCTGACAGAAGCGCGCTCTGGTCTTTATGGTGAGTTTGACGTGGTTGACCCGGCGGCAGTGCTTCAGGCAATCCGGCTGCATCTCTATCTTGGTTTCGGGGCAGAGGCTGCCCAGTACGGTGCCCTTCTTGCAGGGCAAACCCAGCCGGAGGAACTTGCGACCTATCTTTCCATGGCCCGTCTGATTGAAGGATCCCAAGACCCCGGAACCCCGTTTGCCGGCATGCTGTCCTGCGACGGACCTGCCGCACTCTGGGCCGCTCTTGCCCATACGCGCCTGCCGCAAGGCAGAGCCGTCAATAGCGATGCGATCCTGCGCGGCTTTCTGGCGCTGCCGCCACATCTGCGGGCGTTGCTAGGGCCTGGTCTCGCCGAAAAGTTGCAGGAGCGTGGCGATGCAGTTGCGGCCAGAATGATCCGCGACACACTGGCCCGGACGCCAGATATCCAGACAGCCGCCGTTTCGCTTCTGGATGCAACCGCCGAACTCCGAGCGGACAGGCCTGAAAGCGCGCGCGCGCATGCGAGGGCGGCCATCGCAGAGGATGAAGGTAACCCCGATGGTCTGATTGCGCTGGTAGAGACGCATTTCCGGCAGGCTGACCCGTTGCCGCCCGATGTCGCAGCCTCGCTGCGTGCCATTCTCGGCGAAGCCGGGGCGCGCGCCGCCCCACCCGACCAGAACCGGGCGCTTGTACTGGCACTTGCGCTTTCCGGTCAGACGGATGCCGCTTTTGCCACGGCGGATGCGCTTGATCTTGACTCAAGCGATCTTTGGCATGTCGTGCAACGCCTTGCGACTGACGACGCATTCCTGCGTCACGCGGTGCTGCCTGGCAGCGGGCCAGTCCCGGGCATCCGGCCTGTGGTCAGGCTTGCCGTTTCGACACGGCTGGTGGACCTTGGCTTTGCCGAAGCCGGCCTTGCATGGCTGGGCCGGATCGAACCGTCCGACGGCGAAGCAGAGCGAAGGCTTGCCGCGCGGGCGGAACTGGCGCGTGGCGATGCGATCAGGGGGTTAGCGCTTCTGGACGGGCTGACCGATCCCGGGGATGAAGCCTTGCGAGCAACCGCCCTTGTGCAGGTCGGAGCGCTGGTTCGCGCGCGGCAGGCCTATAAAGCTGCCGGAATGACGGATCAGGCAGAGCGCCTTCTGGCATGGGAACGAAACTGGGCCGGGCTACAGGCTGGCGAGTCCGAAATCTGGTCCGATGCGGCCGCCGCTGCCCTGCCCTTCCGGCCGGCAGAGGCTGGCCCACTGGCGCGTGGCGCGGCGCTCGTTGATGACAGCGCCGCTACCCGGGGCGCAGTAGAGACGCTTTTGACCAGCGTTGCCACACCGCTTCCCTGACACCGCTAACCGCTTGGCAAGATTCGTCGCCTAGTCTGCGAAAGCCCTTCGGCAGAATGCCGCGGGAGGAGAGTGGAATGCCCCAGAGCCTGATCATCCGTTCCATCAGATACTCCGTCATCGCAATGCTGCTTTTGTCATCGGCAGGCTCCGCGACTACGGATGCCGCCAATCTTTGCCTGCTGGCCGCAACAGAGGCTGCAAAGCGCAGCGGTGTTCCCCAGGATGTGCTGTTGGCCGTGGCGCTGGTGGAAACAGGCCGACATGGCAGACCCTGGCCCTGGACGATCAATCTTGGTGGCGAGGGCCACTGGCTGGAGTCGGCGCGCGCGGCCGAAAACCTTGTTGCCGATGCCATTGACGCGGGGCTTACCAATATTGATCTGGGCTGCTTCCAGTTGAACTACCGTTGGCATGCAGAAGCCTTCACATCGATAGCAGACATGCTGGACCCGGACCGGAACGCAGCCTATGCCGCCGACTATCTGGCCCAGCACCACGCTGACACGGGCGACTGGTCTGCCGCCGCCGCGGCCTATCATTCCGCCACGCCGGAACACGCCGAACGCTACCGCGCCCGCTTCGAGGCCGTCCTTGCCGATCTTGGTGGTGGTGCGGGCTTTCCCATCCCCAAGACAGCGCAGGATCGCACCAACAGCTTTCCCCTGCTTGTCGCCGGGCAGTCAGGCAGCCGCGGGTCACTGGTGCCGGCCACTGCGGGTAGCCTGCGCCTGATCGGAGGGACGTAAGATGCCCTTTGGCCTGACACTTGGCGCAGCTTTCCGGCCGACGATCCTGCTCGCACTCGGGCTGATGGCGGTGATCGTGATGATGGTCCTGCCAATTCCGGCCTGGCTGCTGGACATCGGTCTTGCTCTTTCTTTTGCCTTGGCGATTCTGATGTTGACGGTCACGCTGTTCATCGACCGCCCACTGGATTTTTCGGCCTTTCCGACGATCCTGCTTGCCTCGCTTTTGCTGCGGCTGTCGCTGAATGTGTCCTCGACCAAGCTGATCATCGGCAATGGCCACAGCGGAACCGATGCTGCCGGCCATGTGATCGAAGGCTTTGCCGAGTTCATCATGGGCGGCAATATCATCCTTGGGCTGGTGATCTTTGTCGTCCTTCTGATCGTCAATTTCATGGTGATCACCAAAGGCGCGGGCCGGATGGCCGAGGTCGGCGCCCGCTTTGCGCTGGACGGGATGCCGGGCCGCCAGCTGGCAATTGATGCCGACATGTCGGCAGGCGCGATTGACCATGCCGAGGCAAAGCGGCGGCGTGAGGTTGAACTGGCCGAGACGAATTTTTTCGGCTCGCTCGACGGTGCGTCGAAATTCGTCAAGGGCGATGCTATCGCCGGCTTGCTGATCACCGTGCTGAACATCGTGGTTGGGCTGATCGTGGGGCTGGTTGTCCACGATCTCGATGCCGCAACCGCGTTTCGTACCTACACGATTCTGACGGTCGGAGACGGCCTTGTCAGCCAGATTCCGGCCGTGATCATTTCGGTCGCGGCAGCGCTTCTTCTGGCCAAGGGCAGCCAGAAGGGCGCGGCTGACGTTTCGTTTTTCGCCCAGCTTGGCCGCTATCCGGGGGCTTTGGGAACGGTTGCCGGGCTGATGGCGCTGTTTGCGATCGTGCCGGGGATGCCGTTCCTGCCGTTCATCCTTGCCGCGCTTGTCCTTGGCGGTGTGGCGGTGATTCAGTCACGCAAGGCCACCAATCTGGCAGAAGTGCCGCCTCCGGCGTTGGAGCCGGCGCGCCCGAAATCCATTGGTGATGTCCTTGATTTTGATGACATCCATATTGAATTTGCGCCCAATCTGGTGGCCATGGTGCTTGATCCGGCCACCGGATTGGACAGTCGGATTGCGAATATGCGCAACCATGTGGCCACCGCTTTCGGCTTCATCCTGCCCGAGATCCGGCTGACCGACGAAGCCGCCCTTGCCGCCGGGCGCTACCGGATCCGCCTGCAAGGGGTGGAACGCGTGTCGGACCGGCTTTTCCCCGACCGCGTGCTGGTCCTGCTGACCGAAGGCACGCCAGCGCCCGATGGCATGGATGTGCAAGAGCCGGTCTATGGCGCGCCCGCCCGCTGGATAAGGCCGGACCAGCAAGAGGATGCGGCGCTGTCCGGCCTGACCGTTGTCTCACCGACCGAAGTCCTGGCCACCCATCTGCTTGAGGTGATGAAATCAAACCTTTCGCGGCTTTTGACTCTGCGCGGTCTGCGGCGGCTCTTGGACGAGTTTGTGAAACTATCAGACCCCGCCCGCGCCGAAGCCAACCGCCGCCTGCTGGATGAGCTTTTGCCCGACAAGGTGCCGATTGACCTTCTGCATGCGGTCTTGCGGCTGCTGCTGGACGAACGGGTATCGATCCGCAACCTGCCGCTGATCCTTGAGGCGGTGGCCGAAGCCCGGCAATTCGGCACGCCCGAGGCGATCTGTGAACATGTCCGCCAACGGCTTGGCTTTCAAATCATTGCCGAGCTGAAACGGCCTGACGGATCGGTTCCTCTGATCCAGCTTGCTCCCGAGTGGGAGAAATCCTTCGCTACCTACCAGATCGACAGTGATCGGGGGCAGCGCGATATCGCCCTGCCGCCTGAACTTTTTGCCCGGCTGGCCAATGGTCTGGCGGAACGGGTGAACCGAGCCGCCGAGACCGGGATCTATCCGGCGCTGGTCACGTCAGTTGCGCGTCGGCGTTTCTTGCGCACGGTGGTGCAGGCGAAGGGCTTGCAGATGCCCGTCCTGTCTTATGAGGAAATCGGGACCGAGGCACGTCCGGCCCTGCTTGGACAGGTGCCGGCATGACGGGGGTGCTGTCTGAGCTGGCGGCGCTTCTGGATCTTGCCGAGGGGCTTTTGTGGGCCGCTGCCCTTGTTTTTGTGCGGATCGGCGCGGTTGTGGCGCTGATGCCGGGCTTTGGCGACGCGGCGGTCCCACAGCGGGTGAAGCTTGGCTTAGTGCTGGCCTTCACCGCCATTGTCGCGCCGATCGTGGCCGAGGATCTGGGTGCAAACGGCCCTGCCCCAGCACTTGCCCCGCTTGCCGGGGAGGCGGTCACGGGCCTTATCCTTGGGGCAGGGATGCGACTTTTTCTTCTGGCCTTGCAGACCGCTGCGGCGATCATCGCGCAGGCCACGACACTTTCGCAACTCTTCGCCGGAGCCGCGCCGGAGCCGCAACCGGCGATCGGCAACCTGTTCCTGATTGCGGGAATTGCGCTTGCGCTGGGGGCGGGTCTGCATGTCCGTGCGGCGGAACTGGTGGTGCTTTCCTACAGCATCCTGCCCGCGGGTGGCTACCCTGATGCCGCTGTGGCCGCGGATTGGGGCCTTGGCCTTGTCCGCCAGACCTTCAGCCTTGCCTTCACCTTGGCCGCGCCTTTCGTCGTCGCCTCGATGGTCTACAATCTTGCGCTTGGTGCAATCAACCGCGCCATGCCGCAGCTTATGGTTTCGATGGTTGGCGCCCCGGCGCTTACGCTTGGCGGCCTTGCCCTGCTTGCGGTGGCGACCCCGATCCTGCTGACCGTCTGGCTGGAGGCGTTCGGGGCCTATCTTGCCAATCCCTTTGCGGGGCAGCCATGAGCGGGGAAGACGACGACAACACCGACAAGGAACACGAAGCCTCGCCACAGAAGCTGATCGAGTCGCGCAAGAAAGGTGACATTGCTCGGTCTGCCGATCTTCTGATGGCGGCTGGCATCGCCGGGTTGGTGCTTGGGCTGGTGGCAATGGGGGGCTGGGTTGTCGAACGGGCCGGAACGGCGGGCGCTGTGCTGCTGGATCAGTCTGACAGTCTGGCGCGGCTGATGGCAACCGGGTCAAGCGGCCCGCTGGGGGGCATTCTGCTGGCCTTTGCCGGGCCGCCACTTGCCCTTCTTTTGATGCCGATGGTCGTCGTCGTTGGCATGATCGTGGTGACCCGGGGCTTTGTCGTTGCCCCGGAACGTGTTGCGCCGAAGCTGTCGCGGATTTCGCCCGTCGCGACGGCAAAGCACAAATTCGGGCCAGAAGGGCTGATGGAATTTGCGAAAAGCGCGGCCAAACTCGGCCTCGTTTCGACGCTGCTTTACCTTTTTCTGGCGTCTCGCCTTGAAGACATTCTGGCGACCATCTACCTGACGCCAGCCCTTTCAACCGCTGTCCTTGCCCGCCTGACGCTGGAGTTTCTGTTCATCCTGCTGCTATTGGCAGCTGCCCTTGGTGGGATCGATTTTCTTTGGCAAATTCACCTCCACCGTCAGCGCAACCGCATGTCCCGCAAGGAATTGATGGATGAATACAAGCAGAGCGAGGGCGATCCACACCTGAAATCCACCCGCCGCCAGCGGGCGCAAGAAGTGGCGACGAACCGCATGCTGGCTGATGTGGCAACCGCCGATGTCGTGGTGGTGAACCCGACCCACTACGCCGTTGCCTTGCGCTGGGACCGGGCGAAAGGCGGGGCTCCGGTATGTGTGGCCAAGGGGGTGGACGAGATTGCCCGCGTGATCCGGGCGCGGGCCGCAGAAAATGGCATCCCCCTGCACAGCGACCCTCCGACCGCGCGGGCGATCTTTGCCACGGTAGACCTTGGGCAAGAGGTCCGGGCTGAACATTACCGCGCAGTCGCGGCCGCCATCCGCTTTGCCGATGCCATGCGCAGGAAGGCGCAAAGATCATGACCCGCAAGCAGGATTTGCAGGCGATCAAAGGCCTGGCTGATCTGGTATTGGATCACCGTCTGGGCGGGCTGCGAGACGCGACCAGACGGCTTGATCTCAGCCGCGCACAGCTTGCGGCGATCAACGCCGAAGAAGCACCTGGCGATCTGCCCCCAGTTGCCGCCGGGATCGTGAATATCGGCTACCAGCGCTGGGCTGATATCCGCCGGGCAGAACTGAACAGTGTGATGGCCCGGCAGTCGGCTGCCGTGATCGAGGCCAGAGCAGACGCTGCAACAGCCTTTGGCAGGGTCGAAGCCTTGCAGGGTGTCGCCCGGCGTTTGGCCGGAAAATCCTAGCTGTCTTGCCGAGCAATGTCGGTGATCAGCACATCCTTGACCGTTGCTCCCAGGATTGTCGCCGCCGCCTCCTTGAGGCTGGTGCGCAGAACCACAAGGTTTGATCCGTCCGTGAAAGAGCCGCTGAAGCCGCCGACATTGGCATGATCGAACAGCACCTGAAGGAAGGTGTCTCGCAGTTTGGGTTCTCGTTCATAGACGGCTTCGCTCATGCCGGTTTCCACCTCCAGCGACAGGGACAGGACCACCATCGCAGCCACCCGGCCTTCCTTTACGACAGGCACGACGAACTGGTTGTTCATCTTGACATATGTCGGAATGCTTTCTGGATCGGCCGGGGCAACGGCCCCGTCCATTGCCGCCGGATCTTCGCCCGGGGTGCCGTGATCCGGCGAGTCATGGGGCGGGCGAAACACAAGCCCGCCACTGACGCCGGCACCTAGCCCAATAAGCGCAAGCAGAATGGGAAGCAATTTTCGGATCATGATCAGAACGGTAGCAGGATGTCGGCGGCCTGCTGGCCATAGGTGGGCTGCTGCATGTCAGTGATCTGCCCGCGCCCGCCATAAGCGATCCGCGCGCCAGCGATCTTGTCATAGGTGATCTCGTTCTGGCGCGAAATGTCGATGGGCCGGACGAAACCGGTCACGATCAGCTCGCGCATTTCGAAGTTCACGCGGACTTCCTGTTGCCCCTCGATCCGCAGAACGCCGTTAGGCAACTGCTCCACCACGGTCGCGGCAATACGCAGGGTCAGCTGCTCATTCCGCGCCACATTGCCGGAGCCCTTGAAGGTGGAGGACGATTTGGACTCAAAAGCCTCGGCCATGCTGGCACCATCGGGAAGTGCCTCGTCCAGGCGCTGCGGGATTCCCAGAAACTCAGGCAGGCCGGATTTTTGCTGGCCGCTGCGACTGCGCCCGGTGCTGTTGGAGATGGCCGCGCTGTCATCAATCTCGATCACGACGGTCAGAATATCACCCCGCGTTGCCGCGCGACGGTCACCGAACAGCGATTCGGTTCCCGCTTCCCAAAGCGACGAGTCATCGGCGGGCGTGCTGGCGGCCAAGTCTTCGGGCAGTGTGGCGGCATACATCGCATAGTTCTGCGAACTACCTTCCAGCGGCGAGAACTCTGGCGCGCGGCCAACCTGGCCAAGTTTGCCGCATCCGGCGACGGCGACTGAAAGCAGAAGGGTGCAACGCAACATCATTTCATTCTTCCCATCCAACAAAAACCGCACCATTCGGCCCGATCCGGCCGCTGACAGTGGTGCGCGAAGCAAGATTGATCACGCGGATGACCTCCCCCTCCGAGCCGCGGGCAAGTGCGCGGCCTTCGGTAGAAATCGCCAACCCGCCGGCAAGATAGACCAGCGCTACAACCTGATTGCGCTGGACAAGGGTAGGCGGGCCAAGGTCGGCCAGCCGCACGGGCCGTCCAGCATAGATGGCGACCCGCGCCTCCAGCCCGATCGCGGCCGCCGTATCGCTGAGCGCGCCCGGCAGCCCGGCGTTCACAAGGGTCAGGTCGTCCGGCCCGATCACCGTCTGGGCGCGGATCGTCCGGGTGGCGATCACGCTTTCCGCCATCACGGGTGACGCAAAGAGCAAAATGATCAGCGCCCGCCACATCATCGCACCTGCGTGGTTGCGGCAAGCATCTGGTCCGCTGCGGTGATGACCTTGGCGTTCAGCTCATAACCGCGCTGGGCCTTGATCAGTTCGGTGACCTCACGCACAGCATCGACCGAGCTGCTTTCAAGGTAGCCTTGCCGCAGTGTCCCCAGCCCGTCTTGCCCCGGAGCCGCCGAGAAGGCCGGGCCAGATGCAGGACTTTCCAGGAAAAGGTTGGACCCCATCGCCTCCAATCCTTTTTCGTTGGAGAAGGTCGACAGGGTCAGCTGGCCCAGCAGTTCCGGCTCTATACGGTCGGCGAAATCGGCCCAGACCTCGCCCGCAGGGCTGATGGTCAGTCCGCGCGCATCCGCAGGAATGGTGATCCCCGGCACGACCGCGAATCCATCCGAAGTCACGACCAGCCCGTCGGCTGAGCGCTTCAGGGCGCCGTCGCGGGTATAGCCCGTCTGGCCCGAAGGCATGGTTACCTCCAGATAGCCGTTGCCGTCGATCGCGACATCAAGATCGCCGCCGGTCAGATCAAGCGAACCCTGGCCCAAGATCACGGAAACCGCTGCCGGACGGACCCCAAGCCCGATCTGCACCCCGGTGGGCAGCATGCTGCCATCGGCGGCCGAGACGCTGCCGGGCCGGGCCATCTGCTGATAGTGCAGGTCGGCAAAATCGGCGCGGCGGGGATTGTAGCCCGTGGTCGACATGTTGGCGAGGTTGTTTGAGACGACATCAACCTTCATCTGCTGGGCGGCCATGCCCGTTGCGGCAATGTGAAGCGCCTTCATTGCAACCCCCTATCGGCCAAGCGTCTGGACGACGCCACGGACCCGTTCATCTTCCGCGTCAAGGAACTTTTGCCCAAGCTCATAGGCGCGCTGTACCGCGATCATCCGGGTGATCTCGGACAAGGGTTCGACGTTGCTGTCTTCCAGCATGCCTTGCAGGATCACCGCTTCTTCCACAGGCTCCAGCGCATCGGCGGCGAAAAGCGTGCCGGACTGGTGGCGCATGCCAAGCGGGTTTTCCGGCTGCCACAGGCCCACTTGCGCAATCGGCTGGCCATCGGCGGAAAGCGTTCCGTCACGGGCCAGCGCAACCGCTCTTGCGTCGGGCGGCAGAAAGATCGGCGCGCCTCCGGCATCAAGCAGACGGTGGCCGTCGGGTGTCACCAGTTCCCCCTCAGCCGATGGGGTGAAGCTGCCAGCGCGGGTTAACCTTTCGCCTTGCGGCGTATCGATCAAGAAGAATCCATCGCCCTGAATGGCAAAGTCGAATGTGCCGCCGGTCTGGCTGATCGTGGCTTGACCAAGGTCGACATGCCGGGCGCTGGCATGGGCCATCGACAGGGACGGGTCCACGTCCAGCGCGGTGACGTATTCCGAAAACACCACACCCTCGCGCCGGAATCCAGTGGTCGAGGCATTGGCAAGATTGTTCGCCACGACCGCCATTTCGCGCATCAGGCCCGATTGGCGGTTCAGGGTGGTGTATCCGGCCGCGTCCATCTTAGCCCCCTGCGATCTGGGGAATGATCGTGTCGGCAAAGAAGGCGACAAGCGTCGAGGTCATGAAGCTCATCGAGGCCCAGAAAACCACCAGCATCAGCGCGGCCTTTGGCACGAAGGTCAGGGTCATTTCCTGAATCGAGGTCAGCGCCTGAAACAGCCCCACCACCACGCCCGCGACCAAGGCCACGGTCAGCAATGGTGCCGAGATCAGGACCGAAACCCACAGACCTTGGCGCATCACGTCAAAGATCATCGCCTCGGTCATACCGCTGGTCATACCGGCATCCTCAGGATTTCCTGATAGGCCTCGACCACCCGGTCACGCACGGTGGCCACCGTCTCTACCGCCATCTGCGACGAGGCCAGCGCCTGAACCAGGGCATGCGGATCAGCGCCACCCGACATCGCGGAACGGGCTGTCGTCTCATGATCTTGCAGGGCGCCCAGGAAGTTTCCCGCCAGTTTGGCGAACCCCTCTGCCGCCCCGTCGGCCTTTGGCTGGGGGGCGGCGGCGGTGCGGGCATTGGCATAGGCCTGACTGACTACAGAGGCTTTCACGTCCATTCTGGATCTCCCCTATCGGCGCAGAAGGTCAAACAGACTTTGCGTCATCTGACGGGTCTGATCGAACATCCGAAGGTTCGCCTCATAGCTGCGCTGCGCTTCGCGCGCGTCAGCGATTTCGATCACCAGATCGACATTCGAGCCGTCGTAGTGACCGGTATCATCGGCCAGCGGGTGGCCGGGGTCGTAGATCTTGGCAAGTTCGCTGCGGTCAAGGAGCACGCGTCCGGGTTCGACCAGACCGGTTTCCATCGCCTGATCGAAGGTCATGACCTTGCGATGATATCCGGGGGTGTCGGCATTTGCGATATTCTCGGACACATGGCGCAGCCGCATTGCCTGTGCTTCCATCCCGGAGGCGGCGAAGGAAAGCGAGCTGATCAGATCGTTGCTCATCTACGCCCCCTACCGTGACCGGCCAAGGCTGGCGCGCACAACGTCCGAGGTGGCGCGATAGACGGCCAGCGCCATTTCATGGCCTTGCCGCGCCTCAACCGATTTCACCATCTCCCCCTCAAGCGAGACGGTGTTGCCGTTCGGTGATTCACGGCCCGGCGCGCGTTCAGGCACCAGCGCTGCCCCATTTGAGGCGACGTTCAGGTGGCCCGGACGGGTTGCCCGCATGTCACCGCCTTCAGCGAAAACCGTGGCGAAGGCGGGCAGATCCTGCGCCTTGTAGCCAGGTGTATCGGCATGGGCGACGTTGCGGGCGATTACGCCCATCCGTGCGCCGGAATGCGCGGCAAGTGCCTGCGCCATCCGGGTAAGTTCCAGCTTTTCAAACATCGGGGCTTCTCCCTCGACCAACTTCACCAAGGCTTAAGGGTGATTCCTTTAGAAAGGGTAAGCGGCGAACAAAGGGAGAATCCCATGACTGGACTTTTCGAAGGCCTGCTGGCGGAAATTGCAGGCGCGGCCCCGGTTCGCCGGGTTGGGCGGGTCGTGGAAACCCGTCGTGGGCTTGCCGAAGTGGCGGGGCTGGATGCCGCTACCATCGGTGACCGGGTTTTGATCCACAGCCGCGACGGCACCGCCGGGGGCGAAGTTCTGCGGCTTCGGCCAGGGCGCTGTTCGGTGCTGCCGGATGCCTCGGGCGACGGCATGGCGATCAACGACCGGGTCGAGCTTCTGGGCCGGGCAGAGATTGCGCCCGACAACAGCTGGGTCGGCCGGGTGATCAGTGCGGCAGGGCAGCCGCTTGACGGGCGGTCGCTTTTACGCGGCGCCCGTCCGCGTGCCTTGCGTGCGGCGGCCCCGGCGGCTGCGACGCGTCGCCGTCTTGGGGCGCGGCTTGGCACTGGCCTTGCAGTCTTCGATACGTTGCTTCCACTGGTGCGCGGCCAGCGGACCGGGCTTTTTGCCGGGTCTGGCGTTGGAAAATCCTCGCTTCTGGCGCGGTTTGCCCAAGGGGTGGAGGCCGATGTCGTCATCATCGCGCTGGTCGGTGAACGTGGCCGCGAGCTGCGCGAATTTACCGAACGCGTCCTTGGCCCCGCCGGCATGGCGCGCAGCATCGTGGTCACGGCCACATCGGACCAATCGCCCCTGATGCGGCGAACCTGCGCGTTGACCGCGATGGCAGTGGCCGAACATTTCCGGGATCAGGGGTTGCATGTCTTGTTGCTGGTCGACTCTGTAACCCGGTTCGCCGAGGCGCATCGTGAGGTGGCGCTGGCAGGCGGTGAGGAGGCGTCGCTGCGTGGCTACCCCCCTTCCTTGACCCAGGCGATCACCGGACTGGCCGAACGTGCCGGACCCGGGCCAGAAGGGGCCGGCGATATAACGGCGGTCTTCTCGGTGCTTGTTGCGGGGTCTGACATGGATGAACCCGTAGCCGATATCTTGCGCGGGGTTCTTGATGGCCATGTGGTGTTGGACCGCCGCATCGCCGAGCGTGGACGCTTTCCGGCGATTGACCTGCTGCGGTCAGTGTCGCGGTCGTTGCCAGAGGCCGCGAGTGACGATGAAAACGCGCTGATCAGCGCGGCCCGGCGGCTGCTTGGGGCCTATGATCGGGTGGAATTGATGATCCAGGCCGGGCTTTATGCCGGGGGCTCTGATCCAGAGATTGACCGTGCAATCCGGCATTGGCCTGCTCTCGATGCCTTTCTGGCCGAAGATGCGCCCCTGACCGGGGTGGAAGGCAGCTTTCAAAACCTGCGGGCCTGCCTAGATGATTGAGGCTGGGCCTTTCGGCAAACCGGGCGCAGGCGCAAGGTAGGATTGGCCCAGCAGTGGATATCCGTCTCCGAAAATCTGGTATGCGGCCAGAAGGAACTGGCTGCCCAGCTGCGGCAAGCAGGCCGCCAGTTCCAACTGCGATGGTCAGCGTCGCAAGAGTTGCAGCGCAATTGCCGCGGGCGAACTGCCCATGCCCTCGGCCTGCAACTCTGAGCGCAGGACAAAACGGCGCACCAATGCCTCCATCTTGGCCGGATCCGAAAACTGGCTGACACTGGCCTCGCCGAAGGCCGCCTCGGTCCTTGTTTTCAGGACGGACACCTGTTGATCAAGGTCGATCGTGGCAAAACTCTTGGGCAGTCCAAGCGCCGTCTGCACCACCTCTCGCATCGGAGGATTGCCAAGGATGGCGAACCACTTCGCCGATTCGCTGGTGCCGCGTGCAGCGAGGATGGGGATCTCCCGTTCCGCATTGAGGGCCAGGCGGTATGTATTGCTTTGATTGCCGACAGCAGTTTCAAAGCTGCGGGCGCGAAACTGGGTGAGGATTTCATCGGGAAAGGTCGAGATCTTGGTGCGCGGAACCGCATAGTCGCCAAAACCGAAGGCAGCAGAGAATTTCTGATACTGCTTGTCGGCAAGTTTGTTGGCCAGAGCCCCTTCCTTTAGCGTGCCACCTTCCAGGATTTTCTGGATGAAGGCCTTGCTGTTGATGTCGCCTTCCAGTCCGAAAGCTGTGAGAGCAATTCGCAGCAGCCGCTTGTCTGAAACCAGTTGGGCAGCCGTATCCACCTTGCCGATACGCGTGCGAAAATAGGCTTCGTCGCGCTGTTGTACCGGGGTGGCCTGCTGAATGGTCTGTTGTCGCGCCATGGTACGCTTGAGAAACCCCCAGCCGACATAGCCGGTCAACGGTAATGCCGGCTGAAAGCTCATGCGCGTCCGGCGGCGAAGAGCCGCTCTTCCCTTGGCAAGAGGTTCCGAAGCGCCTTCAGCACCTGATAGTGCTGTTCTTCCATCACCGCGCGGCTTGCGACTGCCAGTTGGGCGCGGCTGTCATGGTCTGTCAGAACCTGGCTGAGCTGCTCGATCCCGCGCAAAAGTTGCATCCGCATGTCAGCGGCATCGGCATCGCCGGTCAGGACAAGTTGGGCAATGTAACAGACACGACGAACCGGAGTATTGCATTCCTCGGGGTGGATGGCGTCGCGCAGGCGCAGGATATTGGCGTTGGGGGTCATGATGGCAAGCCGCGAGCGGCGTTCGCCGTTCTCGATCACGGCGCCGTTGATCAGCACCCTTTCGTGCGGGCCGAGTTTCAGGACTAGCCCGCTCATGCCGGACCCCCTTCGCCACGCAGACCCCGCATGATGGCAGTGTTGATGTCGGTCAGGACATCTACGCTGGCCTTGTCGTCAAGCACGGCGCGGCTGTGCCGGGCCGTGAACTCGTACAGGTGAAAGAGTCTGGCCCGCAGCGTGTCGGGCAGTCCGTTGCCGGGAGTGGCCACGTCTGCTGCCAGCGTTGACCATAGCTGCTGGTTGTCGATCAGGGCGCTGACAAGGCCGGGGTAATCCGTGCTGCGGTTTGCCCAGGCGCTCCGCAACCTCTGCGTCACCTGGGCGACCAGATCGTATTCGATCGCGCGCAAGGAGCGGGCCGGCGTCTCTCGCTGGGTGTAGGCGATTGGGGCTTGATAGGTCATCGGCGGTCCATCTGTTCAGGGCTTGGGGTGATTTGGGCCGCGGACATCTGCCCGCGGCCCGTCAGGATTACCGGAACAGTGACAGAAGGCCCTGCGGCTGCTGGTTGGCGATGGACAGCGCCTGTGTCGCAAGCTGCTGCTGAACCTGCAACGCCTGCAACCTGGCCGAGGCTTCTTCCATGTCGGTATCGACAAGCACACCGATCCCGGTCTTGAGCGAATCGGTCAGCTGGCCGACGAATTCGCTTTGGATGTCGATCCGCTTCTGCGAGGAACCGAAACTGGCCGCCGCGTCGATCGAGGTTTGCAGCATGCCCTCGATGGCCGAAAGCGCGGTCGTCGGATCGGTGACCACGTTGATCGTGGTCAGCCCGGCCAACCCACCCGTGCCGCGCGTTGCCGAAGTCGAAATCGCCGCCGCCTGGTTGGTGTTGTTGGCCACCGAAAGCGTTCCGGCGGTGAGCGACAGGGTGAAGTCGGTGTCGGAAAGGCCATTCGTTGTCAGCGAATTCTTGAGCCCGGCGACCAGCGCATCCGCGGTATCACCTTCCTGCACCACATAGCGGCCCGTGGTGGAGCCGACGCTCAGCTCAATGGAATCGCCGGCAATCAATGCAGTGAGAGTTGCGGGCGCGGCCGCCGGATCGTTCGAAGCCAGCGCGCCAGCGCCACCCTGGAAGGCAAAGGTTCCAAGCGTGGCGGGAGTGCCGGTGACCACGGTAAGATCGGGCGCCGTGCCAGACGTGCCGCCCAGCGTGCCGCCACCTGCCGTAAGGGCTGCACCCGCCGTTGTCGACAGGTTCTGCGACGTGACCGCGATGTTCGAAGACGTCACGCCCGAAGGCGAACGGTCAAGCGAGGACAGCACGTTCACGGTCGTCTGCGACCCGTCCACAAGGTTGAGGCCGTTGAACTGTGCGGCCCCCACGACTGATTCGATCTGGCTGCGAAGGGCAGTGACATCGGTCTGGATCTTGCCCCTGTCGACGTTGTCGGCCTGGGCGGCAACAATCTTGCCCTTCATCTCGGTCAGGAGCTTCGTGACCGTTTCCGAGGCCTGACGGGCAACGGTCAGGGTGGCATTGCCGACGGCGAGGCTGTCTGAAATGCCCTTGAAGCCTTGCACATCGGATTCCATCACTTTGGAAATCGCCCATACGGCTGCATTGTCCTTGGCCGAGGCGACGCTTTTCCCGGTGGAAATATCCGACTGGGTCTTGTTCAGGTTGGCGTTGATGCCCTTCATCGTCTGGAGGGCAACCATCGCACTGGTGTTGGTCAGGATCGACGACATCTTTTTATCCTTGGCAAAAGGCCGCTGATTTCACGGCTGGAAAGACCACATATGCGTGGCAGGATGGGCGTTCTGTCCGATACCGCCGGATGTTCCGAAGGTGCCGCCCCTTCATGAGGCGCGCTCTCATTTGAGGGCCGAAGGTTCTAATCAATCCCTAATCGGCTTGCCGGAAATTCCTTGGATTTGAAGCAACTCAGAAGCGTCTTGCCGCAAGCTGTGACAAGGGCGCGATGGCCTTCTTGCGACCCAGGGCATCATAGGTTGTCAGGGTCGGGCCGGACGTGATCTCGACCATCCGGGCCTGTGCCGCCCGCACACCACGCGATGCCGCCTTGATCAGCTTGACGTTTCGCTTGGCCTTCTCGCGCAGACCTTCAGCTGTCTTAGCATCAAGCTGTGGCAGGCCGTTGACCACCGCCTCGACCTGCGGGGCAAGTCTGGCCAGACTGGCAATGTCACCCGCAAGCACCGCATCCCGGGTCTGGTCCAGCAAATCTTCAAGAAACACTGACATTTTCCACCTCTGCCATGGCCTTGAATATCAGTTCCGCAAGTCCGATCCCGCCCTTGTTGACAATCAGCCGCGCCTGTTCCTGCCGCAGGAACGAGGTGAACTGCGCCTCGCCCTGGCCACCACCAAAGGCCCCTTGCATTTCCCCAAGGCCGGAATGGGCAAGCATTTCGGCCAGAAAGGCGGCCTCAAGTTCCTGAGCCCTGGACATCAAGAGGTCGCGCCGGGACGGTGGCGCAGCGGGCAAGGCCGAAACGGTAGCTGTGTCCATGCGAAGGCTCCTGATAGATCGGATTTTCCCGAAGATCCGCGATGGGGGTAAAGAATGGGTAACTTCTTTTGCCGATAAATGGCTGATCAGCGGCAGAAGTCGTAGGAACATGCAGACACAGTTCGTACCCCTCTTTCCAACCGGTTCATCGGCCCTAGTGCCGACTGGATCGGGATCTGCAAATGACACACCGGGATTCGGGGCGTTTTCGGCGCATCTTCCCGACCCTGATGCAAATGGGGCGCAGGACGATCCCGCGCAAAGCAGCCCTGCGGATGGCGACCCTGTTCTGGCACCCTGGACGGACTTTCCGGCCAGTCTTGCGACCCTGCGGGTGGAAAATCCAAGTGGCGTGAACCTGGCCGACTTTTCGCATGCGGACTCTGGTGGTATCGGGGCGGTGCCTGAAATCACTGAAGATCTGCCAGATATCCAAGTCGGGCAAGCGGGCCTCGATGCAAGTGAACGTTCGGCGCTGCCACCGGATTCTGCGCGCATCGGGCCGTTACTCCCTTCCGCTCTGGCAAACGGCTCATCCAGCTCGATGCCGGGGGGGGCATCAGCCATGGCGGATGGCGGGGTCGTGTTCAAGATCGTCGCGCCCGAGCCTGCCGTTGTTCCGCAGTCTGGCCTTCAGGACGGGGCGCAGGCCAAGGCGGGCGTCGCTGATCCGGCTTGGATGACTGGCCTCGCCATTGCCGCGCCGGTTCATTTGGCGCGGCTGGGGCCAGATCTTGAGGCACAGCACGCCCAAGGTAACAATCGTCTTTGGCAGGGGGAGTATCTTGGCGAAGACTGGTCAAATGGGCCAAAAGGTCCGTTGGCCAAGGATGACAGGACCGTCTCGGCGGGAAATGCCGGGCCAACCATCGCCGATCTGATGGGAAATGCGCTCACGCCTGCTGGGGTCGGCTTGGACCTGGCGCATGCGGGCGCCGCTACATCGCCTGAACTGGTTTTCGTCGATGTGGCTGGCGAGTCCGGGCTGTTGTCCGGTCCTGGCGCAGGGTCGGCATCTGGTCCTGGGGCAGGGACAGGGGCGCCATCTGTTTCGGCCCAGCCTCCTGTGCCACAACTTGCTGCCCGGCTGGTGGAAACGCTGGTTCACAGCGGCAGTGGGGTGACCGAAATTTCCCTTTCTCCGGACGAGCTGGGCCAGGTCCGCGTCACTTTGCAGGCCGATGCCCAGAATCCCGACCGGATGGTCGTGATGCTCAACTTCGACCGGCAGGAAACACTTGATCTGTTCCGGCGCCATGCGGACCAACTGGCCGATGCGCTGCGGGCGGCGGGGTATTCGGGCGTGGATATCGGCTTTGGCCAATCGGGGCCTGGCCAGCGCGACAACCCTGACACATCCCCGACCGCTCCGACCGAGGCGGCGCTTGCAGACATGATCGACCCTGATCCGGTTGCCCATCCCTTGCGGCTTTCCACTGGCCGTTCCCTTGATCTCAGGCTTTGAGGAAAACATGACCGTCTCCGCCGCCACCTTTTCGGCCAGTTCGGCATCAGCCGCATCCACCACCGGCCAAGGGACCAAGATCACATCCGATTTCAATACCTTCCTTCGCATGCTGACAGTCCAGATGCAGAACCAGGATCCGCTTAACCCGATCGATTCGACAGATTATGCGGTGCAACTGGCCACTTTTTCCGGGGTGGAGCAGCAGGTTCGGACCAATCAGCTTCTTTCCGACATGCAGGCCCGGTTTCAACAGATGGGCATGGCGGAAATGGCCAGCTGGATCGGGCAGGAGGCGCGGTCGAATGCCCCCGTTTTCTATGACGGTGATCCGGTGACGCTTTCGCCGAACCCGGCGCAGGGGGCGACGGGCGCGGTTGTTGTCGTCAGGGATGCGCAGGGCAACCTCGTGTCGCGCGAAGACCTCCCAGCCACCGCCGCGCCCTATCGGTGGCTTGGGGCTGACGCTGCGGGAAACCGTTTGCCCAGCGGAATCTACAGCCTGACGCTTGAAAGCCTGCAGGGTGAAAACCTGATCGATTCCCGGCCAATCGAACACTACGCCCGGGTGATTGAGGCGCGTGGCGGCGATGCTGGCACAAAGCTGGTTCTGCACGGCGGGGTAGAGGTTTCGGCCAGCGCAGTTACTGCCCTGCGGCTGCCGCAAGGCTGATGGTCAGAACATCTCGGCCGTCAAAGCCCCACCAACGAAGGCTGCAATCACCATCAGGGCAATCAGCGGCCATAGCCCCCTCCGGCTGGGCTGCGCGGGCGGTGGTGTCGGGTTTCCGGTGCGGATAAGTTGCGCCTCGACCAGCGCCGGAAGCCTTGGTCCGAACCGCGCCAGAACCCGCGCCGTCTTGACCAGATCCCGCAGCATGGCCTTTGGCCCAATGGTTTCCTTGATGTAACGCTCTACGATCGGCTGCGCGACTTCCCAGATGTTGATATGCGGATCAAGTGATCGCGCCACGCCTTCGACCACGACCATGGTGCGTTGCAGCAAGATCAGCTCGGTCCGCGTTTCCATCCCGAAACGTTCGGTCACCTCGAACAGATAGGACAAAAGCCGCGCCATGCTGATCCGGCTGGCGTCCATCCCGAAGATCGGCTCGCCAACGGCGCGAAGGGCGCGGGCAAACTCGTCGATATCCCGGTCTGCCGGCACATACCCCGCCTCGAAATGCACCTCGGCCACCCGGCGATAATCCTTGCGGATGAAGCCCATAAGGATCTCGGCGTAGACGCGGCGGGTATATTCGTCGATCCGACCCATGATCCCGAAATCATAGGCGATGATGTCGCCATTCGCCGCGATCTTCAGGTTGCCCTGATGCATGTCGGCGTGGAAGAATCCGTCGCGCAGCGCGTGGTTTAAAAACAGTTGCAGAACCCGCGCACCCAGCACCCGGCGGTCATGGCCCTGCGCGTCGATCAGCCCGTTTTCGTTCAGGCCAATCCCTTCGGCCCAACCCAGTGTCATCACGTTGCGTGACGACAGGAACCAGTGCGTCTTTGGCACCTGAAAACCTTCGTCCTTCGCCGTGTTCGCTGCAAATTCGGCAGCGGCCGAGGATTCCAGCCGCAGGTCCAACTCCCCCATGACCACGCCCTCGAAATGGGTGATCACGTCGACCGGGCGCAGACGGCGAGAGAACGGCGCCAGCAATTCGATCCCGCGGGCGGCAAGATAGAAGGCGTCGATATCCTTCCTGAAGGCGCGTTCAATGCCGGGGCGCAGAACCTTGACCGCCACTTCCTCGCCTGTATCAGCCAGTCGCGCGCGATGGACCTGCGCGATGGAGGCGGCGGCGACGGGCTCGGAGAACTCGGAAAAGATTGAGGAAACCGGCATCTCAAGCTCGGCCTCGATCATCTTTTTCGCGGTGGCGGTCGGGAAGGGGGGCAACTTGTCCTGAAGATATTTCAGTTGCTGCGCCAGTTCTTCACCAACGATGTCGGGCCGGGTGGACAGGATCTGGCCGAACTTGATGTAGGCCGGGCCAAGGGCCGTCAGCGCACGGGTGGCTGGCGGCAGCTCCGGATCACCCTTCAGGCCCAGCCATTTGAACGGCCAGCCCAGCATCCGGGCGGCAAAGCGCAGGCGGGCGGGGGCGCGGAACGCCTCCAGCACCACATCCATTGCCCCGGTGCGCTCCAGCGTGGCCCCGGTGCGGATCAGCCGGATGATGTTATGCGGGCCTCTCACAGTTTCCAGCCAGAATGGAGGGCCGCAATGCCCATGCTCAGGTTGCGATACTTGACCTGACCAAAGCCCGCGTCGCGGATCATGGTGGCAAAACTTTCCTGATCGGGGAACTTGCGGATCGATTCGACCAGATACTGATAGCTTTCCCGGTCACCTGCCACGATCTGCCCCATCACCGGGATCACGTTGAAGGAATAGAGGTCATAGGCCTTTTGCATCATGTCATTGGGGATGTGGGAAAATTCCAGCACCATCAGCCGCCCGCCGGGGCGCAGCACCCGGTAAGCTTCACGCAAGGCGTCGGGAATCCTGGTCACGTTCCTGATCCCGAAGGAAATCGTATAGGTGTCGAAGCTGGCGTTCGGGAACGGCAGCGCCATCGCGTCGCCCACCACCCAATCAAGGCTTGCGGCCATCTTTTCGGCTTCGGCGCGCTTGCGGCCCTCGATCAGCATCGGTTCGGTCATGTCGCAGACCACCGCCGATGCCCCCGGCGCGCGTTTCAGGAAGCGAAAAGCCACATCACCCGTGCCGCCCGCCACATCCAGAAGGCGCTGGCCGGGCCGGGGCGCAAGCCAATCCATCATCGCGTCCTTCCAGACGCGATGGATGCCCATCGACATCAGGTCGTTCATCACATCGTATTTCGAGGCGACCCGGGAAAAGACGCCATGCACCATTCCGGCCTTTTCAGCCTCTGGCACGTCCTGAAAGCCGAAGTGGGTCGTGCGGTCGTCAATCATCGGGGATGCGGTCCTTGGGGGCTTGCGATCCGTGTCTCTTGCCCCTCCTTATAGTCCGCCAACCCGCGCCCGCAATGCGCCGAACTGTCCATGAGGGGGTTATGCCCGAACTGCCCGAAGTTGAAACCGTCCGCAGGGGCCTGCTGCCGGTGCTGGAAGGCGCGGTGATTCTGCGGGCCGAGGTCAACCGGCCTGATCTGCGCTGGCCTCTGCCGGACCGGATGGCGGACCGCCTGACCGGGCGGCGCATCACGGCCCTGCGCAGGCGGTCGAAATACATCCTCGCCGACCTCGACAGTGGCGAGACGCTTCTGGTGCATCTGGGCATGTCGGGCAGGATGCTGATTTCCGGGGTGATGCTGGGCCAGTTTCACCACGACCACCCCGCGCCGCAAAAGCATGATCATGTGGTTCTGCACATGGACAATGGTGCGCGCATCACCTTCAACGACGCCCGCCGTTTTGGCGCGATGGATCTGATGCCGACGGGTGGCTCGCATCCGCTTCTTGCCGCGCTTGGTCCTGAACCTTTCGGCAATGATTTCAACGAGCCCTACCTTGCCGCCCGGCTGGCAGGCCGCCGAACGCCGATAAAATCCGCGCTGCTGGATCAGCGGATCGTGGCCGGCCTTGGCAATATCTATGTCTGCGAAACCCTGTATCGCGCCCGGATCAGCCCGCTTCGACTGGCGGGTGACCTTGGGGAAGGTGCCGTCCGCGCCCTTGTCCCCCTGATCCGCGAGGTTCTGGCCGAGGCAATCGAAGCGGGGGGGTCTTCCTTGCGCGATTTCCGGCAGGCCAATGGCGAACTTGGCTATTTTGCCAAGCATTTCCAAGTCTATGACCGCGAGGGTGAGCCTTGTGAGACCCCCGGCTGCACCGGGACGATCACCCGCACCGTTCAGTCAGGCCGGTCGTCCTTCTGGTGTCCTGATTGCCAGAGGTGACTTGCCATCCTGCTGTTTGGTGCTAGGAGTCTGCGCCACTGCAACAGCGGGAGCCTGCCATGGCCTATGAAACGCTGATCGTCGAGATCGAGGACTATGTCACCCTGATCCGGCTCAATCGCCCTGACGCCATGAACGCGCTGAATTCCACGCTGATGCGGGAACTGGCCGCTGCCGTTACTGCGGCAGAAGCCAATGACAAGGTGCGCTGCATCGTTGTCACGGGGTCGGAAAAGGCCTTTGCTGCCGGTGCCGATGTGCGCGAGATGGCGGAAAAATCCTTCATCGATGTGTACTTCGATGATCTTTTCGCCCCCGAGGTGACCGCTATTGCCAAGGCCCGCAAGCCGATCATCGCTGCGGTTTCAGGCTATTGCCTTGGCGGCGGGTGCGAGCTTGCGATGCTGTGCGATTTCATCATCGCCGCCGATACCGCCAAGTTCGGCCAGCCAGAGATCAACCTTGGCATCGTGGCCGGAATGGGCGGCACCCAGCGTCTGACGCGTGCGGTGGGCAAGTCGAAATCGATGGACATGCACCTGACTGGCCGGTTCATGGACGCCGCCGAGGCCGAACGTTGCGGCCTTGTTTCCCGAGTCGTACCTGCGAAGTCGCTGATCGAAGAGGCGCTGAAGGCCGCGCAGAAGGTGGTCGAAAAATCGACCGTCACCGCGATGGTGGTCAAGGAATGTGTGAGCCGCGCGCAGGAAACCAGCCTTGCAGAGGGGCTTTTGTTCGAGCGCCGGATGTTTCACGCCCTGTTTGCGACCGAGGATCAGAAAGAAGGCATGGCCGCCTTCCTTGAAAAGCGCCAACCGCAGTTTCGAGACAAGTAGCCCTTTCCTTTTCATCCGCCTTGGCCTATAGGCCGCCCCACATGCGCGTGGGCCCGCTTAGGCAAGAATCAATCCTGACCATCGGTCGGGGCCTTTGGTCTTTCGTGCAAACTGTTTGAAACACTGAAAGACCCATAGGAAGCCCATGGCCAATACAGCCCAGTCCAAGAAGCGCGCTCGTCAGTCCGAAGCGCGTTATGCCATCAACAAGGCCCGCCGTTCGCGGATCCGCACCTTCCTGCGCAAGGTTGAAGAGGCAATCGCTTCGGGCGACGCCGATTCCGCCGCTGCCGCTCTGAAGGCCGCTCAGCCGGAGCTTGCGCGTGGCGTGTCGAAAGGCGTGCTGCACAAGAACACCGTGTCGCGCAAGATCTCGCGCCTCGCGTCCCGCGTGAAGGCCGTTGTCAAGGCCTGACGCTTTACCGATTCTCCGATGATGCACAGGGCGTGGCCGCAAGGGCTGCGCCCTGTCGCATTTCCGGGCTGTCTGACACAAGGTTTCGCGCACTCCGTTGCCGATTTGCACGACCCTCGGATTCGATTTCAGGGAATCCCTGTCAAGCGAGATGTTCGGTTGCAGACCCCGCGAACGGCTTGTTAGCGTGACCCTGCGATTCACTTCGTCTTGGGGGACAAGACTTGGTCGCAGGTAGAAAACTGCTGCACGGATCAGACGCAACCATTCTGCGCGTTATCTGAGTTTTCTGTTTGCGAACAATGATTTGGAGGCGGCATTCAAGCTGCCCCTGTCACAAATGGTCTGGCTGCCGCAAATTTGGCAACAGGCCCTCTGTGTTCTGTCCCCTGCAAGAACCGCGTTGCCCGATTGCCTGTTGCTCAGGCAGCGGCGGCTCTTGGTCGGGGTGGTTCGTCCGGTGGATAGGCAGTGGACGGTCCGCGGCGTTTCCGCAGGCTCAGGGATATTGGCAGGTCAGGAAGAATGACGAACGAAACT
Organism: Tabrizicola sp.; assembly: GCF_030373185.1. GTDB lineage: Bacteria > Pseudomonadota > Alphaproteobacteria > Rhodobacterales > Rhodobacteraceae > Tabrizicola. The sequence continues at coordinate 284,914 of NZ_JAUCZH010000003.1, forward strand.
TGGGGTCAGGTCCGGGAAGAGCTGATCAAACGCGTTGGCAAGAACAATTATGTCACCTGGATCGAGCCTCTGAAGCTGTCGCTGTTCAAGAATGGCGTCGCCCAGTTCGAGGTTCCGACGATATTTTTCGGCGATTGGGTCCAGCGCAACTATGCCGACCACATCCGCGCCCAACTGGCGAGCGCCGGTGCGCAGGTTGATCGTGTCGAGTTTGCCGTGGGCGCACCTTCGCAAATGGCTGCTCCGGCAGTGAAGAAGGCCACTTCCAGACCGGTGCGGACCCGCGCGACTACGGACGAAGATCTGCCGGGCGCACCCTTGGACACCCGTTTCACCTTTGACAGCTTCATCGTCGGCAAGCCGAATGAACTGGCCCACGCCGCCGCCCGGCGGGTGGCTGAAGGCGGGCCGGTCACGTTCAACCCGCTTTTCCTTTATGGCGGGGTTGGGCTTGGCAAGACCCACCTGATGCACGCCATCGCGCATGAATTGCACATGCGCCGCCCCGAGCTGCGGGTGCTCTATCTGTCTGCCGAGCAATTCATGTATCGTTTCGTGCAGGCGCTGCGCGAACGACAGGTCATGGATTTCAAGGAGCTTTTCCGGTCGGTCGATGTGCTGATGGTAGATGACGTGCAGTTCATCGCGGGAAAGGACTCCACGCAAGAGGAATTCTTCCATACTTTCAATGCCCTGGTAGACCAGAACAAGCAGATTGTCATTTCCGCCGACCGCGCCCCCGGCGAGATCAAGGATCTTGAGGAACGCATCAAGTCGCGTCTGCAATGTGGCCTTGTCGTCGATCTGCATCCGACGGATTACGAACTTCGGCTGGGAATCCTTCAGCAGAAGGTGGAGTATTACCGCTCGCAATATCGGGGGCTGGTGCTGGCCGATGGCGTGCTGGAGTTTCTGGCACATCGCATCACTTCCAACGTTCGTATTCTGGAAGGTGCGCTGACCCGGCTTTTTGCCTTTGCGTCGCTGGTCGGGCGGGAAATCACCCTGGATTTGGCCCAGGACTGCCTAGCAGACATTCTTCGGTCTTCTGACCGCAAGCTGTCAATCGAGGAAATCCAGCGGAAAGTGGCAGAACACTACAACATCCGCCTGTCTGACATGATCGGCCCGAAGCGCCTGCGCAACATCGCGCGGCCGCGCCAAGTTGCGATGTATCTTGCCAAGCAACTGACCCCGCGCAGCCTGCCAGAGATCGGTCGGCGCTTTGGTGGTCGCGATCACACAACCATCATGCATGGCGTGCGCAAGATCGAGGAACTGATGTCCACCGACAGCCAGCTTTCCGACGATCTGCAACTTCTGCGCCGTCTCTTGCAGGGCTAAGGGCCGGGGTGGCCTTGACGGCCCCCGGAAACCTCCGCACAGTCGCTTGAAATGCTTGTGATCCGGCGGAAACCGGGTAAATTCGGCGTCCCTTCAGGGGGTCTGCAGAGGGAAGTCAGATGAAGCTCAGCATCGAACGCGCGGTCTTGCTCAAGGCACTGGCGCAGGCACAATCGGTGGTGGAACGCCGCAATACCATTCCGATCCTCGCCAATGTGCTGATCGAGGCGGAAGGATCGATGGTGTCCTTCCGGGCGACCGACCTGGATATCGAGGTTGTGGACCGCGCTCATGCGATGGTCGAGCGCCCCGGGGCAACCACGGTGTCAGCCGTGATGCTGCATGAAATCATTCGCAAACTGCCGGATGGCGCGCTGGTAAACCTGACGGAAGACGCCGCCGCTGGCCGCCTGACCATCGCGGCCGGCCGGTCGACCTTCAGCCTTGCCACATTGCCGAAGGAAGATTTTCCGGTCATGGCGACCAGTGAGTATTCGTCAAACTTTTCGGCCAAGGCGGCAGAGTTGCGGCGGCTGTTCGACAAGGCCAAATTCGCGATCTCGACTGAGGAAACCCGCTATTACCTGAACGGCGTCTATATGCACGTCTCTCAGGGTGAAAGCGGCAAGGTCTTGCGCTGCGTTGCCACCGATGGCCACCGCCTAGCCCGCATTGACGCGCCTCTGCCCGAAGGGGCCGACGGCATGCCCGGAGTGATCGTGCCGCGCAAGACCGTAGGGGAGCTGCGTAAACTGCTGGATGACGATGACGCCACGATTGCAGTTTCGGTTTCCGAAACGAAAGTTCGCTTTGCGACACCGGCGATCACACTGACTTCAAAGGTCATCGACGGGACATTCCCGGATTACACCCGCGTTATCCCCACCGGCAACACAAAGCGGCTGGAAGTGGACGCGTCAGAATTTGCCAAAGCCGTGGACCGTGTGGCAACCGTGTCTTCGGAACGGTCCCGCGCGGTGAAACTGTCGCTGGACGAGGATCGGCTGATCCTGTCGGTCAACTCCCCGGATTCCGGCGCAGCCGAGGAAGAACTTGCCGTCGCCTATGCCGACGAACGGCTGGAAATTGGCTTCAACGCGAAATACCTGCTGGAAATCGCCAGCCAGGTGGACCGGGAGAATGCCGTTTTCCTGTTCAACTCCTCGGCTGATCCCACATTGATGCGCGAAGGAAATGATACCTCTGCGGTCTATGTGGTCATGCCGATGCGGGTCTGACCGGCCACAAGCACCCGAACCGAAAGGGAAATCTTGTGGGCGGTCTGGTGATCGAAACCCTCGCCCTGTCGCATTTCCGCAGCCACCGGGCCGCGCGGCTTGTGCTTGATGGCCGGCCTGTTGCCTTGGTTGGCCCGAATGGTGCGGGAAAGACCAATGTGCTTGAGGCGGTGTCGCTGCTGTCTCCCGGCCGTGGTTTGCGCCGGGCCGCTGCGGATGATCTTGCCCGGCGGCCTGAAGCGCTGGGCTGGAAGATTTCCGCTGCGGTTCAGGGCTTGTCGGCAGCGCATGAGATCGAGACATGGGCGGAACCGGGCGAGTCCCGGCAGGTTCGCATTGACGGCAAGGCCGCTACGCAGGCAAGCCTTGGCCGGGTGCTGCGCATTCTCTGGCTGGTTCCCGCCATGGACCGGCTGTGGATCGAGGCCGCCGAGGGCCGGCGCCGGTTCCTTGATCGCATGACGCTGTCCTTCGCGCCGGATCAAGCTGAACTATCGCTCACATACGAAAAGGCGATGCGCGACCGCAACCGGTTGATCCGGGATCAGGTGACCGATCCGCACTGGTATGCCGCGCTGGAAACGCAGATGGCCGAGGCCGGGCAACAGATTACCGCCAACCGCCGCGCAGCACTTGCCCGCATTGCCGAGGCCGTTAATCCCGATAGCGCCTTTCCTTCGACCGATCTTGCGCTTATCGGCCCCGACGGCGCGGACGAGCCCGAGAACCTTGCCGCAGCGCTGGCCGAGGGCAGGCGCCGTGACATTGCCGCCGGGCGCACGCTGGTTGGCCCACACCGCGCCGATCTGGCCGCCCGTTACGCTGCCAAGGGTGTGGCGGCGGACCAGTGTTCGACCGGTGAACAGAAGGCGCTGCTCATCAGCCTGATCCTTGCAAACGCTCGCGCCCTTGCACAGGATCTTGGTCGCGCGCCCATTCTGCTGCTGGATGAAGTGGCTGCCCACCTTGACGCTGCCCGCCGCGCCGCCCTCTATGACGAAATCTGCGCGCTTGGGGCGCAAGCCTTGATGACCGGAACCGATCTGGACCTGTTTGACGCACTCGGCCAACGTGGCCAGCGGCTTGCCGTGCGGGACGATGGAGCCGGGACAGCCATCCGTGCAGTCGAATGAATATCCGCTGGAATATATGAATGACCGTTTCTTTATATCAGCTCGCACTTTACGCTTGGGGCATGGCCGCACTCTGGGCGGTTCCGGGGCCGGTCTGGGTGGCGCTGACTGCGCGTTCCCTTGCCTTTGGTTTCCGGGGCGCATGGCCGCTGGCCATCGGCGTCGCGCTTGGGGATCTGATCTGGCCGCTAACGGCCATTTTCGGACTGACCTGGATCCTGTCGCTTTATGGCGACTTCCTGTCTTTGCTGCGCTGGGTTGCGGCTGCGGTGTTCCTGCTTATGGGCATGCTGCTGATCCGCAAGCCGACCGAAAAGCTTGACAGCGACAGCCGGATGACCCGGCCAGGGGCCTTGGCTGGATTCGGCGTAGGTGTGGCCGCCGTGATCGGCAACCCGAAGGCGATCCTGTTCTACATGGGCGTCTTGCCCGGTTTCTTCGACCTGTCGCGCGTAACCGTGCCGGATATTTCTGTCATCCTGCTGATCTCGGCGCTTGTTCCAATGCTTGGGAACCTCGGTCTTGCATGGTTCCTTGACCGCGCCCGCAGGCTGCTTTCCAGTCCCGAGGCGATGCGGCGGCTGAACATAGTCTCGGGTATCCTGCTCATCGGCGTTGCCTTGGCCATTCCCTTCGTCTGACCACCAAATCTTGTGGCCAAGGGGTGACATTCCCGGCCCAAACCGCTATAAATCGCGGGCAACGATTAGGGTTCCCCGCGCATGGCTGACCAGCCCAAGAACATGGCCGAATACGGCGCTGATTCCATCAAGGTTCTCAAAGGGTTGGAGGCGGTTCGCAAGCGCCCCGGCATGTATATCGGCGATACCGATGACGGCTCTGGCCTGCATCACATGGTCTATGAGGTCGTGGATAACGGGATCGACGAAGCGCTGGCTGGTCACGCCACCGCCGTGACAGTGAAGATTCACGCCGATGACTCGGTTTCGGTGCGCGACAATGGTCGTGGTATCCCGGTCGACATTCATCAGGAAGAAGGCGTGTCGGCGGCCGAGGTCATCATGACCCAGCTGCACGCGGGCGGGAAATTCAACAACACGGATGAGGGTGGCAACGCCTACAAGGTCTCAGGCGGTCTGCACGGTGTTGGCGTTTCCGTGGTGAACGCCCTGTCGGAATGGCTGGAGCTGACCGTCTGGCGCAACGATACCGAATATCGCGCCCGGTTCGAACATGGCGAATGCGTAGAACATGTCCACCCCGTTGGCCCTGCGCCAGGGATGCGCGGGACTGAAGTGCGCTTCCTTGCCTCGGCCAAGACGAACATTCCCGAAGGAACGTTCAGCAATCTCGATTACAGCTTCAAGACGCTGGAACACCGGCTGCGGGAACTGGCTTTCCTGAACTCGGGCGTCCGCATCATCATCGAAGACGAACGCCATGCGGAACCGGAGCGGGTGGAGCTGTTCTACGAAGGCGGTGTGCGCGAATTCGTGAAATATATCGACCGGTCAAAGTCCGGCGTGATGCCAGAGCCGATCTACATGATCGGTGAGCGGAACGGGATTGGCGTTGAAGTGGCGATGTGGTGGAACGACAGCTACCACGAAACCGTACTTCCGTTCACAAACAACATTCCGCAGCGGGATGGCGGCACCCATATGGCCGGTTTCCGGGGCGCTTTGACCCGGACGATCACCAACTACGCCCAGACGTCGGGCATCGCAAAGCGCGAAAAGATTGATTTCACCGGCGATGACGCGCGCGAAGGTCTGACCTGCGTTCTGTCTGTGAAGGTGCCGGATCCAAAATTTTCCAGCCAGACCAAGGACAAGCTGGTATCGTCCGAAGTCCGCCCTGCGGTTGAGAACCTTGTGGCCGAAAAGCTGGCGGAATGGTTTGAGGAAAACCCCGCCCACGCCCGGTCCATCGTCGGCAAGATCATCGAAGCTGCGATGGCCCGCGAGGCCGCTCGCAAGGCGCGTGAACTGACCCGCCGCAAGACTGCGCTGGACGTGGCAAGCCTTCCCGGCAAGCTGGCTGATTGTCAGGAGCGCGACCCGGCAAAGTCGGAAATCTTCCTTGTCGAGGGTGACAGCGCGGGCGGGTCCGCCAAACAGGGCCGCAGCCGGTCCAATCAGGCGGTGCTGCCCCTGCGCGGCAAGATTCTGAACGTGGAACGCGCCCGTTTCGACCGGATGCTGGGCAGCCAGGAGATCGGCACGCTGATTACCGCGCTTGGCACCGGGATCGGTCGGGATGAATTCGACATCAAGAAACTGCGCTACCACAAGGTTGTCATCATGACGGATGCCGACGTGGACGGCGCGCATATCCGCACGCTTTTGCTGACCTTCTTCTTCCGCCAGATGCCGCAACTGATTGAAGGCGGCTATCTCTACATCGCCCAGCCGCCACTCTACAAAGTCGCGCGAGGCAAGTCCGAGGTCTACCTGAAGGATCAGGCGGCGCTGGAAGATTACCTTGTCGAGATGGGCCTGGAAGGCGCGGTCTTGCGCCTTGCCGACGGCACCGAGATTGCCGGGAACGACCTTGCCCGCGTGATCGAAGGTGCACGGCAGTTCCGCCGGGTGCTGGATGCGTTCCCGACCCATTACCCCCGCGCAATCCTTGAACAGGCCGCGCTTGCCGGGGCTTTTGATCCGGGCAACGCCGATGCCGACCTGCAACTGGTTGCCGATACGGTGGCCAAGCGGCTGAACCTTGTGGCCGCCGAATACGAACGCGGCTGGACCGGGCGTATCACGCAAGATCACGGCATCCGCCTGTCGCGTGTTCTGCGCGGCGTGGAAGAACTGCGCACCCTTGATGGTGCCGTCCTGCGGTCCGGCGAGGCGCGCAAGCTGTCACAAACCGCAGCCCAGACCCGCGACATCTACCGCGACACCGCCCGCCTTGTCCGCAAGGAACGTGAACAGCTGATCCATGGCCCTATCGACCTGCTCAAATCCATTCTGGCCGAGGGCGAGAAGGGGCTTTCCCTGCAACGCTACAAGGGCTTGGGCGAAATGAACCCCAGCCAGCTTTGGGAAACCACGCTCGACCCCGAGGCGCGCACGTTGTTGCAGGTCAAGGTCGATGATCTGGCCGAAGCTGACGACATCTTCTCGAAACTGATGGGTGATGTTGTGGAGCCGCGGCGGGAATTCATTCAGGCCAACGCATTGAGCGTGGAGAACCTCGACTTCTAAAGCGGCAGAAACCACAGCGCCAGAAATGGCCCCACGCCGGACCTCATGGCGTGGGCAATGCCCGGCGGGTTGTAGATGGCGCCCGTGGGGCCGGGGTCGGACCAGTCCATTTCGGCATTCCACCATTCGCCCGGGGTCAGGGACAGGTAAACCTCTTCTGGCGCGTGGTGGTGGTCCACATACTGCACGCCGGGCGCCATCACGGTGACGCCGACCCACAGGTCATCGCGCGCCTCAAGCCCGCCCGGCCCAAGGATCACGGCATTGGCGTGTCCGTTCCAGAACGTTTGTTCATTAATGTCTGCCGACCCACGCCGGGTCCAGCGCAGATGCCTTTCAATCCGCCCAAAGGTAGCCGCCAGACCCGACCTCGGTCCATCGGCCGCAAGCTTCAGTGCAGGGGCAATCCAGTCGCACACCGGCAAACGCGCGGCCTCTACGCCCGAACCGCCTGCCACAGCCCAGCGGTCGATAACTGTCTCTGCCGCTTGTGCTGCCGCACCAGTGGTTGACGCCCGCAGCGCAAGGCCCGAGGCATCCAGAAACGCTTGAACTTCAGGCTTTCGGATCATGTCGCACCAGATCAGGCTGGTGACCCCGGATGGATTCGAACCATCGACCTGCCGCTTAGGAGGCGGCCGCTCTATCCCCTGAGCTACGGAGCCCCAAAAAGAACCTTGGCCCCTTCAATGCGTCGAAATGCGTCGCATGGCAACAGCCGGAAACTCAAGGAACAAAAGAAAAGGGGGAGCAAGTTTTGGCCCACTACTCCCCCTCCGGTCCGTCGCGTCCGGGTTGAGAGCTTGGAGGACACGCAGGATATGGCCAGCTTCGGGCAAGCGCCCAGCGGCTGTTAGCGGTAACAGTAGCAGATGAATGCACCTTGGACAAGCACGACCTTTGGCGCTAACAAAGGGTATTCCCAGACCGCGCCGGAACTGTCCATTGACCAAACCGATCCCTGACCCGCGCCACACCCTGACTCTTCGCGATGTCTCCGAAGCCTCGGGCGTCTCGGAAATGACGGTCTCTCGCGTCCTGCGCAATCGGGGCGATGTTGCCGCCCCGACCCGTGAAAAGGTGTTGGAGGCGGCCCGGACGCTGGGCTACGTCCCAAACAAGATCGCTGGAGCCCTCGCGTCACAACGCGTCAACCTTGTGGGCGTCGTGATCCCGTCACTCTCGAACATGGTTTTCCCCGAAGTCATGACCGGTATCTCGTCGGTTCTTGACGGCACCGGCCTGCAACCGGTTGTCGGTGTCACGAATTACCTGCCCGACCGCGAAGAATCGGTCATCTATGAAATGCTGTCTTGGCGGCCCTCGGGGATGATCATCGCCGGGCTGGAACACACCGAAGCTGCGCGCGCAATGTTGGGCCGCGCCGGGATCCCGATTGTCGAGATCATGGATATCGACGGTGATCCGATCGACCACGCGGTCGGCATCTCTCATCGCCGCGCAGGCCGCCAGATGGCCGAGGCGATAATCACAGCCGGCTACCGCCGCATTGCGTTTCTTGGCACGCAAATGCCCAATGACCACCGGGCGCGAAAGCGGCTCCAGGGGTTTGAAGAGGCGTTGGGCAAAGCCGGGCTGACGCTGGTTGACCGGGAATTCTATTCTGGCGGGTCAGCACTTCTTAAGGGGCGCGAGATGACCGCCGCCGTCCTCGCCCGGTCCCCTGATGTCGATTTTCTGTATTATTCCAATGATATGATCGGTGCCGGTGGCCTGCTTTGGTGCCTTGCCCAAGGTCTTGACGTCCCCGGTCGGATTGGCCTTGCAGGGTTCAACGGGGTAGAGTTGTTGGACGGCCTGCCCCGGAAGCTTGCTACGATGGATGCCTGCCGGTTGGAAATCGGGAAGAAGGCCGCTGAAATCATCGCCGGCAAGGCGATGCCGGGCGAGAAAGTGGAACTGTTTCCGACACTTCAGGCTGGTGATACAATCCGGGGCAGGTGACGCCCGCAAGATTGCGGTCCTGCGGGCGCTTTGATCATTGCTGGATCGATTGAATATAGGTTGCAAGAGAAAGCAGCCGGCCGCGCACTTCCAGTACGCCGCCATAGGGGCCGGCGGAATCACCGATCTGGTCCGAAAACACCCGGCCCCAGACTGGCATGGCCCCACCATGCGCCCGCACCCCGGTTCGCCCATCAATGATCTGCAACACCTCCAGCATCGGGAACACGCCGTCATTGTTGCGGGCCAGCAGCGTCAGATTGGGTGACGGAATGTTCACCACATCGGCCATGTCGCCATCCCCAAGACCTGCCGCCCCGTGGCAGGCCGAACAATAGTCAGTGTAAAGCTGTGCGCCAATATCGGCTTGCTGCGCCGCAGCCGAAACGGCTGATAATGAGCTTGCAAGCAGGACGGACGTCAGAACCTTGCTCAACTGCATCATGAATGCTCCCTGATTTGCGGATCCGTCGAATCAGGCTAGGGCATTGGAAGGCGGCGATCATTGATTGTCGTCATCAGGAAGGGCGCGCGGTCAGACCAACAGCTGCGCGCCGCCCTGACCAAGGATGGTGACCTCCAGAATGGTCCCTTCGGGCTGATCGGTGCCAAAGGCAACCTCGACGAATCCTTCGGTCCGACCGACCCTGGGGCCTTCGGTCAAGACGCGATGCACCCGCCCGACCTGGGACGCCAGATGTGCCTGCAGGGCGGCATCACCAACGGCGCGCAATCGTGCCGCGCGATCCTTGATCTCTGGTCCGCGAACCTGAGGCATCCGGGCGGCGGGGGTTCCCTTGCGCGGCGAATAGGGGAAGACATGCAGGAAGGTCAGGCCGCAATCCTGCACCAGTTGCAGCGACTGCTGGAACATCGCCTCGGTTTCGGTCGGAAAGCCAGCTATGATGTCGGCCCCGAACACCATGTCGGGCCGCAAACGGCGGGCGTCCTCGCAAAAACGGATGGCATCATCGCGCAGATGGCGGCGTTTCATCCGTTTCAGAATGAGGTCATCCCCGGCCTGCAAGGACAGGTGCAGGTGCGGCATCAGGCGTGGCTCGTTCGCTATCGCCTCCATCAAGGCCGGGTCCGCTTCGATGCTGTCGATGGAACTGATCCGCAGGCGCGGGATCGACGTCAGCTTCAGGATGCGGCGCACAAGGTCGCCAAGGCGCGGGGTGGCAGGCAGGTCGGCCCCCCATGAGGTAAGGTCCACCCCGGTCAGCACCACCTCGTTGAAGCCACGGTCGGCAAGGCGCTGGATCTGTTCGATCACGACCCCGGCGGGGACAGACCGCGAATTGCCCCGCCCGTAGGGGATGATGCAGAAGGTGCAGCGATGGTCGCAGCCATTCTGGATCTGCACATAGGCCCGGTGCCGCCCGAATCCGTCGATCAGGTGGCCCGCGGTTTCCCGGACCGACATGATGTCATCCACCTGCACCCGTTCGGTCACGCCGATCAGGTCTGGTGTGGCAATGCCAGCCCAGGTTTCGGCCTGCATCTTTTCGTGGTTACCCACGACGCGGGCCACTTCGGGCATGGCGGCAAAGGTTTCGGGCTCGGTCTGCGCGGCGCAGCCTGTCACGATGATCGCCGACCCGGGGTTTTCGCGCGACAGGCGGCGGATTTCCTGCTTGGCCTTCCTGACCGCCTCGGCGGTCACGGCGCAGGTGTTCACGATCACCGCATCCGAAAGGCCAGCGGCGGCGGCCAGTTCTTTCATCGCCTCCGTCTCATAAGCATTCAGACGGCAGCCAAGCGTGGCAAAAACCGGGGCGTTCATCTGTGCGCCGCGACATAGTCGGGCGACAGAACCCCGTCGAAGACCCGCGCAACGGGGCCGGTCAGCCAGACGCCATCATCGCGCCAGTCCACCTCCAGGAGCCCGCCATCAACCTCGATCGCGACGCGGGTGCCGATCATCCCGCGCAGGTGGGCAGCGACAGCGGTAGCGCAGGCACCCGACCCGCAGGCAAGCGTGATGCCGGTGCCACGTTCCCAGACCCGCATGCGCAGGCGGCAGGGCGATATCAGCGAGGCAAATTCAACATTGGTGCGCTGCGGAAACAGCGGGTCATTCTCGATTCGGGGGCCGAGGGTCGCAAGGTCCATGGCCTCGGCGTCCGGCACGAAATGCACGCAATGGGGGTTGCCCATGCCCACGGCCACCGGATCGCCCGGCAGCGGCAGATGCAGGGTATCCACCGCCTCCGCCAGCGGGATCGACTGCCAGTCAAGCTGCGGCTGCCCCATGTTCACCGCCACCCGGCCATCGGCAAGCCGCTCGGCCCGCAGACCCCCGCGCGCGGTGGTCAGGCTGACCCGATCCGCCGCCAGACCCTGCATCACATAATCCGCCACGCAGCGGGTGGCATTGCCGCAAGCGCCTGCCTGCGTGCCGTCGCTGTTCCAGAACACCAGCCCGAAATCGGCCCCTTCGGCGTCGGTAATTTCGGCCAGCTGGTCAAAGCCCACGCCGCGGTTCCGGTCACCAAGGGCGCGCGCCAGCCCAGCCGTCATAACCGCCCCGCCCCCGCGCGAGTCGATTACCACGAAGTCATTGCCTGCGCCGTGCATTTTCATGAACGGCAGGCCGATTGGCGCTGCGCTGTCCTTCATGAAGCGGCATATACGCCCAGCCGACCGGTTTTGCCAGAGCTGCACGTTTTTGCCCTTGACCCCCGGGGCGGGCTTGCCTAATCACGCGCCTCGTGGGGCCGGTAGCTCAGTTGGTAGAGCAGCTGACTTTTAATCAGCGGGTCACAGGTTCGAATCCTGTCCGGCTCACCACCACAACAGAATGCCCGGGCCGCAAGGTCCGGGCATTCTGCGTTTCATATCATCCGGATCGTGTCTTTGCCCACGGCCAGCACATAGCCGCGCCGGGCAATGGTCTTGACCAGAAGTTCCGACACCAGCTGGTTGCCCAATGTGTCGCGCAGGCGCTTGACGCGGGTGGCACCGGCGGCCTCGTCGCAATCGGCCTCGTTGCGGCCAGAGATCACGGCTTCGATCTGCGCGCCGGTCAACACTTCATCGTCCATTCGCGCTTCGGCAAGGACGGAAAGCGTTTCCAGCGCCGCTTCGGTCAGGGCGAACTCCAGATCGTTGATATAGACCGCCCGCGCCTCGCGGCTGATCATCAGGCTGGCCACCTGAATACCTGACCGCTGGATGGCCGAGATGCGACGGTTCAAGGCGATGATGGTCACCAGAAACACCAGCGTCGCGATCAGGAGGGCGGTGGAAAAGATGAGAAGCACGAAGATCACGGAACGATAGCTTGTCAGCACCTCAGAGAATGAAGTGCCTGACTGGGCAAGAATTTCCAGCAGCTTGATCTCGGCCCCGGTGTTCAGATTGTCGTTCTCTACGAAAATCCGTTCGACCTTGGCGTTGAAAGCGTTGGCGTCAGGCAGGTTCAGGAACAGGAACAAGGCCGCGCCCAAGAGGATCAGGACGATAGCGGCGATACCGAAGGCAACCACGCGGTTGCCGGCCTTGAGGCTTTCAGTAACGGAGGAAATAGGCTCCGGCACTCGCTTTCCTTTCTTCAAGGCCTTCGGGGCCGAATGTGGACAGAACGTTCAGCAACGTCCAGCCATCGGCCGCCAGCCTTGGCGACAATTCGCTTTCGGCAGCACCTGCGGAACAGTTCGCGTCCGACACCTGCGCCACACCGTAATGCAGCTTGAGTGGTTCGTCACGCTTGGCCTTGTAGTCCGCATAGCATTCCGCAGCGGCCGGCCCGGCCAGCATCAGGGAAAGCGCGGTGGTGGCAAGAATTCTTTTCATTGTCCGTCTCCGGATGGGAGGCTGCTCGATTACCACAGAAGAATGCGCGCGGGCAGTATGATATTCAATATCAAGGCGGTTTTCCCGGGGATGTTATCCGATAGCAAGGCATCGGCGGGGCGCGGTTATGGCCTAACGGGGTGGCGTTATTGCTTACGTCCAGAACCGGGGAGCAAGGTTGGCTATCGGCACCGCAGGCAACAATGCAGCGGGTAGTCAGGACCAACCTTGCAGGAGGCAGCCATGTCCACCGGATACAAGAGCACATCAGTCCGTATCGCATCCCGCGGAATCGCCGAAAGCGGCACTTCGGGACGCAGCTTTGCAGCGGCCCTCACCGGCGGAGCGCTGGTGCTGGCGCTGGTCCTTGGGGCGGCTATGCCCGCCAAGGCCGACAAAAAGGACGATCTGGCCAAGGCCGTGATCGCAGCGCTGGTCGTCGGCACGATTATCCACGAACTCAAGGACAAGCCGAAAGCGGTTCCGCTGAAGCCTGAACCGGTCAAGCAAAAGCGTGTGCCAGCGGTTTGCGCCATCTCGATCGATGGGGCGCAGCGCTCGGTCAGCCTGTATTCGGAAAGTTGTCTGCGCCGCGAAGGCTTCAATCATCGCCTGCCGCGCGGCTGCGCCAGCAATGCGCGCATCTTTGGCCGCGATGACCGGGTTTATTCGGCGCAATGTCTGCGAGACGCGGGCTTCCGTCTTTACGGGCGCTAGGATTCTTGAGCCGCCGAGGTGGCCCAGGCTTGGGCGGGGAAGCCCTTGAGCCCCGCTCATTCCGGGGGACGGAAGGGTGAGCAGCTTCCGTCCCCCTTTTTCAACTCTTCATTCCGGGTTAACCCGGTCTCATGGTCAGGATCATCCCCGATTTCAGCTTCGAGACCTCTGCCCTCGCCGCAGGCGCCAGCTTTGTCGTTGGCGTCGATGAGGTGGGCCGCGGGCCACTTGCCGGGCCGGTAACCGCCTGCGCCGTTCGTCTGGACCCCCACCGTATTCCCGAAGGCCTGCGCGATTCAAAGGCCCTGACTGCCGCACGGCGGGAAATACTGTGCGCCGAGATCACCGCCATGGCCAAGGTGAGCATCGCCCACGCCAGTGTCGAGGAAATCGATACTCTGAATATCCTGCGCGCCAGCCATCTGGCGATGGAACGGGCGGTGGCCGGGCTTCGGGCAGATCACGCACTGATCGACGGCAACCTGATCCCACGCGGCCTTGCCTGCGCGGCGACCGCCATCGTCAAGGGCGACGCGAGATGCCTGTCCATTGCGGCGGCCTCGATCGTGGCGAAGGTGACACGCGACCGGATCATGGTGGATTTGGCGCAACAGCACCCCGGCTATGGCTGGGAGGTCAATGCCGGATACCCGACAAAGGCGCATCTGGCGGCGCTGCAAAATCTAGGCGTAACCCCTTGGCATAGGCGTTCGTTCAAGCCCGTCCACAACATATTGTATCAAGAGAATTCTATAACCTACTGATTCAAAAAAGAATTTGACGGCGAATCGCCAGTGACTCATGCTTTGGCACAAGATCGGCACACAAACGATGCCGACGCAGAGGCAGAATATGGCGACGAAAACGGCTCCGGTGGCGGCAACGCTGCCGCTCAATCAGATCATGGCAGGCGACTGCGTCGAGGTGATGAACAGCCTTCCGGCGGGCAGCGTTGACCTGATTTTCGCTGACCCTCCCTACAACCTTCAGCTTCGGGGTGATCTGCATCGTCCCGACAATTCCAAGGTTGACGCGGTGGATGACCACTGGGACCAGTTTTCCAGCTTCGCGGCCTATGACAGCTTTACCCGCGACTGGCTGGCAGCGGCGAAGCGCCTGCTGAAGCCGAATGGGGCGATCTGGGTGATCGGCAGCTATCACAACATCTTCCGGCTTGGGTCGGTGTTGCAGGATCAGGGCTTCTGGCTTTTGAACGACGTCGTCTGGCGCAAATCGAACCCGATGCCGAACTTCAAGGGCAAGCGGCTGACCAACGCGCATGAAACGCTGATCTGGGCCAGCCGGGATGAATCGTCGAAATACACCTTCAACTACGAGGCGCTGAAGGCCTTGAACGACGGTATCCAGATGCGTTCGGACTGGGTGCTGCCGATCTGCACCGGGCATGAGCGTCTGAAGGACGAAAACGGCGACAAGGCGCACCCGACGCAAAAGCCGGAAAGCCTGCTGCACCGGATCATGGTGGCGACGACAAATGCCGGCGATGTGGTGCTGGACCCGTTCTTCGGCACCGGCACCACGGGGGCCGTGGCCAAGATGCTGGGCCGTGATTTCATCGGGATCGAACGCGAAGAGGCTTACCGCCGCGCCGCCACCGCCCGGATCGACCGTGTGCGCCGCTTTGATGCCAGCGCGCTGGAAATCACCGGGTCGAAACGTGCCGAACCCCGCGTTCCCTTCGGTCAGGTCGTCGAACGCGGCATGCTGCGCCCGGGTGAGGAACTGTTCAGCCTTGGCAACCGCTACAAGGCCAAGGTCCGCGCCGATGGCACGCTGATTGGCAATGATGTGAAGGGCTCGATCCATCAGGTCGGCGCCGCTCTGGAAGGTGCGCCAAGCTGCAACGGGTGGACCTACTGGCACTTCAAGCGTGACGGCAAGATGGTGCCGATCGACATTCTGCGCCAGCAGATCCGCGCCGAGATGGAGGCTGACAACAGCCGCGCCCACTGACCCCACGGAATTGATCACGCCTGTCCCCGGGACCGCCCCGGGGACAACTGCCCCGCCGTGACATCACGGCGGGGTTTTTTCGATCTGCCTACCCGGATCAGGGGTTTCGCAGAAAGTAGATGTATCGCTTGCTTGAGCCGAATTCCTGATAGTCTTCGAAAACCCCAGCCCAAGCAGGATCTTCCGACATGAATCCAAGCCAGTCGAACCTTGGTTCATCAAAGTACTCAGAGTCGCGATCAATGATCAGAAGCTCAGGTTCGAAGGCGATCATGTCGGCAATGTTTTCCGACCGGTTACGGTCGGCGATCGCACGGAGTGTTGCGCAGGTCGCAGCTTCTTTCGTGCAGTCAGTGCGCGCAAGGCGGTTGAGAGCGCCGGGGACAAGCCAGTTTGCCGGATAGCGGCTGATCCATTTGGCACCGGTTTCAAGCGCGACCGGGGGGCCAGCAAAAATGTGTGGCGTCAATACCATGAGGCTTTTGAATCCGCCCAGACTCTCGCCCACTCGTGAGATTTGATCGACCGAGTAGTTGCGATGAAAGCCTTGGCTGATCGACAGACCCATGACCCCGGCGGCCGCCACAGCGGCGGCAGCAGCAAGCGGTCCCAGTTGTTTGCTGTTCAACAAGATCCAGAAACAGCCCATGAGGCCGAAGGACAGGAACGGGATCATGTGATAGTCGAAACCCTTGGTTTGCAGCACATACGTCAGCAGACCGGCCAGCGAGAGGGTCGCGAACGGGGTTGGTTCGATGCGGCCCTTGCGATTCATCAGTGCGATCAGCACGGGCAACAGCAGGAAGATGGTCTCATGAAGAGCGATGCCCAGTACTGTGGGCAGGTCAGCGTCATAGGCACCATAGACCATCCGTGCGATCGGGACGATTTCCGACAGATAGGCAGGATGCGCAATCGCGACAAAGCCGACATATGCCAATCCGATTACCAGAAACGTCAGGTTCGCAGTGGACAGGATCGGTCGGAGCGACCGGCTCTTGATCGATCGGGCTACCGTCAGGGCAAGTGGAAACAGCACAAAATGGGGCTTGAGGCAAACCCCCAGCGCGGCAATCGCGGCCGCTGCAATTTCCTGCCGTGGCGCTGCGACCCGCTCCGGGATCTGCCTTAGCAGCCATGGCATCATCAACACCACGAGAAGATATTCACGCTGACCGATGCTGTCCAACGAAGGCACGATGATGGCGGTGGCGATCGCAACAAGCAGAAGCGACTGGCGCAAAGGTGACAGTCCGAACTCTGCCCGGATGATACAGGCGCACCAGATCAGGCAAAGAAATAGCACTACCCAGATAACAGCATATTGCCCATTCGGGTCACTGAGACCGAAAAGATCGGCGACCACTATGGCAGGTGCCGTGAAGTAAAAGTTCAAGGGTGGATTGATCTCCATGATGACCTCATAGAGCGCCGCGCCACCCAGCCAATCGCGGGTGGCAACCAGATACCAGGCGACGTCGTTGGTAAGCGGGCGCTCCCAGAACAGGACACCCATCGCCAATACCACTGCTGCCGAGATCGCAATCCCCCGCCAGTGCAAGTGGACGTCGGCGAAAGCGCTCGGGTAAACCCGAAGCCGCATCGCACGGTAGATGGCGACCGGCAGCAATAGCGCCACCGCAAGGATCGCGACCCAGAAGCCAGGGCCAAGAGTTGAGGTTGCGAACCAGCCGGTCATGCGCGGGGCGCCAGAGCCATCGGGGTCAGTCGCCGCACTGGCAACTGGCCGAGGATATTCTGAAAGTCGATCTCAAGCCGAGCAATTCCCGCCTCAAGGGTCATGAACCATACTCCGACGCTGCCGCATGTCTAAGCTGGCATGAGAGCGTTTCCAGAAAGGCAAGAATATGACCTTTCGACGAAGATTGGGAGGAATTCGAAGCCACGCGGTCAAGCCCGCAATCGTGGTACAGCGGGATGGCTGGCCCGATCTGCGTTGTTCTGGCTGACACGTCCCGTTCTGATCCGGCTGCCGCCCTTTTCCTGCCGATCATCTGCTGGCCTGCTGCGGCAGGGCGCGGGTCATGTGCCGGAACTGCATCACCAAGGCTTTCACCCCCAATACGCCCCGCCTCTTGTTGATCCGGGGCAGGATGTTTCCTATCCATGACGTTCCTTGAACCGGAGAAGAGATGGTCTTTCGGCGTCGCAAGAAGTTGGGCCTGTCGCAAAGGCTGCGGGCGGCGCTGCTTCCGCAGGGTGGCTGGCGGCGCGCCTTTTCCTACATGCGTCACCGGGTGACCCGAATTCCCGATGCGCCGCACCGGATTGCCCGAGGTGTGGCCTGCGGCATCCTTGCGTCTTTCACGCCGCTGTTCGGGCTGCATTTCTTTCTTGCGGTCTTTCTGGCATGGATGGTGCGCGGCAATGTGATTGCTGCCCTGATCGGCACGGCGGCGGGCAATCCGCTGACCTTTCCCTTCATTGCGCTTCTGTCGCTGGACCTTGGCCACAGCCTCCTTGGCACAAGGGCCGATGCGGTGCCTATCACCCAGATCATGACCACCTTCGGGCAGGCCGGGGATGAGATCTTCCGCAATGTCCGCGCCATCTTCAACACTGACGAATTCCGCTGGGAGCGGCTGGAGAGGTTCTTTCAGAGGGTCTTTCTGCCCTATCTCGTGGGCGGGCTCGGCCCCGGTCTGGTGGCAGCTTTCGTCGGATACTGGCTTAGCCTGCCTGCCTTGCATGGCTATCAAAAGCTGCGTGCTGCCCGACGCGAGGCGCGCACGCGCCGCAAGACGGAAGGCAAGGCGGACCGCAAGGCCAAGTCTCAGGCGCTGGTCGCAGAAAAGGAAGAACACGAATGAATGGTGCGGAAACTCTGGTCAAAACCCTGCTTGCAAGCGGCGTGCGGGTCTGTTTCGCCAATCCCGGCACGTCCGAGATGCATTTCGTGGCAGCACTGGACCGCCACCCTGACATGCGCTGCATCCTCAGCCTGTTCGAAGGTGGCGTGTCGGGCGCGGCGGACGGCTACTTCCGCATGAGCGGTGAGCTCGCGGCCACGCTTCTGCATCTGGCCCCCGGCTTCGGCAACGCCTTCGCCAACCTGCACAACGCCCGCAAGGCGCAAAGCGGGGTGGTCAATATCATGGGCGACCACGCCGATTATCACCTGCGCTTCGAGGCGCCCTTGAAGGGGGATACGGTCGGGATCAGCCAGTCGGTTTCGCACTGGACCCGGGTCTGTTCCGAACCGGGGCGGGTGGCAAGCGACGGGGCCGATGCGGTGCAGGCGGCTAGGGCGAAGAATGGCCAGATTGCCACGCTGATCCTGCCGGCCAACATGGCCTGGGACGCGGCTGAAGGCCATGCGACCGCCCCGCCCCCGCCACCCTTGCAGCGCCCCTCGGACGCCGAGATTGCGGCAGCCGCCCGCGCGCTGCGCTTGCCCGGTGCCGTTTTTCTGGTCGATGGGCCGGTGCTGTGGTCCGACCTTGGGCTTCTGGCCAGACGGATGACCAAGGCGGCTGGGGCGCGGCTGATGCAGCCCTTCTTTGCCGCGCGCTTTCGGCGTGGCGCGGGGGCGGTGAAGATCGAACGCATGGCTTACCGGATCGAGGACAACCTGACGCTTCTGCAAGGCGCCCCGGCGCTTGTCCTGTGCGGCACGACGCGGCCTGCGGGGTTCTTTGCCTATCCCGGCAAGCCCTCGACCCCCGATGATCCTGACACGCGGCTGATTGATCTTTGCACCCGCGAGATGGACATCGAGTGGACCCTGCGCGCCCTTGCGGCGGAACTGGGAGAGTCGGAACTGGACGAAGGCGATTTCGTTCCCCTCGATCTGCCCGCCTTGCCCGAAGGCGCATTGACCGTGGCCAAGGTGGGCGAGGCGGTCGCGACCCTGATGCCGGAGAATGCGGTGGTCGTGGATGAGGGGATCTCGGCCAGCTATCACCTTGCCCCCGGCCTGAAACGGGCGCGCGGGCATGATGTGCTGACGATAACCGGGGGCTCCATCGGCTTTGGCCTGCCGAACGCGGTGGGCGCTGCGGTGGCCTGCCCGGACCGCAAGGTCGTGGTGCTGGAAGGTGACGGGTCGGGGATGTACACGCTGCAATCGCTGTGGACCATGGCGCGCGAAGGGCTGGACGTGACCGTCGTGATCTTCGCCAACCGGGGCTATCAGATCCTGCGCGATGAACTCGCGGCCGTAGGGGTCCGCGATGTTGGCCGCAACATTGCCCGCATGTTCGATGTCGAACAGCCGACGCTGGACTGGGTGGCGCTGGCGCGTGGGCATGGGGTTGATGCGGTGCGGGTGGCCGATATGGCCGGCTTCATCGCGGCCTTTGCCGAGGCAATGGCGCAGAAAGGACCAAGATTGATCGAGGTGGTGTGCTGACGCCTCAACTGCCCCGCGGGGGCAGGTTCAGCCCCTTGTTATAGGGGTGCCAGTCGGTGATGTCGGGATAATGGAACTTGCGCCAGGCCCGTACGCGCGGGTTCATCACCCGCCGCCAGACCGGCGGGTTCATGGCAATGAAGACCATCAGCGGATAGCCCAGCGGCAGTTGCGGCGCTTCGTCCGGCGCATAGGTCTGAAGCAGGGGAAAGCGCCGGTCGGGCTTGTAGTGATGGTCGGAATGGCGCTGAAGGTTGATCAAAAGCCAGTTTGATGCCGTTTGCGACCCGTTCCAGCTGTGATGCGGGTGGACATGTTCATATTTCCCGTCCCCCAGGTGCCGGCGCGTCAGGCCATAGTGTTCAACGTAATTGACCGCCTCAAGCTGCCAGATCGCAACGGCGGCCTGATAAAGGAACAGCCCCAGTCCCAGCCACCCCCCCAACGCAAGGGCCAGCGCAAGCATCCCGGATTGCAGGATGGCATAGCGCCAGAACGGATTGGACCGGTGCCACCACGGCAGGCCGCGCCGGGCGAGCATGGCAACCTCGGCTTTCCAAGCCGATTGCGGGCAAGACCAGAGGACACGCGGGAAAAAGCGGTGAAAGCCCTCATTATATCGTGCGGTCACCGGATCACGGCTGGTGCCGACATGAAGGTGATGCACCCGCAGATGTTCCGACCGGAAATGCGAATAGAGGACCGAAGCCAGCAATAGGTCAGCCAGCCACCTTTCCACCCGGTTTTTCTGGTGCATCAGCTCATGGCTGTAATTGATGCCGACCGTGCCGGTGATGATGCCGGTCCCGAAAAACAACACCGCCAGTTCAAGCCCGGAAAGGTGGTCAGCGCGGGTGGCATACCAGATCGTGCCGAACAGGATCGCCATCTGGATCGGGAACCAGACAAGGGTCAGCAGGCGGTACCAAAACAGCATGCCGTCCGGGGTCTCGGTATCGGCGTTGCGGTCGTTCCGCCCGGTCAGCGCATCCAGCGAGGAATAAACCAGAACCGACCAGGCCGGGACAATGGCCGTATACCAGCCGCCCTTCGTGGCCCCAAGGACGGCCAAAGGCACCATGGCGAGTGTCAGCCAGAACGGCAGCGACTGCGCGAAACCGATTTTCTGAAAGGGGGTGGCGGGCATGGGAACCTGTAAGACTTTACCCCGGCAATATGCGCAACTTCGCTTGCGCGCTCAACCATCCACGCTGTCGCGGGCAAGGTCAAAGGCCTTGCGCATGACGGTCGGCAGGTCTGCCGGACGAAAGACTGTGCGCGACGCCCATTCCCCGCGCAAGGGTTCGGTGCAGATCCTGGCCAGCCTGATGCTTAGAATGAGGTGGAAGTGGGTAAAGGTGTGGCGCACCTCGCCCACATCCTGCCAGTCGGCCTCGGCCGGGGCTGGCCCTCCGGCCCCGTCCCAGCCGTCTCCGGGAAAGCCCAGCATCCCACCCAGAAGGCCACGCTCGGGCCGCCGTTCAACCAGCCAGCCGCCATCCTGATGGCCCAGCCAAAGGACGCCCCGCCGCACCGGCTTTGCCACTTTCGGGGATTTGCGCGGCAGATCCGCCTGCATGCCTTCGGCGCGGGCAAGGCAGGCGTCGTTCCACGGGCAGATGCCGCAGGCCGGGTTGCGGGGGGTGCAGATCGTGGCACCAAGGTCCATCACGGCCTGAGCATAGTCTCCGGGGCGCTGGGCGGGGGTCAACTGACCGGCCAACGCGGTCAGCTCCGGTTTGGCGGCGGGCAGGGCCGTTTCCACCCGGTAAAGCCGCGACATCACCCGCTCGACATTGCCATCGACCACGGTTGCCGCTTCGTCAAAGGCAATCGCAGCAATGGCGCTTGCGGTATAGGGTCCGATGCCGGGCAAGGTCAGCAGCCCGGCGCGGGTCTTGGGAAACTGGCCGCCATGATCCGCCGCCACCGCGCGGGCGCATTTCAACAGGTTGCGGGCGCGGGCGTAATAGCCAAGACCCGCCCATTCCCCCATCACCTCGGCGTCTGCTGCGCTTGCAAGCGCCGCCACATCCGGCCAGCGCGCGGTGAAGCGGTGGAAGTAATCCTTCACGGCGGCCACAGTGGTTTGCTGCAACATCACCTCGGACAGCCAGACCCGGTAAGGATCCGGCTGTACGCCCGCCGCCCGGTCCGCAGGCGAGGTGCGCCACGGCATCGTGCGCGCGTGCCGGTCATACCAGCGCAGCAAGGTATCGCTCAGGCTATCGGTCACCAGTGGCCTCGCAGGGTTATGCCTGCAACATAGCGGCACCTTTCGCCGGGGCCAGAGGTTGCAGTGTCAGGCGGGACGTTCACCCCTGCGTAACGCAATCTTTATGCCTGATCCGTGTCGCCAGCACTGGCGGGGCGGCGCGGGTGCTATAAACTGCGCTCAAGACAAGAAGGACGCCATGGCCCGCAAGCCCCTGCCAAACCCAAGTGCAGACCGCCGCCAGCGGGGGTTTGAGCCTGCCTTCGGGCTGGTCAAGGCCCCGATCCGCGCGGCCGGCGAGGCGCGCGGTTTTGCCGTCGCCCGGCTGCTGACCCACTGGGCCGAGGTTGCAGGCGAAGATCTGGCCCGCAAGACCCGGCCTGTGAAGATCGGCTACGGCAAGGGCGGCATGGGGGCGACGCTGACGCTTCTGGTCAAGGCGGCCGAAGCACCGATGGTGCAGATGGCGTTGCCGCACCTCAAGGATCGGGTGAACGCGGTCTATGGCTACGCCGCCGTGTCCCATATCCACCTGACCCAGACCGCAGCCACCGGATTTGCCGAAGGTCAGGCCGACTTTGCACCCGCCGCGCCAAAGCCAGCGCCGCAACCCGACCCGCTTACAGTGGCTCAGGCCGCCAAGGTGGCGGAAGGGGTTGGCGACCCTACCTTGCGCGCTGCGCTTGAAGTGCTGGCGCAAAACATCTTAACTCGCCCCCGATCCTGACTATCCGCATGACAAAGGACGCCAATAGATGCTGAAACTGAACCGCCGTGCGATGATCGCCCTTGCCGCCGCGATGGCCGCTTCGCCCGCCTTCGCGCAGGAAGCTGGCACCGCCGTGACCGAGCCGGGTGATTTCTCGCTTGGGTCGCCCGATGCGCCGGTGAAGATCGTCGAGTACGCAAGCTACACCTGCCCGCATTGTGCGACCTTCCATGCCAATGTCTTCAAGGACTTGAAGCGTGACTACATCGACACCGGCAAGGTTCACTTCACCCTGCGCGAAGTGTATTTCGACCGTTACGGACTTTGGGCAGCGATGGTGGCGCGGTGTGGCGGTGACCTGCGCTATTTCGGGATCAGCGACATGCTGTTTGCCAAGCAGGCCGAATGGGCCGGGTCGCAAGATCCGATGCAGGTGGTGCAAAGCCTCAAGACCATCGGCATCACGGCAGGGTTGGACGGCGCGGCGATTGATGCCTGCCTGAACGATCAGGCGCAGGCGGAGGCGTTGATTGCCCGGTTCCAGGTCAACATGGAGGCCGACGGGGTGCAGGGAACGCCGACGATCTTCGTCAACGGGTCCAAACATTCCAACATGACCTATGCCGATCTGAAGGCGATCATTGACGCCGAACTGGCCGGGTAAGATGACAGCGCCGCTTGAGGGTATCCGCGTCATCGAACTGGCGCGGATTCTTGCAGGCCCGTGGGCCGGACAAACCTTGGCAGACCTTGGTGCGGATGTGATCAAGGTCGAGGCGCCAGAGGGAGATGACACCCGCCGCTGGGGTCCGCCCTTCATTGAAGCGGGGGGCGAAAGGACGGCCGCCTATTTCCACGCGACGAACCGCGGAAAGCGGTCGATCACCTGTGACTTCCGCACGCCGGAGGGGCAGGAAACTGTCCGCCGTCTGGTGGCGGACGCCGATGTGGTGATCGAGAACTTCAAGGTCGGTGGGCTGGCGAAATACGGGCTGGACTGGCCCGCATTGCGCAAGGTGAACCCCCGGTTGATCTATTGTTCGATCACCGGCTTTGGGCAGGACGGCCCCTATGCCCACCGCGCGGGCTATGATTTCATCATTCAGGGCATGTCCGGGATGATGAGCGTGACCGGCCCCGCAGACGGCCAGCCACAGAAGGTGGGCGTTGCCGTTACCGACGTCTTCACCGGGGTCTATGCGGCGACGGCGATCCTTGCGGCGCTGGTGCAGCGCGGCCGGACGGGTGAAGGCCAGCAGATCGACATGGCGCTTCTGGATGTGGCGACATCGGTCATGGCCAATCAGGCGATGAATTATCTGGCCTCGGGCAAGGCGCCTGGCTTGATGGGCAACGCCCACCCGAACCTTGCGCCCTATGCGGTGTTT
Organism: Tabrizicola sp.; assembly: GCF_030373185.1. Taxonomy (GTDB): domain Bacteria; phylum Pseudomonadota; class Alphaproteobacteria; order Rhodobacterales; family Rhodobacteraceae; genus Tabrizicola. The sequence goes on from NZ_JAUCZH010000003.1 coordinate 308,940, forward strand.
GATTGCGCCGATGGCTGGCTGATTCTGGCGACCGGCAATGATGGGCAGTATCAGCGGCTGTGCCGGATCCTCGGGCTTGAGGATATGGCCAACGATCCGGCCTATCTGACCAACGCCGACCGCGTGGCAAACCGCGCCGCGATGACCGACCGGATCACCGCGGCGACAAGGCGCTGGGCCAAGGCCGACCTTCTGGCCGCCTGCGAGGCGGAAGGCGTTCCCGCCGGGCCGATCAACGACATGGCCGAGGTATTTGCCGATCCGCAGGTGATTGCGCGCGGAATGCAGATTGCCCCCGAAGGCCTGCCGGGGGTGCGCAGCCCGATGCGGTTTTCAGCTGCCGATCTGGCGCTGGACCGCCCGGCCCCCCGGCTTGGCCAGCATCAGGATGAGGTGCTGGGGAAGTGAACTTTGCCTAAAGCCCCAGCCTTGCAAGGGCGGCGTCCAGCGGCTTCCAGTCCTTGACCTGAAGCCGCACCACCAGCGTCAGCACCCGCATCCGCCACTGCATCGGCAAGCGGGCAGCGTCCTTTTCTGTGGTTACCAGTTGCGCGGCTGAAGCTGCCGCCTCTGCCTCCAGCCGTTTCAGCAGGGTCTCGGACAGCGGGGCGTGATCGGCCAGCGCCTCACCCCGAAGGACCGTAGCGCCAAGCCCGCGCAGGGCGGTGAAGAAGCGTTCGGGGTCGGCAATTCCGGCAAAGGCCAGAACGCGCTGGCCTTGCCAGTCCATCCCGGTTTGCAGGGGATGCAGTTCCCCCGTCACCAGTGGCACGGTGACGGCCGGTCCCCAGACCGCCACAAACCGCGCCTGTGCATCCGCCCCGCCGATGGCAAGCACCAGATCGGCCCGAGCCAAACCCACCGCCACCGGTTCGCGCAAGGGGCCGGCGGGGATACAGCGCCCATTGCCAAAGCCGCGCGCGGCATCGACGACGACCAGCGCCAGTGATGGCTTGACCGCCGGGTTCTGGAACCCATCGTCCAGCAGGATCACCTGCGCGCCCGCGGCCTCGGCTGCCTGAACGCCTGCCGCCCGGTCCTTGGCCACCCACACCGGACTGAAGGCCGACAGCAGCAGCGGTTCATCCCCGACCTCCGCTGCCGTGTGGAGGGTGGCATCCACCCGCAGCGGGCCGGAAAGGCTGCCGCCAAAGCCCCGACTGACGATATGCACCGCATGGCCACGCGCCAATAGCCGCTCGGTCAGGGCCAGGGTCGTGGGGGTCTTGCCCGCGCCGCCTGCCACCAGATTGCCGACGCAGATCACCGGCACGCGCGCGGTATAACCGGGTTGGCGCAAGCGCCGCGCCGTGGCTGCGGCGTAAACCCAGCCAAGCGGGGCCAGCAGACGTGCAGCAAGGCTCGGCCTGTCTGGTGGTGTGAACCAGAAGCGCGGCGCCCGCGTCATGATCCACCATCCATCAGGGTGCGGACCTCTGCCAGCAACCGCTCCGTAACCTCGGCACCTTCACTTGCTACAGCCCAGGCCGACTGCGCGAGCCGGGCCGCACGGTCCGGGGCCAGCAGATCCCCAAGCGCTTCGCCCAGTTCACGGCCCGAGGCAACAGCCCGCGTCGCCCGCGCTGCCCCAAGTCGATCGAAGATCGGCCCATGGCGACCGGTGCGCGGGCCGTGCAGGATCGCGGACCCCAGCGCGGCCGCCTCCATCGGGTTGCGGGTTGGTCCGTTGCCGGAAAGGCTGCCGCCAAGGTAGGTCACCGGCGCAAGCCGATACCAAAGCCCATATTCCGCCGGACTGTCGACGACGAAGATCTCCACTTCGGCATCCGGCTCTTCTTCGCGCATGCGCTGGGCGACCACCCAGTCGCCGTCGCTTTCAAGCCGTCGGGCAAGTGGCCCGGCCTGCGCCGGGTCTTCGGGCATCAGGATCAGCAGCAGCCTATGCGAATGCTGCATCGCGGTCCGGTGCGCTTGCAGGATGGCCGCTTCTTCGTTCACGGGCAGACCTGCGGCAAACCACACCGGCCGCGCTGCCAGCAGCCGGGCAAGAGCGGCGCGTTCAGCCTCGAGGCAGGCAAGAGCGGCGCTTTCGTCTTCCATTCGTCCGGTCACGGCGACTGCCGACAAAGCCGCCCCCGCCTTGCGGAATTGACGAGCCGCCGCTTCATCCACCGTGAAGATCCTTGCCAGACGTGACAAGGCTGACCGCATCAGGCCGGGATACCAACCATCGCGTTCGCGCAGGAAGTTTGGCGTCCGGCCATTGACAAGCAGCATCGGGATTCGCCGTTCCGCTGCCTCGTGCAGAAGGGCGGGTCGCAATTCGCCCCCGGAGAAGATCACGATCTCGGGCCGCCAATGGTCAAGAAACGCCCGCGTCTCGGTCGGGGTATCCGTTGGCGGCGGCTGGTGGATCATCCCGTCTCGTCCCGGCAGTTCCAGCGGGCAGGTCATCACAACCGCGATGCCGTCTTCCTCGATCAGGCGACGCGCCAGCGCAAGCATCGGGCTTACCTGATCTTCTGATGGCGCATGCAGCCAGGCCAGCCCGCCCGAAGGACGCTGCGGACGAAGCGAGCCCTTTCCCGCTTCGCGCCGGTTCCCAAGGTTGTAGAGCTTCAGGCCAAGCGAAGCGGCCATGGATCAGACGCCAAGTTCCTCGGTCGGGGAGCCGGACTTGCCTTCGTCCCTCAGCCGGTGAATGTGGGCGATGAAGTACCGCATGTGGGCATTGTCGACCGTGCGCTGCGCTTCGGCCTTCCACGACTGAAACGCGGTCTCATAGTTCGGAAACATCCCGACGATGTGGATCTTCGAGACATCGCGGAAAACGTTGGTCTGTGGGTCCACCAATTCGCCGCCAAAGACGAGATGCAGGCGCTGGGTCATCATGAACTCCGTGTCTTGTAAGTCGGCCTGACCCTAGCCGTTTCCGGCGACGGGGGAAAGAAGCCAAGCGCAGGGCGGGTTTTCCGGGACTTGCGCAAGGCGAAAGTTGCAGCGAGACTGCGCGCGGGGCCGGAATTGGCCCGGATTTCAGGGGGTATTGAAAACCATGAACGAAATTCTGGGCGGCAACGCAGTATTCCTTGCGATTGCGGCATTTGTCATCATCTGCATCTTTCTTGGGGTTCGCATCGTTCCCCAAAGCGAAAAGCATGTGGTCGAACGCTTTGGCCGCCTGCGTGTGGTGCTTGGACCGGGGATCAATTTTCTTGTGCCATTCCTTGACCGTATCGCCCACAAGGTTTCGGTCCTTGAACGCCAGCTTCCCACCGCCAGCCAGGATGCCATCACCGCCGACAACGTGCTGGTGAAGGTTGAAACCAGCGTTTTCTACCGGGTTACGGAACCGGAAAAGACTGTCTACCGCATCCGCGATGTTGATGGCGCGATTGCCACCACGGTTGCCGGGATCGTGCGCAGCGAGATTGGCAAGCTGGAGCTGGATCAGGTGCAGTCCAACCGCGCCCAACTGATTGAACGGGTGCGCGAACAGGTGACGGCCATGGTCGACGATTGGGGGGTCGAGGTCACCCGGGCGGAAATCCTTGACGTCAACCTTGACGAACAGACCCGCGCCGCGATGCTGCAACAGCTGAATGCCGAACGCGCCCGCCGCGCCCAGGTGATGGAAGCCGAGGGCAAGAAGCGGTCGGTCGAACTTGGTGCCGACGCCGATCTTTACGCCGCCGAACAGGCCGCCAAGGCCCGCCGCGTGACAGCGGACGCCGAAGCCTATGCAACCGGCGTCATCGCCGTGGCGATCAAGGAGAACGGGCTGGAGGCGGCGCAGTTTCAGGTGGCGCTGAAGCAGGTGGAGGCGTTGCAGGCCGTGGCCATGGGGCAGGGCAAGCAGACGATCCTGATCCCCGCCAATGCGCTGGAAGCCTTTGGGGATGCGTTCAAGATGCTGAAGGGACGGGCCTGAGATGTGGCATTCAATCGCTGCAACGTGGTGGGCCTGGGTAGTTCTTGGCTTTGCGCTGGGGGTGCTGGAAGTTCTTGCCCCCGGATACATTTTCCTTGGCTTCGCCATCGGGGCGGTGCTGACCGGGGTGCTGGTGGGTTTCGGCATTGCGCCGGTCGGGCTTCCGGCGCTGATCCTGATCTTCGCCGTGGCCTCGCTGGTGGCATGGCTTGCCTTGCGCCGCACTGTCGGAGTGCGCAAGGGGCAGGTAAAGCTTTGGGATCGTGATATCAACGACCAGTAGGGCGCGTCCGGCCTGCGCTTAGCGCGGCAGTTCGGCCGCGACTGCACGGGCGGCGGCGGCAGGGTCTTTTGCTTGCCAGATCGGGCGGCCAACGACGATGTGGTCGGCCCCGTCACTGATCGCCCGGTGCGGGGTGGCGATGCGCTTCTGATCGCCGCTTGCCGCGCCCGCCGGACGGACACCGGGGGTCACGATCAGCCGCCCCTGCGCCTGCGGCAGCGCACGGATCATCGCCGCCTCTTGCGGGCTGGCGATAACGCCATCGGCCCCCGCCTCCAGCGCGCGGGCGGCGCGTTCAAGGGTGATTTCGTGGATGTCACCCGGCTTGATCAGGTTGGCGTCAAGGTCGGCCCGGTCAAGCGAGGTCAGAACCGTCACGGCCATGATCTTCAGCCCCGTGCCACGCTTGCCTTCGGCCGCAGCGCGCACGACCTGCGGGTCGCCGTGGACGGTCAGAAAATCAAGGTCATACTGCGCCAACCCGCGCACCGCTGCCTCGATCGTGGCGCCGATGTCAAAAAGCTTGAGGTCCAGAAACACGCGCTTGCCCTGTTCGTGCTTCAGCTCATTGGCCAAGGCCAGACCGCCACCGGTCAGCATGCCAAGGCCGATCTTGTAAAAGCTGGCCGCGTCACCGATGCGGGCAACAAGCTCCAGCCCCTGCACCACGTTCGGCACGTCAAGCGCCACGATCAGGCGGTCATCTGCGGGCATGGGGGCCTCCTGTCGGTGGGGTTGGCTTGCGTCGGGCGGTTTGACGGGGCGGGGAAGGGCTGTCAAGACTGCCGGATTGGCAAATGGGGCGGCGATGATCCTGGCGTTTGACATTGGCGGCAGCCGGATCCGGGCGGCTGCATGGGACGGCATCCGGCTGGGGCCGCTGGGCGAGGTGGCAACGCCCGTGGGTGACAGGGCAGGATTTGCCGCGGCGATCCGCAACTTTGCCGAAGGGCGAGGGGTGAAAGGGATTGCCATTTCCATCGCCGGGGTGGTGGACCCGGCAACCGGTGTCGGCAAGGTCGCCAATATCCCCGCCATCGACGGGCTGGCGCTGGGGCCGGAACTGGAGGCCGCGACCGGTTTGCCGGTGCTTGTGCTGAACGACGCCGATTGTTTTGCCCTGGCCGAGGCGACCCACGGCGCGGGCCGGGGGCATGGCACGGTGTTCGGCGTTATCCTTGGGACCGGCGTTGGCGGTGGTCTGGTCATTGGTGGCCTCGCGGTGACCGGGGCAGGCGGCTATGCCGGGGAGTGGGGCCACGGGCCAGTGATCCGGGGTGAGTTCGCCTTTCCCTGCGGCTGCGGGCAAACCGGCTGTATCGACACGATTGGCGGCGCGCGGGGGCTGGAACGGTTGCACCATGCGCTGACCGGCATTGCGCTGGGGTCCGAGGCGATCATTTCCGGCTGGCAGGCCGGGGACCGGTTGGCCCTTGCGACGCTGGATCTGTGGCGCGATCTGGTGGCGGGGCCGCTTGCAATGGTGGTCAACGTGGTCGGGGCCGACGTGCTGCCGGTCGGTGGCGGGCTGAGCCGAGCGCCGGGCCTGGTCGGATGGCTGGACGAGGCGGTGCGCGCGCGGATCTTGCGGGCCACGGCAGGGCCGCTGCTGGTTCCTGCGGCCTGCGGGCCGGATGCTGGCCTTCTTGGCGCGGCGATGGCGGGTCAGGCCGCATGGGGACAGGCCGCATGGGGACAGGCCGCATGGGAATAGATGCCGCGCGCGTCACGATCGAGGTCTGCGTCGATTGCTCGGCCGGGCTTGCGGCGGCAATCTCCGGTGGGGCGGACCGGATCGAGCTTTGTTCGGCCCTTGCGCTGGGCGGTCTGACGCCCTCACCCGGGCTGATGGCCGAGGCGGCAGGCTGTGGCGTTCCGGTTCTGGCGATGATCCGGCCCCGGGCCGGGGGTTTCGTCTGGTCCGAAGCAGAGGTGCGCGGAATGCTGGCTGACATCACAGCCGCCCGCGCCACAGGTCTTGCGGGGGTGGTCCTTGGGGCCAGCCTGCCTGACGGGCAGCTTGATCAGGCGGTCTTGCGGCGTCTGGTTACGGCGGCAGCCGGACTGGACCTGACGTTGCACCGCTGCTTTGATCTGACGCCTGACATGGGAGCGGCGCTGGAAGTGGCGGTTTCCCTTGGCTTCCGCCGCATCCTGACCTCGGGCGGGGAAGCGACGGCGGCTGCCGGAGCGTCCCGCATTGCTGCACTGGTGGCGCAAGCGCAGGGGAGGATTTCGGTCATGCCGGGGGCCGGAGTTTCGCCAGCCAATGCGGCGATGCTGATGGCGCTTGGCGTGTCAGAGCTGCACGGGTCATGTTCGGTTGCGGTGCAGACGCAGGGCCGGGCGGTTGACCTTGGCTTCGGGCCGGCCGAGCAGCGTCGCACCGATGCGGATCGGGTGCGCGCGTTGCGGCACGCGTTGGAATGAACTGGCGGAAAGGAATGCAGGATGGATGTCACCTTTACCTATGACCGCCCTGAAGAAGGGCCGGGTTCCGGCCCGCTAAGCGTGGGCTGGTTTCTGGCGCAGGACAAGGGTGCGGTGCTTTACGACGCGCCCGAACGGGTGTCGATCCGGCCGCCAAACCGGGGGCATGCGAAAAGCGCCGCGCGCTGCCCTGCGGTGGTGCAGCTGGAAAGCCGGTATTTCATGGTGAAATGCCCCTACGATCTGCATATCGGTTTTGCCCGCGATGCCAAAGGCAAGGCGGTGCTGGTCAACCGCGCGGGGGCGGCAAGCCCGGTCCGGTCGAACAAGCTGGGGGAGCTTCTGACTCTGGTCAACGAGGCGGAATGGCGGTTCCCCGATCGGCCAACGGTGCAATTGCACTTGCCTTACTGCTTTATCGCCGATGAGCCGGTCTACATGGCACAGATTTCTGCCTTTGCGCATTACCGGGCCGACCCCCTGCCCGGCACGATCTTTGGCGGGCGGTTCCCGATCTCGATCTGGCCGCGCCCGCTGATGTGGGCCTTTGAGTGGCATGAACCGCAGAAGGATCTGATCCTGAAACGTGGGGAGCCGTTGTTCTATGTGCAGTTCGAGGGGATGGATCCGTCCCGTCCGGTGCAGCTTGTAGAAGCGGAGCGGACGGCAGAGCTGGCGGCCTATCTGGAAAAGCTGTCCGGGGTGGTGAACTACGTCAACCAGACCTTTGCGCTATTCAAGGCGGCTGAAGCGGTGCGGCCGAAGCGGTTGCTGGTTCCCAAGACCCGGGAGTAGGCGCCCCCGGCCGGCCGCCGGGGGTTTCACCCCCCCGGACCCCCGTGGAGTATTTGTCAAAAGAGCAAGCGCAATTTGAATTGAATTGGAGAAGTCCCTGCGCAGCATCATCGAGACCTATGAGCTGTCGACCGGCCGGGTGCGCGAGGTTCTGGCAGTTGACGGCCGGATCGAAGCCCCGAACTGGGCGCCTTCGGGGGATTGGCTTTTGATCAATGGCGAGGGCCGGTTGTTCCGGGTTCCGCTGGACAGGCCGGAGCTGTTGCCCGTCGATTCCGGGCCGGCGATCCGCTGCAACAATGACCATGGGCTGAGCCCCGATGGCGCGACGATCGCCCTGTCGTCCCATCACGATGGCGAAGGTTCCGAGATCTACCTGATGCCGGCCTCAGGGGGTGGGCCTAGGAAGGTCTCGCCCAAGGCACCAAGCTGGTGGCATGGCTGGTCGCCGGATGGCAGGCGGCTGGCCTATGTCGCGGCGCGGGGCGGCAGCCGGGTGATCGATGTCTATACCATCGGGGCTGAGGGCGGTGATGAGCTGCGACTGACGCAAGGCGAGGGGCATTGCGACGGGCCGGATTACAGCGCGGATGGCAGCCGGATCTATTACAATTGTGATCGGGGCGGCCATGCGCAGATCTGGGTGATGGCGGCGGACGGGGCTGACCAGCGGCTGCTCTTCGCGGATGACTGCGTGAACTGGTTCCCGCACCCGTCGCCCGATGGGCGGCATCTGGTCTACCTTGCCTATCCGCCGGGGACATTGGGGCATCCGGCTGACCTGCCGGTGGCACTGGTCCTGTGCGACCCTGATGGCGGCCACCGTCGCCGGATCCGGGAATTTACCGGCGGTCAGGGGACGATCAACGTCCCAAGCTGGGCGCCGGATGCCAGCGCCTTCGCCTATGTGCGTTACGAGCCGTGAAGCGGTTTGAGACCATCGAAGGGCCGCGGAGGCGCGGCCTTCGGCGCCTTTTCCGGCTGCGGCGCCGGGTCTGATAGCAGGCCGGTTGCCTCCAGCACCGGATGCAAATGCCGCGGATCGCCCCAGACCGAGATATAGACCTCGGGCGGGAAGCCGTTTGCCAGATGTTCAGGCACAAGGTCGATGATGCGGACACGAAGCGCATCGCCGTTGGCCAGCGATGGGGTGACGATCTCCTCGGCGATCGGGCCAAGATGGCCAAGTAGCCCCGGCCTTTGTCTGGGAATCAGCCCGAAGATCGGCTGGCGCAGGCGCGCAAAGACGCCGATGCGACCGTCGGTCAGCCGTTCCAGCCATGCGGTGTCGCCGATACTGATCCCGGTGCGGGCGACGTGGATCTGCAACTGCTCGACAGGGGCCTTGTGGATCAACGGAAGTTTTGCATCAGACATGAGGGGCCTTTCGGTGGCGAGGATGCAGGATGGCTACCAGTCGCGTCCGATGACAAGGCCTGGCGGTGGCCCGGGTCAGGCTTGCGCCCGATCTTGCCGAAAGCGGCCCCGGGTCTCGGCGGAGATCGGCCAAGCCCAAGGACAGGGCAGGGGCGGATTTTGCGGGGTTGGGGGATTGCAAACGGCAGGCCCCGCGCCCAGATCACGGTCAAGGCCCTTTGTGGTGTGCTGGATGTCCGGGCATCGCGGGAGGGGCGCTTCAGAAAAGGAGATGACCGATGAATTTGGAGAAATTCACGGAGCGGTCGCGCGGGTTCCTTCAGGCCGCCCAGACCATTGCAATGCGGGAAAGCCACCAGCGCGTGCTGCCCGACCATTTGCTGAAGGCGCTTATGGATGATGATCAGGGCCTGGCTGCCAACCTGATCCGCAAGGCGGGTGGTGCGCCCGAGCAGGTGATCGCCGCCGTGAATGCCGCGCTTGCCAAGCTGCCGAAAGTTTCTGGCGGGGATGGGCAGACCTATATCGACCCGTCCCTGGTGCGGGTGCTGGACGAGGCGGAAACCGTTGCCAAGAAGGCAGGGGACTCGTTTGTTCCGGTCGAGCGGCTCTTGACGGCGCTGGCGCTGGTGAACACCCGCGCCAAGGATGCGCTGACGGCGGGGGCTGTGACAGCGCAAGGCTTGAACGCCGCCATCAACGAGGTGCGCAAGGGGCGGACGGCGGATTCGGCTTCGTCGGAAGACACGATGGAGGCGTTGAAGAAATACGCCCGCGACCTGACCGAGGCGGCGCGGGACGGCAAGATTGACCCGATCATCGGCCGGGATGAAGAAATCCGTCGCGCGATGCAGGTGCTTTCCCGGCGCACGAAGAACAACCCGGTGCTGATCGGTGAACCCGGTGTGGGCAAGACGGCGATTGCCGAGGGCCTTGCGCTGCGGATCGTGGATGGCGACGTGCCGGAATCCCTGCGCAACAAGCGGCTGATGGCGCTGGACATGGGGTCGCTGATCGCTGGCGCGAAGTATCGCGGTGAATTTGAGGAACGGCTGAAGGCGATCCTCAAGGAAATCGAGTCGGCTGCCGGTGAAGTGATCCTGTTCATCGACGAGATGCATACGCTGGTCGGCGCGGGCAAATCCGAAGGCGCGATGGATGCGGCCAACCTGATCAAGCCGGCGCTTGCTCGGGGTGAGTTGCACTGCATCGGCGCGACCACGCTGGATGAATACCGCAAGCATGTGGAAAAGGACGCCGCCTTGGCGCGGCGGTTCCAGCCGGTGTTCGTGTCTGAACCGACGGTGGAAGACACGATCAGCATCCTGCGCGGGATCAAGGAAAAGTATGAACTGCACCACGGGGTGCGCATCGCGGATGCCGCGCTGGTGGCGGCGGCAACCCTGTCGCACCGCTATATCACCGACCGGTTCCTGCCGGACAAGGCGATTGATCTGGTGGATGAAGCCGCCAGCCGACTGCGGATGGAGGTGGATTCAAAGCCCGAGGAACTGGATGCGCTGGACCGGCAGATCCTGCAATTCCAGATCGAGTCGGAGGCCTTGAAGAAGGAAGACGACGCGGCCTCGAAGGACCGGCTGGAGAAGCTGGAAAGGGAACTGGCCGACCTGCAACAGAAGTCGTCGGAACTTACGGCGAAGTGGCAGGCAGAGCGTGACAGTCTGGATGCGGCGCGCGGGCTGAAAGAAGAACTGGACGTGGCCCGGGCCGAACTGGAAGGCGCCAAGCGTGAAGGCAACTTTGCCAAGGCTGGCGAGCTTCAATACGGGCGTATTCCGGAGCTGGAGAAGAAGCTCGCCGATGCCGAGGGCCGCGAGGGCGAGGCGCTGGTGGCTGAGGCCGTGCGCCCCGAGCAGATTGCCGAGGTGGTGGAGCGCTGGACCGGTATTCCCACGACCAAGATGCTGGAAGGCGAGAAGGAAAAGCTGCTCAAGATGGAGGAAGAGCTTGGCCGCCGCGTCATCGGTCAGCGGACGGCTGTCGAGGCGGTTTCCCGCGCTGTGCGCCGGTCTCGGGCTGGTCTGTCGGATGAAAACCGGCCTTTGGGCAGCTTCCTCTTCCTCGGGCCGACCGGTGTGGGCAAGACCGAACTGACCAAGACGCTGGCCGAATACCTGTTCGACGATGACTCTGCGATGGTCCGCATCGACATGTCCGAGTTCATGGAGAAACACTCGGTCAGCCGCCTGATCGGCGCGCCTCCCGGCTATGTCGGCTATGACGAGGGTGGGGTTCTGACCGAAGCCGTGCGTCGCAGGCCCTATCAGGTGGTGCTGTTTGACGAGGTCGAAAAGGCGCATCCGGACGTGTTCAACGTGCTGTTGCAGGTCTTGGACGATGGCCGCCTGACCGATGGTCAGGGCCGCACGGTGGACTTCAAGCAGACGCTGATCATCCTGACGTCAAACCTTGGGGCGCGGGCCTTGAGCGAGTTGCCGGAAGGCGCGGATGCCAGCGCCGCGAAGGCCGAAGTGATGGAAGCGGTGCGGGCGCATTTCCGGCCGGAATTCCTGAACCGTCTGGATGAGCAGATCATCTTCGACCGGCTGAACCGGGCGGATATGAGCGGGATCGTCGAAATTCAGCTGAAGCGCCTTGAAGAACGGCTGGCAGCGCGGAAAATCACGCTGGATCTGGAGTCGGATGCCAAGGCGTGGCTGGCGGATGAAGGCTATGACCCGGTGTTCGGTGCGCGGCCACTGAAGCGGGTGATCCAGCGCCAGTTGCAGGATCCCTTGGCGGAAATGCTGTTGGCGGGCGATGTGCTGGATGGCACGACGATCCGGGTGACAGCGGGGCCGGAGGGTCTGATCATCGGGGATCGCGTGGTTTCCAGCCGCCGCGAACGCCCTAGCGAGGCCGTCGTTCACTAAGTGCAGCAGGGGTGGGCAGCGATGCCCACCCTTTTCATCAGGTGCGCAGGGCGGGCAAGCCAATGCCTGTCGCTTCAAACCCGCCGTCCACCGCGATGGTCTGCCCGGTCACATAGGACGCGCGGGGCGAGCAGAGGAAGTGGATGACCTCGGCGATTTCATCCTCGGACCCGTAGCGGTTCAGCGGGATAGCGTCGTGGTAGGCGGCGATGATCTCGGGCGAATGAACCGCCATTGCCAGTTTGGTGCGCACTGGTCCGGGGGCCACGCAATTGGCGCGGATCCCGTGTTCGCCAAGCTCCACGGCCTGTTGCAGGGTCAACTGGATGACGGCGGCCTTCGAGGTGCCGTAAGCCACGCGCAGGGTCGAGGCCCGCAGGCCGGAAATCGAAGCGATGTTCACGATTGCGCCGCGTGACGTTTTCAGCGCGGGGGTGGCCGCCTGGGTGACCAGAAACACTCCGTCAAGGTTCGTCTCCATCACCCGGCGCCAGCGGTCAAAGCTGGTGTCTGCTACCGGGCCGAAATCGGCGACACCGGCATTGTTGACCAAGGCATCAACCCGGCCAAACCGCGCAAGGGTTTCTTCGATGAGACGGGCCACTTGATCGGGAACCGAGACATCGGCAAGCACGGGATGTGCGGCTTCAAGGCCTTCGGCGGCGGCGAAAAGGGCATCGCCATCGCGGTCGATCATTGCAACGGACCAGCCATCGGCCAGAAATCGGCGGGTCGTTGCAAGGCCGATGCCGCGGGCGGCCCCGGTGACAAGGGCGGTTTTCTTGGTCATGCGGCACCTCCGGTTTCACGCGAAGGTGCCGTGCCATCCTTGCCAGTGCAATGGCAAAGCAGCGGGGGGGCGTCCTGCCCCGCCCACCAGTCAGGCTTAGTTCGGGAGCAACACGCGGTCGATCACATGGATCACGCCGTTCGACGCCATGATGTCGGCCGTGGTTACGCGCGACTTGTTCACGCGCACGCCTTTGCGACCATCGACATGCACGTTCTGGCCCTGCACAGTTGCCACGTTCAGGCGCTTGCCCGCCAACTGGTCCGAGGTCACAGCACCCGGAACGACGTGGTAGGTCAGAACCTTGATAAGCTGATCCTTGTTTTCCGGCTTCAGCAGGCTTTCGACGGTGCCGGCCGGCAGGGCGGCGAAGGCGTCGTTGGTCGGTGCAAAGACGGTGAACGGGCCGTCTCCCTTCAGGGTCTCGACAAGTCCCGCTGCGGTCACGGCAGCGACGAGGGTAGAGAATTGGTCATCCGATGCGGCAATGTCGATGATGTCCGGTTCAGAAGCCATGGGAACGCAGGCAGAGATCAGCGCGGCAACGGAGACGGCGCCTGCGACACGGAAAAGCGTACGACGGTTCATGGGTCAAATCCTGATGAATAGGGGTTGAGAAGGACCGGGATGGTCCGAAAAGGTTGGGGGCGCCAATGGCGCCCCCGGCATGGATCAGGATTCCGGCGGCAGGATCACCGAGTCGATGACGTGGATCACGCCATTCGAAGCCTCGACGTCGGCAGCCGAGATGACCGCGCCGTTCACTTTGGCGCCGCCTTCCAGCGTGATGGTGATTTCAGCGCCTTGAACGGTCGCTGCGGTCAGGCCTTCCGACAGGTCGGTCGACATGACTTTGCCCGGAACGACGTGGTAGGTCAGGATCGCGATAAGCTGATCCTTGTTCTCCGGCAGGAGCAGCGTTTCAACGGTGCCTTCGGGCAGCGCGGCGAAAGCGGCGTCAGTCGGTGCGAAGACGGTGAACGGGCCTTCGCCCTTGAGCGTATCCACCAGACCAGCGGCGGTCAGCGCGGCGGCAAGCGTGTTGAACGAGCCTGCGGCAACGGCGGTATCAACGATGTCTTTCGAATGGCCACCCGCGAAGGCGGGCAAGGTCAGAGCGGTGGCGGCGGTCAGCGCCAGAAAGGTTCTGCGGATCATTGGTGTCACTCCCGTAATGATCGGTATGCCGTCATTGGCAGGGGGTAATAGGCGCGGGACGCGACTTCGGATCACTGCGACATTTCCGTGAGGTGGGCTTGACTGAGCGGGTTGCGGCGCTAAGCCAAGGCCTGCCCGCTAGACAAGTAAACTCACTGTGAGCAAAGTTCATCCGGCGTGAGCGGTCCGTGCGATGTTTCAGGCGATTGCCGCAGTCGTGAGTCGGTTTGTTTTGCCTTTCACGGGGAAAGTCTCATCTTGAATGAAACCTGACAGGATTCCGATATGCCCCGCAACAATGATACCACGCTGCGCTGGTCCGATGTGACACCAAGGCCGCTCTGGCTGAACCGTCGGCAGCTTGTTACGGGTGCTGCGGCGCTTGCAGCAACTGCGACCGTTGCTCTGCCGGCATCTGCGCGGATCGAGGCGACAGCCAGCCGCTACTCGACTGACGCGGAACCGAACAGCCTGTCGGACATCACCGCCTACAACAACTTCTACGAGTTCGGCACCGGGAAGGAAGACCCCGCCCGTTACGCATCCGGGTTGACCATCGACCCGTGGTCGGTCGTCGTTGACGGGCTGGTCGAAAAGCCCGGCACCTATGACCTGGCCGACCTGGTCAAGGACCAGCCGCTGGAAGAACGCATCTACCGGTTTCGCTGTGTCGAGGCCTGGAGCATGGTGATCCCCTGGATCGGGTTCGAGCTGGCGGGGCTTCTGAACCGTGTTGGCGTGCAGTCGGGCGCGAAGTTCGTCGCGTTTGAAACGCTGGTCCGCCCGGAAGAGATGCCGGGCCAGTCCAGTCGCTTCATCGAATGGCCCTACCGCGAGGGACTGCGGCTGGACGAGGCGATGCACCCGCTGACGATCATGGCGACCGGACTTTATGGTGAGCCGATGCCAAACCAGAACGGCGCGCCGATGCGGCTGGTGGTGCCATGGAAGTACGGCTTCAAGTCGATCAAGTCGATCGTGCGGATCAGCCTTGTGGCCGAGATGCCGCCAACAACATGGAACATGCTGCAACCGTCGGAGTATGGCTTTTATGCCAATGTGAACCCGACCGTGGATCACCCCCGCTGGAGCCAGGCCAGCGAACGCCGTGTCGGCTCGGGCCTGTTCGCAGGGCGAGAGGATACGCTGATGTTCAACGGCTACGAGGCCGAGGTCGCCAGTCTTTATGCCGGTCAGGATCTGGCGGTGGATTATTGATGGACCGTCTGAACGGGCTGGCCCGGCGCGTACCGGCCTGGGTGGTCTATGGCCTTGGTCTGGTTCCCCTCGCGTGGCTTGTGGCGGGCGCCGTTCAGAACAGCCTTGGCGTTGATCCCGTCAAGGCCATCGAACACCGGCTTGGGGAGTTGGGCTTGCAGTTCCTGCTTGCCTCGCTGGCCGTCACGCCGCTGCGGCGTCTTGAGCTGAACCTCCTGCGCTTTCGCCGCGCGCTTGGGCTTCTGGCCTTCCTCTATATAGCGCTGCATCTTCTGGCTTGGGTCTGGCTGGACATGGGCCTGCGCTGGTCAGAGGTGGTGGCTGACCTGTGGAAGCGCCCCTATGTGATTCTGGGGATGCTGGGGTTTCTTGCCTTGCTGCCCTTGGCGCTGACCTCCAGCAATGCCGCGATTCGATGGCTGGGCGCGGCAGGCTGGAGACGGCTCCACCGGCTTGCCTATGTCGCCCTGATCGCTGGAATCCTGCATCTGGTGTTGCTGTCGAAGGTCTGGGACACCGATGTTCTGGCCTATGCGGGGTTAGCGATCCTGCTTCTTGCGGCGCGATTGTTGCCCCGGTCGGTGCCGCGGAGCCGCGCCGCGGCATGACAGAAGAAGAAAGGTCGCGAGGCAGGGCATACTCGGGCAACAAAGTTGCGCGCGATGCGCCTCTCTTGTGGCACCTCTTGCGTCAAACCCCAGATTTTGCGGTCTTTTCCTGTTGATGCAAAAATTTTGTGAAGATCGTGTTTTTCCCTCTTGCGGCTTCCGGCACCTCTCCGTAAATACCGCCTCACCGAAGCGGAAACGTCACGGTGACGGGAAGGAACGGCGGCGGAAGCCACAGGGAAAGCCCGGAAAATCTGAAGACAAGGCGCGAAGGGATACGCCAAGAAATTGGCGGATCGCACGTTTTTTGTCTGAAGATGGCTCTTTGAGACTGATTGGAATTGAAGGGATATGCGGGCGGTTTGGGCGCATCGG